>CALXET010000001.1 GCA_944387405.1 uncultured Clostridia bacterium
TTAATTAAGCTTTAAGAAATAATTCTTAGAGCTTATTTTATTGTTTAATTTTTGTATTAATGGTATAATTCTAGCAAAGTTTCTAGAAGTTTTTAAAATTTTAGGAGATAAAAATGAATATTCTTTTAACAATAAATAAAAAGTATGTAAAACTTGTAAATATATTATTAAATTCAATTCAATTATCTAATAAAGATACAAAATTTGATGTATATATTCTACATAGAGAATTAGATATAGAGGATAAGAATATAATTGAAAGTGGATTAGATTTAAATAAATTTAATATAAAAATGATAAAAATAGATGAAGAAGAAGTAAAAAACTTTCCACAATATCAAAAAAGATATCCAAAAGAAATTTATTTTAGATTATTTGCTACTAAATATTTGCCTGAAAATTTAGATAAAATATTATATTTAGACTCTGATACTTTAGTAATAAATAAATTAGACGAACTTTATAATATGGATTTTGAAGGAAACTTCTATATTGCTACAACACATGTAAAAAAGATTTTAAGAAAAATAAATGAAGTGAGATTAAGAATAGACGATGATGTCCCTTATATAAATACAGGGGTTTTATTAATTAATTTAAAAGAGCTTAGAAAAATAGATGTACAAAAAGAAGTATGTGAATTTGTAGAAAATAATAGTAAAAAATTAATGCTTCCAGATCAAGATATTATAACTGCTTTATATGGGGAGAAAATAAAAATTATTGATGCTTTAAAATATAATTTAGGAGATAGAGATTTAAACATATATAATTTAAATCATATTAAAAATCCTATTGGGCTTAAATGGGTAAAAGAAAATACTGTTATAATTCATTACTATGGAAGAAATAAACCATGGAATAAAAATTACAGAGGGAAATTAGGTGTTTTTTATTATAGATTAGAGAGGATTTTAAGAGGTACTGGAAAAGTTTTAATTTTATCTTGTGGTACAGGTGGAGGTCATAATTCTGCTGCTAAAGCAATTTTAGAAGAACTTTTATCTCAAGGATTAGAAGCAGATTTTATGGAGTATCTAGAGATAATTAATACTAATTTAAAAGATAAAGTAAATGAAATTTATTTAAAAAGTACTAATAATGAAGGAAAGACTTTTAAAGTTGCATATAAATTAGGAGAGATTTATCAAAAGACTAATATTAAATCTCCTGTATATGGGTTGAATCAATTAAATAAAAATAAGTTATATGATTATATTAAAAGAAATGGATATGAATATATAATTACAACACATTTATTTGCAGCCCAAGCTTTAACTGCAATAAAAAAAGAGCATAGAATTAATTTTACTGCAGTTGCGACTGATTATGTATGTATTCCTTTTTGGAGAGAAACAAATCCTGATTTTATGATTACTCCAAGTGATGAACTTAAAAGTAGTTTTATAGATCAAGGAGTTAAAGAAAATAAATTGATTCCACTTGGAATTCCAGTAAAGAGAGCTTATAGTGAAGATTATGATATAAATGATTGTAAGAAAAAAGTAGGGTTAGATATAAATAAAAGATATGTTTTACTTTTAACAGGAAGCATGGGCTTTGGAAATGTTGAAGAAATTGTAGATGAACTTAAGAATAATATTAATAGCATTAATCTAATAGTTGCCTGTGGTACGAATAAAGAATTATACGAAAAATTAAATAAAAAAGATAATGTTATAGCACTAGAATTTACAGAAAATATTGATTTATATATGAAAAGTAGTGATATTATACTTTCAAAACCTGGAGGACTTACTTCTACAGAGATTGCTGTCTTAGGAAAACCTTTTATACATACTATGCCAATTCCAGGATGTGAAAATTACAATGCAGACTTTTTTGAAAGTCATAAGATGTCTTTAAAATGTATGAATATTTCTGAAATAGTAGAAAGTACGAAACTACTTCTAGAAAATAAAGATTTATGCAGGGAATTAGTAGAAAATCAAAGAAAATATATGAATAGAAATTCTTGCAAAGATTTAGTAAATTTAATAAAAAAAGAAATTAAAACAAGGAATGAAAGATGGAAAAAGAAAATGATGCAATAGTAGTAGAGGATGTATTAGAAGATAATATTGAAAATAAAGCAAATAATATAGGTAATATAAGTAATATAAGTGAAGAATATGAAGATGTGATAAAATTTAAAAAATTATATGATTTTAATATTGATGAAAATTATGAATATTTTAAAGAAGGAAAGATTTTTAAAATCGCGTCTAATATATTATATTATGGGATAGCATATCCAATATTATCTATTTTAAATAAGATAATATATGATTTAAAAATTGAAGGAAAAGAAAATATAAAAAACTTAAATACCGGAGCTATAAGCGTGTCTAATCATGTTTTAGTATTAGATTGTTCAATGATTGGTCTTGCTCTTTTCAATAAAAGAGTGTATTTTACAACAAGAGAAGAGTCTTTTAAGATTCCTTTTGTAAGAAAGCTTATTAAATTATTAGGAGCTATTCCTATTCCAAAGAGTATTAATAATAAAAAATACTTTTTAGAAGCTATAGAGAAAGGGTTAGATGAAGGGAAAATTGTTCAAGTTTATCCTGAAGGAGTTTTAAAACCTTATTGCGAGAATATTAGAAATTTAAGAGATGGAGCTTTTAAAATTGCAAAAGAAACAAATAAACCAATAATTCCAATAAGAATAAAATTTAGAGATCCTTCTGGAATTAGAAAGTTCTTTAAAAAGAAAAAAGATGTTACTGTGAAAGTATATAGTCCTGTTATAGCTCATGGTGATTATAAGAATTTAAAAAATAAAGTAGAAGAAATATTAAAAAACGATGATTAAAAGATAAGTAGGAGATTAAAAATGGTATTATTAGCAGGATGCATAATTGTAAAAGATAATAAAGTGTTAATGTGCAGAGAAGGGAAAAAAAGCTGTTTTAATCAGTGGAATTTTCCGTCTGGACATGTAGAAAATGGAGAAAATATAATAGATGGTGCGATAAGAGAAACTTATGAAGAGACTGGACTTAAGGTAAAGCTTACAGGACTATTTCCAATTACACAAATATATGCAGGAACAGAGACACATGTACTTTTTAGATTTAAAGCAGAAGTAATTGGTGGAGAAATTAAAGTAGATAAAAAAGAAATATTAGAAGCTAAATGGATAGATTTAGATGATTTAAAAAAGATGAACAAAGAAGAAATAAGAGCTTATCATGTAAATTATAAAGTTATTGAAGAAATAGAAAATAATAAAGTTTATCCATTAGATATTCTAGATAGTAATATGTATGGTATTGATTAAAAAATATATAAACAAAATTAAATTAAGAAAAAATTAGAGGACTAAATTATGTTAGAAAACAAGAAAGTTATAATATTTGATTTAGATGGAACACTTATAGATTCTATTGGTGTATGGAATGATATAGATATTAAGTTAATAAATACAGTAGGATCTATTAAGTTTGATAATTGTAATATTGGTAAAATAAGAGATGAAAAACTAAAAGAGTATAGAAATACTCCTGATGCATATTTAGAGTATTGCGGATTTTTAAAGAATAAGTATAAGTCAGATAAATCTAAAGAAGAAATTAAAAAAATAAGATATGAGATAGCAGATTATTATTTAGAAAATGTTATTGATTATAAGAAAGATGCTGAAAATGTTTTAAAATATTTAAAAGAAAAAGGCTTTATTTTGACTATAGCAAGTACTACAAATGAAAATACTATTGAAAAATATAGAAAGTATAATAAAAACATTATAAATAAAGCAAACTTTGATGACTATTTTACTTTGATATATGATAAATCTTCTGTTAAAAATATAAAACCTGATCCAGAAGTATTATATAAGACAATGGATACTTTAAAAGTAAAAAAAGAAGAGTGTATAGTATTTGAAGATTCTTTAGTAGGCGTAGAAGCTGCTAAAAATGCGGGAATTGATACTATAATTATGTATGACAAGTATTCTGATGAAAATAGAGATAAAATTAATAAATTTTCTGATTTAAGATTTAATAATTTTACTGAAGTGTTAAGTGAAATAAAAAAAGAAGTTTAAACTATATAAAAAATAAATAAAAGCAAATAATAAAATAGGTGATATTTTATGGACAAGTTAGAATTAATTAAAGTTTTATGGAATTATATGAAAATAGATGATGTTCCAAGAAAAGCAGATTGTATGATTGTTCTTGGAACATCTAGAATAGACATTGTAGATTATGCATGTTCTTTATATTTTAAAGGATATTCTGATAAGATAATTTTTTCAGGAGGTCTTCGGAAAAATTACGAGTAAGATTTGGAATGAGCCAGAAGCTGACAAGTTTGCTGAAATAGCAATTCAAAAGAAAGTTCCAAAAGAAAAAATTTATATAGAAAATAAGTCTACGAATACTGGAGATAATTTTAGATTTACAAAAGAACTTATAAAAAAAGAAGGTTTAGATATAAAGACATGTATGGTGATTTGTAGACCATATAATAAAAGAAGAGTTCAAGCTACTTTTAATAAATTGATGCCAGAGTATGAAGGAATTTTTGTATCTGAGAGTATTAGCTTTGAAGATTATTTTAAAAGAGCATCTAATGATGAATGGATTCATGTTCTAGTTGGAGATATTCAGAGAATGAAAGTTTATGCAGATTATGGATGGCAAGAAGAAGTTAAAGTCCCAGATAATGTATGGAAAGCATATGAAGAATTAGTAGAACTAGGATATAATAAATATATAATAAAATAATATAATCTAAGAGGTAATGAATATAGTGAAAAAAGAAAGTAATATAAATAAATTCAAGATTAAAGGAAACGTATGTGTATTTGGAGATAGTATAGTTTGGGGAGCATGGGATAAAGAGTTTCTTGGGTGGTGCAATAGACTTTCAAAATATTGTATGATGATATATGAAGATGATTGCACAGTATATAATTTAGGAATTCCATCAGATACTACGACAGGATTATTAAAAAGAATGGAAAATGAATGTAATGTAAGAAATCCTCAAACAATTATAGTATCCATTGGAATAAATGATGCAATTTATTTAAATAGAGAAAAGTATATTTTAACAGACTCCGAAACATTTATGAAAAATGTTCAAAATATAATAGATATATGTAAGAGCTATACAAATAATATTTTATTTGTAGGTCTTACAAAAGTGAATGAAGATTTTACAAATCCAATATCATGGGATAATAATCAATCTTATTTTAATGAAAATATAGAAAAGTATAATGAAAAAATAAAAGAAATCTGTATAGAAAACAATGTAGAATTTCTTGATATATTTAATTTACTAGATGAAGAAAATATAAATATAGATGGAATACATCCAAATGAGAGAGGACACGAAATTATTTTTAATAATATTAAACGTAAAATAATATAAAAATAAACAATAAAAAAATAATAAGAAAGGGTGTTTTTAATGGAAAATTATTTTTTAATTCATGGATCTTTTTCAAGTCCATATAGTAATTGGTTACCATGGTTACATGAGTTTTTAGAAAGTGAGAAAAAGTCTGTATATGTGCCACAATTCCCAACAGGTGTTGGATACCAAAATTATGATAATTGGAGCAAATTATTAAAATATTATTTAGATTTAGGATTAATAAATGAAAATACTACTATTATAGGACATAGTATTGCTCCTGCATTTATATCAAAATTTCTAATTGAGAATAAAATAAAAGTAAAGAAATTAATATTTGTATGTGGATTTAACAATTATTTTGGTATAGATGAGGAGTATGATACTGTAAATAAAACAATGTATGTAGATAATTTATCTGATGTTAGAAAATATAGTAATGAAATAATATGTTTTTATTCAGATAATGATCCATATGTAAAATATGAAACAGAAAAAGAATTTGCTCGTACGGTTGGAACAGAAGAAATACTTATTCCAGGTGCTGGACACATAAATTTAGAAAGCGGATATGATACTTTTGAAGATATAGTACCATATTTATAATTGACATAATTTAAATGCTATGCTAAAATTATTACATATTAATTTGAAAAAGAGGAAAATTTTATGAAGTTTAGAATATTTTTAAACGAACTACATCATCATTGTAGGGGCTTGTAACTATGTGATTAAGTTTCATGTAGGTACAGGTCTAAAAATGCTGTACCTACAAAGTAGTTTAAAAATATTTTTAAGAAAGATATATTTAAAAATACTATTTGTAGGGAAAATCTTATAAGTAGTATTTTTTTATATATCTTTTTTGTTTTATAAAAATATTTTAAACTTCATAAAAACAAAAGAAAATTTACAAAACAAAAAGAAGAAATAAAAATTAAATAAAAATTAAATAAAAATATGAAAGGTGGATTTATTATGAAAAAATTAGAAATACAAAATGTTAAAGGAACTTGTGATTATGGAAGTAAGGAGCAAATTATAAGAAATTATATATCAGATACATTAAAGAAAATTTTTGAGGAATATGGATATAAACCATTAGAGACATCGATCTTATGCTATTATGAATTATTAGCTTTAAAATATGATGAAGATAATGACATATTAAATGAGATATACAAAGTAAAAGATCAAGGAGATAGAAATTTAGCATTAAGATATGATTTAACAGTACCATTTGCAAAATATATAGCTTCTAATCCAAATATAAAAATGCCATATAAAAGATATGAAATTGGTAAAGTTTTTAGAGATGGTCCAGTAAAACAAGGAAGAGTTAGAGAATTTATACAATGTGATGTAGATAGTGTTGGTATAGAAGGACAAATGGTAGAAGCAGAACTTATAGATTTATTTATTAAAGGATGTAGAAGTTTAGGAGTAGAAGTTTTTATTAAATATAATAATAGAAAATTAATGAGTGGATTTATAAAAGAATGTAATATAGAAGAAAATAAAATAAGTCAGACTATTACTGTAATAGATAAGTTTGAAAAATTAAGTAAAGAAGAAATAAAAGAAGAGTTTTTAAATATAGGGATAAATGTAAATCAAATAGAAAAGTTAATTAAATTATTAAGCTTAGATTTTGAAACAATAGAAAAAGAATATAAAAATACTAATAATATAGAACTTTTAGAGGGAATAAGAGAAATATCAGAATTAAATAAGTATTTAGAAGGAATAAATTTAAAAGATGAAACTATCTTTTCTAGTAGTTTAGCAAGAGGTCAAGAATATTATACTGGAACAATATTTGAAGCTTATGTAAAAGATGGAAGCATTAAATCGAGCCTTGGAGGAGGCGGTAGATATGACAAAATGATAGGAGACTTTATAGGAGATGGTAGAAAATATCCAGCAGTTGGAATAAGTTTTGGATTAGAAGTATTGTTTGAAATATTAAAATCAAAAGAAGATTTAAATTCTTCTAATATAAAAGTATATATTATACCAATGGAAAATAAAATTGAGGGCTTAAAAATATCTAAAATATTAAGAGATAATAATATTAATGTAGACATAGAAATGAATGATAGAAAAGTAAAAAAAGCTTTAGATTATGCAAACCAAGAAAATATACCATATGTAATAATAATTGGTGATGAAGAATTTAAAGAAAATAAAGTAGTTTTAAAAGATATGAATAAAAATGAACAAATGACTATTTTAATAGATGATTTAGTAAAAAAATTAAAATAAAAAAATATTAATAGTAAGGGAGATAAATATGAGAGAAGAAAATTTTAATTATAAAATATTAAATCCAGGTGGGAATAAAACAGCTTTAGTAGAAGGATTAAATTATTCTAAAGAAGAGAGAAAGATTATTAATGATATTATATTAAATAAAAATAAAGATGTAGAACAAGTTGGTTTTATAGATAAAGAGAAGAAAATACTAGAGATGGCTGGCGGAGAATTTTGTATGAATGCTACAAGATGTGCTATATACGAATTTTTAAATGCAAAAGAAGGAAAAATAGAACTTTCTGTATCAGGAGTTAAAGGAAAAATTAAAGGAGGGATAAATAAAGATAAAAGTGTATATGCCAAATTAAATATTAAGAAAAGCAAAGAAGAATTGATTGAAAAAAGAGGTATATTTAACTTAGTAAAATTAGATGGTATTTTGCAAGTCGTAGTAGAGGAAAATAATTTAGATGAATTTATTTTAAAGCTAAAGGAAGATGAAGAAAAAGCTAAAATAGAATTAAAAGAAATAATGGAAAGTTTTAATTCAGATGAAGAAGCAGTAGGAATTGTTTTACTCGAAAAAGAAAATGGAAAACTAAAGATTAATCCAGTAGTTTGGGTAAAGGAGATTGATACAATATTTTATGAAACTGCATGTGGAAGCGGAAGCTTAGCTACAGCAATTTATAAATGCTTTAAGGAAAATATTAATGAAATTGAACTTTTACAACCATCAGGATATAGTATAAATGTTAAGCTAGAAAAAAGAGTTTTCTTTATAGAAAATGCAATTATAACAGGAATAGTAGTTGAAGAAAAAATATAGTATGTGTTATATTGTAGGTGATAAAAATATATTATTCATTAAAAATAAAACTTAAACAAAAGAATAAAAAATTCAAGAAACAGGGAGTAAAATATGGCAGTTATAATTGCAGGATTTTCAGGGATAGGAAAAACGTCACTTGGTAAGAAATATAAAAATGTTATAGATTTAGATTCTGCAGAGTATGCATATGATGATTCTGACATCTTATATTTAAATTTAGAACAAAGAAAAGGAATGGAAAGAAAGCAAAGAAAAGAATGGCCAGAAAATTATATTAAAGCGATAAAAGATGCTACTAAGATTTATGAATATGTGCTTGTGTGGGATAGGATAGATATCGTAGAAGAATATTTAAAAAATAAATTAGATTTTATTTTATGCTATCCAAGTAAAGATTCACTTAAAATTTATAAAGAAAGATATAAAAAAAGAGGAAATAGTGATTTTTATATAGATAAAAAAATAAAAGAATATGATGAGAAAATGAAATTTTTTAATAAACTTAATATTAAAAAAATCGTATTAGAAGGAAATGATACTTTAGAAAAATATTTGATTAGAAATGGTCATAAATTAATAGAAAAATAATTTTTAGAGGTACTAAATTATGGATAATTTATTATATGTAATAACAGGCCCTGCAGGAGTACGGAAAAAGTACAGTATCTAAAAGATTAGCTGAAAAAAAGAAAAAGTCTGTACTGATAGAAGGTGATGAAATATACCATCATGTAGTAGGAAGTTTTGAAAGTCCCTGGAAAGAAGGAAACCATTTAGAAGTATTTTGGAAAGTAGTTTTAGAAACAATAAAAATATATTTAGAAAGTGGATATGATGTAATATTTAATTATATTGTAAATGAAAAAGATCTAGTAATTATGAAAGAAAAATTTTCTGAATATAAAATAAAGTTTGTAGTATTAATGGCTAATGAAGATACAATTGTAAAAAGAGACTTAGAAAGAGAAGAAGATTGTAGAATGGGGAAAAGAGCGATAGAATTACTACAAAGTTTTAGAAAAAAGAAGATTGATGATAAGTATATTATTAAAACAGATAATTTAAATATAGATGAAATTATAAATATTATTGATAAAAATGATAAATTTTATATAGGAGAGAAACATGAGTAATATTTTAGAAATAAAAAATCTTACAAAAAGCTATGGAAAATCTAGAGGAGTTATAGATGTAAATCTAGAAATAGAAAAAGGAACAATATATGGATTTATCGGACCAAATGGAGCTGGGAAAAGTACTACTATAAAGTGCATAATGAATTTAATTAATAAAAATTCAGGTGAAGTTTTTATAGACGGAAAATTATTTTTGAAAAAGAATAATGAATTAAAAAATAAAATTGGATATCTTCCATCTGAAATTCATTTGTATGATGAGCTAAAAGTAAAAGAAATGATTAAATATTCTGAGTCTTTTTATAAAAAAGACTGTAGTAAAAGAGTATCAGAACTTGTGAATAAATTAGATATAGATACAAATAAGAAAATTGAAGAATTGTCACTTGGAAATTTAAAAAAATTAGGAATTGTTTTAGCTCTTATGCATGAACCTGAGATAGTAATAATGGATGAGGCAACAAGTGGTTTAGATCCACTGATGCAAGAAGCTTTTTACGAGATTCTATTAGAAGAAAAGAAAAAAGGAACAACAATATTTTTCTCATCACATATATTAAGTGAAATAAAAAGAATATGTGATAAAGTTGCAATTATTAAAGAAGGAAAAATTATTAATATAGATGATATGAATAATATTGAAGATTCTGATGTAGTTAGAATTAAAATTACTTCTGATTATAATAAAGATATTTTAAAAGAATTAAAATTATCAGAAGATAGTATAAAAAATAAAACATTAGAATTTATATACAAAGATGATATTAATAATCTTATGAAAATATTAAGCAAATATAGTATAAAAAAATTATTAATAGAAGAATTAGATATAGAAGAAATATTTATTCATTATTATAAATAATAAAATAGGAGAGAAGAAAAATGTTAAAAAGAGAGTTAAAGATTAATTTAAAAAGTCTAATTATATGGACTGGAATTTTAGTTTTAATGTTTGCTTTAATATTTGCAATATACCCAAGTTTAATAAATGAAGAGACAAAATATATGATAACTAAAATGATGGATACTATGCCAGATGACATACTTGCAACTTTTAATATGGATATTGTTGGAATTGAAACTGCATATGGTTGGTTTAAAACAGAGGGATATACATTTTTGACATTAATAGGTGGTTTATATGCTGCTATTGTTGGAGCTACAATTTTAGTTAAAGAAGAAAATGATAAGACAATTGAATTTTTAATTTCAAAACCTATTAGTAGAGAAAGTATTGTTACTTCAAAAATATTATGTGGAATGATAAATATCTTAATTTTATCTGGTTTAGTCACTATAGTTAATTTTATTTGCTTAAGAAATATTGAAGATTTTGAGTTAAAAGAATTTTTAATAATAAGTTTATTGCCTATGCTTTTATATTTTATGTTATTTTTTATTACATTATTTTTATCTACATTTTTTAAGAAAACTAGAAGCTCTATGTCGCTTGGAATTGCAATTGTATTTATTTCATATTTGATGCAGATTATAGGCGGTATGGGAGAGAAAGTAGAATTTATTAAAAATATATCTTTATTTGAATTTGTTTCATCTAGATATGTTATTTTAAATAATACTGTAGATACTAAATATTTAATTGCAGGAGCTATAATAATTTTGCTTACAATACTTGGAACATATAAAAGATATCATGATAAAGAGTTTTTATAATAAAAGAAGATGAATAAATTTTAAGATAGCAGTAAGAAAACTGCTATTTTTTGTTTTATTTTGAAAGAAATAGTATTTGACTTTTGTTAAATAATAATATTAAATAAGAGTGTAACTCGTAAACATTAGTGGCAAAGTTGGCTTTTCTTAACAATATAAGGAGGGAATAAGATGAGCAAAGCTAGTTTGAGCGTCAATCATCGGATTATTCACCTGCAAGAAGAGTCAGGGGGTAATTCTGAGAAGCTCAACGTATCTATTCAAATTCCAATGGAGTATGGATGGATCGAGCATGTAAGAATTGTTGTTTGGACCTTTGAACGAAGGATAGAGTATCGGATAAATTACAAAGAGAATAGTGAGACACATGCTATTTTTGAAACGGTAATTGAACTTCCTGCTAATCCTGTGTATCACTATTATTTTGCGTACGAATGCAATGGATTTACAAATCTCTTTAAGAGAAATGGAGTAACTTCAGATACTTCTATAACTCTTTTTGAGTGTTTCAAGATGTCTGTTGGGTTTGAAACACCCAAGTGGGCAAAAGGTGCTACTATGTATCATATCTTTGTAGATAGATTTGCAAGAGATGATGCCTTGAAAGTGGTTCCTATGCCGAGACGTACCATATCCAAGTGGGGAGATCCACCTGTTGTAGGTGCTAACGAAAATGGTGACTGGAATGTTGATTTTTTCCTTGGAAATATAAGAGGAATTATCAATGCTCTTGATTATCTTGAGAGCCTTTCGGTTGACATTTTGTATCTGAGCCCTACGATGTGGAGTCAATCTAATCATCGGTATGATACAGCAGACTATGAAAATGTGGATCCGTATGCAGGAACCAACGAAGACATGATTGAGCTGTGCCAAAAAGCACATGCAAGAGGAATGAAAGTTATCCTTGATGCGGTGTTTAATCATACTGGTAATGATAGCAAATATTTTAACCAGTATGGCACATTCGACGAACTTGGTGCCTATCAGAGTAAATCTTCGCCATACTACGGATTCTATAGAAGAGTCTGGATTAATGGAAAAGAGGACTTTGATTTTTGGTGGGGAATGAGAAACCTTCCTGTATGTGACTCTAATGGTCAGATGTGGGTTAACTACATCACAGGAGAAGGTAAAGTCATTGACAAGTGGTTTGCACTTGGAATTGATGGCTTAAGACTTGACGTTGCTGATGAACTGTCAGACTGGATGATTGAACAAATCCGTACTGCTGTCCGTAGAAACAAGAAGGATGGCTTTATCATTGGAGAAGTATGGTATAATCCGATGAGAATGAATCGCGGATATCTTTCATCTGGAAAAGGCATGGATAGTGTTATGAATTACCTGTTTGTTGATGCTTTGATAAGATATTATAAGTATCAAGATACAGGAAAGCTTAGGGATAAAATCTATGAGATTTTCTCTGAGTATCCAGAAGACACCATCTTTATGCTGATGAATTTCACTTCAACTCACGACATATCGAGAATAATCGATATACTCGGCAGAGATTGTTTTACCGAGTATGGTGAGTGGGGGTGGAAGCTGATAGACGAATCGCACGGATGGATTAATTCTCATCCAATCACCAACGAAGAGTACGAACACGGAAAAGTGATACTGAAGTCGTTTGTTGTTGCAATGGCGTTTTTCCCTGGAATCTTTTCTATATTCTATGGAGATGAAGCCGGTATGACTGGTGCAGGTAATCTTGCAAACAGAGGCTCTTTCCCATGGAAAAACGAAGACCAGGAACTGCTTTCTTTCTTCAGAAGAGTGCTTAAAATTAGAAGAGACAATGACTTCTTAAGAAGCGCTGAATGCAATATCCTGAAGATTGACAAAGAACAGTTTATGTATGAACGCAAAGCAAATGGCAGACACTTTATTATTGCTGTGAGCAGAACTCATCACGAGTCACTTGTTTCAATCGACGCGAGTTACGAGGTTGTAGACACTATATTCAAGATTGGAACGAGTAATAAAGAATATCTTGCGCCATATGGTGCAGTTGTTCTGGAAGTGAGAAAAAGCTCATAATGCAAAACACGTAGAGGAGGCAAACTAATCTTACGGCAAGGGCTACCGGTATACCGGTGGCCCTTTGCTAGTTTAAATTAAAACAGAATAAGTAAAAATAAGTATTGAGAATTAATTAAAAATAAGATATAAATAAATTAAAGATATTAAAATAAATAAGAAAAGTAATAATAAATAATAAGTTAAATAATAAATGAATTTTTTAATATTTATTTATTAAAGGTAAAAACTATAGTATAAAGGAGGAATATATGGATAAAAATGTTTTATGGGACTTAAGTTATGGTATGTATGTAATAGGAAGTAAGGATGATAGAAAAGTAGGATGTATTGTAAATACCGCTGTTCAAATTACAAGTGATCCAATGACTATACTTGTAAGTGTAAATCATGATAACTATACAAACAAAATAATTAGTAAAACAAATAAATTTTCTTTATCAATTTTAGGAGAAAAAACAGATATATCTTTAATTGGAACTTTTGGATATAAATCTAGCAAAGATACAGATAAATATGAAAATTTTGAAACATTTGAAATAGATGATATGCCAGTTTTAAAAGATTCTTGTGGTGTGATTATATGTGAAGTAATAGATAAACTAGAAACTTCAACTCATACAGCTTTTTTAGGGAAAGTAATAGCTATGAAAAAATTAAATAATGACAAACCAATGACATACAAATATTATCATGAGGTATTAAAAGGAAAGAGTCCTGAAAAAGCACCTACTTTTATTAAAGAAGAGATAATAAATGAAGACAAAAATGATAATGCAGAAAAGTTAGAAGAAAAGCAAACTAAAACTGTATGGAAATGTAAAGTTTGTGGATATGAAGTAGAGATGGATGAGCTTCCAGATGATTTTGTCTGTCCGATATGTAAAAAAGATAAAAGTTTTTTTGAAAAAATAGAAAAATAAGAAATTAAATAATAATAATAATAAAATAAATAAAAAAGATAAAAGTAATTAAAACTTAAATTTAAAATATTTAAATTAAGAATACTTTTATCTTCTTTGTTTTGTATTGTTTTATATTTTTTTATATTATATTATATTATATTTTAATTTTATATTTTATTTTGTATTTTGTATTTTGTATTTAATTAATTTTCTGATATAACATAAGTAATTATTGAATGTGCTTCTATTTTATCAGAGAAAGTAAATCCATTTATACAAATATTAAACTTTTTATCAAAACCAAATTTATTAAGCATAATAATTGCTATACTATCATCTGGATTTTTTATAGCTAAAGTTTCTATATCTGTTGTATATCTACTTATAGCAAGAACTTTTGCGTTTCTTTTTATATATTTGCTAAAGTGTGCAATATAATAAAAACTTAAATTTTTTATATAATCAGTATTATCTTTATTTAACATAATAGGACTATCACAATAATTTTTCTTATGATTTGGACCACCATTATTATCTAATACTAAATTCCAATCAATATAACCATTTGCTCCAGATAGTAAATCACCTAATATATCATGAGCATATATTTCGGCATTATGAATAAAATCTTTTTCATTAAAATTAGAGTATCCAGTACAACCTTCTGTATGTATAAGTAATTTATCTTTAAAATCATTATTTTGCCTTAAAAGGGCAATGTTTTCAAAATGAGACCCAGAATAAAAATGAAAAGCTGCCCCAGAAATAATATCTTTTGCTTTTTCATTAAAGTTTAATTCTTGGAGTATACGTGTATATAATTTTTCTTTATTATGATCCCATATTAATATTTTTGTATTAATATTATTTTCTTTAAATTTTGGATAAATATAGTTTAAAACCATGTCACATTCTTCTTCCGGAGAATATAAGCAAGATTCCCAAAGTTGAATTGCATTTGGCTCATTTTGTACAGTAATATAATCTATATTAATACTTTCTTTTTCATATGCTTTTATATATTTTACTAGATAATCTGCATATAGATTTTTATATTTATCTAAAAGTTTTCCTCCTAAAATAAGCATTTTATTATTTTTCATAAATTTTGGGGGAGACCAAGGTGATGCTAAAAATTTAATATCAGGATTAATTTTTAAAGCTTGTTTTACAATATTTATAATATATTGTCTATCTTTTTCAATAGAAAAGTCTGACAAATCATTTTTTGTGCAATAAGAATAAGATTTTAAAGAAAAGTCTGTACTTGCGATTGGAAGCCTGCAGAAATTATAATTAAGACCAGATTTTGAAAAATATTCATTTAAAGCCTCATCTTTTTTGTTTGATTGAAGTTTTGAAAGACTTACTCCTGTAGCTTCACTGAAAGCTCCTCCAAATCCTAAAATATCTTGATATGTAATTTCTGGATATATGTTGACTATTTCATTTTCTAGTGATTTCGAATATTTCTTATATTTAATATTGTTAAATTCTTTTAAAAAATATTTCTTATTATAATTAGTTTCTATTTTTTTTATATTCATAAGATCTCCTTTGTTAAGTATGGAATTTGATTATTTGCATTTCCAATACAAATAGTTTTCATTTTTCCACCATATTCACCGTCAATAGTCCAGTTAATTTCTTTTTCTGCATTTAAGTTTAATTCAGATGCTTGAAAATAATATATATATTTATCATCTAATTTTCCACTTATTATTTTAAGAAGTAAGTATAATCTGTGAAAAACATTTTTGGGATTTTTTACTAAAAGAACATCAAATTTTTTATCATCTAGTTTTACTTCTTTTTGTTTAAATACATGAAATCCTCCTATATATTTGGAGTTACTTATACTTCCAAATATAAAGTCATCTTCTATATCTATGTGTTCATTTTTTATTTTTAAGCGATGAGGTTTGCTAAAAAATAAATCTTTAATGTTATGTGGAATATAAGATAATCTTCCGAAATTTATGTTTTAATTTATAATCTGTTTTATAAGAACTTTTACAAAAAATTCCGAATGCTACTATATAAACAAAAACATTGTTATTATTAATTAAGCCAACATCTGTATTATAAGGAATATATTTATCAAAGTTTTTAGCAAAGTCTAAGATTTTTCTTCTAGATACATGAAGACTTTTTGCAAAATCGTTAGTTGTTCCAAGTGGAATAAATCCAACTGGAATATTTTTGCCATGAGCATAGATTTCTTTTATTACATGGTGAAGTGTACCATCACCACCGCATACAAAAATAGCATCGATATTGTTATTGTATTTTTCTATAATATCTGTATCAATACTAGAATTGTACATAGGAATAGTTGTATATTCTGTTAAAACTTCAAAATCCATGTTTTTAAAATTTTGAATAAGCTGAGAAATACGTTTTTTTGTTTTTCCTTTTCCGAGCAACAGGATTTATAATCATTAATATTTTCTTTTTCATAATAATATATTCCTTTAAATAAAGTATGAATTAATTATGCTTCATAAAGTAATTATAACATGAAGCAATAAAAAAATAAATGAATACAAATAGTATGTTTAAAAATATATAGTGAGTTATTATAAATAAAAGATAGAGAAGTGATTTTTAAGTTTTATTTAAGACTATTTAGCTATGATATTTTATGAAATAATATAAAAAATATCAGTATTATATATTAGATTTTAATTTATATGTGTTATAATAATCTATGTGCAAAAAATGAAAAAGGAGAAGAAATTTAAAATGTTACAAATTAAAAATATTTGTAAGGAATATAAAACAGGAGGGTTAGTGCAAAAAGCACTAGATAATGTTAGTCTTAATTTAAGAGATAATGAGTTTGTATCTATTTTAGGACCTAGTGGTTCAGGAAAGACTACTTTTTTAAATATTATTGGAGGTCTTGATAGATATGATTCAGGAGATTTAATAATAAATGGAATATCAACTAAAAAATATAAAGATAGAGATTGGGATTCATATAGAAATCATACAATAGGATTTGTATTTCAAAGTTATAATTTAATTCCGCATCAAAATATTTTAGCAAATGTTGAGCTTGCTCTTACTATATCTGGCGTTTCAAAACGAAAACGAAAACAAAGAGCAATTAAAGCATTAGAGCAAGTAGGACTTGGAGCACAATTACATAAAAAGCCTAATCAATTATCTGGAGGACAGATGCAAAGAGTTGCAATAGCAAGAGCTTTAGTAAATGATCCAGATATACTACTTGCAGATGAGCCAACAGGTGCTTTAGATACAGAGACAAGCGTTCAAGTTATGGAACTTTTAAAAGAAGTTGCAAAAGATAGATTAGTTGTAATGGTAACACATAATCCAGAACTTGCGGAGAAGTATTCAACACGTATTGTTAATTTAAGAGACGGAAAAATAATAAATGATAGTGATCCATATATTGTTGATGAAAATAATTTAGAAAAACCAAAGCATAAAAATATGGGAAAAACATCAATGTCATTTTTAACATCACTTTCATTAAGTTTTAATAATTTGAGAACTAAAAAAGGAAGAACTTTTTTAACAGCTTTTGCAGGATCAATTGGAATTATTGGAATTGCTATGATACTTTCATTAGCAAATGGTGTGAATTCATATATAAAATCTGTAGAAGAAGATACTTTATCTGAATATCCACTTCAAATACAAAGCACAGGAATAGATATTACTTCAATGCTTGCAGGAGCTGGAGGAGAAACTTCTGATGAAGAAAAGGTAGAAGAGAAAAAAGATATTGAAGTTACAAAAATGCTTACAAATATGTTTTCAACAATAGGCTCTAATGATCTTAAGTCACTTATGGAATATTTAGAAAGTAGAGATTCTGATGTTTATAATTATGCAAAAGCTATAGAATATTCATATAATGTAACTCCACAAATATATAGTTCTGATACTGAAAATCTAAGAAGAGTAAATCCAGATTCGTCTTTTAGTAGACTTGGAATTGGATCTACTAATAGTTCAAATAGTATGATGTCTTCTATGATGAGTACTAATATGTTTTTTAAAATGCCTGAAAATACAGATTTATTTATGAATCAATATGATGTAAAAGCAGGGCATTGGCCAGAAAATTATAATGAATGTGTTTTAGTATTAACTTCATCTGGAAAGATTAGTGATTTTATGCTGTATACATTAGGACTTAGAGATTATGAAGAATTAGATAAAATGGTTGAGCAATTTTCTGCAGAAGAAGATGTAGATGTCCCAGAAAATATGGGATCATATAGTTATGAAGATATTTTAAATATAAAGTTTAAGCTTATAAATGCAACAGATTATTATGAATATGATGAAGAATATAATGTATGGACTGACAAATCAGAAAATACAAAATATATGAAAAAAGTAGTTGAAAATGGAGAAGATTTAAAAATAGTTGGAGTAGTACAGCCAAAAAAAGGAGTTTCAGCTACTATGCTTCAAACAGGAATATATTATCCAGATTCACTTGCAGATCATATAATTGTAGAAGCGCAAGAAAGTAAAATTTTAAAAGAACAATTAGATAATCCTAAAATAAATGTATTTACTGGAAAAGATTTTAATGCAAAAGAAGAAGATAGCGATTTTGATATGGATTCATTAATAGAAATAGATGAGAAAAAATTAAATTCTGCATTTAAATTTGATGAAACTAAGATTAAGCTTGATTTTAGCGATTTTGGAGATATAGCAAGTAATGTATCTATGCCAGCTTTAGATTTAGATACTATTATTAAAAATTTAGATTTTTCAATATCAAGCAGTGAGATACAAGACTTAATGAATGATATTTTAGAAGGATATAAAGATTATGCTAAAAATCATCCAGAGTCAGATGTTACTCAGATTAGCAAATATTTAACAGAATATTTGCAATCAAAAGAAGTAAGTGAAGCTCTTCAGGAGCAAATCCAAGCTGCAATAATTGAAAATGGCGAGCCAACACTCACAGAAGAGCAATTAGAAAAAATAATGAATAATATATTAAGTGGTTATTCAGATTATGCTAAAGAAAATAATCTTCCAGATATATCAAAGTTTGATGAATATTTAGCAGAATACTTAAAATCAGATGAAGCTAAAAAAACTATTACAAATAGTTTAGTAAAAATAATGAAATCTAAAAACTTGGATAAACAAATTTCTAATATAATGGGAACTTATATGGCATCTAGTATGAATTCTTTAGGAAAAGCTATGGAAAATCAAATGGCATCTAGTATGAAAGATTTAGGAAGTTCTTTTGCAGATGCAATCAGTATAGATGGAGAAGCTTTTGCTGGAGCATTTAAAATGAAAATGGATGAAGAAGAGGTTTCAGAACTTATGGCATCACTTATGACTAAAGAACAAGCAACATATGATAGTAATTTATCAAAATTAGGATATGCTGATTTTAAAGAACCTAGCAGTATTTCAATTTATCCAAAAGATTTTGAAGCAAAAGAAAGTATTATTAAGATTTTAGATAGTTATAACAGCAGAATGAAAGAAGAAGGAGAAGAGGAAAAAGTAATTTCCTACACAGATATAGTTGGAACTTTGATGAGTTCTGTTACTGTAATTGTAGATGTTGTAAGTTATGTTTTAGTTGCTTTTGTTGGAATATCTCTAGTAGTATCTTCAATAATGATTGGTGTTATAACATATATAAGCGTTCTAGAACGTAAGAAAGAAATAGGAATATTAAGAGCGATTGGAGCTTCTAAAAAGAATATTTCTCAGGTATTTAATGCAGAGACGTTTATTATTGGACTTCTTGCAGGATTAATAGGAATAGGAGTTACTTTACTACTTCTTATACCAACAAATATGATTATTCATAATGTTGCGGGTTCTGATATTGTAAGTGCATCTATGCCAGTAGTTGCAGGAATTATCTTAGTAGTATTAAGTGTTATTTTAACATTAATTGGAGGTATTATTCCTTCTAAGAAAGCTGCTAAAGAAGATCCAGTACTTGCCCTAAGATCTGAATAATTAATAAAAAATTATAAAATATAATAGTGTAAAAAGAATAAATGATAAAAGTAAAAATTAAAAGAACTCAAATTATTTAATAAAGATTTATAATTTGAGTTCTTTTTTAGATTTTATATCATTATATTAATATTCAGTTATTCCAAATGATAATGATTCATATTCATCTTCGATAGTATAAAGTGTAGTAGTAGAAATCGAACTTGGAGCAACAGTTATTGTATCAGTATTTATTTGATATGTTTCATAAGTAGAATTATTATTTTTATTTGATGTATATCTAGTACGATCTTCACATACAAAGAATTTGTTTTCATTAGAATAAGTTATATCATAAATATATATTTGATCATTATCCATATAATTATATATTCTTATTTCTGCATTTTCTTTATTTTTTACTTTTTCTATAAAATCTTCTAAATTATTAAAATTATAGTTAGTATGGTTTTTCATATCAATTACTAAGCAATTATCTTTTTTTGCATCTTCAACAGAATAATCTTTTGGTAATTCTCTAATATTTGTATAAGAAGTCATTTTCATTTCTGGAACAGTTTTTTCTATGTTAATAGTATCTCTATATAAATCATTTGATACTAATATAGAAGTTCCAGTTTGTGCATCTCTATCAGAAGAGTTTACTACATAATTAAGAGTTAATGAATAATCATCTGCTGATAGGTTATCAAAGATAAGTCCGTTAACTGGTGCATTTTCTGTAATTACAAGTATCATAAAATTATTTTCAAAATCTTTTTCAGAAACTTCTAAAATATTATTAAAATTATCTTTAGTGTCTAAGTAAGTTTGATAATCTTTTATAACTCTATAGTAAAATCTATTTATGGTTTTGTAATCACTCAATAGTATATTATCATTAATTTGATATGTTATATTGCTAGAAGTAAATTTGCTCTCATCATTTTGCAGTGATGTTACATTTTCCGTATTTTCTGATGTTGTTTCTGTTCCATTTTTAGAAGAGTTATTATTGAAATATAAAAAAACAAGAGATCCAATAATTAATACTATTAAAATTAGAAATATTATTATTTTTTTCATAATTTTTTCCTCCTTACCATCTTATGGAAATATTATAAGCCTGAGAAAAATAAAAGTCAATAAACATAAATTAGTTTACATAAGTTGAAATTGGCTTTATATCATGTTATAATATAAAGCAATTTGGAGGTTTTATGGGTATATTTGAAGAATTGCAAGAAATAGTAAGATTTAGAACAGAAGTAATAGAAAAAGGAAGAGAAGTATTATATACTAATCCAGATAGATTATCTGATGATGAATTTCAAGCTTTAATATACACAATATTTGAGAAAATTAATGAATTAGATATGTCAAGTGGATGTGAGTATCATGATACTGGAGTTAAATGCCCTGATGGAATTAGTAAGGCAAGATGTGAGCAGTTATTTGTAGATTTTTTAGATTGGTATAGAATTATTGAAACTCCATCAAATATTGTTTATGATGAAGTGACGAAGAATTTTCCTGCAAGTAAATATAAAAGAATTTTATGTGTAGGTGATGGAATGTGCTCTCATTTAGGAAGAAAACTTGCAGAAGCTGGATATGAAGTAGTAAGTGTTGACCCAGATGCTAGAAAAGAATTTAGTGGAAAAGCTAAAAATGGAAAAGGAAAACTTCATGTGACAAAAGCTCAATTTTTTAGAAATTCAGAAGATATGCAAGACTGGGCAGATTTAATATGTGGAAGTAAGATTACTGAATTTGTAGAAGAAGTTGTAAGAGCTAAAAAGCCTGCTGTATTTACTATTAGTGATAATGCAGAAATTTATCAAATGAGATTTAAAGGAAGACCAATTTATAGTTCAAGTGATTTAGATGAGGAATTAAGAAAAATTAAAGGCGTTACAGCAAGAAAAATAGAAGATGAATTTGAAGATGATAGGATATCTATATATGTATATACTCCTGTTCAAAGAGAATTAGATAGATAATTTAATAATATTTGGTTAAGAATAAATATTGATTTTTATAGATTAATATTTATTTTTAATTTGTAGTAGAATATTTTTTCTATTTGACTTATAATGAGTATTGAAAATATAAACAAAAGGAGTAAAGTCAAATGGAAAAAGAAAATATTTTAAATAAAACAATGTATAATTTTTCAAAAGGAATAGAGATCATGCAAGCTATAATATTAGGATTAATTGCCCTATTAGTACCAACATTTTTAGCTAAATTAATTGCAAGTGTATTTGGAGCCGGAAGTGTAATTACTCAAAATTCTCAATTAATAGTAGGATCTGTTGTAAATACAGCATTAATAGTTGCTGCTATTAATCTTAAAGGATGGAAAAAGATAGTAGGTATTGTTACAATGCCAAGTGTATCTACAATATTAAGTGGTTATGTATTTAAATCAGCTTCTGTATATATGGCATATATGATTCCAGCAATTTGGATAGGAAATTTTGTATTAATATATGCATATAAAAAAATATTAGTAGAAAAGAAAATGAATTACTTCTTAGCAGGTGTAGTTGGAGTTGTTTTAAAAGTTTTAGTTATATTTGCAGGTTTTGAACTTTTAAATGTATTTGGAGTATTTCCACAAAAACTAGTAGCTACACTTCAAACTGCAATGAGTACGACTCAGGCTATTACAGCTACAATAGGTGTATTAATTACATTTGTTATATATGAAATTGAAAAACATACATTAAAAGAAAATAAATAATAAAAATTAAAAGAAAAGAATAAAAAAATAAACATAAACAATTTTACAGATTAAATGGGAGAAATATTTATGTTTAAAGATGTAGAAGAAAAACTAAAAAGAAAAAACAAAGTTTTATTTAATCGAGATAGTAAATGTTTAGAAGATTTAATAGAACTTATAAAAAGACAAAAACATAGAACTTTAGTATTGTGGGCTTTTGAGTGTGTTAAAAGCCCACTTAAAATATTTGAAGAAAAATACCCGGATGAAAAAAGACCAAGAAAAGCAATAGAATTATGTAAAAAATGGGCATCTGGTGAAATAAAAATGCCTGAAGCTAAAAGAGCAATTTTAGATTGTCATGCAGTATGCAAAGAAATCGATGATGAATATTATATTGCTCTATGTCACAGTATTGGACAAGGAATATCGACATTACATGTCGAAACACATGCATTAGGACTTCCTTTTTATGAACTTACTGCTATTGTTATAAAAAATAAGAATAATTATGAAGAGAAAGTAAAAGAGAAGATTAATTATTATATCGATACTTTAATTTATTTTCAAAATAATATTGATAAAATTGATAGAACATGGGCAAGTTTTTTATCAAGAGATGAAATAGAAAATAAAGAAAAACTTTTATGGGAAAAGAAACTAAATAGAAAATAGATTTATGGGTAAGTATAAGAATAAATTAATATTTTTGTACTTATCTTATTTTTATGCTTTTTATGAAAGTTAGTTAACCTTACATTTTTGTAAGTTTCAAAGCAAATAAAATGTGGTATAATTCTTGTGGAGGTAAATTTATGCAAAAGATTTTAATTGTAGAAGATGATGAAAAATTAAGACATGAATTAAAAGTGTTTTTAGATAAAAATGGGTTTGATGCAATAGAATTTGATAAGTTTGAAAATCCAGTAGAAAATATATTAAATGAAAATGCTGATTTAATATTACTTGATATAAATCTTCCTTTTTCAGATGGAAAGTTTATTTTAAGTGAGATAAGAAAAGTATCAGATGTACCGATCATGATGATTACAAGTATGAATAATGATATAGATGAACTTATAAGTTTAAATTATGGTGCAGATCATTATGTAACAAAACCATTTAATATTCAAATATTACTTGCTAAAATTACTGGACTTTTAAAAAGAAGTAATAATTCCAATATTAATTTGGAGAAAATAAATTGTGGTAAGTTTATTTTAAATATATCTCAAAGTATGATAGAAAAAGATGATAAAAAAGTGGAGCTTACTAAAAATGAGCTAAGAATATTGCATTTTTTAGTGAAAAATAAAAATAAAATTGTATCTAGAGAAGATATTATGGAGCATTTATGGGAAAGTGAAAGTTTTATAGATGATAATACTTTAACAGTAAATATGAAAAGATTACGAAATAAATTAGAAGAATTAGATTTAAAAGATTTGATAGAAACAAAAAGAGGACAGGGGTATATATTAAATGAAGTTTAAAAATTTTTTAATGGAAAAAAGTTTATATATTGTTTTGATTATACTTTCATTAATCATGATAGAAGTTTTACTTATGATATATGAGATAAATTTGTATATAAGAATATGTGTAATTCTTCTTCCAATGATTGCACTTATTATATCAATTATTAGTGAATACATAGTAAAAAATAGTTTTTATAAAAGATTAAAAGTAAATTTAAATGAATTAGATGACAAATATTTAATTTCAGAAATTATTAATAATCCTAATTTTATAGAAGGAAAGATTTTAAAAGAAACATTGCAAGATGCAGGAAAATCAATGGTAGAACATGTGAATTCATATAAGTTTTTACAAGAAGAATATAAAGAATATATAGAATTATGGATTCATGAAATTAAAATACCAATTGCAACTAGTGAAATGATAATAGAAAATAATAAAACGGAAGCAAGTAAAAGTATAAAAGAAGAATTAGATAAAATAGAAAATTATACAGAACAAGCTTTATTTTATGCGAGAAGCAATACTGTTGAAAAAGATTATATGATATCAAAAGTTAAATTAGATGAAATTGTAAATCAAGTAATACTTAAAAATAAAGTGTCATTAATTTCAAATAAGATTAATATATCACTTCATGATCTTAAAAAAATAGTGTATACAGATAGTAAATGGATTGTATTTATATTAAATCAAATTATTCAGAATTCTATTAAATATATGAAGAATCAAGATAAAAAGATTGAAATTTATTCAAAAGATGGAAAAGAAAATACTGTTTTATGCATAAAAGATAATGGGATTGGAATGAGAAAAGAAGAAGTTGGAAAAGTATTTGAAAAAGGTTTTACAGGAGAAAATGGGAGAATTATAGGAAAGAAATCAACAGGAATTGGTTTATATTTATGTAAGAAATTATGTGATAAATTAGGTCTTAAAATAGAACTTGATTCAAATAAAGATGAAGGGACAGAAGTTAAAATTACATTCCCTAAAAATAGTTTTATAGATTTTTAATGTTAATATAGAAAGTGACAAAATTGTAAGAGTAATGTCACCAAAATCGATGGCACATAAAAAAATAAAGTTCTACAATAAAGCTATAAAGAGAAAGGAGATTTTTATTATGAGTACAGTATTAGAGGTTAAGAATGTAGAAAAATACTATGGTAATAAATCAAATTTAACGAAAGCACTAAATAATATTAGCTTTAAAGTAGAAAAAGGGGAGTTTGTAGGAATAATGGGTGCTTCTGGAAGTGGTAAAACAACACTTTTAAATTGTATTTCTACAATAGACAGAGTAACATCTGGAAATATTTTCATTAATAACTTAGATATTACAAAATTAAAAGGAAATAATTTAAACAAATTTAGAAGAGAAGAGCTTGGGTTTATATTTCAAGATTTTAATCTTTTAGATACTTTGACTGCTTATGAAAATATAGCACTAGCATTAACAATTCAAAAAGTACATGCAAAAGAGATAGACAAAAGAGTAAAAGAAGTTGCAAGTAAACTTGAGATATCAGATATTTTAAAAAAATATCCATATCAAATTTCAGGTGGACAAAAGCAAAGAGTAGCATCTGCAAGAGCTATAATTACTAATCCTAAACTAGTTCTTGCTGATGAACCAACAGGAGCTTTAGATTCAAAATCTGCAAGACAACTTTTAGAGACTTTTGATGTTCTAAATAGATCTTTAGGAAGCACAATTTTAATGGTAACACATGATGCATTTACAGCTTCATATGCAGATAGAATTATATTTATAAAAGATGGTAAGATTTTTAATGAACTTACTAAAGGAAATAGTTTGAGAAAACAATTTTTTGAGAAAATAATAGAGGTACAAACACTTCTTGGAGGTGATTTGAACGATGTTATTTAAATTATCAATAAAAAATATGAAGAAAAGTTTTAAAGATTATGCTATTTATTTTCTAACTTTAGTATTAGGTGTAGCAATTTTTTATATGTTTAATTCATTAGATACTCAGCAAGCAATGCTTGATGTATCTACTTCAACAAGAGAAATTATAAAACTTATGATAGGAATGCTTAATATAGTTTCTGTATTTGTTGCTGTAACACTTGGACTTTTGATTGCATATGCAAATAATTTTTTAATAAATAGAAGAAAAAAAGAATTTGGTATATACATGATTTTAGGAATGGGAAAGAGGCAAATTTCAAAAATAATCTTATTTGAGACAATTTTAGTTGGAATTGTTTCACTTGTATGTGGAATTGTTATAGGGGTATTTGCTTCACAATTTATGTCAGTATTAGTTGCAAAATTATTTGAAGCAGATATGAGCAAATTTACATTTGTCTTTTCAAGAGAAGCATGTATAAAAACTTGTATATATTTTGCAATAATGTATTTAGCTGTAATGATATTTAATACTATTACAATTTCAAGATATAAATTAATTAATCTTTTAACAGCAATAAAGAAAAATGAAAAAGTAAAGATGAAAAATCCTTTTATTTCTATTTTAATATTTTTAATTGCAGCTGGAATTTTAGGATTCTGCTATTATAAAGTTACTATAGATGCAAATAAAATCACAGAAATATCACAAATGCTTCAGATAATATTACTAGGAATACTAGGAACTTTCTTAATATTTTGGTCTTTATCTGGATTTATATTAAGATTAGTACAATCATTAAAAGGTACTTATTTAAAAGGTACAAATATGTTTGTGCTAAGACAAATTAATAATAAGATAAATACAACAGTAATTAGTATGACTGTTATTTGTTTAATGTTATTTATGACAATAAGTATTTTATCTTCTAGTTTATCTTTAAGAAACACAATGCAAAAAGATTTACTTGATATGACACCAGTAGATTTAAATTTATATAAAACAGCAAATCTTCCAGAGGAATACACAAGATATGGAAAAAAGTATAGAGCAACTGAAGAGGCAATTGAAGATTCAAAAATAACAATAGTAGAAACTTTAGAAAATAATGATTTTGATATAAGTAAATTAAAAGATATAGTAGAGATTCCAATATATGCAACAAATGACTTAACTTGGGGAGATTTTATAGGAGATAAGTATGAAGAAGTAAAAGCACAATTTCCAATGCTTAAGTATGATACTGCAGAAACGATTGTAAAAGTTTCAGATTATAACAAGCTTGCTAAACTTTATGGAAATGAGCAGTATAGCTTAAATGATGATGAGTATATAGTACTTTGCGAATTTGATAACATGTTATCAATTAGAAATGGTGTACTTGAAAAAGGTAATATATTAGAAATTGCAGGAAAAGAGTATAAACCAAAATATGATGAGTGCAAAGAAGGTTTTATAGAAATGTCAACAAGTCATACAAACACAGGAATTATTTTAGTTCCAGATAGTTGCAATTTGACTGAAGATATGAAGGAGGAGACTTTCTTAGCAGCAAATTATAATGCTACTTCAGACGAAGAAAAAGAAGAGATTGAGAAGAATTTTATAGAATCAGATTCAATTTTAATTAAAAATTTAGAAGAAAAAGGAATTACTTTAGATGGAATGACTAGAATATCAATAATAGAGTCAAGCACAGGTGTTGCTGCTATAGTAGTATTTATAGCAATATATCTAGGAATTATATTTTTAATTGCAAGTGCTGCAATACTTGCTTTAAAACAATTAACAGAAAGTGCCGATAATAAACAAAGATATATTATTTTAAGAAAAATCGGTTGTGATGAGAAGATGATTAACCAAGCTTTATTTAGACAAATAGCAATATTTTTCATGTTACCATTAATACTAGCTATTATTCATTCAATATTTGGAATACAATTTGCAATAACACTTATGAGTGTGCTTGCAAGTAAAGAAGAATTGTTACCATCAGCGATTGCTACAGTTTTAATTATAGGAATAGTATATGGATTATATTTCTTAGCAACATATTTTGGTAGTAAAAACATTATTAAGGAGGAATAAATAGGTTTTTAAGTGTTAAAGTTTTAAAGACTTATAAAGGTTAGAAAAGGTTAGAATATATAATTTTTATATTAATATTCTGCCTTTTTTCTTATATTACAAAACTGTAATATAGATGTAAGCAACATCTATATTAAAACTAAGATTGTCATTTTATAATGTAATAAAGAAAAAAGTAAATTTTAAATGTAAATTAAATATAAATTAAAATTTAAAATAATAAATGGAGAGATAAAATGAGAAAAAAGGCTGTATTAAATGAAGCTATTATAATATTTTGGATGTTTATAATAGGAAGTGTGCTTGGATATATTTTTGAGATGATAGTTGTTTTATTTCAAAAAGGTCATTTTGAAGTAAGACAAGGATTAATATATGGACCATTTATTCCTGTATATGGAATAGGAGCGGTTGTATATTATATTACTTTTAAATTGATAAAAACTGATAATAAAGTAAAAGTGTTTTTGATTGCTATGATACTTGGAGGAATAACTGAATATATATGTTCTTTTGTACAAGAAAAAGTATTTGGAAGTTTATCATGGACTTTTAAGAAAGTATAATGCAAAGAAAGTTACGGTTTCTGATATTCTTAAAGATAATTTAATTTTGTATAATAAAAATGAAGGATTGGTATAGAAGTAATAAAACATAATATAAGAATTAAGGATGATAGTTGTATGAATATTTTTGTAACAATTTGTAACAAAAGATAAACTAATAGCAGATGAAGTTATATTTCATCTGTTATTTTTATACATAAATGTAAATATAAGTAATTCTTATAAAGCACATTAAAATTATTAATTTTACAACAGTTAACATAACGTGATAAAATATTTTTAACAAATATAAAAACTTTGCAAGGTTTAAAGATAAAATATTAGTTAATATTGCACAATCACGAAAAAAGGAGGAGAAATGGTAAGTGTAAGATTGACAGAAGGAATTTCGGAGACTTTAGATATATTAAAACATATGGATAAAGTTTATGTAGAAAAAATTCCTTTAAAGTTTATAGAGTTTTTAGAGAAAAATAAGTCGAAAACTTATGTACCTAATATAGATCATTCGAAAAGATTGAATGAGTTAAATTTAAAAAAGAAAACAAAAGATATTTTATTTATTATTTATATGAAATATTGGTGTAAACCAGAAGAAAAGAATATTTATTATAGTGCTTTAAAAGTGAATCAAATAAAAAAAGAAAAAGAAGCAAGGATTAAATATAATCCAGATAATATATTTAAAAAACAAAATTAATTAAATTTGGAGGGAAAAATGGATAAAACAAAATTAAAAATTAGTTGGAATACTGACAGTAATGGAGTTGTATTCCCAGAAACATATACGATAGATGAAAATGATATAGAATGGTTTAAAGAGATACCAGACGATCAAATAGTTGCAATAAGTGAACAACATGAAGGATCAGTTCAATATAATTACACTTATAAGAAAGCAGGTATTGATAGTGTAACAGTAACTGGTAGAAGAAGACTTAGAGGAAAAGATAAAATAGGAACTCTAGAAAGAAATGAAAATGGAGAGTTTGAATACATAGGTAAAGATGAAAATAGAGATTATCGTAGCAAAGATAGGAAAAGAATAAGTGATTATCTTGGTGTTCCTTATGAAGAAGTTAAATTAGATGATATAAATTCAGACATGTTTTTATATGATGGACATCCTATAAAGATAGATACTAAAATCGATGAAGATGATAAGCTTAAAACAGTTTATTCAGGAAATCCTTTTTATGAAAGGTTATTAGGAAGAATTAATTTTATGGGTAGTTACTATAAGATTGGTGATTTTTTAGTATGTAGTAATAATTCAAACTGGTATTTAGCAGGATCATACGATTCAAAAGAAGAAAAGCAAGAGGATTTCGATAGATTATTAGAATATTTAGATTATGATGTAGAGGCAGCTGAAAAATATTATAATATCTTAAATAGAGAAAAAACAAAATTTGAGATACCGTTTTCAAGAGAGTATAGAAAGAACAAAGATATAGTAGAATATTTTAGCAATGAAAAAGATGGTTTAGATAAAATCATTTCAATGGCAGCAAATGGTTCAAAGAGCGCTAGATACTTTTTAGAATCTCGTACATTAATTGAGGAAAAAGATGATTTAGAAAAATTAATAAAAGAAAGATATTATGAAAATGAATTTTCTGAAGATAGATTAAAAGAAAAACTATCAGAAGATTTTGAAGGAACTTTAGAAGGTATTTATTATGATTTAATGGCATATGATAGGCAAGATTTTTTTGAAATTGATCAAGAAACTGGAGAAGATGTAAGTATAGATAAAGAAGCTAGAGCAACAGTTATTAAGAGAATATCTGAAGATCCTAAGATGATAAGCATTTTGCTTGAAGAAGCTAAAAAACGAGGAATAGATATATCTGATGTTGTAAAAGGAAAAGAATTTGAATATGTTGGACTTTTATATTCTTATCCTAAAGATAGTGAAATAAAATTTATAAAAGACAAATTACCATCATTAGCTACACATACTGGAGAAATGGAAACTGTTAAAGTAGACGATACTACTACTTTACATAGAGAAAAAGTTGATTATACGAAACAAAATGAAAGATTTATAAATGAACTTATGAATGATGAAAATGTAAAATTAGTTTATTTAAGTAGAACATCAAATGACTTAATAGGGACAGGATATTATGATACTTTAGTTGCAGTATCAGATCCAGATAGAAATGGTGTTTCAAGAGTATTATCAGAAATCCCTATACCAGTTTTAAGACAATTAGGTGTAGATGTAGACGGAATATTAAATGGAGAAGTCTATAAAGGTAAATTTGTTGGCGTTGCGGATGGAATTGGTTATTATGATCACATAGAACCTTTAAATGATGCTGATGAAGTAACTAATAACATTGCAAATATTAGATATAGTATGCATGATTTATCTGAGATTCCTGAAGTTATGATGGAAAATGGTACAAATTTAGATGATATAAATTCTGTATTAGGAGAATTTACAAAAGAGGTAAAAGAAAACGATAAAGATGAAACTAAAAAAGGACAAGGTATAGACGATTAATCTTTATTTTGAGTTTTCAAATTAATAAAAAATCAGTATAAAATTAAATAAAAAAAGCAAAAAATAAGAGGTACTATAATTTTATAGTGCCTTTTTGTTATAAAGAAAAATATTTGACAATTAGAGTTTACAAAATTAAAAAGTAAAATTGGTGGTAATTAATGTAAGAAAAAGATATAATTATAATATATTACAAATGAAAGGGAAAATTATGAAGCAACTGATGGCGGAATAAAACGCGGTAAGGTTGATGCGGATAATACAACGATTTACGAAAAAGAAGATTGTATACCTCATGTAGTTGAATATACAACGTATACAAAAAATAAAGTGAATAAGACTTTAAGAAAAATATTAGCTTTCGGATTTGGTGAATCAAGCCAAAAAAGCTATGAAATATATGCTCCATCAGGATCTGTTATAAGAACATTCTCTCTAGATGCACAATAACCCCCCGTAAAAGGGGGACTTTTTTTGTCTTATAAATAGCGTAGTAATTAGTTGATAATTACTACGCTATTTGATATTATACGGGTAAATAAGAATATATACTAAAGCATTAGTTATTATATATTTTTTTATTTATTTTACTTTTAAAGGAGAAATTTATGAAAGTAATTACTATTAAACAACCATTTGCATCTTTAATTGCAGAAGGATTAAAAGAGTATGAATTTAGAACATGGAAAACAAAATATAGAGGAGAAATTTTAATACATGCAGGAAAGGGTATAGATAAAAAAGCAATGAAAAAATACGAAATGTATAATTTAGAATATCCAATAGGATGTATTATTGCAAAAGCAAATTTAACAGATTGTATTAAAATAGATGAAAATGCAAGAGAAATGCTAAAAAAGAAAAAATCACCAATATATGATAATGTTATAAATAGCACGGATTGGGATGGATATGGATTTAAGATAGAAAATGTAGAAAAGATAGAAAACATTCCTGTTAATGGTAAACTTAGCTTATGGGAATATGATTATAAAAAATAGAAAATGAAGATTTTTAAATTAATAGATTAATTTTTTTGGAGGCAGAAATGGTAATTTTAATTGCAGGAACATCACATACAGGAAAAACAATACTAGCACAAAAGTTACTTGAAAAATATAAGTATCCGTATATTTCTATTGATCATTTAAAAATGGGTCTTATTAGAAGTAAATATACAAATATTTCTGTAGAAGATGACGAGAATTTAGAAAAGTACTTATGGCCTATTGTAAGAGAGATAATAAAAACTAATATAGAGAATAATCAAAATATTATAATTGAAGGTGTATACATACCTTTTAGTTTTAAAGATGATTTTTCAGAAGAATATTTGAAAAGTATAAAATATATATGTTTAATTATGACTGAAAAATATATAAAAAATAATATAGAAAACATTTTAAAATATGAAAATGTAATAGAAAATAGATTATATAAGGATAATATAAATATAGATGAGTTTATAGAGGAGAATAAATATAATTTAGATATGTGTAAAAAATATGGTTATAATTATATTTTAATTGATGATAAGTACGATATTGATTGGAGATATTAAGTAAAAAAATTACTTTTAAAAAGAGGTTTATTTATGCTTAAATTAGATTTTATTGATGTAAAACATAATAAAGAAATTGTAAAAGATTTAAAAAAGTTATATAAAGAAGCTTTTCCTAAAAATGAGCAAGTTCCATTTTGGCTTTTAAAAAGGCTTAGCAGAAAAGATAATGTAAATTTTTATGGAATATATGAAGAAGATAAATTTGCAGGATTAGTTTATAATGTAATTTATAAAGATATAGTATTTATTTTTTATTTAGCAATAGATAAAAATGCAAGAGGTAATGGATATGGTGGCAGGATATTGTCTTTGCTAAAAGAAAAGTATAAAGATTATAGAATAGTTTTAAATATAGAAGAAGTAAATGAAAATAAAGAAAATTTTAAGCAAAGAGAAAGAAGAAAAAACTTTTATATAAAAAATGGCTTTTATGATTTAAATTATACGATAAAAGAATATGGCGAAGATTATGAAATGTTATGTTATAATAAAGATGGAAAATATGTAAGCAAAGAAGAATATATGTGCCTTATGAGAAATTATTTTGGAGATTTCTTATATAAATTTGTATATAAAAAAATAAGTGAGTAATTGTAAAAATAAGTTTAGAATTTAAAAAGTTTTAAAAATTTAATATAAAAGGATATAAAAATAATATGATAAGATATAGCAAAGAAAAAATATCTGTAGAAGATTTTAATTATTTAAATGAAAAAGTAGGCTGGGGTAAAAGAGAAAATATAGTTGTAAAACAAGCTTTAGATAATACTTTATATTCTATTACAGTTTATGATGATAAAGAAGTAATTGGTTATGGAAGAATAATTGGAGATAAAACAATATTTCTATATATTCAAGATATCATTGTTATCCCAGAATATCAAGGAAATAAAATTGGAACAGAGATAATGAAATTGCTTCTTGAAAAGATTGATGAGTATAAGAAAATAAATCCAGGAATTAGAACTTATATTGGTCCTTCACTAGGAAGAGAAACTTTTTATAAAAAGTTTGGGTTCAAGGCTAGAAAAGAAGCGGGACTTGGAGAAGGTATGGTTTTATTTTAGAATATAATTTAAAATTTAAATAAAATTAAGAAAAAACAAAATGAAGAACAAGCTTAAAATTAATTTTATAAAAGAAAGAAGGTATTTATATGAAATTAGTACTTGCATCACAAGGTTTTATGAATGATAAAATTGCAAATGAGGTTTCAAAGTTAGTAGGAAAACCTTTAGAGAATATTAATGTAGCAATAATTAATGAAGCATATGTTGTTCTTGGAGGAGATAAAAGCAAAAGATGGCTTATTAATGAACTATCTAGAATAGAAAAATACATAGGCGGAAGAATTGACTTTGTAAATTTAAGAGCTCATAGTAAAGAAGAAATAAGAAAGAGATTACTAGATTCTGATTTAGTATATATAGTAGGTGGAAAACAATTTGCTCTTCCGAGTCTTCTAAAAGAACTTAATCTTACTGATGTAATAGAAGAAGTAGCAAAAAAAGATATAGTAATAATGGGAACTTCAGCAGGAGCAAATCTTCTTGGAAAACATATTGAAAGTAAAGACTTTTGGAGAGAAAGATATGATGTTGAAGAAGAAAATATAGAAAATAAAACTTTAGGTTTAATAGATATAAATATTATCCCACATTATTTAAGAAAAGATAGATCAGATTGGACAGAAGAGTTTTATGAAAGGACTTTAAAAGATAATCCTTTTAAAGTATATGCCTTAACAGATGATGAAGCTTTATTTTATGATAATGGAAAAATGTATTTTGTTGGAAGTCCCAGAATATTTGGAAAATAAAATCGAAGAAATTATTGGAGGAATATATGAATACAGATTTAGAATTATATAGAGTATTTTGTGAAGTAGTAAAATATAAAAATTTTTCAAAAGCTGCTAAAAATATGTATGTGTCTCAATCTGCTATAACACAATCAATTCAGAAACTAGAGAAACTTTTAGGTGGTAAAGTTTTTTATAGAAATAAAAATGGTGTTGAATTAACAGAAGAAGGAAAAAATTTATATGAATATGTGAAAGACAGTATTGAAACAATGAGCAATGCAGAAAATTTATTTTCACAGTACAATAACTTAGAAAGAGGAACTATTAGGATAGGCGGATCAAATTCTTTAATTTTATCACTTATATATAATCCACTTATAAATTTTATGAAAAAATATCCTAAAGTAAATATTAGTATTAGCAATGGAAAAACAGAAGAAATGGTGAAAAAACTTGCAAATGGAGATTTAGATATAGTTGTTTTAAACTTAAAAGATGGACTTAGTAGATATTCAAATGTAGAAACTATTGGATTAAAACAAGCAAGGTATTGTTTTTTTGCAAGTAAAAAATATTTAAAAGAGCATAAAATTAAGACTATTGACGATATTCAAAACGATATATTGATTTTGCCTAAAAGTGGTACTGCTAAAAGAAAAATGATAGATGATTATTTATTAAGTAAAAATATTAAATTAGAAGCACATTATGAAGTTACAAGTTCAACTATTATTAAACAATTGGTATTAGATGAAATTGGAATTGGTATTGCAAACACAAGTGATGTAGAAGAAATTAATGATAAAGTGGATGTAATAAAAGAAGTTACATTAGAGGGAACTAAAGAAGGAATAGCAACTTTAAAGAAAAATATGATTAATAAAGCTACATTAGAGCTAATAAATGAAATAAAAAAATATTATGGAGAAGAATTTTAATTATATAAAAAAGTAGATAAATTAATAAAATAATTGTCTACTTTTTTATTTTTGTGTTATTATATTTTCAGAAAATATTTATGAATATATGGGAGTATTTATGGAAAATGTTATTATAAGAAAAGTAAAAAGGGAAGATATAGAATGCATAGTAGATATTCAAGTTACTGGATGGCAAACAGCATATAGGGGAATAATATCTGATGAATATTTAGATAACTTAAGTAGAGAAGAAAAAATAAAAAAGAGGCAAAAAGATTTTAATCAAAATGGATTTGTTGTTGCAGAATTTGAAAATAAAGTAATTGGATTTTGTAGATATTCTACTGAAAATAGAAATGAAGAGATAAAAGAAGCAGATTGTGAATTACTTGCACTATATGTAAAGTATGAATATAAGCATAAGGGTGTTGGTACTAAGCTGTTTTCATATGTTAAAGAAGAGTTTAAAAAAATGAATAAACATAAGATGATACTTTGGTGCTTGAAAGAAAATGAAAATGCTAAAAAGTTTTATACAAAAATGGGTGGAAAAGTAGTTGCAGAAAAAGATATTGAATTTGGAGGGAAATTATATAAAGAAGTTGCTTTTCTATATAGTCTAGACTTAATTTAAAAAGTATGTTATAATAAAAAATCAAAATAAAATAAACTAAGAAATGGGGGAATAAAATATGGAAGTAGCAATAGGTCTATTAATACCGTTCTTAGGTACAGCTTTGGGATCAGGAATGGTATTTTTCATGAAAAATAAAATAAATAAAAAAATAGAAAAAATACTTATGGGATTTGCTGCAGGAGTTATGATGGCAGCATCAATTTGGTCACTTCTTATGCCAGCTATAGATATGGCTGAAAGTCAAGGTCATATTCCATGGGTGACAGCTTCGAGTGGATTTTTATTCGGAATGATTTTTTTACTTATTCTTGATTGCATAATACCACATTTGCACAGAAACGCTAATAAAGAAGAAGGTCTAAAAGCAACAATTAAAAGAGAGACGATGCTTGTTTTAGCAGTAACTCTTCATAATATACCAGAAGGAATGGCTTTAGGTGTTACTTTTGCTGGTTTTTTAATTGGAAATGTAGGAATGAGCTTAGCAGGAGCAATGGTACTTGCAATTGGAATTGCTATACAAAACTTTCCAGAAGGTGCGATTATATCTATGCCACTTAAGAGTGACGGAATGAAAAAATCAAAAGCATTTTTCTATGGAGCATTATCTGGAATAGTTGAACCAATAGGAGCAGTTTTAACAATCCTTTTTGCTCAAGCAGTAGTTCCAGTACTTCCTTATTTGCTTTCTTTTGCAGCAGGAGCAATGATATATGTAGTTGTAGAAGAATTAATTCCAGAATCACAAGCAGGAGACCATACAAATTTAGCAACAATGGGAGTTGCTATTGGATTTGTAATTATGATGATTTTAGATATGGCACTTGGATGATAAATTTATAAGGAATAAAAGAGTGAGGAAACTTTGAAGTTTTCTCACTCTTTTGTTTTACGGTTTTTAAGGTAGCTTAAGTGATTCATCTAAGAGTTTTCCTTTTTTATTAAAAGCCTTGTAGAGTATTATCTCAATAGAATCTCCACAGTCCACAGAATTATAAAGATCCTCATCATCAAATGTTTCTGTCAAGTTTTGATATTCAACAGTAACTAAAAACTTTTCTGGATGTGTTTGAGGGATAAAAGTTGTAGTTTCGCCTGTGGTTATATGCATCATGGTCGTGTAAGTTTTTTTATGTTCTTTGTCTGTAATCGTTGCTGTTACAGAAAGAGTTTCTTCTTTATCAACAACTACATTTGATTTTAGAAAACTTATCACGCAGACAAGTATTAGACATATGATACTAATTGTTAAGCTTAACCGTTTCATTTGTTCCTCCTTCTAATGTGTTCGGAGGACATAGCCTCCGAAAGAAAACGTCTTTCAAAGACTATAATATAATTTACTGCAATAGATTATACCATGATTTACAGAATGTATCAATAAGATATAACTACAATAAAACAGAAAAAACGCAAAAATATGCGAACAAATGTTTACAAAGAAAATAAATGATGTTATAATGTTTTTAAAGTTATAATTTGGAGTGTGAGAAATATGCAAAGATATTATTTGTGTATAGATTTAAAAACTTTTTATGCATCTGTAGAATGTGTTGAAAGAGGTTTAGATCCATTTAACACAAATTTAGTTGTAGCAGATCCAGATAGAGGAAAAGGAACGATTTGTTTGGCAGTATCTCCAAAGATGAAAATGTTAGGTGTAAAAAATAGGTGTAGGGTTTTTGAAATTCCACCAAATATTAAATATATAATGGCAACTCCAAGGATGAAAAAGTATATTGAATATTCTGCAAATATATATGGAATTTATTTAAAATACTTTTCAAAAGATGATATACATGTGTATTCAATAGATGAAGCTTTTATGGATGTGACTAATTATTTGAAGTTATATAAAGTAAATGCCATAGATATTGCAAAAACGATTATCAAAGATATATTTAAGACATATGGAATAACTGCTGTAGCGGGAATTGGTACGAATATGTATTTAGCTAAAATTGCCTTAGATATTACTGCAAAACATAGTAGTACAAATATTGGATTTCTAGACGAAGAAAAATATAAAAAAGAATTATGGCATCATAAACCACTTTCTGATTTTTGGCAGATAGGAAAAGGAATAGAAAGAAGATTAAATAAAATGAGAATATTTGATATGTATGATATTGCTCATACTGATCAAAAAAGGTTATATAAAGAATTTGGGGTAAATGCTGAATATTTAATAGATCATTCTTTTGGAAGAGAAACATGTACAATAGCTGATATAAAAAAGTATAAACCTAAAACAAATAGTATAACAAATAGTCAAGTATTATTTGAGGATTATTCTTTTGAAAGAGCAAGAATTGTATTAAAAGAAATGGTTGAGATAGGAAGCTTGAGATTAGTAGAAAGTAATTTAGTAACAGATACGATAGGTTTATATATAGGATATTCTAAAAATATTATAAAAAGTACAGGTGAAATGAAAAAAATAAATAATTATACTAATATATATTCAGAGCTTTTGCGAGAATTTTTACGTTTGTATGATTCTACAACAAATAGAAATTTTGGAATAAGAAGAATAGGAGTTAATTTTGCAAATGTAGTTGAAACAGAGAATATACAGCTAAGTCTTTTTGAAAACCAAGAATCAAAAGATAAAGAAAGAAAATTAGAACTTGCACTATGTAGCATAAAAAATAAGTTAGGTAAAAATGCAATAATACGAGGTATGGATTTACAAGATGGAGCAACAACGATATTGAGAAATAAACTTATAGGGGGGCATAATAGTGAGTAAAGTATCTAGAGCAAAACAATTTCTTCCTTTTGATGCATTAAAAGGATTTAGTGAAGCATTAAGAGAAAAAGAGATAGAATATGAAGAAAAGAAAGAATTGTCTGAAGAATCTTTAGTAGAGCTTAATGATAAATTTAATCAAATTGAGATTGGAAGAAGTGTAAGATTAAGATTTTATAGAAATGGAAAATATATAGAGGTTTTGGGAAGAGTCACAAATATTGATTATATACGAAAAAAGATTCAAATAGATAATAATATTAATATAAATACATCTGATATTATAAGTATTATATTTGTGTAATTTTTATTTTATGATATAATGACGAAAAAGATAAAAGCAAAATCAAGAAAAATTAAAATAAGTTAAAATAAACTTATAAAAGCAGGTGATAAAATGAAAGTTGGATTAGTCTTAGAAGGCGGAGCAATGAGAGGACTATATACTGCAGGAGTATTAGATGTATTTTTAGAAAATGAAGATATAAAAATTGATAAGATAATAGGAGTATCTGCAGGGGCTTTATTTGGTGTAAATTATAAATCAAGACAAAAAGGTAGGACATTAAGATATAATTTGAAATATGCAAATGATGAAAGATATATGGGGTTTAAGTCATTAGTAAAAACAGGAGATATTGTAAATAAAGAATTTTGTTATGATGAGCTTCCAAATAAATTAGATGTATTTGATAACGAAACATATAAAAAGACACCAGAGGAGTTTTATGCAGTTGTAACAAATCTAGATACAGGAAAACCAGAATACATAAAGATTAATGATGCTCAAAAAGATATTGAATATTTAAGAGCTTCTGGATCTATGCCATATGTATCTAAAATAGTAAAAATTGGAGATAAAAAATATTTAGATGGTGGTACAGCAGATAGTATTCCTGTAGATGAAATGATAAAAATGGACGTAGATAAAGTAATTGTAGTATTAACAAGACCACTAGAATATAGAAAAAAGAAAAGCAGTAAAAGAATATCAAAATGGTATTATAAAAGATACCAAAATTATATAGATACATTAAATAATAGATATAAAATGTATAATGATGAAGTTGAAAAAGTAATTTCTTTAGAAAAAGAAAAAAAGATTTTTGTAATAAGACCTTCTAGATTAGTAGATATAAAAAGAATAGAAAGAGATACAGAAAAACTTAAGGAGATGTATGATTTAGGAGTAGAAGATGCTAAAAATTCTTTAAATGATTTAAGGAATTATTTAAAAATAAAAGAATAGTAATTAATATAGTATAAATTACAAAAGTAAAAAATAGAAAGGATGAGAAAATTGTATATAAGAGAAGCAGCAATGGAAGATTTAGAAAATTTATCAGAAAGGGATAAGAAAGTAAGTCAAGATGAATTATATAATGCTATAAATTCAAAAAGAGTATTTATAGCAGAAGAAAATGAGGTATTTATTGGATGGCTTAGATATAATTTATTTTGGGATAATACACCATTTATAAATATGCTTTATGTAACAGAACATAATAGGGGAAAAGGTTATGGAAAAGGAATAGTGGAGTTTTTCGAAGAAGAGATAAAAAGAAGAGGCTATAATGCTATTATGACATGTACTAGAGAAGATGAATCAAGCAAATACTTTTATGATAAATTAGGATTTAAAAAGATAGGAGGTTTTACTCTTCCAAATGGTCCTGAAGAAATAATACTTGCAAAGGAATTAAAGGAGGAAAATATATGAAAAGATTAAAAGTTATAGTAGAAAGATGCCCACAAAATCACAAGTGCCCATCTGTTTCAATATGTCCAGTAGGAGCATTAAGTCAAAAAGATTTTGAAGCACCTACTGTAGATTATAGTAAATGCATAGCTTGTGGTAAATGTTCTTCATTTTGCCCTAAAAAAGCATTAGTTTTAGAGGAGATAGAAGAATAAAGATAGAAATAGAAAGTCAAGAAAGTATTTTAATATTATTTTCTTGGCTTTTTCATTTTTTATTTATTTCTAATTAGAAGTTAATATTACTTATATTATTGATAAATTTCGCATTTGGTAGTAAAATAAGAGAGTAAAAATAAGGAGAGGAAAGAAGAGTATGGAGAAATTTTATTTAACAACACCTATATATTATCCAAGTGGTAAGTTTCATATCGGAACAGCATATACAGAAGTTTTAGCAGATAGTATAAATAGATATAAAAAACTTCAAGGATATGATACATTTTTCTTAACAGGAACAGATGAACATGGACAAAAAATAGAGACTAAAGCAAAGGAAGCAGGTTTAGATCCAAAAGCATATGTAGATGGACAAGCAAAAGCTGCAAAAGAGCTTTGGAAAGAAATGAAAATTGATTATACAAAATATATAAGAACTACAGATGAATATCATGTAAAAGCTTGTCAAAAAATATTTGAAAGATTTTTAAAACAAGGAGATATTTATAAAGGTGAATATGAAGGATGGTATTGTGAACCATGTGAATCATATTTCACAGAAACTCAACTTGTAGACGGAAAATGTCCAGATTGTGGTAGAGAAGTAAAGAAAATGAAAGAGGAAGCATATTTCTTTAATATGAAAAAATATGCAGATAGGCTTTTAAAATATTATGATGAGCACCCAGATTTTATTAAACCAGCATATAGAAAAACAGAAATGATAAATAACTTTATAAAACCGGGACTTGAAGATTTATGTGTTACAAGAACATCTTTTGATTGGGGAATAAAAGTTTTAAGTGATGAAAAACATGTAATATATGTATGGCTTGATGCTCTTATGAATTATTTAACAGCACTTGGTTATACATCTGATGACGATAGTTTATTTAAAAAATATTGGGAGCCAGATGTACAATTTGTTGGAAAAGATATTGCAAGATTCCATTTAATATATTGGCCAATATTTTTAATGGCACTTGATCTTCCACTCCCAAAAACGATAGTAGTTCATAACTGGATTACAATGAAAGATGGAAAGATGTCTAAATCAAAAGGAAATGTAATATATCCAGAACAATTAGCCGAAAAATACGGATTAGATGCAACAAAATATTTCTTATTAAGAGAAGTACCAACTTCATCAGATGGATTATTTACTCCAGAAAGCTTTGTTTCTAGATATAATTTTGATTTATGTAATGATTTAAGTAATTTATTAAATAGAACAGTATCTATGGTAAATAAATATTTTGGTGGAATAGTTCCAGAATATAATGGGCATAAAAATGAAGTAGATGAATCTTATGAAAAAGATGCTGAAAATGTAATTACTGAATTTGAAAATCATATGAAAGAATATGAGATAGCAAATGCTCTTCAAGATATATGGACATTTATTGCAAGAACTAATAAATATATTGATGAAACATCACCATGGGTACTTGCAAAAAATGTTGATGGTGAAGGAGAAGAAGAAAAGAAAGAAAAAGAAGAGAAATTAAAATCATCAATGTATCATCTAATTGCAGGACTTAAAGAGATTGCTATATTAATTAGACCATTTATGAACGATACATCAGATAATATATTAAGACAAATTGGTGTAGATTCTAAAGAAATCACTTTTGATTCATTAAAAGATTTTAAGAATTTAAAAAATGTAAATGTAATTGAAAAAGGAGAACCAATTTTTATGAGATTAAATAGCGATGAAGAAGTAGAATATATTAAGAACCTAATGAAGAAATAAATAATAAAAAAGTAATTTATGAAATATATTTGTAATATGAATATAAGTTATAAGTAGTAGAAAGAGGTATGAATATGGGACTAAGAGATTTTAAAATGCCTGAAATCAAATTTAAAAAAATGAAAATGAATATGGAGGATGAGCTTACAAATATAGATTATGAAAAAATGGAAAAACATAATACTAAAAAAAGAAATACTCCATATGAAGACAGAACTCATTATAAAACTGTAAAAGAATTTTTCTTAAGATCAGTAGAAAAATATCCAAATGAATCATGTATACTAGAAAAACCAAATCATAAAGAACCTTATAAAGTTATAACATATAAAGAATTTGGAGAAGATGTTTTTGCACTAGGAACAGCTTTGATTAATATATTAAACTTAAAAGATAAAAGAGTAATAATTATAGGAGAAACTCAATATGGATGGTATACATCATATATGGCAATGCTTTGTGGAGTAGGTATTGTTTCTCCAATAGATAGAGAACTTCCAGAAAATGAAATAGAAAACTTAGTAAGAAGATCTAAAGCATCTGCTATAATATATTCTCCAAAAAATGGTGAAGCAATAAATAAAGTAAAAGAAAATGTTCCAGAAGTAGAGTATTTTATTGAGATGAGATCAGATAAAAAATTAGAAGGAAAAGATGTAGGACTTCTAAATTTAATAGAGCTTGGAAAAGCTTTAAGAAATTCTGGAAACAAAACTTTTGAAGATATTGAAATTGATCCAGAAGAATTTAAAATATTATTTTTTACATCAGGAACAACAGCAAAATCAAAAGGTGTAATGCTTAATAATAGAAATTTAGCAGAAAATATAAATGCAGTTACAGCATATGTAAAACTTTATCCTTCAGATAGATTGTTTTCAGTGCTTCCACTTCATCATTGTTATGAATCAACAATTGGATTTTTATATCCAATGTCACAAGGAGCATCTGTTGCAATTTGTGAAGGTTTAAGATATATAGTACCAAATCTTCAAGAAGCAAAACCAACTGCAATATTAACAGTTCCTTTATTAGTAGAGAGTTTATATAAAAAGATAAATGAACAAATAGTAAAAAGCAAAAAAGATAAATTAGTAAATACTATGATTCATGTTACAAATGTATTAAAAGCAGCAGGATTTGATATTAAGAAAAAAGTATTTAAAGAAATATATGATAATTTAGGCGGAAATTTAAGGATAGTTGTTTCAGCAGCAGCTCCAATAGATAAAAAAGTAGGGGTATGGCTTGAAAACATAGGAATAACTTTCTTACAAGGATATGGATTAACAGAGACTGCACCAATATCAGCACTTACACCAGAATATAAACCATGTATAGGATCTGCTGGAAAACCAATAGTTCAAGCACAAGTTAAAATCAAAAATCCAAATGAAAATGGTGAAGGAGAAATATTAATTAAAACTCCTACATTAATGATTGGATATTACGAAGATGAAGAAGAAACAAAGAAAGTAATAGATGAAGATGGTTATTTCAATTCAGGAGATATTGGATATATAGATGATGATGGATTTATCTTTATAACAGGAAGAAGTAAAAATGTTATTGTTACTCAAAATGGTAAGAATATTTATCCTGAAGAAATTGAAATGATGCTTGATAAAGTAGATGAAATTAAAGAATCTATGGTTTATGGAAAAGAGCCAGATAAAAACAGTAAAAAAGAGCAAAAAGAATTAATAATTACTGCAAGAGTAATTCCTGATTATGAGAAAATAGAAGAATTGCATGGTAAGTTATCTAAAGAAGAGATTCATGATTTAATCTGGAATAAAATAAAAGAAGTAAATAAAAAATTAACTTCATATAAAGCAGTAAAAAGTCTAGAAATTAAAGAGGGAGAATTTGAAAAAACTTCTACTATGAAAATTAAGAGATATAAAGAATTAAACAAAGATAAAAAAGAAGATAAAAAATAATAAAAAGAATAAAAAAATTAAAAAATATAAAATTAAAAGAAATAGAAAAAAAGAGAAAAGTCCCAGATTGCTGGCAAGAGCCTGCATGAGGGACTTTTAATATTGGTTTACGTGTTACTTAATTATATTATTTTTTATGGATCCTCTTATAGAATGTATCTCTTCTTTTCTGGTAGAAACCAAGTTTTTCCCAGAAAGCACGGGAACCTTCAAATGTAAAGGGGCACCAGAGGGTTTGTTCATAGACGCCTCTTTGTCTGCAGACATCTGAAACAAGTTCATAAAGCTCTCTGCCAATGCCTTTTCCTTCATCAAATACGGCAAACTCCTTGATATCACATATACCATTTTGAAATGCTAAAGCTGTAACTCCAATAATTTCATTTTCAGAGTTCTTTAAAAAGTACATTGCAACTCTTGGATCTTCGATAATATCAAGAAATTCTCCTTTCTTAAGAATTCCTACCATAGAAGCATCATGTATTAGCTCCATGGGTATAGGTCTAGATTCACCTTTTTTGGAAAAGCTGTATTGGATTTTAGAAAAGCTTTTCCGATATTCACGGTAGTCTTTTTCCGTAATAGGCACTAATTTGGCCATAAGTAACACTCCTTTCATCTGTAATACATTAATTATAGCATATTTTTCAATAAAACACAAAATTATGTTTACTTGCAAATAAAAGTAATTATAAAGTGATTAAAAATAAGTAAGATAAAAGATAATAAAAATATTAATATTATTTTAATTATGTGTTATGATAATATAAAAGTTTTAATCATTAAATAAAAAGAAGATTTAAGGAGATTTTTTTATGAGCGAAAATGTAACAGAAAAAGATAAAATGCTTGCAGGAGAGTTGTATGATGCAAATTATAATGAAGATTTAATAAAAGAAAGATTTAAAGTACAAGATTTATGTTTTGAGTATAATAATATAAAACCATCTGATTTTGAAAAAAGAAATAATATATTAAAAAATATTTTAGGAGATATGAAAGAAAGATGTATAATTGAACAGCCTTTTTGGTGTGACTATGGATATAATATTAAAGTAGGTGAAAACTTTTATGCTAACCATAATTTAGTAATATTAGATGCAAATATTGTTGAGTTTGGAGATAATGTTTTTATTGGTCCTAACTCAGGATTTTATACTGCAGGACATCCAATAGATGCAACCTTAAGAAATAAAGGATTAGAATATGCTAAAAAAATAAAAGTAGGTAATAATGTGTGGTTTGGAGGAAATGTAGTAGTCCTTCCTGGAGTTACAATAGGAGATAATTGTGTAATTGGAGCAGGAAGTGTTGTAAATAAGGATATACCCTCAAATAGTATTGCTGTAGGAAATCCTTGTAAAGTTATAAAGAAAATAGAAGAAAGGAAAGATTTATAATGGAAATTATAAGAAAAGATGAAGGAATAAAAGGAGAAAATAGTAAAAGTTGTAAAACTATAGAATATTCTTTTAAAAATAAAAATATGGATTTAGGAATAGCAACAATTACAGGAAGATATCCAGAAAAAGAAAATGAGTATTGTGTTAATACAGAATGTACAGAACTTATATATGTACTAGAGGGAAATGGAAAATTACAGTTTGGAAATGAAGAAGTAGATTTTTTTATGGGAGATACAATATTAATAAGTCCAAATGAAAAGTATGCTTGGATTACTGATTATTGCAAAGTAAGTATGGTTTGTACTCCTGCATGGAATAATGATCAACACAAGATTGTGAATTAAAATAGAAAGGTAAAATAATAAGATCCTTTATGGAATATATAATTAGAGAAATAAATAAAAAAGATAATAAAGAAATCGAAAACATAATTAGAACTTGTTTAATAGAATTTGGCGGAAATAGAGAGGGACTAGCGTGGGCAGACCCTGAGCTTGGAAGACTTTCTACTGTTTATAATAAAGATGGATATAAATATTGGGTAATAGAAGAAAAAAATACAGGAAAACTAGTTGGGGGAGCCGGAATTGGAAAAATAGAAACTTTAGATGATGTATGTGAACTTCAAAAAATGTATTGCCTAAAAGAAGCACGAGGTACAGGGATTTCTCATAAGCTAATTGAGATAGCTTTAGATTACGCGAAAATCTATTATAAGAAATGTTATATAGAAACATTGAGTAATATGGTTGCTGCTAATAAATTTTATTTAAAATATGGATTTAAAAGATTAGATACGCCATTGCTTAAAACAGAACATTATGCGTGTGATGTATGGTATTTAAAAGAATTATAAATAAAAATGTTTAAAATATGATTTATATAATAAAATTTGAAAATTATGTAGACTAGTGGTATAATAATAATGTACTTTCTTTATTAGATTAGTGTATGAAGATTATTATCTTATATAGAGAAAGTATATGTTACAGAACAGAAGAACTTTTATATTTCTTATGAGACAATTAGGAGGACAAGATATGAAAATAAGAGATATTAAAAGATTCGAAGGGCTTGAAAAAGTCCATTCAAAGTACATGATCTATTGTGATGTGAAAAAGTGCATCATGGTAGAGAATCTTGATGAAGGAGATGCAGGAGGTCCATATTATTACGCATCAGATGGAAGACTTACTGAAATTTTCGGTTATGCTAAAAGAGATTCTAGAGAGAAGCTTTTGATCGAATATGTATCATTTGACTCACTGATTCCTGGAGATTTCTTTGTTTGTGATAGTGATGTTTATTGCACTATTCGCTGGAAAGGAAAAATTTCAGCTCAAATTTGCAAGTATGACCAAAAAGTAAGAAGATTTCGACCAGATGTGACAGTTGGAAGGATTCGAATCGCATCCCAAGTGCCTGATAGTTTTTTTGATAAGGCATACAATTTCATAGAAAAGATTTTGAGATGAACTAAAAAAGTATAAAGTTCTTCTCAGTATGTGACGTGTTCCATAGACGAAGTGTTGTCTATGGTTCTTTCTTTTTTAGTAGAATACACTTAAAAGTATAGAAAAAATAACTACTTAAAGAATTTTAGTATTAAATATAAAAAATAGAATACTAATCATAAGAAATTTAACTAATATAAATCTAGAATAAAAAAAGAGCCCTACCACGCAAGTCGTGCGCGGCAGGGGTTGTAGAACTTATTTCATAACGAACCGAATACCGTATGATGAAACGGGTTTTTTCTTCGGGCCGCAAGGAATGTCGGACTCAAGAAGATACTGATAGAGCTGAGCGTATATCTTGTCGCTTACCAGGCTATGTTCGAATCCGAACATTCTAACCCTGCGAAGGACACGTTCAAACTCTGTTTTGTCGAAAAGTGACAGGCCTTTGAAGCTAAAGCACATACGTGCTAATTTTTCGGAATTGAATCCGAAATGCTTAAGAATGTCACTTGCTGGAAGATCGCCATTGTAGTAATCCATGAAGAGCTCAGAATTCTCATCAGGATTTAATACAGTGCCTACCATGTGCCAGTTGATATCTTCATCTGACACAGCGTAGCCGTTTTCAAGAATCCATGCAGTTACAGCCATCCTAGAATCAAAGAGCAGGGTAGTAAGGCCATATTCTTCTAAAGTCTTTTTCTCTTCTCCAAAGCGGAATCCAGGGTGGTCAAGGAGCCACTTATAAAGGTTCACATACATCATAAGCTCTTGTTCACCACTTACACCGAGATCTAAGTGTTGTCCTTTTATGGTAGTTTCACCATATTTGTAAGCAGTGACTTTGCGCCGCTTAAAGGAAGGACTGAACACATCGATTATCTGTGTTGTGAATGTTGGCATTTTTTCGGTGCCACCGTTTTTGTAAGCAAGGATTGCAAGCTTTAAGTGTTTTGGTATGATATACTTAACACCTGCCTTGGTCATGAAGTATCGCGTATCTGATCTCCATGAGTTCGGGAAAAGCTTTTTCTTTACATCCTCGCGAATTCTGGCAAGTTTAGCAGAGTCAGGACGATTTACTCCATCGAGCTCTGCAAACCGGTAGACAGCCTCCTGGACATTTTCAGGATATGAATCGACAAACGATTTTACCATATCATAAATAATGTCCCCATCTTCCAAAGAAGATGCAAGAGAGTTGTTTAATCCAATCAGTGACTCCGGGAAAATATACGTCTCATTAATTTCCTTTGTAAATGCAAGACTCTTTAAACGGCCAGACTCATCCAGTTCGTTAAAGAAGCATTCTTGCCCTAAAATCACTATAAAGAAGAGTCTGATCCACTTGACGCGCTCATTTACGCTCATGTTTTTGGGAGCATCAAGTTTCTTTGCCATCTCTTTTGCAGCTTTTTCGAAGCTAACAGAGTATTTTATAGCATTGTCAATTGACCGTAAGCCCTCCATGTAGTTCTGAATCTGACGCGCTATCTTTTCCAGCTTTTTTTCGGAGTATGTATTAGGTGAGCTTATCTCATAGTAAGAAAGCATCCTGTTATACATACCGGGATTATCCTGCTGAATGAATTCATCAAAGAATCTTTTTACTCTCTGCAGAGAGATTTCTCCTTTGACATCTCCGGGAGCCAGGTCATTGTACATAAGAGCATATCCTGCGATTTCTTTATCGCTAAGGCCAGATGTGTCTGTTACTCGCTTACAAAGCCGAAGTAACTCCTTTTTTCTTTTTTCTTCTTCCAACTGTTCCTTCGTTGGGACCTCCTTTGGGGTAGAAAATGGAAAGCGGAACGAACTTTCCTCTTTTGGTGAATTGATCTTTGCTGTGTTTGACATCTTTTTACCACCTTTCTTTGTTTTCTTTTGTAATGGCAAGTTCTACAACTGATAAATTTTGCCATACACATCTATTATATCATATTATGTAAACATTTTCAATTTTATAAGTTTTAACTTTTAAAGTATATGTTGAAAAAAAAAGAAAAAACAAATATAATCATATAGAAAACAAAAGAGAAAAAATAAATGGAGGAGGAAAGATGCAGGATTTATTTGATAGAGTCGAAAAAATGAGAAGAAAAGCTTCAGAATTAGAAGAACTTGAAAAAGTAAGACAAAAAGATAAAGAAATAGATATAGATGAAGAAATAAATGATGAAGTAGAAAATAAAGAAAAAGATCAAGAATCTAAAGAAATTGAAATTAAAGAAAAAATAAATATAAATGATTTAGTTGAAAATTATGATATAGATGATACTAAAATCGAAGAAATATTAGATGAAAGTGCAAATGGTAGTGTAGTCAAGAATAAAGATCAGATGAAAAAATTAAAAAAACAACTAAAAGAAGAAAAAAAGAAAGCTAAAGAAGAAGCAAAAAGTAAAATTGAACTAGATAAAAAAGTAGATATAGATAAAAATATTTTCTTTTTTATTTGTGCATTTTTTGTATATTGTTTCATAGGGTGGATTTATGAAGTTATATGGGAATTTAAAGTAGGAAATGGATTTGTAAATAGAGGATTTTTATATGGACCATATTTGCCAATATACGGATTTGGAGTGCTAACTTTGTATTTTATGCTAAAAAAGTTTTTAAAGACTAAAATAAAGATTGGAAAAATAAATATAATGCCTATATTTGTGTTTGTAATGATTTTAGTCATTGCATCTATAATTGAATATGTTGCAAGTTTTGGAATGGAAGTATTATTTCAAAAGAGATGGTGGGATTATAGTTATGATTTTATAAATATAAATGGAAGAGTAAGTCTAAGAAATAGTAGTCTTTTAGCTTTAGGAGCTCTTATACTTTTATATATAGTTCATCCAATTCTTGAGAAGATTTTTTCTAAAGTAAATCCTAAAGTATTAAAAATTATGTCTTTTGTGATTGTAATTGTAATGAGTGTAGATTTTATAATTACTGCTATTGGTTATACTCCTTTAGCAAATTATATTAAATTTATTTAAATTGAGAGGGAAAAGATGATAAAAAATATAGTATTTGATATGGGAAATGTTATTATAAAATTTAATCCAAAAGAAATAGTAAATAATTATGTAGAAAATGAAGAAGATAAAAAGATATTATTAGATACAATCTTTTATGGACAAGAGTGGCTTGATTTAGATAATGGAACTCTAGATTTGTCAGATGCAATAAAGATAATTAAGGAAAAGTTACCTGAAAATTTAAAAAATGTAGGAGAAAATATTTTAAATACATGGACTAATTATATTTCAGAAGATGATAAAATGAAAATTCTTATGAAAGAATTAAGAAAAAAGGGGTATAAAACATATATATTATCAAATGCTCCATATAATATGTTTAAATATTTATCAGCTTCAGAAATTCCAAGTTTAGTAGATGGAATGGTAATATCTTGTGAGGAAAAAACTTCAAAGCCGGAAGAAGAAATTTATAATAGATTATTTACTAGATTTAATCTAAAACCAGAAGAAAGCTTTTTTATAGATGATAGAGAGCCAAATATAAAAGCTTCTAAAAAGTTAGGTATGGATGGACACATATATGATATGAATAATATAGAAGATTTAATTTCTGATTTAAAAAAACATGAAATAAATATATAGATTAAGAGGTTTATGATGATTAAAAATATAGAAGATTTTAATATAAGTGCAATAATTAAAAATGAAAAAATTAAACTTCCTGATGATTTAGTAAGAAAAATTAATAGCTTTTGGAAGACTGCTATTAAAGAGACTCCAAGCTTATGGAATGGAGAACTTTTATGTGTTAATGAGTTTGTAGAAGATGAAAAAAATAAAAAAATAGATATTATATGTAGAAAATCTAATTATGCTCATTATTTATATAATGAGAGAATTGGAATAGAAAGAAAATATTCTTGTTCTAGTTTAATTGCAGGATGTATTTTCGAAACAAGCGATGGTTATTATGTAGTAGGAGCTTTAGGAAAAGATACTTCTTATCCTGGTTGCTTACAAGTTTCAGTGGGAAGCGCAGATAATGATGATATATTTGGAGAAAGAATTGATGTTTTAAGCACAATTGTGAGAGAATCAAAAGAAGAAATAAATATTAATTTGAATGATAAAAAGTTAGTTGATTCATGGAAAATAAAATATATTGATATGCCTGAAGAAGAATTAAAGCCTCATACATATATTATTTTTGCAAAGGCTAAGCTTAAAATGACTAAAAATGAGATGGATAAATATTATAAAGATTATTTAGAATTTCTTGAAAAAAATAATCTTGAAATTGAGTTTGAAAAACTTTATTTTATTAATAAAAATAAAATTACTGAGGATTTAAATAAATTAGATAATCCTAAAAGAGGATATTTAGAAAAAGTTTTCTTAGAAGATGCAAATAATAGGAGATGAAAATATGAAAAATTTTGTAGTTATAATGTTATTTACAAAAGATTATAAGAAAGTTTTGTTAGTAAAAAGAAATAAAAAACCATATCAAGGTATGTGGAACGGTATTGGGGGCAAAATAGAAGAAGGAGAGACAGAAATCGATGCAGCAAAAAGAGAATGCTTTGAAGAAACAAAAATAAAATTAGAAAACCCAAAATTATTAGTTACATATAAATATCCAGAAAGCAATCCAAAAAATAGTGGTACTAATTTAAATGTTATATATGATTTTGTGGATGAAGCAAAAGTAGAAGATAATTATGAAGGAACATATGAATGGAAACCAGTAGAATTTGTAATGGATTCAGAAAGTAGAGAGATTGCGGGATTTTCAAATCTATGTCAATTCGTAAAAGAAATATTTGATATAGAGAATATTAAAAGATTTTATGAGTAAAAAGATAAAGGAGTTTTTATGGATAGAGATTTTGAAATATTATTAGAAGAAGCAAAGAAAATTGCTGGTAAAAAAATACTTAGCGAATATGCATCTTGTGGTCATGTTGGATGTGCTTTAATGACTGATAAGGGAAATATTTATACAGGAATTTCAGTAGATTTAAATTGTGCTCTTGGAAAATGTGCAGAATATGCAGCAATTTCAGATATGCTTAAAAATGGTGAAAGTAGAATAACGAAAATAGTTGCATATGCGGCTAAACAAAAAATATATTCTCCTTGTGGAAGTTGTAGAGAATTAATAAGAATGGTGAATATGGATAATTTAGATACAGAAGTTTTAACTGAAAATAAAACTATATGTAAAATAAAAGATTTACTTCCTGAAATGTATATTACAAAAGAAGATTAATTATAAAATAATAAGTAAAAAAGTTTAAATATTTTAAGGAGTAGATTATGCATACTATTAATATTATACATGCTGAGAAAAAGCATAAAGATTTTATATTACATGCAAATGATGTAATAAATAATGTAAATGATACTGAGCAAACGAATGGACTTAGAGAAAATATTGACAAAGATTATTTTTGTGATAATCCAAAATTTAAATGTTTGATTGCAGAGATAGATGGAAATCCTGTTGGAATGATATTATATTCTTATTTTTACTGGGCAAATGACGGAGAAGTACTTTGGATTTCGCAAATGTTTATTGAAGAGGAATATAGAAACAAAGGAATTTTTATAGAGCTTATAAAAAAGTTAAGAGAAGAAAATAAAGATATTAAGATTATCTCTTGTGCTACTGGTGATGAGAATATCAGAATGCAGAAAATATTAAGAGGTTATAAAGCTCATGAAATCAATTTAAAATTTTATTATAAGAAAATATAAAATACATAAAATATGTTAAATATTAAAAATGTTAAATTGATTAAACATGTTTAGCAAATAATACTTGAATATAAGCTTGGAGGTAATATTATGATAATGTCTACAACGTGTTATATAAAAAAAGATAATAAATATTTGATGTTACATAGAACTAAAAAGAAAAATGATATTAATGAAGGAAAATGGGTCGGTCCAGGAGGAAAGTTTGAGAAAAATGAGAGCCCTGAAGAATGTATTATAAGGGAAGTTAAAGAAGAAACTGGACTTGATCTTAAAAAATTATATTTAAGAGGTTTTGTTACATATGTATCAGAAAATTGGGATACTGAATATATGTATGTTTTTGTTTCAGATAAATTTGAAGGAAACATCATAGAATGTAATGAAGGAGATCTTAAATGGATAGATGAAAAAGATTTATATAATTTAAATATGTGGGAAGGAGATAAGGAGTTTTTAAAAATAATCTTAGAGACTGATAAAATCTTTTCTGTTAAATTTAAATATAATGATGATAAATTAGAAGATAGTAAAATAATTACATATTAATATTTCTAAGTATAACTAAAATTGGTTATACTTTTTTAAATTTGTATTGAAGAATAAAACGATGTGTTATAAAATGCATAAAAAGAAAAACGATTTTGGAGGAGTTATATGAAGAAAATAATTGTTGAAGTTGGATCTACTGTTACAAAGATTGATGAGTATGATGGAGTAGAAATTAGAAAATTAAAAACGCTTACTATTCAATTTAAGAAAAATTATAAGAAAAATAATTGCCTAGACGAAAATGATATTAGTAGATTAATTTCTGAAGTAAAAGATTTAAATAAAGATAATGAAAGTGATATTTATGTATGTGGTACCAGTGTATTTAGAAATTTGGAAGGAGAGGAAAAAGAAAAATTTTTATCAAGATTTAAGAAAGAAACAGGTTGTGAATTTAATATAATAGATCAAGAAAAGGAAAATGAACTAACTGTATATGGTACAACAAGATTTGTAAAAGATAAAGTTACTGTGTTTATTGGAGGTGGAGGTTCTACTGAAATTGCAACTTATGATAATGGTATAAAAGAAATGGTAAATTCCAAAATAGGTGTAATTGATGTAATGAATGAATTTCCTGACTTAGCAGATGATATAGCAAAAACTGATATTAATACAGTTATGGATTTTATAAAACAAAGACTAAATCTTCCAAAAGAAAAGTCTGATATTTTAATTTTATCAGGTGGAGGGCATGAGTTTTTTGCAAGAAACTCTGGAATAAAATATGAGAAAAATACATTATATGAAGATAAAGCTTCATCAATTATGATGGATATAGATACTAGAAAAAAAGAGAGTATACGATATTATAAAGAAATTTCATTAGATGAGATAAGAAAAAAAGTAGATGATCCTGATTGGTGGTATGCAACAAGAGCAATGTGTGCTTTCGTTTTAGTTGTAGCTGAAGCTATTGGTGCAAAATATATTGTTCCAACTGATATTGCAATGGTATATGGAATTATAAATAATTTAAAATAGAAAGGTGTTATTTTTATGAGAATTTTAATTGGAACTCGTAATCCCGGAAAAATAGAAGGTGCAAGAAGAGCATTTAGTCATTATTTTGATGATTTTGAAATTGAAGGAGTAAACGTTTCTTCTGATGTAGGAGATGAACCAGTAAACGATGAGATTTATATTGGTGCAAAAAACAGAGTAAAAAATTTAAAAAAATATGCAAAAGAAAATAATATTGATACTGATTTTTATATTGGTTCTGAATCAGGAATTACAAATAGTCTTGGAAAATGGATGATAGTAAATATAGGAGTAATAGAGGATAACGCAGGTGTAGAAGGTTTTGGTGCATCTCCTGCATTTCCTGTACCAGATAAATATGTAGATGAAATAATAAAAACTGATCTTGGAAAAGTAATGGATAAATTATTTTCAGAAGAAAACTTAGCAAAAGGAAAAGGTGGAGTTAGCCTTCTTACTAAAGATGTTATATCTCGTATAGATCAAACTGAAGAAGCTTTTGTGATGGCTCTTACTGAGCATATTAATGGAGATTTATGGAGATAAAAATATTAAAGATATAAATAAAAAGCAAATTTAAAGTGGATTTTAAATAAAATTATATATTTTACTTTAGATTTGCTTTTCTTTTTAACAAATTAAATTAATTAAGAGAAATCATAATTCCTAAAACTCCATACTTAGATTGTTTTTCTTTTGTATAAAATTTTTCAAGTTCATTTAATAAATCTTGTTTAGTAATAGTTTCATCAGCACAGATTTTTGTTCCATATTCATTTATTAATTCTTCAAAAGTATTATATTTTAATAATTTTATTACAGTAGTTTCAAAAGATTCATCTAAAAGAGGTTCTTTATAAAATATAATTTTATCACCAATACATATTTTAGATCTTTTTTCATCATTTAATCTAAGCTCAATTCTTTTTGTCCCATTTTTCATATAATAGAAATGATTTGGTTGTAGTTTCATAGTAAAAGTGTTCATAATTTTTTCTCCTATATATTTTGTGTTTTTTTACTAATTTAATATATTATATCATAGTTTTAAATTTTGAAAAGTTAACATAAATGTGATATAATTATTATATAAGTCAATTAGAGGAGGGATATTATGAAGGAGATTTCATTTGCAGAAAAGGTTTCCCGGATAAGGGAGCAGGTCCATCAGGATCTTGATTTTTCTGCTTATGATTCGACGGAGTGTAGGAATACGACCAACTGCTTTTCACACGCAATTGGTGCAACTGCCAGCTTTGACAGCATTTATAGGGTTGGTGCTATCTCAGGGTTTAAGCCGTTAAATGAGGAGTACTGTTCCATAGATGAAGTTAAAGATCTCCTATCCAAAGATATGGAAACTCTTGGTCTTGGCTTTGAGCCTTATAATCATGAGGCTCTTAAGGAAAATGAGTATGTTATCGTTCTTCTTATCAAGAGCTATCGTGAGATGATCAATGATTACCATTTCTTAAGGTATGAAGGTGGTGTGTGGACAGAGAAGTGGCGAGGATCCAAACCAACGGTGATAGATGATCCTTCTCGAACTCAGTACATGGGATTCCCATGGAAATGGTGCGGGGAGTATAAAATCACCAAATGACTTTGTGGCGACCAATGGGTCGCCACTCTTTTTCTTGACTAATGTGATAGAATAATTATTGTAATAATGAAATAAAATTATATATATATTATTATTATATTGGAGGTAATTATATGAAAGTATTATTAATTAATGGAAGCCCAAGAAGTAATGGATGTACATATACTGCATTAAAAGAAGTCGAAAAAACTTTAAACGAAGAAGGAATAGAGACAGAGATTTTTCAAGTAGGAAATAAACCAATTGCTGGATGCATTGGGTGCGGAGCTTGCAAAAAACTTGGAAAATGTTTCAGAGATGATGATGGAGTAAATGAGTGTATAGAAAAAATAAAAACTAGTGACGGATTAATTGTTGGAAGTCCTGTTCATTTTGCAAGTGCTTCAGGTGCTATAACATCATTTTTAGATAGAGTATTTTATGCTGGATCAGGAAAGGATTTTGCAAACAAACCAGGTGCAAGTATAGTTAGTTGTAGAAGAGGTGGCGCTAGCTTTACATTTGACCAATTAAATAAATATTTTTCTATAAGAAATATGCCACAAGTTAATTCAAACTATTGGAATATGGTACATGGAAATACTCCTGAGGAAGTAGTAAAAGATGAGGAAGGAATGCAAACAATGAGAATGTTAGGAAGAAATATGGCATGGCTTTTAAAATGTATTGAAGCAGGAAAAAAAGCCGGTGTAAAGCTTCCTGAACCAGAAAAAAAGATACAAACTAATTTTATAAGATAATATTATTAAAATAGTAAAAATGACTATAGATGAAGTAAACCTAAATTGTTAGACAAAAAAGTTTAACAATTCGGGTTTATTTTTGCTTTATGATATTTATTAATTTTGTTTTTTATTTTCTAGTTGTACTTTAAATTAAAAATAATACGTGATATAATCGCATTGTTAGAATTTATATTAAGGAGTTTATTATGAGTAGTAAAAATTGTCTTTATAATGATGTAAAAAAATATAGAGATTTAAGAGAAGTAGTAAATGATGCTGTAGATAAATTTCCTGAAAAAACAGCATTTATTGAGAAGATAAAAGATGGTGAAAATGTAACATATAGAAATATTTCTTATAAAGAATTTAAAGAAGAGATAGATGGACTTGCATCTTCGCTTATTTCTCTTGGACTTAAGGATAAAAAGATTGCGATACTTTCTCAAAATAGATATGAATGGATTGAATCATATTTTACAATAGTAAATGGAGTTGGTGTTGTAGTTCCACTAGATAGATCTCTTCCTAAAGATGAAGTAATAAGTCTTTTAAGAAGATCAAAAGTAGATGCCGTGATTTTCGATGAAAAGTATAAAGACATTATGAAAGAGATTAAAGATACTGACAAAGAAAATAATGTTAAGTATTACATTTGTATTGATAAAGAAGAAGGCGATGATTTTATTTCTTATGATAAACTTATAGAAAAAGGAAAACAATATGTTAAAGAAAATTCTGATTATTACAAAAAATATGTAAATGCGGAGATTGATCCAAAAGAAATGAGAATGCTTTTATATACATCTGGTACTACATCAATGTCTAAAGCAGTAATGCTTTGCCATGAAAATATTGTTACTGAACTTTATGGATTAGAATCAGTGCTTAAGCTATATCCAGAAAAAGATAGATATTTAGAGTTTTTACCACTTCATCATACTCTTGGAACTATAGTAATGATATTTATTTTTGCAACAGGAGGGGAAACAGCTTTTTGCGAAGGATTAAGACATATCCAAGAAAATATTATAGAATATAAACCAACGATTTTTGTAGCTGTCCCACTTTTGATAGAAAATATATATAAAAAGATTATGAAACAAGTTGAGAAAAAAGGTAAGCTAAAGAAAGTTGAATTTGGCCGTAAATTATGTAATTTTTTACTTAAATTCGGAATAGATATTAGAAGAAAAGTATTTAAAGAGATAATTGACAATCTAGGAGGACTAAGAGTTGTAATATCAGGTGCTGCATCACTTGATAAAGAAGTTGCAAAAGCTTTTAATGAAATGGGAATAGAACTAGTACAAGGGTATGGATTAACTGAAACATCTCCTGTAATTACAGTTGAAAATGATAAGTATGTTAAATATGGCTCAGTAGGTTTCCCTTTAATAGATGTTGAAGTTAAAATAGAAGATCCTGATGAAAACGGAATAGGAGAGATTAAAACTAAAGGTCCAATAGTAATGCTTGGATATTATGAGATGGAAGAAGAAACAAAAGAAGTTTTAACTGATGATGGATGGTTTTATACAGGTGATTTAGGATATATTGATGATGAAGGATACTTATTTGTTACAGGAAGAAAAAAATATGTAATCGTGCTTAAAAATGGTAAAAATATTTATCCAGAAGAATTAGAAAATTTGATAAATAAATTACCATATGTTTCAGAATGTATAGTATTTGGTTATCCAAAAGACGATGATTTAGTAGTTACAGCTAAAATCGTTTATAATAAAGAATATGTAGAAGATGTAATGAATGGAATTACAAAAGAAGAGTTAGAAAAAATTATATGGCAAGATATTAAAAAAATTAATTCTACACTTTCTACATTTAAGCATATAAAGAAAATAGTTGTTACAGATGAACCTATGATAAAAACTACTACAGCGAAAATAAAGAAATTAGCTGAAATAGAAAAGACAATTAAAGAGATAAAATAATGTAAATAAAAGAAGTAAAAGTAGTATTACAATAAAAAAGTAATACTACTTTTATTTTAATTAAGATATTTATATATACTTTTAATAGTATTTTAATCTTTAAAGTATAAATTATAGTTTATAATTAATGAATTTTTATTTTCTATATGATAAAATGTAACTGATAAAAAGGAGGAATATAAAATGAATGGGATTTTAAAAAAGATAGCATATACATCTCTTATTCAAGATTTAATAGTACTGCTTTTTGCTGTAATATTATTAAATATGCAAGGGTTTATTTTTGATATTATTGCAATATTTATAGGAGCTTTTTTCATATTTAAAGGAATAGTAGATATTTGTAGATATGCTATTTCAAAAGGATTAAGTGATTTATATAAAAATGAACTTGTTTTTGGATTGATTTCTATATTATTAGGATTTTTAATAATAATTGCGAGAAATGCATTTGGTTGGTTAGTAAATACATGCATAGCAATATTTATAATATATGGAGCTGTTAAAAATCTAGATTTTTCAATGAAAATGAAATCATTAGGTATAAATATGTGGCTTGCTATGGCTGTGATTTCTGTTTTAATGATTATATTTGGAATATATATTTTTCTAAATAAAAATATTTTAGTAAGTGCATATGCAATTTATTTAATTATATATTCAATAATGGATATAGTAGAAAGTATATTATTTATATTGTGTTCTAGAAAAATATTTAAGTAATATAAATAATATATAAATTAAATATAATTTTTTAAATAACTTTAATTTTATATTATTTAATGTTATATTAAGGTTGTAAAGTATAAAATAACATCATAATAAAAAGGGGGTGAGCAAGAGAACAACAGAATTAGTAAAAAAAGATAATTTATTATCTGAAAATAAGGACATAGACGTAAAAGAAGATCATTTTAAAGAGCTTATGAGTATTTATGAGGCTGCTATGGATAAAATGACTATGTATTTAAATGAAATAAAGCGTGATGTGAAAAAATTTTACGATTATGATGTAATAGATCATATTTCAAGTAGATTAAAATCACCAGAAAGTATAATTACGAAAATGGAAAAGAAGGGTTATGAATTAAATTATAAAGAATTAATTGAGAATATTCATGATGTTGCTGGTGTAAGAGTTGTATGTCCTTTAAAAGATGATATTTATAAGATGAAAGAGATAATTTCTAATATAGATGAAATAAAAGTACTAGAAGAAGTAGACTATGTATCAAAGCCTAAAAAAAGTGGATATAGGAGTTATCATATGATTTGCAGTGTTCCAGTGGAATACAAGGATAATCTGCTGTATGTAAATGTAGAGGTTCAAATAAGAACAATGGCAATGGATTTTTGGGCAACACTTGAACATAGAATGAAATATAAATCATCAGTAGGATATTCTGAGGAATGCTCAAAAGAATTTATAAAGTTTGCAAAAACAATTACTTCTTTAGACAATAAAATAGAAAAACTTTATGAAAAGCAACATGGTAAAAATAATATAGTAGTATTAAAAAGATAATTAAATATTTATTACAAAAATAGACCTTTAATGGGTCTATTTTTATATATAAAAATTTATTTTTTGTAGTAGATTTTAAAAAATAATTAGTGATATAATAATTAAAAAGTTTTTTATTTAAAAGGTGATCCTTATGTTAAATGAAATATTAAGAAATGCTTATGAGCAGGAAAAAGATATATGTATATTTTTAAGAAAAGAAGCATCAGAGTCTGAAAAAGCAGCAATAAAGGCTATTGTAGAAGCATTAGAAGATACAAGAAATATTGATGTAAAGTGCATTTTTCAAGAAAAAGGAACAGACTCAGAAGAAAATGATTTATCTGAATCTATTTGCATATTATTTGATGTATATTCTAAAAGAGATATTAATTTGCAAAGTTTTTCAGGTGTTCAAAATGAAAATATATATCTTTTAAGTAAATATAGAAAAGATTTAAAAAGACAAAGAGACTTATTAGTTAAAGATTTAAAAATTCCTGTGAGAAATATTTATGAAGATAAATTTAGTTATTCTATTTGTGAGACAATAGCGATACTACTTAAAAGAGAAGATCTTTTAAATGAAAAATCTGCAACTAGACTTATTTATGGATTATTGAAAGATACTAATAATTTAAAAGATGCATCTCAATCAGTTCTTGAAATTGTAAGTATGCTTATAGAAAATGGAGGAGATTATAAAAAAGCTTATTTAGAGGCGAATCCAAAATTAAGTATTGATGAAAGAAAAAAGGTTTCAAGAATATATGATAATTTAGATTTCGTTGATTTAGGAGAAGAAAAAAGAGTTGCTTTTCTTACGATAAATAGAAAAAAGTATAAAGATTTAATTTCTTATGGAATTACTGATATAGAAAAATATATAAGATTTCTTCAAGAAATTGATGGAATAGAGCTTGCTTTTGCAATCGTTGAAGATACTTCAAAATCAAAAGTGAAATTATATTTTATGAAACCAGATGAAAGTAAGTTAAGCACTTTAGATTTAGACGATTTAGCATCAAGATTTGGTCTTGTTAGAAGTAGTTTGCTTTATGCAGAATGCGAATATAGTATTCCAAGAGGAAAGAGTTTAGCAAATCTTTTCAATAGAGTATTAGAAGAAATTAAAGGACAAGTTAAATTATTAAATATTGAAAGAAATAGTGATTCTACAAATGCAGATAAAAGATTAAAAGAACTACTTAAGTCAACAAATTATTTATCTAAAGGGATAAAGCCAGAAGATTTAAGAAAAATTGCATCTCTTATAAATGCTGGTGCAAATTATTCTGCAGTATATGGTAATAAGATTCCATTAAATCTATTTTTAATGAGAGAGAATGAACTTACAAAGAGAATAAAACCATTAGATGACGAGTTTGCAGAGATTTTTATTCCAAATGAGGAATACAATATAATTTCAGCAAGATATGGAGTAACAGATAAAGATATTCTGTCTTGTATCACACTTTTTAATGATATTGATATTTCAAGAGCGAAAATAAGTATCGAAACAAATCATGGTGTAAAAAAAGTACTTAAAACTTTTGAAGAAAATATGTCTGCAAAAAGATTACTAAATTCGGCAATTATTGCTGGAAATGACATAAAAATAAGAGAAGGTGAAATAAAAGAAGCTAAACAATCAATATTTTCTAGACTTAAAAAATTAGCTTCAAAAGAAACAGAAATATCATAGTAAAGAACATGAATTATAAAAAGAGTTGCTTATTGATTTATAGCAGCTCTTTAAATTTACATAATATTGAAAAAATAAGTAAAATATGCTAAAATATATATGTAATGTTTTTTTAAACATTCGAAAAATTGAATAAGGAAAAACCTTACCACACAAAGCTTTGGTAATCCCAATCTAAAATGGATTGGAGGAAAAAATATGAGAAATATTAAATTAATCATAGAAAGTTTCGAGAGAAACTTAAAAATATTTTTGTACCAAAGTGAGGTTAAGGAGGACAGGGATATAACTGTTCTGATACTAGAGGAGTGTCTAGAGAGATTATCTGAAAGAAAAGCACTTGCTTGCGTAGCTAAAGACTACGAAGAATACTTCATGATTTTATCATGTGCTAGTAAAGCTGAAAGATTGCTTGAACACCATATTGATTCACTTGGAAATGATAGTGATTTTATTTTGATTTACAGAAATGTAGTTAGACTTTTACCTAGACAAAAATGATCAAGCAGAATCTGTTTGATTTTCATCATAGATATTTGCAATAAAAAAAGAGAAATATCCCAACCTTTTAATGTGGTAAGCGCCCATTAGATTGAGATATTTCAAAATCAAAGGGATTCCAAAGCTCACGTGTGAGTTTTGGTCCTTATTCATATTATATATTAATTTTATAAAAAAATCAATTATTTAGGCTTGTAACGTTATTGTTATAAGTTTTTATTTTTTATTTTAAATAAAAAGCTATTTTATTCTGTTTTTATATAAGAATTTGTGATAAAATAACAATGAACATAAAAATAAACTTAAATCATAAATGATGTACATTAAAAATAAATTATAAAGGAGAAAAAAATGTATATTGATTTACATGTTCATTCGAAAATTACTAGAAAAGTTGATTTTAATTTAAAACATTTCGAAAATATTTGTAAAATTGCTAAATTTAATGGACTTACAGCAATTGCGCTGACAGAACATTTTGATGCTATCAATTTTAAAGATATTTATGAAAAGATAAAAGAAAAATATGAATATAAATTTGACTATTTTGATGTAAATGGATTTAAAGTTTTTTCAGGAATAGAAATTGATGTAAAAGGAAAAGCAAATCTACTAGTAATAGGAAATTTGAAAAATATATATGAAATAAGAGATATGTTTAAAGAAGAAATCTCAGAAGATGACTATATAGAAATAAATGAGCTAAATAGAATTGCTAAAGAAAGAGATATGCTAATCATAGGAGCTCATCCTTTTAGAGAAAAACATCCATTATATACATATGATAGATTATATGTAACAGGATTAGATGCTGTTGAATTAAATGGTAAAGATATTTTATTAAAAGATAAAATGTATGAATATGCAGAAGATTTGAATATGCCTATTGTAGCAGGCAGCGATGCTCATACAATTTTTCAAATTGGCACAGTAAAAACTCATATTGAAAAAGAGTGTAAGACTGCAATGGAACTTAAAGAAGAGATTGTGAATAATAGATTTAATATTAAAATTTCAAAATTTGCTAATTTTAAAAATATAATATCAAAAAAATATAAAAAATATGTATTAAATAAGAAGTAAAGGAGAAATAATATGATTTTAATTAGTGCTTGTTTAGCAGGGGTAAATTGTAAATATAGTGGAGATAATAATTATAATGAAAAAGTAGCAAACCTTTTAAAAAGAGGAGATGCAATATTAGTTTGCCCGGAACAAATGGGTGGACTTCCAACACCTAGAATTGGGGCAGAGATTAGAGTTGTAGATGGAAAAAGACGTGTATTTATGAAAGATGGAACTGATGTAACAGAACAATTTGAAAAAGGTGCAAAAGAAGTTTTAGAAATTGCTAAAAAAGTAAATGCAACAAAAGCTGTTTTAAAATCAAGAAGTCCTTCATGTGGTGTAGGAGTCATATATGATGGTACTTTTACAAAAACAAAAATAGAAGGTGATGGTATTACAACTAAACTTCTAAGAGAAAATGGAATTGAAGTAATATCATCAGATGATTTTATAGAAGGGAAAGTAAATGTATAAGTACAATTTATAGAGAAAAAAGAAATAGTATACAAACACAAGTATACTATTTCTTTTTTATGCTAATTTGTAAAATAATTTTAAAATGTTTTTATAAATAATACTTAAGTTTATTTATACTGTTTTCTTGCATAGTAATAAAATCATTTAAAATAGTTTGAACATTATTATTCAAATTATGATTACTATTTTTTAACTTGCATCCTTCAATTATACCCATTGTAGTTCCTTGAATAAGCATTTCTGAGAGTTTAGAATTGCTTTGATCATTTATAGTGTTTAATTGAATTCCAACCCATGTTTGCATTTTATCTTTAAGATTAGTATTTTCTGGAACTTCTCCTATATGGTTATAAGAATCAATTATTCGTGATAAAATATCACTATATTGATTATATTGTGATGCGAGTTCATCTTTAAATTCCTTGTCACCAACTTTTTCTTCTACATATGAAATAGAATTCATACCCATTATAGTACCTTTATGAAGCTCTTTTAGTGTTTTCAAATCTTCACGATTTTCCATTTTTAGACCTCCTAAAAAGAATTAATATAAAAATAAAAATATAAATATTAATAAACTAATTTAATTAAATTAGTTTATATATTTATTATGTTCAAAATCAATTTAATTATAATGTATATTATTTTAATAATTTGCAATTTTTTAATTTAAATGTTATAAAAAAATAAATATGACTAAATAATGTAAAAGTAAAAATAATAGGAGAAATAATATGAGTAAAATTCGATATGAAAAAGTTACATGCCCAGATTGTGGCTATACTGGAGAATATAAAGTATATGATTCTATAAATATTGATGATGAATCAAAGATAAATCCAATGTTTAAGAGAAAGATAATCGATAATTCTTTATTTTTATATACATGTGATAGATGTTTGAGTAAATATTATATAGAATATCCATTTTTGTATAATGATGTAAAAAATAATTTTATGGTTTGGTGTCTTCCTGATAATGCAACACAAGCTGAAATAGATAATATTAAAAAAGTTGATATGAGAACATATAAAGGTATATTAAGAATAGTAATAGGTAAATTTGATTTTATTGATAAATTAAATGTCTTTGAAAACAAATTAGATGATATTGCAATAGAAAGTATTAAGACTTTTGTTTTCTCTAAAGTAGATAAAGATGAAAGAAGAGAGATAAAATCTGTAATGTTTAATGGATTAAACATGGAGAATAAAACATTAGAATTTGTATTTATAAAAGATCAGGAAAGAACAAAAATGATGAGTGTTCCTTTCGAGTTTTATGGACAAATAAAAAATATGCTTAAAGAAAGAGAAGTAAAAGGATTTGAAATAATAGATCAGGCTTCTTATAGTGCTTTTGTGGAAAATGATTAAATGAAATTAGGTATACGTACTTATTAAGTAAGAGATTCTTTTAAAAAAAGGGGGAGCCAGCACAGCTTATGTGCTGACTCCTCCTTTTTTAATATTCTAAATTATCCATCCAAGGAAAATCTTTTTTATTTAATCCAAGTGGCATATATAATCTTCCAAAACCAATTATTGAATATGGTCCAGTATGAAAGTCACTTCCACCTGAATATATATAATTATTTTGGTTTGCAAATTCTAATAAGAAACGTCTTTGTTCAAAAGTGTGGTTTGCATGATAAACTTCGATTCCGTCTAAGTTATTCACTGTACATTTTATTTTTTCTAAGAATTCTAATATTTCATTTTTAGTTTTATAAATATAAATACAAGGATGAGCTAATATACTTAAGCCATTTATGCTATGAACAAAATCACATACATCATTAATTGTAGGAAGTGATTTTGTACTATCAAAATAAAATTTTGAATTTGGATTAGCACAAAATCTTTTATAAAATAGCTTAGGACTACGATATACAGTAGGATTATGCTTATCAAAATAAGGTTTATTTTCTTTATATTTTATAAGATCTCTGCATAAGGTTTCAGTTGCAAACATTCCTTTTTTTACTCTAATATCTTTTGTATATATTAAACCTTCTTCATCACAAACAGAAAGTAAAAATTTTAAATTTTCTTCTTGATCTTCTTTATGTGAAAAGTTGTAATTATTTAAAAAATCTTGCATTTTATGTGGATTTACATTATAGCATAAAACTTCAACTGGAATATTCTTATTATATTTTGTATCAAAAAACTTACATGCTACTTCAACACCAATATTTATTTTTAATTTATCTTTTGGAATTAAATATTTTATATTAGATAATTCTTTATATCCATTTAATATAGTATTATGATCTGTGATTATTATATGTGAAGTGTTGCTACAAAGTGCCATTTCAGTAATTTCTGAAATATTAAATATTCCATCAGAATTTGTAGAATGTATATGAAAATCTACGTCTGCTTTTACATTAAATTTAGCAAGATTTGTTGCTTCTATTTTATTTTTTATAAATAAGTTTTCTGCATCATAAATATTATTTTTATTCATAAAATCCTCCTAAAAGAATTATATATCTTAAAATTTATCTAGTAAAGTGATTAAAATATAAGTGAATATGAAAATATATTAAAGATTAGCAGTAAAAAGTAAAATAATAAAATATAATAGAAAATTATAAATATATTGTTATATTAAAAGGATTCTTATATAATAATAAAAATTTATAAACAGGTAAGGAATGAGTTATGAGTAAAATTGCAAACATGTTAAATATGGTTAAAATTCTGGAAGATTATGAAATTCATAGTATAAAAGACTTATCAAATAAATTAGAAGTTTCAGAGAGAATGATACGAGTTTATAAAAATGAATTAGAACAATCTGGAATATACATTAATTCAGTAAGAGGAATATGCGGAGGTTATAGATTAGATAATGCTTTAAGCAATATAAATATTGGATTAACAGAGAAAGAGATAGAGCTATTAGATAATCTTAATTTATATTTAGTAGATAAAAAAGATTTTAAATATAAAAATGAATATTATAAGATTTTAAGAAAAATAGAAGATGCTTATAAAAATAATTTGAAATTTAATAATAAAGAAAAATTAAACAAAATTTCAAAAGAAGATAATTCTATTCAAAAGATTTATAAAGATATGAGAAATTCTATCAATCAAAAAAATAAAATTTTTATAAAATTTTATTCTGTAAATTCAAAATACACAGAAAGAATTATACATCCTGCAGAATTATTTTGCTATAATGAAAATTGGTATGTCGCAGCATATTGCGAACTTAGGAACGAGATTAGATTATTTGATTTAAAAAATATTAAAGATTATAAAATTCTAAATGAAAAATATAGTAAAGAGATTAATATAAAAAATTTATAAAAGTGACATAAATATTTCCTATATATATGATAATATGTATATAGATTAAAAATAAGGAGAAAATATAAATAAGATGTATAACACAGTAATATTTGATTTAGATGATACTTTAATAGATAATTTTAATAATGTAAAAAATGCTTTTAAAGAAGTTTTAAAATATAAAAATGAAGAGTATACAGAAGAAAAATTTAAAAAATTTTTTGAGCTTGATAGAGAGTTTTGGTCTAAAAGAGCAAAAGGTGAAATTGTAGATCCAATTAAATTTGATTCTATTCAAAAAAAGACAGAATGGATTAGGGCAAAAAGATTTTTAATATATTTTAATGATGAGATTTCATATGAAGAAGCTGTTAGAATAAATAATTTATATATAGATGCTTTATCTTATAATATTGTTCCAATAGAAGGTGCTTTTGATATTGTAAGATATTTGAATAAGAAAAAATATAAAATAATTGTTGCAACGAATGGTCCTATTTTAGCAATTAATTCAAAACTCAAAGCTTGTAAAATAGATAAGTATGTTAATTTTATTTTTTCTGCTGAAGAGGCGGGGCATATGAAGCCTAGAAAAGAATTTTTTGAAGGATTATTTAAAAAGATAGGAAGTAATGATACTTCTAAAATGATTATCATTGGAGACGAACTTGAAAAAGATGTTAAAGGCGGTCTAGACAATAATATTGATACATGTTGGTTTAATAGAAAATTTAAAAATCGTTATACAGATGAAGAAATAAAAATGTATCCTCATAAATATGAGATTACTAGATTAGAAGAATTAAAAGAAATATTGTAGAAATAATTTTGTAAGTAGGAGTATAAAAATGGATGAAATAGTATTTGTAACACATAATAAAGGTAAAATTGCTTCAGCTCAAAAGTATTTAAAAGATGTTAATTTTAAGGTATTTGAATATGATTTAGATGAGCCAAGAAGTGATGATATAAGATATATTTCAAAAGCTAAAGTTATGGAGGCATATGAATTAGTAAAGACCCCATGTATTTCTATGGATTCTGGATTTTTTATAGAGGAATTAGATGGCTTCCCAAGGGCGTATGTAAATTTTGCTTTAGATACAATTGGAATTAATGGAATATTAAAATTAATGGATGGAAAAGAAAATAGAAAGTGCAAATTTACAGAATGTTTATCTTTTTATGATGGAGAAAATTTATATCAGTTCTTTGGTTATGATAAAGGAAAATTAGCTAATAAAGTTTTAGGAAATGATTCAAATAAAAAATGGTCTGATTTATGGTACATATATATTCCGGAAGGTTTTGATAAAACGTTAGCTCAAATGAATGATGATGAAAGGTATATTCGAAAAGAAAATAAATCAGAATATACTAAATCTTCTTTAGAGGAATTTGCTAAATGGTATATAAGTAAATATGATAAGAAACAAAATTAAGAATCAATAAGAAATCTCTATATTTATAAAATATATTTTTTATAAATTATAGAGTTTTTTCATTTATTGACGAAAAAATAAATATTTTGAAGATTTAGAGAATATAGATTATTTTTATAATGATTTTTCTATATTGACACTTAATTTTCTATATTATAAGATACAGCTATAAAAGAAAAAGGAGGATTTATTATGATAAATCATTTAACAAAAACAGAATTTGAAAGTAAAGTTATTAATTCAGATAGAGTTTCTTTAGTAGATTTTTTTGCTACATGGTGTGGACCATGCCAAATGCTTGCACCTGTACTTGAAAAGATATCAGAAGAAAGAAATGATTTTGATATATATAAGGTAGATATAGATGAAGAAATGGAACTTGCTATTAAATACGGTGTTGAAGTAGTTCCAACAATGATTATATTTAAAGGTGGAAACCCAGTTGGAAGATTGGAAGGATTCCACGATAAAAATTCTTTAATAGAAGAAATTAGTAAAAGTTTATAAAATTAAAAAAATAAAAGTGTCAAAATTAGGAGGTTTGATAAAAAAGTGAAAGGATATAGGTTAAACCCAGATAAAGAATATGTAGAAAAAATATTAGAAGGAATCAGAAGAAAAGATGGACATTGTCCTTGTAGAGTAGTTTCTGATGATACAACTTTATGCCCATGTGATGAATTCGTAGAAAAACAAATTTGCAAATGTAATTTATTTGTTAAAAAGGATGAAAACACTTATTAAAAAAGGTAATAACTTTTAATATATTTGAGAAAAATATATTTATTAGATTATTATAAATCTTAAATAAAAATAAGGAGGTTTTTATGGAAAGAAAATTAAAAGTATTTCAATATGGAACAGGAAAAATGTCTAAATATACTATGAGATATGTTTATGAAAAGGGTGCTGAGATTGTAGGAGCAGTTGATGTTAATCCAGCAGTTATCGGTAAAGACATAGGAGAGATCATGGAATCAGATAAAAAAGGTGTCATTGTTCAAAATGCTAAAGATGCGAAAGAAGCATTAAAAGAAGCAAATCCAGATATAGTTATAGTAACTACTATGAGCTTAATAGCTGATGTAGAAGAACCACTTATGTTATGTGCAGAACTTGGATTTAATGCAATTACTACTTGTGAAGAAGCTTTTTATCCAATGAATTCAAATCCAACTTTAACTAAAAAATTAGATGAACTAGCTAAAAAGAATAACTGTACTATTACAGGAAGCGGATATCAAGATATTTATTGGGGACAACTTATTACTTCAATCGCAGGATCAACTCATAAAATTACAAAAATAAAAGGAAGTTCAAGTTATAATGTTGAAGATTATGGTATAGCTTTAGCAGAAGCACATGGTGCAGGACTTACTTTAGATGAATTTGATAAAAAAGTAGCATCAGCAGATAGAATAAGTGATGAAGAAAGAAAAGCTGTAATAGATAGAGGAGAATATGCACCTTCATATATGTGGAATGTTAATGGTTGGCTTGCTGAAAAGTTAGGATTAACAATTACTTCTCAAACTCAAAAATGTGTTCCACAAACATATAAAGAAGATATTTTTTCTAGTACACTAAATATGAATGTAAAAGCAGGAGATGCGACAGGTATGAGCGCAGTAGTTACTTCTGAAACTAAAGAAGGAATTATACTTGAGACTGAATGTATTGGAAAGGTATATGGACCAGATGAATATGATAAAAACGAATGGACAGTTTATGGAGAGCCAGATACTACTATAGTCGTATCAAGACCAGCTACTGTTGAACTTACATGTGCTACTATAGTAAATAGAATTCCTGATGTTATAAATAGTAAACCAGGATATGTTCCAACTGAAAGAATGGGAGATTTAATTTATAGAGTAAAACCTCTAAATGAATATGTTAATGATTAATTAAAATAAAAATGAAGCATAGTAAGAACTTTTCTTGCTATGCTTTATTTTTATGTTTACATATTTTAATTATTTTATTATTTATTATTTATTATTATTACACTATTTTAATTTGAAAATAATTAAACAATAATTAAATAATAAATAGATATATCAGAAATTTTCTGTTATACTTAAAAAGTAGAATAAATTAAATAATAGGAGAATAAAATGAAAGATTTAATGAAAACAAATTGTTATGATATAGAAGAGAAAATGTGTATTATAGGAACATGCTTAAAAAATATGCAAAAAGAAGCTTATGAAGAACTTGAAAAAGAATATGGAACTATATATGAAGTTTGTCTAGAACAAACTCATATAAATATGTTGATTACTAAATTAATTGGAATGCTTTCAAGAGTAAAAGTAAAAAAGTTAATATTTGCATCAGTAGATAGATCTCCTCATTGCGTGCAACTTCATTATGTTGAGAACGAAATTAGAAAAGCAATGAATATAGATGATATTGAGGTTATTCATTACATAGCACGAGATAATAAATTACATGTAATTCCTCAAGATGTTATAAATATTTCAAAAGATTTAGTAACTTTAAAAAACAGACTAGAAAATACATAATAGTAAGGAGAAGATTATGGATAAAAATATGACAGTTGAAGAAATAAAAAATCTAGCTCAAAAGTTTTATGATGACAGAGATTGGGGAAAATTTCATAATCCTAAGGATTTAGCTATATCAATAGAAATAGAAGCTACCGAGCTTTTAGAAATTTTTAGATTTAAAAATGAAGAACAAATAAAAGAAATTATGTCAGGAGAAAAAAGAGAAAAAGTAGAAGATGAAGTAGGAGATATATTACTTAATCTATTAAGATTTGCACAAATGAATGATATTGATTTGTCTAAAGCTTTGATTTCTAAGATTAGAAAAAGTGAAGTAAAATATCCTGTAGAAAAAGTCAAAGGCAAAAATTTAAAGTATAACGAGTATTAGTAATGTTAGGATTATTAAAATATAATTAATATAAAAAATTAAACTATAAAAATTATATTATATGCAAGGAATAGGAGAAGTGATTATGGATGTAGTAGCAGCTATAATTGAAAATAATGAAGGAGATATATTAATAGCCAAACGAAACTTGGAAAAAGCTCAGGGAGGATTGTGGGAGTTTCCAGGAGGTAAAATAGAAAAGAATGAATCTGCAGATGATGCAATAAAAAGAGAAATAAAAGAAGAATTAAATATCGATATTGAAATAAATAAATGGTTAATTGAGAAAAAATATGAATATCCTGAAAGGACTATAAATCTAATTTTATGTAGCGCTAAATGGATTGGTGGAGATTTAAATCTATCTGAACATGAAGATAGCAAATGGATTAAAAAAGAAGATATTTTTAATTTTCAATTTGCAGAAGCAGATAATGAAATTATTAATGAAATATTTAAAATAAAAAAATAATAGAGTTAATCTATTATTTTTTTATTTATTATAAAATTTGCCTTGATATAAATCTTTTTCTTTTAATAATTTATCTAATCCATTTAGTATCCATTTTTTATGTAAGTTCCAATTTGGAGCAACTAGTAAATCTTTAGGGCTATCTCCAGATATTCTGTGAATTATTATATCTTTGTTTAAATGAGAAATAATGTAACATAGCGAGTCTAAATAATATTCTAAAGTAATTGGTGTATATTCATTTTTTTTATACATTTCTTCGAGTTTAGTATTTTTTACTATATAAGTTGAATGTATTTTTAATCCTTGAATACTAAGTGAATTTATTAAGTCTACAGTGTTTTTTATATCATCAGATGTTTCGTTTGGTAATCCTATCATTATATGAGATATTACATCGATATTATATTTATTAAGTAATTTAGTAGCTTCTATAAATTGTTTTGTGGAGTAACATCTATTAATTAAATTCCCTATAGAATCATTTGATGTTTGAAGCCCAAGTTCTACTGATACATAATATTTATCAGTATATGTTTTAAGAAGCTTGCAAATTTCTTCATTTATGCAATCTGGTCTTGTAGCAATAGATAATCCTACGATTCGTTTATCAATAAGTGCAGAGTCATATTTATTTTTCAAATTTTCTATTGTATCATATGTATTTGTAAAGTTTTGAAAGTATACAATAAATTTATTTGCTCTTTGGGATTTAATGCTATTTAATGCATTTAGAATTTGATTTTTTATAGGAATTTTATTTAAATGTTCACCGAGATCCTAAAGCACTGCAAAAAATACAACCTGATTTGCTTAATGTTCCATCTCTATTTGGACAAGTAAAATTTCCATCAACACAAATTTTTAATGTTCTTTCTCCAAATTTGTTTTTTAAATATTTATTTAATACATTATATCTTTTTTCATTTTCCATAATAAAATTAGTATAACAGGAAAAAAACAAAAATTCAATTAATTAAGATTGAATAAAAGAGTGAAGTAATAAGAAAATTATGTATATTTTACATAATTTTAAGATTTCCTTTATAAATTTGTCGAATATTATCGAAAATAAATTATAAAAAATTGTTGATATTACTTGATTTTATTGGAAAAAGAGTGTAAAATAAACAGAACACTGTAAAAAAAAGGAAAAACAAATGGGAGGCTTACACTATGGGATTTCAGAATGAAATGTACAAAATTATGACAAGTAATAACCACATTATGTTAAATGTAACTTTTTTAATTTTTCTATTAACATTAGTAGTAATGGTAATAAAATTTATGATTAATGTTTTTGAAATGAAGATTAATAATAAAGAAAAGGTGATATTTTTAGTATCAACCTTTATAAGTGTTTTAACAGCAAGATTAATGGTACCTATTCCTATATTATATAGAGTTATATGTACAATTATTATTACAATACTAGTATTTTTCATATTAAAACAAAATATTGAAAAATCAATAATTTCAAGTTCAATAACAAATACAATATTATTAATCGGAGAAGTTTTGTTTTCAAAGATTTTAAGATTTATTAATTCACAAAATAATATTTTTAATACATTAAATTCAAATTTAAATTTTATAATTTTTAGTTTAATAATTCTTTTTAGTTTAATTGTTTTAATAGCAATTGTTAATTTTATATTCAAGAAATTTAATCTCAAAATTAATATAAGAAATAATTTAAGTTCAAAGGAAAGAAATATAATAATTTTTAAAAGTATTTTCTGTATGTGTATAATTTTTTTAACAGCATTAGAGTTGTTTTATTTTAAAAATTATATGTTAACAGTTTTAGTTATAGGAAGCATTATTGTTTTAGAGTCTTATTGTATAAAAGATATTTCAAATATAAATAAAATAGAAGAATCAAATATAAAAATAGAAGCATTAAAAGAGCATGTAAAAAATCTAAATATTATGTATGACGATATTAGGTCATTTAAGCATGATTTTAGTAATATAGTTCAAGCTTTAGGTGGATATATTGTTACTGAAAATATAGAAGGCTTAAAGGAAATGTATGCAAGATTGTTAGTAGAAATAAAACAGGTAAATAATATGGAACTATTAAATCCAGAAATTATTAATAATCCAGCAATATATAATATTTTAAATAGCAAATATTGTAAAGCAGATTCTTATAATATAAATATGAATATTGAAGTACTTATTGATTTAAATGAGTTAAATATAAATACATTGGATTTATGCAGAATACTTGGAATATTACTAGATAATGCAATAGAAGCTGCAAAAGAATGTGATAAAAAAGAAATATCAGTTAGATTTATAAAAGATTTTAAAGTAGATAGAAACTTAATTATAGTAGAAAATACTTATAAAAATCTTGATGTTGATATTAGTAAAATTTTTGATAAAGAATATACTTCTAAATCAGAAAAAAAGTCTCATGGATTAGGCTTATGGAGAGTTAAAAAGATTTTAGATAGAAATACTAATTTAAACTTATATTCGTATAAAGGCAATAGATTTGTTCAGCAATTAGAAGTATATAATTCTATGTCTAATATAAAAATCGAAGCAGAGCAAAAAGTGTAAAAAAATAAGATATGTAGTTGACGGTACATTATTACAAAATATATAATAAATTAGTAAAAATTAATTTTAGGAGTAAAACATAAGATGAAAAAAATATACATCATGGTATCATATTCGGGAACTTTATTATCTAACTTAATTAAAATGTACACTAGAAAAGAATATACACATGTTTCAATAAGTCTGGATATTAAATTACAAGAGATGTATTCTTTTGGAAGAATTCATCCATATAATGCATTTATTGGTGGATTTGTAAGAGAGGGAAAGAACTTTGGTACTTTTAAAAGATTTAAAAAAACTAAAATTGCAATTTATTCATTAGAAGTAAAAGATGAAAACTATGAAGAAGCAAGAAGAACTATTAATAAAATTAAGGAAAGAAGAGAGGAATATAAATTTAATTTTATAGGATTATTTTTAGTAATGTTCCATAAAAAGATAAAGAGAAGAAAAGCTTTTTATTGTGCTGAATTTGTAAAATATGTATTAGAAAAATCAAAAGCAGTAGATAAAAATTTACCCCAAATAGTAAAACCAGAAGATTTTCAAAAAATAAATGGAATAACTTTAGAATATAAAGGACTTTTAAGAACATATAATTATAAAAAGACATATTCATTTCAAAACTTATATAGAAAAAGACAGCAGATTGCAGTATAAAGTAAATTTAGTATAAAAATAAATACACTTAAACCTAATTATATATAATATTATTAGATTTAAGTGTATTTTTTATTTTTCATATTTTTTTATATTATGCATATATATTTTCAGAATATAAAGTTTCATACATACTTAATAGATTATCTAAAATAAAAGCTTCACTATAATCTTCATTATACATAAAGTCATAAAGTTGAAGTGCAATTACTTTATTTGAATCATTTAAGTATTTAAAACAATTCTTTTTTAAGTTTGAAATATTTACATATTTATAATTTGGATTTTGTTTTCGTATTTCTGAAACTAATGTATCTATAATTTTGCTTGATAACATTTCAATACAAAAAGAATAATTATTATTTTTAAAGTTTTCAATTAATTCTTTTTTATTAAAGCTCATATCCATCTCCTTTTCTTGATTGTGGATTAGTTTTATTATCTCTTATTTCTATATTATTTTCATCTGTTATTGCAGGTGAAACAGGAATAGGTTCTATTGGAACAAATTTATTATTTTCTGAATAATATAATCTTCCTGTATCTAAATCTACATATCTTCTTTTAAATACTGGTTTTTTCTTAGCTTTTCCACTTGCAGAATATGCAGTAGAGCGTAAGTGTTCAGGAACTTTTCTTGTAGAAAGACTATATAATCTACTTACATATCTTTGTGCTTCAGGTGATAGAGTAGGAGATTTTAATATAGTTTTTAAATATTTTGTTAAATTTTTAGAAAATGGGCAAACTGCTTGTGCAGAGATTCCATTAAAATCATCCATTCCTTCATATACTGGAAAAATATTTTTTCCAGTAAATTCTTTTAAGAAATCAGCAATTGATTTTTTAGATGTATGAACTTGGATAGCAGAAGTAAGAGCTGGATCTAGTCCAATACCAGTTATTCTATCTATATAAGCATGTGTACCATCTTCAGAAATTTGGCTTGGAATTATTCCTGCATTAGGAATAGTGTTGTCTGAAGAGATAAGTGCTATTAAAGAATCAATAAAATCATCTTTAAAAGAATATGAATAATATATAGGAGTATAAAATCTTAAAAACTTCTTAGAATCTTCTCTTAAATCTGATTTTGGCAATTCTTCATCAGAAGCAAATTCATATTTTGGAAGTTTTCTAAATTCTTTACTAAAATATTCTTCATATTGGTCACCATAGCTATTGTACATGTATCTCTGGTAAGGTTTATAAGAGTATCTTATTATTTCATCATTATCTGAAATGTTTCCAAAAGTTTCTTCTTCTTCTTCTTTTGAAAGTTCTGTTTCAAAAGAATCGTCTGATTGTTGATATATTTGATTTTGGATATCTCCTAAAAATAATTTTGTTGGTGTATGCATAAAAGCTATTTTATCTAAAGCTATATTTACTTCTCCGACAGAAGGATAAAAATCTTCCATAGCAGAGATTGCTCTTTCATATTCTTCTCTAGTTGGATATTCTTTTTTTAGTTCATGTATTAATCCAGGAACAGAAACTTTAGTTTTATCTTTTCTAGCTTCTGGAAGACGTGCAATTTTAGTAATAAATGAACTATAAGCTTTTTTAGGGTATAATAGTTTAAGCATTCTAAATAAATCATCTTTTGTAGGGTATGGAGCATCTCTATTTACTTCATATTGTTCAGATAAATCTGTTTCAGTATGTGAATTTAAAGTATTTTTAAATTTTAAAAATCTTTGTACTTCAGGATCAAAAAATTTATCTAAAATACCATATTGATATGTGACAAATAATGCTTCTTGAAGTGAGTCAGCTTCTTTAGAAAATCTATTTACAAGAAAAGTATTATATGCAATTAAATCTCCAATAGAAAGCGAAGAAATTGCTCCATATAGATTATCTTGTTTAAACATATTGTCATCTAATTTGCTAGCAAGTTCTGAAAGACCAAATTTGCTTAAGTTATTTTTTCTTATTTCTTGACCTCTTTTTGTAAATCCCAATTTTTCAAATTGAGCATTTAAGTCTAAGATAGATACATTTAAGCGATTTCTTAAATATTTTTCAAGTTCTTCTTTGTCTGATTTTAAATATTCAGAAAAACCAAATATTATAGTTCTAGCTCTAGTAGAAAAATCTTTTAATGTTAGAAAAGTATAATTATATTCATTTTTATATTTTCTTAAAACATCATCCCATATTTTATTATCTGGTGTTCCATTTCTTTTTGCATTTTGTATATATGAATAATATCCATCTGGCATATCTCTTATAAAATCATTTACGTCTTCTCTGTAAGTGGGTAGTAATTCTAATACATATATCATGCAAAGGCCCCTAAATGTATTGGCATATTCAGAATTATCAACCTTATCAAAATTATTATATTTTTCACTAGTTACATCTGCTAATACTTCTTCTAATTTATCAGGATTATCTAAAAGAAATTTTCTTGCATGTGTTTCTAGATAGAAACGATATACATTTGCAGAACTAAATACTTTTTCAGATAATTCTGTTATATCTAATTTTATGTGTTTTTCTAAATCATCTCTAGTATATTCGGGATGAGCAGTAATTATTGACTCTACATATGGAATAAATGTAGAATGAAAGAATTCTATAAAATTTTTATAATCATTGTGAGAAGTTTTTCTATATCTTAATGCAGATTCCATATTTCTATTAAATGTTGGTATGTTATTTAGTGTAACTTCCATAATTCCTCCAAAAAAAATAAAATTTACTTTTCAATTATACCATTTTTTTTGACAAAAAACAACATTAAATTTATGTAAACTCATTAAAAATATAATAAAATGGATAAATATTGAAACTCTATTGATTAATAAGGATAAATGGTTATATAATGTTACCCATACTAAGAGTTATTTTTAGACCCAGATGATAAAGAGGTTGATTGTGTCAAGATAATTTTAGACACATACTTTTTAATTATAAATTTGGGTTGAAATCTTAATTTTTAGTACGTATCTAATTAAAGCTTTTTAGAAAGGAGAAATGCATTATGATTGTGGAAATCAAGGCTTCGTTTGACAAGAATCGGAGTAAAGATGTAGCACTTTTACTCGCAGAGATTATCAAAGCAAATGTCACACAAGACAAGCTTGAAATTGCTATGAAGTCAGGAACGATTAGTTTTTTGTGTAGTCTTTCAGATGATTTAGCTAATTTTGTTGATGTTAAATCCATCTTAGACATTATGACTGACATTGAAGTGTTTAAGTACACTGCTACACCTATGGAAGTCACAGAAAATTCAAAAGTAACTGCTTCTATTGATGTTTTAAGCTCAGATAAAGCTGAAACATCTAAGAAAAATCCGACAGAAAAAAACAATATTCCTATGAAATATCGAATCTTGGAACTTATGGAAAAGTATCCTGACGATTCAGAAGGCATAAATGCATCATATTTTTGTGAAGTTTTAGGACTTGACAGAAAAAAAGCGGCGTGTCATCTTACGAGCCTTCTGAGAGACGGAAAAATAGAAAAGGTTTCAAGGGGATTTTACAGGATTGTAAAAAAGAAAAGTGATGTTCCTGAGGAAAATGGCCAGACGGAAGTAAGTACCGAAGATACCGAAGGATCTGTGACAAAAGAGTCGCCTGCTAGTAAGATGAATCAGTCGATAAATATTCCAAACTATAAAAGATATAAAGAGCTTTCTGAAGTACCGTTTTTTGCTGAAATTGATTCTATGATTGATTTTAAGCTCTCACGGGAAGAGAATATCGAGAATGTTCTTAATATCCTTTACAGAATGGAAGAACCGTCTGAAATTGTAAAAAATGATCTTTATGTAAGGGCGACTGTCGCAGTAACTCTTGTACCAGAAAGACTTGATTTTGATAAAATCGATGCAAATCTGGAAGATTATGATACAGGAGTTTCAGAAAAGAGCAAAAAACTTACAGAAGAATATCTGATTAAAGTTTTTGCATTAGCAGGATATACTACAACATATCTGAAGTTTTTAAAATCACTTAATGACCAGTTTATGCAAAGATACAAAGATCCTAACTGGCCGTTTACAAAAAAAGTTCAAGAACAGAAGCTCCCTAAAATGGTAAAAATCGCGAATTTCCCTGAAAATGAAGAATTTGAGATATTCCTTGGACAGATTGCAGAGCAGAAAACATCCGGATCTAAGGTTATGGAAAAGGTTGTAGACTACATGGATCCGAATAATATTATTAAAGGGACTATAAGAAACGACGTTTATGAAGTCTTTAGAGTTGCGTATTCCTTAAAAAGAATAAGCAGTGATTATATTTTTGTAAATGGAAACTTCATAAACAGTCAGAAAAAAATCGAAGAAGCTCTTATGGATCTTGTTTATAATTTTGTCCATAGAATTGCGCCAGAGGAGATGGCAAGGATTAGGTATATTGTTTTCTTGAAGAACTTGATTGAGGCACTTAGAAAAGCTTAAAAAGAAATGTATAAAAATTAAACTAAAGAGCTGATAAACACTTGTGGTTTATCAGCTTTTTAGTTTAATATAGATTTTATTTATTTGTATTGCGAGTTTTTTTCTATTTATGATAAAATGCTTTCTAGAAAACTTAAGAATACAAAGTTTAATAAAACATGCATATATTAATAAATATTTAATAATGTCAAGTAAGATAAATATATTAAAAAAGTAAAAAAGAAGTGAGAGATAATTATGAAAAAGAAAGTTATAATTAGTATAGTTGCTATTTTATTAGTAGTTTGTGTTGTAGCAGGAGCTATTACAGTTATGAATTTTAGAAAGCCAAAGAAGGATAATGAGAATCTAATGCCTTTATCTGAAAAGGTGAAGATAGGAGATTATGTATCTTATAATGCAGGAGAAGGAAACACATATACATCATTAGAAAGTAAAAACGGAAAAAAGGATCAGACTTTTACAACTACGGGAAATGAGAAGTGGAGAGTACTTAGTATAGAAGATGATGGAAGTATAAATCTTATTTCAGAAAGCCCAATTAGGACTGATGATGGAAAAGCATATTTGATAGATGGAGCAAAAGGATATGCAAATGCACAAAGCGAGCTAAATAATATATCTAAAATATATGCAAGTGGACAAAATGGTGTTTCAGCAAGAAGTATGAATTATGAAGATATTATTAAATTAATAGGAATAGATAAAATATCAGAAGTTTATGGAGTAGATTTTTCTGAATATCAAACAGAGGAAGAAGAGATAGAAAAAGCTTTTGAAATATTAGCAAAGCAAAATGGAACACAAAATAATGTAAATTATGGAACTGAATTTGAAATAACAAATAGTGAAAATGGATACATTCCAGATAAAGAATCTGCTTATGGATATAGTAAAAAAAATGATTATAAATTTACTGATTCTTATATATATTTTACATATACTCAGAGAAATAATCTTTTAAGCGAAGATTTGTGTTCTCTTTTATATGGTACTGAGAATCAAATGACAGGATGGATTGCTACTCCTTATCAGAAGGCATTAGTAGAAAGAAATATTGATTCAGATACTACATATGTAGAATATGGAATTTATTTTACGATTTTAGATTTAAATAATTATACAAATTGCAACATAAGTCCATATCAAATTTATTTTAGTAATAATCAACTTCCTTCATCAGGATCTGATTCTGGATGTGGTATTAGACCTGTTGTTACAATAAGTAATAATACTCATTATATTTCAGGAGAAGGAACTTTAGAAAGTCCATATGAAATAGATGGAGAAGTTAAAGAAAAGACTGACTTTTCTCAAAATGAAACAACAGAAAATATACTAAGCAATTCAGATAATATAAATAATGTAAATAATGAAAACATATCAAATGCTTCTAATGTAGTAAATGAAACAGAAAATAATTTAGTAAGTGAAAATAATGTATCAAAAGAAAATATCAGTAACAAAGAAAATATGGAAGATGACTTATATGAAGGTACATTAAAAGTAGGAAATTATTCATTAAAATATGGTACATATAAAACGACTACAGCTCAATTTACTGATGATAGAGGAGTTGTAGATTATGAGATTACAATTACACTTAGAAATGATGGAAAATATGTTTTAAAATCTAGTGACAATGAAATTTTAAAAGATAGTAGCGGAACTTATGAAATATTGGACAATGTTAATGGTTTAACTAATGTTATTAAACTTTCAGATGATTTATTTTATACTGTAACTGCAAATAATTCTTTTTCATTACCAGCAGGATCAGGAGCAGTGTTTAATTATACTGGAAAATAAAGATATGAGAATTTTATACTAAGAAAGATGAGATTTTTATGAACGTTTTTAATATGTGTGGAGTTAATATTATTTTATTCCTAATATTTTCTTTAATATTTGATCAAACATATAAAGTTTGTACTAGAAATTCTAAAAGTGATGGTGCACTTACAGTTATATTAGAGTTTTTAGCAGGATTAATTATTCTAGTGTTAATACCATTTTTTGATATAAAATTTCCAACAGATATAAAAATATATATTTTATGGGGAATTTCAATTATATTTTTTGCAATTACAGATAGAATAAATACAACTGTAAGAAGAGGAGTAGAAGCATCAACATTTAATATATTGCGACAGATTTCTACTGTATTTATTTTATTAGCTGGAATATTAATTTTTAAAGAAGAACTTGTTTTGAAAAAGATTATAGGAGCTATTTTAATTATTTTTAGCAATATATTGATTTTTTATGAGAAAGGAGTATTTAAAAATAATAAATATGTACTTTTAGGTGTATTAGCAAATATTACTTATACAGTAGCAATATTATTAGAGATAGATTTAGCAAATTATTTTAACCTTCCAATGTTTATTGGAATAAATTTAATGATTCCTGCTATTTTAATATTTATATTTAATAGAGTAAAGTTTAAAGATATAAAAGAGGAATTATCATTAAATAATAAAGGAATATTACTTATTAACTCATTAACATGGGGATTAAGCATTTTTGCACAGATAAGAGCTTATAATTTAGGAAATATGACGATAGTTGCACCTCTTTGTGCCACAGCAGTCATTTTAAATGTAATTGCAGGATATTTATTCTTGAATGAAAAAGATAATTTATTAAAAAAAGTTGTTTCAGGAATAATTATTGTTTTTAGTGTATTTTTAATAAAATAAGTATTAATATTTTTTATATAAGGAGGATGTATGGAAAATATAAAAAAGAAACCAATTGTTACTATAGAAATGGAGAATGGAGGAATTATTCAAATAGAATTATATCCAGAAAAAGCTCCAGAGACAGTAAAAAATTTTATTAGTTTAATTAATAAAGGTTTTTATAATGGTTTAACATTTCATAGGACTATTCCAGGATTTATGATTCAAGGAGGAGATCCAGAGGGAAATGGTACTGGTTCACCGGGGTATTCTATAAAAGGAGAGTTTTCTGAAAATGGTGTAGAAAACCCTATTCCACATGTAAGAGGTGTAGTTTCTATGGCAAGATCTATGATGCCAGATTCTGCTGGTTCTCAATTTTTCATTTGTACAGATGATTCAGAACATTTAAATGGAAAATATGCAGCATTTGGAATAGTAATAAAAGGAATGGAGGTAGTAGATGAAATTGCAAAGACAAGAGTAATTACAAGAAGTCCATTTGGTGGAGGAAAAGATAGACCTGTAGAGCCACCTGTTATGAAAAAAGTAACAGTAGATACTTTTGGAGTAGAATATGAAGAGCCAAATAAATTACAAAAGTAAAGATATTTCTAAAAGATATAAAAATAAGTTTAAAAAAATACTTAGGTATGTTCCTAAGTATTTTTATTATTATTTTATTTCTATATTTAAATTAAGAAATTTCTATTTTTGCTTTTTTAACTTCTTCAAAATTTTGGTTATTTATTAAAGAATTATATAAATCTAATAATTTGTAAGTCTTCTCATGTTCCATACAATCTTCATTTAAAATGTTATAAAATTTTATATATGGAATGCATTCATCAAAAGAAAGATGATTTCGTATTTCATCCAATAATTCTACTGTTGTAGAGTAATAATAATTTTTATTATATGCTCTAACCTTATTAGTATATATATATACGATTTCTTTTTTTAGTAAAGAATTACATTTTGAAAAATCGTGTTTATTTATATAATTATTTATTAATTTTAAAAAGCTACTATTTGACATTAACTTTTCCTCCTTGTAAAAAGTCAGGATCTTCAACTATTCGATTATTCCCAATATCTTTATAAACTTTCCCGTCAGCAAAATCATAGAATCTTGGAATAAATTTTCTTCTAGATTTATTACCTTTTTTGGTACTTAAAAAATCTTTTAAATGTTGAGGAATATTTGTACTATTTTCTATAAAATTAATATGTTCAATAAATCCGTATTTTGGATGAGTTTCATCTATTCTCTTTGCAAGAGCAGCTACTTTTTTCTTTTTTTCTGTAGATACTGGTAATAGTACAGGACAAGGAATATATCCTGAATTTTTTGTTGACCCTTTATAAAAGTCTTGTGCTCCGTGGTATAATGGCATTCTTGTAGTATTTTGATTTGCCCTTAAAAAATCTTCTAATAATTCACGTCTAATATGAAGTCTAAGAGGCATATTTAAGCCAGGGATGTCAATTGAAATTAGAAGCATATCGTGATTGAATCCTTTTTTCCTTACATCTTCACTTAGTCCCCAATTTTTAGAAACAGATGGATTATTAAATAGATTTGATAATTGAGAAATCATAATATTATCTTTTATTAAATAAGAGTTATGTGTTATATTCGCACAAGTACTATATAAATGAAAATCTAATAGAAAATCATTATTTGATTTAGAAAGAACGCCATTATTAACTTTTGAAAAGTAATCATGATAATCTTTCCCAATTTGTGCATCAAGAATTTGAGCTTCTTGACTTAAATCTCTATATACAGCAGACTTTCTTTTTTGAATAGTACCTGTATAAGGATCTACGATTTCATTTTCTGATAAGTCTTTAATATTTTCTGTTGCTGAAGAAGCAAGAATGAAATAATAGCTAGTTTCTTCTTCCAAAAACTTTATTTTTTCTAACACAGCAGATAGTTCTTCTTCAGAAATTGGCACTTCATATTTTGTTTCAATAAAAACATCGTCATTATCATCATAAGAAACTTTTGATGGATGTATTTGTTTTTTTGGTGCAGTACGTATTTTGTCCCATAAATTTAGATCATTCGTTATAAAAAATGCATTACTAAAAGATGATAATTCTTTAGTTACACGGTTAACCCAAAATGAATTTAGAGCAGATAGTGTTGGAATATCAAGATGTGATAAAGTAGATGTAGAATTTTTACTATGTGCATATGTGTCTATAAATTCTTCTGGTGTAATTTCGAATTCAGGAATATTTAAACTTTCTGACATAAGTCTATTATTAGTTGCAATATATTTTTGAGTTACTCCTAAACTTTGAAGTGTAAGAATCATTGTTTCTATTGATTCAATATAATCTTTTTTTAATTCTTGATCAAAAAAGCTAGTTTGATCTACTAAGAATTTATATAATCCATCTAATTCATCTATAAAAAACATTTCGTTTTTCATAATATATTCTTTTGATTCCCTTGTTTTTTGAGCATCTCTAAAAGCTCTTTTTTGTTTTGCAGAACATCTAGCATAGTTTTTTAAAAAGCTTTGAATCTCAGGTGGAAAACTATTTTTTATTTCTCTATATGTTGTTATAAGTTGTGACATAAGTTGTCTTTTAGAAATTTCTTGATTTGAACTATATTTAATTATTTGATCTGCATGAACTGGAATTCCAGTTTCTTTTTCTGTATCAGTTAACTCACTATATATTTTTTTAAATTCTAAAGGATGATTTTTAAAATAATTACATATATCTAATCTTATGCTATCACTTCTAAAAGAAGTACAATTTGCGTAGTTAAAATTTAATCTGCTAAGCATATTTGTAATATATTCTACTAATTCTGAGTTTGCAACATCTTTATTATCATCACAAATTTCTTTAACAAAGTTAAAAAAAGGTTGCATTCTATTGTATGTACTATTTAGCATGCTCTTTGAATAAGGCATAGATGTATAATCATTGTTTCTAGTAATTTGTTTTGTTTTTGGTCTAATTGAATTTAATTTTTGATAAAAAAGTGGCATAGTATTATCAGCCATAAATACCTCCTAATTTTTAATCATACTAATTTATTATACCACAGTTTACATAAATATGCAAAACTTAAATGAATATAAATATATATTGTTGTAACACTTTTATAAAAAATTAATAGAATATTATGAGGTGAAAAGTATGGCAAAAATTTTAGTTTATAATAATAATTCAAATAGGATGGAAGTCTACAATAGAGAACTTACAGATGCTATGCCGTATAATGTAAATAGAACATTAACTGTAAAAGAATTTAGAGGTAGTAGTAATTCTAATATTTTATGGACAGATAGAAGGACTATGCAAGCATGGAATAATTTCAGAAAATTATATGGAAAGCCGATATATGTTGGATTTGCATTTAAAAGACCAGGGGAGGGTGGTCATTCAAATTTATCACAACATTATGCAGGACTCGCATTTGATGTTGGTCAGAATCTTACAAATCAAGAAAGAAGTATTATGAGGAGACTTGCAATTTCTTCTGGATATTTTAGGTATGTTGAACCTGCTGTAGATACTCCAAGATGGGTACATTTTGATGACAGATGGGTATCTAGTGGATATCCATTAACTAGACAGGGAAGTAAAGGGGTATATGTTTTAGTTGCTCAAGATTCACTAAACACTTTGGGCTATGACACAGGAGGCTTGGACGGAATATTTGGAATTAAGACTAGGGAATCTGTTATGTCATATCAATCAAAAAATAACTTATCAGCAGATGGAATAATAGGAGTAAATACATGGAGAAAATTAATGAGTGATGTAGTTGGAAAAGGACCAGGTACAAATACAGTAAATTAGTATATCTCTTACTGAAATTAAAATATTGATAACATTAAATTACTTTGATATAATAAGTCTAATATAATAATCGGTTTATTAATTATTATAAATATTTTTAGTTATTATATGTCGAGGTAAGAATTTATGTGGAGAGATTTAACAGATGATGAAATAAAATATTTTAATAAATTAGTTATTGAATTAAAAGGAAAAATAAGATTTCATGGAATTATAATGATAATATCTTATGTAGTAATTTTATTAATACTTCTTTTTACAGGGTCATTTAAATTAAAATATACTGTCGAAGTGTTAGAGATACTTTCTATTAATCCTTTTATGTGGATTTTCATTTATATTTTCTTAAGAATAAATGATTTGATAAATTGTTTATCAGTAAAAGGATATACTAAATGCAAAGATGTTAGAATACTAGATATTGTTCCAGAGGATTCATCTAAATATACATCTTGGCTTGCAAATGTTAAAATATCTGATACAGGTGAAGTTGTAGAAAGATTAATGTGTCATAACGGAGAGAAAATAAGAAAATTAATTTCTGAAAAAGGATTATATGAAGAGGCGATACTTATTGATTTAAAAGGACATAGACAAGAAGTAAAAAATAAAAATAAACATCCTAATGAAGAAGAAACTAATGATGATGAAAATTTAAATGAATTTTCAGAAGCAATTTATTCTGGAATCATTGAAAAAGATAAAAACAATGATATTAATAAAAAAGAAGATATATCAAATTATATGGTATATGATTTAACAAATTTATAAGTGAATTTAATTTGAAAGAAAACAGAAATACTGTTTTCTTTTTTTGATATATTACAATGTATTGACTAAACAATATAATTTTTATAATATTTATATATAGAGGTGACAAAATAATGAAGTATGAGAAAAAAATAAATTATTATGAAACAGATAGAATGGGTATAACACATCATTCAAATTATATTAGATTTGCTGAAGAAGCAAGAGTAGACATTTTAGATAAGATAGGACTTCCATATTCAAAAATAGAAAGTGAAAAAGTTTTAATTCCGGTTCTTGAAGTAAAGTGCAAATTTAAACATTCTACAACTTTTGAAGATATAATTTTAATTGATGTTAAGATTAAAGAATTTAATGGTGTAAGAGTTACTTTTGAATATACTATGACAAAAAAAGATACAGGAGATCTAGTTGCTATTATGGAATCTTCACATTGCTTTACTGATGAAAATTTAAAGCCTATCAATTTAAAGAAAGTAAAGCCTGAATGGTGTGAGATTATAAATAATTTAGATAAATCAGAAAACGAATAAAGTATACTTATAATATGAAAGTAAAATATCAAATTTTAAAATAAATTATATTAAATCATATGAAAATGCTTTAATTAATGATATTATATTATAGATAAATAAAATTATTTTTATTTACTACTAAGGAGAAAAAAATGGATGTAGAAGAAAACGAAGAATATTCAAATAGGAATTTTGTACTAGAACAAGTAAAAAAAGATGGAAAATTATTAGATTTGGCGAGTGAAGAACTAAAAGATGATAGAGAGATTGTTTTAGAAGCGGTAAAAAATAATGCTGAAGCTTTAGAGTTTGCAAGTGATAGATTAAAAAAAGATAGAGAAATAGTTTATGAGTCTGTTAGTAAAGTAGGATGGACATATTGTTATGCTGGAGAAAATCTATTAAATGATAAAGAATTATTAATGGCAGGGCTTAAAAAATCTGGACAAATTTTATATTTTGCATCAAAAGAAATGAGAGATGACAAAGAAGTCGTATTAGCAGCAATAGAAGCTAAACCAATAATTATGAAATATGCTAGTAAAAGGCTAAGATCAGATAAGGATGTTGGACTTGCAGTAATGAAAAAAAATAAAAAATGTTTTTCATTTCTTGAGCCGAATTTGCAACAAGATGAAGATATTTTAGCAATAAAAAATGAGGAATAAACATTTTAGTTAAGGAGTTGATTTTATGGCATTAAATGATGTAAGTACATGTGATTGCGATGTAATACATGAAGAAGTCGTAGAAAAAGTAAAAAAAGAAATGATAGAAGAAGATATATTAATAGATGTGGCAGACTTCTTTAAAGTTTTAGGGGATTCAACTAGATCAAAAATTATGTTTGCTTTAGATAAAAGAGAAATGTGTGTATGTGATTTGTCAGCTCTTTTAAATATGACTAAATCTGCAATATCACATCAACTTAAAGTTTTAAGAGATGCTAAATTAGTAAATTTCAGAAGAGATGGAAAGATGGTTTATTATTTTTTAGCAGATAATCATGTAAGAGAAGTTTTTGAAAAAGCAGTTGAACATGTTACTGAAAAGTAACATGGATAAAAGATATAATTTAGGGTGTAAAATATTTTTGATTATAACAAAAGATTAAATTTCTAAGGAAAAATGTATATGGAAAATAAAAAAATAAGATTTAAAATTTTTAGAATATTATTATCAATAATTATATTTATGTTGGGGTTTTTGCTTGATAATATTAGTTTTTGGCTGTTTTTAAGTGCATATATAATTATTGGGTATGATATTTTGTTTAATTCAATAAGAAAGATATTTAAAGGAAACTTTTTAGATGAGAATTTTCTAATGTCTATTGCAACTTTGGGAGCAATAGCAATTGGTAAACATGTTGAAGCATGTGCAATAGTAATCTTATATCAAATAGGAAAAGCTTTTGTTAATAATGCAATACATAATTCCAGAAAATCAGTTGAATCACTTATGAAATTAAGACCTGATTATGCAAATTTAGTAAAAGAAGATAATGCTACTGAAAAAGTTTCTATCGAAGAAGTTTTTGTAGGAGATGTTATATTAGTAAAACCTGGTGAAAAAATTCCAGTGGACGGAATTATTGTTAAAGGAAATAGTTTAATAGATACAAAGTATATTACAGGAGAATCAATACCTAAAAAAGTTGATATAAATGATGAGGTTTTTAGTGGCTGTATAAATTTAAATAGTAAAATAGAATTAAGAGTAAAAAAAGGATATAAAGATAGTACTATATATAAGATAATTGATTTAGTAGAAAAATCAGCTAATAAAAAATCAAATCCTGAAAAATTTATAATGAGATTTTCTAAAAGATATACTTCTGTAGTAGTATTTTTAGCTATATTAATTGCAATAGTTCCAGTACTTATAATGGGATCAGATTATTTTGAAAATTGGCTTTATAGGGCATTAATATTTCTTACAATATCTTGTCCTTCTACTCTTATAATGTCAGTATTTCTTACTTTCTTTAATGCTATTGGAGCATCTTCTAAAAAAGGAATACTTATTAAAGGAAGTAATTATTTGGAGTATTTATCAAAAGTAGATAAAATAATATTTGATAAGACAGGGACATTAACAGAAGGAATTTTTAAAGTACAAAAAATTTATCCAGAAGATATAAAGGCATATGATTTATTAAAATATGCAGCTTATGCAGAAACTTATTCAAACCATCCAATAGGAGTTTCTATAAAAAAAGCGTATAAAGAAGAATTAGATGAAGGAAAAATTGGTACTGTAGAAGAAATATCAGGAAAAGGTATTTATGCTAATGTTTTTGGAAAAGACGTTTTAGTACGGAAATAAAAAACTATTACAAGATAAAAATATTGAAGTAAAAGAAATAAAAGATAATGGGACAATAGTATATATTGCTATTAATAAAAAATACGCAGGATGTATTGTAATTTCTGATAAAATTAAAGAAGGTGCAAAAGAAACTATAGATATATTAAATAATAAATATGGAATTAAAACAGTTATTTTTTCAGGAGATCAAGAAAAGAGTACAAAGCAAATTGCAAATAAATTAAAAATAGATGAATATTATTCAGATCTTATTTTAGTAGATAAAATTAATTTGTTAGAAAAGATTGAAAATAAAAAAGAGAAAAACTCTGTTATTGCTTTTATAGGAGACGGAGTAAGTGATAGTCCTGCAATATCAAGAGCAGATGTCGGAATTTCTATTGGAAATATAGAATCTGATAATGCTATAGAAGCTTCAAAAGTAATAATAATGAATAGAGAGATTAGAAATCTTATAGATGCAATATATGTTTCAAAAAAGTCTATGATGATTGTTAAACAAAATATTACTTTTGCTATTACTATCAAAGTACTAATTTTATTATTAATAGTAATGGGAATTTCAAATATGTATTTTGCAGTATTCATTGATATTTGTACATCTATTTTATGTGTTTTAAATTCTGTTAGATTATTATATATAAAGGAAATAAATAGTAAAGATAATATAAAAAGAAAAATTAACAATAATAATAAATAGAGATAAAAATAAATACAATATACCATTTTTTGCTTGATAATTATAGGCAAAAAGTGGTATAATTTCTTTTACGGAAAATTTGCTTTACGCAATATTTAATAAATCACCTAAATTCCTTGTAACAAAAATGAAGTTTTATCGTACTATATAGGAGGATTGGAGTTTTATGGAGAACAGAAAAAATACGAAAGAGCAGAATTATGCTCGTGATGACATGCGGGTTCGCAGAATGATTCAAAGATATCTTTCTGGAGAAAGAGAAAACCCGCTTGTTTGCACTAAGAGCGATATGGTCGAGGTTTACGAGAAAGAATTTGGTGTTCGTCTTGAATACCAGTCTGATGTTAAACCTGAAAGTAACCTGTTTATGTATAAAATCGTAGTTTAAAGGTATCCGCAGATTTTCCGAGGTGGTTTTCCCCTGCTAGATGTAGCCAGGGGTTTTTTCATGTTTTTTAAAAAAATTATTAAAAATCTTGTAAAATCTTGTAATATTAAGGTATCTGTGATATATATATTGTATCAATTTAAAATATAGTATAAAGTGGTGAAAGTTTGAAAGTTTTATTAGTTATAAATCCTAAAGCAGGAAGACACAGCATTTTAAAACACATAAATAAAATTGAGAGTAATTTTCGAAAAAATCCTGATATGGATGTAAGAATTATTTATACAAAAAAAGAATATAATGCTGAAGAAATCATGAAAAAATATAATTTAGCAAAGACTGATTTAGTTATTTTTTGTGGTGGTGATGGTACATTAAACGAAGGTGTTAATGGCATAATAAAAAGTAAAGCAGATATACCAATTAGTTTTATACCAAGAGGTACCATGAATGATTTTGCACGTACTATAAAAATGCCGACAAATAAATTAAAACTTTCAAAAAGTGTTGGAAAATTGGAAGATCTTGAAATAAATGCATTAGATATTGGAAAGATTAATGATAGATTTTTCTGTTATGTATCTGCCTTTGGTAATTTTACTGATGTTGGATATGTTACTTCTCAAAAATTAAAAAACAGAATTGGCAGATTTGCATATTATATTACAGTTTTAAAAGAACTTATACATATTAAGCCATACAAGGTAACTGTTAAGAGTAGTGGTTTATCTTTTACTGATGATATATTATTTGGAGCTATTAGTGATTCTGTATATATTGCAGGATTAAAATGGTATAAGAGAAAAGATGTTGATTTAAAAGATGGAACTTTAGATATGGTATTAATTAGAAAGCCAAAAAACATTTTAGGATATTTTAATATTGTAAAAGGTTTTATAAAAAAAGATTACTCAATAAAAAATAATTATTACTTTAGCAAAATTAAAGATGTAGAGATTATAAGCGAAAAGCCAATTTCTTGGACAGTAGATGGCGAATATTATGGAGATATAAAGGAAGTTAAAATAAAAAATATAACTCAAAGAGTTAAATTTGCTATACCAAAAGATAAATAGTAAAGTTATGTAAGATAAGTACGCAAGAAAAAGTATAAAGATAGTATAAAGGCCACTCAAAAACAAATATTTCGCAACTGATTATATTAAATTTATAACTTTTTCTTTTTTATGGAGGAATAAAAAATGAGCAAAAAGAAATCAAATAATTCAACAAAACATAATAAAAACAAAAAGAATAATACTATGAAAAATAGTAATAGTATTAATAAAAAAGAGGAATTAAATTTAAAAAACACTGCTAGTGATGATAATAAAATTAATATTGAAGAGGAAAAAATAGATACTATAGACAATACTATTAATAATTTTGATTCTTCTGATAATGTTTTAAATACAGATGACTTATTTATTGAAATTGGAAATAATGATGAATCTATTTATGATGAAGGTATAGATGAATATAAAGATGGTGCAAGCAAACAAGAAAATAAAGAAGAGAATAAAGAAGATAAAAATAAAGAAGAGAATATAGATTATATTTATGAAAATGATATAGAAGTAGAAAAACAAGCAAGTAGTACAGCATTAAGAGTTATTGAAAAGAAGAGTTTCTTTTTATTAATATTTAAATTTCTAGGGGTTTGCATTAAAAACTTTTTTAGCTCAATTTATGGAGTATTATATACTTGTTATTTAAAAATAAATAATTTCTTTGAAGATAGAGCTGAAGAATTAGATAGAAAAATAAGAGAAATCAAGGATGAACAAGTAATAAAAGAAAAGAAAAGAGAACTTGATTATGAAAGATATAATTCTAAGAGAATTTATGAAGATTTAGAAAGAGCAGAGAAATATAGAAATAGAGCAAGTAATAGAGTAAATACTGAAAAATATTTTGAAGATAAGATTAATGAAGAAAAGATAAATAATAAAATTTTAGTTAAAAAAGCTGAGGAAGAAGCAAGAGAAGCAAAAGAAAGTAAAGAAAAAGAAAGAAGTATAAATCAGTTTAATGAAAGTAAAAGAAAAAGTAGAATAGAGAAAAAGAAAAATGAAATATTAGAGCTAAGAAGACGTAGAAAAGAAAAAGAGAAATTATTAAAAGAGGAAGAAAAAAGAAAACAAGAAGAAAAAGAGTTAAGAGATAGTAACTTACATAATAAAGAAGAATTAGATAAGATAAATAAGAATGAAAAAATAGAAATTAATAAAAATACAGATATTAATGGAAAAAGAGATAAAAAGGAAATAAAAGAATCATCAAAAGAATTAAGAAAAAATTATAATGAAAATAATGAAAATCAAAATAATGTATATGATGATTTATTTAAAGAATTTGGAAATGAAGAATATTTCGAAGAGGATGATATAGATACATCTGATATACCAAATGTTGATGATATTGTAAAAAAAGCTGATAAAGATGAAAAAATTCAAAATGTGAATTATAAAGAAAAAAATAAAGATAGAATAAATGAACCATATGAAAAATTTGAAAAAGAAAATGATGTAAGAGAAATTGATGATAAGTTAAAAAGCGAAATATTAAGATTAATTGATGTTCCAGAAAGTGAGACAAAAGAAGATTTTATAAGCGAGATAGATATTCCTGCTAGTTTTAGAAAAGAAGAGATAGAAAATGAAAATGAGAATTTGAATAATATAGATAAAAATGAGCATAAGAGTTATGCTGATGAATTAATGGAAAAACATTCAAATTCATCTCTAACTATTGGAGACTTATTAGGAGATAATGAAGAACAAAAAGAAGATATAAATGAAAATCAAACTATAGATAGTAAAGAAATTGATAGTAATAAAGTTAAAAATCCTAAATCAAAAGTGGTAAATAGTAAAGAAAGTGATCCTACTGTAAATATATTTGCAGCCCTAAGGGATGCAAATAGAAAAAACAAGGAAAAAGAAGAAAATAAAATAGAAAGTATTGCAAATACAAATAAAGATAGAAATTTTAATAATATAAATAATTCTTCAAATGATGATATAGATTCTTCTTACAGTAACAGTGACTATCCAAGAAATAGTAGAGTAAGAGTAAGCAAGAATCAAGATGGATTTAAAAATTTAAAATTAAAAAATCATAATAATGTAAATAAAAATATTAATGATGAAGATACTTTAAATGTTGGGACATGGGAAAGAAAAGAAAATATAGAAGAAAATAATGTATTAAAAAAGAATAAAAATAAAGATAAGTCAAAAGATAAAGAAGAATTCGTTGAAGAGTATTTAAATTATAAAAATCCATATGAAGCTTATGGTAAATATATCAAAAATCCTGAGCCAGAAAAGAAAATTGAGAATGTAAATAAATCAATAAAAAATAAAAATGACATAGAGATAAAAATAAATAACGACTTAATAAATAAAGCAAAGTCAAGAAATAATAATGATTTAAATAATAATCTTAATGACTCTGATAAAAAAATTTCAAATTTAAATGATGGTGATTTTAATAATCAAGAAGATAAAAAGAATGTTAAAGATGTAAAAGGTAAGTTTGTAAATATATTTAAATCCCAAAAAGAAAAGGATAAAAAAGAATCTAATGATTTTGATGAGGATTTATATACTAACAAGTTTATTAAGAATATTATAGGAGTAGATGATAATCAAAATTCACCAGAAAATCGTAGAAGAGCAGAGATTAGAAGAGAAAGTAGAGAAAGAAGAGAAAATAGAAATAGCGAACTTCAAAATGAAGAAAAGTCATTTAGAGATGATTATTCAAATAATGGGCTTACAGAACAAGAGGAAAAGGAAAAATATATAAGAGAATATTTAAATGACACAAGTTATTTAGATGGAAATTTGAAGCTTGATAAAGAAAGAGATGATATTGAGGATAATTATAATCATTTTAAAGAACCTGAAGATCCAAAAGTAAAAATATTAAATGTTGAGGAAATTAATAAAGATGAGATTGTAGTTAATGCATATGTTGATTCTGATGAAATGGTATATAATCCAAATGAAAATAATTACGAATATGATTATAAGGAGACAGAGAGAAATGAAAGCAGTAATCATAGGGGAGAACATCATTTTAATTTGAAAGATTCTACTAGAAAGAAAGTAGAGGAAAGAAGAGAGAGAAAAATTTCTAAAAATGAAGAAATTCAAAGAAGAGCAAATGATGAGTTTTCAGATGATAAAATGTCATTTGGAGATGTTTTAAAAGATATGATGTCTGGAATTAATTCTTCTTTATCAGAAATTCCTGAAAACTGGAAGAAAAAAAGAGAAAGTAGAAATAGAATAAAACGTAATCAAATTTATTCAACTTCTCATAATAGGAGAAGAGGAAGAAGATAATTTTATTTTACTTAAAATTGAATTGTATTTTTACAAAATTAATGCTTTAATATAAGTAGTTATAAAATAAGGAGGAGCTTTAAATATGGAAAAGATTCAAACGAAAATAAGAATGATAGATAATTTTGTAAAAAAATATACATTAGATTTAGAAAATAGAATGCCATCAAATGTTCCAGCAAAGTATAATGCTAATATTGGTTTTTCAATTCGAAAAATTGTAGAAGGAAATAATGACGATTTTGTAGGACAAGTAATGCTTTCAAATAAATTAGATATAGTTTCAGAAAAGACAAAAGGAACTTTATTTATTGAAATGGAAGGATTGTTCGCAGGTCCTAAGGCTTGGGGAAGAGAGGAGTTTGAAAAAAGATTAAAAGTAGAAGGTGCTACAATATTAAATCATTATATTAGAACTTATATACATGCAACTACTGCACTTAGTAATATGCCAGTTATTCATACTCCAATAATTGATTTTGAAGACTTTTTTAAAAACGTAGATAAAAAGAAGAATTTTAAATTAATAACTAATGAAGAAGAAGGTAATAATCAAAATCATAAAGATAATGTAATAGAATTAAATAAAGAAGAAAATCATGAAGAAAATAAAGAAAATGATATGAATAACGATAAAGGAAAAGGGAAAAATAAAAAGTAAAAATAAGTTATAATTAAAAAATATAAATAAAAATCACTACGAGTAAAGTAGTGATTTTTATTTATATATAATATATTTTAATAATGATTATATTAAATTATTCATATCATAAAGTCCGGGTGCTTTATGAACAAGAAAGTCAGCAGCTTTAACAGCACCTTTAGCAAATACACTTCTTGAAGATACATTATGTGTTATTTCAAAATATTCATCATCAGAATAAAATGATACAGTATGTTTTCCAACTATGTTTCCACCTCTAATAGAGTGAATGCCTATTTCATTTTTACTTCTTTTTTCTCTTTTAGCATGTCTATTATATTCATAATTCATCTTGTTATCTAAGGCACTATTAATACTATCTGCTAAAAGCAAAGCAGTTCCACTTGGGGCATCTATTTTTCTATTATGATGAGCTTCTACAATTTCTATATCAGCATCATTTATTAATGTTGCCATTTGTGCTACTATTTTTGCCATTAGATTTATTTCAAATGACATATTTGCAGACTTAAATATAGGAATTGTTTTTGAATATTCTTTAATTTTATTTGTTTGTTCATCTGTAAATCCAGTTGTGGCAATTACAATTGGTATATTATTTTTACTTGCAAATTCCAGAGCTTTAAAAGTTGCTTCAGGAACAGAAAAGTCTATTATTATGTCAGGCATTTCAGTTATATTTTCATATAATGTATATACTGGAAACTTATTATCTCCTGTGTCTAATCTGTCTACACCAGATAAAACAGTAAATCCTTCAGTTTTATCTACTTGTTTTGCAACTTCTTGTCCCATTTTTCCATTGCAGCCATTAATTAATACTTTTATCATTCAAAATACCTCCTTAAAAATTTATTTTAAAAAACAAAATAGCCCATAAAACATATGAATATTTAAAAATATATGATTTTTGATAATGAATAAATGATTCATATATGGCAGAATATTTATCTGCAATAGTAACACAAAAACCCTCTAATGATTTTGGAGGTATTATTGTTATAGGCCACATATGTTTTAATATTATATCCTTTTCTTTATCAGATAATTTAAATTCTTTTTCAGCTGTTTTCATTGCAACATAAGGATGCTTGAATGCGTGCCATTTAGATCTTTTTTTAGATTTTACTCTCCAATCATATAAAAATAAATCATGAAGCATAGAAGCTCGTGTTGCTTTTACATAGTCTAAATGAAATAGTTTACACATCTTGAATGTGATCCAAGCTACATTGTAGCAATGATCAAATAGAGTTGTATCATAATGTTGAATATATTCTTTCATTTTTAATACTTTGCTATTTTCTAATATGTCTTTTAAGATGTTTTCAAATTCTTGTTTATTTTCATTAGTATTTAATTTAAACATTATATATCTCCAAAAGTAAATAATATTCAAATCTAAGTGAAGATCTTTCTTCACTTAGATTATTTTAATAATTTATATTCATCTATTGCGGTTTTTAATCTTTCTTTCCCTTTTCCAGACATTTCTATTAATGGTAGTCTAGGAATACCAACATTATATCCAATCATATTTAAACCAGCTTTTACAGGAATAGGATTTACTTCACAAAATAGGGCTTTTATCAAAGGTATAGCTTTAATTTGTCCATCTAAAGCTTTAGAAGTATTTCCTTCTAAAAAGTCAGTTACAATATTATGAGTTTCTTTAGGGAATAGATTAGATAAAACAGAGATAACTCCAATTCCACCTAGTGATAGAATAGGTAATATTTGATCATCATTACCTGAATAAATTTGAAGATTATCTTTACATAGGTTTTTGATTTCTGCAACTTGAGAAATGTTTCCACTAGCTTCTTTTATTGCAACGATATTTGGAATTTTAGATAATTCTAAACATGTTTCTGGAGTGATATTTACACCAGTTCTGCTAGGTACACTATATAGTATGATAGGTAACTTAGTGTTTTTAGCTATTTCTGAATAGTGAGCAATTAAGCCAGATTGTGTAGTTTTATTATAATATGGAGTTACAATTAAAGCTCCGTCTACACCAATAGATTCAGCCCATTTTGTCATTTCAATTACAGATTTTGTACAATTTCCACCAGTACCAGCAATGATAGGAACCCTACCATTTGATACTCCTTTTGCAAACTTAATAGTTTCTTTTCTTTCTTCTAAAGACATAGTAGAAGATTCGCCAGTAGTACCACATACTATTAATGCATCTACTCCTTCAGAAATTTGAAATTCAATTAATTTTCTAAATTCATCAAAATTTACTCCTTCATCAGTAAATGGAGTAACGATTGCTGTTCCACAGCCTTTAAATAATATTTTTTTCATAATAAGCCCCCCTTATTTTTAGGTAGGTATGTATGATAAGAATTATATTAATAGTTCTTATACGCTTATATTATATGATAAAAGTAGTTAAAAATAAATAGAAAAATTTAATTAATGTAAAAAAATATGTAAAACATAAGAATTTTAATAAAGATATTTATAAAAAAATTTGGATTAAAAAGTTTCTTTTTACCATTGTGTTTTTAAATTATTTTATGATATTATTAGATGTAGAAAAAATAAGATTTTGTATTTTTGGAGGAAATGATGAAGAAAAAAGATTATATTAGTTGGGATGAATATTTTATGGGAATAGCTTTACTTTCTGCAAATAGAAGCAAAGACCCTAATACTCAAGTAGGAGCTTGTATAGTAAGTAATGATAATAGAATATTATCAATTGGATATAATGGTGCTCCAAGGGGATTACATGATGATATTATGAAATGGGATAGAGAAGGAGACTTCTTAAATACAAAATATGCATATGTGTGTCATGGTGAATTAAACGCAATTTTAAATTATAGAGGAGATTTATCAGGAAGTAAAATATATGTTGCTTTATTTCCTTGTAATGAATGTGCTAAAGCTATTATTCAAGCTGGAATTAAAGAAGTTATTTATAAAGATGATAAATATGCAGATTCTGATAATGTTATAGCATCTAAAAAGATGTTTGATATATGTAAAGTTAAATATACAAAATATGAACCAACGGGAAGAGAGATTACACTTAAATTGTAGAAATAAAAAGGAGATAAGATGGACCAAGAAACAGATTTAATCACTAATATAAAACCACCTAAAAATTCAAAAAAAGCAATTGTTTTTTATGCATTTGTAATACTTCTTAGTTTAGCTATAATAGTTGCTACAATTCTTATTGCATATAGATATTTTTATGGACCATTTGGAGATGATGACAAAACTGATTATGCTACAGGAAGAAGTAAACTTTTAGACAATGTAGATAGTGAACTTGGAGAAACATCTCAAAATATTATAGCTATAAATGGACTGGCTGTTGAAGGATATGAAAATGCTATTCAAAATAGTAATTTGGCAACTATTTCAAATGTAACTGGAAATCAACTTTCAATAGTAGATATGAATAGTGTGAATTTAAATTCTACTAATAACCTTACGGTAAATGATACAAATGTAATTCAAAATTCAAATATAAACGAAAATACTCAATTGCAAGAAAATATAAACCAAGAAGAGATTGCGGAATTTCCTGCTCATGACTTTGATAAAAATTTATTGAGTTTATTACCAAAATATAATGAAAATACAAAAGATAAAGTCAAAGGAGTATATTCTTCTGATGAAAAACAAGTATTTTTAACTTTTGATGATGGACCAAGTAATATTACAAATGAAGTTTTAGATGTACTTAAGAAATATAATGTAAAAGCAACTTTTTTTGTTTTAGGAAGTAATGTTGATTTAAAACCAGAAATAACAAAAAGAGCTTATGAAGAAGGGCATTATATAGCAAATCATGGATATTCACACAAATATTCTTCAATTTATGCAAATCCAAGAAATGTAATAGAAGAATATGAAAGAACGGAAAAGTCTATTCAAAATGCTATTGGAATTAGTAATTATCATTCATATTTGTTTAGATTTCCTGGAGGATCATCTGGAGGATATTATGATGATATTAAAGCAGAAGCTAGAGATTTATTAGATGATTATGGAGTAGCATATACAAATTGGAGTTGTTTAACTGGTGATGCAGAGGGTAATACAACAGTAGAATCACAACTTAGAACTTTATATGAAACAGCAGGAGATGATACAAGTTTAGTTATATTAATGCATGATGCAGGAGATAAAAAAGCTACTCCTCAAACACTTGAGAAGATAATTGAACATTATCAAAAAGAAGGATATGTATTTAAAACATATTATGATATAATGAAATAAAATTGAAGAAGTAAAAAAATTTAAAAAATATTAAATAAGTAGTTGACAATGATAAATATAATGTGCTAATATTAATATTGTCAATGCGGTAGTGGCGGAACTGGCAGACGCGCTAGACTTAGGATCTAGTGGGAGACCGTGGGGGTTCAAGTCCTCTCTACCGCACCAGAGACGAGGTTTCAATCTCGTCTCTTTTTTTGTTTGTGTATTGTCTAATAAAATTCATTATGATAATATAATTCTAAATATGAAGACGGAAATTCGCAAATTATGTAAATATCAAAATAATTTTTAAGCGTGACTGAATTAAAAGCAAGGCTAAACAATAGTTATCTGAGTTTACATAAGCCAGAAAAAATGGTATAATTAATATGTAAGCACTTAGTTACATATGGAAAAACAGTTTTTTCTATTGCACGAAAGAAAAATCGTTCTATTCCATATTACACGAGACAGAAAGGAAAAAAAGAATGAAAAGAAAAATAAAAAATATTGTAGTTATTGTTTGGTTACTGATCACAGCAATTATGATTTCAGGATGTTCTGCAGAAAAAATTGAGCCTCGGTATGGCTTAGTTAGAAATGTAGAATTCCAGCAGATTGAGCCTTTTGACTTCGAAGATTACTTAGATGATTCTGAAATTGTTCCGGAAAAGGCAAACTCCGTAAATGAAAAAGCAATACTTGAGTTGGAGCTAGACTTAGTCGAGTACATAAATAAAGAATATGGGCTTGATTGGGATATTTCAGAACCGAAAATATATCAGCTAGATTTTTCTGAAATTAGAGGCTATGAGGCAATGAATGCACTTGCAGAGCCGAAGAAAAATAGTTTCTACTTAAATGAATCTAGCATGATTTCGGAAGAGAAAGTAGAATATATTTCTGCTCATGAACTTGTTCATTGTCTTATGTACAAAAATACTGGAACATATAGGTTTGTGCTTAAGGATGAGGAAGAAAATGAGCTGGGATATTATACATCTGAAGCTTTTACTGATTTACTCACAATCGAGTTTTTCGAGAGTCAGGGTAGCGATGATGTAAGGAGCTTTTTTTATAGCAATTCGGCGTACTGCTATACGACATGTGCTTTGTCGATGCTAGAAAAGATAATCCCGAACGAGATGGAATATTTCCTGACAAATAATTCAGAGAGCTTTGAGAAGGACTTCAATAATATTGCAAATAAGTATATTGAGGTCAAAGAAGGGTTCGAAGAAAATTTGTTCCGGACATTCCTATATAGGGCCGATTTAAACATGATTGCAACAATGCAGATTGCAGAATACGGAATTACAAATGATATTTCATATATTTTTGTTAATTCTATATTTGGTAATTTTGAGGAAGTGGTAATCATGTCAAAAGGCCTTGAAAAAGCTAAAAGAGAAGAGATTTATGATGAATGTATAAATCTCTATAAGTCTGAAGGTGAGCTGCCGGATGATGTGATAGAATTTGCAGACCATCTGAGATCGTGCATAGGATAGTCTACAAGCAAAAAGTCTTTTATAGGAAACTCGAATGCGAGTATTTTATAGAAGATTTTTTGTTTTTTATAAATAAATTAATTATTATTTTTATCATTTTCTTACATAAAATGAATACACATTATGTAGGAGGCAAGATGAAAGAATATTTTTTAAATTATATTGATAGAAATATAAAAGAGGTTTTTACAATTACATTAATTATTTTTATTGGTTTAATTATAGGAATAATTTATATAAATAATTTATCTTATGAAAATAAACTAGAAATAGAAAATTATATTAATGATACAGTAGACTATGTTAAAAATATAGAAAAGAATAATGAACAAATTGACATTAAATTAATTTTATTTGATAACATTAAAAGAAATTTTATTTATATTATGTTAATTAGCATCTTTTCGTCTTGCATAATCGGAATTCCTATTATGTATTTTTTAATAGGTTTAAAAAGTTATTCTATTTCATATACTATGTCTTGTATTATAGCTACATTGGGGACTAGAAGTGGTATTATTTTCATTTGCTCTTCAGTGTTATTACATAATATAATATTATTAATAGGAATTTATCTAATATCAATAAGTGGAATTGATTTATATAAAGAGATCATAGTAAATAAGAGTGAAAACATAAGGTTTAAAATTATTAGACATATAATTTTTATAATAATTGGAGTGTTAATTTCTATGTTTGCAGCTTTAGCAGAAACTTTTATTTCAAATAATATTTTTTTAATGGTAAAAGATTTTATTTAAATAAAAAATAAGATAGACATAAAAATATTAAAAAAGTTCTTAAAATCTATTTACTTTTAGCTATTCATTTGATATAACATAAGTATCAAATTCTTATGTAAATCGGAAGTGACGTATTAGAGTTGATAGATTTTAAAATAATTGGGGGTCAAGATGGAGAAACAAGTTAAATCATTTTTAGAATTTATTGAAAACGACAAAAAATTGTCTTCAAATACTTTACAATCATATAGAAGAGATATTATGCAATTAGAAGAGTATTTAGAAGCAGAAAATATTTCGTACAATAAAGTCACAAAAGAGGATGTCGAAAAATATATTGAACATTTAAAAGAAATTGGAAAGAAAACTTCTACAATTTCTAGAAATATAGCTTCAATAAGATCTTTTTATCAATATTTAGTTAGAGTTAAAAAGATTAAGAAGGATCCAACAGAAGGAATTCAATCTCCGAAAATAGAGAAAAAAGCGCCTAGTATATTATCTTCAGAAGAAGTAGAATTATTACTAGAACAACCTAAAAATGTTGACTTAAAAGGAATTAGAGATAAAGCAATGCTTGAATTTGCATATGCAACAGGAATGAAAGTTACTGAAATTATATCTTTAAATGTTGAAGACGTTAATGTAAATGAAGCTTATGTTGTATGTAATTCAGGATTTAAAAAGAGAAGTATTCCTTTAGGAAGCATTTCTTTAAAAGCTCTAATCGAATATATGAAAAATGCAAGACCTTATTTAATAAAAGATGAAAAAGAAAAAGCTTTATTTGTTAATATAAATGGAAAAAGACTTACAAGACAAGGTTTCTGGAAAATAGTTAAGTTTTATAAAGAGCAAGCTCATATAACAAAAGATATAACTCCACATGTTTTAAGACATTCATTTGCAACTCATCTTTTACAAAACGGAGCTGATTTAAAGTCTATACAAACAATGCTTGGACATTCAGATATATCTTCTACGCAAGTATATATGCAATTCCAAGATGATACTATCAAAAATGTATATCATAAAGCTCATCCAAGAGCATAATATAATTTAAAATTAATACATAAAGGGTAGAATAATCTACTCTTTATTTTTTTGCTTTTAATTATTATAATAAATTTAATAAAACAAATTATTATTTGATAAGAGGTTATAATTATGAATAAATCTGGATTATTAGAAGAACCTACATTTGATAATTTACAAAAATATTTATTATCTGGGGAAAGAACTGAAATTACAGATAATATAAAAAGAGTGGCAAATCAAATAAATGGAAATACAGATGGACTTGTTATAAGAAATATTCTGTTATGGATTAATCAAAATACTAGAAGATTACATGATGGAAGAGATCATAGAAAGTTTAAAAGGTCTGCAGATGAAATATTAGATTCAAGAGAAAGAACTGGGTGTTGTGATAGTTCTACATTATTTACTGCTATTGCAAGAGCAAAAGGAATTCCTGCTATGCAAATACTTACTTTTGATAAAGATTGGGGAAAAGCAATAGATAGAGGGGAGCAAATTGGGACAGAAGGACATTTTTATGTTGGATGCTTTTTAAAAGATATAAATGGAAAAGGCAATTGGACTCTTATTGATTCAGATATGCCTGTGAAAGATATAAGAGATATAGATATAAGAAAGTTAGATACTAATAATAGAAATATATCAAAAAGAAGATATGCATTTGCATATACTAAAGATTATAGTGATATAGAAATAAATGAACTTAGAATAGACTGTATTAGCTCTATGGCTAAAATTCAAAGATTAGCTTATGAAATGTGTGATAAAGAAGATTTTAAAGAAAAAGAAAGTAAAGAACTATAAAATTAGTAAAAATAAAATAAAAAGCAGATAACTTAAATAAGATTGTTATCAGCTTTTTTATTTAATCTTTTATTTGACAAAGAATAATAAAAGAGATATAATTATTCGGTACATAAATCGGAAAAGTGCATTTGTAATATGTTAAAATATTAAAATGTGCTATTTTTAAATGATAGGGGATAATAAAATGAATAATCAAAAAATTAGAAATGTAGCAATAATCGCACACGTTGACCATGGAAAAACAACATTAGTTGATGCAATGCTTAAACAAAGTGGTATTTTTAGAGATAATGAACAAGTTCAAGAAAGAGTAATGGATTCTAATGATCTTGAAAAAGAAAGAGGAATTACAATTCTTTCTAAGAATACATCAGTTATGTATAATGATATAAAAATAAATATTGTTGATACTCCAGGACATGCTGATTTTGGTGGAGAAGTAGAAAGAGTTTTAAAAATGGTAGATGGAGTACTATTATTAGTAGATGCTTTTGAAGGTGCTATGCCACAAACTAGAGAAGTTTTAAAAAAATCATTAGCACTTAACTTAAAGCCAATAGTTGTTATTAATAAAATAGATAGACCAGGTGCAAGACCATTAAAAGTTGTAGATGAAGTATTAGATTTATTTATTGAATTAAATGCAAATGACGATCAATTAGATTTTCCTGTAGTATATGCTTCTGGAAAACAAGGAACGGCTACACTTGATTTAGATAAACCAGGAACTAACTTAGAATGTTTATTTAAAACTATAATTGATAATATTAATCCACCTGCTTGCGATATGGATGGAAATATGCAAATGCTTGTATCTAATATTGATTATGATGATTATATAGGAAGAATTGCAATAGGAAGAGTAGAAAGAGGAAAAGTTAAACTTGGAATGCCTGTTGCAATATGTAAAAAAGATGATAAAACAGAAACATCTAGAGTTACAAAACTTTATACTTATCAAGGATTAAAGAGAGTTGAAGTTGAAGAAGCTGCTGCAGGAGATATAATTGCTCTTTCTGGTATTGCTGATATTAATATTGGTGATACAATTTGCGATTATGATCATCCAGAAAAAATTCCATTTGTAGATATTGATGAACCAACAGTATCTATGACATTTAGTGTTAATAATGGACCATTTGCAGGTAGAGAAGGTCAATTTATTACATCAAGACATATTAGAGATAGATTATTCAAAGAATTAGATAGAAATGTAAGTCTAAGAGTAAAAGAAACTGATTCACCAGATTCATTTGAGGTTTCAGGAAGAGGAGAACTTCATTTATCAGTATTAATTGAAACTATGAGAAGAGAAGGATTCGAACTTTTAGTTTCTAGACCAAAGGTAATTATTAAAGAGATAGATGGAGTAAAATGCGAACCAATCGAAAGACTAATAGTAAATGTTCCAGATGATTGTATTGGAAATGTTATAGAGAAATTAGGAAAAAGAAAAGCTGAAATGGTTAATATGGAACCTGCAGAAGAAGGACATACTAAAGTTGAGTTTAGAATTCCAGCAAGAGGACTTATAGGATATAGAACAGAATTTATGACAGATACAAAAGGTGAAGGTACTATGAATCATATATTTGATTCTTATGAGCCTTACAAAGGAGAGATTGTATCTAGAGTAAGAGGAACAATTATAGCTTTTGAAAATGGTAAATCAGTAACATATGGATTATATAATGCACAAGATAAAGGTGAATTATTTATTGGACCTGGTGTAGATGTATATGAAGGTATGATAGTAGGTTTAAATTCAAGAGGAGAAGATTTAGCAATAAATGTATGTAAAGAAAAACACTTAACTAATACTAGAGCTTCTGGTTCTGATGAAGCATTAAGATTAGTTCCACCAATTCAAATGTCTCTTGAAAAAGCAATTGAATTTATACAAGACGATGAACTTGTAGAAGTAACACCAAAATCAATTAGATTGAGAAAGAAAATCTTAGATAGTAAAGAAAGAGAAAGAGCACAAAGAGCATCAAATAAATAAAAAAGTAAGGTGGTTTAGTTATTCTAAATCACCTTTTATATAGAATATATAATTTTAATATTTAAGAAGGATATAAAAAATGAATGAAAAAGAATTAGAAATAGTAAAACGAAAAGCTTTAGAAGATCATATTCCAATTATAATGGATGATACTTTAGAAAAAATAAAAGAAATCTTAGAAAATGAAAATCCTAATAGAATACTAGAAATTGGAACTGCTGTTGGATATTCTGCAAGTCAATTTGCAAGATATACAGATGAAAAGTGCAAAATAGATACTATTGAAATCGATGAAGAGAGAGCAAAAGAAGCTAAAGAAAACATCAAGAAAATCGGTTTTGAAGATAGAATTAATGTTATTGTTGGAAATGCAGTAGATATAATTCCAACTCTTACAAATAAATATGATATTGTGTTTATTGATGCAGCTAAAGGAAAATACCCGATATTTTTAGAAGAATCTTTAAAGTTACTTAATAGGGGCGGATTAATCTTAGCAGATAATATTTTATATAAAGGTTATGTTATGAGCGATTATAATAAGCATAAACAGAGAACTGCTGTAAGACATTTAAGAGAGTATATAAAAGAAATTACTGAAAATGATAACTTTGAAACAGAAATACTAGAAATTGGTGATGGACTATCTATTACAAGAGTAAAATAATTGTTAAACTTAGACTTTAATATAAAAAATTAATGAATTTTCAAAAATATAAAAAATAACTCTTAAGAAAACTTAAGAGTTATTTTTTACTTGTTTAATATAAAGTTATATATTTTATTATATATTAATCGACATTTGCTGTTAATACAGGAATAACTTGTTTCTTTCTAGAAACAACTCCTGGTAAAAATGCTGTATTATTTTCAACTTTAACTGAATAAGATTTTTCAACTAATTCATTATTTCCAAAAGTGATTACTTGAGAATTGCTATTGATTATATCTGTTATTAAGAAAAATACTAAGTCTAATCCTAAAGAATCTTTTTCTTTTAATAAAGCAGCTTCAATCTCAGGTTTTCTAACCATAACTTCATCTATGTCTGCTGTATTTACTTGTGAAATTTTAGCTTTTACTTTATCTTGTAATGTAACTTGTTTTGCATCTAGATTAACAAGTTCTTCTGCAGTAAATCCAGATAAATCTGTACCAGCTTTTAAAAGAGCTAATCCATATTTTTCTATATCAACACCTGCAATTTTAGCTAAATTTTCAGCAATAACTTTATCTTCTGTTGTACATGTAGGTGATTTAAAAAGTAAAGTATCTGAAATTATAGCACTAAGCATAAGTCCAGCAATATAGCTTGGTATGTCAATACTATGAGATTTAAATAATTTATATAATATAGTAGAAGTACATCCAACAGGTTCTGCATAATAGTATAAAGGATCTGAAGTATTAAATCCGCTAATTCTATGATGATCTACAACCATTTTAATATTTGATTTTTCAACTCCATCAGCACTTTGAGCAGGTTCGTTATGATCGACTAAAATAACAGAAGATCCTTCATCTAATTTTTCTAAAAGTTCAGGAGCTCCTACTTTAAAATAATCTAAAGCAAACTCGGTTTCTTTTGATACATTTCCTAGTCTATAAGGAACTGCAGTTTTTCCTAATTTAGTTTGTAAAAATGCCATTGCAATACTTGAAGCAATTGAATCTGTGTCAGGACTTTTATGTCCAAATACTAATAATTTTTCCATATCTATTATCTCCAATCTATTTAATATTAAAGTATCTATATATTATAATAATTTTTTACTTTAATCAAGTCATTATATGTTAAATTCAATAATATCTACTTATGAAGTAATATATAAATTATTTTGCATAAGGTATATTAAAATATTTTTCATAAGAATCTTTAATTGGTAATGAATAAACAGATATGCAGTTTCCATTTTCATCATAATTAAATCCAAAAATATCTGGTATATCATCTGGAGATGTAGATATTTTAAGAGGTTTATATAAATTATGCTCTGAATACATATCTACAGTCTTAATTTGAATTTCAGAGAAAAATGGATTCATTAAGTTATGAACTCTTGTTCCATGTAGAGCTGTGTAGTTATCTTGTTTTGGTTTTTTTATATAATCTTTTCTTCTGCTTTTAAGTTCAGTAGTATAAGGAATATAGGTCATTAGATAATTCATAAATTTATAACACATTTTTTCCATAATCTCAGGATTAGTACTTCCATCTACTGATCTAATTACATATCTAATTGCTAAAAAATCATAAATCTTTGTTGATTTATTTTCTAGATTATGATTTATAATTTTATCTATAATACTATTTAAAGATTTAAGTCTTCCTTCTACATAAAAATCTACATTAGGAAAATTCTTTTTTAAAATATTAATTTCTTGTTTTATTAAAGCAAAAAATACTTTTTTGCAAAATTTATAATATTTATATTGACTTGTAGCATTTTTTACTATTAATGCTTTATTTATATTTTTGATATTTTTTGATGTATTAATATATTTTTTATGTTTTTTATTCATATAAAGTTATATCACTCCTATATCATTTTTAAAATTTGCGAACTTACTCATTTTACCATATATTTATATATTAGTCAAACAGTTTAAAGCATATTAAATTAAAGCATAACAAATTTCTAAAAATTAAAAATAGCTTTTATTAATTATTAATTTTATTTTTTGTTTCAGTTTAAGATTATTTAGTCATTGTATAGTGATTATTAGTTTTATTATAGTGTATGTTTTAATTATCTAAAAATTACTCAAAATAAATTTAATAAAATTAAATAAAATGTTTGTAAAACCTAGCAATTATAATATTTTTATGGTATAGTATATATGTTAATTTTAAGCGTAAGAGGGATTTATTATGAAAGAGATTGAACTTTTAGCACCAGCAGGTTCTTTTGAAAAAGCAAAAATAGCGTTTTTATATGGTGCAGATGCTGTATATATGGGAACAAAAAGTTTATCTTTAAGAACTAGAGTTGGTGTAGAAGATGATGAAGTAGAAAAAACAATTAAATATGCTCATAACATCGGAAAAAAAGTGTATGTAGCTATTAATATATATGCCTGGGATGAAAAATATGCAGAAATAGAAAAAGTGGCTAAAGAGCTAAATAGAATAAAACCAGATGGAATTATAGCTTCAGATGGTGGAGTTATAGATGCTCTAAAAGAGTATGCACCTGATATTGATATTCATATAAGCACACAAGCAAATGTAATTAGTTATCATACAAGTAAATTTTGGTATGATAATGGAGCAAAACGTGTTATTCTAGGAAGAGAAATGAATAAAGAACAGATAAAAGAGCTGATAAAACGAAAACCTAGCGACCTAGAGGTCGAAATGTTTGTTCATGGTGCAATATGTTTTGCTTACTCTGGAAGATGTTTTTTAAGTGATTTCTTATCTGGAAGAAGTGCAAACCTTGGTGATTGTATTCAAAGTTGTAGATGGGCTTATAATATGTATGTTGAAGAAAAAAATAATCCAGGAGTATTAATGCCAGTAGAGACAGATGATAAAGGTACATATATTTTCTCATCTAAAGATTTGTGCTTAATAAAAGAAATTCCTGAAATAATAGAAATGGGTGTAGACAGTTTAAAAATAGAAGGAAGACTTAAAACAGAATATTATTTGGCATCTGTTGTAAATACTTATAGAGCAGCAATTGATGATTATAAAAAAGATCCTGAAAATTATGATTATAAAAAATATCTTAAAGAATTGGAGAAAACTAAAACTAGAGGACTTACTACTTTTTATTTTAATGATAGAAATAATAAAGATATTCAAGAATATGAAGGAAAACAATATAATTTAGAATATGAATATGGTGGAAAAGTAGTTGGATTTGATGGCGATAAAGTTATAGTTGAAATAAAGAATAAATTATCAATTGGTGATGAGATTGAGATTATTGTACCAAGAGAAATTGAAGTGAAAAAGTTTATAATTGATAAATTATGGGATATTGAGACAGATGAAGAAATTGATACTGTAAATCCAGGAAGAGCAAATCAAAAAGTTAAAATGAAAATACCTTATGAAATAGAAGAGGATTGGATTTTAAGAAGAAAAAAATAAAGTTTAAAATATTTTTAAAATAATAATGTTAAAAATAAATGAATAAGAGATTATAAATATTTTAATTTAAAAAATGAAAGGAGAATTTTTTATGAGTGAAAATAATAATAACAATAACAGCTCAAATGAAGTAGAAGAAATTGATGTAAATCATTTAATGCAAATTAGAAGAGATAAGTTAAAGGAATTACAAGAAAAAGGAAAAGATCCATTTGAGATTACAAAATTTAATAGAACAAATACAGCAGGAGAAGTAAAAGCTAATTATGAAGAATTTGAAGGAAAATATATAACTGTTGCAGGTAGAATTATTGCAAAAAGAATTATGGGAAAAGCTTCTTTTTGTACTATTCAAGATACTGATGAGAAAATACAAAGTTATGTTAGTATAAATGATTTGGGTGAAGAAAATTACAAAGAATTTAAGACATGGGATATAGGAGATATAATCGGAATAACTGGTTTTGTATTTAAAACAAGAACAGAAGAAATTTCAGTACATGCAAATGAAGTTACACTTCTTTCTAAGTCTTTAAGACCACTTCCTGAAAAATTCCATGGATTAAAAGATCCAGATTTAAGATATAGACAAAGATATGTAGATTTAATAATGAATCCAGAAGTTAAAGAAACATTTATTAAAAGAAGTAAAATAATATCAGAAATCAGAAACATATTAGATGAAAAAGGATACTTAGAAGTTGAAACTCCAGTACTTAATACTATTTCTGGTGGTGCAACTGCTAAACCATTTGTAACTCATCATAATTCTTTAAATATAGATATGTATCTAAGAATTGCAACAGAACTTAATTTAAAAAGATTAATAGTTGGTGGATATGATAAAGTATATGAAATAGGAAGAATATTTAGAAATGAAGGTATGGATATACGTCATAATCCAGAATTTACATCTATAGAGTTTTATGAAGCTTATGCAGATTATAATGATATGATGAATATTTCAGAAGAGATATTTTCAAAATGTGCATTAAAAGTATGTGGATCAATGAAGATAACTTATCAAGGACAAGAGATTGATCTTACACCTTCATGGAAGAGAATTTCTATGATAGATTCTATTAAAGAAGCATGTGGAGTAGATTTTAATGAGATTAATACAGATGAAGAAGCGGTTAAACTTGCTGAAGAAAGAGGGATGGAATTTGCAGATGAAACAAAAAGAACTCGTGGTGATGTAATATCTATGTTCTTTGATGAATATGTAGAAAAGACATTAATTCAACCTACATTTGTATATGATTATCCAGTTGAAATTTCACCACTTGCTAAGAGAAAAACTTCAGATCCAAGACTTACTGAAAGATTTGAATTATTTATTGGTGGAAGAGAATATGCAAATGCTTTCTCAGAATTAAATGATCCAATAGACCAATATGAAAGATTTAAAAAGCAAGTAGAAGCTAGAGATGCTGGTGATGATGAAGCTGGTATGATGGATGAAGATTTTATAAATGCTCTTGAATACGGTATGCCTCCAACAGGTGGTATTGGAATTGGTATTGATAGATTAGTAATGCTTCTTACTGATTCAGCTTCAATTAGAGATGTATTATTATTCCCAACAATGAAACCATTAAATTAAAAAAATGTAATAAAACAAAATACAAAGCTAGAAAGGAGCCTAGTTTATGGATAAAAAGATAAAGAGTTTACTAAAAATTGCTAAAAAAATACATAAATCAGACGACTTTAAAAAAGCTTTTGATAAGATATCAGATAATGATAGTTTAAAAAAAGGCAAATTTGGAAAAATAATAAAAGAAGTAAAAAAGCATCTTAAATGATAAAAATATATTTAAAAGAATATGAACGAAATATAAAAGAGAAACACTTAAGCTTCTAAAGTGTTTCTCTTTTGTATTTATTATTTAAATCATTTTTAATTATTTTTAATCATTGATATCTAACTTTTTATTAAGTTGTTTAGAATTCCTTAAAGAAATAAATAACAATATTATTGAAATACCAATTATCATATGTGATATTCCAGAAAGACCTGATATTGAGTAAGTGAGACTTCTTGTAAAATTATAAGATAATGTTTGAAGAATACCTTTTACTAAAAACATTATTACCATAAAAGGTAATCCTATATTATATAATCTTAAAAACCATTTAAAACTTTTTTTAGAATCAAGATCAGTATGCATTGAAAATAGTGCAATAATTAAAAATAAAATAGTCCCAAGTACAAATAGATGTAAATGAATGATAGATAAAGTAGTTGTTCCTGTAAAGTTATTAAATTTAGTAAATTCTCTATAGAATATGCCACCAAGCATAGCAAAAATTGCATAAATAAAAGCCATATTAATATATTTTTTCATGATTTTACCTTCCTTTTTTTATATAATTTTATATATAATTATATTAATTTATAAATTTATAAAAAGTCAATTATAAAACAATAAAAAAATGTAAAAAGAGTATTGACAGTTGAATAGTCTTTCAACTATAATATAAGTAAAGTTGAACAAATACTCAATTATCAAAATCGTTTTGGAGGTAAAATTTATGAAATTAAAGTTTAAAATTAAAGGATTAGATTGTGCGAATTGTGCAGCAGAACTTGAAAGAGGAATTAATAGAATAGATGGGGTAGAAAGTGCTTCTTTAAGTTTTATGACAGAAAGATTAGAGATTAATATTGATGAAGAAAGAAAAGAAGAACTTGTAAAATCTATAAAAAAATTTATTAAAAAAGAAGAACCAGATGTTACTATAGAAGAAGCTTAATGTAGGAGGATTACCATGAAGAAAAAAGGAATTAAAATAATTGTTTCATTAATTTTATTTTTAATTGCTATGATTATTAATTTTGATAACGAACTTATTAATAAAGGTATTTTTATTATAGCTTATATAATTGTTGGATTAGAAATTGTTAGAAAGGCTTTGAGAAATATATTTAGAGGCAAAGTATTTGATGAGAATTTCTTAATGACAGTAGCAACGATTGGTGCTTTTGGAATAGGAGAATTTCCAGAAGCAGTAGCTGTTATGCTATTTTACCAAGTGGGAGAACTTTTCCAAAGTTATGCAGTAGATAAATCTAGAAAGTCTATTGCAAGTCTTATGGATATAAGACCTGATTATGCAAATATAGAAAAAGATGGAAAAGTATTAAAAGTAGATCCAGACGATGTTAAAATTGGAGATATTATAATTATAAAGCCTGGTGAAAAAGTTCCATTAGATGGTACTGTTATAGAAGGAAATACTTCTATTGATACTAAGGCATTAACAGGAGAATCACTTCCTAGAGAAATTGCTCCAGGAGACGAGATTTTAAGTGGATCTATTAATATATCTGGATTAATTAAAGTTAAAGTTTCAAAAGAATATGGAGAGTCAACAGTAAGTAAAATTTTAGATTTAGTAGAAAATGCAAGTAGTAAGAAATCTAAGTCAGAGAACTTTATAACTAAATTTGCACAGTATTATACACCTATAGTTGTTATTATAGCTGTATTATTAGTTGTTGTTCCGGTGATTTTTTTCGGCGGAGAGTTTTCGGACTGGATTTATAGAGCATTATCATTTTTAGTTGTATCATGTCCATGTGCATTAGTAATTTCTATTCCTCTAAGTTTCTTTGGAGGAATTGGAGGAGCTTCAAAGATGGGAATTCTAATTAAAGGAAGTAATTACTTAGAAGCAATTGCGAGTACAGAAATAATTGTATTTGACAAAACTGGAACATTAACTGAGGGTATTTTTGAAGTTCAAAAAGTAAATGCAAAAGATATAGACGAAAATGATTTAATAGAAACTGCAGCATATGCAGAATGTTATTCAAACCATCCTATTTCTTTATCAATTAAAAGGGCATATGGAAAACAAATAGATAAAAGTAAAATAAAATCTACTGAAGAATTATCTGGTAGAGGAATAGTAGCTATAATTAATGGAAAAAACGTATTAGTAGGAAATGAAAAACTATTAAATGAAAATAATATTGAGTTTGAGAAAAATAATGATATAGGTACTATTTTATATGTAGCAATAGATAATAAATATGTTGGAAATATTGTTATAGCAGATAAAATTAAAGAAGATGCAAAAGATAGTATAATGAGTCTTAAAAAATCAAATATAAAACAAGCAGTTATGCTAACAGGAGATAGAAAAGCAGTAGGAGAAAATGTAGCAGGAATTCTTGGTATTGATAAAGTTTATACAGAACTTTTACCAGATGGTAAAGTAGAAAAAGTAGAAGAATTATTAAAGGAAAAATCAGAAAAAGGAAAACTTGCTTTTGTTGGTGATGGAATAAATGATGCTCCAGTATTAGCTTTAGCTGATATCGGAATAGCAATGGGAGGACTTGGAGCAGATAGTGCAATAGAAGCTGCTGATATTGTTTTGATGACAGATGAACCATCTAAAATTGTTGATACTATTAGATTATCAAAGAAAACAATGAAAATTGTTAAAGAAAATATTATATTTGCAATTAGCGTTAAAGTTTTAGTATTAATTTTAAGTGCAATTGGTATATCAACAATGTGGGAAGCAGTTTTTGCAGATGTTGGAGTTTCAATTATTGCAATATTAAATGCTTTAAGAGTATTAAATGTTAAGAAAATGAAATAATAAATTAAGTATAAAATATTAATATAAAAAAAATAAAGTTATTTTAAATAAAAAATTAAAATAACTTTATTTTTTTCTTTTTAGACTTTTCTAGTATTTAAAACTGTATAAAAGATTGAAATTACATTATTCTTATGGTATATTATATAAAGCTAAAATAAATTAATTATGAATTTTATAAATTAGCTAGGAAGAATAAAATTTACAAAAGAAAATTATATTAAAATTAATAAGATATTTAATAATAAAAAATTTAAATTATTAATTTTAGAAAGGAATAAAGATGTTATTTGGATATAATTTTGATAGAAAAACTTTATATATCATAATGATAGTACTTGGATTACTTTTACTTTTTAGTTTAAGTAGTTTTAGTATACTATCTACTATATTAACACTTCCAGGTGTTATTATTGCGATTTCTTGCCACGAATTTGCACATGCTTGGATGGCAAATAGACTTGGTGATCATACTGCAAGAAATATGGGAAGAATGACTTTAGATCCCAGGTCTCATCTAAATCCAGTAGGATTTATTCTTCTTATATTTACACACATTGGATGGGGTGAGCCTGTACCAGTAAATACTAATAATTTCACTAAAGTATCAAGAAAAACAGGTGAAGTATTAGTATCACTTGCAGGACCCGTAATGAATTTTATATTGGCAATTGTTTTTACTATAATTTTTTATTTAATTACTGTTTTTTCACCAGATGCAATTCTTTCTATGATATTTTCAGAAGAAATTGCAGGAATGAGCTTTATGGGACTTGTTGCTCTTACTGTATATTGTGCAATTACAGTAAATATTGGACTTGGAGTATTTAACTTAATTCCAATTCCACCACTTGATGGTTCAAAAATATTTTTACCATTTTTACCATATAGTGCTCAAAGATGGTTAGATGAAAAACAAGGAATTATTTATTTAATATTTATTATACTTTGGATTTCTGGAATCTTAGGTGTACTTGTATCAGCACCTATTTCTGTAATTCAAAACTTTATTTTTGAAATTGTAGGAAGAGTATTTTCTCTTTTTTTATAATTAATATATGATTAGGAGATAATAATGAAAGATACATTAATACTTGGAATTGAATCGAGTTGTGATGAAACTTCTGTAGCTGTTGTAAAAAACGGTAGAGAAGTTCTTTCTAATGTTATAAATTCACAGATTAAAATACATGAACAATATGGAGGTGTTGTTCCTGAAATTGCATCAAGAAGTCATGTTGAAGTTATTAATAACGTGATGAAAATGGCTTTAGAAGAAGCGAAAGTGAAGATTGATGATATAGATGCTATTGCAGTTACAAAAGGACCACGGATTAGTAGGTGCTTTACTTGTGGGTGTATCATATGCAAAAGGGCTTGCATATGCAACTTCTAAACCACTTATCGGTGTAAATCATATTGAAGGACATATAGCAGCAAACTATATTACGAGTAAAGATTTAAAGCCACCATTTTTATGTTTAATAATTTCAGGCGGACATACTCATTTAGTTTATGTTAAAGACTATACAGATATAGAGATTTTAGGGAAAACTAGAGATGATGCTATAGGGGAAGCTTTTGATAAAGTTGCAAGAGTAGTAGGACTTGGATATCCAGGAGGTCCTAAAGTAGATAAGATGGCGAAAGAAGGAAATCCTTGTATTGAACTTCCAATTACTCATATGGATAATTTAGATTTTTCATTTAGTGGAATTAAAACTGCAATAATAAATTTAAATCATAAAGATCCTACTATAAATAAAGCAGATTTATGTGCAAGTTTTGAAGAAGCAGCTACTACAATGCTTTTAAATAATGTTAAAAAGGCTATAAAAGAAACTAATATGAAAACTATAGTTTTAGCAGGAGGAGTTTCTGCAAATTCATATATTAGAAAAAGCTTTGATGAACTTTCTAAAAAAGAAAATTTGAAAATATATTATCCAGAACTTATACTTTGTACAGATAATGCTGCAATGATTGCAGCTGCCGGATATTATAATTATATAGGTGGAAAAAGAGCTGATTTAAAATTAAACGCAATACCAAATTTAAAATTAGGAGATAATTAGGGGGAATTTAATGTCAATTTATACAATAGGTGATTTGCACCTATCTTTTGGAATGAATAAACCAATGGACATATTTGGAGTTAATTGGGAAGATCATTATAAAAAAATTAAAAATGATTGGTTAAGTAGAGTAAATGATGATGATTTAGTAGTGCTTCCTGGTGATTTTTCATGGGCAATGGATTTAGATGATACTATTGAAGATTTTAAGTATTTAAGTAAACTTCCTGGGAAAAAGCTTTTACTTAAAGGAAATCATGATTATTGGTGGGGTACTTTAAAAAAAATGAAAGAATTTATGGAAGCCAATAATTTTAAAGATATAGATTTTATTCAAAATAATAGTTTTTTATTTGATGATAAAATTATAGTTGGTACTAGAGGATGGATTTATGATAATAAATCAGAGAATATTAAAATTTTAAAAAGAGAAAAAATTAGACTTGAAATGTCATTTAATGATGCAATAAATAAATACGGAAATAATAGAGAAATTATTGTTTTTATGCATTATCCTCCTTTTGGAAAAGAAAATATTCCACTAGAATATGATTTAAAAGAAGTGCTTAAGAATTATAATGTAAAAAAATGTTTTTATGGACATCTTCATGGCGAGTCGTGTTTAGAGGCTATTCAAGGAGAGATAGAAAACATTTGTTATAGTTTAATTAGTTCTGATTATTTAGATTTTAAATTATACAAAATTTATTAAGTTATTATTAAATAGATATGATTATAAAAGAAAAATAGATTTTATTATAAATCTATTTTTCTTTTTGTCAAAAAGTATCAAAATTTGAATTTTTTAATAAAACATGATAAAGTTATATCGAAAAAAATAAAAGAAGGAGGAAGGAGTTTATATGTGGCTATTGTTTGCAACAATAACAGTTTTACTATGGGGTACTTCAGAAACAATATTTAAAAAAGTATCTACAATAGAAAAACATAGTGTTTTAAAACTTATATCGTGTAATGGATTAATGCTTGGTGTATGTGCATTAATTTTTATGTTTATTACAAGAACGGAAATGAATTTTGATATAATTCTTACATATTTACCAATATCATTAATATATATTGCATCAATGTTTTGCACTTATAAAGCAATGACTCTTGTTAAAGTTTCAATTTTATCACCACTTCAAAATTCATCTTGTGCTATTACTACTATACTTTGTATATTGATATTAAAACAGCAAGTTAGTGTAGTACAGATAATTGCTATTATTGCAATTATTATTTGTATGGTGTTACTTTCAATTAATAAAGATGAAGTTTTAAGAATAGAGTCTGGAAATAAAGAAGAAGATGAAAAAAATGCTAAAAGAGCATATATGTTATATTTGAAAGGAATATTTTTTGCTCTTGGATATTGGTTTTTAGATGGTATAGGATCATTTATGGATGATTACACTTTAGAAGCTGATTTATCAGCTGAACAAGTAATAATTGCTTATTCATTTATTTACTGTTTTGTAGGAATTATTACAGCTATAGTATTAAAGATTAAAGAAAGAGATTATAAATTTGTAGAAGTTAATTCAAAAAAGAATATGTTAAAGTGGTTAGGAACACTTATTGAAACAGCAGGTCAATATACATATATTTATGCATTTGCATTTGGAGATGCAGTTTTAGCTTCACCTTATATTGCAGCTTATAGTGTTGTAACAGTTATTTTATCTAGAATATTCTTAAAAGAAAAATTAAAGAAAAAACAATATGCATTAATTTCATTAATTTTAATTGCAATGATTACACTATCTTTTTAAAATAAGATAGAATGCAGTCTAAATAACGTTAAGCGGGTCCTTGTAAATTTGTTATAAGGCCCGTTTTGTGCTATAATAATAGTGTAGCAATATATTGATTATGCTAGTATGAAAGGAGAAACATCATGAAACTTACTAAATTTTCTGTTTCAGCAGAAGAACACAAGAAAAGGCAGGAGGCACACCGGAGAATAGGTGCAGAGTTAAAAGCTTCATATCAAGCAATGATGAAGGAGGATTGGGAGGACATTGAAGGCATACGTTTATTTTCAAAATATCCTCACAACTTGATTCTCCAGTCTGACCCAATTTTTGAAACTATTCCATTTGGCCCTGTGGGGACAGTGATGTCTTCTGGGTGTGTGGCATTTGTTTCTGCCTATATTATCGAGCACTATATTGATAGAAGGCTTGAGATGAGGGCATGGGCAAATACCGTAGTTGAAAAGGGCTACCGCTCTTGGAGGTTCGAGAACTTTCCAAAGGTTTCTTTTACAAGCAAGGAGGTAGACCTTGGTGAGGTCAAGAAAAAATTGGGAATGCTTGAGCCTAAAATTCTTAAGTGCGAAAGCACAGAAGAACTTTTCCAGCTAACTGGGAAACCTGAAGGCATCGGTGGATCGATGTTCCTGATTGACAACGTGATTGCTCAGCTGTCAAAAGGGAATATTTCTGGCGACATGACAAGTATTCTTGGTAAAACAAGAATCTCAAGTGTCCAGGATGTAATAAGTAACCTGTTTAATGGCTACATGGTTCCGATGAGGGTGAATAACTCTATCTACCATGCGGATCAGGCAAGAACAGGTGGACATTACGTTATCCTTGTTGGACTCTACAACGGAGAAGCACACGTGCTTGATTCACTGATTGGATTTAAAAGACTCCCGTTTAGGAGGCTGATTGAAGCGGCTCTTGCTGATGAAAGCTTGATTGCCTGCTGGGATCTTTCTTGGATTTAAACTAGCAAAGAAGGAGGGAAAAAAGGTGCACTTTGACTCTGGTCAGGGTGCACCCCTTCTTTTTATAATCACTAAACTAGAACCGCAAAACATTGAAATATAAACAAAAATGTGGTATAATTATAAATGTAGCAATATAATATTTAAGCTAGAAGAAAGAGAGGAAAACATTATGATTAGCTTAAGAGGATTCATTGTAACGCCAGAGGAGCATCGTGCTCGGCAGGAAGCTCATTTAAGAGCTGGAGAAAAATTCAGAGAGTCAATTAAAGATTTGGGACCTGTAGATGTGGATGACATCAATCACATGAGGAGTTTGGCTGAAAGATGCCAGGAGGAGTATTTCCCACTTGCGAGCAATCCGGTGGTTAAGGATATTCCATTCGGTCCTGTTGGAACACTCGAAACGTCTGGTTGTGTTGTTTTCGTTACAGCACAGCTTATGAAGATGTACGATTTTGCTGACGGCGATGTGGATATAAATGAATGGACAAAAGAGGTAGTTGAAAAAGGCTACCGCTCGTGGAGATTTTCAAAATACCCGAAAGTTTCATTCGTTGATCCAGCGGTCGACATCGGTAAAATTAAGACGAGATTCGCAGGAATTGCTCCAGTAGAGGACTGCAAGACATGTGAAGAGCTTGTTTCGGTGCTGGGGAAAATCGAAGGCATCGGAGGCTCAATGTTTCTCATTGACAACGTGATTTACGCGCTTGCCTTTAGTGAGGGAAATTACAAAAATATTGACATGGAGTCAATGCTGGAGGTCACCAGAATCTCTGATGTCCAGGAACTTTTTAAAAATCTGGATGAAGGCTTATGTGTACCTATCCGTGTGAATAATGCGGTGTACCATGATGACCCGAACCGCAAAGGTGGACACTATATTATCCTTGCAGGTCTTTCTGAGGGAGACTTTATCGTTTACGACTCGAGCATCGGGTTTACAAAAGTGAACATCTGGCGTGTTCTTGAGGCTGCAACTGCTGATGAAAATCTTATCGCAGTATGGAATATCTGGTGGATCTGATCTAATTTAATCTAGCGAAAGGAGAAGTGCGCTTTAGCAATGGCTGAGGCGCACTTCTCCTTTTATTTTGTAATTACTACTAAAATTAGTTATAAAACAATTGCTGGTTAGTAATAAATATTTGAAATAATAAAGAGAATATGAAAATAAATTATATAAAACTCTTGCAAAATAAATGAAATGCTGGTATAATAAACGAGTTAAAAATAGTCACATAGGTTTAGTTTAGATTGTGCTTGCAAAATCTAATAATTGCAAGTGGTCCTAAATGCTAAAATTCAAAGCCTATGGAAGAAAAACAAGGAGGAATTTAAAATGGCAGTAGTTGCAATGAAACAATTACTAGAAGCAGGTGTTCATTTCGGACATCAAACAAGAAGATGGGATCCAAAAATGGCTGAATACATATTCCAAGCTAGAAATGGAATTCACATCATTGATTTACAAAAGACTTCAAAAAAATTAGATGAAGCTTACAAATTTGTTAAGGAACAAGCAGAAGAAGGAAAAAGTATTTTATTTGTTGGTACAAAAAAACAAGCTCAAGAGTGCATAAAAGAAGCTGCACTTAAATGTAATATGTACTATGTAGACCAAAGATGGTTAGGTGGAATGCTTACAAACTTCAAAACAATTCAAACAAGAATTCAAAGATTAAAAGATTTAGAAGCTATGGCTGAAGACGGTACATTTGATGTATTACCTAAAAAAGAAGTTATAGGACTTAAAGCTGAAATGGAAAAACTAGAAAAAAATCTTGGTGGAATCAAAGATATGAATGAACTTCCAGGAGTTATTTTCGTAGTAGATCCTAAAAAAGAAAGAATAGCTGTATTAGAAGCAAAGAAATTAAACATTCCAGTTGTTGGATTAGTAGATACTAACTGTAGCCCAGAAGATGTTGATTATCCAATACCAGGTAATGATGATGCTATAAGAGCTGTAAAACTTATTGCTGATGTAATAGCTAATGCTGTTATAGAAGGTAGACAAGGTGAAGCTCAAGATGTTGAATCAGTTGAAGAAGAAATGGTTTCAGAAGCTGAAGAAAACAAAACTCCAGATATGGAAGAAGTAGTAGAATCTACTGAGGAATAATTAAAATTTAATATATAGGGGGAATTATTAATGATTACTGCAGATTTAGTTAAACAATTAAGAGAAAAAACAGGTGCAGGAATGATGGATTGCAAAAAAGTTTTAACAGAAACTAATGGAGATATGGAAAAAGCATCTGAATTATTAAGAGAAAGAGGAATAGCAAAAGCTGCTAAAAAATCTTCAAGAATTGCAGCTGAAGGATTAGTTCAAGCTTATGTTTCAGATGATAAAAAAGTAGGAGCAGTAATAGAAGTTAATGCAGAAACTGATTTCGTAGCAAAAAACGAAGAGTTTAGAACTTTTGTTAATGATTTAGTAAAACAAGTTGCTGAAAAAAATCCAGCAAATGTTGAAGAGTTATTAGCACAAAAATATTTAGATACTGATAAAACAGTTCAAGAAGTTTTAACTGATAAAATTGCTACAATCGGTGAAAATATGTCTATCAGAAGATTTGTTAGATATGAATCAGAAGGACTAGTAGAAAGCTATATTCATGGAGACGGAAAAATTGGTGTACTTGTTAATTTCAAAAAAGGTACATCAGATGTTGCAAAAGATATTTGTATGCAAATTGCAGCAGCCAGACCAGAATATTTAAATGAAAAAGAAGTTCCAGCTGAAAGAGTTGAAAAAGAAATGGAAATCTTAAAAGCTCAAGCTATGAATGAAGGAAAACCAGCTGAAATAGCTGAAAAAATGGTTAAAGGTAGAATTGGAAAATTCTATGGAGAAATATGCTTACTAGATCAAGAATTTGTTAAAGACCCTTCTATAAAAGTTAGTCAATTATTATCTTCAAAAGATGCTGAAATAGTAGCTTTTGCAAGAATTGAAAGAGGAGAAGGACTAGAAAAGAAAGAAGAAAATTTCGCAGAAGAAGTTATGAAACAAATAAAATAGTATTTGATTAAAAAAGGGGGCTCTTTTATAAGCGTCCCTTTTTGATTTTAGGAGAGATAAATGAAGAAAAAGAAAGAAGGATTACACATAAGTCATTTCAGGGAAAGAGGAGTCCTAGGACTTTACTTTCTATTACGTTTTTCTGTAATTGCTATTTTAGTACTAGAAATTTTTCATGGAAATTGGAATAATGTTTTCTTATGTGTTCTAACACTTGTATTATTTTTATTACCAGTTATTTTAGATAAAAAATTTAATATTGAACTTCCAACAGTACTTGAGATTATCATATTATTATTTATATATGCTGCAGAAATCTTAGGTGAAATACAAAATTTTTATGGTATATTTAAATCTTGGGATACAATTCTCCATACGATTAATGGATTTATTATGGCAGCTATCGGATTTTCACTTATCGATATATTAAATAATAGTGATAGATTTCATATCAATTTAACACCGATTTTTGTTGCTTTAGTTGCATTTTGTTTTTCAATGACAATCGGAGTTTTATGGGAGTTTTTTGAATATGGTATGGATGTTGTAACTAAAACTGATATGCAAAAAGATAGAATAGTAACATCAATATCTACTACAATGTTAACAGATGATAATACTGAGTTTGTTATTGATAATATTGATAAAACAACGATAGACGGTACTATTGATGGACAAAAGAAAGAAGTAGTTATTGAAAATGGATATTTGGATATCGGTTTACATGATACAATCAAAGATCTAATAGTAAATTGTATAGGTGCAATTGTATTTTCTTTTATAGGTTACTTATATATTTTGGGTAGAAATAACGGTTCATTTATAAAACAATTTATTCCATTGCTAAAACGTACAAAAAAAGTAGAAGAACTTTCTGATGGAAGTAAAAAAGAAACAGATAAAACTAAGATTTTAAAAGATGATGATAAAACTGTTTCAAAAACTACTAACCAAACTACAAAGAGAAAAAGGGGAAGACCAAGAAAGGAAAATAATAACCTGAACAAAGATGAAAATAACACTAATAAAAGTGGTGTAAAAAATGAAAATATCAAGAAACAGAATAACTCTGCTAACAACAATAATAATAGTAGTACTAAAAATAAAAAGAAAAAACGGAAATAATTCTAAAAAGAAATAAAAAATGTAAAAATATACTTAAATATTTAAAAAATGCATATTATACTTGCAAATATCTGATTTTGTGGTATAATTACATGGCTGATTAAAAAATTTGGAGGAATATTATAATGAGTGTAAAAGTTGAAAAAACAGATAACAAAAATGAAGTAAAACTTGAATTTACAGTAGATGCAAAAGTTTTTGAAGATGGTATTGCTACTGTATATAAGAAAAATGCAAAATATTTTAATGTACCGGGATTTAGAAAAGGTAAAGTACCAATGAATATTGCAATTAAATATTATGGAGTAGAAATGTTCTATGAAGATGCATTTAATGAAGTTGTTCCATCTATTTATGAAGAAGCATTAAAAGAAAATAATATTGATGCAGTTAGTAGACCAGATTTAGATATTACTCAAATGGAAAAAGGAAAAGATTTAATATTTACTGCAGTAGTTCAAACTAAACCTGAAGTAAAACCTGGAAAATATAAAGGAATTGAACTTAAGAAAATAGAATATAAAGTAAAAGCTGATGATGTAAAAGCTGAACTTGAGAAAATGGCAGACAAGAATTCAAGAATGGTTACTGTTGATGATAGACCAGTTCAAGATAAAGATACAGCAGTAATTGATTTTGAAGGAACAATAGATGGAGTTCCATTTGAAGGTGGAAAGGCTGAAAATCATGAACTTGTAATTGGAAGCAAAACATTTATTGAAGGTTTTGAAGATCAAGTAATAGGAATGAAAACTGGAGAAGAAAAAGATATTAAAGTTAAGTTCCCAGATGATTATTTCTCAAAAGATTTAGCAGGAAAAGATGCTGTATTTAAAGTAAAATTACATGAAATCAAAGTAAAAGAATTACCAAAAATGGATGATGAATTTGCTAAAGATGTAAGTGAATTTGATACTTTAGATGAGCTTAAAGCTGATATTAAATCAAAACTTGAAGAATCAAACAAATCAAGAGCAGAAAGAGAAACAGAAGATGCTGCTGTTGAAAAAGTTTGTGAAAATACAGAGATAGATATTCCATCTGGAATGATTGAAACTGAAATTGATGCTATGGCAGAAGATTTAAACAGAAGACTATCATACCAAGGAATGAACTTAGAACAATATCTAAAATTATTAAATAAATCAAATGAAGACTTTAGAACAGAATTAAAACCAGAAGCTGAAAGATCAGTAAAAGTTAGATTAGTATTAGAAGCTATAACTGAAGATGCTAAAATAGAAGTTACTGAAGATGAGATGAATGCAAGAATAAAAGAACTTGCTGAAGCTTATGGAAGAAAAGAAGATGAATTAAGCAAAAATGAAGAATTTAAAAAATATATTGAATCAAGTATAAAATCAGAAAAAACTGTAAAATATATAGTTGAAAATGCAAAAATTAAATAAAGTAATTTATTTATAAGTAGATTTAATAAAAGATATAAAAATAATTAGTAGATATTGTCTACTAATTATTTTTATTTATATATTGCATTTTTATGATATTTAATATATATATAAGTAAGATACAAGTCTGCAAATTTTAAATTTATACATATTATATATAAATTTATTAATATTTAGACTAAAAAGGAGGAGTTTATGTTAGAGAATAGTTTAGTACCTTATGTTATAGAACAAACAAATAAAGGTGAAAGATCATATGATATATTTTCAAGATTATTAAAAGATAGAATTATATTTTTATCAGAGGATGTAAATAATGTTTCAGCGAGTTTAGTTGTTGCACAATTATTATTTTTAGAGTCAGAAGACCCAGATAAGGAAATTTCTTTATATATTAATAGTCCTGGTGGATCAATTACAGATGGAATGGCAATAGTAGATACTATTAATTATATTAAATGCCCAGTTTCAACTATATGCGTTGGAATGGCTGCAAGTATGGGAGCTGTATTATTAGCTTCTGGAGAAAAGGGAAGAAGATTTGCTACACCTAATTCAGAGATATTAATCCATCAACCATTAATTTCAGGAGGACTTTCTGGTCAAACTACTGAAATAAAGATACATGCTGATCATATGGTTAAAACAAGACAAAAATTAAATAGATTATTAAGTGAAAGAACAGGTCAATCACTAGAAACTATAGAAAAAGATACTGAAAGAGATAATTATATGACAGCAGAAGAAGCATTAAAATATGGATTGATAGATGGAATTTTAGGAAAGAGAGACTAGATATTATTATACTAAAATTTTAGATAATAGAGGTGTATTATGGCAAACGATAGAATGAAAAATATAAAATGTTCTTTTTGTGGAAAGCCACAAGAGAGTGTTAAAAAGATTATAGCTGGACCAGGAGTATATATTTGTGATGAATGTATTAATGTTTGTCAAGAAATAATAGAAGATGAATTCTATGAAGAAGATGAAGAGATAGAAGAAGCAGAAGTACAAAAAATTCCTACTCCTGAAGAAATTAAGAAAATATTAGATGAGTATGTTATAGGACAGGATGAAGCAAAAAAGACTTTATCTGTAGCAGTATATAATCATTATAAAAGAATAAATAATGAGGATTTAGTAGATGACGATGTAGAAATCCAAAAAAGTAATATTTTATTACTTGGACCTACAGGATGTGGAAAGACATTACTTGCACAAACTTTAGCTAAAGTATTAAATGTACCATTTGCAATAGCAGATGCTACAACACTTACAGAAGCTGGGTATGTCGGAGAAGATGTAGAAAATATCTTACTTAAATTAATCCAAGCTGCTGATTATAACATTGAAAAAGCGGAAAAGGGAATTATTTATATAGATGAGATTGATAAGATTTCTCGTAAATCTGAAAATCCATCTATTACAAGAGATGTTAGTGGTGAAGGTGTACAACAAGCTTTACTTAAAATTATAGAAGGAACTACTGCATCTGTACCACCACAGGGTGGTAGAAAGCATCCTCATCAAGAGTTTTTACAAATAAATACTGAAAATATATTATTTATTTGTGGTGGAGCTTTTGAAGGAATAGAAAAAATTATTGGTGATAGAACTGGTAAAAAATCTATAGGATTTAAAGCTGATGTTGAAAGTAAAAAAGAAAAGAAAAAATCTGAAATTTATGCAGAATTATTACCACAAGATTTATTAAAATTTGGAATGATTCCAGAATTTGTTGGAAGACTTCCTATTATTGCAACTTTAGATGAACTTACAAAAGAATCTTTGATAGAGATTGTTACAAAGCCTAAAAATGCTTTAGTTAAACAATATAAAAAGTTGTTTGAATTAGATGGAGTAGAACTTGAATTTGAACAAGATGCACTAGAAGCTGTGGTAGAAAAAGCAATAGAGAGAAATACAGGTGCTAGAGGACTTCGTTCTATTCTAGAAGAAAGAATGAGAGATATTATGTATGAGATTCCTAGTAATTATAAAATTGCTAAATGTATTATTACTAGAGATTCTATAGAAAATAATGCTAAACCAAAATTAATTATTGACGAAAATAGAACGGAACATGTTTTACCTGCAAACAAAAAGAAAAAATCAAAAGATAAAAAAAGAGAAAGACATGAATCAGCATAAAAATAAAAAGAACAGAATTTTAGTATTCTGTTCTTTTATGTTTTTTTATAAATGTTTATTTAATTGTTTATTGAATTTAAATCATCTTCGGTCATAAAGTAACCATTGTTTTCAAAGCTTACTACTAGACCTTGATTGTCAAAAATTATATATGAATCTTGATAGTATAAATAAAGTAAATTATCTTTTTCAAAATATTTATCAGGTTCACCATAAAATGCATATACTTGGAAGATAGAAACCCCTTCTTTTATTATTCCGTTAAAATCTGCTCCTAAAATTGAAGATATATAATTTCCATATTCTTCATAAGTTGAATTATTAAAAACTGAATTATCATAAATGTAATTATTATTAAGAATATTTTCTTCCATACCTATAAATGGATCTTCTACTATATTTTCTTCAACAGTAGAATTATAATTAGGAGCAAATACTACTGTTTGATTATATTCATTTGAAGCAGTATTAGCTAAAATTTCTTCATCAATTGTATTTTTAGAATCTGTTAAAAGATTTCTAACTTTTGAAAGTAGAGTAATTGCAACAATTAATCCAATAATTAAAAATAGACCAAGTAGTGGGATTAAAATTTTTGTCTGTGTACCTGAAACATAATGATTAATTACTGATCTTACTTTGTCTAATCCTGAAGGTGTATAATTTGCAGAATTTTTATATTTTTCTGAAGATTTATCTACACCATAATAATTTGTAGTATACCTTTTATAATAATCATAATTATACATTTCATTATATCTTTTTTCTAAATCTTCTTTTTGTTTTTGATATTCATATTCATAATTAGAATCACTATTACTATTTTCTTTAGGCACTTGATTATAATCGTTGTAAAGTTTTGAAGTTTCTTCTCTTACAGAATTTAAGACTCTATCATATTCTGCACGTGAAGACTGATCTGATAATATATCATATGCTTGATTAATTTCCTTTAATTTTTGTTCTGCAAAAGTTTTATCTCCATCATATACGTCTGGATGATATTTTTTAACAAGAGATTTATAAGATTTTTTTATTTCACTTGTTGATGCAGATTCTTTTACGTTTAAAATTTCATAATAGTTCATAGTAATTTTTTTCTCCTAATAATCTTATTATTATATTTATGATAATATAAAATAAAAAGAAAAACAATATAAATTTGTTAGAATACTTGATTTTTATACTTTTTTATAGTAAAATAATTATGCTAGAAAGCAGATACCTTGTACTTAGCTAAAGGACAATACGCTACTTTGGCTCAGTTTAAGGCTAATATTATATTAAAGGAGGCGACTTAATTATGACAAAGGAAAGAAAACAAGAAATTATTAATACTTATAAAAGAGACGAAAAAGATACTGGTTCACCAGAAGTTCAAATAGCTCTTTTAACTGAAAGAATTTCTGAATTAACAGAACACTTAAAAGTTCACCAAAAAGATAATCATTCTAGAAGAGGACTTTTAAAGATGGTTGGTAAAAGAAGAAATTTATTAAAGTATTTAGAGAAAAAAGATATTGAAAGATATAGAGATATAGCTCAAAAACTATCTTTAAGAAAATAATAAAACTAGGCGTAGCTATGAGCTACGCCTTTTTTTAGCGTATTATTATTTTTTTAGTAATCAAAATAAAGGTAAAAACAAAAATAAAATATTTTGAATTAGATGTTAGATGTTAGATTTAAGGATTTTTTAAATAAAGTTTTTAAATCTGATTTCTGCATCCAATTCAAAAAGAAAATAATGGAGGTTAAAATGTTTAAAAGTTACGAAATGGAACTTGCAGGTAGAAAGCTTGTTATTGAGACAGGTAAACTTGCAGGACTTGCAAATGGAAGCGTATTAGTAAAATATGGAGATACTGATGTTTTAGTAAGCGTAACAGCTGCTAAAGAGCCAAAAGAGGGAGTTGACTTTTTCCCACTATCAGTTGATTATGAAGAAAAATTATATTCTGTAGGAAAAATTCCAGGTGGATTTACAAAAAGAGAAGGAAAACCTACAGAAAAAGCAATACTTACATCAAGAGCAATAGATAGACCATTAAGACCACTATTTCCAAAAGATTTTAGAAATGAAGTTACAGTAGTAGCTACTGTACTTAGTGTTGAACAAGATAATTCACCAGAAGTTGCAGCTATGATAGGTGCATCTTGTGCTTTATCAATTTCTGATATTCCTTTTGGTGGACCAACAGCAGCAGTAAATGTAGGTTTGGTAAATGGTGAAATTATTATTAATCCTACTGAGGCACAAAGAGAAGTTTCAGATTTAAAACTTACTGTAGCAGGAACTAAAGAGAAAATCGCAATGATTGAAGCTGGAGCAAATGAAGTTTCAGAAGAAAAGATGCTTGAAGCTATTAAAGTAGCTCATGTTGAAATTAAAAAAGTTTGTGATTTTATTAGTAAGATTAAAGAAGAAATTGGAAAACCAAAATTTGAATATAAATCTTTTGAAGTTGATCATGATTTATATGAAGATATTTCAAATAAATTCAAAGATGAGACAAAAGAAAAGGTTCAAGAAGTTGATAAAGAAGTAAGAGATAAGAATATTGATGAACTTACTAAAGAAATCGAAGAATATGTTACTGAAAAGTATGGTGAAGATTTCTTAGAAGAAAATAAAGGACAAATTGCAGATATCATTTATAAACTTCAAAAAGTTTGCGTAAGAGAAATGATTTATAATGAGCACAAGAGAGTAGATGGAAGAGCTTTAGATGAAATAAGACCATTATCTTGTGAAGTTGGAGTTTTACCTAGAGTACATGGAAGTGGTTTATTTACTAGAGGTCAAACTCAGGTATTATCAATTGCAACTCTTGGAATGATAAGTGAACAACAAATTTTAGATGGAATAGATGAAGAAGAATCAAAAAGATATATTCATCATTATAATTTCCCTTCATATAGTGTTGGAGAAACAAAACCATCTCGTGGACCTGGAAGAAGAGAAATAGGACATGGAGCCTTAGCAGAAAAAGCTTTAGTGCCTGTAATACCATCAAAAGAAGAATTTCCTTATGCAATTCGTGTAGTATCTGAAGTATTAAGTTCAAATGGATCAACATCACAAGCTAGTATTTGTGGTAGTACTCTTGCTCTAATGGATGCAGGCGTACCAATAAAAAGACCAGTTGCTGGTATTTCTACAGGACTTGTTTCAAATCCAGATAATCCAGATGATTATGTAATGCTTGTAGATATTCAAGGATTAGAAGACTTCTTTGGAGATATGGATTTTAAAGTTGGTGGAACAGAAAAAGGTATTACTGCTATACAAGTAGATATTAAAGTTGATGGTTTAACATATAAAATTATTGAAGAAGCTTTTGCAAGAACTAAAAAAGCTAGACAATATATATTAGATGAAATTATGCTTAAACAAATCGATAAACCTAGAGCTGAAGTTTCTAAATATGCTCCAAAAATTATTAGTACTATAATAAGTAAAGATAAGATTAAAGATGTAATTGGACCTTCTGGAAAAATGATTAATAAAATTATTGAAGAAACTGGAGTTAAAATTGATATAGAAGAAGATGGACAAGTATATATTTATTCTGAGAATATTGATAATGCAAATAAAGCTATGAAAATGGTAAAAGATATTGCAACTGAAATAGAATTAAATCAAATTTATGAAGCAAAAATAGTAAATATCACATCATTTGGAGCTTTTGCACAATTACCAGGTGGTAAAGAAGGATTAATTCACATTTCTAAAATATCTAAAGAAAGAGTAAACAAAGTTGAAGATGTTTTGCACATAGATGATATTGTAACTGTAAAAGTTATCGAAATAGATGAGCATGGAAGAATTAATTTAACTATGAGAATAGATGAAGAAGATGATAAAGATAAAGAAGATAATGAACATAGAGTTGAAATAACAGAATAATATAATTCATTTAAGTGTTAAATAATATAAAGTGAGGTAAGAGATGAAATACTTATATATACTTCAACAAGCATTAATATGGATTATAGTAGTATTTTGGCTATACCAATTAATTATAAGTGCTTGTGCATTAATTAAATTTAAAGAAAAACCAATATTAAAAAATAAAAAACACAAATTTATGCTTATTGTTCCTGCACATAATGAATCAAAAGTAGTTGGAAACCTTTTGGAGAGTCTAAATAATTTAGATTATCCAAAAGAACTCTATGATGTTTATGTAATTGCAGATAATTGTACAGATAATACTGCAGAGATTGCCAGAAATAATAATGCAATAGTATATGAGAGATTTAATGAGGAGAAAAAAACAAAAGGATTTGCTCTTCAATGGTTTTTAGACCAAAAAATTAAAGAAAATGCTGATTATGATGCTTTTTGTGTTTTTGATGCTGATAATATTGTAGATTCAAATTTCTTAAATGCTATGAATAAGAAATTGTGTCAAGGTGAAGAGGTAGTACAAGGGTATAGAGATATAAAAAACCCAACAGACTCTTGGATTTCAGCAGGATATGCACTATTTTACTGGACAATGAATAGATTTTATCATTTAGCAAGATATAATTTAGGATTATCACCACTAATTAATGGTACTGGTTTTATGGTTGATTTTAATTTAATAAAACCAACTGGATGGAATACTATAACTCTTACAGAAGATATAGAATTTTCTTTGAAAAATATAGCAAGTGGTAGAAAGTTAGGATGGGCTACAGATGCTATAGTATATGATGAACAACCAACAGAATTTAAACAAAGTTGGTCTCAAAGATCTCGTTGGACTGTAGGTCATATTCAATGTTTAAAATATTATACAAAAGATTTAGCAGAGGGAGTAGTTGAATATAGGACATTGATGAATTTTGATGGACTTTTATATATTTTAGGTCTTCCTATGATGATAATGACTTTCTTACTTATAGGTGTTAATACTGTTATGTATCTAATAGGAGGTATGTCAACAGGTGTATTATTATTTAATTATTTAAAATATATTGTCGCTACTTTTATAGTTCCAATATTAACATCTATTGCAATACTAATTATTGATAAAAGACCTATAAGACCGATGCTAAAAGGTATAATTTTATTCCCTGTTTTCATGGGTAGTTGGATTATAATTAATATTAAATGTATGATTAAGCCAAATACTAAATGGGAGAAAATTGAGCATGGTAGAGACATAAAGATTGATGAAATGAAAAATAAGAAAAAAACAAAAAAATCAAAAAATAGTAATGATAAAGAAGAAAGCATAATTTCTAAAAATGAAAATAATAAATAATAATTATTAAAATATAGCTATATATGATTATAGCTATATTTTTTCTTTATTTATTCTAATATAACCTTGTAAAAAACTATAAGAAATGATAAAATTTACTATATTAAATCAAAGGAGATTTTATATGCAAAAGATGAGAAATGAAAAGGGCATAACATTAGTTGTTTTAATTTTAACAATGATTTTGCTTGTTATTATAGCTGCAATTTCTATTGACTATGCTTTTGATGGTATAGCGTATAGTCAAGAAAGAAAATTGCTTACAGAAGTAGAAGAAGTTCAACAGGCAGTTATGGAAAAATATACTGAACTTAGTCAATTAGATGTTGAAAAAGATGCAAATTCTTATAATGATATTGCAAGTTCTATTGATCCTTCTACACTTGAAGAATATTCTAGTATACTTAAACATACATACACAGATGATAGATCTGTTGAGCCTGATAAAAAATACTATACTTTATCTGCAAAGCAATTAGAAGATTTGGATGTTGTAGTAAAAAATGGTGTTCCAGATAATGAAGTAGAAACTGGTGGCTTAAAAGATAGTAATGGAGATTATGTTTTATATATTGTTAACTTTTACTATGGAGAAGTTTTAAACATATATTCATATGATGATTATAAAACAGAACATTCTGGACAACTTTTATATACTATTGGAAGAAGTGATGATGATACAAATGATTCTTCACTAATTGGAAGTTTCAAATGGAATGGTAATACAACATTAGATGAGATAAGTGGACTTAAAATATCAATAGATACTGAATATAATACTAGAAACAGGAGAAGTCTTATCACTTTTAATATAAGAAATAATTCTGATGAAACAAAAGTATTAAATGATATAACACTTAATTCAGAAAATAATTTAAGTTCAGTAAGTATGTATTCATCTAATAATAACAATTATGAAATTAGCAGTGATGATGATAATAATATATATATTACATTAAGTGATTATGGCAAAAAGAATCTTCCTAAAATTAGCCCAGGAAGGTCATTAGAAATTAAAGTTTATGTGACTTTTAGTTCTACACCTAATGGAAATATTAATGTAATAGATTTTAACCGGTATTTAAAAGGAGGTTTTTAGTGGATTCATATTATGATAAACTTATCCAAAAAATTGATAAATCTGATATTTTAATAGATGAGAAGATGAGTAGGCATACTTCATTTAATATTGGTGGTGTTGCTGATTATTTCATAAATGCAAGAAATGTTTCAGATTTAAAATATATATTAAAAATTTCAAAAGAATATAATGTAGATACATTTATTATAGGAAATGGTACTAATATTCTAGTAAAAGATAAAGGTTATAGAGGAGCTATAATTAAATTACATATGAATAATATAACTTTTTATAAAGATAAAGTTATAGCAGAAGCAGGGGCAAATTTAATACTTGTTTCAAAAAAAGCATCAGATTTAGGGTTTACTGGATTTGAAGGTTTATCTGGCATCCCAGGTACAATCGGTGGAGCTGTAAGAATGAATGCAGGAGCTTTCCGGAAATGAAATAAAAGATATTTTACTTGAAACTAAATATTTAGATGAAAATTTAGAAGAACACATTATAGATAATAAAGAACATCATTTTGAATACAGGAACAGCATTTTTTCTAATAATAAATATATTATTCTAGAAAGTACTTTTAAATTAGAAAAAGGAGATATAAATCTTATAACAGATAAAATTAAAGAAAACACATTAAAAAGAACAACATCACAACCTTTAGATAAAAAAAGTGCAGGTAGTACTTTTAAACGAGGAGATGGATTTATTACAGCTAAATTAATAGATGAAGCTGGACTAAAAGGATATAGAATTGGTGGTGCTCAGATTTCTGAAAAGCATGCTGGTTTTATAATAAATGATAATAATGCTACAGCAGGTGATATTATTAAATTAATTAAATATACTAAAGATGTAATTAAGAAAAAATTCGATAAAGATATTGAATCAGAAGTAATAGTAATTGGTGAATAATTTTAAAGCAAGAAAGGATAATTTAGATGTTAGGATTTTTTAATTGGTTTAATGGAAAGACAAAAATAAAAAGATGGATTTTAATTATTTTAATAGGTATTGTATGTACATGTTTTGCTTTTACATATGTTTTACAAACAAACATTTTGAAACCAGAAGATATTTTAAAAATAGTATTAATGTTTGCAATTGGATTTTCAATGATTATAATCGGCATAGTTTTTATTCAAAAAAGAACGATGGAAATAGTTGTTGAAGCAAATAATAAGTTTTCAGAAAAAGGAAAAAAAGCTAATCTTAATATGAAAAGCTTAATCTTTAATAGAACTATTTATAATGAAGGCCCTAAGATTGTTGTAATCGGTGGAGGAAATGGATTAAATACAGTTATAAAAGGTTTAAAAAAATATACAAATAATATTACTGCAATTGTTACTTTATCTGATTATGGAAAAATTGATACTAAATCTAGAGAAATTTTAAATACACTTCCATTTGATGATATTACAGAAAGTATAGTTGCTCTTTCTGATAAAGAAGAATTAATGGACATGCTTATGAATTGGAAATTTAAAAATCCAAAACTTAAAGATATAAAATTTGGTGATGTCTTTTTATTAGCAATGAATGAAATGTTTGATAATTTGTCAGAAGGTATTCAAAAAAGTACAGAAGTTTTAAATATTACAGGTAAAGTTTTACCATCAACATTAGATGAAATTAAAATATGTGCGGAACTTGAAGATGGAACAACAGTAGAAAGCAAAGAGAAGATTCCAGAGATGGTTTATGAGAAGGTTTCTAAGATTGATAGAATATATATTACTCCATCTAATTGTAAGCCAGCTCCAGGAGTTTTAGAGGCAATTGAAGAAGCTGATGCAATAATAATCGGACCTGGAAGTTTATATACTAACGTATTACCCAATTTATTAGTTAAAAATATTTCTAAAACAATTAAAGAATCAAAGGCAATTAAAATATATGTTACAAACTTAATGACTGAGCCAGGACAAACAGATAATTATTCTATATCTGATCATTTAGACGCTATATTTGATCATTTAGGTAAAAATATTATAGATTATTGTTTAGCTGACACAGGAGAGATTGTTCCTGAATATATAAGAAAATATAATTTAGAAGGTGCTGATGTCGTAGACCAAGACATTGATAAAGTTACTAAAAAAGGAATTAAAATAATTCAAAAACATTTATCAATGATTGATGGAAATTATATAAGACATAATCCAGATAGTATTGCAACTACAGTTATGGAGTTAATTTGTAATGATTTAAAATTTAGAGATAAACAAGCAACTCCTCAATACTTATTCTTAAATTCAGTACTTGAAGAAGAAAAGAAGAGTGAGAAAAAAAGAGTTAAAAGTAATAGAAAAGATAAAAGAGAAAGAGAAAAATCTATTGAGCAAGCTAGAAACAGAGTTAATCAAAAACGTGGGAAGAAAAGAAGTAAATTTAATACTAAATATAGAGATAGAATAGAGTCTATTCAATCTACTGCTGAAAAGAAAAACGAGAATCTTAAATTATATAAAGAGATGGAAAGATTAGATTTGAAAAATAAGCAAAAATAAAATCAAAATAATAAAAAATAAAAATCAAAAGAAAAATAATTATATATTAGGAGAAATGTACAAATGAAAATTAGTAAAAAAGGATTAGAACTACAAAATGGAATCACAAAAGAGTGGGTTATATCAAATGGTATAGGTGGTTTTTCAAGCCAAACAGTACTTGGAATTAATACAAGAAAATATCATGGACTTTTAGTAGCACCACTAGATCCTCCTTCAAGACGATTTGTTGTTTTATCAAAAGTAGATGAAAGCATAACATATGAAGATAATAATGAAGAGAAGATATTATATTCTAATGTTTGCAAAAACTATATTTCTGAAGGATATAAAAATTTAAAATCTTTTGAAAAAGTATATAATCCAATATTTGAATATGAGATAGATGGTATTAAGATTGAAAAACAAATTTGTATGCTATATGGTAAAAATACAGTTTGTATTACATATAATATTAAGAATCTAAATAGAGATTTTATATTTAAAATTACACCTCTATTAAATTTTAGAGATTTTCATTGTATAAATAATAATCATGAATATAAAATAAAACAAAAAGTAGATGATAAAAAAGTTAAAGTTATTATAGATTCTAATAATGTATATCCAGTATACATGTGCATAAATGAAGGAAAATACGTTAAACACGACAATGATAGCTTTAAAAATATGTATTATATTGAAGAAGAGAAAAGAGGTTTTTATCCTGAAGAAAATCTTGCAATTGCAGGTAGATATGAAGTTTTAGTTAAAGCATATGAAAGAAAGCGAATTTCATTTATATGTTCGCTAGATGAAAATATAGACGAGATTGATGGCTTTGAGGTTATAAATGATGAAAAAGAAAGACTAGATAGTATTGTTTCTGCTTCAGGGCTTATAAATAATGAAATTGTTCTTTCAGAGAAAAATAAAGAAAAAAACGAGATAATGAGAGATTTAGTTATAAATTCAGATTTATTTATAACATATAGACCAAAATTTGCATTACATACGATTATTGCAGGGTTCCCATGGTTTTTAGACTGGGGAAGAGATGCTCTAATATCTTTTGAAGGATTATTACTTGTAACTAAAAGATATGAACTTGCAAAAGAAATACTATTGATGTTTACAAGAGATATAAAATATGGACTAATTCCAAATGGATATTCAGGATTTGATAGTAGGCCTTTATATAATAGTGTAGATAGTTCACTTTTACTTTTTGAACAAGTTCAAAAATATATAGATTATACTGGAGATTATAAATTTATAAAAGCAAATTTATATAATATTATGAAAAATATTATAAAAATGTTTAAAAAGGGTATTAATATTGATGATAGTAATATTTTTGTAGATACAGATGGATTAGTATCTGCAGGGACAGAAAATACCCAGTTAACGTGGATGGATGTTAAAATTGGTGATTTTGCTGTTACTCCTAGAAATGGCAAAGCAGTTGAAATAAATGCTCTTTGGTATAATGCGCTTAAGGTTACAGAATCTTTAGCAAAAGAATTTAAAGATAATACTACTTTAGAAGATTGTAAAGAATTGGCTAAAAAAGTAAAAAATTCGTTTAGAAATAAATTTTATAATAAAGATAAAAAATGTTTGTATGATGTTATAGGAGATGATAAAGTTAGACCTAATCAATTATTTGCGATTTCGCTTACTTATCCAGTTATAACTATAACTACAAGTAAAGCAAAAGATATCTTTGAGACTGTAAAAAACGAACTTGTTACTAAATATGGTATTGCCACATTAAGTAAAAAAGAAAAAGAATATGTTGGAATATATTCAGGTGATAGTTTTAAAAGAGATATGACTTACCATCAAGGAGTAACTTGGCCTTGGCTTACAGACTTATATGTTTCAGCATTCGAAAACATAATTAAGGCAGAAAAAGATAAAGAAGAAAAGAAGAAATTAGAAGAAGCATATAATAAATATGTTTCTAAGATGAAAAAAACATATACTAAAGCTTTGTATGAAGATGCATGTGTTGGAAATTTATCTGAAATATATGATTCTATAAAACCATATAATCCAGGAGGAACCACAGCTCAAGCATGGAGCTTAGCAATGGTTATAAAACTTATGCAAAAATAGATATAGGAGGAATGTTTTTTGAGTACTGATAATAATTCTAATCTAAAATCACTATATTTGTTTTATGGACCTGAAAAATTTTTATTAGAAGAAGTTTTAAAGAAAATAAAAAAATCTTTTGGAAAATTACAAAAAGGTATAAATTACATTGAAATAGGAGAAAATAATGTACTAGATATTATTAGTAATCTAGAAACGCCACCATTTGGATTTGATAAAAAATTAATTATTGTAAAAAACTCAGGACTTTTTAAAAAAGATTCTAAAAACGGAAATATAGTTCAAAACAGAAACAAAATCGAAGAGTATTTAAATAATAATTTTGAATATGTTAAAGATTATAATATTTTAATTTTTATAGAAGAGGATGCTCTTAAAAATTTAAATTTATATAAATTTATTCAAAAAAATGGAATGGTTCAAGAATTTATATTCTTAAAACCAATTCAAATTAAAGATAGATTAAAGAAAATTGCTTTAGCTTATAAAGTTAATATTTCTGATTCAGATTTAATGTATTTTATAGATTTAGTTGGAACTAATATGCAGGATTTAATTAATGAAATAAGAAAATTGATTGAATATGCAGGTCCTGGTGGAGAAATAAAAAAAGAAGATATTGATTCATTAACAATTAAACAAATGCAAGCTATAATTTTTGATTTTACAGATAATATTGGAACTAAGAACATTTCTAAAGCCTTAGAGATATTAGATACTCTTGTATATAATAAAGAACCATATCAAAAGATTTTAATTACAGTATATAATCATTTTAAAAAGTTATATTTGCTGAAATTATATGAAAAATTACATAATCAATCAATAAGTATTGAAGAAGTACTGAATTTAAAGCCTAATCAAATGTTTTTAGTATCGAAATATAAAAAACAAGCTTATTATTTTAAAGAAGAAGAACTTGAGAACATAATAACAGAACTTTCAGATTTAGATTTTAAATCAAAAAACGGATTAATAGATATTGAAGTAGGATTTAAATCTATTTTATGCAAAAATTCATAAAAATATATTGTATTTAATTTTAATTATATATATAATTTTCTTGATTACAAAAGAGGAGGATTAATAATGGAACAAAAGAAACCAGGTATACCACTTGTGGCATTAATAATATTTTTCGTATTAATAATTGGAATTATAGTAACATGTTTAATTATTTTATCTACTAATTCTTCAAGTGACGTTCCACAAAGAAATCTTTATGGTAACACAAATACAAACCAAACAGAGAATGCTGTTGTGAATAATATTGAACAGCCACCTGCAGAACAAGGAAACGAAACAGGAACTGATGTTCCTCTTACAGATGAATCTGTAATTAATGCATATAAATTAGCAGGAAATTATAATGTTCCGGCAAAATATGCAATATATCAAAATGGTGATTTTACATCAGAGAACATTAGCGAAGTTTTAAAATTAAAAATTGCATTTGCTCAGCTTTCAGATGAAGAATTGAATTCTGGAAGTGTTACTAAAGCAAGAGTTGATGAATGTTTAACTCAAGTATTTGGAACTGCTGAAGGTGTAAATATGCAAACAGTTACGTTATTTGATGATTTTAATTTTAAACCAGGATATGATATTTCATCATTTGATTATGATGCTCAAACTGAAACTTTTACAATTAGAAGACAAGGAATACAAAATGATGATCCTTGTTTAGTTACTGAAATAGTAAATAAAGCTGTGTCATATAGTGATAGATTAGAAATATATGTAACACCAATGTATATAAAGACTGAAGATAGAGTGATTGATGGTGCTACAATTAAAGGTTATACTTTAGCTTCTGGTTATGATTTTCAAAATCAAACATTTACTGATGAGCTTATTTCAGTAAGAAAAGAAGACTATTATAATTATTTTATTAGTGGAGATACTTTAGATATAGATAGATATAATTATGGATTAATAAGCCAAACAATTCAAGAACAAAGGCAAGATAAGTTAGATATTGCGACTTTACAACAATATAAATATACTTTTACTAAAAATGGAGATAATTATGTATTATCATCATTTGCAAAAGTTGTTGCTAATGAAGAAAAAAATCCTGAACAAGAAGGAACTGCAAATGAAGAAAATACAACTGCTCAAGAAAGTGCAAATACATCATCTGAAGATACAGAGTCAAACACAGTAGAAGTTACAGGTGAATAATAAAGAGAAAAATTAGATAAATAGATATTTATCTAATTTTTTTGTGTCTATTTTTAAATTATATATTTACTAAATTTATAAATATTTATATAATACCTTTATAATTATAGAGAGGGAGTTTTATTATGATAGATGCAATAGTTTATGTTTCTTATGCTGGACATACAAAAAGATATGCACAGATGCTTTCAAGTAAATTAGGGATTCCATCTTATTCGTTAAAAGAGTCAAAAAAGAATATTTCCAAAAAGTCTGACATTATTTTTTTAACATGGGTTAGAGCAGGAAAACTTGTAAAATTAAAAAAAGTTAGATCAAGATATAATATAAAGGCTATTGGTGCAGTGGGAATGAGTAATCCATCTAAAGTAAATACAGCTAATTTGCAAAATAATAACAAAATAAATTTAACTAAAGAAAAATTCTTCTATCTTCCTGGCGGATTTAACATGGATAATTTAAAAGGAATTAATCTAACTTTAATGCTTGCTATGAAGAGAAGTCTAACTAAAATATCAGAATCTAGAAAACTTTCGTTAGAACAGAGACAGATGCTTGATATGTTAAATACTAATAAAGATAATGTTAAAGAAAATAATATTAGAGAAATATATAGTTGGTATATGAGAGAAAGTAAGAAAAAATAAAACCACTTGAATTTAAGTGGTTTTATTTTTTTGCTATTTATTTTTTTGCTATAAAATTAATTATTTATTATTTCATTATTTTCTTGTACATTTTCACTTTGTGATTGTTTTTTTGGAGGTCTACCTCTTTTGGAATTAAGTTTTCTCATTGGTTTTAATTTTTCCGCAGGAATAATATCTGTTGAATCAACTAAAGGATTATCTTGATTTAATGCAATACCGTTTATGGCTAAAAGCTTTGTAAGCATTGCAGTATTCAATCTTAATTTATTATATATTTCTATTTCTAGTTGTGCTTGTTTTACTTTGAATTCAACATTACTTGATAAGACAAATGCTATTAAAAATATTATTACTCCAACAGCAATCATAACAACAGGAATTATTGAAGTTGGGTAATCAAGAAGTTCTATCAAAGTTCTTACAGCAAACCAAGAACCAACAAGTCCAATTATAACAAAAAGGTATATAAATATATATCTTCTTATTCTTAATAATGTTATTGTACGTTTAAAAGATTTTTCTTTATACATTTAATTTTTCCCCCTATTTAAATACATACTTAAATAATACTTCATTTGTAAATAATAGTCAATAAAAATATTATACTATTTTGTTCTATTTTAACCAGCAAATGAATATACATATATTAGGACATTTTGGAGGGAATGTAATGGAGATATTTAATTATTTTTCTAAAAATATTAAAGATGCTATAATAAGTAATTTAAAAATTGAAACATATCATTTTATTGAGGAAATTAGATTAAGGAATACTAAAAACATAATAATAAAATTAGCAGATAAAGAAATTGTTATTGATTACAAAGTAAGTTCTGAAGATTTAATAGAGACAATAAGTCTAATTAGTGAGAATTCAATTTATTCATATCAGAATCAGATATGTAATGGTTATATTACTGTAAAAGGTGGACATAGGGTTGGAATAACAGGAAATGTTGCTTTTGAAGATAATCAAGTAATTAATATAAATTATATTTATAGTTTAAATTTTAGAATAGCAAGGGAAGTAATTGGTTGTAGTAATAGTGTAATAAAATATATTTGCAATTATAGAAATAAAAAAATATATAATACATTAATTATTGGAAAACCTTCTAGTGGTAAAACTACACTTCTAAGAGACATTATTAGAAATTTAAGTAGTGGAATTGAAGATTTCGAAAATAAAATAAAAATTCATTTTAATATTCGGAGTTGTTGATGAAAGAAGTGAAATTTCTGCAATGTATAAAGGAATTCCTCAGAATAATTTAGGAGATAGGACAGATATATTAGAAAATATTCCAAAAACAATAGGAATGAAAATGCTTATAAGATCAATGGCACCAGATATTATTGTTGCAGATGAAATAGGAGGATTAAATGATGCAGAAGCAATAAATTATGTTGCTTGCTCAGGTGTTAGATGTATCTTTACAGCACATGGTGAGAGCTTAGAGGACTTATACAAAAATCCTGAACTTAATAAATTAATCAATTTACATATTATAGATAGAATTCTTATATTGTCAGGAAATGAAAAAGGAAAAATAAGCAAAATATATAGATTAGAAGGATTAAGGTATATTTAATTATTTATTATTTTTATAACAGGTGAAATATGATTATTTTTAAATTAGTATTATCAGCTTTAATTGTTTTATGTTCAGCTAGAATAGGAATTGAAATATCAAAGAAATATGTTGAAAGAGAAAAAGAATTATATGAGTTAAAAAATGCTTTTAAAATAATGGAGACAAAAATAAGATATACATATGAACCTTTAAAAGATATTTTTGAAGAGATATCAAATACAATTAATACGAATGTAGGAACAATATTTAAAAATGCATCTAAAGAGATTGAACATAAATCGGCAAAAATAATATGGGAAAAATCGATAGATGATGCAGTATTATCAATTAATAATGAAGATAAAGAAATAGTTAAGGGATTTGGAAAGCTTTTAGGAAAAACTGATAAATTAGGACAGATTAGTGAAATACAATTAGTAGTTTCATTAATAGATAAACAAATAGGACAAGCAACTTACGAAAGAGAAAAAAACGAAAAGTTATATAAGAAAATTGGATTTATTTTAGGCCTTGGAATGGTGATAATTTTAGCCTAGTTATATTATGGGGGATTTTATATGGATATAGATTTGCTATTTAAAATTGCTGCAATAGGTATATTAGTTGCAGTATTAAATCAAGTCCTTCAAAGAGCAGGAAGAGATGACCAAGCTATGATGACAACATTAGCAGGTGTTGTAATTGTACTTTCGCTTGTTATAAGTGAAATAAGTGAACTTTTTACTTCAGTAAGGACTATGTTTAACTTATAAAATTATTATGATTTTGGAGCATGAATGGATATTATAAAAATAATTGGAGTTGGATTTATTTCTTTAATTATATCAGTCATTTTAAAAGAGTATAAAAGAGAATATGTAATATATATATCAATAATTTCTGGAGCAATAATTATTTTTTTGTGTTTTGGTAAATTAAAAGAAATTATTGATATGCTAATTAGTATTGCTAATAAATCAGGAACTAATTCTTATTTTATATTATTACTTTTAAAAATCACAGGAATTGCGATTTTATCAGAATATGCAGTAAGTATATGCAAAGATGCAGGTGAAAATGCAATTGCTTCTAAAATAGATTTAGGAGGAAAGATTTTAATTATTAGTATTTCAATTCCAATAATAAGTAAACTTTTGGAAACTATTACTAAAATAATGTAAAAGGTGTGATTGTGAATAATGTTAATTTTTTTAGAGTATTAAAAAAACTAATAATAATTTTTATTTTAATCAATATGGCTTTTTTTACTAAAGATATTTATGGAACAAATGATGTTATAAATAAGCAAGCTCAAATGCTTAACATAGATAATTTTTTAGCAGAATCAAGTAAGACGACTGAAGAAGTGTTTGGAAATTTAGATTATTTTGATATTTTTAATAATCTAATTACTGGTAATACTGATATAAAGAATACTTTTCCTAGTATTATAAGTTTTTTTAAAAGTGAATCGAAAATTATTTTTAAATCGATTATTACGATTTTTATTGTAGTAATAATAAATAGTATTTTTAAAGCCGTATGTGAAAATTTAGGAAATGAATCAGTTCGGTAAAATTGCATATTTCGTACAATATATAGTTATTGTAATCTTAATTATGCAGACGTTTTCAGATGTAATTATTTATATAAAAGATTCTGTTTTAAAATTAGTTGATTATACATATATACTAATTCCAATATTAATGACGTTATTAATCTCTACTGGAAATATAACTTCTGTAAGTACGATAGAGCCTGTAATATTATTTACGATAACTATTATAGGAAAATTAATTACAAATTTTCTAATTCCTATATTACTTGTAAGCAATGTTTTTTCAATTATCTCAAACTTGTCACCACAAATAAATATTGAAAAATTATCTAAATTTTTAAAGTCCTCAACAGTTTGGATACTAGGTTTTTCACTTACGATTTTTTCAGCAATTCTTTCTATCCAGTCATTTGTAACAAAAAGTGCTGATGAAGTCACTGTAAAAGCTACTAAAAGTATTGTGTCAACAGCAGTTCCTGTTGTAGGAAAAGTTTTGAGTGATACAACAGAAACATTACTTTCGTGTGCAGCACTAATAAAAAATTCTGTTGGAGTTATAGGTATTATAGTAATTTGTGGAGTATGCATTATACCACTTATAAAAATATTTCTTTACATGATTCGGATATTATATTGTTGGTGGATTATGCGAAATTATTGCTGATGAAAAAATTGTGAAAGTGATTATGCAAATGGGAGATACGTTTAAAATTCTTCTTGCTATGCTTTTCTCTGTTATGGCGATGCTTATTATTGGATTGTCAATAATTATTAAAATTACAGTAGTAGTTTAAATCTAAGGAGAATGATTATATAATGATTGATTTTTTAGTTATATGGGCAGAGCAAATAATTATTGCGCTAATAATTATAGTAATAATAGAAATGATTTTACCAAATAGTAATAAAAAATATATAAAAGTTATATTCGGTATTTTTATTATATATATTATTTTAAGTCCAATTATTTCAAGCAAAAGTGATGAGTTTATAAATTTGATAAAAAATGATATAGACTCAGAAAACATTACTAATTTAACTACTGAAGAAAATAGTATAGATATTATTAATGGAACTTTTTTAGAAACTTATGAATCTAATATTATCTACGCTATAGAAAATTCTTTAGATTTTTATGGATATAGTATAAAAGTAGAAGATATTGAAATAAATAATAATAATGATATTTTAAATTTGAAAATTAAGATTCTCGATGAAAATAACGAAATTGCAAAAGGTAATATAAAAGATAATATAAATTATAATGAAAAATCAAATGTAAGGGCTGTAAATCAAGTAGAAATTGATAAAATCGAAATAGATAATAATAATTTACTAGATGATGGAAGTGCTTTAAAAACGGAAAATGAAAAGAATTATAGTAATAATAATAACCGTGAAGAAACAATAAATAATGAAATTATAAATTATATTTCTGAAACGTTTAATATAAAAAAAGAAAATATTATTATTGTGAGGGATTAATATGAAAAAAAATAATTTTAATAACTTACTAAGTAAGATTTATCGATTTTTAAATAATAAATTAGTAAAGGATAACAGCAATTCTAACACACTAAACCATAATGAAGATGTAGAAACTATAGAATATAAATCATATGATAATATTGATGAAAATAAAAGCTTGACTAAAAAAAGAAGTATAGAAAATAAGATATTTAAAAATAAAACTATAGAAAATTTAATATTTTTTATAATTATTTTAGTTGTAACTTTAATATTAGTAAAATATATTTTTTCAGAAAATAAAAAAGAAAATAAAAATGAGCCTTATGAAGATGCTAAACTTGTGTCAAGTAATGAGGTTATATCTAATAGCGAAACTGAAAATTATAAAGAAAGTTTAAAAAATGATTTAATTAATATACTAAAAAAAATAGATGGAGTTGGAGATGTTGATGTATTAATAACATATTCAGAGACAAGTAAATTAGTCCCTATATATAATGAAAATTCAAGTGAAAGTAAAACTAGTGAGGAGGATGCATCTGGTGGAAGTAGAGTGGTTGAAAGTTATGATAGCTCGAAAGAAGTCATTACAGATGATTCTTCAAGTCCTATTACTGAAAAAGTAATTATGCCTAAAATAGAAGGCGCGATAATTATTTGCGAAGGAGCAAACAATATAGATGTTAAAAACAATGTTATAAGTGCTGTAGAAGCGGCCACAGGGTTAAAAGTTCATAAAATACAAGTTTTTGAGATGAAAAATTAAATTATTATAAATTAAACATTTTTAATAATTTCTAGGAGGACTTATATGAAAGTAAAACTTTTAAATAAAAAACAAATTATCATTTTTACTATTTCATTTATTTTAGTAATTGTTCGGCTATTTAAGTTATAATTATGTAGGGCCAGATGTTTCTAATCAAATTGCAGATATAGGTAACTATTCTGAATCGTTTGGAGATGTTGAACTTGTTAGTTCACAAAATACATATCCAGAAAATGAAGTATCGGGTGAAAATATAAATAATATAGATAATAATGAAACTGCAGAAAATATAAAGAATACTGAAGAAGATATATTAAATAATTATTTTGAAGAATCTAGATTAGAAAGAGATAAAATGTATTCAGAAACATTAGAGGTATATGAGAACATCCTTGCAAATGATAGTATTACAAATGAACAAAAAGCAATTGCAGAAAACGAGATTACTGAAATAACAAATATTAAAAGTGGAATTTTAATTGCAGAGAATCTAATTAAAGTTAAAGGATTTGAGGATGTAGTTATTTTTATAAACGACGCAAAAGCAACAGTAATAGTAAAATCAAATAAATTAAAAAAGGAGGAGATTGCTCAAATTCAAAATATTATTGTAAATCAATTAGGAATTGAAATTAATAATATTAGTATATCTAATAGAGAAAATTAATTTATTTATTGATGAGTAAAAAATAAAACTTTATTTAAATATGCTTATTGCATTTAAAATTTTTATATAATATAATCCTTTATGTGTATAGAATTATATAAGAGGAGAGAGTATATGGAAGAAATATTAGATAAATCGAAGAAATATAAAAAATATTTAATTATTTTAGGTATTGCAGCAATAGTTAGTTTAATTCTAGGATATATTATGTATTTAGGACTATTAGAACAAAAAGAATATATTGATGAAGCATATGAAGTAGTTGTAAACGGGGGTGAAGAAGCTAGCAATGCAGCTATAGAAGAACTTAACAAAGGATTATCTGAAGAGGATAAGATTACAAAAGAAGAAGTTATTCAAAGTTTCGAAAACATGAAAAATGGAGAAGTGTATAAACAGCTTGAACAAAATAAAACTTCAGATATAATTGGACCAATTGCTATGACTTTTTTGTCTTTGTTTAATGGATATATGTTAATTGTTCTATTACTTACTAAGCTTGAAAAGAAGTATTTAAAAGGACTTAATAAAGTTTTAAGAATAATATTAAATATAGTAGCTATAATTATTATTTGGCCTTTTTCAGCTTTAGTAGTTGCTTTTGGATCAATTGCACTTCCTATAGTTGTTATTTATTATATATATAAATATTATAAATATAAAAAAGAAAAAAGCAGTGACAGTGATGATTGCAAAAATGTAATGGGAACTGTTGATGCAGATGAAGTTTTTAATACAAAAAACAAACAATCTAAAGAATAATTTTAAATGCGGGGGGATATTTTATGGTTAAAAAAATTGCAATCTTAACAAATGGAGGAGATGCTCCAGGTCTTAATGCGGTAATCAGAGCTATTGTAAAAGTAGCAGAAAGAAATGGTGTAGAATGTTATGGCTTTATAGAAGGATATAAAGGACTTTTAGAAAATAATTATGTGAAATTAGATTCTAATACTAATGCTGCTGGACTTTTGCATAGAGGTGGTACAATAATTGGCGCTTCAAATAGTACTAATGTATTTAATTTACCTGTTAAAGAGCCAGATGGACAAGTTATATATAAAGATTTATCTGATAATTGTGTTGAAAATTTAAGAAATCTTGGTATAGATTGCTTATTTACACTAGGAGGAGATGGTACACAAAAATCAGCTAGAGACTTATCTTTAAAAGGTGTACATGTTATAGGTGTTCCTAAAACTATTGATAATGATGTTGCACATACTGATGTAACATTTGGATTTAATACTGCAGTAGAAGTTGCAACTGATGCTTTAGACAGATTACACACAACGGCAGCTTCTCATCATAGAATTATGGTTTTAGAAGTAATGGGCAGATATGCAGGTTGGATAGCTTTAGAATCTGCTATAGCAGGAGGAGCTGATGTTTGCTTAATTCCTGAAATTCCATATGATATGGATAAAGTTATTGAAAAAATTGAAGAAAGACAAAAAAATGGAAAAGGTTTTAGTATTGTAGTCGTTTCAGAAGGAGCGAAACCTTTAGACGGAGATATAGTTGTTAAGAGAACTTTAAATGATGGTAAAGGTGTAGATAATATTAGATTAGGTGGAATAGGAGATATTATAGCAAAAGAAATTGAAGACAGAACTGGTATTGCTACAAGAAACACAACACTTGGTTATGTTCAAAGAGGTGGATCACCAATTCCATATGATAGAATTTTATCTACTAAGTTCGGATCTAAAGCTATGGAACTTGCTCTAGAAGGTACATTTAATGTGTTAGTAACATATAAGAATGGAAAGCTTTCTTATGCTACACTTGAAGATGTTGTTGGTAGAAATAAGAAAATTGGAGCAGCATCAGGAAGTACTGCAGAAACTAATATAAGAAGAATTACTAAAGATGATGAGAATTTAAAAGTTGCAAGAAGTATAGGTATATGCTTTGGTGATTAATTATATAATGACTAAAATAAATAAAAGTCTCTAGAAATAGGGACTTTTATTTATTTTATTATTGCATATAAATCTATTTTTTAGTATAATTATTTCGTAAAAAATGAGATAGAGGGGATAATAATGATTAATTTTAAAGAAGAAATAGCTGAAAAAATTAAAAAAGCAATTAATATAGAAGAAGATATTAAAAATCTTATAGAAGTTCCGCCAAATAAAGAGATGGGAGATTATGCATTTCCATGTTTTTCACTTGCTAAAACTTTAAGAAAATCTCCAATGATAATTGCAAATGATATTAAAGAAAATATTGAATTATCTGGAAATATAATTGATAGAGTTGACGTTCAGGGCGGTTATTTAAACTTCTTTATAAATAAAAATATATTAGCAAAAGAGGTTTTAAGTAAAATTGATAAAGAAAAAGAAAGCTATGGTTCTTTAAATATAGGAAATGGGAAAAATGTTATTGTTGAATATTCATCACCAAATATAGCAAAGCCTTTTCATATTGGACATTTAAGAACTACAGTTATTGGATCTGCACTTTATAATATAAATAAATTTTTAGGATATAATGTAACAGGAATTAACCATCTAGGTGATTATGGTACTCAATTTGGAAAAATGATAGAGGGTTATAAAAGATGGGGAAATGAATATGATTTAAATGATAACCCTATTGATAAGTTAATGGATATTTATATTAGAATAAATAATTTGTGTAAAGAAGATGAAAATGTCTTAGAAATGTGTAGAGACAATTTTAAAAAGCTTGAAAATGGAGATGAATATTGCACAAAGATATGGAATAAATTTAAAGATTTAAGTTTAAAAGAATTTGAAAGAATTTATGATCTTTTAGGAGTAAAATTTGATTCATATACAGGAGAAGCTTTTTACGCAGATAAAGTAGATGATGTTTGTAAAATATTAGAGAGCAAAGGTATTGTTAAAGAATCAGAAGGTGCTAAAATAATAGATTTAGAAGATAAAGGACTTGGAATTTGTATGATTAGAAAGGCAAATGGTTCAAGTATTTATGCAACAAGAGATTTAGCAGCTATTAGATATAGAGCAAAAACATACGATTTTGATAAATGTTTATATGTTGTTGCATATGAACAAAATCAATATTTTAGACAAATATTCGAGATAGCAAAATATTTAGATATTCCAGAAAAATGTGTTAAAGGATTAAAACATGTATCATATGGTATGACAAGACTTGCAACAGGGAAAATGTCTACAAGAGAAGGTACAGTTGTTAAAGTAGATGAATTATTACATGAAGCAATAGACAGAGTAAATAAAGTTATTAAAGAAAAGAATCCAGATATGGAAAACAGAGAAGAAGAAGCAAAGAAGATTGGTATAGGTGCTGTAATATTTAATAATTTATGTACAACTCTTGTTAAAGACCAAGTTTTTGATTGGGATATAATGCTAAACTTTAATGGGGAAACAGGACCATATATTCAATATATTTATGTTAGAACAAAAAGTGTTCTTGAAAAAGCAGGTAATAATGTACCAAGTTTTTCAGAAATTGATATTAATAATTTATCAGATAAAGAATCTTTAAATGTTATAGAATTATTATATAATTTTCAAGATGTATTATTATCAGTATCAGAGAAAAATGAAACATGTATTTTAACTAGATATTTACTTGATCTTGCCAAAGCATATAGTAATTTTTATAATGAGAATAAAATTATTACAGAAGATGAAAACATTACTAAAGCTAGACTATATTTAACTTACGCTACAGGAATAGTATTAAAAACTGGTTGTAGATTATTAGGCATAGAAATGCCAGATAAAATGTAGTATATTGGAGGAAAAAGTTATGAAGTGTCCAAATTGTAATGAGGAATTAGAAGAAAGCATGAAATTTTGTACAAAATGTGGAGTAAATATTGCTGAATTCAAAATGAAACAAGAAAAGAAACTTGAAGAAGAAAAATCAAAAGCTGAAAAAGAACAAGAAAAATTAAAAGAAAAGAATAGTCAGGAAAAAATCGAGATTAAAGAAGAAAAAAGTGAACCAAAAAAAGAAACTAAAGTAGTAGATAAAAAAGAGAAAAAAGAGAAAACTAAAGATAATAAAAAAGATAGTAAAAAAGAATCAAGTGAGAATAAACGTGATGACTCTAAAAAAGAGGAAAAGTCAAAAAAGAAAAGCTCTAAGAAAAAAATAGTAATAATTATTATAATTATATTATTGTTAGCTGGAGCAGGATTTGGAGCTTGGTGGTATTTTAGTGACACTAGTACAAATGAAGAAGAGATTAAACTCGAGTGGGGAGATCTATATCTTCAAGTATTGAATGATACAGATAAATTAGAGAATATGGATAATCAAAAAATACAACTTTGTGATTTAGACAAAGATACTATACCTGAATTGATTATTTATGGTGTTAAAAATGCAAGTGAATATATAGCTAATATTTATAAAATAAATGATGAAAATAAAGTAGATACAATACGTGTGTCTTTAGATAATGAATTTGATATAAAATTGTTCTATGATGGAAATAAAGGCGATTATGTATGGTATGCAGTATCTAATAAAAACGATGAAACTAAATATTATAATTTAAACATAGAAAATGGTGAATATAAGTCAGAAGAAGTTAACTTAGTTATAGGAACAGATAGTGTAGAAATTAAAGAAAATTATAGTCAAAAAATTGATTTTGATAAAAATGCTTCTGAAGATGAAAAGAAAAATGTTTTAGATCAAGCAACTGATAAATATGTACCTACAGAAGATATGATTACAGATGAGATAAAAGCTGAAGTTGAAATAATAAAAGTTTTAGCAAATGTTAAAAGATTAGATGTTACAAAAGGATTTGTATATCCTAAAGTGTCTAAAAAAATTAATGGTAAGAATTTTAAATTCCCAGTTATAAATATTGATTCAGAAGATGTAAAGAAAATGAATTCTGAAATTGAGAAGACATATGGTTTCTCTGAAAATATTAATTCAAATAATTATTATAATTATATTGGAATAGAAACAGAGGAAATTTCATACTCATATGAAATAAAAGATAATATTTTATCTTTATTAGTATGGATAGGTGGAAATGAAAGTATATGGGCAGATACGTATAATGTTGATTTAAGTACTTCTACAAAAATGACAGCTGATTCATTATTAAATAAGTATGGATTTGATAAAGAAAATGTTATTCAAAAATCTACAGATGCTGTTACAAAATATTTTGATGATATGATAAATAAAGAAAAGAAAATGACATTATGGGAAGATGTATATGGTGATAAGTATGTAAAAGAGTGGAGAGCAGAAATTAAACCATATATTGAAAAATTAAAATTATTTATAAATGAAAACAATGAATTATGTATGCTTGGAGAATTTACGCATGGTGGTGGACAATGGAGCTGCACTCAAACTGTAGTTGTAAATATATCAAAAGAATTTGAGGTAACAGAACTTTCCTTTGATAGTGGTCCTATAACTCACTATATAATAGATACATATATACCAAACCAACCAGATGAAGAAGAGAAAAAAGATGATGAAGAAAAAGCAGATAATGATACTGACAAGAAAGAAGAGAGTAATACATCTTATACAGGAACTACTACTGTTAAAGAAGGAACATATAATAGAAATAAAGGAAATAACGGTAATATTAAAATAAATAATTCAAAAAAGGGTCAATTTGATTTTGATATATATTGTGAGTATATGTTGCCTGCAGGATATCCTAATATGGGAACTTTGCAAGGTACAGCTAAAGAAGTATCAAAGGGAGTTTTTGAATATTCAGAAACAAAAGAACAGAATAAGGTACAGAATTATAAAATCACTTTTAAAGTATCTAATGGAAAAATAGAAATAGAAGAATCAGAGCCTTATTGGGGTGCTGGTCATAATGTAACTTTCAGCGGAACATTTGAAAAATAACTAAGTTTATATTTAATTATATAAAAATACTTGCTTTTAAATATAAAATTTGGTATTATTTAAAAGCAAGCTATTTTATGCCGTCGTGGCGGAATTGGCAGACGCACATGACTCAAAATCATGCGGGAAACCATGTGGGTTCGAGTCCCACCGACGGCACCAAAAGTATTTTAACAAATTAAATATATAAAAACAATCAGATAAAAAATCTGGTTGTTTTTTAATACATTCTCCAACGAGCATTGCAAGTTGTGAGGCGAGGGAGGTAGCATCAGCTGCCTCCTTTGTTTTTTTGTTTGTTTATATACTTCCGGCTATGCCGGAGGATATTTATTTTATAATAATATATTAAAGATACATAAATTGACAAATTTATGCTATCATGTTAAACTTTTAAAGATGAAAATTTTGTTTTAACTCAATCATCATGTAACATGCTCACCTTGTTTCAGGCGTATGCCAGGAGAAAAAAACATGAAAGGATGGAAAGCGTCACCAGTTGTTGAATACTATACGGTTAGTATAGAAGTATTTGTATTTAGTCCGATTTATGCAAAAATAGGACTAGACATTAAGAGTGCTCAGAAGTATTTTACATCTTATATAAATGCTGCGAGTACTTATGATCAAAAATCTTCATTAGAAAGAGCACGTGCATTATTGCAATGGGCAGAGGAGTGTAAAGGAGATTTATACGATTTTTACAGTTCTCAGGACAGAGTCGTTTTCAAATTCGGATTTAATGTCTTAGACGAGATGAAGAAGTTTTTAGAAAACATAGAAAAAGTCGTTCCTGATTTAACAAAAAAGTGAATAACCATCTAAAAAAGCCACCACGTGCATTTGCATGAGGTGGCAAAAACTTTTTATAAATAATTTTATTTTAACAATTCACTTTTATCTAATCTTATGATTTTAGAAATTGAAAATGGTAATTATACTTTTTATATGACGCAAAAAATTTATAATTATAAAATAATATAAAAGTAGAGAATCTGGGTAAAGAAACTTTAGAAGAACAAAAAGATACTTCTTTTTTAGATAGTATAGAAAAAGAACAATCAAGACAAGAAATGGATATTACAAAACAAAGAAATTGTAATGATAATTCTAAATAATATTTTTTAAATCAAGATAATATAAAATATAAAAAACGGACGATTTTTTAGAATATAAATCTTCCGTTTTTTCTTTTTGCAAATCATCGTGTAGGTAAGTTTCGCCACCATAATAAGCATTCCTCCGGAGCTGCGACGTAAGTCCAAACACCACCATTTTTATGTGGGATTGCTGGAAGTAATTCTGTTTTTCCTGAATGTCTCTCAGATATACCTCTTTCTAAGTAGATGATTAATCTTGGCGTAGATGGAATATTTTCTCCATTTTGATTGGGACCTTCGTAAGATGGAACAAGCCCATCTTCATTAACTGTCCAAATAGGGAGAGGCATCCATCTGAACGTTCTTACACCTTCTACTGTTCCATCAGGATTTTTTGACCAGATACGTTTATTATATTGCATCTTTATTTGCCGTTTTTCAGCACATTGTGCACATATAAACGGATCAGAATCTCCATAGGGGCGCCATAGCTTAACACCCTTTTTACCACAAATGTAGCATTTGTAATCTCTTTTTTCAGCATACATACCCATACCCTCCTGCCAACAGGCAAAGTAGTTAATAAGTTACATTGCATTTGCACTGCATGAATTATAGCACAAAATTTATAATTATTGCAAATAAAGTAATATTTTTTGTTTTAATAAATAAAAAGCGGACATATCCGCTTTTAGTGGTTGTCCGCATTTGAATTTAATCTAGAAGACTAGATTGTTTGTAATAATTATTTAGAGAGAAGATAACATATCATGCAAGTATTCAATTGTCATTCCGCTTGCTGTTGACAGTTTACCTTCTGCAAGATGAAGAAATGGTGTTTCGGTTAAGTTTATGCCAGCACATTTAGCAAGAGGATTTTGAGTCTTTAAGTACTCTTCGAGTTCCTCGTCAGAGACTTCAGCAAGTTCCATTCTTGCAATGTCAGTTTCACATATTACTTTGCGTGGCAGATTATGATCTGCATAGATTACAGTGTTTCCTGTATATGCAAATACGTCATCTCTGCCCATCATAGACTTGATAACATCTCTTGCTTCAGCTATGGTTTTAGGTTTACCATACATTACACCATCAAAGAAAATGTTCTGGTCTGCTGAAACGATGATTCTAGGACCTCTGTCAGATGTTTCTTTGAAAACTTTCATTGCTTTCCTTAAGGAAATTTCTGCGAGTTGATCTTCATAGCATTTTGATGGGTCAGGTGTTTCATCAGCATTGCTGGCACGGACCACAAATGGAAGATTACTATCCACCAGCATTTTTTTTCTTATTGCTGATTTTGAAGCCAAAATAATAGTAGGTAACTTGCCAATCTTTTTGAATTCTTCTGTTAAATCTGAAGGTTTATCGTAAAAGATAATTTTTGATGAAACATCTCTCATTGTAGAAGAGATATCACTTCCAGTTTTGGCAATAACATAAATTGGTATGCCTAGTTTAGCAGCATATCCTGCGCCGATACCTAAACCAACACCTTTTTCTGAAAACTCAACGATTAGCAGATCACATTTTTCCATTGCTGGAAAAGCATAGTCACGCATAAGGTTAGCTCCTTTTGGAAGTTTTACCTCACCGTATTTTTCAACGTCACGGACCATTACTACATTGTCGATATCGGCTTTTTTAAGAGCCGCTGTTATTTCATCGACTTTCCTTTTGTCTTCTTCTCCTTCGTGAAACTTGAGTGACATGAATGCAAGCTTCATATTATTACTTCCTTTCTTATTTTATTACATATATAAATATGTTATTTGTGATAATATCACGTGTGTAGTTTTTTGTAAATAAAAATGATTAAATTTATATATTTATAGAAAATAAGTTTTTTTAAATTGATTTTAATAATAAAATATGTTTTAATTATATTAAATAAAAGTAAAGGGGAGATGAATATGAAGTTATTAGTAGTTTCAGATATTCATGGTTCATCATATTATGCAAAGAAGATTGATGAAATTATAAAAAAGGAAAAGCCTAAAGGAATTATTCTTCTTGGCGATTTATATTATCATGGACCTAGAAATCCGCTTACAAAAGAATATAACCCACAAGAAGTTGCAAATATATTAAATAAGTACAAAGAAAAAATTTTAGCTGTTAAAGGTAATTGCGATGCTGAAGTTGATCAAATGATTTCAGATTTTAGGTTAGAAAATAATATTACATTATCAGCTGATGGACTAAATATGTATTTTACTCACGGACATAAAATTAATATAGATAAAATGCCAAAAGATTATAAAGATTTAGACTTATTATGTTATGGACATTTTCATGAAAGTTTTATTAAAGAAAAAGATGGAGTTTTATGTGTAAATCCAGGTTCAATTTCTCTTCCAAAGGGTGATAGTACAAATAGTTATGCTTTAATAGATGACAGAACTGTATATATTAAAGATGTTAATGGAAATGTTTTAGAACAAGCTCAAATAAAAAAACACAAATAAAAATATATTGATAATATATTTTTATAAATTATATTTAGATTTTTAAAAGTTAAGATATAGTAGATTAATTACATACTTTATCTTAACTTTTTCTTTATTTTTTATTTTTAATATGATAAAATAATTATGAAAATTATAGCAAAAAGACAAAAGGAGTATTTATAATGAAAAAGAAGGTAGAACTATATAGAAACGAGAAGAAAGCAGGATATTTTTATATTATTCCAGTAGAAAGAAATTCAGTTTCATATTTTGCTGAACAACATAATGAAGTAGAAGGACTTCGTGAATATAGTGTATCTATTGATGAAAAAGAAGCGATTGATTATTTGTATTACTTTTTAATAAAATTTTTTGATGATGAACTTATAGAAAATAAGATTAAAATGGGAAATGTTAGCTATAAAGATAAGACAAGTTTTGAATGGAATGGAAAAGATAATTTTTATACTATAGATAGTATTAGACTTATGAAAGATAGTATTAATGAGGTAATAAGTCTATTACAAAATGATTATGATAACTTTGATTTAGATGAATATAAAAAAATGACTTTTGAGAAAATCTCAGAAGACGAATTTAAAGAAAATAAAAGTGAGATAATATCATTTTATAATAAAATATGTGATTATTTTGACTTACTTTTTGATTTAGAAGATGATAAATACATTATTTCTTTTAGTATTTTGTAAATTTTAATATTAATTTAATATTTTTTGTATATAAGTATCTTAAAATAGTTTATTAATCATATGATTTTTCTTAAATAAATTTGATAATTATTTATTTTATATAAAGAGGTATACTGTTATGGCGTATATTGAATTTAGAAATGTAAGTAAAGAATATAAGATGGGCGAAGTTACGATTAAAGCTTTGAATAATGCTAGCTTCGAAATAGATAAAGGAGAGCTTGTTGTAATTGTTGGTCCAAGTGGCGCTGGTAAAACTACAGCACTTAATATTTTAGGAGGTATGGATACAGTAACTTCTGGGAAAGTTTATGTAGATGGAAAAAATGTATCAAATTTAAAAGGAAAAGATATTATTAAATATAGAAGAGATGATATCGGATTTGTATTTCAATTTTATAATTTGATTCAAAATCTTACTGCTAGAGAAAATGTCGAACTTGCAACACAAATTTGCAGAGATAGCTTAGATGTTGATAAAGTTTTAGCTGAAGTTGGACTAAAAGATAGAAAAAGCAATTTTCCATCACAACTATCAGGTGGAGAGCAACAGAGAGTTGCTATTGCAAGAGCTATTGCTAAAAATCCCAAATTACTTCTTTGTGATGAACCAACAGGAGCTTTAGATTATAAAACAGGTAAACAGATTTTAAAATTGTTACAAAACACATGTAAAAATGATAATATAACAGTTATTATAATTACTCATAATAGTGCAATTGCACCAATGGCAAACAAGATAATTCAATTTAAAAATGGAAAAGCGGAAAATATTATTGTAAATAAGGAACCTAAGTCAATAGATGATATTGAATGGTAGGTGATATTATGAGAAGGTATAAGCATAAAAAGAAAAAACATAACATCTTATTTAAATATTCTATGAAAGAGATATTAGTAAATAGAAAAAGATTTATTTCTATTTTACTAATGGCTCTTCTTGGAGTCGGCTTTTTTGCAGGACTAGTATCTTCTGGGCCAGACATGAGAGACAGTTTAGATAAATTTTTAGATGATACTAATACATATGATATTAATATTGTATCAACACTTGGACTAACTGATGACGATATTAATGAAATAAAGAAAATAAATAATACAGAGAATGTTTATGGTATATATAGTAAAGATATAAGTTTTAAGACAGATGATAAGGAATTTGTATTTAAAGCGATAGAATATTCAGACAAGATTAACACTCCAGTACTTATTGATGGAAAACTACCAAGAGAGAATAATGAATGTGTAGTAGAACAAGATTTTTTGATAGATTCAGGATTTAAAATAGGTGATACGATTTATACTGAAGATGATGAAGAATTAAAGTCTAATTCTTTTAAAATAGTGGGAAGTGTAAAAAGTCCAATATACATATCAATGGAAAGAGGTACAACATCATTAGGTGATGGTACAATTGATTATTATTTATATTTAAATAAAGATGTTTTTGATATGGATTATTATCCTAATATTTATTTAAATGTAAAAAATGCTAAATCTGAAATTATTACTACTAATAAATACGATAATTTAATAGAAAATGTTTATCTTGATATAGAAAAAATCAAAGAAAATAGAGAAGATTATAGATATAAAGAGATTAAAAATAAAGCAGATAAAGAATTACAAAAAAATGAAGAGGATTTTGAAAAAGCAAAAAAAGATGGAGAAGAGGAGTTAAAAAAAGCAAAAGATAAAATTGAAAAATCTGAAAAAGAAATTAAAGAGGCTGAAAAAGAATTAGAATCTGGAAAAGCTACTTCAAAAAAGGAAATATCAAATGCTTTATCAGAGATTTCTGCATCTGAAAAGAAATTAGAAAAAAGCGAAAAACAATATAAAGATGGTTTAGATGAATACAATAAAGGAGTAAAAGAATTTAAAGAAAATAAATCTGAATTACAATCTACATTAAATGTTTTAAATGATAATTTAAGTAAGTTAAAAACTGTAAAAGATGAGATTCAAAAACAGATTTCTATAATAGAAGATGAAATACAATCAGGAAATATAGAAAATCAGGATAAACTTGTTTTGCTAAATTCTCAACTTTCTGATTTAAATTTTAATATTAAAGAAATTGAAAATAATAAAAATAAAATTAATAACGAATTAATATCAGCAGAGAAAAAATTAAATAGTACTAAAAAGACATTAGATAATGCTAAAAAAGAAATTGATAATGGTTATAAAGAAATAGAAAAAGGAAAAAAAGAATTAGATTCTAAGCAAGCTAGCTTAAATAATGAATTTAAAGAAGCGGAAAAGAAAATAGATGATGGTAAGAAAGAATTAGAAGAAGCTAAAGAAACGCTTAAAAAAGAAGAGAAAAAATTTAATGAAGAAATTTCTGATGCAGAAAAAGAAATAGAAGATGCAAAAGAAGACATTGAATCTATAAAAGAAGCAAAGTGGTATATTTTCAATAGAGAAGATGATACTGGATTTTCAAGCTTTTATGATTCAATTAAAAGTATGGACAATATTGCAACATTATTTCCAATTATATTTTATTTAGTTGCAATTCTTATTAGTTCAACTTCGATGTCAAGAATGGTTGAAGAAGAAAGAGGAGAAATTGGAACACTTAAAGCTTTAGGATATAGTAATTTTAGGATAATAAATAAATATATTGCGTATAGCTTATTATCTACGATTTTAGGTGGAATTATTGGAATGCTTATAGGATTTGTATTAATACCTATAGTAGTTTGGGAAAATTATAGTATTATATATTATCTTCCAGAATTTTATCCAAAATTAAGATTTTCTTACGGAATACTTGGAACGATAATTGCAGTGATTTGCATAACAGGATCAACGATACATAGTGCACTAAAAGAATTAAAAGATGTGCCTAGTGTTCTTATGAGGCCTAAATCTCCTAAAATGGGTAAAAAAGTTATCCTTGAGAGAATACCTTTTATCTGGAAAAGATTAAACTTTTCTGCTAAAACAACAATTCGAAACGTGTTTAGATACAAGAAAAGAGCTTTGATGACGATTATAGGTATTTCTGGATGTACAGCATTAATTCTTGCTGGATTTGGACTTAGAGATTCTATAAGAGATATTGCAGAGTATCAATATGGAAGAGTTTTTGATTATGACATTGTAGCTTCTTTGAATAAAGAAGATAATGAACTTATATCATCAATAAAAAATAATGAAATGATAGAAAGTGTCGCATCAGCTAATTCTTTATCAGGAACTATTTCTTTAAATGGACTTAAAAGAGATGCAAGTATTATTGTGATTGCTAATAAAGATGACTTTAAAAATGTTGCTAATTTAAGAGATGTAGAGACTAAAAATATGATAGATATTTCAGACGAAGGAGTATTAATAAGTGATAAACTTGCTTCTTTATTAGATATTGAAAAAGGAGATAAAGTTACTATAACAGATTCAGATAATAATGAGTATGAGTATAAAGTTTCTGGTGTAGTTGAAAATTATATAGGACACTATGTATATATTAGTAAAGATTTATTTAAATCTAAAGGAAATGACTTTAATATAAATACATTATTTATTAAATATAAAGACGGTGATGTTGATAAAAATAGTTTTGAGGAGGAAATTCTTGAAAATAATAGTATAACATCAATTACAGTAATTGAAAATTCATTAGAACATGTAAGAGATTTATTAAGATCACTTGATTTAGTTGTTATGATTTTAATTGTATCTTCAGCACTTCTTGCATTTGTTGTATTATATAATTTAGCAAATGTAAATATAAGTGAGAGAGTAAGAGAAATTGCAACACTTAAAGTTTTAGGATTTTATGATAAAGAAGTAGATAATTACATAAATAGAGAAAGCATGATTCTAACATTTATAGGAATTGTAATTGGGCTTATTTTAGGATTTTTCTTAACAGGATTTGTGATTTCTACTTGTGAGACTGAAAATATGAGATTTGCTAAAAACATACTAATACATAGTTATATTTTATCAGCATTAATTACATCAGTATTTTCAATTATTGTTAATATCGCAACTCATTTTGTCTTAAAAAAAGTAAATATGGTTGAAAGCCTAAAAAGTATTGAGTAATTAGGAGTTTGCTGATATAAATTATATTTTTATGTCTAATCTATAGAAAAAAACATATTCTTATGTTATAATCTTCGTACATTAAACTCTTATTGAGGAGGGATGTTTATGGGTAATTATGGATATCTAATAGTTGGACTTGTTTTAGGTATCGCTACATCTATTTATTTTTACGTAAATAGAGAAGAAAAAATAGAAAAAGAAATTGAATTAAATAAAAAAATATTTTCAACAGAGCTTTTAGATTCAGCATTAGATAAAGCTGTATATAAAATGAAACAATCAATTTCAGAGAAGAGCAGAGAACTTAGTGAAGATGAAAAAAATGAAATCATATTTGATTGTTTAAATAGGCAAAAAAGTTTGATGGATGAAGAAAGTAAATTATAATTATTTGTTTGCATAATTTCTTATATATATTGATTTTATTATTTAGTAGTGTTAGGATTTTGTTAAGAAAATTGTATACTAAAGAGAGGAGAAATATATGAATTATAAAACTAGTAGCTTTATTGTTACTTTAATAGGAGTTCTTGTGATTTCTTGGATTTGTGCTTATATATTATATCCTTTTGCTGATAAAGGCTTAAACAAGTATCAAAAAGAAAAAAATGTTAAAACAACTAACCTTAGTTTAAAGGATGAAAAGGTAATATTGGATAAGATAGGAGTTCCTGAAGACGAAGAAATTGAATCAATAAGTATTAAGGAAGTTTATGCAGTTCCAAAAGGTTTTGGAGAAAAAGGCTATGAATACATAATTAAATTTACGATAGCTAAAGATGAATATCATTTGTTAGAAGAAAAATATGAGAAAAAAGACGAGTCTGAAGTTGACGAAATAAATGATTACTATAGACTAGAAAGTGAAAATTCAAATTCTGGTGATGACATTTATTATTGTACAGTAAAAGGTGGCAGTAATGAAGATGGTAACGAAGATGAACTTATGAAATTTATTAATAGTAAATATAGTTCTACTAAGTTTTTAATATTTATTATTGCATTTGTCATAATTATGGTAATAAATATTAGTCTAAAATATAAAAATGGTTTTGATAAAAAGTAATATATTAAATAAACTCTAATTGTAAATTTTATATCAATTAGAGTTTATTTTGTTCTATTTTGTCAAATAATAATAATTAGAGCTAAAAAATTAATATTTTTGTTGAAAGAAATGTAATTTTTGTGATATAGTTATATAATAAATAATATTATGAAATAAAAGGAGTTTATTTTATGAATAAAGAAGAGAAAAAAGAAGCAAAAATGAGAGAAAAAGATAGAAAAGAAAGAGAAAAATTAGAAAAGATAAGACAAAAAGAGTTAATTAAAGACGAAAAAGAAAGAAGACGTAATTCTTTTGGATATAAACTTAAAACTTTTTTCTTCACTTTAGTTTTTGCTATTATTTTAATAATTGTCGCTTTTTTTGCTCTTAAATATTATTTAAATGACAAACAAGATAAATTGTATAATGAGGAGATGTCTTATTATTTAGAGGAAGGAAAAAACTTATTAAATAATAAAGAATTTGAAGATGCAATAAAAATGTTTGAAAAAGTAGAGGAAGAATCTTCTTTATACGATGAAGCTCAAAAATTAATTAATGATGCAATGGATAAATATCTTGAAGAATATAATAATATAGCAGATATTTATATGTCAGAAGGCGATTTTGAAAGAGCTATTGAATTATACAATTCATTACCAGATGAAATGAAAAACTCAAGTGAAGTTAAAGAAGCAATTGCTAATGTAGAAGTTTCTAGATTACAAGATAAAATAAAAGATATTACAAATTCATATGAAGTTTTAGTTACAATCAGTGAAGAATTAAATAATAGTAATATTAGTGAAACTGCAAAAAATAAAATTAACGAATTTTTAAATGAAAAGATAAACTCATATAATGAGGAAGTAAAAGCTAGTGTTAATTCAGAAAACTATGAAGAATATTCAAAAGAAATAGAAGATTTAATAGAAATTTATCCAGAAAATAAAATTCTTAGTGATTTGCTTATTTTTGTTAATTCATTTAAACCAAAAAGTTTATTATCATTGAATTATGAGCTTGAAAATAAAACGATTGAAATATCAGGAGATAAGAGTAAAACAGTTACAGATGATAAAGGAAAAAAATATTCTAATTATATTTTAGTAAATGAATCAGACAATTTAAAAGAAAATGAGATTACATGGAATATTAATGGAGAATACTCTAAACTTAGCGGAAAGATATGTTTAAACGATGAAATAAAAGATATTACTTCAAAAGGAATTAAAGTTACGGTTTTGGGTGATAATAAAGTATTATATAAATCTAAAAGAGTAAGAAAAGATACAGATCCTTTTAATTTTAATATAGATATATCAGATGTAAAAGATTTAAAAATAGTATTAGAAAGTGATAAAGGAATTTCATATTTTATTGCAGATGCAATGATTAGCAAATAGATTTGTTAGATTATTTTTATATAGAATAAAGCAGATTAGTTTATCTGCTTTATTTTTTAAGCAATAAATAAACATAATAAGTAGACATGCAGAGAATTATTTTCATTTACGTAAACTAAGCGCGAAAATATTATTACTTATTATAAATTAAGTTTTTTTTAAGATAAAAGAATTATAATATTTTATAAGTTAATTATAAAAATTTGTAAAATCATTGAGAAGATTTATAATCAATGATATAATTTAGAAAATTTAGGAGATTTATTTATTATGAAAGTTTTAATAGTAGAAGATGACAAAATTCTTTCAAATACTATAAAGCAATGTCTAGAAGGAAAATTCGATATTGAACAAGCATATGATGGATATGATGGATATGTATTTGCAAAAGGAAATATTTATGATGCAATTATTCTTGATTTAATGCTTCCTGAAATGAGTGGATATGAAGTTTTGCAAAAATTAAGAAGTAATAATGTTTTAACTCCTGTTTTAATTTTAACTGCAAAAGATTCTTTAAATGATAAAGTAAAAGGATTAACTTTGGGAGCAGATGATTATTTAGTAAAACCTTTTGAAAGAGAAGAATTAATTGCTAGAGTTGAAGCTTTAATTAGAAGAAATAATGCTTTCTTTACTAATGATATTTTAGAGTTTAAAGATTTAAAACTAAATACTAAATCTAGAAAAGTTGTAATTAAAGGTAAAGAAGTAATTTTACAAGGAAAGCAGTTTGATTTACTAGAATATTTACTTAAATCAAAAGATACTATTATTACTAAAGAACAAATATTCGATAGAATATGGGGATTTAATTCTGATACTTCTACTAATGTTATAGAAGTATATGCAAGTGGTCTAAGAAAAGAATTAAAAAAATATGGATATGATAAATATATAAAAACATTAAGAGGCGTAGGGTATATGCTATCTGAGTAAAATTAAATTAAATAGAAAGAAAGTAAATATATGAATGAAAGAAAGAAAATAACAATTGAATTATTAAAAAGCACTTTTTCTAATTTTATAGTATATGCAATAATATTTACATTATTTGCAGCTCTTTTATATATTCAAGTTAATTATTATTTATATAGAAATGCTGATGATGATTTAGATAAAGCAAAACTTGAGTGGATAGCTAAAAAAGAAAATGATGATAAAGAATTATTAATAAATGGTGAAGTAAAAAATAATACATCATCTCTTTTAGGAATTTCTAACCTTAGAATTATAGCAATAGAAAGAGCTGAAAATGGTGATGTTAGTGCTAATTCACTAATAAACTCTTCATATCTTGAGTATTTTGCTGATATAAAATTTAATGAAGAAAATTTAAATCAAGTATATGAAGTTTCAGTAAATAATAAATATTTTTATAGAGCCATAAATGCTAAGTATACATCAAGAACTACTGGAGAGACAACATACGTTCAGCTACTTATAAATATAAATTCTGAAAAAGAAATGATGAAAATTTTCTCTAATACATTAGTTATAGGATTTTCTATTATTATGGTAGTAATTTTAGTTTTAACTTATATTCTTACTAGAAAAGCTATGGATCCTATTATTAAAAATTACGAAAAACAAGTTGAATTTGTTCAAAATGCGTCACACGAATTAAGAACACCACTTACTATTATTCAAGCAAAACAAGAGATGCTTCTTCAGTCCCCAAATAGTAAAATAATTGATAAATCTGAAGAAATAGCAATGACTCTTAATGAGACTAGAAGAATAACAAAGTTATTAAAAGAGCTTATGGATCTTGCGCGTGCTGATTCTTTAAAAGAAACAATAAATAAATCTAAACAAGATTTAAATAAATTAATTTATGATATTGCAATTCCATATAAAGAAATGTCAGAAATGCAAAATAAGACTTTTAATTTAGAATTAAATGCTGTTAATGAATGTAATGTTGATCCTAACAAAATAAAACAATTAATGGTTATTCTGATGGATAATGCACTTAAATATACAGAAGAAGGAGATAAAATTACTATTTCTACAAGAAATAAAGATGACAAATTTTTCATAGAAGTAAAAGATACTGGAATTGGTATAAGTGATGAAGGTATTAAACATGCTTTTGAAAGATTTTATAGAGAAGATAAAGCACGTACTCGTGAAAAAGGTGGTTCTGGACTTGGACTTTCAATTGCTCATACTATAGTAAAACAACATGGAGGAACAATTAAAATTGAACATAATAATCCTAAAGGAACTATTGTTATTGTTAGAATTTAAAAAGATATTTATATATAATTTGAAAAGTATATTATTATATAAAAATAATATACTTTTTTTCTATTTCTAAATATATTTTTTGTTTGACTTTAGTTTATAATATTAATATAATGTACTATATAATTTTCTGTATTTGTGGGAGAAAATATGTTAGAAGATTCTAAAAGTTTAACTAGTAATAAAAAAAAGATTTATATAATAGTTTTTGCTATTGCTACTATTGCTATTATATCTATAGCAATATATTTAGTAGTTTCTTTTTTTGTAAAAGAGAATAATGATACTAATATAAAATCGAATATATTTATAGCTGGGGTTGATGTATCATTACTTAGTAAAGAAGAGGCAAAAAATAAATTAAATGAAAAATATAATTTTAATGAAAATGAATATATTAATTTAAAATATAAGAATGACACATATTGTATACTATTAGATCAAATAAATCCAGTATTTGAAATTGATAAAGCGATAGATGAAGCTTATAACATATGTAGAGATGGAAATATAATATCAAATGGAATAAATTCATATAAAAGGAAATCTAGTAGTCCTATAAATATTGAAATAAATTTTTCATATAATGAATCTGCTTTAAAAGAAGCCTTAAAAGATATATCAACTAAACTTCCTGATCAAGTAATAGAATCTAGTTATTATATAGAAGGTCATACTTTAATTATTACTTCAGGAGAAGTTGGAGCTGCACTTGAAATAGACGAGATGAAAGACATGATAGTTAAAGGAATTATAGATTGTTCATATAAAGACACATGTTATAATATTGTAACTTATGATGAATATCCAAAACCTATTGATGTTGATAAAATTCATAGTGAAGTATATCAAGAAGTGAAAGATGCATATTATACAACTAATCCTAGAATGGTATATACAGAAGTACAGGGAATTGATTTTGAAGATTCAGTAGAAGATGTAAAAAAACAGATTGCATCTGAAAAAAAGGATGAGTATGAAGTTCCTTTAAAAGTTACAGAACCTAAAGTTACAACAGAAGACTTAGGAAAAGAAGCGTTTCCAGATGTTTTAGGATCATATGATACTAATTATGCAACTAGTAATAGAGATAGAACAACTAATTTAAGACTAGCTGCAAATAAAATTAATGGTACAGTACTTATGCCAGGAGAAACTTTTTCTTATAATAAAGTTGTAGGGGAGAGAACTATAGAAGCGGGATATAAAGAAGCTGCAATATATTCTAATGGTGAAGTAACTAATGGTCTTGGTGGAGGAATATGTCAAATTACTTCAACTTTATATAATGCTGTATTGTATGCTAATTTAGATATAGTTCAAAGGCAAAATCATACATTTGTTCCATCATATGTAAAGGGTGGAAGAGATGCTACAGTTGTATATGGTTCAATAGACTTTAAATTTAAAAATAATAGAGATTATCCAATAAAAATATATGCGTCCGTTAGTGGTGGAGTAGCAAGAATAACGATTAGAGGACTTAAAACAGCAGATGATTATGATGTCAAATTAACATCTAGAAAAGTAGATACTACATATTATGGTGGAAATAGTTATTCTGTATATAAAGCATATAAACAATTATATAAAAACGGAAAGTTAGTTGATACAGAGTTATTATCAACTGATACATATAAAAATCATTAGGAGTTATTATGAGAATTAGAAGAAGAAAATGGGCAAAAAAAGAATTAGAAGAAGCTAAATTTTATATTGATGATCCAACAATATATAAAGGTAAATGGAAAGAAAAATTTAATAATGAAAATAATAAAATTTATCTTGAACTTGGATGTGGCAAAGGAACATTTATTGCTACTTTAGCATCTAACCATCCAGAAATAAATTTTATTGCTTGTGATATGATTGAAGCAATGCTTGGACTTTCAAAAAGAAATATAGAAGAGAAATATTTAGATAAGAACTTAGAGATCAATAATCTTTATTTAATAAGAATGAATGCAGAAAGAATATTAGATGTTTTTTCAGATGAAGATAAAATAGATAGGATATATATTAATTTTTGTAATCCATGGCCTAGAGGAAAACATAAGAAAAGAAGACTTACTCATACAAGACAATTAGAACATTATAAAACTTTTCTTGTGCAAGGTGGAGAAATATATTTCAAAACTGATAATGATGAATTATTTGACGAAAGTATTTTATATTTTGAGGAGTCTGGATTTGAAATTATAAAAAAGACTTATGATTTAAAAAAAGATTTAATATTTGAGGATATAGAAACAGAACATGAGAAAATGTATACAGAACAAAATATTAAAATTAAAGCTTTAATTGCAAGATTGAAAAGAGACGTTAATAATTAAATTGTTTTTAAGTTTTATTTAATAAAAAATATATAAAATTTTACTTAAGAAAATAAAAGGAGGAAAAAGCTTTGATAGAAGTTAAGAATTTGACGAAAAAATATGGAACTTTTGAAGCTGTTAAAGGAATTTCTTTTTCTATTGAAAAAGGAGAGATTGTTGGCTTTTTAGGTCCAAATGGTGCTGGTAAATCAACTACAATGAATATGATAACAGGATTTATCGAACCTACAGAGGGAAGTATAATTGTAGATGGCTATGATATTGAGAAAAGACCAAGACTTGTAAAACAAAAGATAGGTTATATGCCAGAAAATGTCCCTTTATATAAAGAACTTACTGTTAGAGAATTTATAAATTATATGGCAGATTTAAGAGGCATAAAAAGATCAGAAAAGAAGGAAAAAATAAATAAAGTAATTGATGAAGTAGGAATTAAGAATGTACAAAATAAACTAATTTCTAATATATCTAGGGGATATAGACAAAGAGTAAGTTTAGCAGGTGCACTTGTTGGAAATCCTGAGATATTAATACTAGATGAGCCAACTGTTGGATTAGACCCAAAACAAGTTGTAGAAATTAGAAATTTAATTAAATCCTTTAAAGGAAAATATACAGTTATACTAAGTTCACATATTCTTTCTGAAGTTAGTAATATGTGTGACAAGATAATTGTTATTAATAATGGCAAAATTGTTAAGATTGATTCTACACAAAATTTAATTAATACAGAAAGTAAAAATTCAAAAATAGTTTATGTTACAGTTGATAACGAGTCATCTAATTTTGAAACTGTAGTAAAAAAATTAAAATTTGTTTCGAGCTTTGATATTGTTTCTATAGATTCAACTTCTAAAACATATAAACTTAATTGTAAAGAAACAAATAATGATATAAGAAAAGATTTATCTAAAGCTTTTTCTAAAGAAAATATTATTGTTTTAGAGATGAAGCTTGAAGAAGCAACTCTTGAAGATGCTTTTATTGATATTATAGATACAAATACAAGAGAAAACAAAATAAGAGAAGAAAAGCTTGCAAGGCAAAAAGCTGTTAAAATTAAATTATCTTTAAGGGAGAGACTTAGTAATCCTAATAAAATTAAAAATAACAAAGGAGGAAGAAAATAATGTTTGCAGTATTTAAAAAAGAGTTAAAAACATATTTTTTAACTCCACTTGGATATATATTTATAGCTGTTTTTATGGCTTTATTTAGTGTGGTTTTTTATAGTATGATTTTTTCTGGTGGAGAAGAAGGAGTACTTGCAAAATTTGAATATGTAATTGCAAATAGCATAGTAATTTTAACTTTCATAACTCCAGTACTTACAATGAGAATGTTTGCAGAGGAAAAAGCACAAGGAACAGATCAACTTTTATTTACTTCGCCTAGAAGTATTGTTGGAATTGTTTTTGGGAAGTTTTTAGCAGCAGCTGCAGTTATTTTAATTACTATTGCACTAATGATGATTTACTTTTTTATATTATCAAAATTTGCTGATCCATCACTTAAAGTAGCATTAGTTGCTATGCTTGGATTTTTATTAATTTCACTTGCTTATATATCTTTTGGTATGTTTGCATCTAGTATTGCATCTAGTCAATTAATAGCAGCAATAATCACTATAGGATTTTTTGTAATTACAAGTTTCTTTAATTATACATCAGATAGTATTATGTCTATTTTTTCATTAATGGGTATGTATCAAAAGTTTCCTCTAGGAGTTATTGCTCTTAAAGAAGTTATAGGATTTGTATCATTTATAGGATTATTTCTTCTTTTGACTATGATTATTTTACAAAGAAGAAAAAGTGTTAAATAGGAAGGGGGAATAATCATCATGAAAAATAAAGAAAAGAAAAAGGTTATTAAAGAAAAAAATAAGAATAATGTAAAAGATTCAAAATTTAATAATTTCGTATATAAATTTAAGAGAAATTTTATGACTGATGATACAAGAACTGTATTAATAGTTTTAATATTAATAGCTGTTTTTATCGGAATAAACTTATGGGTTAGATCTCTAAATTTAGCTCAAATAGATATTACAAATGAAAAATTGTATACATTAACAGATACTTCAATTAATGCAGTTAAAAACATTAATAAAGATATAAAAGTTTATGTTTGGGGTTATTATGAAGATTCATCTATAGCAGATTTATTAAAACAATATAATAAGGCAAATAACAAAATTAGTTATGAAATAGTTACAAGAGATAGTAACAAAGAAATTGTTGATAAATATGGATTTGAAGATGATGTACCTTTAATAATAGTTACTTCAAATGCAGATGGACATGAGAAAACAGAATATATACAAGTATCAGATTTACAAACATATGACGGAAATTTAAATGTAGTAGATACTTCTGAACAGAAAATTACAAATACAATATTAAAAGTTTCATCTGATGAGATTCCTAATATTTGTTTTCTTTCTGGAAAAGAAGTAGATTCAACACTTGAATATTTAAAAAGTTATTTGACAGGTCTTGGATTATATACTACCGAGGATCTTCAAACTGCTGAAGGAAAGAAATTCAAAATTCCTGATGATTGTTCTACTTTAGTAATACCATCATTAAAAACTGATTTAAGTAAAAATGTTACTGATAAAATCAAAGATTATATTAATAAAGGTGGAAATGTTTTATTATTAAATGATGTTTCTGAATCAAAAGAAAAAGATATGCCAAATTATCAATCTGTTTTAGATTTATATGGTATGACATTTGAAAGAGATTATATATTAGAATCATCAGATTATACTTTAGCTGATTCAGAATCATTTATACTTGGTAATTTTTCTTCTACAAATAAAATTACAAGCACATTGAATCGAAGCAATCCAATAGTTTTATATGCTCCTGGTTCTATAAGTTTTAAAGAAAATAAAGAACTAGCTGAGTTAAAAGTTTCATATGAAGCTTTCCTATATTCATCTGATGCATCAAAAACAATTAATATTGATAATAATAAATTAGATGAAAAAGGTATATATACTATCGGTACAACAATAAATAAAATAGTTTCAGATGGTGTACAATCTAATGCAGTAGCTTTTTCAACACAAGTATCTTTCTCAGACTATGCTGCAGAACAAGGAGATTATCCATTATTCTTCTATAATGAAGAACTAATCACAAATGCTATTGCGTATTTAGCAGATAAAGGGGAGTATTATTCTTTAGGAAAGCTAAATTCTTCTATAGTTCCAGTAAATATAGTAACAACAGAAAATCAAGATTATATAATTAGGACTATTATTTCTGCAATACCTATAGTTATAGCAATTATTGGTGCCATTGTAGTAATTAAAAGAAATAGAAAACAATAAAAATAAAATAATATTATATTTAAATCTTGGGCAGGTCTTATATGACCTGTCTTTTTTGTTTCTAAGCAGAGAAAATAGAGCACAAATAAACATAATAAGTTGACGTGCAGGGCATTATTTTTTTACGTAAACAAAAGAAAAAGACATAAAATAATTAAATCAATAAATATTTAATAAAACTATGATAATAATATTATAGACACATATTAAGTAAACTTTGCAAAAAAAGAACAACCCCCTCTAGCCGAAGCCTTTGGGGGAAGTCTTATGCTCTGCTACAGCAGGACAAGGGGTAAGTACGAGTAATGCCTAAAGCGAGATGTTGTTCATCCTGCGGTTATAGAACTCCTTCGGGAAGTGAATCCCGTCCACATCGTTCTGGTTATCCTTATAGGAGTTAAAGAACACTGTGGAAGCACTTTGGAGTTCTTCTTCCGACAGGGTGAAGATGCCGGTGTAGAGATTAACCCTATCTTTGTGCACATCATGTGACGCTTTGATGTGATTCTCTGCGTGGATATGCATCTTCCAGGTCCTAAACTGAACCTCAATTTGAAATCCTGGAAGCACCTCAGACGTTGGGTCAATCATCAGAATGATGTGCATTGACTGGTAACCGTTCTTTTTCGGGTCGAAGTAGAACTTAATGTTACCATCCAAATGACGCATCATGTTTCGTTCCTTTTCGGACGGAAGATCAATTGTGCATTTTCCATCATCGTCAAGGAACTCATTCGGATCGAATTCCGAAGGGTCATCCTTTCTTATGAGTGGAGTTAGCACAAATGGAATCTCAAGAAGCTTTCTGATTCGATAGTTAGTCGCTTCATCAAACTTTTCAAGATACTCCAAGAAATCCCTTCTGTCCTTCCTGTCGAGGTTGCAAAGCACGTTTAGAAGCTTCTTCAGCACGAAACAGCACTTTCCAATTCCCTCGTCCAGGATGAAACGAATTCCAAATCGGTCGGCAATCTGAGCAGGGGAGAGTTCATCTGCAAGACTCATCATCTTTGCAAGTTCGCTCTCCAAGCTCTTACGGCGAGCAGTAATATTTGCATCAATGCTCGAGTTATACACCTCATTTAGCCATGCGACTAAATAGATGCAGAAGTGCAGAATCTCAGTGCACATGTTTGTGGCCTGAAACGTCTGCTTCCGAGCAAGAATGCTCTTTCCGAGCTTGTCCATGAAGTAGTCAAGAATGATTTGATCATTTTCGTCGACTACATTAAATTTTTCAAGCCCTTTTTCAAGTTCTTGCTCAACTTCCATTGCATTTCTGCAAAATGAGCTAGATGCTTTTACATACTCGTTGTGGATGGCTTTGGCCATCTCTTCGGTCATGTTCATCTGGATATCCCTTTCGTTCTGGTCGTTTGCATGCAAGTCATTGGGATTTACGGTTGCCATATCATTTTTCAAATGTATCATCCTCCTTCTAGTATATGTATGGCATACTCGTACTTTAAAATAAAGAACCCATACAATTATTATATCACAAAATCACTATTTTTTCCAGTATTGCAAGGAAAGTCAAGAGTTTTAGAATTTTTTAATATAAATATTATATGTTTATAAACATTTCAACATAATTTACATAATTACATATAATATATTAATATAATTTAAAGGGAGGTAGAAGATTGACTTTAGAAGGGAAAAATATTGGATATGTATTTACTGGATCTTTTTGTACATTTAGAAAAAGCATAGAAGAACTTAAAAATATAATAAAACAAAAAGCAAATGTTATTCCAATAATGTCTTTTAATTCATATAATGAAGATACTAAGTTCGGAAAAGCACAAGATTTTATAAAAGAAATAGAGGATATAACAGGAAATAAAATAATTCATACAATTCAAGATGCAGAACCAATTGGACCTAAACATTTAACAGATATTATGATTGTCTGTCCCGCTTCTCGGAAATACAATTGCTAAACTTGCAAATGATATAATAGATACTCCTGCAGTAATGGCAGTAAAATCACATCTTAGGAATGAAAATCCAGTAGTGATTGCTATATCTACAAATAATGGATTAAGTGGAAATGCTATGAATATTGGAAAGCTTTTGAATATGAGAAATTATTATTTTGTACCATTTAAACAAGATAATCCAATTACTAAGCCAAGATCTATAGTGTTTGATTCAACTTATATAATAAAAACTTTAGAAAACGCATTAGAACATAAACAAATAGAACCAATATTATTATGAATATAAAAAAGTTACGTTTTTAAGCGTAACTTTTTTAATAAATTAACTTATAATTTAACAAATGTCAATTAATTTTTAAAAGTGTATTGACAAAGAACATATGTTCTACTATAATTAATTTGCAAAACAAACATACGTTCTACAAGGAGGAAAAATGATGAAAAAAAATAAAGTTATAAAAATTAATTTAAAAAAATTTATACGAGCTTTAGTTATTGTAATAGGAATAACAATATTAATTACTTTTTTAGCTACTAAAAGTATTTATTCTTATGAAAAATTAAAAACTAAAACTATATATACAAATAAAGGAGATACTTTATGGAATATAGCATTAGATGAGAAAGAAAATAATAAATATTATAAAGATAAAAATATAAGAGAAATAGTATATGACATAAAACAGATAAACAACATGCAAGATTCAATTATATTGCCTGGAGAAACATTAAAAATATATTATAAATAAAATTATATTAATAAATATTTAAACAGCTTAAAAAGCATTCTTGTTCGAATGCTTTTTTCTTAATTCTAATTATATAAAAAGATAGGGGACGGGAAGTCCCGCCCCCTAAAAAAGGTCACTTCATAGCACTGTAATCTAAAAATACATATTTGTGTTCATAGTCCTCAGAAGGTAAGCATTTAATACTTCCATCTTCAAACGTTGCAACGAAAAAGCTAAAGAAACTCATATCTCTCCATTTAATTAAACAATCACAAGTTATACCTTTTTCTATATCAAAGAGATATACGGGTTTATCGTGCTCCCAAAAAATACTATCTTCATAAGTAAGAGGATTCCCCTTAAATATAAAAATCTCACTATTCAGGTCTTTTTCGTAGAATGGTGTGATATGGTATCCGCGTCTCGGGAGATGGTTAATTTCTAAACGTAATTCTTCTAAGTTATAATACAAACCTCCAATTCTATATTTTTTTGTTGCAGGATAGTAAAAGGCGATTTTAATCATTTGTCCATCAAAAAGCCGCAAAACCAAATCCTTGTAGTCTTGATAATAAACGATTTCATTACCTTTTTCCACCATAGTGGGACCTCCTTTTTTTATAAAAAAATCGTACTTTTATATTATAGCACTTATAATATAAAAGTACAATTTATGTTAACGATTTTATTCTATTTATTTTTCTTAATAATTTCTGCAATTTCATTTGGTACGTATTTAGATATATCTCTATTATAAGTAACAAGTTCTTGAACCATAGTAGAACTGATAAATCCAAGTTTTCCGTGCTCTTATATAAATTGTATCTAAATCAGATAGTTCTTCATTTAAAGAGGCAAGATTTTCCTCAAAATCATAGTCCATACCATTACGAACACCTCTTATAAAATAACTTGCACCATTTTCTTTTGCAGCATCTACTGATAAATTGTCATATGAAATTACTCTTACATTATTTAATCCTTTAGCTTTTAGAGCCGCTTCTATAGCACTTTTCATAACGTTTACATCATACCTTCTTTTTTTAGAAGTGTTAATTCCTATTCCTATAACAACTTCATCAAATAACTTTGAAGAAACTTCTGTAACATGCATATGACCATTTGTAAAAGGATCAAAGCTTCCTGCGTAAAATCCAATATTCATAATATACCTCCTATTTTAAAGATCTGCTAGTGGATTGCTCTCTACGGCATTTCTTATTTGTTCACTATCTACATGAGTATATATTTCTGTAGTTGAAATGCTTTCATGACCAAGTAATTCTTGAAGAGCTCTAATATCAACATTTCCATACTTATACATTAATGTTGCTGCAGTATGTCTTAATTTATGTACAGAGTACTTATTAGGGTCAATCCCTGCTAATCTTAATTCTTCTTTTACAATATATTGAACAGTTCTATTACTGATTCTTTTCTTTTGTTCGCTTAAAAATAAAGCATCTCTTGAATTATATTTTACTCCATCTTTTGGTCTTTCTGCAAGATAAGAATTTATAGCATGAATACAAGCTTTATTTAAATATATAGTTCTTTCTTTATTTCCTTTTCCAATTACATTTAATTTATTATTTTCAAAGTCTATATCTTTAATATTTATACCGAACTAGTTCAGATAAACGCATACCACAATTTAAAAATAATGTTATTATTGCATAATTACGAGTTGTATTATCATGATTGCCGCGAGATTTAGAAGGTGGAGTAGAAGCAACTTTTAAAAGTTCTTTGCTTTGATCTAATGTTAGATATTTTGGAAGTCTTCTATCTAGCTTAGGACTTTCTAAATCTTGTGCCGGGTTTGTTTTTATTTTTTTAGTCTTATTACATAGATAATGGAAAAAAGCTCTAATACTTGCAGTTTTTCTTGCAAGTGTTGCAGGTTTACTTCTATATGTAGACTTAAGATATCCTAAAAAAGAGTGAATATCCTCAAGCCTTATTTTTTCAATATCTTTTAAAGTCATATCTGTAATATTTATTTCTTTAATATGTTCCTCAGACACATTTGTCATATTAAATTTATATTTAATATATTTCAAAAAATGAGATATATCATAATTATATTCTTTAATAGTATTAATTGATTTATTTGAAATAGTTGAAGAATAATCTAAAAAATCGTTTAAAAATATAGGATTTAAATTTCTATCTATCATCTGATTCATCTCCTTTAAAATCTATATAATATTATATTATTATTTTAAAAAATTTTAAAGCCTAAAATAGTATTCTCATATGTTAATAATCTATCTTATAGTAGCTAAAAATTGTAATTTGAACTGAAAAATGGTATAATATAAGTAGTTTTAAGTTATTTAGTCCTAAATCTTCAGCTTTGGGATGTCTGCTTAGGCAGAAAGTATCATTAGGAGGTAAAAAATGGTCGATTTTATTGCTACGATTTTTGGTGTTATCATTTGTCTCGGGACTGTGGTTGGACTCGTAGCTTTGGTATGTCGCTTTAGGCACAGCATCTTTAGAGCACTCGGAATTGTTTTCCTTGTTGTTCTTGTGCTTATAGCTGTTGCTATGCTAGTGACATATCCGAAGCAACTTGTATGCCTCATCCCGCTGGCAATTCTTATCTTTGTTATCTGGCTCTTTACCAGAAACTGAGGTAGGAAGCAAAAGCGCGCCTTAGCTATAAGGTGTGCTTTTTGCTTTTATAAAACATATTTTTTATCATGTATATCAGTAAGCAAGTGAATATCGTTGAAATATAACTGTTTTTATAGTATAATAATTAATGCTTTTAGTTATCATTCCTAAATCTTCAGCAAGGCTTGACAACTTAGGCAGAAAATATCATTAGGAAGGAGTGTAAGTATGGAACTTTTGTGCACTATTTTAGTGCTTTATCTTCTTATAAAGTATGGAGGTAAAGTGCTTAGTGGCTGTCTCGGTTTCATAGCAGGGGTTTTTGTTTTTTTCATTTGCCTTTGGATTATTTTCTTTGTTGGTAAATTGATTCTTTCGATTATCCTTGTACTGCTTGCAATTGCTGCTTGTGCGAGCATTTTTGGAGATTAAATAGCAGCTTATCCCTTAGACAAGTATTTGACCAAAGTCTTTTGCTTGCCTAAGGGTTTTATTGTTTTTTTTACCTAAAAATGGTATAATATAAGTAGTTTTAAGTTATTTAGTCCTAAATCTTCAGCAGTGCACAGTCTGCTTAGGCAGAAAGTATCATTAGGAGGAAAAAATGGAGAACATTATTGCTACGATTTTCGGTTTTGCTTTTTTGATTGGAATGTTTATAATGTCTATCTTCTTGATATGGCATTTTAGGCGCCAAATTCTGATTGTCACTGCGGTGATTGCAAGCATTGTAGTAATCTGTTTTGTCATGTACCATATAGCTAGCTTTATTCTAAGCTTCTGTGATGGCGATGATTTTACAGAATTTGCTCTAGTGCTACTATTCATAGCAATTGGCATCGGAGTTTGGGGGAGAATCAATTCGAAAAAGTAAAGAGGGTGCTTGTCAGGATTTCCTGGCGGCACCACTTTTTATTTTGATTAATTATAATAATATGTTTTGTTTTTTTTAAATTATTTTAAATTTTTTAATATATTTTGTAACCTTAAGTTAAATTTAGACACTATATTATTAAAAATGTAAAATTTTTATATATAATAATTAAATAATTAATAAATCGGTAATATTTTAAAAGTTAAAATTTAAGATAAGAATAATATAATAAAAGTTATTATTTTATTCTTATTTATTGTATTGTAATTATATTCCATTTGGAATATAATTACAGTTGAAAATTATTTAAAATATTTACGAATTTTTATTTGTTTATTATAAAAGTATTTTTGGAGGTAAAAAATGAATAAGAGAAGATTTTTATCTATTTGTTTAATTTTAATATTACTTATTTCAGTTTTTTCATATAATTTTGTTTTTGCTGAAAGCCAAGAAGAACAAACAGAAAAGGCGGAAACTTTAAATGAAAAATCCGAAGGAACTAATATCGAAGGAAAAGTAGATAATAATAATGATACAAAATCTAAAGAAATCAAAAGCCAGACTAGAGTTATAGAAGACGGATTATACAAAATATTTTCTTCAATAGAAGATAATAGATTAATAGAATCTCCAAGTAGAAGTAGAAATAATAAGACTTATTTAAAACTTGGAAAAGACGAAGATTTAGCAAGTCAAAAATTCCAAATTACTTATAATGAATCAGATAATACATATACAATTAAGTTATTAAGCTCATTAAGAGCAATGGATGTAAAAGATGGTGATGCAAAAAATCAAGTCAAAGTATGGCAATATAATTCAAATAGTACAGATGCACAAAAATGGTATATAGAAGAAAATTCTGATGGTACATATACTTTTAGATCAAAAATAAATAAAAATTATTGTTTAGATGTATCTGGTGGAGAGTCTGATATTGGTACTAGTATTCAAATTTATAAAAGTAATTCAACTAACTCTCAAAAATTTAAACTAGAAGAATGTTCTAATATAAAAGGTTCTCAAACTATAAAAGATGGTACTTATAAAATATTATCTAATGCTAATAATATGGTTTTAAACTTAAATAATAAAATGATAGATTTACAAAAAAATGGGACACAAACTTCTCAAAAATTTGAAATTAAATATTTAAATGATGGTTATTATAATATATGTATACCAAATACAAAAAATGTTATTACAGCAAAAGAGAGTTCTGTTACAGTAGCGGAAAATCAAAACTTAGATTCTCAAAAATGGATTATAAAAAAACAAGGCTCTGCATATGTAATTATTTCTAAAACAAACAATAAATGTGCAGATTTAACTAATGGTGAAACATCTGCAGGTACTAAACTTCAATTGTTTAGAGATAATGCTACAGCTGCTCAAGAATTTATTTTTGTAAATATAGATCAACATGTAGAAAATGGATTATATAAGATTTATTCTACTTTAAAGGATAATAGATTAATAGAATCTCCAGATAGAAAAAGAGCTAACAAGACATATTTAAAACTTGGAGAAGATGAAAATTTAGCAAGTCAAAAATTTCAAATACAATTTAACGAAACTGATGGAACTTATTCAGTTAAATTATTAAGTTCATTAAGAGCAATGGATGTAAAAGATGGTGATGCAAAAAATCAAGTCAAAGTATGGCAATATAATTCAAATAGTACAGATGCACAAAAATGGTATATAGAAGAAAATTCTGATGGTACATATAAATTTAGATCTAAGTTAGATAGAAATTATTGTTTAGATGTATCTGGCGGAAAGTCTGATATTGGTACTAGCATTCAAGTTTATAAAAGTAATTCAACCGCTTCTCAAAAATTTAGATTAGAAGAATGTTCTAACATTAAAGCTTCTCAAACTATAGAAGATGGTACTTATAGAATTATATCAAGAGCAGATCAAGATAAGTCTTTAACACTAAATTCTGATAAAATTGAATTACAAGATGATGAATTAACAGACATGCAAAAATTTGAAATCAAATATGTGGATAATGGTTTTTATAATATTATAATTCCAAACACTAATAAAGTACTTACTGCTGATGGTACTAGTATAAAAGTATCTGAGAATAATAATTTAGATTCTCAAAAATGGATTATAAGAAAGCAAGGTTCTTATTATAATTTTATATCTATTAATTCTAATTACTGTGCTGATTTAACAGGTGGAGAAACTACAAATGGTACTAAACTTCAATTGTTTAGAGATAATGCTACAACAGCTCAAGAGTTTAGATTAATAAATTTAACACCAAAAGAAAATATTGTAACTGATATTGAAGATGGTATATATCAGATATCACTAAAAAATAATAAAGTTATAGATGTCTCACATGCAAGTTATGAAAACAAAGGAAATATTCAAACTTGGGATAATGATAAAGTTCAGCAACAAAAATTTAGAATAACTCATATCCAAGGAACAGATTATTATATGATTAATGCTATTCACTCAGCAAAAGCAATGGATGTATCTAATGGTGATTGTAAATCAGGTACTAATGTATGGCAATATTCTATTAATAATACAACTAGTCAATATTGGTATTTTAAAGAAAATGATGATGGTTATTATAATATAATATCTGTTAGAAATGGCTTATACTTAGATGTATCAGGTGGCTTAGAATATGAAGATGGACAAAATATTCAAGTTTATTTTGGTAATACTACTGACGCTCAGAAATTTAAGTTTGAGAAAATTGATATTATAAAAGATGGAACTTACGGAATAGAAACTAAATTAAAGTCTGATATAGTTTTAGATGTTGATTCTGCTTCTAAAGATGAGATGGCTAATATTCAAATTTGGGAATCAACTAATGTTAAGCAACAAAAGTTTATACTTGAATCATTATCTAATGAAGAATATTCTATTAAAGCTAAACATTCTAATAAAGCTTTAACTGTAGATGAGAATAATAACTTAGTTCAAAAAACTTATTCAGGAGATAGTAATCAAATTTGGATTATAAAAGAAGCGGGAAATGGATATTATAATTTAATATCTAAATCGAATGGTTATGCGATTACAGTTGAAAATGGCAAAACTAATAATGGAACAAATGTTAATTTAAAAGTAAAAGATAAATCAAATTCTCAAGCTTTTAAATTCTTTAGTGGATTTAGAACATACTATGAAGAAGGTACTTATGGAACATCTGGGCTTTCAAAAAAAGGTGATAAGAGAGGAACTTCTTTGAAATATTATAAATTTGGAAAAGGAGATAAAGTGTTTTTTGCAACATTTTCTATTCATGGATTCGAAGATTCATATGCCCATGATGGAAAAGAATTAACTTATATAGCAAACGAATTTAAAGACTATTTAAAAGAAAACGATACTGGATCTCTACTTTCAGAATGGACTATTTATATATTCCCTAATTTAAATCCTGACGGTCAAACTTATGGTACAACAAATAATGGCCCTGGAAGAACAACTTTATATAGTAGCGCTCCAAACCATAAAGGAATTGATATGAATAGAAACTTTTCTACTGGATTTACTAAAAATACAACAAATAGAAATTATACTGGAACAAAAGCTTTTCAAGCATATGAAGCTAAAGCTTTAAGAGAGTTTTTATTAGACCATCAGGGAAAAGAAAATGTGTTAGTAGATTTACATGGTTGGTTAAATGAAACTATTGGAAATGATCAAATAGGAAAATATTATAGAAATGAGTTTGGAATGACTAAACACATCAAAACATATGGTAATGGTTATTTAGTAAATTGGGCAAGAACTGAAATGAAAAATACAAAATCTGCATTAATTGAACTTCCTGAAGTTACAAAACATAGTCAAATTATAAGTAAAAAATATCCTGAGAAATATATTAATGCTACAATAGATATGTTAAATGGAATATAAGAAAGAGGTTTAAATGAAGAAAAAAATAATTTTATTATTAATTATAATTTGTATGGTAATTGTTACTCTAGTAATTTTTAATAAAATAAATGTAACTAACAAAAAGAAAGAAAATGAAGAAAACAGTGATATTTCAAATAATGTAGAAATCATAGAAAATATTCAAAAAGACATTAATTCTACTGCAAATACAGATCTTTTTGAAGTGGTAACAGAATATGATGGAAAAAATTCTATAAGAATTAAACCTGATATACAATTTAATACAGTACTTGCTGGAATAATAAAAAAAGACATTCCAAATGAAAATGAAATTAATGAATTAATTAAAAATGCTCCAACAAATACAGGAATATGGATTAATGATAATTCTAGAGAAGATTTCATAAATTTACTTGAAAGTAATAATATAAATAGTTTTGAAATCGATGAGAATGGCTATTTAAAGGAAAAAAATAATAAAGATAATGAATTATCAAACAAGGTAAAAATAATAAATCAGATGGTAAATTCAGATGAATTATATATAATAGATATGTCAGGGAAATGTTATATAAGAGATGATGTTTCAGGAGAAATTTTAGAATATCCTTTTGAAGAAATGGATCCTTATCAACTTGCAGAACCTTATTATAATGATAATGTTATTATTTTAAATATTACATCTAATAAAAACAATTATTTAAGTAATGAGGAAATATTAGAAGGCATTTTAAGCTTTGCAAATAATGATTAAAGTAAGAATAATTAAATAAATATAAATCATAAGTAGAATATATATTTTATGTATATTCTACTTTTTTAAGTGTTTTATTATAATTTTTTATTTTTTCTGTAACTTTTTAAAGTTTTTATATCATAATAGAGATGTAAGATATCTTATAAAGAAGTTTAAAAGGAGTCAAAATTGAAAGCAAAAAAAGAAATAAAAGAATATGTTTTAAATCGGATATTTAGATATAGATAATATTATTGATGATTATACTCCATATGTTAGAAAAATTATTCAAAATTCAGTAAATAGAAATTTAAGTAATGAAGATATTGAAGAAATAATAGTAGATACATTTTTTGTATTATGGAAAAAGTATAATTCAAATATAAGTATTGATAATTTAAGTTCTTATATAGCAGGAATTACTAGAAATATTATAAAAGAAAATTTAAGAAAAAAGCATCTTTCCGCTTCTTCTATAGACAATATAAATATAGATAACATAGAAAACTTAAAAGAATTTAGTAATATTGATACTTATTTTAATGAAAGAAATGAACTATCAAATATTTATAATAATATTAGCGGTTTAAATGATATTGATATAAAAATATTAGATATGTATTATGTACAGAATTTAAAGATTAAGGATATAGCTAATATACTTAATGTAAAAGAATCTAGAGTTAAAACAAGACTTCATAGAATTAGAAATAAAATAAAAAAAGAATTAAAAGGAAGTGAATATTATGAATGATAATATAAAAAATAAATTAATAACTAAAATAGCTATATCTAAAGTATTAGATGAGGAGAAATTATATATGAAAGATAGAAAAAGATTTATTATAAAATATACAAGTATCGCTGCATGTTTAATTATTGCTCTTTCAACTGTTACTTTTGCAGGAAGTAAAATAATTGAAAAAATATGGACTAATCCTAAATTAATTAAAAATCCAACTAGTGAAATTACTGAAGAAGCTAAAAAAGAAAATATTTCTGAAGAAGAAGCAAAAAAGATTGCAATCAATAAATTAAAAGAAGTTGGTTTTAGTACTAATATTGTAGAAACTGATCATTATAAAGAAATAGATTCTAACACTATTATGTATAGATTTATTACAGATGATAATTATCAAATAAGTATCGATGGTTTAACAGGAGAATTTTTCGATATTTGGAATCATAATGATATACAAGACATAAATAAAAGAATTTCAAAAGATGAAGCTTTAGAAGCGGCAAAAAAATATATTAAGTTATTTGGTTATAATTTAGATGATTATGTACTTACAAATGTAATAGTAAATAATAATGATAGAAATGAAGTTTATGGTGAAAAAATTGATTTTGATTTTTGTAAAAAATATGGTGATACTTATAATCCATATGAGTATATAGGAATAGGAATTGAATCTAAAAATAAAGATTTTAGCTATATTAGAGTAGCAAATAAACCATTTGATAATAATGAAGTTAAAATATCTAAAGAAGATGCTATAAATATTGCTTTAGAGATAGATAAAAAAATTGCTACTAATAAAGTCGTTAGTACTAAAGCTGAAAAAATGATAGTAAAAATGAATGCTGATGCTTATGATAGAATAAATAATTATGAAGATTATTATAAGAAAGTGCAAACTCCAGGATATCCTACTCAAGATAGAAATTATTATCTAGTAGAAGAAAAAATAAGAAATGCTTGGGTTGTTGTAATTACGTATGAAGATAATTTCGGTGACGATATATCAAAAAGATATACAGAAGGAATGTATAGTTATTTCGTAGATTGTACTACTGGTGAGATAATAGGAGGAGATAGTATGGACTACACCGTTTCTAGGTAAAATTATAGATAAATATTTCACATATAGTTATTTTTTAAGGTATAAGTTTTTTATTATTAAATTTATACCTTATTTTTTCTCTACTTTTTTGATATACTTTTTATAAAAATTAAAAAGGAGTAAGTTATGAAAAAAATATTTTATAAAATCATTTTGATTATTTCTTTTATACCATACATACTAATTTTGTTTGGTATATTACGAAGCTTTTTATTTGGATTTAAAATAGAAATGTTAAGTGGATTAGATATGCCTTTGAAATATGGAGTTGAAGGTGTTTTAAATTATTTATGGTATACTTGTTCTCTAAATTGTTTTGGCATTATTACTATTCCATTATTTTTGATTTGTTTAGTATACCAGTTATTATATTTTAAAAAACTTAATAAAAACAATTAATTATAAAAAAATCATAAAAAAAGAAGTAGTATTTTTTATTTAATAATGACTGTAATGGTTATATACTATATATGAACAATAGTTCTATAAGTCATAATTAATATAAAATAATAAAATAATATAATAATAATAAATAATATATGTAGTAAGAAATAAATTTTTATTAATATGTGTTATAATATTTTAAAATTAAACAAATTATTTTACAGGTGAAATTTATGGGATATATAAGAAATATAAGAAATTATGTAGGACATGAACCAATACTTACAGCAGGTGTTGAATTATTTGTATTTAATGATAAAGATGAGATCTTATTACAGCTTAGATCAGATTATAATTGTTGGGGTTTCCCTGGAGGATCAATGGAACTTGGAGAAACTTTTGAGGATGTTGCGATTTGAGAATTACAAGAAGAGACTAACTTAATTGCTGATGAATTAAAGCTAATTAAAGTTTTATCTCGGAAGTATTACATATAGAGAATATCCAAATGGAGATAAATTATATGATATAACAGGATTATTCGTTGTAAAGAAATATCATAATAATTTAAAAATAAATGATAATGAGTCTAAAAAATTCGATTGGTTTAAAATAGATAATCTACCTGAAAATCTTACTAGTTATTCAAAAAACTGGTTAAATAAATATAATAATATTTTAGATGAAGCTTTAAATGAATTTAAAAAATAAGTATACGTATAACTTTTATTTAATATATTAATATATAATAAGCAAGGAGATCTATAAGAAAGAAAATGTTAAAATTATTTGTATCATTATAATTTTTATATTATTATGGTTTATTATCATTTTTTTTAATTATAATAATTTAGTTTTTTTATCTTCAAAAGATGAAAAAGAATTGATGGAATTATTGCAAATAGAAGAAGCGGAAAGTTTTACTCCAATTCGCATGAAAAGATGTAGTACTGGATTTCATGGAAGTAACCCTGACTATTATGAAGTATTAATTGATTGTCAGCATAAAGAAAAGAAAGATGAAAATACATATACATGTATACTAAGAGTTTCTGAAATGAATAATAAAGAATTATTTAATAAATTAAGCGAAATTTAATTTAAAAATTATAGATAATACTTATGGATAATCTTTATAATTATTAAAGAAACTACAACTAAACTAATGGTTTATTAAAGTAAACTAACTGTCGGTTGAGTTTGCCAAAATCTAATATTAAAATAGAATTAACGAAGGGGGGATTTATATGTCAAACAAAACTTTTGGAGAAATGATTAGTTCTTTAAGAAAAGAAAGGAATATGACTCAAAATGATTTAGCAGAAAAGATGAATGTTACTGATAAAGCTGTATCAAAATGGGAAAGAAATTTATCTTGTCCTGATGTTAATTCTATTCCAAAATTAGCAGAAATTTTAGGTGTCTCTGTTGAAGAACTAATAAATGCACAAACTAAACAGGATAAAGGTCAAATAGATGATATTATCAATATTGCTTTAATTGGGGTTGGGCTTGCAATGGGTATTTGTATTGTAGTTACTTCTATATTAAAACAAATTGATACAAATAGTGCTATTACTATGTTAGGAATAGGAATGAGTTGTTTAGCAATTTATTTATTAAAAAATAAAAATGTATAAAGAAGTATACTTTTTTATTCAATAACTTACTTGACAATCAATATACATCTGATATATCGTATATCTGAAATGCTTTAGTTGTATGGATATTAATAATGATAACAAAAACATTAAACATTTAAAGGAGGAATTATTTATGGAAAGAAAATTTAATAAAGGAGATATTGTTCAACATTTTAAGAGAGAAAAAATGACAGAAGAGCAATTAAAAGAAGAACCAAATTTATATTTATATGAAATTATTGGAACATCAAGACATACTGAGAATCATGAAGAATTAATGATCTATAAACCTTTATATCCAACTGAATGTACAGAAGGTGTTGATTTTGCTGCAAGACCACTACAAATGTTTATGTCAGAAGTAGATCATGAAAAATATCCAGAGATTACTCAAAAATATCGTTTTGAATTAAAGAAATAATAAAAATATAATAGATATTACAATTTGCAGATTAGTTTGAAATATAACTAATCTATTTTATTTTAATCAAAAACGATAGAGTAGGATACATATAATTATAATCTGTTTATATAAATTTTAATTGCAATTAACTATATTAATAAAAATCTTAAAATAAGACAAATACAGATATATAAGACCTTTTAGAAAATTTCCATATAAAAGAAAAAGTTAAATTAAAATTTTAAAATATAAAAATGAAGAATAATAAAATTTTTGATTTGCAATATAATATATATATCTTTTTAAAAATGCAAAAATTATTTTTGAAAATTTAGACTATTATGTTTTTATATTTTTAAAAATTAAAATCATATTTAAAGAATGTCAAAAATTATACATATTTTTAAAACATGTATAATTTTTTTGATTTTTTATACATATTCATTGAAATAATAATTCAACATTGGCTAATCAAATTAGAAAAAATGATACTATAATCGATATTATTCCAAAAGATAAAAAGTTTAATGTTGGCTAATTTCTATTTTGAGTAAAAAAACGGTAGAGTAGGGGGATAGCAAATTTTTTACTAATATTAAAAAATTTATTAAATTTAAATAGGCATTATAAAAATAATATAAAAAAATAAATTTAGAAATAAGAATATATAAAAGTAAAATAAAATATTTAATTAATTTAAAATTTATTTAAATTAAAATTTTATTTAAGATTTTAAAATTAAGTCTTAAAATTTAAATTTATAAAACCAAACATAAATATTTTTAAAACGAACAAATGTTGTTTGCAAAAAAATATAAATAATTTAATTATTTAAGAAAAATTTCATAACTAAAGTTTAATAATGTTTTTACAAGTTATAATTTAATTAGTCTTTAAAATCAATTTTAAGCTAATGTTATTTTACAATAATAAAATTAATCATATTTGTAATTAAAATCTATTTATATTGATTTAAATTACAACTAAATATAATAATTATAAATTACTTTAAAATATTGACGCGTTATAATAAGTTTTAAGCTATTTTTAATTTTAATTAATATAACTTGTTTATTAAAAATATTGTTAATTATTAATTTAAGTTGTTTTTATTAAATGAATATAAAAATTACTGAAGAATTTTACCTAAAATCAGCTAAATTATAGTAATACAAAAATAGCATAAAAAGTGCTAAAAAAACGACGCACGAGAATCGTTTTTAAGCCGTTTGTATGTTAAGCCTTTATAGTAGTTTGTTGTCTGTAAAATAAGGTAAATATGGAAAAATAAGCACTTTGAAGTTTTTTAGAAAAATTTATTCAAAATTATCTAGAATTTTATAAGATAGAAAAATTATATATATAAAATTATTATAAGGAAATAACTATAGCAATAAATATATATAAGTAAAATATATAAATGCCTTAGAAACGATTTTAAAAGGCAATACGATAAAGAACTAATAAGTATACTAAAAAGAACGTATAGTAAAGACTAATATATATAAATAAATATAAGTAAGAAAATATTAATAGCTATAAAGCAGTTAAAAGCCTTGAAATAACAGAAGTGGAGGTTTATGGCTGTTTTATATATTTGTTCTACTCCTTTTTGCACAAAACTTTGATAATGGTTGGTTTTTATGTATAAAATTTTTTTCAATATATTATATATAATTATTTCCCAAAAATAAAAAAACTTGATTTTGGGAAATCAGACTGATATAATATTTTTAATGCAGTTCAAAATTTATAAATCCACAAAGTCGTGAAGAAATTTTATATATATTAATAATGCAACTTGAAATTTCAAATTGAATAATTGATATGGAAAATGGAGATATAAAAATAATGAAGAGTTAAAGGAGATTATTAAGAAATGGTAAAATAGATGGATAATACAATTCCTAACATTATATTAAATCGTGAATAAGTATAAGTAGAAGTGAGGAATAATGAAAATGAATTTAAATGAAAAATTAAATTATGAGGCGAAAAGGACTATAAATATAGCAGATAGATGGTATTCAGAGACTATAAGTGAATGCATAAAATTACAAACATTAAAACGAGAAATCTCTGAAGAAGAATATGAAGACTCAGCCAAAAAGATAGGAACGAAATTAGCATTAATATGCGAATATTATTTAAAAGGGTTATTATTGCCACATTTAGATATTACTATTCCAGATTATGATAATGATTTACAGTTAATAGCATCTCAATTAACAGATGATGAAAAGTATAAATTAATTATAAATGATGATACTGTTGTTAATACCATATTTGAAAAATATAAAACTATTCGTGGAATGTCTGAGAAGAAAATAAGAAAGTTACAAGGTGTATCTGTTAAAGTGTTTGGGCATGAATTAAATAAAATGGTAGGAACATTAACCATGGGGAAAGAATTATTATCTAAGATTTCACCTCAAATTAGAAAAAATATTTATAGAGAAATGAGACATTATTTTTATCCACTATATATTAAAAGTGGAACATATACAGATGATGAATTAATGCAAAGAATATCTCAATCTAAAAAAGAATTTTTTACTTATGATAGTTCAGAATCATTTATAGATGAAGAAACAGATCCAAAAATATTAGAAAGAATAAAAAAATATGAAAAACTTTTGTCAAAAAAAGAAGTTAGTGAAGCATTTCCTAAATCAAGATACGGACATTTGGATGAATATGCACCTAATAATGAATTTTTATTGTTTTTAGCTGAAGCGATTAGAAAAAGTTTAAGATTAGAATATGAAAATATAATTACTATTTCTGATTCAAATGATTATCCGGGTCTTATTGAAGGAATCTTTGCTGAAGGACTGGATATTAGTCATTTTACTGGAAAAAAAATAAGAAATATATTTCCAGATTTAAATTCAAAAATATATGTGTTTGATGGGAACAACGGTGAAGTGACGAGAGTTTATAACTTAGATAAATATGTTTATGATGATAGTTATATTTACGAAGCTGGAAAAGAGGAATTTTTACCAATTTTGATAGAAGGTAATGAATTTTTATATAAATTGCATACCAAAGGAATGAGTGATGAGGAAAAAAAACAATACGATAGTATTGCGTCGTACTATAATGAACCACAAACATTTATAAACATAAATGAGGATGAAGAAGCTTTAACTAGTACTAGTTTGATGTATTATGAAAATGGAATTCCTAAAAGTATTGAATATAAAAATGGAATGATATTTTTTCAAAATTGTGAAATAACAAAAAAATTAGTTGATATTGTTAATGAATATGAACATCAAAATCAAGAAGTAATACATAGACCAACTAATGTTGAATTTGAAAATAGTGTTTCTGAAGAAATGTTAGTTTCTGGATTTAACAGTACAATTCTAGGTGAATTAACCTCAGAACAAAATAGAGATGTAGAAGATGAGGTGGAAAAATAATGATTAGTTCTAATACTTATTCAGAAGTGTTTGAAATATTATCACTTATGGATAAAAAAGTTGTTATGAAAATACCAGAAAAAATATTGATGAATATAAAATCAAGAAGAAATATTAATTATAAATTGAATCTTACACCAGATAATCTTTTTAGTAATAGTATTGTTTCTAAAGAAGCTCTTGAAATAATTGCATGTTTGGATGTTAATTATTGGATGGACAAAGAAAAAAATGAAGAGTTGAGAAAAAAATATTATGAAAAGAAAAGTAATAATAATATAAATGTTATTTTCCCAAATAATAAAAATGTAGAAAATAAGTTATGTATAGATGTGTATAAAGAAAATAAATTCAAATCTATTTTAAATAAATTAAAAGTTTTCCTAAAAATAAATTAAATACTTCTTTTATATAAAAAATAGAGTATAAAATAAATATATGAATTAGGAATTTATATCCTAGTTCTTTTTTTTCTAAAAGGAATAGCCTATGTTATTGGATTAAATGTATTACAAATTTCTGGGAAAACGAAAGAGTAGGGGGGATAGCCTATATTTTCATAATACATAAGATGATAAGATTTTAATTTTTATAATAAAAAGTTGGAATTGCTATTAGAAAAATTAAGTAAAAAATAAATTTTGAAATTATAAAATTTTTTTAAAAACAAAAATATAAAAATAATTCAAATGTAATATGGTAAATTAAAAAATTATAAATTTATAATTTAAAATTTTAAATTTAAGTTTTAAAAATTTGTGATTTTAAAAGACGAACAAATGTTGTTTGTAAAAAACATATAAATAATAAAATTGATTTTGAAAATTATTTCTTTATATAATTATAGAATTAATATTTTAATTTGCTTTAAAATCAATTTTAAGCTCTTATAATTATATAGATATAAAATTATCACGTTTGTATAAAAAATGTATATATATGTTCTCATTAATATTAAGTTTAAATATATTTGAAATTTTAACGTGTTAAAATGCGTTTTAAGCTATTTTTAATTTTAATTAATATAACTTGTTTATTAAAAATATTGTTAATTATTAATTTAAGTTGTTTTTATTAAATGAATATAAAAATTACTGAAGATTTTTACATAAAATCAGCTAAATTATAGTAATATAAAAATAGTCTAAAAAGTGCCAAAAAACGACGCACGAGAATCGGTTTTAAGCCGTTTTTATTTTTACCCTTTATAGTTTGTTGTCTGTAAAATAAGGCGAATATGGAGAAATAGACATTTTGAGGATTTTTAGTAAAATTTATACAAAATTATATATAAAATTATAAGATAAAAAATTATAGATATAAAATTAAAGTTATAACAAGAAAATAATTATAGTAATGAAATTATATAAGTAAAATATATAAATGCTTTAAAATTGATTTTAGAAGCTCAAATAAATATAGCTATGATAAGTAATACAAAAGATTACAATAATAAAGAATATAATATAAATAATATATAGAAATAAATATATATAATAGAATATTAATAGCTATAAAGCAGTTAAAAGCCTTGAAATAACAGAAGTGGAGGTTTATGGCTGTTTTATATATTTGTTCTACTCCTTTTTGCACAAAACTTTGATTTTGCGCAAAGTTGAATATACAGAAATTATACTACCATTATACTTCTCTTCTTATAAATTTAAAAAAATTTTTTACTTATAATTATTCTTAATCTTTTACAAATAAATATATATTTTTATTATTTAAATATATTTATTACCTTTTGTTCTTCTTTATATAACTATATTGTTTTTTATATATTTATTTAAAAATTTAAAATATAATATTTTATTTATTTTATATTTATATTTATATTTATATTTATTCTAATACTAATCAAAATTCTTAAAGATTTATTTTTAACAAAAAAATACTAATTAATTATATTTATTAATAATTAATTAGTATTTCTATCTATTCTCTATTATTTATACACTAAAACTTTTGGAAAGCATGTAAGATTATAATATTCACAATTTTTGCATTCTTCTCCTATTAAATCTGAATCATCATATTCAAATCCATTCTTTAAAAAGAATTTATCTGCTTTAGATATTATATATATTGGCTTATCTAATTCATCTATAGCTTTTTTTAATAATAATTTTCCTATTCCTTTATTCCTATAATTATAGTCTGCTACTAAAGCTTCTATATAGCTTTTATTTTTATACTTAGATATTGACACTGCTCCAATAATTTTACCTTTTTCTTTTATTGCAAAAGATCTTATATCTTTTCCAAAATAATTTTTATTCTCATCAAATTCTAATCCATTACTATTATAAAAGTTGATTAATAAATTATTATCGTATTTTACTAACTTCAATTTATTTCTCCTCTACTCTTGTTTATAAATATACTAAATTTAAATATAAATAAATAATGACAAATAAATAAATTATTTGTCATTAGTAATTTTAAAAACTATTTAATTGAAACTAGTTGATATTTAGCAAATTTAGAATCATTATTAACTTTAATAGTTATTGTAGCTGATTCTGTTTTTTGTTCTATTATAAATTCTTCAGTAGCTTTATTTACTAATTCTTCATTAGAAGATTCTGCTTTTTCAGTTGTAACAACTAAATCTACGTCATTATTGTTTGTATTATTAATCTTTTCATCTATAAATTCAGATAATTCATTATTATAGTATTTGCAATAATTAATAGTAAATTCTATATTCTCATTTTCAATTTCTTTGTAATCTGTAATTGTTACTAAATATTCACTAGATGTAGAATCATTAGCAAAAATAACATACGCATCTTCTAAAGTATCATCTACTGAATTAGTAATTATATCTTGTCCTCTATCTCCAAATAATTCGTTTGTAACTGAATCAAGATCTTCTTTAGAATAAATAATTGCTCCTTCTTCATTTTTATATTTCTCATAGTTTGAATTATCTTTTTTCTCAATATTGAAATTTGAAGTAATAATATTCATAATTGGTAAGCTATTTTTTTCTATTGAATCATTAAAATCTAAAAACATAGGGAAATATAAATCTTGCAATTCAGATATATCATCATTTGATAGGCTAATTCCTGAATCAGAAATACTTGAATTATTTGCTAAAGAATTATCAATTATTTCTTGGTTATTAGTATCATTTTTATTTGTATTATAAAACCAAGTTGCTACAAGCATACCAAATGTAAAAAATAAAGCATTAACTAGTATTATTATAGTAAATAAAGTTGATTTTTTCATGTTCATCATAATTTTTTCCTCCATAAATGTATTTATATATAGATTATATCGATACAAATTAAAAAAGTCAATTTATCAGTTATATTATTTAGTTTTAAAAAAGTAATCTAATTTATCTAAAAATTGCTCATTGTTTTTTGTTGTTGTAATAATATTTAATAATTGTTCTGTAATTTCAATGTTAGACATATTACTCATAACTTTTCTTAAAGAATACATAATATTTAATTCTTTAGGAGATAATAATAAATCTTCTCTTCTTGTACCAGATTTATTAATATCAATAGCAGGAAATATTCTTTTTTCAGATAAACTTCTATCTAAATGTACTTCCATATTACCTGTTCCTTTAAACTCTTCGAAAATAACATCATCCATTCTACTACCTGTATCAATTAAAGCAGTAGCAAGTATTGTTAAACTTCCAGCATCTTCTGTGTTTCTTGCTGCTCCTAAAAATCTTTTTGGCTTATGCAAAGCACTAGGATCTAAACCACCAGATAAAGTTTTCCCTGAAGAAGGAATAACTAAATTATAAGCTCTAGCAAGCCTTGTAATACTATCTAGTAGAATAACTACATCTTTATTCTGCTCTGTAAGCCTTTTGGCTCTCTCTAGTACCATTTCTGCAACTTTTACATGATGCTCAGGAAGCTCATCAAAAGTTGAATATATAACATCTCCTTTAATTGATCTTTTCATATCTGTAACTTCTTCAGGTCTTTCATCTATAAGAAGAACAATTAATTCTATATCAGGATTATTTGTTGTAATACTATTTGCTATTTGTTTTAAGATTGTAGTTTTGCCTGCTTTAGGAGGAGCTACAATTAATCCTCTTTGACCTTTTCCGATAGGACATAATAAGTCCATTAGTCTCATTGTATAAGAATTAGAAGCGGTTTCTAATTTAATTCTTTTATTAGGGTATATTGGTATTAAGTCATCAAATGATTTTCTTTTCATACATTTTTCAGGATGATCGTTATTAACTTCTATAACATATATAAGTGCTGGGAATTTTTCTCCTTCTTTAGGATTTCTTATAATACCTTTAACAAAATCTCCAGTATCTAGTCTAAATCTTCTGATTTGTGTTGGAGAAACATAAACATCTTTATTAGTCGATAAGTAATTATCTCCTCTTAAAAAGCCAAAACCATCTGGCATAACTTCTAATATTCCACTAGCTATAGTATCTCCTTCATTAGTAATTTTAAAGTTTTCCTCGTCAAGATTATTTTCTATATTATTATTTTTATTAGTATCTTCTATATTTTCTTCCTTATCTTCTTTTTGTAACATTTCTATTAATTCGCTTTTCTTTAATTTAGATATATTTTTTAATCCTTTTTCTTTAGCATACTGTTTTAGGTCATTAATAGACATTTCTTCAAAATTCATATTTTTAAGTGCCCCCTTTATTTAATTAAATTAATATTTTTTTGTTGAAAGTTTATTAAGATAAAACTATATTTGAATTTTTTGAAATAAAATTTATTGAACTAATATTTTTTGTAAAAAAATTCAGTAACTATATTTTACTACAGTTACTGACCAATATCAATATAAACTCGTTCATTTGGTAAAAACATATCAAGTCTATCTCTTGCAATTTGTTCTATGTATTCTTCTGAATTTACATTTTCTTTACGCTTGTTTAATGATGTTTGTTCTTTTTTAGCATCTTCTATAAGCTCACTATAATACTTTTGAGTTTCTGAATAATTGTTTAATTTAGATTGTTGAGATACTAACACAAATATTGCATAAAGTAATAGGCCAATAATTATTATATTTATATAAAATTTCTTTAAATTAAATGTTTTCTTCATAAGTATATCTCCAAACTTTTTTTGTACATTTATAATATACTACTTTTTTACTACAAAATCCTTCTTTTTATGTGTTTTTTAACTTTTTATATATGTATAATCTTAAATTCTTACAATATTTTATCATAAAACTTATAATTTTACAAATTGGATTATATATAAATCTAATTATATTATTGATTATATTAAAAAAGAGTGTTCCTAACTTTATAAAATATCTACTAAATAGACTAGTATAAATAAATACACCTATAAAAATTCCTAAAAATAAAAATATTCTTATATCACCAGAATTAAATTTAAATATTGATTGTAATATTATAATTCCTGTTAACAGCCAAAACAGTATATCTTGCATATATATTAACATATTAGAAAATTTATATACTTTTCTTAATATACGAAATATGTCAAATATTAAAGATATTATAATTCCTATTACAATAAATATAAAAAAAATCTGGATTTGTTCTTGAGAGTTCATTACTTAAATATTTTACTAATTAGATTTGACTGTTTTTTATCAAAAGTATCTTTCGTATAATTTAAATTATTTATTTCACCTTCTAATATAACATCTCCTGTATCTATGCTTAATTTGATTATTTTTAGATTTTCACCTTTTATCGTGAGCATTCCGAAGAGAAGTATCTAATATAATTATTTTATCATCAAAACTGAGTACATCTCTTGTTCCTGTTATAGTTAGTTTCTCTTTATTTTCAAGTATTAGATTTTGCATTATGTTTTTTTGATCATTCTTTTCATCTATATTCATAATATTTCTCCTTTATCTAAGTCTTTAACTATAAAATATTATATTCTTTTGTTTTGGTTTTAGAACTTTATTATGTTATTTTTTGTTAATTTTCAATAGAAAGATTAGAAAAAAGATTAGAATTAGAAGCGGAAATAAAATATTTAAATCTAAGTAAATTAAAAAAAGAAAGAACAAACATTTGTTCTTTCAGTATATATTATATTATTATTTATTTAATTTATCATAAAACTTTTTGTGAATTGCATTAACAGCTTTGTTTGAATCCTCTCTATCAACTAAAACAGAGATTTTTATTTCAGAAGTACTAATCATATGCATATTTATATTATTTTCATATAAAGCTTCAAACATATCTGCTGCAACTCCAGTTTTATTTGCAATTCCAACACCAATTATAGAAATCTTAGATAAATTATCAAAATATCGTATTTCTCTTGCTCCAATTTCTTGAATATGATCATTTAATAATTTAATTGCTTCATCTAAATCGGCTGTTTTAATGCTAAATGAAAGATTTTTATTAACATTCTCACCAAAAGATTGAACTATGACATCGACATTAATATCATTATCAGCAAGTAATTTAAATACATTATATGTCCTACCTATTTTATTTTCTAATCCCATTACTGATATTCGTGCAATGTGATCATCTTTCGTTACACCGCTAATTGTTAGGTCTTCCATGTAACTATCTGTAACAATAGTGCCATCACTTTCCTCTTCAAAAGTAGATTTTACTAAAATAGGTAAATTATACTTCTTTCCTATTTCAACACATCTGTTATGAAGAACTTTTGCGCCCATGCTTGATAATTCTAACATTTCATCATAAGAAACTTTATCTAATTTTTGAACATTTTCAACTATTCTAGGATCAGATGAAAAAACACCGTCCACGTCAGTAAATATTTCACACTTATCGGCATTAAGAGCAGCTGCAATTGCTACTGCAGTAGTATCTGATCCCCCTCTGCCAAAAGTAGTAATATTTAAATTTTCATCAATTCCTTGGAAACCAGCTATAATAACAATATATTTTTCATTAAATAAGTCTAAAATAGTTTTTGTGTTTATATATTTTATTTTAGCATTTCCAAATTCACTAGTTGTGATAATAGGAATTTGCCATCCTGTAAGAGAGATAGCTTTATATCCAAGTTCTTGTAAAGTCATTGCTAATTTTGCAATTGTGATTTGTTCGCCAGTTGAAACTAAAACATCATGCTCCCTCTTATTAGGTCTTTTAGTAATTTCTCTTTCTTCTGATATTAGTCTATCTGTTGTTTTCCCTTGCGCTGAAACAATAACTGCTACGTTATTATCTTTTTCATATTCTTTAATAATATGTTTGCAGACTTTTAATAATTTTTCTGCATCTGCTACAGAACTTCCTCCAAATTTTTGTACTACTATGCCCATAGCTTGGCACCTTCTTTTAAATATTATATAAGCAAGTTTAAATATAAATCCTGCTAACTTAATATAGTATATTATATTAAAAAATCATATAATATGCTATTTTGTATTAATTATATTATCATTAAATAAAAAATATTGCAAATAAAAAATAAGTACCTTTAAATAGGTACTTATTTTTTATTCTATTAATATCTTGGACATTCATCACTCTTTGAAATTGGGCATCCTTTATAGTCACAATATCCACCTTTGCAATTAGGATCAAACCATTTGCAAGAACCTCTTTCATCTCCACATCTTACTGCCATATTTAACACCTCCGTTTATCATTAAATACAATTATATTATATCACCTTTCAAAATATACGTCAATTGCTTACAAAATACCTTTTTTATCAGTATATTTTAATAAATCATTAATTTGTAATATTAATAACTCTGCATTTTCAGATTTATTTATTGTTCCATTCTTACCGCTTTTAGATAGTACGATTTTTTCTTTTTTTGAATTCCATACAACTATGTACTTTGAACCTTTGCTTTCAAATTGCCCACTTAATTTTTCTGATTCATCCTTTAGATTTGATATTAATATAGTTATTGTTCTTAAATCTTTTATAGTAACTCTTTTAAATTTCTTCTTTCCATTTTCAAAAATCCATCTTTTTCGCTCTTGTACAGTAGATTTCTCAAATTCAGGAATGTTTTTCTCAGTATCCCATTTATAAATTGTACCATCATTAAAAATAGCCATACCGATAAATCTTTTGTCATCATCTTTTTCTTCTAAATAGTAACTCTCTGCAATTAATATTTTCTCTGAAAAGCTTAGTGTTTTAGGATATGTTTGATTTAATTTAATTACAACTATAATTATGAGTATTATAACTATTGTAATAATAGTTATAAATTTATCTGAAAAATATTTGTGGCCAATTATCATTTTCTCTTCTCCTTTTATTTTATCATTTGTTTTTTATTTTAAGACTTTTTATTTTTGTTTAATTTTAAATAGGCATCTATAAACTCATCAATTTCTCCATTCATTACAGCTTCAACATTTCCTGTCTCATAATTTGTCCTATGATCTTTAACTAATGTGTATGGGCAAAAAACATAAGATCTTATTTGACTTCCCCACGCAATATCTTTTTGAACACCTTTTAAATCTTCAATTTTATCTTTCTGTTCTTTTTCTTTTAAATCTAATAGTTTAGATTTAAGCATTTTCATAGCAGTTTCTTTATTTTGAAGTTGTGACCTTTCTGCCTGAGATGCTGCAACAATATTTGTGGGAATATGTGTAATTCTAACTGCTGATGAGGTTTTATTTACATGTTGTCCTCCAGCACCTGAAGCTCTATATGTATCTATTCTTAAATCATCAGGATTTATCTCTATTTCAATATCATCAGTAATTTCAGGTAAAACTTCAACAGATGCAAAAGATGTATGTCTTCTTCCTCCTGCATCAAAAGGTGATATTCTAACTAATCTATGAACACCTTTTTCTGATTTTAAATAACCATATGCATACTCCCCTATTATTTCAAAAGTAACACTTTTAAGACCTGCTTCATCGCCTTCTAGATAATCTATTTCTTTAATATCAAAGTTATTCTTTATAGCCCATCTAGTATACATTCTATAAAGCATTTCAGCCCAATCCTGAGACTCTGTTCCTCCTGCTCCAGGATGAATAGTTACAATTGCATTATTTATATCGTATTTATCTGATAAAAAAGTTTCTAATTCTAACTTATCTATTTTTTTTATTAATTCTTTAGTAGAATTTAGTACATCTGTTTTTAATCCTTCATCGAATTCACTTAGTAACATTAAATTCATTTCATATACGTCATATAACTGTTTTTTTATCTTAGTAAAGTTATTTACTTTATCTTTAAGTTTTTTTATCTTAGAAAGGATTTTAGAAGAATTATTATTATCATTCCAAAAATCTTGATTTAATGTTTCTTCTTCCAGTTTGGAAAGTTCTTTATTCGAATTATCTATGTCAAAGAGATTCACCGATTTCTTCTAATTTATTTTTTAAGTTTTCGAGAATTTTTATATTATCTTCTAATTCAAGCATTTTCTCACACTCCTATAATATTTTTTAAAATTATACACTAAACGGATATAAAATTCAATTAATTAATATTACTAGTTTGATAATTGTTTTTAGTTTTTATTTTGTAATGGTTACATAATTTAATAATGCCCTGAGCGTCAACTCTTTATGTTTATTAACAACATACTAAAGTTTTCACTTCTTTTATTCTATTTTCTACTATCTCTGGAGATGGTCCTCCAATGATATTTCTATTTTTAACACATTCTTCTAATTTGATGGCTTTATATATATCTTTTTCAAAGTTTTTATCAACATTTTTATATTCTTCAATAGTTAAATCCTCTAATGTTTTATTATTGTCAATACAATAAGATACTAGGTTACCTACAATTTTATATGCTTTTCTAAACGGTACTTGTTTTTTAGTTAAATAGTCAGCACAATCAGTAGCATTAATAAATCCTTTTTTAGCTGCTTCTCTCATATTATTTTTTAAAACTTTAAAAGTTTTTATCATAGGAATAATTGTTGTAATACATAGTTTTATAGTATCTATAGTATCAAATATTCCTTCTTTATCTTCTTGCATATCTTTGTTGTATGCAAGTGGAAGAGCTTTCATTGTTGTTAATATTTGAATTAAATTTCCATATACTCTTCCAGTTTTCCCTCTTATAAGTTCAGCGATATCTGGATTTTTCTTTTGAGGCATTATAGATGATCCTGTTGAAAATGCATCATCTAATTCAATAAATTTAAATTCCCATGAGCACCACATTATTATCTCTTCACTTAGTCTAGATAAATGCATCATCATAATAGATATGTCTGATGAAAATTCAATAATATAATCTCTATCAGAAACACCATCTAAACTATTTTTTGTTATTTCTTTAAATCCTAATAAATCTTTTACCATGTTTCTGTCTATATTAAATGTTGTTCCAGCTAACGCAGAACTTCCAAGGGGCATAGTATCAGTTCTTTTAAAAGTATCTTTTAATCTATCAATATCTCTTAAAAACATCTCTACATAAGCCATTAAATAGTGAGCAAATGTTATCGGCTGAGCTCTTTGCATATGTGTATATCCTGGCATTATCGTATCTAAATTTGCTTCAGCTTTTTCTAATAATACGACTATTAATTGTTTAACTAAATTTATTATTTCATTAATTTCCTTTTTTAAGTACATTTTAATATCTAATGCAATTTGATCATTTCTGCTTCTTGCTGTATGAAGTCTCTTACCAGCATCACCAATTCTTTTAATTAATTCTGATTCAATAAACATATGTATATCTTCTGCATTTTCATCAAATTTTAATTTATCAGTTTCTATATCACTTAATATATTTTTTAATTCTTCTATAATTAATTTTGAATCTTCTTTGCTTATTATATTTTGCTTTCCAAGCATAGTACAATGCGCAATACTCCCCTCTATATCTTCTCTATATAATCTATTATCAAATTTTATTGATGAATTAAAATCATTTGTTTTCGGATCTATTTTCTTTTTAAATCTACCTTCCCATAAGACCATAAAATTTTCCTCCTTATTTTAAATTATTTTTCTTAAGCATATTTGCTCTTACTTTTGTTTCTAAGCTATATAAGTTTGTAAATCCTTCAGAATCTTTTTGATTATAATAATTATCCTCTCCAAAAGAAGCAAGTGATTTTGAATGCATAGAATATTTACTTGAAACACTTTGTTTTATTATATTTCCTTTATATAAAATTAATTTTACTTCTCCAGTTACTAATTCTTGTGTTTTATTAACAAAACATGATAAAGACTCTCTAAGTAAAGTATCCCATTTTGCATCATACAACAATTCTCCAAATATACTTGATATATGTGACTTAAAATGCATTGTATCTTTATCTAAACAAATTGATTCTAGTATCTCATGTGCTTTATATATAATTGTTCCTCCTGGCGTTTCATAAACACCTCTTGACTTCATTCCAACTAATCTATTTTCAACTATATCTATTATTCCTATTCCATTTTCCCCACCAATTTTATTTAATTTCTCTATTATATCAAGCAAACTCATTTTTTCTCCATTAAGAGCTACTGGTAATCCTTTTTCAAAATACAATGAAATTTTCTCTTCTTTATCTTTTGCTTTCATTGGAGTTTTACCCATTTCTAAAATTTTTTCATAATCTGGCATATTTTTTGGATCTTCTAAATCAAGACCTTCATGAGATAAATGCCATACATTTCTATCTTTTGAATAATTTGTTTCTCTTTTAATTTTAAGTGGTATTTTATGCTTTTCTGCATAATCGATTTCTTTTTCTCTACTATTTAATTCCCAATATCTCCATGGAACTAACACATCTATATCAGGATTTACTGCTTTTATTCCTAATTCAAATCTAACTTGGTCATTTCCTTTACCTGTACATCCATGGCATATTGCATCTGCATTTTCTTTATTTGCAATTTCTGCTAATTTCTTTGCAATAAGTGGTCTAGAAAATGGAGTTCCTAGTAAATAATTCTCTTCATACTTTGCACCTGCTTTAATAGCTTCTGCAATATAATTATTTACTAATTCTTCTTTTAAATCTAGTATATACACCTTGCTAGCTCCGGTATTTAGTGCTTTTTCTTTTAATCCTTTTAATTCATTTTCACCTTGTCCAACATCTCCGGCAACAGCTATTACTTCACAATTATCATAATTTTCTTTAAGCCATGGAATCATTACTGATGTATCTAATCCTCCAGAATATGCTAAAACTATTTTTTTATATTTCATAAATATTACCTCCTAAACTATGCATTAATACTTTAAAAATTAAAATTAATTTATCTGTCTTCGTTTAGGCCACCCACTATAAAAAAAGCTTTTATATTTACTATTATGTTTCATACTATTCATTCCTTTCATTTTCTTTCGATAAAAAAAGCATCTCTGGAAAATCCAGAGACGCTTTTTACGTGGTACCACTCTAGTTGCAAATAGATAATTTCTTAATTATTTAATACTTGCCACTTATTCCTTTAACGCAGGATATGCGAATTGTTATACTCTAAAAAATTATATTTCCAACAATCACTCATGAGCTCTTTTCATAATATTACTTAATTACTAGACTTCCACTCTGTTCTAGCTCGCTATAATCTCATAATATATTACTCTCTCAATCATCGATTTAATTATTTTATTTTCAATGTATTTATATTTTACCATTACATTCCAGTTATGTCAACCTTAGTTATCTTTTTTTAATTAAAAAAGCGCGTAGGAAAACTCCCACGCGCAAAATACACTATACTTTTTTTAAGTTCTAATCTTCATCTAAAATCTTGAGTACATTATCAGATTTTAATTTTGTACCATAAAAATCCTTCTTCGAGCATCCTGCTCTACCACCACCGGCACAAGCACATGCACATGCACAACTGCTCACACATGCACAATGACTTACACATGAGGAATGATGTATATAAGTTGTGTGGTAACTACATCCTCCACCAAAGCCACTATGATTATTATAGTCATCTCCTCCGAAAAACAAGATGGCAACCACTACTATAACTCCTATTATTATAATAACAATAAGCCATAATGGAAATTCGTCATCATCACCTTCAACATATTGCTTGTCTTCATCAGTATTAAATGCATCTAAATTATATGATACTGATGCATTTAACTTTTCGCCATAAGAAAGTGACGCTTGCCAAACAAGATATCCGTCTTCAGATTCTTTTGAATTAGTTTTTATAACATTAAACTCATTCCACCGAATCGTAATATTTTTTACTTCTATCTCATCAAACCATCCTGGCGTAAAAGAATATCTGAGCAAATGATCTTCTTTATCAATCACATACATATAAGATTGATGGAGAGAAAAATCAAAACTCACAATTTCACCAGCATTATATGGTCTATCAAAATCGACTCTTACAAAAGTTTCTCCAGATTCTGCCATATAACTAATATCAGAAATAGTATCGCTTTTAGCTTTAATTTCATCAACATGGCTGTTAGGTATTCCGATTTTTACCCATTCTAGTTTCCCTTCTGATTCATCATCTAAGACTTTCCACTCGATATGATACTTAATATCAATTGTTCCATCATTACGCATGTCAACTTTTTATGTTCATTAATCGTTAATGAAAAAAGAGATGATAGAAATTTTCTCTATCATCTCTATGATTTTACTTAAAACTTCATAATTATAATCTATATTCTATTTTCTTATTGTTGCCTTTTTTTCTACCTTTTTTACTTTTTCCATTGTGTCTACCTTTTGAATTAGAAATATATCTTTTTCTAGTTTTTGTAATCATTATAGCTAAAATTAATAAAGTAATTAAAATTATAATTGTCATATTAACTGCTTTTCCAGTTTCAGTTGCAATAACTAGCTCAGTTTTTGATATATTATTATTTTTATCTGAATCTGCAAAATTAACTAAATTATATATTTTTTTAATTTCTGCAATAGATGTTCTTGTTCCAAGTTTTGCTTTTTCTAAGTCCCATTTTAATTTAATTTCATATGTCATACTATCTCCAGGATCTAATTCATCTGTTGTTCTTTCAAGTACATCTTTATTTCTTGTAAAACCTTTTGATTCTATTACTTCAAGACCTGCAGGTAGTTTTACATTTATTAATGCATTTCCTTTAATTTTACCTGAATTTGTTACTTTAATTCTATATGTAATTTCTGCAATTGAACCTTTTATTTCTTTCGAATCTATTTCTAATTTCTCAAGCTTTCCATCATGTATCTTTTTATTTTGACCGTTTATTTTTAGAGAAATTATATTTTGATCAATTTTAAAATCAGCTTTAATTTTCTTATAATAAAAATCAACATAAGTAGTGTCATTTATAGTTAAAGTACCATCATTATTTTTTATTATTTCTGATTTCATTTTTCCTTCCTGATTATCTGGCATTTTAGCTATTTCATAATATTTACTAGTAAATAATTTAGCTTCGTATGGATCTCCTTCATGACCTTCTATTATTATTGATTCAATTATTTGTTTATTTGTATCTATATCTAAAAATCTGATTTCTACTTTTGCTTTTTTAATATAGTAATATTCAACTGTAATATCTTCATATGTCATTGTTCCTTTATTATTATTAGGCATTTTATTTTCTACTATATCATAACCTGAAAATTCTCTACTCTGTGTTTCATAAGGATCTCCTTCTTTTCCTGTATAAGTTTTTTCATATAACACTTCTCCCGTTACTTCATCAATATGCTTTTCTATTACTCCAGTAGATAATTTCTTATAATAATATGTAATATAAATTGTATCATCAAATACTTTATCACCATCAGGAGTTAGATTTACTTTAACGCTCATCACTCCTTCAGGATCTCCATCAACTCTTGTAAAACCGTAATTTGGTATTTCTTTATTTACTGTATTGTAATTATCACCCTCATGGCCTTCATATGTTTCGGTTAATGTCTTTCCATCAACTTTTATATCTTTTCCAGTTCTTTCATCCACATATTTAGCAACAACTTTAGCTTTTTTTGAATATAAGTAATTTACTTCGATTGTATCTTCTTGCATTACTCCTTCACTATTTGAAGGTATTAATTCTTCTATTAAATCATATCCTTCAAAAGTTTTACTATTAGTCTTATATTCGTCTCCTTGTCTTCCTTCATGATATACTTCTTCAAGGATTTCTCCTGTAATCAAATCAACGTGTCTTTCTATAACTCCTCCTGCGCTTCCTGTGTAATAAAATTTAATAATTTGTTCTTCTTCTGTAATTTTTACTTCTTTAGATTCTTGATTTTCTTTCAGTGTATAATTATTTATAGCAATTGGAGAAACAACTACAGTTGTACCTATAACATCTTCTAGCTCAACACTGTCTCTAATTTCTACTTCAACATCTTCCATTACAGGATTTCCTGTATCAGGATCTTTTATTACATTACCATCTTCGTCTTTCTTTTCTTCTTGTCTTATTTCTACAAACTTAGTAATAACTTTACCTGTTTTTTTATAATAAAATGTTACATAAATAGTATTATTATTGTTTTCATCAATTATATAATTACCTGTCAAATTATGAGTATCGTCTACATATTTATAATTATCTATATCTATTTTTAAATCAGATACATTATAACCTTCACCAATTTTTCCTTCAAATGTTTTAGACTCTACTCCCTTTATTTCTTCATTTGTATCTTGATCAACATATCTTACAACTACTTTTCCTCTTTCTTTATAATATTTAAGTCTTATTACATTATTATCAGTATTAGAACTAATATAAAGAGGATAATTTTCTTTTTCTGCAAGATAGTATCCATTTAGATTTTTATCTCTAAATTCTGTTATTTGTGAGCCATATTTTGCTTCTCCTGATTCAGTTAATAATTTATCCTGCTCTAAAATTCCATCATCATTTTCATAATAATATTCAATAGTATAATCATAAATCTTTCTGTCATAGTAAACTTTAATAACATTTTCAGATTCATTTGGACTTATAGTCAAAGGAACTCCTTCAACTTTAGAAAACTCGAATCCATCTTTAGCATTACTATTAAAACTATCAATAATATCTTTAAATTTAGCTGTATTATTTTCAGTTAAAGTTTCATCTATGGTGTAATTATCATCATCAACATTCTCAAAATAATATTCTACTTTATATTTATATGTATTTCTTGTATAAATATAAGCAATTTCAATTGAATCTTCAGTATATGTACCTTCTGAATTATCAGGAATAATTAATAATGAATATCCTTCAAATGTTTTAGGTGATGTTGAATATGTATTACCAATATAATCTGTCATTATGATTGGTTCTACTTTATTTCCATCTTCATCCCTCATTAACTCTCCGGTATCATCTAAATATTTTACTGTAACTTGTCCTTTTGGTAATTTTTCATAATAAAATGTAACAATTATTCTATTATCTGAAAATACACCTACAGCATTTGTAGGTTCAGGTTCAACTGCTCTATAATTGTCGATATTCTTTCTAACTGCCCTATACTCTTCCCCAACATATCCATCTAAAATTGTTGGTTCCATAAGTTCTTTTTCTTCAAAACTTATTCCGTCTTCATTATATTCTTTTTCAATATATCTAACTTCTACTCCTGCACTTCTTGTCTTTCTATAATAATATTTTATTTCTTGAGCATCTTTTGTAAAAGTTCCAGTTCCTGAAGGTTCTTGTTTTGTTTCATCTTGAAAATATGTAGGAATTTCTATTCTCTCTGTTTCAAAAGTCTCTCCTACATACCCTTGTAATACTTTAGATGTTTCAAGTTGTACATCAGTATTAGTACCATCAGGAAGAGTAATTTCTTTAACATATCTTATAGTAACTTCTCCTGCTAATATTTTTTCATAATAATAAATTACTTCTTGAGTTTCATCAGTATATGTTCCTTCTGCATTTGTAGGTTCATCTTTTAAAGGATTAGCTTGATAATTTTCATAAACTTTTCTTTCTGTTCGGTAAGTAGTACCTATAGGTCCATCTAATAATTCAAAATCTAATAAAGTTTCTGATAAGTCTGGATTTACTAATACATGTTTTACTACAACTTTTGATGTTTCTTTTTTGTAATAAATCGTTATTTCTTTAGTATCTTCAGTAAATATACCTTCTTTTTCAAAATCATCTTCTGATCTTACATATCCATTAAAGTTTAATTCTTTATCTGATAAATCATATTTTTGACCGATTGGGCCCTCAATACTTTTACTTGCTGTTATTTCTTCTCCAGAATCTTTATCAATATATTTAATTTTTACAATTCCTTTTTCATGGATTAAACCTAAATTTATGTATTCTTCATTTTTAAGGTCATTAATATTGTCATTATTTAAATTGTTTAGCTCATCTGTTATTACTTTTCCATCTACAATATCTGTATTTGCCTTACTATTTATTGTATTATCATCTCCTACAGCTTTAGTTGTAACTTTAGTATTATCTGGTAAAGTAAATCTTACTTTATATATTCCCTTTTTTAGTCCTTTTATTTCATAATTGCCATATGAATCAGTCTCTATATTATCTATCTTATTATCAAACACATCAGTTGCAACATCATTTGTAGAAGTATCTATTACTTCAATATTAATATCTGAAGCTTTAGCCTCATCATAATCAATTAAGCCATTTTCATTTGTGTCATACCATGCAGTTCCTTCAATTTTCCTTTGGGCTATTACTGACATTGAAATATTTGTTTTTAATACATTTGGATAACCAGTAGCAATAATATTTGCTGATGAAGCATATTTATTGCCAGGTTTACTATTAATTGGAATTAGCTCATAATTAAAACTCTCTGTACCAGATGATGTAATAACATCTTTAGTAATAGCTAATGCTGTTGCATTACTAACTTCTTCATTACTTGATAATTCTATCCATTCAGTATTTCTTTCAAAGTTTATGTTTGCTGGATTAAGCCTATCATTTTCATCTCTACTAAGTCCAGCTTTAGATTCTAATAAACTAGGAACAACTTTAGTATAATAAACTTTCATTCCTGTTGGAATTTCGCCAATTTTTATATTATATTCACCTGAAAAATCACTTCCATTTTCGTCACCATTATAGGGCAATACTTCTAAGATTCTAGTATCTTTTAATTGAATACGTGAATAATTACTTACTTCTATATTAGAAACTATATTCTCATTTAAATCCACAATACTATTCTCACATGATTTATTTCCTTGAATACTTAAAACATTTGCAATAATAATTCCATATATTGATGTTCTATATTGTTCTTCTTCTCTATAATCATTTTTTGTATAAATAACAGTTTTATTTTCAAGTTGAGAATTATTATCAATTGTCATATCAATGTTTGCAGAAAATGTTATTTCAGGAAAATCTGGGGCATCTCTATTTACTTGCCAATCTTCATATTCCCAAGTTATAATTGTCTCACCTGTTTTTGGATCAGATACAATACTAGAAGGTTGTTTATTTACTGAATCTTCCTTAAAAGTTAAACCTTTAGGTAAATAATTTGTTATAGTAACTTTGTTAATATAGCTATCTCCATCTGACTTAGTCCTTCCATTAGACAATTTTGGGATTATTTTATAATTTACAACACCATCATTTATACTATACTTTTTCTTTGGATTATTAGAACTATCTAAATCAGTAACTGAGGTAGTTACACTTACATTATTATCAACAATTAATATACTATTACCATTATTTCTTGGTGTATGAACTCTATTAATAGTTCCATTTTCATTATAAATACTCTTATTATAATCTTCGCCTATTTCATTTTTTAATTCTTCTTTATTATCATCTGCATAAAGTAATGCATTATGCTTAATAACTGCTACTTTTCCAATATTTGATTCTTTTTCTATTACTTTGAATTTAAATATAAAATCCCTACTATTTCTATATCCATTATAATCTGGATCTTCAATATAAACAGCAGCAATCTTTCCTTTTTGTGAAGCAATTTCTGCAGTATCAAACCATTCAAACTCATCATATTTTGGTGAATTTATTTCATTATCAGTTACAAGTCCTTTTAATCTTCCTTTTTTATATACACCATATTTTACTTTTATATTATTTTGAGTAGTAAGTGGTACATCAAGTTCAGATTCTTCTTCAATTGCATACCACGAATTTTCATTGTATTTTACAATATCTAAAACATCACCACTCCATGTTATAATTCTTTCCATGCCACCATCATAAGGTCCATCATTTGCAGTATATTTGCTTTTAACTATTAATTCATCGCCAAGTCCTCTTATTCCATCTCCTGCCAAATCTGTAGATTCAATTAATTTATCATCAACACTACGAATATTAAGTGAATAAGAAACTTCATTATTTAAATTCTTTGTCATAGCATAATTTAATGAATTATCCATTTGGTAGACATCTTTAATCATATTTGTATCAGAATCGCTACTGATTACACCATCAGGAACCGAATCAGTACTAAATGAAGCATCTAAAACTGAAACATTTAATTGATATTCTGAAATTGAATTATCATCTTCTGCATAAAATGGTGCAAATAATTGTATGTTTCCTATTGCAAAATATCCACTATTACTATCAAAAACATTTTCTCCATTTGCATTTTGCGTAGGAAATTGTTTTGTAATATCAAAATCTTTGAATGTTATAGTTAAAATATTTTCTTCTTGTTCTACTATGAAATCACCTGAATTTTGAACATTTCTATCTGGATTATTAGGATCAATATCCATCCTTCCATTTGGCAAATTAGAAGTTACTGATGTTCCTTTTGGCCAATATTTATCACTAGCATCTCCATTTACAGAATATGCAATAATTTCAGTACCATTTGCAGGACCTTTAGAATTTACATCATTTTCATCTGCTTTATTCCATTTACCATCTTTAGAATATAAATAATCTAGTTTTAATCTAACTTTAAAATCTCCTTTTGGATATTCAAGTCCTCTTAAGTCTGGAATAATATTATTATCTTGAGCAAGTCCACACGCAATACCGAAGTTCATATAATAACCATTATTCTCAGTGCTTTTTGAATAATCGTCAGTATATTTTTGAGTAAAATCACCTTTTTCTAATTTAATATTAAAAGATGGTTTAGATGAAATTTCCAATATTTCAGAATCTGCATCGACAAGCTTATAGCTCTCTGCTTTAGAGTCTTCATTGTCTGGTTTATTGCCATCCATCCACACTTCAAATACTGGAACTTGATCTTTATTAATTTTTTTATTGTTTCCCCCTATTTCAAAAGAAAAAGATAAATTTATTATGTTAGGGCAACTAATTTGATTTGAAGGTACTGTGTATTCTGCATATAATTCAGTTGCATCATCACTTATAACACAATTTTCCATCCAAGCATCTTGTATCCATGTAAAATTAGGATTCTCTCCTTGATTTGGTAAACTAGCCTTAATTTTAATGATTCCACCATACTGAATTGAAGATCCAGTAATTCCTTCTTTGTCAGAATTAGGAACTGTTATAACATTTAAATCATATGTAACTGTATCTAAAGTTCTTACATATTCGTCTATATCACTATAATCCTTTCCATCTTCTGGAGTTATTGGAATCTTTCCATCTTCTGATTCATCAAATGGAGCTGTTCCAGTAATTCTACTAGAAATTGCAACAGAATCTATTTTTATACTATCTTTTAAATTCTCTATTTGCTCTTCTGTTAACCCTCTTGATGATTCGGTTAAATCATTAGTTTTGATTAGATTATTTCTATAATTATATATTACACTTATTAAACATATTGCAATAATTATGAAAACTATTATTATAAGTTTTTTATTACGAATTTTTCTTTTTCTCTTATTCATTTCTTCCTCCAGTTACTTTTCCATATACTTATACACTTTTAATTTATCTATAAAAAAAGCTTTTGTCAATGTGTTTTTGGTTACATTTTGGTTACAATTATATTGTCTTTTTCTTTGGTTACATAAGAAAAATAATGCTCTGCATGTAAACTCTTTATGTATATTGCTTGCTACAAAAAAGAAGGCATCTCAAGTAAAACCAAAATTTTCACTTTATGCCTTCTTCTACTTTCTTTTAAATAACTTTTTAATTACTTTAATATCTCCAAAAACTAAAAGTATATCTTTATTTTTAAGTTTAGCATTTTTATTAAATTCTGATATAATATTTCCATTTCTTTTAATAACTAATAATTTAATATCATACTTATCCTGAAGATTTTTAACATCTAAATCTATTATTTTACTATTTAAATTTGTTATATTAATCTCTGCTAACACTTTATTTCCATAAAAATCATAGATCGATACTGGATTAATTTTTTTATATGTTTTTTTATTATCAATATTAATAATTATATTATCAAATAATCTCCTAATTTTGGTTGATTTATTAAGACATATTAATAAAACTAAATTTATCAAAGTTAAACATATGCAAATTAAAATCTCTATAAAAGTAGAATTGCTTCCAGATAATAATATGTTAACAATTGTTGACACTATAGATATATTAAATATGTAACTAAAAAGAATCATTATTTGTGTAATTTTTCTTCTTCGTTTAGTAGATACCATGAGTTCACTTTCGCTAGTTGTAAATCCAGTACCTGTTAATATAGAAATTACTTGAAATCTTGCCTTATCTATTTGTATTCCTTCTATTCTAAATATTGCAGAAAAAATTTCAATTATAATTTGATAAATAAAAATCAATAAATTAAATACAATTACAGCTGATAATAATTTAATATGAATTACCTCCAATACTTATTGTTTAATCACTTTTTATTAGTATACTCTATTTTTAATATTCACTGTCTGCTTTTGTCTAAATAATTTTATTTTTACTTTTACTTATTTATACCATTTATTTTTTTAGATTGCAAATAAAAAAGAAAATGCTAAGTTATAGCATCTTCTTTTTCTATATTAAACTTTATTTATTGATTTCTTCCACAGCAGTTTTTATACTTTTTGCCACTTCCACATGGGCATGGATCATTTCTACCAACTTTTGGTCCATCATTTACAATAGGAGTTTTTACAGTTTTTTCTTTATCATTTCTTGTTCCATCAGGATTTAATATTCCATCTATATTTTCTCTTCCTTCTGATGTGACTTTAGCTGTTTGTCTTCTTTCATATCCTTCTCTCTTTTTAACTGAAAGTACTAATTTTGATACATCTAATTTAATATCATTAATCATTGCATCAAACATTTCAAAACCTTCAATTCTATATTGAGCAACTGGATCTTTTTGACCATAAGCTCTTAGTCCTATACCATCTTTTAAAGCGTCCATAGAATCAATATGATCCATCCATTTTTCATCTACTACTTTAAGCATGATAATTCTTTCAAGTTCTCTGTATTGTTCTTCTCCAATTTCTTTTTCTTTTTCTTCATATTTCTTTTGAGCTTTTTCTTTTACTTCTTCTAATACTTCATCAAAATCAACTTTATCTTTTTCTAAAGCTTTTATTCCTGAAATATTTAATCTATTTTGTAATTCTAACTCTACAACATCTTTCTTAGTATTTAACTCATCTTCATAAGTCTCTACTACTGATTCAGCTGTAAAATTAATCATATTAGATATTACATCTTTTAAATCTGCTCCATCTAGCACTTCTCTTCTTTGTTTATAAATAATCTCTCTTTGCGTATTCATAACATCATCATAATTTAATACATGTTTTCTTATAGAGAAGTTTCTACTCTCAACCTTCTTTTGAGCATTTTCAACAGCTTTTGTTATAGGTTTAAATTCAATAGGCATATTTTCATCTGCACCTAGTTTATTAAATACTTTAGTAACCATATCTCCACCGAAAAGTTTCATAAGGTCATCATCTAAAGCAATATAAAATCTTGATTCACCTGGATCTCCTTGACGGCCACTACGTCCACGAAGCTGATTATCAATTCTTCTTGATTCATGTCTTTCAGTACCTATTATCTTAAGTCCTCCAGCTTCAACAACTTTTTCTTTTTCTTTTGCTATTTCTTTAGCATGTTTTGCTTCTAATTCTTTAAATTTTGCTCTAGCTTCTAATACTTCCTCATCTATTGTTTCATTATGAGAATTTGCCTGTAATACCATTTCTTCAGAATATCCCATTTTTCTCATCTCTTGTTTTGCCATAAATTCTGAATTACCACCAAGCATAATATCAGTACCACGACCTGCCATGTTAGTAGCAATTGTAACAGCGCCTAGTTTACCAGCTTGTGCGACAATTTCAGCTTCTTTTTCATGATATCTAGCATTTAATACTTCATGTTTTATACCAGCTTTATCTAAAAGAGCACTTAATCTTTCTGATTTGTCAACAGAAACAGTACCTACTAAGACAGGTTGTCCTTTTTTGTGTGACTCAATTACATCTTCTACAACGGCATTAAATTTTGCTTTTTCATTTTTGTATATAACATCATTTCTATCAATTCTAATAACAGGTTTATTAGTAGGTATAACTACTACATCTAGGTTATATATCTCTCTAAATTCATCTTCTTCTGTTTTTGCAGTACCTGTCATACCTGCAAGTTTATTGTACATTCTAAAATAATTTTGGAATGTAATAGTAGCAAGTGTTTTTTGCTCATCAGCGATTTTTACATTTTCTTTTGCTTCAATTGCTTGATGTAATCCTGCATTATATCTTCTACCATACATAATTCTTCCTGTAAATTCATCTACAATTAGAACTTCTCCATTTTGTACGATATAGTCTGTATCTTTTTTCATAACTCCATGAGCTTTTAAAGCTTGGTTAACACTATGAACTATTTCAGAATTATCTAAATCATTGTAATTATCAAGTCCGAAAAACTCTTCAGCTTTTTTAATACCTTTTTGTGTAAGTGAAGCAGTTTTAGCTTTTAAATCTACTATATAATCATATTTTTCATTATCTTCAGCTTGTGCTTCATCTTTTACATCTTCTTCTACTAGAACTTTAGCTTGTAATTTTTTTACAAAATTATTTGCCTTTCTATATATATCAGAAGACTTATTGGCTCTACCTGAAATAATAAGTGGTGTCCTTGCCTCATCTATTAAAATACTATCTACCTCATCAACAATAGCATAATTTAATTCTCTTTGAACCATTTGCTCTTTTCTAATTACCATATTGTCTCTTAAGTAATCAAACCCAAATTCATTATTTGTACCATAAGTAATATCTGCTGCATAAGCTTTTTGCTTTTCTTGTGAATTCATTCTGCTTAGCACTAAGCCTACAGATAAACCTAAGAATTTATATACTTTACCCATCATTTCACCTTGATATTTTGCAAGGTAATCATTAACTGTAATTAAATGAGTTCCTTTTCCAGTTAATGCATTTAAATATAATGGTAAAGTTGCAACTAATGTTTTACCTTCACCAGTTTTCATTTCTGCAATTCTACCTTGGTGTAATATAATACCACCAATTAATTGAACATCGAAATGTCTTAAACCAAGAACTCTTTTTGAAGCTTCTCTAACTACTGCAAAAGCTTCTGGTAAAATATCATCTAATGTTTCACCATTTGCTAATCTCTCTTTAAAATAAGGTGTTTTAGCACTAAGTTCTCTATCAGAAAGTTTTTCCATTTCTGGCTCTAAAGCATTGATTTTCTCAACAATTGGCTTTAATCTTTTTACTTCTCTTTCACTATATGATTTAAAAATCTTTCCCATCTTTAGCCTCCTAAACATTACTGACAATAAATATATCATTTTTAATTTTAGTTTGCAAGAATATTATATAAATAAATTGAATAATATTTATTAAATAATAATTAAAACTAGTTTAAAGATTGGATTGATTTTATGTTTGTATTTAATTTAAAGGTTAATGGGAAAAAATTATTTAAAATATTTTTAATATTGCTTTCTATAATTACAATAATCTTATTTATTTTATCTGTATATAATATATTTAAAACAATATATTCTGATAATTCTTTAAATAATATAGAAAAAGAAAATATCACTGTTAATGATTATATTATGCAATCAGAAGTATCAGAAATTTCTTCTAAAAACTATACAAATGTATTAAAGCAAATTCATGAGAATATTGATTCCTACATTGGAAGAAAAATATCTTTTACAGGATATATTTATAAAATTGATGCATTAAAGCAAAATCAATTTGTTCTCGCTCGTAATATGATAATAAATTCCGCTTCTCAATCTGTCATTGTTGGTTTTCTATGTGAATATGATAACATAGACACGTTTAAAGAACTTTCATGGATTCATGTAACAGGAGTAATAGAAAAAGGATCATTAGATGGTGATGATATACCTATCTTAAAAATAACAGATATAAAAGAAACTAATAAACCTAAAGATGAATTTGTATATCCTCCTGATGATACATACATCCCTACATCAGTATTATATTAAACGTTTGTTTGATTATTAAATTTGATTGTTTTATTTTTTACTCTCTCTCAAATATTGTCTTTACTAGTCCCCTTTCAAGTAAAGATTCAAATATATTTTTGTAAATTATTAATACAATAGGACCTATGATTAGACCAATTAAACCAAAAATCTTAAATCCCGCATACATAGCAATTAAAGTAAATATTGGATGTATTCCTATATTATTACTTACAATCTTAGGTTCTATTAATTGTCTTGCTATAAGTACAACTACATATATTATTAATAATGATAATCCAAGGGATAAATTTCCAGTAATAGATGAATATATAGCCCAAGGAACAAGAACAGTTCCTGAACCGAGTATTGGAAGTGCATCTACTAATCCAATAAATAATGCAATAATTAAAGGAAACCCTATGTCAAATCCTATAAAACTCAATATATACAACCCTATAAGTACTATAAAAAAAGATATTACAATCATTATTAATTCAGCTTTAAGATAATTAAGTAATTGAATTGTAATTTCCTTAAAATGACTATTAAATTTTCTAATCCATATTTTAGGTATATGATATTCAAATTGATCTTTTATATAATATCTATCTGAACATATAAAATAAGTTGCTAAAAATGTTATTATTATATATAAAATAATATTTGGTATTTTTGTAATCATATTCAAAACATAAGTTAGTATATTAGATATATAATTTCCTATATTATATAATAAATCTGTCGTTGCATTTTCAATTAATGATTTAATTTCATCTGAAACATTTAGTTTATCTATATCTACTGAGTCTATAATATGATTTATACTGTTTGAAATATTAGGTAAATATAAATTCAAATTATTAAGTAATTTACTAGATTCTGAAATCATAATTGCAAAAGTAATTGTAGTAATAAATATAATAGATAAAAATATTATTAATAGTAATATAATTGTACTTAATTTTCTTGAAAATCTAAATGTATTCATGATTTTTTTAATTACAGGTTCTAATAAATTTGCTGTTATAATACTAATTAAAAAAGGACTAAAAAATATAAATAATTTTAAGATTACATATACAAATATAATTAATAAAATAAGATATAATATATTTTTTACTACTCTACTATAATGTCTATAATCTACTATCATCTTCTCTCCTAACTTTAGATTCAAAAATAATGATAATAAAAGTATTAACATTTAAATTATTTTAAATCATTATATAGTAATAATATAAAACTTATTTCATGAAAAGTATGTCGATACTTGATATAGAGTAAATATTTATACTTTAACTTATCGCATTTAAATTTATTTTTCTGTTTAAAATCTTAAATTTTAAAATTATTATTTATTTTCAGACAATTAAATATAATAATATATATAAATTAAATAAGAATCTAATTTAAAAAGGAAAAAGGAGCAATTAACCGCTCCTTACTCCATTAATATATATGGAAACATCACTCTATTCTTAACTTGTATAGTTTTATTATTTTTTCATGCTTTTTATGCTTATGAGTAAGCATACACTAGACATTAATATACATACGCACTCTGCTATTATAGAAGTTATACCTCTTGAAAAAAAGCAATACATTCCAAGGCCAATAATTACTGAAATTAATATAAGCCAAAGAGAAAATGCAAGGTTCTTTTCTTTTGTTATAATGCACAGCACTAGGCAATAAATGCCTATACCTCCAAAAACAACTATGTATAAAAATAAAATGTAAGTTATAACTGCTGCAATTATAACTTTATAAGAAGAATCAAAGTAACTATTCATATATGGTACCATGATTATCTCAAAGATTATACTTGCAACAAAAATGCTAATTAGCACAATAGTCCGAGTTTTACTATATTCTCCCATATTCTTAAATTCCTTTCTTAAAGCAAAAACTTTTTAGTATCTATACAACTCATTAGAATTGTAAAAAGGTTTTTATAAAGTGATGTTCTAAAAATTATAACATGTTTTAAAAGTAATTTCTAGGCAAATATCCCATGTATAAATTATTGTTTTCTAAATCATCAAAACCACTTCTAATATTTCTTTCATGATTAAAATCAAAATTATAATCATAATTTAATTCTGGAGTATATCTATTATATGTTTTATTATATCTATTATTTATATTTAGCTTATCTAAATTTAGCTTGATTAATCTAGTAATTAATATAATTTTTATTAAATCTTTAATCATGTCTTCATCTTTTATTTTAACTGTTTTGTCTATATTATTATCTGTCTTTGAATTATTTTCTTTATAATCTTTACTTATTTTTGTATTTGATGTAAATTCATTTGTATTAAGATTTAATATTTTTTTCTTATATAAATCTAATACATCATCTACAATATCACAGATTAATTTTTCTGTCATACTAACATTTCTATAATTATATATTATTTCATCTATAATTTTATTTATATCATTATAAATTTTAGGATATTGACTTTTTAAAAAATTATTTTTATTAATTACATTACTTATATTATAAGAACCATAACCATAATTATTACTTAAATCATATCTATAATTAAATTTGGGTAAGAAATTATTGTTAAATCTTCTATCATAATTTATACCTTGATAATACATCATCTCATCTTCATCTTCAAAATCATTAATATCATCAAAACTATTTTTTAAATTATCTCTGCCATAGTAATTTTCCATAAAAAAACCTCCTCATATTTATATATATGCGAAGGTTAGTTTATTTGTGAAAGTAAAAATATTTTTTACTTAACTATCTTATTTACTAATTCTTTAAATTTAATGCCCCTGTCAGCAAAGTTTTTAAACATATCAAAACTTGCACTTGCAGGAGAAAATAATACAACATCTCCGCAAATTGAAATCTTATTTGCAATTTCTACTGTTTCTTCTAAAGTATTTGCATTATATATATTTAAATCTTTGCCTTGTCTTTCCATTTCATCTAATACAGCTTTATAAATTTTATCTTTTGTTTGACCTATTAATATTAAAGATTTAACATGATCTAATATTGGTTTTGCAATAGGTGTATAATCTAAATTTTTATCATATCCACCAGCAATTAAGATAAGCTTTTTATCAAAAGCATTTAAACCAGCAATTGTTCTAGTAGGACTAGAACTTACAGAATCATTATACCATTTAACATTATTTTCAGATTCTTTTACAAATTCAAGTCTATGTTCTACACCTTTAAATGATGTAATTACTTTTATTGCTGTTTGTACATCTACTAAATCTTCTGTAGCAGCTAATGCACAACAAGCATTTTCTAAGTTATGTCTTCCTTTAAGTGTCATATCCTTATAATTTAAAATATGTTTTCTAAGTTTATTTTCACATAGTTTAACAACATCATCATCTACTATATAGCCATTATCAAGTTTTGTTTTACTACTAAAAAACACTACTTTTCCTTTAACTTCATCTGCAAAAGATCTTGTGATTTCATTATCATAATTTAATATAACTTTTCCTGTTTCATCTTGTGAAGTGAATATACATTTTTTAGCATTTATATATTCCTCAAAATCTGTATGATAATCTAAATGATTTGGTGTAATATTTGTAATAACAGATATATCTGGACTTATAGTCATATTCATAAGTTGAAAACTACTAAGTTCTAGAACTATAATATCTTCAGGAAGTATCTCTCCAACTCTTGTAAATAATGGAATACCGATATTTCCACCTAAATAACAATTATAACCTCCATTTTTTAATATTTCATATATTAAAGTAGTTGTAGTTGTCTTTCCATCACTTCCAGTAACTCCAATAATTTTACAAGGAGCAAGCTTCATTAACATTTCTATCTCAGTAGTGATAATTGCACCCCTTTGTTCTTCTTCGATAAGTTCTTTTGTTGTAGGGAGGCAACTTGGAGATCTAAATATCAAATCAAAACCTTTTAATTTAGATAAATAATTATTTCCAAGTGAAAACTCCATTCCATAATCTACAATTTTATCCATTATTTCCTTATCTAATTTATCAATAGTTTTATTATCAAAAACTGTAACTATAGCTTTTTGATTTCTTAAATAATCAATAAGTGGAATATTACTAACACCAAGTCCTATTACTGCAACTTTTCTATTTTTTAAATACTCATTAAATTCTAATAAGTTTTCATTAATAAACATCTTTTTACACCTCTTATATTTTTTAACATATATTTTTAAGCATATTCTTTTAACTTTATATGTTTTAATACTTCTTTTGTAGATTCTTCAACATTTTTACAATTAGTAACATCAATAGTAATAGTATTTTTATATGTATTATAAAAACCTGTTTGCTTTTGAAGAGCATCTCTTTTTTCTATATGTTCTCTTAAAGTTTTTTCATCTATTTTATTATTATATTGTATTAATTTTCTTCTAACACGTTCATCTAAATCAGCAATTATAAAGAAATGATAATCTAATTTATTATATATTTTCATTGTATCTCTTCCAGAAAAAATAACATTATATTTTTCTCTTAAATCATTTATTATATCACATACTACTTTATAAGCATCTTTATTATCAGCAATATTAGCTACTTTTGAAACAGCAAGAGATACTTCATCAGATTGAATGGAATTTACATTTACTTTTTCATCTCCGAAATATACTACAGTTTCATTATTTTCTATTCTTAAATTAATTTCAAACTTCTTCATTAATTGTTTTATATTTATATTAGATAAATCAAAGTCTTTTTCATTTAACTTATTTTCACATTTCTTATTATTACTTAAGTAATAATTTTTTATCTCTAATAATTTAAAAACTACTGCTCTATATACATCTCCTGCATGTAGAACTACTGAGTTTGGAATAAATTTCAAAAGCTCTTTACATATTGATGTCTTTCCTGCACCAACTAGTCCTTCAATTCCAATTACAATATTTGATACTTTGTCTTCATTTTCTAAATCTCTTACTAAATCTTTTTTATCATTTACCATATTTTTCTCCTCACAGTTAAATTAGATTATACTATATATTAATTTTTTTTACAAATAAAACTTTATTTTAATAATTAGTATATTTTTTTAAATTTTACAAAAACTATTTCTAAATAAGGAGGTGCTATAAAATGGATAATACTCAAAAACAAAATAATAAGAAAAATGGGAAAAAAGGAAATAAAAATAATCAAAACAAAAATTGTGATGAATAAGTTTATTAACATTTTAATAATTTGATTTCTTTAAATATTTAAAATTAGTAAGAAAAAAGGATATATTTATATTATTTTTTAAATATATCCTTTTTCAATTATATCTAATATATTTTTAAATTTGCGCTTTAACTTTTTGCATTTGAATATCGAAACCTACTATTTCACATTTGATCTCATTCATTCTTTTTGTAATATTATCCCTTATAATATTTAATTTTTCTTTACTACTTGTAAATATGTTATCCATATTTTCATTTTTTGATATTAAAGTTTTTATAAATTTTAAAAATTTAGATATGAAATTATCCTTTTGCACTATTGTAATCTCATTAGTTGTCTCTTTAAAATTATCTTCTAACGTATTTACAGCATTATCAATACAAAGTTCTATTCTTGACTCACATTCATCTATTATAACATCATAATTAAGTTTTGTTTGTACTTTTTTTATAATTTCTCTTTTTTGATCATCTGTAAGATTTTCATTGTTTGATTTAAGATCTTTATATAATTTTATTATCTCACTTATTGTATATTTTTGTGCAACTTCACTTTCTTGAAGATATTTTTGTATCTTTAAAGTTTGAGTATTATAAGCACTAATAATATCATCTATAACATCTTCATATTCTTTCATTATCTCATCAATTTGTATTAGTTTTTCTTCTTTTACCTTTTTTGGAAGATTATATATCTTAGATTCTAAAGAATTTCTTATATTATCTAATTTTCTCTTTTTTATTTCTTTTATTTTTTTATCATATATTGCCAAACTTAATATAATTCTTGATGATTCAATTTCATTAAGCTTTCTTAATGCTTCCATAAATCTTTCTTTTTGTTCCATAAAACACTCCTTAAAAATACTATCTTGTTGCATCTAGTCCAAGTTGTGTTAGCTTTTCTCCTCCACGAGCAGCTTCAGTTAATAAATCTCCTACAAGATCAGTAGGAACTCTAGCTACATCTCTCATCAGGTGAAACATTCCTTTTGCTTCATGTGCAATCACATCTTGTTTATCAAATACTACTTTATCTATTACTCCTTTTGTAGCACCAATCATTAATAATTCTGGAGCAAAAGCAATTGATGCACCTGCTACTAAACCTAATACAGCAAGTTCTCTTACGAACTTATTCTTTGAAAGTGCTCCTGCTGCTTTGAATATACCTTTTCCAAGATGCATACTTCCTCTAAATGCTGCTTTTGGAATAGTTTTAGCTGAATTTTTAAGTACTCTTTTTGCGACATCCTTTTTAGACTTTTTCTGCACTGCATTATTCTTATCCATTTTCTTACCTACCTATTTCAAAATTTCTTCTAATAATTTGTTAATTTCTTCTCTTGAATTTATTTCTGCTTTCTCAAATTTTTTATCCATTTCTTCTAAATCTGAAATACTCATATTATCTATATTTACCATTTGACCATCAAGCATAAATGTACCAAATTTATTATCTTCCATATCACTCTATCCTATTCTTTTTAAATATTTATAATCTTCTTCATACATATTATCTTTTAATAAATCTATTAATTCCTCATCATCTTTTAAATAATATTGGATAATCTCTCCAATATTTTTCTCATCTAATTTATCTTTTAAACAAGATAATGCTATCTTCTTATTTTCATTGTTAAGTGCATTTTTGATTACATCTGAAATAGTAGCAGAATCCATATATTCACTACATTCTAAAAGTAAATTAAGTCTATCTTTTTCTAATGCTTTATAAATAATAATCTCAGAAAGATTAGAAGGCGAAATTTTATCTTTTATAATATTTATAACCTTTTCAATTTTACTAGCAGGAACTTTATCAATTATTTCTAATATATTATTACTAGACAATACATCTTTATATTTTTCTAATATTTCTGCAATATCATTAGAAGGCATTTTTTTAATTATAGCTACTTTAGATAACATATCTAACAAATCACTATATCGTAAAAGTGCTTCTTTTCTTTCTGAATATGGAACATATTTTTTAATCATGTCTGCTAAATTAGATGAATCTAATCTATCTACAATAGTATCTAATGCTTCTATCCTCTTATCAGGAGATATGTTCTCAAATATTTTATATATATCAAATAAATCAAGTATGTCTTTAAATTCTTTTAAAGCTTTTATCTTCCAATCTGTATCTAATTTTCTTATTATAAATTCTGATAGATCATAAGGCGTAATATATCTTTTATATAATGACAATAAATATAATCTATCTTTTAAAGGCATATAAGATATAATCTCTGTAATCTCATCAGATGATAAAACTGTAGCATAATTAGACAGCATACTTTGTATCTTGCCAATATCTTTTTCTTTTTTTATTAACCAGAAAAGCTTTGATGTATCACTACTTTCAGCAATTCTATTCATGTGTTTACTCTTAAAAAAGTTTTTAATTTTCTCAAATAATGAAAACATTTTTAAATTACCCCTTTAATATATCAATTATAGTATAGCATATACTGGTATATGAATTGTATTTCTTTTTTTTAACATTTTTATAACTTTTATGTAACAAAAAAAGTTTAAGAAATAAACCTTTTTCTTAAACTTTTTTGCTTGTATAAATTATTTAATTTTCAAGATATTTTTTTAAAAATCTACCTGTATGTGATCTTTCATTTTTCACTATTTGTTCTGGAGTACCAATGGCTATAACTTCTCCTCCATTTTCTCCCCCCTCAGGGCCTAAGTCAATTATATTGTCAGCAGTTTTAATTAAATCAAGATTATGTTCTATTACAATTATAGTATTTCCTGTATCTACTAATCTATGAAGTATATCTACTAATCTATGAATATCTGCAATATGTAATCCTGTTGTTGGCTCATCTAATATATAAAGAGTTTTTCCAGTAGGTCTTTTTGAAAGTTCAGTTGCAAGTTTTACTCTTTGAGCTTCACCCCCTGAAAGTGTTGTAGATGGTTGTCCAAGTTTGATATAACCTAGTCCAACATCATATAAAGTTTGTATTTTTTGTTTTATTCTTGGAACATTTGCAAAGAAATCTAAAGCTTCTTCTATTGTCATATCTAGTACATCAGAAATGCTTTTTCCTTTATATTTAACTTCTAGAGTTTCTCTATTATATCTTCTTCCTTTACATACTTCGCAAGGAACATATATATCAGGAAGAAAATGCATTTCTATTTTAATTATTCCATCACCTTGACATGCTTCACATCTACCACCTGTTACATTAAAGCTAAATCTTCCTTTTTGATATCCTCTCATTTTTGCTTCATTAGTCTCAGCAAATAATTCACGAATTACATCAAATACGCCTGTATAAGTAGCAGGATTAGATCTTGGAGTTCTACCTATTGGTGACTGGTCAATATTTATTATTTTATCAATATTTTCTATTCCTTTTATTTTTTCACATTTTCCTGGTTTTTCATTAGAACCATTTAATTCTCTTGCTAAATATTTATATAACACTTCATTTACAAGTGTACTCTTACCAGATCCAGAAACTCCTGTAACACAGTTAAATACTCCAAGAGGGAATTTTACAGTCACATTTTTAAGATTATTTTCTGTTGCATTTACTATTTCTATTGATTTACCATTAGACTTTCTTCTCTTTTTAGGAACTAATATTTTCTTTTTACCACTTAAATACTGTCCTGTAATAGATTCAGGAACTTTTTTTATTTCTTCTGCAGTTCCTTGAGCTACTAAATATCCACCATGAACACCAGCTCCAGGGCCAATATCTATTATTTGATCTGCAGCATACATTGTATCTTCATCATGTTCTACTACAATTAAAGTATTTCCTAAATCTCTCATTTTCTTCATAGTGTCTATTAACTTTTCATTGTCTCTTTGATGAAGTCCGATACTTGGTTCATCTAAAATATATACAACACCTGTTAAACCAGATCCTATTTGAGTTGCAAGTCTTATTCTTTGAGCTTCTCCACCAGACAAAGTTCCTGCACTTCTAGATAGTGTTAAATATTCAAGCCCAACATCTATTAAAAATTGTAATCTTTTTTCTAATTCTTTAAATATTCTATCTGCTATCATTTGATCTTTTTTATTTAATTTTAAGCTCATTAAATAATCTTTTATCCTATTTATAGGCATATCTGTTAATTCTTTTATATTTTTATCACCGACTTTTACAGCTAATACCTCAGGTTTTAATCTTGCACCATGGCAAGAAGGACACGGAGAATTACTCATGTACATCTCATAAAATTCTCTCATACCTTGTGATTTAGTCTCTCTATAACGTCTATCTAACGTTGGAATAACACCCTCAAAAGGAGATGAAAAATGTCTTGTTCCATTAACAGACTCAAATTCAAAATCTATTACTTCGCTACCTGTACCATATAAAATCTTATCTAAAAACTCTCTTGGCAATTTTTTTATTGGTTTTTTAATATCTACTCCATAATGTCTACCAATACTTTCAAAATACATTTTAGCCATTGTTTCGCCTTTTTTCATAGTACTTGCGCCAAAAGCTTTTACTCCATCATATAATGTTTTAGATTTATCAGGAATAATTAGGTCCTCATCCATTTTCATTAAATAACCAATACCTGTACATTCTGGACATGCGCCAAAAGGATTATTAAATGAAAACATTCTAGGATTTAATTCCTCAAAACTAATTCCACAATCAGGGCAAGCATAATCTTCACTAAATAATTTTTCTTCTTTTCCAGCTATATCGACTTTTACTAAATTATTTGCATGTTTTAGCGCAGTTTCAACAGACTCTGCAAGTCTATTTCTTATATCTTCTTTTATAACTAATCTATCTACTATAATATCAATATTATGTTTTTTATTTCTCTCTAAATCTATATCATCAGTAAGCTCATAAATATCTCCATCTATTTTTACTCTTAAAAATCCTTCTTTTTGGAAATTTTCTAAAACTTTAGTATATTCTCCTTTTTTTCCTCTTACTATAGGAGCTAATACTTGAATCTTAGTACCTTCTTCAAGCTCCATTATAGAGTCTACTATCTGATCTATAGTTTGTCTTTCTATTTTTTTACCACATTTAGGGCAATATGGAACACCAATTCTTGCATATAATAAACGAATATAATCATAAATTTCAGTAACTGTTCCAACTGTTGATCTTGGGTTTTTAGAAGTAGTCTTTTGATCAATTGATATTGCTGGAGATAATCCTTCAATACTTTCAACATCAGGTTTTTCCATTAATCCTAAAAACTGTCTTGCATATGAAGATAAACTTTCTACATATCTTCTTTGACCTTCTGCATAAATTGTATCAAAAGCTAAAGAAGATTTTCCGAGATCCAGAAAGGCCGGTAAATACAACTAATTTATCTCTTGGAATTTCAACATTTATATTTTTTAAATTATGTTCTTTTGCTCCCTTTATTACTATCTTATCGTTCATGATATGCCCCCTTTTACAAAACGGTATTATTATATCATATTTTTCAATTTTCACATAGAGTTTTTTAAATATTTTTTAATAAAAATTAAAGTTTATCAAATTTGGAAAAACGCCACTTTTTGCTGAATCACAAAATTATGGTATAATATATATAGGATTGACTTATTCTTTCCTGTGGTGCATGTTAAAAAGGAGGTTGGTAATATTTTAATAGCTTTACTTTACGATATATCATTTATACTCATTGGAGCTATTACAGCTGCAGGATTTATCTACTCTTTAGCATGCTACTTCAATGAAAAAAGAAATTATGAAGATGCAAAAGTACTTCTTGATGAGGTTTATGATAACCTTATAAAAGAATACAATTGCGAATCTTTAAACATCACCTATAATTTGCCATTTTTGGTTTCTAAGACAAAGTCTGGTGCCATTGTGGTAACAAGTGTTAGTGATGAAAATATTGAATATTTTTTTCAGGCAAAGCAATGCTTTGAAAAGCACTCATCAAATGAGATGTTGTCTGATGAATATTTTGTTCGAGTATCTGAAACGCTCGAGCTTGTAACCATATAGTAATTCTTTACATGCACCACTAGTGGCTCTGTCTGCAGAGCCACATTTTTTATTTACATCAAAATAAATTAATTTACTCACTCATTTATCTTTCAAATAATTCAACAAAATATTATTTTATACTATCTAATACAACATTTATTTACATAATATTTTTCTTTACAATTAACTTCCACCGTTGTATAATAGATGCATGCTCAAAACTTAAGCATTCTTTAACAAAATCATTTATTAATGAATGTTAAAGTTATGAGTAAATAATCAAAAAGAGAGGTAGCATTATGATGAACTTAGGCGAACCAATCAGACGGGGAAAAGTTTGCGACATCTATGGAGGTGAATACGTCATTTTAGACAGGACAAATCGTGTTTCTGTCTTTGACTCTAACCTTCCGATTGAGATTCCTCACCGGGGTCTTATCTTAAATCAGATGTCCATCCGGTGGATGAAACTCACAGAGAACATCATCCAGAACCACCTGATTGCAACAGATGCACACACGCTGCTCATTCTCGGAGCAAAACCTGAACAGATGGGAAGAGTCGTTGCAGCTAAACCCTGCTACAAACTCCCGTTCGAATTCATCGTTCGTGGCCATTATATCCCGTCTTCTCACAGCTGGGATTCCTATAAGGAAAATGGTACGATCTGTGGGATTGGACTTCCCAAAGGTTTAAAAGAGTCTGAGAAACTGACGGAGCCTATTTTCACTCCTTCAACAAAGGAAGAAGACGAAGGCAAACATGACCGCAACATCGACTATGATGAAATGGTCTATCTCATGAAAGACTATATCTACAGTCTTTTCTCTGACATCTTCGAAAAAGAAGATGTTGACTGTGATGAATGCGACTGCAAAGGCGGTTGCGACTTTATGTGCTGCGAAGCACAGGTCGAATCTCCTGATGAGGAGATGTCTTTCGAAGAGTTTTGCGACGAGTTCGCGGAAAGGCTTTGCGAAAAGATCCGCGATGTTTCTATTCAGCTGTACAAGTTTGGATACAACTACTGCCAGAATAGTGACATCATCATGGCCGATACAAAGTTCGAGTTTGGTCTCGATGACGATCTGAACCTCACGCTGATTGACGAATTGTTCACTCCTGACTCCAGTCGTTTCTGGAGCGCAAACGCTTTTGAGGTTGGAAAGCCTCAGAAAAGCATGGATAAACAGTTCCTGCGTGATTACGTAAGCACACTTTCCTGGCACGGAATCGAAGATGGACCTGCTCCGGAAATCCCGGATTATATTGCAGGAAACGTTTCCGAGATCTATGCACTGATTTATCAGCGGCTCTTCTTTCAGAGCCTCAATTCTTTGACTGAGGATCTGTCTTTTGAGTGGTATGCTGCTGAAAAGGAGCTTGGCATCAAGTAAGCCGTAACCTATCAATTTGATGATTTAATTTTACTCAAAAAAAGAAGTACCTATTGTGGGCTTGTCCTACAATGGGCACTTCTTTTAATATTATTATCCTTTTGTTTTTTAATAATGATTTATTTTTTTACATATATTTATTATTCTTTATAAAGAAATTTCTTCATGATTACTTTTATTAGGAGCTATAGAAATAGGAGGAGTTATATTAGATGGTTTTTCTTTTTTTGATTTAATATTATCTAATACTTTTTCTAAAGTCTTTCTCCTTTCAGAAAACATCAAAGTTCCAAATTCAATATACTCAGGTGGAAGTTCCTCCATCTCTGAAAGCATTTCTAAAACATCTTTACTTGTAACATTATCTAAAATAGCTTGAATATATTTTTGAGTTTCTTCGGGATAATGGCTTGCTAAATATTCTAATAATTCATAATATCTAACTTTTTCTGGTTTTCCTGGAAAACCTATTCTTGAAGTTAAAACTTCTTCAGAAACTTCTGGAACTTTATCACTATTCACAGCATGAGAAATTAAATCAAGATTCTCATATAATCCAAGAACTCTCTCATTATCATAAGCTGGGTAAATTCCTAGAGTTGATCTATCTTTTGCTATAAAACTCATGCTCCAATTTTCATCATGCCTATCATTATTACCGAAAGCACAATCAAAAATTGCCATCTGAATCATACGTTTTTTAGCTTCCGTAATTCTTTGTTCTGATATTCCCGCTTTTTTCATAGTATATTCAATAGAAGCTAAAATAATCTCTATATTATTATTGTTACTCTCATTTAAGTTACATCTTGGATCTTGCGAAATTCTTTCATATTCTTCTGGTTCGTTCATCTTTAGTCCTTCGGTTATTATTTTACCAGATATTAGCTCTTCTCTTTCTCTCAATCTACTATATACAACAGCACCTTTTTTGTATTTTATATTTCCCTTAGTATATTTATTCTTTTCAGTATGAACATCTACAAGCTCAGATCTACAAGATGGCATACTAATTTTTTGAGCTAAAACATATGCTGCAACTTCTCCATAATGATTACCACAAAATAAATCATATGAGCGATAAGCTTCTTTTCTTCTTGGTTTAAATAATCCCCTAACTCTTTTACCTGTCTCTGAATCAATAGTTTTCGGATCTTCAAACCATAACTTGTCTTTTAGTGCTCCAACTTTTTCATATTCCCTTGGTATATAGTTATCAATATTTCTAAAACTATACATCGTTTATTTCTCCTTTTCTACAACAAAATTATCTTGACTTATTATCCCTTTTGTTTTTTCTAAATATTCAAATTCATCAAATTTATCCATTTTCATATCATCTAATAGTTCTTTTAAATCTTCTTCATCATAGTTTTCTATCTTAGGTAATCTTATTTTAAATATTGAAAAAATTTCATCACTTTCATAAATTTTATCAAAATCAGAAAAAGGTATAGTAAACATTGAAAATCCATGTTTTATAGCTTCTTCTACGTGTTCCTTACTAAGCTTAAAATAATATTTATTTTCCCTTCTACATAATGCACCAATAATATATTTTTTATCATCATCCGGATCTTTCCACTTTAAATATAAAACATCCATATAAATTACCTCCAATTATTTATAATTCTTCTCCTTCATATTTTCTAGAACTTTGTTTTAAATAATATTCATTTAAACATTGCCTTATATTTTCTCTTCTATCTTTAAATATAGCCATGCTAAAACTTTTATATGAATCTTCTAATCCTTCGCATTCATCAAGAATTTCTTCTAAATCTTTTTCTTTTAAATTTAAAACTTTATCTAACCCGCTTCTTGTCCATTCTGGATAATGTTCTAACATATAATTTATCATATCTTTATAATTTACTTTTTCTTTTTCTGGAGGAAAACCAATTCTAGAAAGTAATGTTTCGTTATGATACCTTTTAACACTTTCATCATTTTCTAAAATAGATCTTACAATATCTTCTCTTTCCATAAATCCTAATATTCTCTCATTATCATAAGTAGGATACAATTCTACTCTTTGATTTATATCTTCTTCATTAGGTTTAAACCAAATTCCCCAATTATCATCATTTCTGTCAGAATTACCAAAAGCACAATCAAAAACAGTCATTTCAACAATAGATTTTAAAATTTCATTTATTCTTTGATTTGATAAATCAGATTTTTTTCTTAAATACCAATCTACAGCTTTAATTATAGTGTCTATGTTATTATTATCTGAAGAATTAGTTTTAATTCCTTGCTTTTCCATGACTTCTCTTCTGTACTCTTCAAGAATCGTAATTCCAGATACTACAGAATCTCCTTGAAGTTTATGTATATAACTTATACAACCTTCTATATCTGATGTTTTTCTTGTATATCTATTTACATGTTTTCTTTTAGCCATATCTACAATACATGCTGGCATTCCTATTTCTTCTGCTATTCTATAAGCTACATATTCTCCATAATGATTTGCATATCTATAAATTTTTTTATTTTTTCTTTTTTTAAAAATTTCATGCATTGGTTTAAATATGCCTCTTTTAGGTTTTCCATCATCTTCTTCATCTAGCTTAGTAGTTCTTGCTAATTCCATTTTTCCTTTAACATCGCCTTCATGAACATCTCTAAGTACTATATATTCTGGATAGTTTGCATCTATAAAATGCCCTGATCCTCTTATCTTTTTATCTAAACTCATATATGTATCATCTCTCTTTTCTATTAGATAATATGAGACAAACTTATAATTTATTCTTTTAATTTAAATTATTGATTCATACTATCTAGTTCTTTTATCTTATCTCTTAACTCTGCTGCTTTCTCAAATTCCATATTTTGGGCAGCTTTTAGCATCTCGTCTGTAAGTTTATTTATAATATCTTCTACTGTCTCATCTTTTCCAATATTATATTTTGCTGATACATCTTCTACTATAGTAGCTTTTATTACTTCTCTTACAGATTTTTTAATTGTTTTTGGAGTAATTCCATGCTTTTCATTATATTCTTGTTGAATTTTTCTTCTTCTATTAGTCTCCGTAATTGCCTTTTCCATAGATTCAGTAAGTTCATCTGCATACATTATAACTTTTCCTTCAGTATTTCTTGCAGCACGACCAATCGTTTGTATTAATGATCTTTCTGATCTTAAAAATCCTTCTTTGTCTGCATCAAGTATTGCAACTAAAGAAACTTCTGGTATATCTAGGCCTTCTCTTAAAAGATTAATTCCAACTAATACATCAAATTCGCCAATTCTTAAATCTCTTATAATTTCCATTCTCTCTAGAGCTTTTATATCTGAATGCATATATCTAACTTTAATTCCTATATTTTTAAGATATGCTGTTAAATCTTCTGCCATTTTTTTAGTAAGTGTTGTTACTAAAACTCTTTCTTTCTTTTTTGTTCTTTCATTTATTTGAGTTATTAAATCATCTATTTGGTTTTCAACTGGTTTTACTTCAATTAATGGATCTAGAAGTCCTGTTGGTCTTATTATCTGTTCTACAACGTTTTCTTTTGAATGTTCTTTTTCATAATCAGCAGGTGTTGCACTAACAAATATACATTGATTAATTCTATCCTCAAATTCATTAAATTTAAGTGGTCTATTATCAAATGCTGATGGTAGTCTAAATCCATAATTTACTAAAGATTCTTTTCTTGCTCTATCACCATTATACATTGCTCTTACTTGTGGTATCGTAGCATGTGATTCATCAATCATAAGTAAGAAATCATCTGGAAAATAATCAAACAATGTATATGGAGCACTTCCTGCAGGTCTTCCACTTATATGTCTAGAATAATTTTCTATTCCTTGACAAAATCCTGTTTCTTTTAACATTTCTATATCAAAATTCGTTCTTTCTTCAATTCTTTGTGCTTCAATTAATTTTTTATTTTCTTTGAAATATTTAATTCTCTCTTCAAGTTCTGCTTCAATAGTTTCTATTGCTCTATCCCTTTTATCTTTAGTTGTAACATAGTGTGAATTAGGATAAATCATTACATGATTTCTAGAAGCAATTACTTTTCCAGTTAAAGGATTTATTTCTGATATTTTATCTATCTCATCTCCCCAATATTCAACTCTAATTGCTGATTCTTCTTTGTTAGATGGATATATTTCTAAAACATCGCCTTTTGCTCTAAAAGTTCCTCTTTTAAAATCGAGTTCATTTCTAGTATATTGCATTGTAATTAATTTTTTCATTACTTCATTTCTTGGCTTTTCCATTCCTGGTCTTAGTGATACTATCATGTTTTCATAATCGATAGGGTCACCTAAACCATATATACATGATACTGATGCTACAATAATTACATCTCTTCTTTCAAATAATGATGCTGTTGCTGAATGACGAAGTTTATCTATTTCATCATTTATAGATGCATCTTTTTCAATATAAGTATCTGATTGTGCAATATATGCTTCTGGCTGATAATAATCGTAGTAACTTACAAAATACTCTACTGCATTTTCAGGGAAAAATTCCTTAAATTCAGAATAAAGCTGTCCTGCTAATGTCTTATTATGAGCTAAAACAAGTGTTGGCTTTTGTACTTTTTCAATTACATTTGCCATAGTAAATGTCTTACCTGAACCAGTTACTCCAAGTAATGTCTGAAATTTCTTTCCTTCTTTAATCCCATTAGATAAATATTCAATTGCTTCAGGTTGATCACCTGTTGGCTTATATTCTGAATGTATCTTAAAATTCATAATTCCTCCAAAAAATTATTTTATAATATACTTGTATAAAGTATATTATATAATGACATAATGTCTCTTAGAATAATATTTCTATATCTCTTAATATAAATCTTTTAAAAATATCTATAAATTGGCTTTAATTATATCATGAAATATATATAAAAACAAGAAAAACAAGATAATCCTTTGTTATCTTGTCTTTCTTGTTTTATCTAATTAGTTTTATTTATTGTTTATATTTTTATAATGATATTTTATTATACTTTTTAGTCTATTTCTATAGCACCTGTATATAAACCATAATATGTTCCTTTTTTAGCGATTAATTCTTCATGATTTCCTCTTTCAATGATTCTACCATGATCTAGTACCATTATTAAATCAGAATTTCTTATAGTAGATAATCTATGTGCTATTACAAAAACTGTTCTACCTTTCATTAATTTGTCCATACCTTCTTGAACTATTTTTTCAGTTCTTGTATCAATACTTGATGTCGCTTCATCTAGTATTAAAACTGGTGGATTATTTAAAGCAGCTCTTGCAATAGATAAAAGTTGTCTTTGTCCTTGTGATAAACCTTCACCATTTCCTGTTATCTCTGTATCATAACCTTTTGGAAGTTTTCTAATAAATTGATCTGCATTTGAAAGTTTTGCAGCTTCAATTATTTCTTCATCTGTTGCATCTAGTTTACCATATCTTATATTATCTTTTATAGTACCCGTAAATAAACTTGTATCTTGAAGTACCATACCTAGTGATCTTCTTAAATCATCTTTCTTGATTTTTTGAATATTTATTCTATCATATCTGATTTTACCTTCTTGAATATCATAAAATCTATTAATTAAATTAGTAATTGTAGTCTTACCAGCACCTGTAGCACCAACAAAAGAAACTTTTTGACCTTCTTTTGCAGCAAGTGTTATATCATGAAGGATTCTCTTGTTTTCCTCATATCCAAATTGAACATCTTCAAATTCAACTTGACCACGAAGTCTTGTATAAGTAATTCTTCCATCTTTATGAGGATGTTTCCAAGCCCACATTCCTGTTCTTTCTTCAGATTCAACTATCTTTCCATTTTCCATTTTAGCATTTACTAATGTAACATAACCATCATCTACTTCTACTTCTTCATCTATTAGAGCAAATATTCTTTGGGATCCAGCTAATGCCATTATAATAAAGTTCATTTGTTGAGAAACTTGACCTAAAGGATTTGTAAAAGCTTTAACAAATTGTAAGAAAGCTGCTATACTTCCTATTGTAAGTATATTATGAACTGAAAGCATACCACCAATTACAGCAACTAATACATATCCTAAATTTCCTATATTCATAATACATGGCATTAATATGTTTGCATATGCATTAGCTTTAGCATTACTTTCGCATAATGCTTCGTTTAAATCATCAAATCTGTCTTTTGATTCTTCTTCATAGTTAAATACTTTAACTACTTTTTGTCCTTCCATCATCTCTTCAATATAACCATTTATTTTTCCTATATCTTCTTGTTGCTTTACGAAAAATTTAGAACTATTTCCTCCTAAATATTTAGAAACAAAAATCATTATAACAACCATACCAAGAACAACTAAAGTTAAATAAATATTAGTTGCAAACATTGATACTAATACAGTAACCATCGTGATTAAAGCTGATAGTACTTGTGGAATACTTTGAGTAATCATTTGCTCTAAAGTATCAACATCATTTGTGTAAACAGACATAATCTCACCATGTGGTCTGCTATCAAAATATCTTATAGGCAATTTTTGCATATGATCAAATAATTCTTTACGAATTCTTTGAAGAGTGCCTTGAGCAATTGTAATCATTATTCTGTTATATGTATATGTTGCAATTACACCTGCTAAATATACTAAGGCCATCATACAAATAACATTAAATAAATCTGTAAAATCAGGATTTTGAGCTGTCATAAGTGGAGTAATAAAATCATCGATTAAGAACTTAATAAATTCAATTCCGACAACTCCAACTATAGCACTAATAATAATACTAACAAAAACAACTACTAATTGAATCTTATAATTAGATGTAACATATTTAAGTAATCTTCTAATTGTTGCTAATTTAGACGTTTTCTTTTTCAAGTTCTTCTCCACTTGTATCCTCATCTCCTTTCATCTGTGATTCATAAACTTCTCTATAAATCTTATTTGTTTTTAATAATTCTTCAGAAGTACCAATTCCATTAATCTTTCCATTATCTATTACAATTATTCTGTCAGCATCTTCTACTGAAGTTACTCTTTGAGCAATAATAATTTTTGTTGTGTTTGGTATTTCTTCTCTAAATGCTTTTCTAATAAAACTATCTGTTTTAGTATCTACTGCACTAGTTGAATCATCTAATATTAATATTTTTGGTTTCTTTAATATAGCTCTTGCTATACAAATTCTCTGTTTTTGACCACCAGATACATTAGTACCACCTTGGTCTAACACTGTCTCATACTTTGATGGAAATTCTTGAATAAATCCATCTGCTTGAGCAAGTTTACATGCATCTTCAAGTTCTTCTTGATCTGCATCTTTTTTACCCCATCTTAAATTCTCAGCAATAGTTCCTGAAAATAGTACATTTTTTTGAAGTACCATTGCAACAGAATCTCTTAAAGCATGGATATCGTATTTTCTTACATCAACTCCACCTACTTTAATTTCACCTTTAGTTACATCATAAAGTCTAGGAATTAATTGAACTAATGTAGACTTAGAACTTCCAGTTCCACCAATAATACCGATAGTCTCTCCTTCTTTAATATCAATATTTATATTTTCTAGTGCAAATTTATTTTTATCTTTTTCATCACTATAACAGAAGCTAACATTTTTAAATGAAATTGATCCATCTTTAACTTCTTTTATAGGATTTTCAGGATTTTTAATAGCTGGCTCTTCATCTATAACTTCAACAATTCTTTCTGCAGATGATTGTGAAATAATTATCATAACAAATACCATAGAAAGCATCATTAAACTAGATAATATTTGCCAAGCATACGTAATAATACTTGAAAGTTGTCCTGTTTGCATAGCTCCACCTACAATTAATCTTGATCCAATCCAAGAAATTACTAGTATACAAGTATAAATTGTAAGTTGCATTACTGGACTGTTAAAAGCTACAATCTTTTCAGCTTTAACAAAATAATTTTTTATATCATCATTAACATCTTGAAATTTCTTTTCTTCTGTTTTTTCACGAACAAAAGCTTTTACAACTCTTATTCCACTTAAATTTTCTTGAACAACTCTATTTAACTTATCATATTTTTTAAATACAGCTTCAAATATTGGATGTGCCTTTAATGATATAAATATAAGCATTGCAGCTAAAACTGGAATAGCAACTAAAAATACTAATGATAGTTTTGCACTAATAGATAAAACCATAAGAAGTGCAAATATCATCATAATTGGGCCTCTAACTAGTATACGAATTATCATTTGAAATGCCATTTGTACTCTAGTAACATCTGTAGTCATTCTAGTAATTAAACTTGATGTTGAAAATTTATCAATATTTTCAAATGAATAATCTTGTACTTTATAAAACATTGCTTTCCTTAAATTTTTAGCAAATCCTGCAGATGCTTTTGCTGCAAAAGCTCCTGAAAGCATACCAAATATAAGTGACATTATCGCAGATATTGTTAAAAATATACCCATTTTAACAATATAATTAACATCGCTGTTTGTAATACCAACATCTATTATTTTCGCCATTAAAAGAGGAATTACAACTTCCATGACTACTTCTAATATAACAAATATAGGCGTTAATATTGCTGCTTTTTTGTACTCTTTTACGTAACTTGCTAATTTTTTAATCATTACTTTCCTCCTCTTTCTTTCTACATAAATTATGAGACATCTTTTCCATAATTTTTAAAAATGTCTCTATTTCTTCTTTTGATAGATCTGATAATAAATTAGACTCAACTTCTTGAATATTTTTTTTCATTTTTAGTCTTAAATCAATTGCTTTTTGTGTAAGCCTAATACTTTTTAGTCTTCCATCAATATTATTTTCTTCCCTAACTATAATTCCGTTTTTCTCCATAAGTTGCAAAATACCTGTTACGGTTGCTCTTCTCATATCAAAAGCATCTTCAATGTCCTTAGCATAGACATCTTTTACTTTTGATAGATCATAAATAACAAGAAGAATCATAGCTTGCTTTGCAGTCAAATCTTGTGATGAAATACTTTCATCTACCTTTCTTCTAATTTGTCTAGAAAGCATCTCTACTTTTCTTCCAACTTCTACTTTCTTTTCCAAAAAAGCACCCCTTTTCATTGTTAGCTACCTAACAATTTTAATACTTTTTAAACTAGTTGTCAATATATAAAAAGGTTAATTTAAAAGATTTTTATAATAATTTTTACAATAATTCAGAAATATTTCCTAAATAATAAATATCTAATCTGCTCATCGCTCTTGTAATTGCAACATATAAAAGTTTAATATCTAAAGAACTTTTTGTATAATTTTTATCATTTACATTATATAAAATTACACAATCAAATTCTAATCCTTTTGCTAAATATGAAGGAACTATAGATATACCAGCATTATATTCAGAATCTTTACTTTGTATTAATTTTATATTCTCTTTTAAATCTGAATTTTTATATAAATTATCTAAGTTTTTCTTGATAAACTTACATTCATTCATATCTTTTCCTATTATAGCAATTGATTTATAACCTGATTTTTTATATTCATTAATTTTATTTATAATATCTTTTAAAATATCTATATCAGAATCTTTTTTTAATATTTTAATTGAGTCTTTTCTATTTATTACTGGCTCACCTTTTACTATAAATTTCTTTTCATATTCAGGAAGTTTATCTATAACATTATTTGCTTCACTCATTATGTCTTTAGTCGTTCTGTATGTCTTTTCCAAAGTTAAATAAATTGGTTTTTCATCTTTAAATTCAACTTTAATAAAATCTTCCCAATTTTCTATTCCTCTATAAAAGTGAACTCCTTGTGCAATATCTCCTAATATTGTCATAGAATTACTATTTAAAATCGTCTTTAAAACACTAAACTGAAACTCACCATAATCTTGTGCTTCATCTATTATAATATGTCTTAATTTAGTATTAAATTTAGCGCCATATATTTTATAATGTATATACATTATTGGAGCTAAATCTTCAAAAGAAATTTCTCCTTTTTCAAGATTACTAGATGTGTTATTTATTAAATAATTAGAAAGTTCTTTATCCAAAATTAATTTATAAATAAATTCACAAATAAATTCTTTATAATATTCAAAACTATCTTTTTTATCTATTTTTTCAAAAAAAGGATCTATTAATTTAAAATCTTGTTTATCTAATCTTTTTAAAATATCTTCATATTCTTCAAATATTTCAATTCTTCTTTTTTGCTTTTCCTCATCAGAAACATTTTCTTTAAGCATTTTATTTATTCTATATGTTCTTTTTCTTTTAATTATATTCTCAATTTTATCTATATTATTTATAAGCTTTGAATAAATATGTTTTTTAATTTCATCAATTCGTCTTACAAAACTTAAATTCTTATATGTATTTAAAAATAAATTTTGCATATTTTCATATCTCATTATTCTTACATTTTCTAAAATGAAATCTTTTTTAGGAATATAATTTTCTTCAATACATCTTAGAAATTTATCTACTAATTCTTTAAACTTAATTGAAGATTTAAACTTAGACTCTTTTATAATTAAATCAATATCACCTTTATTTATATCATCAAATTCTCTATTTACAATTGTAACTAATTTTTCATTACTATCTGAAATTTTAAGTCTTTTTCCTATAATCTCATATGCTAAATCTTCAAAAGTATATTGTTTAACATTTTCAACGCCTAAATCTGGTAAGACATTTGAAATATAATTTAAAAAGAATTTATTTGGTGCAATAATCATAAAATTGTCTGGATCGAAGTCTTTTTCATATGTATATATAAGATATGCGATTCTATGTAAAGCGATTGTTGTCTTTCCACTTCCAGCAACACCTTGAACTATTAATGGCTTATTCATATCTGCTCTTATAATTGCATTTTGTTCTTTTTGAATAGTTGCTACAATATTTTTTAATCTATCATCTGCTTTTTCTTCTAATGCTACTTGAAGAAGTTCATCATTTGCTTTTAAATCAATATCTGTATATTTCTCTAAAATCTGATTTTCAATAAAATATTGTCTTTTTAAAGAAATTTCTCCTGTAATCTCTCCTTCAGGAGAAATATAACTAGACCTTCCTATCCTTCCATCATAATATAGATTTGATATTGGAGCTCTCCAATCAACAATTATTGATTCTTGAGTTTTACTATCTAATAAAGAAATTTTTCCAATATATAATCTTTCTTTATCTTTGTCTAAATCTGCTTTAAAATCAATTCTAGCAAAATATGGTTTTGATCTAATCTGTTTAATATCTTTAAGTTTTTTATTACCCATATAAATTAATTGTGCTCTTACAAAATCATCTTTTTCATAAGTGTTTTTTGAACTCGATAAGCTTTTTTCAATAATCTTCTTCTCATCTTCTATTTTTTGTATAACTTGCCTCAGTTTTTCTCTTTCACGTAAAAGTTCATTTTCGTTCATTTTAATCCCCCTTTACATTAATAGATTTTAGGTTTATACACAAAAAAATGTAAACGCACTTAAAAGGTATCTATAAAATAGATACCCCTGGTGCTTTTTTATTATAAAAGATTATAACATAAATTTATTTAATTTCAATAAATAACACTAAAATAAAACTAATAACAATAACGATAATAATAATTTTAAAATTAAATTTAAATTATTATTATAATAAATATGAAATCAATAATTAAAATATATAAAATATTTAAAATATTTAAAAAATAATTAATCTATATTTATTAATTCATATTCTCTTGAACCAAATCCAAGTTCAGAAGCAGCTTCAATCGTATGAACACCATTTTGTCTTTCAACTCTTTCTACAAAATGATCTCTTCCTGGATCTTTTGAGTTATATATTAAATCAATACAAGCTTGATCTACAGCAATTGGGTCTATACTAGCAAGAATTCCAATATCTTTCATACAAGGATCTTCAGCTACTGCGCAACAATCACAATCTACTGATAAGTTGCACATAACATTTATATAGCAAACTTTATCTTTAAACATATTATGAACTGCTGAGGCAGCATCTGCCATTGATTCTAAGAATTTATTTTGTTCTGTTTCAAAATAATTCTCTGTTTTTCCTGCACCATGAATTATTTTTTTACCATATCCTGAAGCACAACCTATTGAAAGTTGCTTTAAAGCTCCACCATATCCTCCCATTGGATGACCTTTAAAGTGAGATAGTACTAGAAGTGAATCATATTTATCTATATTTTTTCCTAAATAATCTTTTTTGATTTGCTTTCCATTTGGAATATCAATTTCTTTATCTGGCCCTTCTGCATCTAATAAATCAACATTAAAATATTTTGTCCATCCATGGTTATCTAATAATTTTTTATGTTTTTCTGTTGTATCTCTTTCTCCATCATATGCTGTATTACATTCTACAACAGTTCCATTTACGTGTTCTACTATTTTCTTTACAAATTCAGGTTTAATGTAATTTTGATTTCCTTCTTCTCCTGAATGTAATTTAACAGCAACTTTCCCTGGTAAATTAACTTTTAAAGTATCAAAAATCTTTACTACACTTTCTGGCGTAATTTCTTTAGTAAAATATACTTTTGATTTCTCCATAATTATTGCTTCCTTTCTAAAAAATAATTATTTTAAATATTATATTTATTATAATAATTTATTCATTATTTTTAAAGATATTTTTATTTAATTTTTACTTTTATAATTTAATTTTTTTAAGCTTTTTAAATTAATATATACTTTTTAAAAAAATAAAGCAGGTGGGCCATTAAAAGCACCCACCCGCCTTCTATCGAGTCCCTCTAGCAAAAGATTGCTTTTGGGAAAGGAAGCTAGTCCTTAAAAAAGACGATCGCTTTCCTCCGCGCAGTTGAAGGCGATGTCGATCACCATAAAGGCGAAGCACTTGCTGACGGGCCTGCCACCAGAATCGCCACTGACCGTGCCACTCACCCTAAAGAGCTCGCTGCTACCATCAAGCTTTGCGAGGTTCGGGTGATGGTCGGTGTTCACGACGATCGTAGGGATATCATCCCCACCGTGCTTCAAGGTGCAAAAAGACTCTTGGAGCCTCCTGCTCTCGACCTTCATGTTGATCTTCCTGACGCCTTCGATCGGCTCGGCATCAGGACTGAGGTAGATAACCACCCCCTTCTTGTGCTCGATTGCCAGCTCGATAGTGCTCTTGATTGCCGAATCCATAGGTCTCCCTTCTTGTAGCTCATGCTACGTTCGGCATCCAACAGGACATATAATTATTATAACACATACTTAACATAATAACAACTTACAATTATTATAAATAATTACGTAAATAACTTAAGATATATAAAAACAAGCAGGCACTTTCAGAAAGTGCCTGCTCGTTTTATCGAGTAGCTCCTCTAGATAATTAAAAGCATCTTTTAAAAAGACTTAAAAACATTCCCGTCAAAGCATTTATAGACGTTTACCACATCCAAGAAAGCATAATCAAGGCGTCTCGGAGAGACATACATTCCGCTGTCTTCATAGATGCTCCGGACTTTAAACTTCTTTTCCGGTTTATCACGCATCCAGGCGATTTTTTGCTTGCCTTTGTTATCAACTACAAGTTCAATCTCGCTTTCTGCATGATGCTTCGTTTCTGAAGTAAATGGGTTGTGTTTTGCTTTAGTGAAAGTCACATGAACAGGAACAAATCCATTCAAGAATGTATTAACGCTAAGACAAATATCAACTCCTTTATCCTCTCGAATTGCTTGCTCGATAATCTTTTCTGCCGAATTCATAGGTCTCCCTTCTTGTGGCTCATGCCACATCGGCGTTTAACAGAAGATAATATTATTATACAGCATTTTTTAATATTTAACAAATAAAGAGCTGGTGGGCACCTTTTACAGTACCCACCAGCTTTGTTTGAAGAGCTAGTTGCTGAGGAATGTCCTTACGGACTACTTTTGGGGCTTGTCCTCTATGCAGATTGCAGTGTCAACACTGAGGTAAGCATAGATCTTACCTTGGTAGCACACCTTGTCGACATCCATGCGATAGAGCTCACGGACCTTTGCCCTGCAAGTCGGGTCGTCCCGAAGAGATGCAATGCGAGGTCTCTTGAAGCAGTCGACCTTGATGAGCTCTTCATCACCTTCGTGGTGAAGTGTCTTGCTCATGAACGGAAACTCGCTCGGATCGAAGTCAATCTGTACAGGAATCCCACCGATAAGGTTGGGATCCTTTGTGAGGTAGATTCTCACCCCCTTGTTCTCCTCTGCAGCCCTTTCAAACAACTGTCTTGCCGATTCCATGGTTTTTCCCCTTTCTGTGACTCATGTCACAATCGGCATCCAATAAGACATACATATATTATACCATAATTTTATGTAAATCTCAAACTTTTACATTTTATTAATATATTTTCTTAACCATCTCATGTAGTAAATTTGCTAATTTCTTATGACTTTCTTTAGTCAAATGAACACCATCTATGCCAACATCTAATCCCTTGTTACTTAAAAAATAACAGTTATATTTTTCTGCAATATTTTTATATGTATCATTTAATTTATTTGACTTTTCTGAAGCACCCAAATATTTATTTTCTTTTCTACCATATCCTGTTTCTTCACTTACTAGAGGTGGGGCTATAATTAAAAGTTTTGGATAAGAATCTTTCATCTGTGATTTTCTGTTTAAAATTGTTTTTACAAAATATTCTTCTAATAAATTTCCTATCTCTTCTGGTGTTTTATTATAAGTGTATTTAAGTTCATTAGTACCAAGCATTAAAATTACTAAATCAATAGGATCATGTGAATCTAGGCATGGAATTAGATATTCATATCCATTTTTTCCTTCTTTTCCAGGTCTTGGATCATTAGATATTAAAGTTCTACTATTTAGACCTTCTTCAATTATTTCAAATTTATCTCCTAAAAGATTGGCTAGAACTTTCGTCCATCTTTCAGAATTACCATATCTTTGATGGTCACTTCCTGAAATATATCCCCATGTATTTGAATCTCCATAACATAAAATTCTAATATTATTCATAACAAGCTCCTTAATTTATTTTTATTTTCTTTATTTTTTTATAAACTCTTTAAATTTCTCATTATTTTTTAAATTGCTTGCAGCTTCTCTATGTCCTTTTCCTCCAAAGTACTTACCAATTATAGATACATCTACATTTTTTACTTGTCTATATGATACTGTGTCTGTATCTTTCATTATCATTCCAATTACATCAATATCATATTTATTATTCATTTTAATAACACCATTTACATCATTTCTATATTTATATTCTATATCTATAAAACCAATTTTATAATTTATATTATTACTTAGTTTAAAGTTAATAATTTTCATACCTTTAATTGCTTCTAGAATCTCTTTATTTGAGTTTTCTTCATGTATACTTATAATTTTACTTTCGAAATCATTAAACTTAAGAGAACCTAATTTCGTGATTTTATCATCTATCATGTCTACATATTTTTGAAAACTTAAATTTTCAAATAATATATGATATTTCTTGCCCATTTCAAAATTCTCTTTTGTTCCATCCCAAGTATCATAAGCTCTTGTATATTCTACAAAATTTTCTACTATTTTCTTATTTTGCAAAGAAATATCTAAATATCCATTACTTACTAGATAGTCATAAAAAAGACTTGTTCCAGACACTTTTATTCCATTTTCTTTAATTTTAATGTTTACAAATGAATATTTATCATTTCCTTCGTCTATTTCTGATTTGTGGTGATCTATAATTATAACCTTATTTCTTAATATTTCATCATTATTTATAAATGTAAGTAATGGTTCTTTAATACATAAATCTGTAACAAAAATTTTATCATAATCATATATAAAATTATTATCTATGTATTTTTGAACATTTTTATTTATATCAAATGTTTTTGTTGGAACTAATGTATAGATGCTAAAAGCTAAGTTAGCTAAAATGGCACATCCTGCTCCATCTGGATCTTGTGAATGTGTAAATAATAGTACTTTCATAAATCACTCCTGATATTCTTTTATGTTTATTTTCTATTTTTAAATTTCTTTTAATTTTCTATTTTATTCTTTAGTTATTTTTCTTTACAATCTTTACTTCTTCATATTTATTAAATGATGCTCTTTCTTTTAAAGTCTCTAAAAACTCTTTATTATTTGCTGCTACATGAGAACCACTTTCATTATAAATGACTCCACCAGCTTGTTTTACTAAAAATTGTCCTGGGATATAATCCCATAAAGAGTCTTTTCTAAACATAGTACCACTTAGTCTACCTGCTGCAACCCAAGCAAAATTAATGCAAGCACAAAAATTACAATTATTTTTATTTAATTCTCTCATTTTTATTTCACCTATAATTGCATCTTTTGCAGTAACTGTATACATTCCTCTATTTATTCCATAATCATTAACATGAATTTTCTTATTATTTAAATAAGCACCACTCTCATCTGCATAATATAATTCATTTAAGCGTGGAAGATATATTACAGATGCAATAGTTTGTGAATTTTTAATACATGCTACTTGTATTCCCCATAAAGGTAGCCCATTTGAAAAATTAACTGTACCGTCTATTGGATCTATTGTAAAACAATTATCAGTTAATTTATTATTTTCATTAAACTCTTCACTAACTATTGTAAACCCAGGATATTTTTCTTTTATCCTTTCTATCATGTATTTTTCTATTTCGTAATCAAAATTAGTTACTAAATCTCCTTCATTATCTTTTGCTTTTATGATTAAGTCATCTGTTATTAATTCATTTGCTTTTTTTACTAAATCTATTAAAAAATTTGAATCTATTGACATCTACTAACCTCCTAAAAATATTTAAAGCAATTATAAAAAATATAATTGTTATAATAGATATACTAGTTATAATAGTTATAATTATTATATAATATAGTAAGTCAAAGAAAGTCAATATATTTATAATAAAACACTAAGTAGCAAATTACTTAGTGTTTTATTATATATTATATTTTTTAATTATTCCCATTCAATCGTTGCAGGTGGTTTACTTGTAATATCATATACTACTCTATTTACATGTTTTACTTCATTTACTATTTTTGTAGATACATCTTCTAATATTTCAAATGGTATTTTGCTCCATGTTGCAGTCATAAAATCTGAAGTTGTTACAGCTCTTAGAGCAATTGTGTAATCATAAGTTCTCTCATCACCCATAACACCAACACTTCTTATGTTTGTAAGCACTGCAAAATATTGGTTTATATCTCTATCTAACTTATTTTTTATTAAGGCATCCCTAAAAATATAATCAGCTTCTCTTAAAATATCTAATTTATCCTCTGTAATATCTCCTATTACTCTTATAGCTAAGCCCGGTCCTGGGAATGGTTGTCTATATACTAAATATTCTGGTAGTCCAAGTTCTAATCCAACTTTTCTTACTTCATCTTTAAATAAATCTCTTAATGGTTCAATAATTTCCTTAAAATCGACATAATCAGGAAGTCCTCCTACATTGTGGTGACTTTTTATTTTTGCACCTACTCCAACTCCGCTTTCGATTACATCTGGGTAAATAGTACCTTGAATTAAATAATCAATTTTTCCTAATTTCTTCCCTTCTTCTTCAAATACTCTTATGAACTCTTCTCCAATTATTTTTCTTTTTTGCTCTGGATCAGAAACGCCTTTTAATTTTCCTAAAAATCTATCTTTTGCGTCAACTTTTACAAAGTTAACATCAAACTGTTTTGTAAATATTTCTTCAACTTCTTCAGCTTCATTTTTTCTAAGCAAACCATGATCTACAAATATACAAGTTAAATTATTTCCTATTGCTTTGTTAATTAAAGCTGCTGCAACTGATGAATCTACACCACCAGATAAAGCACAAACTGCTTTTTTATCTCCTATTTTTTCTTTTAATTCTTTTACTTTTTCTTCTACAAAAGAATTCATTTTCCAAGTGCCTGAACATTTGCAAATATTATACAAAAAGTTTCTTATAATCTTAGTTCCGTTTTTAGTATGATTTACTTCTGGATGAAATTGTATTCCATAAAATAATTTCTCCTTATTTTCCATACTAGCAATTTTACAATTATCAGTACTTCCTATAACTTCAAATCCTTCTGGAACATTTTCTACATAGTCTTGATGACTCATTAAACATTTATTTGTATTTTCTAATCCTTCAAATAATAATGAATTATTATTTATTTTAACATCAATTTCTCCAAATTCTCTCTTATATGCTCTTTTAACTTCTCCTCCTAACATATAAGTCATAAGTTGCATACCATAACATATACCAAGTACTGGAATTCCTAAATTAAATATTTCTTTATCACACTTTGGAGAATTTTCTAAATAAACACTTGCAGGACCACCTGTAAATATAATGCCTTTTGGATTTTTTTCTTTTATTTTCTCTATAGGAGTATTAAAAGGAAGTATCTCGCAAAATACATTACATTCTCTAACTCTTCTTGCAATTAATTGATTATATTGTCCATAAAAATCTAATATTATTATTAATTCTTGTTCTTTCAAAATTCTTTCCTCCTATAATGGTTTTGCCTCTATCTCTTTTAATACAACATCATGAGCAGATCCTTCTTTAATACTAATATTAGACACTAAAGTAAGTCTTGCTTTTTTATGGAATTCTGGAATTGAAATAGATCCACAATTACACATTGTTGATTTTATCTTATCTAAAGTAGTCTCAACATTTGATTTTAGTGGTCCAGCATATGGAATATATGAATCAACACCTTCTTCAAATGCAAGTTTATTTTTTGATTTATCTCCTAAATCATATCTTTGCCAATTTCTAGCTCTATTTGAACCTTCGCCCCAATACTCTTTATAGAAGTTGTTACCCATTTTAACAACTCTAGTTGGACTTTCATCAAATCTTGCAAAATATCTACCCATCATAACAAAATCAGCTCCAAAAGCTAAAGATAATGTTATATGATAATCATGTACTATTCCACCATCAGAACATACTGGAATATATATACCTGTTTTTTCGAAATATTCATTTCTTGCATTTACAACATCTATTAGACTACTTGCTTGTCCTCTACCTATACCTTTTTGTTCTCTTGTAATACAAATAGATCCTCCACCTACACCAACTTTTATAAAATCAGCTCCAGCTTCAGCTAAATACATAAATCCTTCTCTATCTACTACATTTCCTGCACCGATTTTAACTTTATCTCCGTATTTTTCTCTTACAAAATCTATTGTATTTTTTTGCCATACAGAAAAACCATCAGAAGAATCTATACATAATATATCTACTCCTGCATCTACTAATGCTGGGATTCTTTCTTCATAATCTCTAGTATTTATACCAGCACCTACTATGTATCTTTTTTCTTCATCCAATAATGAATTAGGATTATTTTTTCTTTCTTCATAATCTTTTCTAAATACTAAGGCATCTAGATTTCCTTCATCATCTAATATTGGAAGACAACTTACTTTGTTTTCCCATATCATATCATTTGCTTCTTCTAGTGTTATTCCTTTTTTTGCATATACTAATTTTTCTTTTCTAACCATAAATTCATCTATTGGACTTTCCATATTTGCTCTTGAAATTCTATAGTCTTTATCAGTAACTAGTCCTAAGAATTTTCCGTTACTTGTACCATCTTCTGTTATCATTACTGTTGAATGTCCAGTCTTTTCAACAAGTTTTACAACCTCTTTAAGTGGTGTTCCACTTTTAACATTTGAATCACTATTTATAAAACCAGCTTTATATTTTTTTACGTTTCTTACCATATTTGCTTCATCTTCAATAGATTGTGATCCATAAATAAAAGAACATCCCCCTTCGCGCGCTAAAGCAATAGCCATCTCTTCTCCTGAAACAGCCTGCATTATCGCAGATACAAGCGGAATGTTCAAATATAAATCAGCTTCTTCTCCTTTTTTAAATTTTGTAAGTGGTGCTCTCAAACTAACATTAGATGGTATACATCTTTCATCTGTTAAGTTTGGAAGTAATAAGTACTCGTTAAATGTTCTTGAAATATCTTTTAATATTTCTGCCATAATATCCTCCTTTTTAATTTTAAATTTTCTTCCAGAACTACTATTTAATTTGTTTATATGAATAATAATTTTATACTATTTTTATGCATTTTTCAATAGTTTTTATTATTTTTTACCAATATTTTTTCTATTTCTTCTTTAAATTACGAATTATCTTACAAATCTCTTCATCTGATAAAGTTAAATCACCAATCAAGCCAATATCTTTATGGATTCCATCTTTTTTATGAAAGTCAGAGCCTACTGTAGTTATTAAATTATATTTATTTGCAAATTGATTCCATTTATCACTTTCATCTACTTTTATATTATTTTGATCTATATAAATATAATTAGACTCAATTCCATCTGCATTCATATCATTTATGATTTCTAGTATATCCTTTTCATTTAATCCATCTTCATACTCATACGCAACAGGATGAGCTAAAATAGCTTTTCCACCCGCTTCTCTTATTATTTCCGCAGCCTCTTTGGGTGAAAGGGAATCTTTTTCTACATATGCTATGCAACCTTCATTCATTAATCTTTCTATAAAATCTCCTTTTGTAGGTATCATATTAAATTCTTTTAATAATAATTTCTCATTTTTCTTATTGCTTATAATATCATTTGCTATATGAGCTTTTGTTACAACATCTATTTTATCTAACATTTCAATATTTACAATATATCCAAGTTCATTTAACCTTTTAGATACTTTATATAAATATGTATGTCTTGAATTTTTTAATTTATATAAACTTTCCTTAAGTTTTTTATTGTTTAAATCAAAATTATATCCTAATATATGTACGCCAGACCTCTTTGTCTTAGCAGATATCTCTACTCCTACAATTATCTCTATATTTCTTTTTTTAGCATATTCAAAAATCTCTTCAGTATATTCATCTATAGTATCGTGATCTGCAATTGAAATAATACTTACATTATTTTTATATGCTTCATCTATAACTTCTTTTGGAGACAAAGCTCCATCAGATATATTAGTATGAATATGTAAATCTATAATTTTATTCATTTAACCACCTTTTCATTTATAAATTCTAGTATATCTTGATATATCTGTTCTGCATTATCCTCATGTAATATATCATGTCTTAAATCTTTATATAACTTCATAGATACATCTTTTATTCCTGCTTTTTTAAAATAATCATAAGCTTTTTTTACACTTTTACCTTTTTCTCCTACAGGATCCATTTCTCCTGATAAAAATATTATTGGAATATCTTTATTCATTTTTTTAATATTTTCTAAATTTCCTGTATACTCCATACCAGATAACATTTCTCTAAAAAGTCCTGCTGATAATTCTTTTCCTCTTTTTTCATCTTTTATGTATTTATCTAAACTTGTCTTGCTTAAACATAACCAATCATAATCAGTTCTATTAGGTTTAAATAATTTATTATAATTATCAAAACTTAAACTTTTTATCATAGGAGTTGGATTATCCTCTCCATGTTTTTTAGCTTCTGATTTTGCAATAAACTTTGCAATTTTTATTTTAATAGGAGCAATTTGTCCTGTTCCTACTAAAATAGCACCATCTACAGTATCTGGATAATCGATTAAAAATCTTCTAACAATAAACGAACCAAGTGAAAATCCAAGTATTATATAAGGTATATTTTCATACTTTTCTTTTATCGTTTTATAAAGTGTGTTTACATCATCAACTGCATATTTAAAACTTCCCTCTGGTCCAAAATACATTGGTTTTGCATTTTCTGCTATTGAAGTTCCATGTCCTATATGATCATTTCCAACTACAATAATTCCTTTGCTAGTTAAAAACTCAGCAAATTCTTCATATCTTAAAATATATTCTGTTACTCCATGTGCAATTTGCAAAATAGCTTTTGGACTCTCATCAGGGCTCCATTCTACAGCATGTATTCTAGTTTTTCCATCGCTTGAAGGATAATAAAATTCTCTTTTATTCATATAACCTCCTAAAAATAATAAGATTATTTTTTTATATTATACATTTATCAACAAATATTTTAAACTACTTTTTTTAATTAATATATTATAAATAGAATTGTTTTATTGCTTTATATATTTTTAAGAATATATTTATTTTTTCTCATAAATATACATAATAAAAATAATGCTCTGCGTGTCAACTTTTTATGTTTATCATTCCATATAAGAAAGCGGCACATCTCCATGATAGAGCTCTGTGCCGCTAAAGTTTTACCAAATGTTACTTTTAATTATTCGGATTATGTGTTACTGGTACTGTATCTTCAGTAATCGGTTTTATCTGATATCCATTTAAGATGCAATAATCAATTATCCTTTCAAGTGCATCTTTTGTTGCTGTATGACCTGACGAATCATGCATTAAAACTACATTGTTTCTTCCTGGCTGAATGCCCGAAATTACATTTTGATAAATTTCATCTGCTGTCTTCGCGCCTCCAGCATCATTACTGTCTACATTCCAATCAAAATAAACATATCCATATTCGCCTGCCTTTATTGCTGCTTGAGACATTATCCCGAGACAATAGTTCCTGCTTACAGTATTTGATGTTCCTCCAGGGAATCGAATCAGATGTGAATCATATCCTCCTGTCGTATTTCTCACCATTTCTTGAAGAGTCATATAGTTATTCATGAGTGCATCTATTGACTGGTAAATCACAGAATAATCATGTGAAAATCCATGAAGACCAATTGAATGCCCTTCATCATATATTCTTTTAACTAATTCCTCTTTATTTTCTCCATATCCTACAAGGAAAAAAGTTGCTTTAACATTTTTCTCTTTTAGAATATCTAAAATCTCTGGTGTAATCTCCATAGATGGACCATCATCAAATGTGAGAAACACTGTCCCGGCATTTACTATAACTTTCCGAACACATGTAGATTTGTTTCCAGAACTATCTTCTACATAATATTCAATTTCATAGTAATTGTCAGTAACTTGTTTCATGTTTGCCGTTACTCTGCCTGTAATATCTCCGTCTACATTATCTTTGGCTTCATAGCCCAACTCTTCGTATTCAGAAATGTTTTGCACAACTACATTGCTTTCACCAACAAGCATTATTTCTGGTGGCATAGCATCTTTAACTATAACTGTCTTTTCACAAGACTTTGTTGAAAATTTTACATGATACTTTACCACATACTTTCCTGGCTTTTCAAAATTGACTTCTCCCTCTTTTTCTATCAAACTTGATATGTCAATTCCAAGCCATGTTGCCTTTGCTTCTTCATACTCGTTGTTTGTGTTAGTTACCTGGATTTCTTCGTCTTGTGCACGAATTACTACGTTTGTGTCAAAAAAGAAATAACCCAGGATAACTAATGTAACGAGTATTAAGATTGTAAAGATTACATTCTCTCTCCGTCTTCTTCTACTTCTCTTGGACCTCGTACTCATAAGTACCCTTCTCCTCGCCTTTCTTTACATATAAACATGTTTACTAGTGACATTTCCAAATTAAAAGTATCCATATTATATTAATATAAACTTTAATACCTCCTCCATTATAAAACTTTACTTATGGATTACTAATAAAATGGTAAAATTTATTATACTCTTATTAAATAAAAAAGTAAATGACTTAATATTCTTTCTAATAAAAACATTAAGTCATTTATGTATTTTTTATTTTAGATTTAATCACACACATCTTCTAATTTATAATTTATTACTTTTTTCAAATCATCTAATGAAACTTCTACTTGATATCCTACTTTTCCAGCACTAAATATTATAGTATTAAATTTACTTGAACTTATATCTATTACGGTTTTAAATTGTTTTTTCATTCCAATCATTGAGCATCCACCATGAATATATCCTGTAAGTGGTAATAAATCTTTTTGTTTTATCATTTCTATATTTTTCTCATTTACACTTTTAGCAGCTTTTTTTAAATTAAGTTCTTTATTTACTGGAATTGCAAAAACATAATAATTTTTTGACTTTCCGAACTGTAACTAAAGTTTTAAATACTTGTTCTGGGTTTTCTCCTAAAGCATCTGCAACTTCTGTTCCACTTACTGCATCTGTGTTTATATAGGAATAACTTTTATACTTAATTTTATTTTTATCTAAAATCCTCATTACATTAGTTTTTTCTTCCATACTTTCTATCCTTTTTGATTATTTAAATTCTATTTTTAGATTTATTAAAATTACTTTTTATATTCTATTATATCTTTTACAACTTCTCCTGCTATTATTAAACCTGCTACTGATGGTACAAAAGATATACTTCCAGGAATATTCTTTTTTTGTCTTTCTTTATTACTATCATCTTTTGCTACACATTTTTTTATAGGTTCTTCTTTTGAATAAACGACTTTTAAACTGTTTATTCCTCTTTGTTTTAATTCTTTTCTCATTACTTTAGCAAGAGGACATACTGATGTTTTATAAATATCACTTACTTCAAATTTAGTTGGATCTAATTTATTACCTGTTCCCATAGAAGATATAATTGGGATATTTAACTTATTTGCTCTTACTACTAATTCTATTTTCGCAGTTACTGTATCTATACAATCTACAATATAATCAATAGAATCATCTAAAATTCCTTTAGTATCTGGCATAAAGAATGTTTGATATGTTTCTACTTTAACATTAGGATTTATTTCTAATATTCTTTCTTTTGCTATATCTACCTTAGGTTTTCCAATAGTTTTAGTAGTAGCTATTATTTGCCTGTTTATATTTGAAATTGAAACAATATCATTATCTACAAGGACAAAATTCCCTATACCAGCTCTTGCTAATCCTTCCACTACGTAAGAGCCTACTCCTCCAATACCAAATACTGCAACTTTTGATTTATTTAGTTTTTCTACCCCATCTTTACCTATTATTAAGCTCGTTCTTTCAAATTTATTTTCCATCAGTATTTCCTTTCAAGTTTTGTTTTATAATTAATTATTGTAAAATATAAAACATTTTTATTTAATATCAACTACTTTAAATCCCTCTTCTTCAATAGCATTTTTTATTTTTTCTTCATCTATTTCTACATTACTTTTTACTATAGCGTTTTTATTTTCTAAACTTACTTCTACACTTGTAACACCTTTGATGTTTCCTACTGCCTTTTCAACACTCATTTTACAATGATTACAACTCATTCCCTCAATACTAACTTCTTTTACAAACTCACTCATACTTTTTTCCTCGCTTTCTTTATTTTTATTTTCTTCTGTAATTTTATTATTTTCTATATAATATTTATCTAATAAATTTTCTTTTTTCAATCTTTTTAAAAATCTTGGTTTAAAATTTCTTAATCTTAATGCATTAGTTACAACACATACAGAACTAAAACTCATTGCTAATGCTCCTATCATTGGGTTTAATTTAAATCCAAAAGATGAGAAGAATACACCAGCAGCAACTGGAATTCCAATTGCATTATAGAAAAATGCCCAAAATAAATTCATCTTTATATTATTTATAGTGGCTTTGCTTAAATCTATTGCAGATACTACATCTAATAAATCATTTTTTATTAAAACAATATCTGCAGATTCTATAGCAATATCTGTTCCTGATCCAATTGCAAGCCCCACATCTGATTTTACTAAAGCAGGACTATCATTTATACCATCTCCTACAAAAGCAACTTTTTTACCTTGTTTTTGTAATTTAGATACTTCAATTTCTTTTTCTTGTGGTAATACTTCTGATATTACTTTATCTATTCCAGTTTCTTTTGCAATTGCATTTGCAGCTTTTCTATTATCGCCTGTAATCATTATAGTGTCTATATTTCTTTTTTGAAGTTCTTCAATAGCTATTTTTGATGTACTCTTAATAGTATCTGCGATTCCTAATATACCAATTATCTTTGATGTATCTGCAAAATAAATACATGTTTTACCTTGTTCTTGCATACTTTGACTATCATTTTTGGCAATATTAATTCCCTTTATATTATTTTCTTCCATAAAAGATAAATTACCACCTATATATCTTATAGTATTTATCTTACCTTCTATTCCTCTTCCAGATGTAGAATTAAATCCGTCAATTTTATAGACATCAATATTTTTATCTTTTAATTTATTCATTATTGCTTCTGCAAGTGGATGTTCAGAATTTTGCTCTAAACTACCTGCAATTTTTAATAATTCATTTTCGTCAATATATGAAATAATATCTGTAACTTCTGGTTTTCCTTCTGTTATAGTTCCTGTTTTATCAAATACTACTGTGTCTATATTATGTAATAATTCTAAGCTTTCAGCAGATTTAATTAGTACTCCATTTTGAGCTCCTTTTCCTGTAGCAACCATTATTGCAACTGGTGTTGCAAGTCCTAAGGCACATGGGCAAGAAATAACAAGTACAGCTATTCCAATACTTAATGCAAATTCAAAACTCATATGAGCAATAAATAGCCAATATAAAGTAGCAAGAATTGCAATAGTAATTACAATAGGAACAAATACTCCACTTACTCTATCTGCAAGTTTTGATATTGGAGCTTTTGAGTTACTTGCTTCCTCAACTAATTTAATAATTTGTGAAAGAGTTGTATTTTCACCTACTTTAGTAGCTCTTACTTTTAAAACACCATTTTTATTTATCGTTCCAGATACTACTTTGTCTCCAAGTTTCTTTTGAACTGGAATGCTTTCTCCTGTGATACTAGATTGATCAACAGAAGATACACCTTCTAATACTATACCATCTACTGGAATACTTCCACCTGGTTTTATAACAACTATATCATGATATACTATCTCATCAGTATTTATTAAAACTTCTTTACCATCTCTTAATACTATTGATGTCTTTGGAGCTAAATTTATAAGTTTACTTATTGCATCACTAGTTTTTCCTTTAGATTTTGTTTCTAAATATTTTCCAAGTGTTATCAATGTAAGTATAGTACCTGCTGATTCAAAATATATGTCCCCCATATATCTTGAAACTATATCTAAATTATTATGACCTAATCCATATCCTATCATATAAATTGCAAAAACTCCATATAAAACTGCTGCGCTAGATCCGAAGAGCTATTAATGAATCCATATTAGGAGACATTTTAAATAATGATTTAAATCCTTTTATATAATAATTTCTGTTTATATACATTATAGGAATAACTAATAAAAATTGAGTAAAACTAAATATTAAAGCATTTTCTCTTCCATGGAAAATATTTTTAATAAATTCTGGAACTGGTATTCCGAAATGATTATAAAACATTTGGTGCATAGCAAGATACATAAGTGGAATTAAAAATAGTATAGAAAGTATTAATCTTTTTTTCATATTTTTTATTTCGTCATTATTATTAAGAGTCTCTTTATTTCTATTAGAAGCTTTATTATCTTCTACATCTAGTCTTGCACCATAACCTGCATCCACTACTGCTTTAATTATTCTATCTGAACTTACTTGAGTCTCGTCATATTCAACGTTCATATTATTAGTTAATAAATTAACATTTACAATATTTACACCTTCTAATTTTTTTACAGCTTTTTCAACATGTGCCTGGCAAGAACTACATGTCATTCCTTGAATGTCAAACTTATCTTGTTTCATATATAAACCCCTTCCCTCATAAATATTTTCTTTATTGTAATTTTTTAATCAATTGAATTACTTCATCTAATATTTCATCATCGCCATTTTTTATATCTCTTGCTACACAAGTTTTTAAATGATTTTCTAATATGCTATTTCCTAAACTTTTTAAAGCATTTTGAGCAGCAGATATTTGTGTTAATATATCTCCACAATATCTATCAGACTCAATCATTTGATTAATTCCTCTTATTTGTCCCTCTATTATATTTAATCTTCTCGTATATAATTTCTTTTCTTTATCTGATCTTATCGTTTTTTTATACTCATTTGTAGTTACCTTTTTTCCACTTGTTCTCATATTATGTTCACCTCGCATAGATTATATACCCCTACCTAGTATATGTCAATATTTAATATTAAAATAAATAAAAATACTAGCAATATAAAACTTGCTAGTATTTTTATTTTATTTGTTTTTATATTTTATTTAGTTTTGTCTATTAATTCTAAATCTTTTATATCTGGCATTTTAACATTTTCATCAGTTACATTATTTAATTCATACTTATAATACCTTACCCTAGTATTTGAAATTTCTTTAGATAAAAGTTTAGTATCCTTATTTACAAAAGATTGATCTGTAATATTATCTTTTCTAAAGTTTATCATATTATATAAAAGACTTGTCGTATCACAATCTATATAATAACAGTCTTCACCATATATTTTTTCAGAAGAAACGTCATACATTAATGATGCAAATAAAGCTTGTGAAAAATTTGGTACATCAAAAATCGCATGTGTAAGCACTGGAAGATCTGCTTCTTCTTTATTTAATTTTGTAACTTTATCATCTTTAAACACGTATTTATAATCTTCATCTATATAAGTAATTTCTATATCCTTTTCTATTTTATCTTTATTTTCATATGTTTTTTTAATGATTGCTCTATTATCTTTTCTCCAAATTTCTGTTACAAAATATTCATCTTTAATCCTTTCATAGAAATTTGTTATACTTGCATAATTTTCTTTGTATTCTTTAGAAATACTTCTAATAATTATTGCTTTACGCATTACATTTAAAACAAAAATTACTATACAAATTAAGAGAATTACTAAAATCAGTTTAATAATTTTTTCTTTAGATTTCATATAAAATCACTCCCCTTTTTTATATAGTAATTATACCAATATATGTTTTTTTGCAATATTTTCCATTAATATTTTTTATTCATATATTCATTTATTTTATCCTCATCTTCTCTCATTGCTAAAATAGTCTTTTCGAATAATTCTTCTAAAGACCATCCTAGCATTTCTGCTCCTTTTTTAATAGTATCTCTTGAACATCCAGCTGCAAATTTTTTATCCTTAAATTTCTTTTTCAAACTTGAAACTTCCATATCTTTAGTGCTTTTTGAAGGTCTCATTTTAGCAGCAGCCCATATTAATCCTGTAAGTTCATCTGTTGCAAATAAAATTTTTTCCATAATAAGAGTAGGCTCTATATCTGAACACATACCATATCCATGACTACATATAGACTTAATCATACTATCATTAACATCATTTTCTTTTAAAAGTTCAACACATTTTTTGCAATGTTCATCTGGATATAATTCAAAATCAATATCATGTAAAAGTCCTACTATTCCCCAATATTCTTCATCTTCATTATTTTCTCTTGCAAAATATCTCATTACTCCTTCTACTGTTAAAGCATGTCTTATGTGAAATTCCTCTTTATTATATTTTTTTAAAATTTCAAATGCTTCATCTCTATTCATATAAAAAGCCTTCTTTCTATATAATTTATTTTAATTTTCTTTATTATTTAATACAACATCTAGTACTTTTTTTGAGGCATTTCCATCATCTAAATAGTTGTATGTATCATTAAATTTTTTATATTTATCATCATATTTAAACTCTTTAGAAACTCTTTCAATTTCATCTATCAATTCATCATCAGTTCTTACTATCTTACCAGGAAGTTCTTTGTTAACATCAATGTAAAAGCCATTAGATTCGTCTCTATAATGCTCTAAATCATACATATAAAATATCATTGGTCTTTTTAAATTAGCATAATCAAAAAATACGCTAGAATAGTCAGTAATTAAAATATCTGAAATAATATATAATCCGTTTATATCGTCTATGTCAGATACATTATAAACAAATCCATCATATTTATCGAAATCAAAAGCATTAGCTATAAAATAATGAGGTCTAAATAATATTATATAATCATCACCTAATTTTTCTCTAAGTTTATCAAAATCAACTTCATTTTTATATACATATCCAACTCCTGTTTCATGTTGATTTGCTCTATATGTCGGAGCATATAAAATAATTTTTTTCTTTTTTATATTTTTTTCATATTCAAGATAATAATATCCTAATATCTTTCTTTTCATGTTTTCTACATCTTTTTTTGTATAATTAAATAGAAAGTCATTTCTTGGATATCCTTTTTCTATCATAATATTTTCTTTACCAATTTCTTTTAAGTTCCATGCTGATATAAATTTTTCACTAGCAAATTTAGATGGAGATATAAAATAAGTAAATTTTTCTGCTTCCATTTTATATCTTTTCTTCATTCCATCTACTGAATTTAATAAATTATCAAAATTTTTTAAATCACACCCTAATCTTTTTAGAGGTGTTCCATGCCAGCATTGTAGAAACACTTGATCTTTAGTAGGATAAATCGAATCAGCAATTTTAAAATTAAAGAACCAGTATTTAGCTGTATGAAGATATTTTCTATATTCTTTACTTTCTCTTTTTACAAGTATAGTATTTTTATTATTTAGTAAAAATTTATATTTTTCAGGATTTTTAAAAACCCACACTAGTTTATAATCATCATATTTGTCGCTTTTTAAAATTTCTTCATATAATGCTTTTGGGCTACAAGTATAAGATACTCCATTAAAACAAGAAAATAGTATAGTTTTTTCATCTATCTTTTTTCCAATACCATCTATCTTATATTTAATTCCTCTTAAAAAATTAAAAGAATCTCTTACAATATCTCTATATTCACTATGTTTTTTTATAAAATTAGTTACTGCATTCTTTATTTTTTTATTCATTTTTTCTCCTTATTTTCTAATTTTTTATTATTTAAATTTTCATAGATTATATAACATTCTCTATTATTTTTCAAATATTTAAATAATAAAACGTAATGCATTATAAATTTTATATATTCTCTTTCATTTAATAAAAAATATTATTAAATTTACTGGACTTTTTTATTAAATATATGTAATAATAATTATAATCTTATATTTAATACTTGGAGGTTAGAAATGAATAAAAATAAATTAATAAAAGTAACAATATTATCACTAATTATGATTTTTTGCTTATCTAATATTATATTTGCAACATCGCTAAATACAACTCAATCAAATACTACTACAACTTCAACAACAAATACATCAACAACTAACACATCAAATTCTACAACTACAACTACTAACACAATGTCAAATACCTCAGATACAAATACTTCTAATGAAACATCTGAAACATCAGTTACAAATACATCTAATACTAATACATCGGATACTAATTCTACTGATACAAGCTCTGAAACAGAATCATCTTCTCCTGGAACAACTTCAACATCATCTCAAAGTTCATCTAGTACATCTACTCTTCCAGAATCAGATTTAGGAGTTTCAATCATATTAAGTATATTTATAATTGTAATTGGTATTTTACTTATTTTATTTGCAATTGCAATATTAATAAGACTAAAAAAATAAATTTAATCATTTATAATATAAATAAAGAAGCTTAGCTTCTTTATTTTTTATTTTATTTTGTTTTATTTTATCTTGTTTTTTATTTTATTTATATTATTTTATCTAATTTTTAATTTTACCTTTTAATTATATGTTTATTTTGTCTGATTTAATTTAATTTCATTTATTTTTATTTCAATTATTTTTTTATTTATTTTTATAATGATTGAATATTATATGAATATAATTTTGTTATATACACATAATAAATTTAAGTTTTAAAAAAACTTATTTAGGAGGTAATTTTATGAAAAAGAAACATTTAATAATAACTAGTATAGTTTTTTCTATTTTACTAATATTATTATCTTGCAACATATTTGCTTCTGGAGTAACAGATGAAATGAAAAAGTCTGTCGATAAGACTCAAAATTCAGTAAAAAATGCTGGAAATATTATAGAAAATGCAACTAATGGAGCTGCAAATACTGCAAAAAATATGGTAGACGATGCTGGAAATAAGATAGAAAATGGAATGGAAACTGGTGAAAATATGATGCAAAATGTAGCAGGAAACATGACTTATGATACTACTGGAAATTATAATACAACTCAAACGACAGCAAATGAAACTGCATCTATGACATCAAATGTTTGGCTTTGGATGATACTTGCTGCAATCGCTATAGTAATAGTTGCTTTAGTTTGGTACTATACTTCACAAACAAATAATTCAAATAAAAATCATTAAAAATTGTAATAGTGTTTTTTCTCTTTCTTAATTTGATTTTTCTTTTTTAGGAGGCGAATAAGCACTATTACTTGTCTTATAATTATTTTGATGTTATAATTTTTATTATAAAAAATATAACAATTAATATTAAATAGAGGTTACATATGGAAAGAAAATTAGTATCAAAAAATCCTGTTGCTAGACATAATTATGATATAAAAGATACTTTAGAAGCAGGGATTGTACTTACAGGAACAGAAATAAAGTCAATTAGACTTGGAAAAGTAAATCTTAAAGATAGCTATGTTAATATAAAAAATGGTGAAGCTTATATATATGGAATGCATATAAGCCCATACGAATACGGAAATATCTTTAATAAAGATCCTTTAAGAACAAGAAAACTTTTGTTAAATAAAAAAGAAATTGAAAAATTATTTAATCTCGTAAAACAACAAGGTTTTTCATTAATTCCAATATCACTTTATTTTAAAGGAAGTTTTGTTAAAATAGAACTTGGAATTGGAAAAGGAAAAAAATTATATGATAAGCGTAATGATATAGCAAAAAAAGAAGCCGAAATTAAGATTAAACGAGCTCTTAAAGAAAAAAACAGCATATAATGTATTTGTTTATGCTGTTTTTATTTATTTTGCTTAGAAATGATTTTAAAAGAAATTGTATAATAAGAAAAATATAAAGAGATATGTTTTTTTGAGTTCAGCTCATTTTCATATCTCTTTTTTCTTTACCATATTAAACAGTTCTATCTATCTATCTATTTCTCCATATAAATCACTAATATATTCTATATTTTCATCTTTAATTTCTGAAAACATATTAGTATTATTTTTGTTTTCTGAATTCACATTATAATCCCTAGAAACAGAACTAGCAGTCTCTGTTGTTGTTTGTAGTCCAATACTATACGAAAATTCATCTCTTCTCTTTCCAACAGAAATCTTTGCTGAACCGTCTTCATTAAATTGTATTCCTACAATATGCTCTCCATCTCTTAATTTAGTTCTTTTTCCATCTTCTTGAATATAATCTGCTATTGATGTTGCAATAATATTATTAGACATTTTTTCTTCATTTATCGCTTCATAATATTCTTCAAATTTTTTAAATAGATTATCATAATCTTGCATTAATATAGAATCTTTTCTAAATTCAAGACCTATATCACCTGTTCTATATAAGACATCTTGAATTTCTTCTAAAAATGAAGTTACTTCACTATATACTTCTTTATTGTCTCTACCTGTTTTCTCTACTATTTTATTGGTTAAAGCATTAGTTAAGTCAAATCCATAATAACCTTCCCTTATAGTCTCATCACCAAAAGTTTCTATCATCAATCTTGCCATTAATTGCTCATTTTCATAAGAGCCTGCATTAGTACTTACTGAAGTATATCCTTCATTTAATAATACTGTTGGTCCTTCAAAATTTCCATTTACATGTCCGAAGCTCATGAGGAATTGTTGTTTTACTATTTTCTATAGATGAATTTAAATCTGTTCCATTAAAAACACTTATTTTTCCAGAAGCAAGTCCAATATCATCTTCTGAAATATCATATTTTTCTACAAATTCTCTCATAGATTCATATTGTGTATAACTAACTGGCAAAGAATATTGTGCCAATGCACTTTCATACGGAGAATTATTTATTTGTCCAGAAACATCTTTACCATTCTCATGATATTCATAGTTAATATCTAATATTCTATATCTATAATTAAGCTCATCATAATTTAAATATTCAGCATTCTCTACTAAAGTATCTAAAACAGAACCCGCTATAAAAGTCTTTTCTTCATCTGTTAGATTATCGTTATTTGCAATAGTTTCTAATATTTCTTCTACACCCTCAGGAATATTTGGCGAAGAAGTATCTTCTTCCATAGCTTTTTCTTCACTATGTAAAGGAGCTGTTCTTTGTAAATCTTCATATACAAATACAACTTCATTTTTTTCAGAATCATAGTAAAAGTTAATATCACTACTATCTCCTTCAAAAAAAGCTATCTCATCTAATTCCTTTGATATTTCCCAATTTTCGAAGTCCTGTTCTTCAAGCTGTTTTTGTATGCTCTCATATTTTGTTTGTAAATCTTTTTCTACTTCTTCATCTGCTGTTATATCTACTTCTCCAAATTGTTGTTCAATTTGTGATTTAGTAATAAATGGAACTTTTCCACCATCTATCAAAAATTTAATACCCAATGCAGATAATGATATAGTCGCTGCAGTTCCTGCAATAGCAAAAATTAATTTTAATGGTGGTTTTTTATTTCTATTACTTCTGTTTCTATTTTGATATTGATTATTATAATAAGGATCAGAAGTCGAAAAATGACCACTTGATCCATATGGATTATATTGTCCATATGATGAGCTTGAAGAAAATGGATCTTCCCCGCCATAACCTCTATATGCACCTTGTCTACCAGCATTTCTTTTTCTTCCTATATATAATGTTTTAGGTTTATTATAAAAGTCATATAAGTCGGAAGCTTCCTCATATGCTACTGGACGTAGTTTATCTTCATTTTTTCTTGCAAAATAGCTCATTTTATTGTATCTGTTAATATATCTTTCCAAATATTCATTTTTATATAATACATCATTTCTTCTTATATATTTTTCATTAAGGAAGTCAATTATTTTATTCATAAAACTTATCTCATTACCTTTTGTAATGAAATAAGCTTTATGATTTCTTTTAACAGCAAATCCATATAAATTATTTGTTTCATCATCTAAATAAAATGCATAATGCCTATCTAACAATTCTACATTAAACAATATATTTTTCATTTGTTTCTCCTAAAATAAATTATTATTTTATGCTTTTCCTCCAGAACAAAATACATTATTGATTTTATCTAATACTGTTTTTCTAATTTCATCTCTTGCTGGTCCTAAATATTTTCTAGGATCAAAAATTGATGGATCTTCATTAAACACTCTTCTAATTTGAGCAGTCATAGCAAGTCTTAAATCTGTATCTACATTTATTTTAGATACACCTTTTTCTCCTGCTTCTTTTAACATTTCGTTTGGACATCCTTTAGCTCCTGGAATATTTCCACCGTTATTGTTACACATTTCAACAAGTTCTGGAATTACTGAAGATGCACCATGTAATACTATTGGAGTATTTGGTAATTTTTCTTTAACTTTTGCTAAAATATCAAATCTTAATTTAGCTTCTCCTTTAAATTTATATGCACCATGGCTTGTTCCTATGGCAATTGCTAAAGAATCACATCCAGTTCTTTCAACAAATTCTTTTGCTTGGTCTGGATCTGTATATCTTGCATCATCTGCTGCAACATTTACTTCATCTTCAATACCTGCTAATTTTCCAAGTTCAGCTTCTACTACTACACCTTTTGAGTGAGCATAATCTACTACTTTTTTAGTAAGAGCTACATTTTCTTCGAAATCATATTTTGAACCATCTATCATAACTGATGTAAATCCATTGTCAATACACATTTTACATGTTTCAAAATCTGGTCCATGGTCTAGATGAAGTGCAATTGGAATATTTGTTGATTCTACAGCAGCTTCAACCATTTTTGTTAAATATTTAATTTGTGCATATTTAATAGCACTTGAAGATACTTGAAGTATAACTGGTGATTTTGCTTCATCTGCAGCTTCAGTTATAGCTTGTATAAACTCCATATTATTAATATTAAATGCTCCTATAGCATAATGTCCTTTCATAGCTTTTTCAAACATTTCTTTAGTTGTTACTAATGGCATAAAAATCCCTCCTAATATTATTTTCGTTGTTTGTTACATTTTATTTCTTATAAATTTATCTGTCAAGTTGCAAAAGAAAAAATAATATGCTATACTTTATTAAAATTTACAAATGAGAGGTGATTACTTTTGATAGTTATGGATCGAGATGGTAATCTTTTTGATGAAAGACGAAAAAATAAAGATAGACGTAAAAAAAATGAACCAGTTTCTACTGATAGAAGAACTAAAGATAGACGTGTTGAAAATATCAATGAGATTAAAAGAAAAAGATAATATTTAAGGGCGAATTAATTCGCCCTTTTTATTTTTTAATTTTAACTTTTATTTTTAAAATTTTTAGCTATCTAACTTATAATCTCCACATATAGTTTCATCTTTTTCACCAGTTTTACAATTTTTAAATGGCTTTACTGTAATTTGATTTAAATTACATTTATTATTCTCGTTTTGATATTTGCAACTACTTACTGTACAATTTATTATTTGTTTTCTATCCATATTAAAACCTCCTTTTATTTTATATAATTATTATTCTCAAAAAACAAAAAAATAAACTTTAAATATTCTTTATGTATTTAAAGTTTATTTTTTATTGTTTAATATTTAAAATTTCTTAAGCTGCATCATCCATTTTTTCATCACTTGGATTACTACTCTCATCAGTAGTTTCTGCACTACTTTCAGAATCACTACCATCTACACTCTCTACTTTATCTGTATTAGTACTTGTTGAACTATCTTCATTTTGATTTTCTTGAGAAGAATTTTCATTACTATCTATATTATCCTCAATTTTATTTTCATTTGCATTTACATCATCACTATTATTGTTATTATTTGATGGCTTTTCTACTATAACTTCTTCTATAACTTTATCATCATTTTCTTTTTTCTCATTTTCAGTATTCTTACTTTCATCTACAGTATTTTTATTTACAGCTTTATTATTTTCATTCTTTTTTCCTTTATTTTTTGATGAATGATATGTACACTCAGTAGGTTCAGTACCTTTTATATAATATTCCTCATATGTATCTCCACAATATTTAGTAGCTTTTTTACCAGTTTTACTGCATACAGTACATGTAACTACTTTTTTAGGCTTTTCAAATCTTTTACCTTCAAGTCCTTCATGAATATCATCCATTACAGAAGACCATATTAAACCTGCAGGATTTCTTTTATTAAAATTAATTGTTTCATTTATATCAAATCCAAACCAAGTTGCTGCAGAATAATAAGAAGTAAATCCACATAGCCATCTATCATAATTTTCATTTGTAGTTCCAGTTTTAGCTGCAACATCCATATTTTTCATTTTGCAATATGTAGCTGTACCATATGTTCCATTAACAGGTTCTGTTAATAATTCTTTTACAACATATGCCGTTTCTTTTGAAAATACTTTCTTCTTTTTTTGTTTACTCTTAAGAACATTTTTCCCTTCCTGAGTTTCAATCTTAGTATAAAAAGTTGGTTCTATGTACTTACCATCATTTGCGATAGTTGCATATGCCGCAGCTGTTTCTAATGGTGTCATACCAGAATCTAAACCACCAAGTGCTAAAGCTAAGTTTTCATCTTTTTCTGTTAAAGTAGTAATACCCATCTTTTTCAAATATTTTATCGATGTTTTAGGAGTAATCTTTTCCATCATTTTAACAAAAGGAATATTTTGAGATGACTCTACTGCTCTTCTTACAGTAATTTCACCTAAATATCCATCATAATTTGTTGGATGGTAAGGCTCTTCTGATCCATCATTAAAGTCAGTTTCTTCATCTACAAAAGTAGTAGATGCTGTAAATATTTTCTTTTCTATTCCTGGTACTAAAATAGCTAGTGGCTTAATCGCTGAACCTGTTTGTCTTTTAGCCTGTGTTGCTCTATTGAATCCTCTAGAAGTTTCTTTTTCTCCAAGGCCGCCAACACATCCTACTACATAACCTGTCTTATTATCAATTACTACCATTGCAGCTTGTGAAGTTGCACCATCTGTATTTTTTGAATCTAATAAATACATTTTTTTATTAAATTCTTTTTCCATTGTTTCTTGAATAGAATTATTTTGTGTACTATATATTTTTAAGTTTGCCATATATAAATAGTTTGTAGCAAATTCTTCAGAAATATGCTTTCTTTCTGAAATATCTTTTATAACTTCAGATATTAATGCATCAGTATGATATGAATAAACATCAGGTTCTTTTTCTACATCAATATCGCCTCTTTTAAAATCTAGTCCTTTTTCTACTTCTTCTTTTGCTTTATTATAATCTTCTTGTGAGATATATTTAAGTTCAAGCATTTTGTTTAAAACTGTATTTGTCCTTTTCTTAATTTTTTCAGAATTATCTTCTCCTTCTCTAAATGGATTATAAGCATTAGGAGCATGATTTATTCCAGCTAAAAATGCACATTCTTCAAGAGACAAATCTTTAGCATGTTTTGAAAAATAATATTCAGCACCAGTTTCAACCCCATAAACATTTGGCCCTATATAAATAATATTTAAATATGCTTCTAATATCTCTTCTTTTGACATAGCAACTTCTAATGCCATAGCTTTAGTCCACTCATCTACTTTACGAGTGACAGTTGCTTTAGTATTTCCAGTTAAATTTTTTACTAATTGTTGAGTTATTGTACTTCCACCAAATGAAGCTTTTCCAAATGAAAATATATAATTTAGAGTTGCAGCACCTGTTCTTTTAATATCTACTCCTCCATGCTTATAAAATCTTTCATCTTCTATCGCAACATATGCATTTTTTAAATTATCCGGCATCTCTTCAAAAGAAATATTTTTTCTATTTCTTTCGCTTCCTATTTCACCAATTTTCTCCTCTGAAGTATCAACAATAATAGAAGGAGCATTTTTTATCATTTGTTTTGCAATACTTGTAAATCTTATAAGTGAAATAATAAATAAAATAAATAATATTACAAGAACTATAATTAATACTCTAATAAGAATTTTAATTATCATTTTCTTTATTCTTGTTTTAGTATCTAGCTCTTCTTGCATATTACCATCTATATCATTTTTATCATTTTTCTTTTTAGATGATCTTTTATTTATCTTTCTACTTGTAGCTCTACTATTTCTTCTAGAAGTAGAAGCTCTTTTTTCTTGAGAATCATTTATAATATCATCAATCTCATTATTTTTCCTTCTTCTTACTCTTTCTACATATTCTTCTCTACTTAGTCCTTCAGAAGAATGTCTTGATCTATTTTTTCTTCTATTTCCAGTTTTATTCACATACATCAATCCTTTGTACTTAAATATTCATCTATAAGTTTTAATTTTTCTTTATCTTTTTCTCTTTTATTTTCTATAATCCATTTTCTTTGTATTTCTAATTTTAAAACATTAAAACCATCTATAACTTTAATGTCATTTAAATCAAAATCTTCAACTTTTAATTCTATATTATTAGAAAGTTCATATAAATTTTCCATCTTAGTACTCTTTACTAGATTATATTTTTCTTTTAATTTGTTAAATAATTCTGGTTTTATTTTTAAGTCAATATCTTCAGTATCATTTTTTAAACCATACATTAAGTATGATCCTCCAGCAATTATACAAAACTTATCTTTAGGAAAACTTAAACTTTTAACAATTTCTATAAATTCCTTTTTGTTCATTAAAAACCTCAATTTATTTTAAAAATTATATTTAACATATTTTTTAATTTTTATTTATTTCAAATAAACTTATTATTATTCGAAATTTTTATTTTATATTATTGTATACTAACTTATAATCTTTTTCAACAAAACCGGCGGGGTCTTTTCCCCGCCATAAAATAGTTTTGGTTACTGTCTAATTTACTATAAGAAGACAGCGCAAGAAATTTCATGCATCCTAGTTTCTCCATGCTCAAAAGTTAACGCAATCATGGTCCCCGGCATTTCCTCAAGGTTTACCCATGTAGCATCTGTTGTAAATGGTTTTAACCCATTTTCGTCAGTAATGCTTGCTTGCAAATAGTGAAAATTTCTTGTAGTGCGAATTGTCATTTTTGTTCCAGGATATTTTCCCAGATACAGCTTTTTTGTTTTCGCACCGTTGTCTATGCGGCTATTTCCTCCTATTCTTTCTAACCGGAAGATCTTATTTTCATCAAGATCTATAAGATAGTATGACTGTTCAATCAAAACCGTTTTATATGTTCCTTTAATATATTCTACAAGACACATAGTCCTTACAGTAGTAGGAACATATCCGATTTTTACATAGTCATCCCCTTTTTCTAGAATCTTGAAGTCTTTAAGCCCCATACCGTCTTCACATACAAGCAAAATGCTTTTTTTGCCATTTGTTTTTAGCATTTCAATCCGGTACATATTCTTACCTCCTAATATTTTTTCCAAAGTATTATATAACTTTTTGTCTTATTCTGTCAATTTTTTGCTATAACTAAAAATATACACATAAATACTAATTTAAATTAGTATTATGTGTATATTTATTTTAAGTATATTTACTTTATTTTATTTAATTTTATTTAATTTTGTTATATTTATATTTAACTAAAAATTAAACAATCTCTGGATTATCATTTATTATAGTATCTACAATAGTCTCATCTACTTTAAATGGAACTACATATCCTCCTAATGAATTTGCCTTATCTTTTAGAGCTGTTACATCTGAATTTACATATATTCTAGCTTTTCCTTTACCATTCTTTGCTTCTTGAACTAAATTTGAAACTGGTGAATTACCATCAAAAGCTACTACGATAGATTTTCTTCTCTCAAATATCTCATAATTAAAGCTTTTATATATACCGAAACCTTCACTTTCATTAGATATACAAACACCATTTAACTCATCTTCACTTATAAGTCTATTTTTCTCTTCTTTAGAAATGGCCTTTGGAATAATTGCATCAATCTCTAGATTTTTGTTATACTCTTTTGCAATATCTACTAGAGCTTTTTCATAACCTTGCATTTTATGTCCAACTACAAAATAAACTTTATTACTATCTACTTTATTTACTAATTCTTTAATAGTGTTTAATCCACTTTCATTAATTACTGTTTTTCTATGTTTTGTATTAAAACTTCCACCAGCAATTATTATAGGAACTTTATCTATTGGAAGTGCTTTTATTTTATTTTTTAATTCTTCTTCTGAGTTTAATTTATTATTAACTCTTAAGTCAATCTTTGGAACTATTTTTTTATATTTTTCTTCTAAATCTAATATAGTTTCTCTAATACTTCTTCCGTTACATATTTTTTCGAATTTCTTTTTCTTCTCTTCAAAATAATCGTCATTATAAGATATAATCTCATCTTCAACTTTTCTCATCTTTTCAAAATCATCATTTGAAAGTCCTATTAAATTTTGAAGACTTAATTGTTCATCTATTGTATCTACACCATATATTCCGCACCCATCTGTTCCTTGAACACATTTAATTCCATTTTCTAAATATTTTTTTAATGGATGATGCTTTAAATTAGTCAAGTTATTTAATCTAACATTTGACGTAAATTGGAACTCTAATACTACTCCTGTCTCTTTCATCTCACATATAAGTTCTTTTCCTTCTTTTGAATTAAGATTAGCAGTATATAAACCATGACCTATTCTAAATCTAGGGATCTTTTTCCCAGGGCTTACAGATTCTTTTACACACTCAATAGATTTTTTTACATTATCTCTTAATGAATCATTCTCTCCGGCATGTATTCTTATAGTAAATCCCTCATCTTCATTATTTGCATATTTAACTAATTCTTTAATCATTGGTTTTAGTTCTGATATATCATTTATTTCTTCTCCTATAAAATCAGAACCTACTACATACGGATCTTTTGCAACTGCATATAAGGCAACTAAATTATCTGCTAAATAATTGTCTGTAACTCCTTCTTCTTTTTTTATTGTTAAAGGAATTCTTCTAAGTCCCATTAAAAACCTAATTTTCACACCTGTATCTTCTTCGATTTTTGGAAGAACATCATGTGCATCTTCTAAAACTTTTATTGCGGGTTCTCCTAATTTATTTAAATCTGTATCTGTAATTTCAGTATAATATATTCCTTGTTTTTTATATTCTCTTGCTATCCATAAATACTTATCTTGTCTTAATGTATTATTTGCATACTTACTTTTAGGCTTTGCATCTTCAAGCATTTTAAATAGATAATTTTTAATATCTTCTTCAGGAATTTTTTCAATATCTTCTTTATTTATTTTAATTAAATCATCCGAAGTTTTTCCTTTACAAAATACATATCTATATAAATATAATTTTTCTAAGTTTGTAAATACTGCTTGGCCATCTTTTAATATTACTAAACTGTTTCTTATTTTTGATATATTTTCTTTTGCATTTTCTATATTATTTAAAATTAAATCTGCAAAATTGATAAATGTATTATCATCAATTCTTCTAGTTAAATATTTTCCTGTAAGTCCACAATTTTCATATTCTTTTTCTACAGGAATCCTTCTTTTTAAAATTATCTCTTCTTGCTTTTTAGTAAGTTTTAAATTTAATTTTTTAATATAATATAAAGGATATCTAAGCTGCCTTTTAATCCCCAGTGCAATTAAAACATCTGGTGACAAATTAGCATTCATATGTGTATGTAAATCTGTTCTAAATTTAAGTTTTTTAAGAACATATGATTTTAAGATAGTTTGGTGAATATTCAATTTATAATCTTTCGTCTGAGACATTAATGTTTTAGATATAACAGGAATTCTTGCTTTAACTTCAATTCTATCATTATATATATTGGCAATTTTCATTCCTCCTAATCTTAAAATATAAACCTCCTCATTATCTCCATTTAAAGATGCTGGTATTATTCCTTTAATTATTTTCATGTCGTTTTCATCTTTTTCTATTGGAAGATTACATATCTTTGCTATATTTGATATTAAATTCCCTGTTTTATGATTTGGTGTACGTATTATAAAACAAAGCTCATCTATATTTTCTGTCTTATATAAATGAACTTGTATGTCTTTTTCTTTATCTAAGTAAAATTTATTAAAATATATTAATTTTTCCATATATACTTTTATCCCTTCTACTTAATTATTTTTTCTGCTAGTTAATTTAATATTTTATCATATTTTTAATATAATTCCAATAGATTTTAGTAAAAAAGTTTAGTTTATGTAAACAAAAGAAGTCTAATAGATAGAAGTAAATAAAAGCTTCTCTTTATAAAAATATAAATAGAAGCTTTTATTTTTATTTATTAAATTTTTATTAAATCCATTCTCCATTATTTCTAGACATATAAATCTTTTTAGCAACTAAAGCTACAACACAATATAGAGCAGTTACTCCAAAGATTAATCCTATATATTGAACAGGAAGTACTACAAGTCCAATAGCCTCTCCTAAAATAGTAGATGGAACTATTAACGCAGCAATACATAGTAAAATTGATGATGCATATACTGCCTTATGTGCTCTACTTTGTATAAATGGTAATTTTGATGTTCTTATTATATGCATTCCTATTAAGTTAGAAATTATACTATAAGAGAACCATACTGTTTGGAATAGTGCAACATCTGCTCCTCTTAATCCAAATCCAAACCAAAGTGATAAAAATACTAAAATATCAAAACATGAACTAACAGGTCCCATGAATAATGTAAACCTCTTTAATCCTTTTATATCCCACTTTCTTGGTTTTTTCAAATACTCTTTATCAACATTATCAAATGGAAGAGTAAGTTGTCCAAAATCATATAATAAACTTTCAACTAATAATTGAATTGGCGTTTCTGGTAAAAATGGTAAAAATATACTTGCAATAATAACTGATACAACTTCACCGAAATTAAAGCTAACTGCCATTTTAATATATTTCATTAAGTTAGCAAATGTTTTTCTTCCTTCTGTTACACCATCTAATAAAACATTTAAATCTTTTTCAAGCAGAATAATATCTGCAGATTCTTTTGCAATATCTGCACCTGTATCTACTGATATACCTACATCTGAATTTATAAGTGAAGGACTATCATTAATACCATCACCCATATATCCTACAACATTGCCTGCATCTTTTAATATTCTTATAACTCTTGCTTTCTGTATAGGAGAAAGTTTTGCAAAAATATTAGTTTTCTTTAAGACCCTTTTTACAGCTAAATCTGACATCTTATCTAGCTGACTTCCTGTAACAATTTGATTTGAATTAATTCCGACTTTCTTACAAATGCAATTTGTTACTTCTACATTATCACCTGTTAAAACCATAACTCTAATTCCAGATTTATTCATTCTTTCAATAGCTTCTTTTGCAGATTCTTTTGGAGGATCTAAAAATCCAATAAATCCGATTAAAACCATATCTTTCTCATCTGATACTTTAAAAGGTGAAATATTTTCAATCTCCTTATTCTTTTTAACACAGACAGCAATTACTCTTAGACCATCTTTATTTAAACTTTTAGTCATATCTCTTATACGTTCTTTAGCATCATTTGTAACTGGTAATATTTGATCTTTATATTTAGCTCTTGTACAAATACTTAAAATTTCTTCAACTGCACCTTTTGTAATTAAAAGTTTTTCTCCTTCTCCTTCTACTACAACAGATAATCTTCTTCTTGTAAAATCAAAAGGAATTTCATCTACTTTTTTATATGTTTTTGTATATTCGCTCATATCATTTTTAAGTGCTCTTTCAATTACAGCTTCATCAATATTTCCTTTAAGACCTGTTTGAAAATAAGCATTTAAAAAAGCATGTTTTAAAACTCCAAGATCTTCTGCTCCTTTTACATCTAAATACTTTTCAAGAACAATTTTATCTTCTGTTAAAGTTCCTGTCTTATCAGTACAAAGAATATTCATTGCACCAAAACTTTGAATAGAATCTAGTTTTTTTACAATAGTCTTTTTCTTAGACATTCTTACTGCACCTTTTGATAAGCTAGATGAAAGTATTACTGGAAGAAGTAATGGAGTAATACATATTGCAACAGCTACTGCAAAAGTAAATGCCATAACAGTTTCATGTTTTCCTGCATTAATCATAAATACGATTGGTATTAGTATAATCATTAGTTTTATTAGTAGTTTACTAATATTCTCTGTACCCTTTTGAAAATCTGATTTTTCTTTTCCTGTTAAAGTGTGTGCAACTTTTCCAAAATAAGTATCGTCTGCAGTATATACTACAACACCTTTTGCACTACCACTTATAACATTTGTACCCATAAAACAAATAGTATTTAAATCAACAATTGACTCTATTTCATTTTCAGATATTTTGCTTTCTACATTTTTTTCAACACTATCAGATTCACCTGTTAAAGAAGATTGTCCTACATATAAATCTTTTGATTCAATAATTCTTAAATCTGCTGGAATCATATCTCCTGCAGAAAGCTTTATAACATCCCCTACTGTTACATCTTTTACTGGAATTCTTGATTCTTTTCCATCTCTTATTACAGTAGTCGTTGTAGCAACCATCTCTTTTAGTTTTTCAGCCGCTTTATTAGACCTATATTCTTCTATAAAATCTAATAATGTACTTACTATAACTAAAATTATAATTACTATAATATTTGCATAGCTAGGCTCATCTGCTAAGTATATGTCCGTATAACAAAGTACAATTGCAATTCCTAGTAAAATACTATTAAATGCACTAAATAAACTTTCAAAAAAGTAATTATACCATCTTTTTGGTCTTGCTTTTTTTATAATGTTTTCCCCATATGCTGAAATTCTTTTTGTAGCTTCATTAGAAGATAATCCTTTTTCTGTAACTTTATACTTGTTTACAAAATCTTCTTTAGACATTGTTGCAACTTTTGCATACTGAGAGTTAACATTATTATTTGCCTCTTCGACTTCTTTATCTTTAGCCATTTTTTTGCTCCTCTCTTTAGTATTTTTATAAATTATATCACTAATTTTTTATAATGTTTATCATACTTAAGATTATTTTATACAATTATTTCTATAATAACCAAAAAAGTACTTATAATCAAAGGATTACAAGTACTTTTACAATAATATTAAATTTTTGTAATATTTTTATTAAATTACTTCAAGAAACCATTAATAATCTGTTTTTCAGCTTCTTCTTCAGAAAGTCCAAGTGTCATTAATTTAATTAATTGATCACCTGCTATCTTTCCTATAGCAGCTTCATGAATAAGGTTTGCATCAATATTATTAGCAGTAATTTCTGGAATAGAAGTTACTTTTGCATTATCTTTGATAATAGCATCACATTCAACATGTGAGAAACATTTTGCATTTCCATAAATTTTAGATTCAAATACTTGTGAAGAATTCTCTGTTGCAACTGAACGAGAAGTAACTTGAGCTTTCGAATTATCACCATTTAATTCTACATCAAATGTAGTTTTAGCAACTTGATTTCCATGAGTCATAAGTTTTTCAGTAACAATAAATGAAGCATTTTCTCCTATCTTACCTTTTGTTTCTCTTATTGTAGAATCTACTCCTTTAATTTGATAAGATTCCATCTCAAGACTTGCACCATCTTTTAAGTATACTTCTGTTACTGGGTTTAGTATTCTTTTTCCATCACCATTTCCTTCACCATAATGTTTCTCGATATATCTTACTCTAGCACCTTCTTCTAAATAAAATCTATGAATTCCATCATGTTCAGAATCTTTATGATGATCATTATGAATACCGCATCCAGCTATAATTATAACATTTGCATTTTTTCCTATATGAAAATCATTATATACTACATCTTTAATACCACTTTCAGTAATAATTACTGGAATATGTACAATTTCATAGTTTGCATTTTCCTTTACATAAATATCTATTCCTTGAACATCTTCTTTTGTCACAATATTAGTGTTTTCAGTAACTTTTCTTTCTATTCCTTTACCATTTTTTCTAATATTGTATGCACCTTTGTATTCTGATTCTCCTGAAATTGTCTCTAATAAGTTTTTATCTACATTTTCCATTAATTATCACCTCCTTGTAATTTATAACAAGCAGATTCTTTTACTACCTTGTTAAATAATTCTTCTTTAGGACCAAAGTCTTCTACTTTTCCACCACTTAATAAAATTATATCATCAGAAATATTTAATATTCTCTCTTGGTGAGAAATAATTAAAATTGTCCCTTTAGAATTATTTCTTGATTTTTCAAATACCTTTATTAAATTATTAAAACTCCATAAATCAATTCCCGCTTCTGGTTCATCAAATATAGTAAATTTAGAATTTCTAGATACTACTGATGCAATTTCTATTCTTTTAAGTTCTCCACCAGATAAAGACCCATCTACTTCTCTATCTACATATTCTCTAGCACATAGTCCTACACTTGATAACACTTCACAAGCTTCAGCTTTTGTCATTTCTCTTCCTGCAGAAAGTTTTATAATGTCAAACACAGTAATTCCTTTAAATTTTACTGGTGATTGAAATGCAAACCCGATACCAAGTTTTGCTCTTTCGTTAATCTTCATATTTGTTATATCTTTTCCTTCAAATATAACTTGTCCAGAATCTGGCTTTTCTATTCCCATTATTATTTTTGCTAAAGTAGATTTACCAGATCCATTAGGACCAGTAATTGATATAAACTTATCATCATCTAATTTTAAATTTATGTTATCTAAGATTTTTCTATTATCTCTTGTAAAACATATATTTTTAAGTTCTAACATTTTCCCTCCTTCTCATATTTTATAAAATTTATATAAAATATAATTAATTTTAAATTAATATTAATATCAAACTTATCTAAATAATTTATCAGCCGCTTTAAAATAAACTTTTTAGATATAATTCGATTTTTTACCTTATATATAATATCATCATTTACTATTTATATCAAGAAAAAATTGCTATAAAGCTTTAAACTAAAAACTTATATAGCAATCTTTATTTTAACATATTTTAATTTCTTATTTAACATATTCATCTAAAGTAGAATCAATTGTATCTATTATAGCTTGTTTATCCATATCTTTTCCTATGAAAACAAGTTTAATAATTCTATCTCCTACTTTATAATCCCATTCTTTTTCAACATCAGGATTTAATCTAATTATTTCTTCTTGCTGATCTTTTGGAAGAGTAGCTATCCATGCTCCTCCTTCATAAGCTTGTACTTGTTTTCCAGCTTGTTCAAATATATATGACATATCATTTTCATCAGAAAACCAAAGTATTCCTTTTGCTCTTATTATTGATTTTGGCATATTACAAGCGAATTTATCAAATTTTTCTTTGTTTACTGGTTTTCTTGAAACATATACAAATGAGCTTATTCCATATTCTTCAGTTTCTGAATCGTGATGATGGTGATGGTGATGAGAATGTTCATGTTCATGGTCATGATCGTGTTCTTCGTTTTCATCTTCATCATCTTCTAAATCAGCATTTATTTCTTCAAGCCATCCTGCAGTAGTGCAAGCTTCTTCAAAATTAAATCTCTTAGTATTTAATAATTCACTTATATCTACTTTACTATAATTTGTTTCAATTATTTTTGCTTTTGGTTGTAATTTTTTAATAATAGCTCTTACTTTATTTAGTTCATCTTCAGATACTTCATCAATTTTATTTAAAACTATTGTTGTGCAAAACTCAATTTGTTGAATTAATAAATTTGCAATATCTTCTTCATCATTTATATTTTCTTTTTCTAAGGCATCTCCTGCACCAAATTCAGATGCAATTCTTAAAGCATCTACTACAGTAACTATATTATCTAGTTCGCATAACTTTGGAAGTCCATATTCTAAAGTTGACTCTCCAAGTGCTGTTATAGTTTGTGCTATTGGAATAGGTTCGCAAATTCCGCTAGCTTCAATTAAAATATAATCAAAATTTCTAGTTTTAATAAGATCTACTATTTGTTGCATTAAATCTACTTTTAAAGTACAACATATACATCCATTTTGAAGTGGTACTAAACTATCATCTTTTTCTTTTACTATACCACCTTTTCCAATTAAGCTAGCATCAATATTTACTTCTCCTATATCATTTACTATTACAGCTACTTTATAACCTTGTTGGTTATTTAATATATGGTTTATTAATGTTGTCTTTCCTGATCCCAAATATCCTGTAAGTAATGTAATTGGTACTGTTTTAATATCATTTTTGTTCATTTAACTTTCCTCCTATTTATTAAACATATGTATTATATAATCATTTTTATTTTTTATCAAACAAAATTTCTACTAATACTACTGCTCTTCACAAATAATATTTGATACCAATGTAAATATAATAAATAAAACTAAATTTGCAATTACGATCATTGCTCCTGCACTAATATTATATATGTATGAAAAATATAATCCAAATATAAATGCAATAACTGAAACTACAGCTGAACTAATTACAACTTTTTTAAAAGATTTAAATAATCTCATAGAAGTAAGAGCCGGGAATATTATTATACTACTTATTAAAAGTGTTCCCATAAGTCTCATTCCTACAACTATAAGTACAGCTGTAAGTATTGCAATTAAATATGTATAGAAATTAGTATTTAATCCATTAGCTTTTGAAAAATCTTCATCAAAAGTTATTGAAAATATTTTTCTATAAAAAATTAAAAATAGTGATATTACTATAATGCTTACAATTATACTTAATATTACATCACTTTCTGTCATTGCTAATATACTACCAAACATATAATTATATACATCTGTATTCATTCCGATTAGAAGCAGATGTAAAAGCAACTCCTATTGCTAAACTACTACTTGCAATTAAAGCAATTGCACTATCTGTATTTATTTTTTTATTACTTCCTATTTTAAGAAGAATAATTGAAGCAATTATTACAACCGGAATAGATATTATCATTGGGCTCCATCCCATAACTACAGAAACTGTAAGTATTCCAAATCCTACATGTGATAATCCATCACCTATCATAGAATATCTTTTAAGGACTAAACTTACTCCAAGAAGAGCTGCACAAAGGCTTACTAATATTCCTACAATTAAAGCTCTTCTTATGAAAGTATATTGCATCATTTCTATTATTACATCAATCATTTTTCTTTTCTCCCCCTTCCAAAATAAATTTAGAAGAAAGATCATCAAAAACTTTCTTTCCATTTTTAATTTCAATTATTCTATCTGCATATTTTACTGCTCTATCTATATCATGTGACACCATAATAATTGTTAAATCTTTCTTTTTATTTAACTCTTTTAACATTTTATATATTTGTCTTGAAATTACTGGATCAAGACCATTTGTTGGTTCATCTAATACTAAAATATCTTTAGAACTACAAATCGCTCTTGCAATTAATACTCTTTGCATTTGTCCACCAGATAAGTCTCTAAAGCATTTTTTTCTGATATCATATATATTTAAATCTTGCATTGCTTTTTTAGAAACTTCTTTATCTTCTTTTGAATACCAAATCTTAAAAATATTATTAGTCGTAGTACCACTTATTACAACTTCTTCTATTGAAGCTGGAAAATTTTTTTGAATATCATTTTTTTGTGGTAAATATCCAATTTTAGCATTTCTTATAATTTCTCCTTTTTGTGGTTTTATAAGTCCAACTATTGATTTTATAAGTGTACTCTTCCCGAGATCCATTTTCTCCTACAATACACAAAAAGTCGCCCTTTTTTACTTTTAAGTTAATATCTTTTAATACTTTATCTTCTATTGAATAGTCAAAAGATAAGTTTTTTACTTCTATCAAATTCATTTTTTTTATTTATTCCTCCAAATAAATTTTCTAATTTAAAGCTTGCTTTAAAACTTCTGCATTTCTTTTCATTAAGCTTACATATGTCTCTCCATTTTCAAAATCCTCTTTAGATATATTATGAAGAGTTTGTATCTGCATCATTTTTGCTCCCGTTTCTTCTGATAAAGTTTTAGCAACTTTGCCATTACTTAACTCTATATATAGCACAACTGGAATATTCTCTTTATTTATAAGATCTACTAAATATGCTACTTGACTACTAGTAGGAACAGTCTCTTCTGCACATCCATTAAAAGCAGCACTTACTTCTAAACCAAATTCTTCTATAAAATATAGCATAGGCATCTTGTCCCCAAAAACAAGTCTTTTTCTTTTGCTATTATCTACTATCTCTTGTATTTCATTTTTTACACCATTAATCTCATTTTTATAATTTTCTGCATTTTCTTTATAGAAAGATTCATTTCCTTTATCTATATTTGATAATCCTGATTCGATAAAGTCTATCATTTTAGTAGCATTTTCTAAAGAAGTCCAAATATGTTCATCATATTCTCTTTCATCAATTTCTTTATTTTCAGAATGGACATGATTATGACTATCTATAGTACCATCAATTTTTACTTCTTCTAATAGTTCAATACTATCTATTAATCTTAAAGTTTTAACTTCTTTTGGTAAGTTTTCTACTACCTTAGTACTCCATGGCTCTAATGTACCACCAACATAAATAAATAAATCTGCATTTTCAATTTGAATTATATCTTGTGCACCTGGTTCAAATCCATGTGAATCTATTCCAGGTCCTAATAGAAATATAAGATTTACTTTGTCTTTTGCAATTTGTCTTACAAAATCATATGAAGAAAATGTTGTTACAACAACTGTTGGTTTAGAATTATCCTCATATTTATTTATATTATCTGTTTTAAACATTAAATAAATAACTCCAATTAATATTATAATAAGTAATATTAATGAAATAATCTTTTTTAATCTCATTTTTCTCTCCTATTATTAACAAAATTTTAACTTTAAATTATGATGCACTCTATTTAGTTTTACTGCACTTTTTACATGTGCCATAAAGAATAGTTTTAATATTATCAATTTTAAAGCCATATTTATCTATAATCTTTTTTTCAATTGAAGAAAAAATCTCGCTATCTAAATGTGTAATCTCTCCACATATATTACATTTTAAATGATAATGTTCATTACACTTTTTACCTATATATTGAAAACAAGAAGATGATTTTTCTTCAGAATAATATTTTTTAATAATCCCTTCTTTTACAAGGTTATCTAAATATCTATAAATAGTAGTTTGGCTCGCTTTAAATTCATTTTTATTTAGATACATTAATATATCATTTGCTGTTATTTCTTTATCTTTATTATTCTCAATAAATTCTAATATTGCCACTCTTTGTTTTGTTTTATATTTTTTTAATTCATTCATATAATTCCCCGCTTTCTATATGAGCATAAAAAACATAATATGAAAATGATTTTCATTTTCATATTATAAATCCTATACATATAAAAAGTCAACAAAAATTTAATAATTTTCTTATAAAAAAAATTAGCACTTATGTTTTTCATAAGTGCTTTTGGGGAAGAAAAAATTACTAGACTAATTATTAGCCTCAACTATGTTTACATTATATATTCAAATTATTAAAATAAACTTAAAATTTAAATTATTATTTAAATTTGCTTTTAATTTTTTAATTTTCTTAAATTTATAAAAAAAATTAGCACTTATGTTTTTTCATAAGTGCTTTTGGGGAAGAAAAAATTTACTAGACTAATTGTTATCATTAATCTATGCTTACATTATATATTTGAATTATTAAAATAAGCTTAAAAATTTAAATTATTATTTAAATTTGCATTTAATTTTTTTATTTTTCTTAAATTTATTAAAAAAAAATTAGCACTTATGCTTTTCATAAGTGCTTTTGGGGAAGAAAAAATTTACTAGACTAATTGTTATCATTAATCTATGTTTACATTATATATTTGAATTATTAAAATAAGCTTAAAAATTTTAATTTTTTAAAATAAATATTTTTTAGATTTTAAAAGTGCAATTATTGAATGAGCATCTTTAATAGTTCCGTTATCAATCAATTTATATACCTTCTCTTTGTTAACTTTATAAGAAGTTAAATACTCATCATCATCTAACTTTAAATCTTTAACTTTTCTTACGTTTAAAGCTAAAAATAAATAGGTTTTACTAGTACAACAAGCAACATCTCCAAAAAAAGATCCAAGAGAAATTAATTCTTCATCAGTTACACATCCTGTTTCTTCTAAAAGCTCTCTTTTTGCCGCATCTAGTGGTGTCTCATTTTCTAATATTCCTGCTGGTATTTCTATTGATTCAGATTCCATTGAACCAATTCTTGGTTGCTTCGTTAAATAAATATCCCCATTGCTATCTACTGCAACAATTGCTACACCATCTCTTTTAGTAATTATTTCTCTTTGTATTTTTTCTCCATTATCTAATTTTATTGTTAGATTATCAAATTTCAAAAAACCTGAATATATTTTTTCTCTTTTTACTATTTCCATATTATGCTCCTTTTTATAATCTTTATTTTTGTTTTAAAATATTAGAATAATATAATAAGTAATTATATATTAATATAATATAGATTATATCTTATTAAAGTAAAAAATAAAAGGCAATATTGCCTTTTTAATTTATTAATTAGTTCATTGAAACAACTTTATTATTATATATTATAAATATTGTTGTATTAGTATTTATCTCCTCATCTCCATATTTATCTTTCGTTTTTATTTCAATTTGAGCTTTTACTTCATATAATCCACTATCTAATTTTTCAACTTCTTTTATTTTTTTAATTTTAATTGAATATTCATCATAATTATCATCAATGTTGTCTAATATATATTCTAATCCATCTTCAGCACTTTCTAATTGTTCTTTAACATCATCATCGTCTTCGTCTATATTATCATATTCTTCTTTAAAATCTTCTGGAACCCCATTACAATTGTACCATGCAAGTGAAGCTTTTAAATCCATTGAATCTAGTACTTTTGAAATGTCTCCTGAAGTTATTCCTTCTATATATGCTTCTACAACATCTATTGGTTTTATTTCTTTATCTTTCTCTTCATCTTCCTCATTATTGCTATTATTTACAAAAAGAACAACTGCAACTATTGCAGCAATTAATACAATTAATGCGATAACAACCATTACTATATGAGATTTTATCCAAGTAGACAAACTCTTTCTCTCTTTTTTTTCTTCCATATGAAACTCCTCCTATAATTTTTTATAATTATATTAAAAGACTATAAAATATGCAATGTAATAAAAAAATATTTTCCATACAAACAAATAAAAGGCAAGATTTATTCTTGCCTTTTAAGTAACTAATTAAATTATTCCATTGTAACAACTTTATTATTATATACTATAAATGTTGTTGTATTAGTATTTTCATCTTCATCTCCGTCTTTATCTTCTGTTTTTGTTTCAATTTGAGCTTTTACTTTATATAATCCGCTATCTAATTTTTCAACATCTTTTATTTTTTTAACTTTAATTGAATATTTATCATAGTTATCATCAATGCTATCTAATAAATATTCTAATCCTTTTTCAGCACTTTCTAATTGATCTTTAACATCATCATCGTCTTCGTCTATATCATCATATGCATCTTTAAAGTCATCTTCTTCGCCGTCACATTCATCCCATGCCATTGCAGCCTTTAAATCCATTGTCTTAACTAATTTATCTAAATCACCTTTGTTCATAGCACTTATATAAGATTTAACTGCTCTTTTTGGTCCTCCAGTTATAAAGCTAATAACTATTATTGCTACAATTATTACTGCAGCTATTATTGCAACTAATTTAACATGTGATTTAACCCATGCAATAATTGTTGCTAAAACGTTTTTTACTTTTTCCATACTTGTTTCCTCCCAAAAAATTTATATTGTAATTATATTAAATAACATATAAAAATACAATACATTTTAAATAAAATTTTAAAAAATTATTTTGTTATATTATATTTAGGCTTTTTATAAATATAACCTTGAAAGCATTCTATTCTGTTACATCTTTTTCTTCAGTAGTCTGCAATGAAACAACTTTATTATTATAGATATAGCAAACAGCTTCTTTTTCTCTTACAGTTTCATTTCCTTGATAAGCAAACTTTTCAGTTGTTTTTATCTCAGCTTTTATTAAGCCTCCTGCATCTTTTACCTCTTCATAACCATTAACACTATTTAACTCTGTAGTGCAGTAATCTAAATATTCAGTTTGAAGTCTTTTTAGCATGTCCATCTCATTTTTAGCCTCATTTTCATATTCTTGGACTTGCTCATCTTTTACTTCTTTATAGTTTTCATCAAATTTACTTAAATCATCACCACATTCAAGCAATGCAGCTTTTCCTCTTGAATCAATTATATTTAAATATTTTTCAGAATCGTAATTATTATGAGAATCAAAATATTCACTTATAATACTTTTAATATTATTAAGTTTTTCTTCTTCTTGTTTATTTTGATTATTCTTATTTAAAAATATCACTCCTGCTATAACTACTAAAATAAGTACTATTACTAATATAACTAAAAAAATAACTCTTTTTTTTGATACATCACTTTTTTCTTTTTTCATTTTAACCCTCCTAACTCCACTTTTTTTGATTATATGTTAAACAAAAAAATATTACAAGCAAAAATAAATTATTATTTGATTTTTCCTCCTCCTAATAATACATTATCATCATAAAATACAGCTGATTGTCCAGGAGTTTTTCCTCTTTGTGGATCATCAAATATTAGTAATAATTCTTTATCTGATATTATTTTTAAAATTGCTTTATATGATCTCTGTGAATATCTTATTTTAGCAGATACTACCATACCACTTTTAATTTTATTTGTAAGGAAATTATAATTTTCAACTATAACCTCTTTACTATAAAGATTTTCTTCATTCCCAACAATAACTTCATTTTTATCTTTATTAAATCCAATAACATATAACGGATTCTTATATGCAATTCCAAGGCCCTTTCTTTGTCCGATTGTATATTTATATAATCCATCATGTCTTCCTAATATATTTCCATCTATATCTACAATGTTTCCCTCTTTTCTTTTCAAACCAGATTCTTCTAAAAATTTAATATAATCATTATTATTTATAAAACAAACATCTTGACTATCTGGCTTTTCAGAAACTTCTAAAGAAACACTTTTTGCGATCTCTCTTATTTCCATTTTATCTTTAAAATCGCCTAGTGGGAATATTATATGATCTAATATTTCTTTTTCAATTCCATATAAAAAATAAGTCTGGTCTTTAGTAGTAGAATTTGATTTCTTAATAACTTTTTGCCCATATTTCTCGTCATATTCAATTTTTGCATAATGACCAGTAGCAATATAATTTATCCCAAGACTTTTTGCAATTTCATACATTTTCTTAAATTTAATAAATTTATTACATTCAATACAAGGATTTGGAGTATTACATTTTGCATATTCACCTATAAAGTCATTTATAACAAACTTTTTAAAATCTTCTTCAATATTTTCAAAAATATGTTTGATTCCGAGTTTCTTGCATACTTTTTTTGCATCTTCCAAATTAGATTCTAGACTTTTAAACATATTAAGAGTTATACCAATTACTTCATATCCTTGATTTTGAAGTAAAATAGCAGCAGTGCTACTATCTACTCCACCACTCATTCCTAATAAAACTTTTTCTTTCATTATACTTCCTTTTCTTTATTTAATTATTATAAAATTTATCTCCAACAAAATGATATTCTATATCTGTTAAATCATTTTTAAAAGAATTTATATCTTCACCTTCATCTATCTTATTAGTTACATTATATATATTAGTATATTCGCCTTCTAATACTTTTCCGCTTAAATCCATTAATTTATAATTAATATTATCAGTATATGATAAGCTATTAAATTTAATCTCTTGTGGCAAATCTGCACATATTAAAAGTCCTTTGTCAATCAAAACAGGATTAATATAATCAAACTCTTTATCTATAATTTGTTTAAAATTCTTATCAATTAAAGTATATTTATTATTTTGTTTTTTTACAATATATCCTCCACTATATACATAAATATCTTTATATTTGTCTGATAAGACGTTTCCATTTTCGTCCATAAAATAAATTGAATTTTCATTATAATCTTTCATTAAAATATTATTATCATAAAATTCTAGAATTTGAGCATTTCCCTTAACTTCTACTCTGTCCATATTTGATGTATAATAACCTTGAATTCCTGCTGAATTTTTATAAAATGGCAAATAACCATTACTATAAACATATAAATAATCAGCATCATAATCCAAGTTATCACAGTCTATTGTAATTTTAACATTTTTATCTCCAGTTCTTTTTATTAATTCATGTCTATTTACTCCATTAGTTTGAGAAGATATTTTTATATATACGTCATAATTCTCATTTAATGGATATGTATATCCACCAGATTCATATGCATGTATTTTTCTTTTATTTTCTGTTTTAGCCATTATTAAACTATCATCAAAATCTTTTTCTTGTTTTAATGTCTTTCTATATATTTCTTCTAATTTTTCCATTTGAGCTTCATAATCATTAACATCTATATCATTTTTATATGAAAATACTACTCTTTCATTTTTTAAAATTATATAACCACTATTTTCATCACATACAAGTGCTACATCAAATTGCTTATTATTTTTTTCTATTTTTACAAATGGAGATGCATATTCATATTTAAAATCTATAACTTTTTGCCCATTTTGATTAATATATCCCCATTTACCGTTTTGCTCTACATTTATATATAAATCATCTATATTAACTTCTGAAACATATTCAAAAAAATCTTCTTTATATTCTGTTTGACCAATATTATCTTTTTCGTTTAATTCTTCAACAGAATCTTTATATGTTAAAGCATAAATACCAAACAATACTATAGCAGCAATAATTATTGATAAAAATATCATAAATATTGTACTATTTCTTTCTATTACATTTTCCCTTAAAACTTGAATACATATTAAAAGAGCTGCTAAAAGATATAATATAGCAATAATATCAATCTTAAAAATATAAAAAGCTGAAGCAATTACAGAAATTGCATATGCAAAAGCAAATACACTATTTTGCCTATTTGCTATAAGTAATGAAAGGTTCGCGATTGCAACTATTATCATAATTGCCAATGTCATATAACTTATTTGATTCATTACTATTAGTTCATTTTGAGAAGCTCTCGTTACATTTGGAGCAATAAAAGAATAACAAAGTATAATAACTCCAAATAAAAAATTCATAAGAGCCGCTACTGCATTTAAAACTTTACTTTTCATTTGTTACCTCATTTATTAAATTATGATTAGCTTCTTTATTATCTATTTTTTCTTTTTTATTTTTCGTGTAATCCTCTAATCTAGTAATAAAATAAATTATTATTCCTGAAACGATAGCTAAAAGCACTCCTATAATAGTTTCCTTAACACTCGTAAAGTCAGGAATAAACATCACAAGAGATGTAATAGAAAATCCTATTATAGCATAATATGTCATCCCATAGAAATTCTTAAATAAATATGTAATTATTCCTGCTGTAGTAAATGCAAGTATAACATATCCTATTCCAAAAGGAATTATTATTCCTAAATCAAAAGCAAGTAATCCAGACATGATTTTTTCTAAAACGCCCATATATTCTAATATATGAATTGTAGTCATTCCTGGCATAACAGCCCCAAAAGAATATATCGCTCCATAAATAATAAGCTCAATTGTTGATATATATTCTGCCGTTTTACCTGCTTTAATAGTATTTGCAAAATTAGTTAATATAATTGTAAATATTAAAGCAATTACCATACTTATTAGATATTTCTTTTTAAAACCTTTTTTATTTGCAACTTTAATTAGTGTTGGAATACCACCAATAATTATTCCAAGTAAAACACATCTAAAATATGCTTCATAATTTGCTAAACAGTACAAAACAAATTTGCCAAATATTATTACACTAATTCCTATACCAATTACTATTGGCAAAATATATTTTAAATTTGATTTAAAATGTTTAAAAGGATTTGCTATTATTTCCATGCATCTATCATATATTCCTAGAATAATAGCAAAAGTTCCTGCTCCTGCTGTCATTGCTGAAATGCCAATTATCATTCCTTTTACCATTTTCACAATGAATTCAACCATAATAAAACTTCTCTTTCTTTTACATATATAATTTATTATCATAAATAAACTTTTCTACATCATCATCTAATATTTTATAAGAATTATTATTTATACTACTCTTACTATCTTTTATTATGTTTTTATTTTTTACACTATTTCTTATAGCTGTTGAGCTAATATTTTTAGTAATATCAGTACTTATAAAATAGACATTAGACAATCCATTTACTTCTTTATTTTCTATTTTTTCATTTCTCTCAAAAACAATATATTTATACTTTTTTAGTTTCTCAAAATTTTTCCATTTTGGTAATTTACAAAAATTATCTGATCCCATTAGAAAATAAAAATCATCTTTTTTAAATTTATCTTCAATAATTTTAAATATATCAATCGCATACTTTTTTTCTTTAAAATTCTTTTCTATATCTGAAACTTCAAACTTGCTTTCTTTATTGCAAATTATTTCAATCATCTTAATTCTAGTATCTATTGGTAATAGCTCTTTTTTTTCATAAAAATCCCCAATAGGAACAAATATAACTTTATCTAATCCAATTTTATCTATAGCAAGCTTTGCAAGATATGTATGTGCTAAGGTTGGAGGATTAAAAGATCCTCCAAAAAATCCTATTTTCATATTATCCCTCTATATTCTCTAATACTTTCTCTAATATTTCTTTACTAATTTCTTCAACTGTTCTTATATTTCCATTCTTAACACATTTTATCTCATTCCAACCATATTTATCAACTAAGCTACAAGCAGCATTGTAGCTATCTATAATATGTTTTTTATCTCTCTCATGAATATCTTTTTTAGATTCGTGAGTAAATTTATTTTCTCTATTTTTCATTAATTCAAATGATTTTTCAGGTGGCATATTTAAAAAGAAAACTAAATCTGGTTTTGGAATTTGATAAATGCCAAACTCTAAGTCAAATAACCAATCTAAAAATTTATGTCTTTCTTTTTCATCTTTAATTTTTCCAGCTTGATGAACCATATTTGCAGTTGTATATCTATCAGCAAGTATTATTCCACCATTTTTGTAATACTCTTCAAAATCTTTTTTATAAGTAGCATATCTATCAACAGCGTAAAAAGTTGATGCTATATATGGACTGATTTGTTTTGCATCTTCTCCGAATTCACCAGATAAATACATTTTTACAAGTGAAGATGATGGACTATCATAATTCGGAAAAGAAACTGTCATATATTTAATATTTCTTTTAGTAAGATTCTCTTTAAGTTTTTCAAATTGAGTCTGCTTTCCACTTCCATCTGTCCCATCTATTACAAATAATTTTCCCATATTAACCTCTTCTTCCATTAAAAAACATAATATAAGAATACTCTTATAATATGTTTTTTATAAAATTATTTTTCTATTCTTTTTTCTATATTTCAATCTATAATAAGTATTATTATTTTTTATTTTTCTTTAATATATTTTCTTGATTTTCTCTTTTATCTGAATTAGATTTAGAATTATCTATAGAGTTGTTTTTATTATTAATTCTCGGAGTTTCATTCCACATCCACACAAGAGAATCATCATAAGATTTCAAATTAAGTCGTCTTGCATTTAAATCATCAATCCACAAATAAGTTATATAACACATAAGTATCAAGAAAAATTCTACTGCAATTGACATATAAACCTCATATCTACTTTCTTCAGGAACTAAATCAATGCTTAAACAACTGTTAATTAATAGTATAACTGAAAAAATTAATAAACCTATTGCTATATATGGATTCTTAAGTTCTTTTGCTAAAGCAATACAAATTAAAACTATTGCAAGTGTTACTAAAATAATGTTTAAATTTATAACAATCATTTTTATCCCCCTATAATACATTAGATATTTCTTAATTCCACATAGCTCCCATTGGTCCTATAGTTTTAGCTGCTTCTTCTGCCCTTTCTGCCTCATCAATGGCAGCAGTTAAACTGCTTTCTTTATATCCTAGCTCATTAATTATTTCTGCCCTTCTATTATAAGCCTCGTCTAATCTTACTTGCCTACTTTCTTCTGAATATTCAACTCCATCTTTTACGCTTCCACCGCCAATCATTTTTCCTGCTACTATTGTTAAATCTGGAGTCTTATCATTTTCTTCTTTAGCAATTTGCTTTTCTATCGCTAAAAGTTCTTTTAGTAGTGAAATTCTTCTATTTAGAGCTTTATCTAGTGATGTAGATTCATTTCCTGTCTGTCTTTCTTTTGCTGCTTCATCTTTATCGTGAATATCATATTCTTTTCCTTGCATATAAATTTCACCTGGATAATCTATTTCTACACCATCTCTGTCAAAGTCTAATCCTGTACCATGATTTGTTACAACATCTGATACTCTTTCTCCATCAAGACCTATATACATAATATAATCTTGGTCATCCATCTTCTTTTCTCCAGCTCTTACTATTTGGATTACATCATATCTATTACTATCTGGATTAGTTTTTCCTGCTTTAGACTCTCCTGCAAGAAGATCAGTATATCCTGAATGAGCCGTATCTTTTAATGCTGGAGCAACTCCGTTCATCAATGGATTTATACTATAACCTTCAAGTTCCATATATGATTTTGCTCCATCTGGAGTTTCTAACCTCTGCTCATTTGGGCTTGTACCTTCTCCAACCTCTTCTAATAATTTAAAATTATTATTTGGTAATCTTACAGCTATAGTATCATTAGTATAGCTTAATTTTCTATTAGTCATTTCAGAACCTTGATCTACTGATTTAAATCTAATTATTCCTAAAATATTATCTGGGTCTTCACCTATTGCTTCTGCTATTTCTCTTTTTTCTTCTTCTTCTTTTTCTTCTTGATGCTCTCTTTCATCTTTAGTTACTGCCTTTAATACTAAATCTCCTTTTTCACCTTCATTAAGAACAAGCTCTGTTCCTTCTAATCTTTTATCTAAATCTCTTCTTAATTCTGCTTCAAGTTCGGAAGTATCTCCATACATTTTATATTTTTCAATATCTTCTGCCAAATCTCTTTCAAGCATCTCTATATATTTTTCATCAAACTTTCCACCTTCTCTTGTAACTTCCATTCTGTCTTCTAAAGTTGTTATTTCAATATCACCATTTTCCAAGTCAGTTACTAAAGTTCCTGTTTGATCTTCTATAGTAGATATATCTCTATCTCTTTCATCTAGAGGAATCATTTCCATTCCTGGAAGAGTAACAATTTCTTCATCAGTGCCAAAATCAAAATCTTGCTCTTCTTCTGGAAGTGGCTCGATTTCACCTTCTTGCACTGCATCTTCAATTATCTCTTGTTTCATTGCTTCAGGTTTTAACATTCCTTGTTCTTGAGCTATTTCTATACTTCTATCTTCTATTGATTCAAGTGTAAGACCTCTTGCTAATAACTCTTTGATTTGAGGTCTCTCAAGGCCTGATATTGCCTCAATTCTATCTTTTGACAATACTTGCTTACGAACTTCTAGTACTTTACTTAAATCATCATCTGGTCCCTCTAAGTCAAGTACTACTACATTTTCTAATTTCTTATCATCTGCTAATAATAATTCTATTTCTTTTTCTATACCTTTTAACTTCATATCATCAGGTAATTTATATTGTGTATAACTTCTAATCATTCTTAAAGTATCAAGTTCGTCCTGTATTCTTGTCTTTTCTTTAGGAAGCATTTGTTTTCTTTCTTTTTTAGCCATCATTTCCTCCAAAATTTTATATTTTTTACATTTATATTATACATTTCATGTTGCATTTTTTCAATCTTTTTATTTTTATTTTAACACATAAAAAGATAAACTAAAAAAGAGAAAATATTTAATGCTTAAATATTTCCCCTTTTAAATTTTACATACAATTATTCATTTTCTTCTTTAAGTTTATTACGTTTAATCATTCTCTCATTTTGGACATTTAAAGCTAATAATTCAACAATTCCGATTGCAACTATTCCAGTTATAACTAAACTACTTATTGGAATTCTAATTATAGCAACTACTGCTACTAAGAATAATTCAGTAATAATTAATTTTAACAAATCTTTAATAAATACTAATTTATCATATTTCACTGCTCTTAATGCAATAAATAACAATATTAATACTACAGCTATAGAAAGTGGAACAATAAATTTCTTAAGTGTGTCTAAAACATCTATCGCTTTAATATTAGTAAGATCAACTTTAATACTTTCAGTATCTGCAAGTTCTTCTTTTGTATACTCTAAATTATATTCCTCTTTTATTTTAGAAATCGCATCTTCTACTTCTTTGTCTTCCATATTTTCTATATCAGAAAGATTATATTTATCAATTATTTCACTTAATTTTAGATTTTTTAAAGAATAATTAGTATTATATTTTTCATTAATCTTATTTAATACATTTGTAATTTCTTCGTCAGTAAATTCTTTTGAATCTATTGCAACTATTGTTTTAAATAAAGATGATGTTCTTAAAATATATTTATCACTTATTACAGAATCTATTAAATCATCCATCTCATCTTCATTATATGGTACATCCAAAATAACTTCTAATCTTTGATGATCAATGTTCTCTATGCTATATTCAAATCCTTTTAGAGCAACTACAACAGCACCTGCAATAATTGCAATTATCATAATTATATAAATAAAATTATTTTTTATTATATTTCCTAATTTTGTTTTCACTACTTTTTACCTCCAATCTTCTTTATGTCATTTTGCAAATTAAATAAATTGTTAGTAAAAATTAGATTATAAGGCATTAGAGCAAGTAATCCCCAAAATAGAACTACACCAACTGATTTAAGTTCAACACTTGTAGCAAATACAAATACTACAGCACAAATTAAAATTGGCATAATCTTTAATGCATAATTTATTAAAACTTGTGCAAAAGATGTTTTTAAATCTTTCTTTAATAATTTATTTATAAATACATAATTTATTAAGCAAACTGCAAATATTGAAACTAAAGCAAATACCGTAAGTGGCTCTCTTGCAAATCTAACTAAAAGTAAATATACTGCTACAAATCCTATTTGACTTATTACTCCAAGTAATCCTTTTCCTTTATATTTAATAATAAAGTATATACTCATTATTACTAAAATTGCTAAACAGATTCCTGCACCTATTAATATTGCTAACTTATTAGTCTCATTTTCTAAATAAGTCGTATAATTTGCAACATATTTTATTGGTAATAATCCAGAATTTATATTTGTTTCATAAATTCTAATACTACTTTCATAAAGTTCTCTTTGATTTTCCTGAATATTTGTATAAACAGGAATTGTTAAATATGTATATGTACCGCTTGGATCAAAATATGTAGTATATACTGTTTGTCCATCAAGTTGAACATCTAAAGTTTTAGGTTCAGACTCTTCATCCCCATTTTCTACTTTAATATATGTTTTTGTTAATTCTCCAAGTTTATTAACACCTTCATTTGTTAAATTTATTTGTAGTCCATAATCATAAGTTATTCCTGCTTCTGTTCCATTTTCAAGACTATCTTGACTAATTGTAGAATATGATTGTACAGATGAAATCATATCTCTTGTCATTAAAACTTCTTGAGTTTCTGTATCTACTAATTGCACATCACCTTGTGCTGTTACATAATCTGCAACTGAATTTGCTTGATCATTATATGGAACATATATATTAATATCTCCAGTTTCATAATCTACAACTATTTCACTATCATTAATCTCAGCACTTGCTAATCTTTTTTCGATAATTTCTTTTACTTTGTCATAATTTGAATTTGTTAATATTTCTTTTGGATTTACTGGTACTTCAGTAGATTCTTTCTCACTTTCAGATGATTCATTTGCATCTTCAGTATTTTCAGAAATTTCTTCATCATCTGATACTGTTTGATTAACTTCTGTAGAAGTTTCATCTGACACATCTTCATCTTTTTCTTCTGCTGGCTCAGTAGAGTCATCTACTGAAAATGTTAATACACTCATTTTATCAAGTTCTCTACTTAATTCATAATCAGGAATGATATTTTCCCATGAGTTTAAATTCCTACGTAAAATTCCAACAAAAGAAATTGCTGCAATTAATACTATAATAAGTATTAATAAAATCATCCATAAAATTTTTGTTGACTTATCTTTTTTCAATGTATTTACCTCCTATAATAAATTAGGCTAAATTAAAAATTAAATCAAAGATAAAGTTTAAATTTAAAAATAATAATCAGATAATTTTAAATAAAAACATTTTAAAATACTTTTAATTTTACTAATTTATTTCTTTAGTCTTTTCATTTGTAAATTTTATATTAAATATATAAAAATATCAACTCTTTTTATATTAAATTTATATTAAAATATTAAATATTAAAGATAAATATAAAAAAATAATATTAAAATCAAAAGATCTTAATATTATTACCACTTATAATAAATTAATAAAATAAAAATGAAACTATTTTATTAAATTAACCCCTATTACGCCTCCAATCATTCCTGATATAAAAGAAACAATCATCATTATTACTGAATTTATATTTATAGAGTAATTATTAGATAAAATACTAGAAAAAATATAAAGTATACTAAAATAAGAAATTCCTATTATTCCACCAATAATTAAACCTTTTTTTCTTGTTTTAATACAAGTAATTGAACTACCAATTAAAATACTTGTTCCAGTAATCACTATTATCACTGGAGTAATAGTGCTTTCCGATAAATTAGTAAGAGAAAGTAAAAGCCCAAATATCAGAAATGATATAATTGTCATAGCAAAAGAAATTAATAATCCTCTTAAAATATTTATAAATAAATTTTCATTAATATTATCTATCTTTTCCATAAAAAAACCTCCTTAATAATTTATATTAAGGAAGTTTTTTTATATTCTTATATTTTTTATTATAATCTACTAATTTGACGTTCCTCCACCTGCATATAGATTTATAACATCTTTTAGTAATAAAGGCTCTGACTGTGATGCACTTATTGCATAATATGTTGTTGTCTCATCTCTAGTTACACTATATATATAATCATAAATAGCTGTTGTTTGCATAGCACCTGTTTCTGCTGACATAACAGCATATTTACCAAGTGCTGATTTTACTACTAATCCTTTAAATCCAAGACCAGCTTCTTCTGGAATTATTAAAACATTCTCTCCTGAAGAATAAGCTGATTCTGCATTAGAACATCCAAATCCAACATAATTTGAATTTGTTGCATCTAAAGTATTTGAAACTGAAACTTCTTTATTACCTTTATCATCTTCTTTTATATCTACGACAAACATTCCATATCTTCCATCTCTTTCAACAGGAATACATTTATCAAAGAATATATATGGATTTGTTATACCTTGCTCTTGATATGCTGTAATATCTCCTACTCCAATTGATGAATACTCAGCAGGAATTACTGTCTCTCCAGTATCTAATATTACACCATAACTATCAAGTTTTTTAATTATGTATAATCCCTTTTGTGCATCTAAAACAGAAATACTATCATAATCAAGTGAAATTACCTCATTAGTTAAGAAATTTTCACCATCTTGTTTTACTTCTATTATTCCATATTTTCCATCTGATGAAACAATATATTTATCTATATCTTGTAAGTACTCTATTGTATCAAAATTCATATCTGTTATATTTGAATTATTATTTATTGAATATAATCCATATTTAGCACCTGATTGTGAGCCAGAATTTGATTTAGATACAATTGCAATACCTTCAACTAATGCTCTTTGATTTTTATATATTGTACTTGGTGTATATCCTTTTGATGATATTTGTGAGTTACACGTGTCTATTAAATACTTTAATGAATATAATCTATATTGTGTTGGCGAATCAGCAACAACTATATTATTAAAACCTTTAATAATCATTTCTGTTGGTGCAAATAATTCATCATTTATAAATTTAACTTCATTTTGGGCAGTATAATTTTCATATTGTGATTCTTCGCTTGTAAGTTCTGAATTATTTCCATTAGTTTCTGGTGGTTCTACTACTTTAAAAAATTCTTTTGATCCAGCAGAAAAACTTACATCTTCTCCGTTTGGATATGTTACATGACATTTTTCCTTGTCTTGAGTAACTTTTAAAGATTCTCCCATTGTATATGTATATCCTTGAATATCTGCAAGTGTTTCTATTGAAAAATAAACTGTTCCACTACTATCTGTTAAAACTAAATTTTTAGTTTCCACTTTATTGTCTTTAACATAGTCAATAGTACCAAGCAGATAAGTTTCATTATTTACATTTATTTGGCTTTCTTTTACTTTATATTGAACATCATCTATTGAAATTTTTAACGTTTTAGCATCTTGAACCATAAATACTATCAATAATATAAGTACAAAAACAGATATTATAGATGTAATTATTATTGATATTTTTAAAATCTTTTGTGTTTTTACTGAGCCATTTTCTTCCTCTACTTTTGTTTCCATAAAAACCTCCAACTACTGTTCATAACCGTATTTACGATAGAACTCTTTTCTAAATGAACCTAAGTTATCTCTCTCTATTTCTATTCTAACCTTATCCATTAAATTCGTCAAGAATTTTATATTATGAATTGACAAAAGTCTTATTCCTAAAATCTCATTTGTTTTTACTAAGTGCCTTATATATGCCCTAGTATAATTTTTACATGTATAACAATCGCACTCATCATCTAAAGGATTAAAATCTCTTTCATAGCTTGCATTTCTAACTACAATTTTTCCTTTTGATGTAAATGCTGTTCCATGTCTTGCTAATCTAGTTGGAATTACACAATCACACATATCAATTCCGGCCATTGCAGCTTCTACTAAATAGTCAGGTGTACCAACCCCCATTAAATATCTAGGCTTATTTTCTGGCATAATCGGAGCTGTATAGTTTAGTATATCTAAAAACTCCTTTTTAGGTTCTCCTACACTTATCCCACCTATTGCATAACCTGGAAAATCAAGTTTAATCAAATCTTCTGCACTCTGCTTTCTTAAATCTTTATAAAATCCACCTTGAATAATTCCAAATAATCCTTGTTCTTCCTTTCTATTATGAGCTTCTTTGCATCTTTTCGCCCATCTTGTAGTTCTTTCCATAGATTTTTTTGTATATTCGTATGTAGATGGATATGGGCAGCATTCATCAAATGCCATTATTATATCTGCTCCTAAGGCATTTTCAACTTCCATTGCCTTTTCTGGAGATAAGAATTGTTTGCTTCCATCTAAATGTGATCTAAATTCAACACCTTCTTCAGAAATTGTCCTTAAGGCTCCTAAACTAAATACTTGAAATCCTCCACTATCAGTAAGAATTGGTCTATCCCAATGCATAAACTTGTGTAGTCCTCCTGCTTCTTTTATAAGTTCATGGCCTGGTCTTAAAAATAAGTGATATGTATTTGCTAAAATTATTTGTGCCCCTACTTCTTTTAACTCTTCTGGTGTCATTGATTTTACAGTAGCTTGAGTTCCAACTGGCATAAATACCGGTGTCTGAATATCCCCATGAGGAGTATGTACTATCCCTCTTCTTGCTCCTGTTTGTTTACATACATGTAATAATTCATATGTTATTGCTGGTTTCATTCATCTTCTCCTTAAATTAATTTTTATTATAAAATAATCATTGCATCTCCAAAACTAAAGAATCTATATTCTTTCTCTACAGCTTCTTTATATGCTTTTAAAATAAAATCTTTTCCTGCTAATGCTGATACAAGCATTACTAAAGTAGACTCAGGTAAATGAAAATTAGTAATTAGACTATCAATACACTTAAACTTATATCCTGGATAAATAAATATACTAGTATCTCCTTCTGTTTCTTTAACAAAACCATTTTCATCTGCTATAGATTCCAAAACTCTACAAGATGTTGTTCCTACACTAATAATTCTTTTTCCATTCTTCTTTGCATTATTTATTTTATCAGCATCTTCCTTTTTTATATAAAAATGCTCAGAATGCATATCATGCTCTTCAACATTTTCTACTTTAACAGGTCTAAATGTTCCAATCCCAACATGAAGTGTAACATTTGCGATCTCTACACCTTTTTGTCTTATTTTTTCTAAAAGTTCTTCTGTAAAGTGAAGTCCAGCTGTTGGAGCTGCTGCAGACCCATCATATTTTGCATATACTGTTTGATATCTATCTTTGTCTTTTAACTTTTCTTTAATATAAGGTGGAAGTGGCATTAGTCCAATTTGATCTAATATCTCATTAAATATACCATCATATTTAAAAGTAACTTGTCTATTTCCGTTTTCAAGTACATCATCAATAGTAGCTTCTAATATTCCATCTCCAAATATTACTTTTGCACCCTTTAATAATTTTCTACCTGGTCTTACAATAACTTCCCAAGTATCATCATGTATTCTTTTTAAAAGTAAAAATTCAACATTAGCTCCTGTTTCTTTTTTACCATATAATCTTGCTGGAATAACTTTAGTATTATTTCTTACTAAGCAATCTCCTGGATTTAAGTAATCTATAACATCTTTAAATACTTTATCTTCTATCGTTTGTTTTTCTCTATTTAGCACCATTAATCTTGATTCATCTCTTTTTTCAGATGGATGTTGTGCTATTAATCTTTCTGGTAAATCATAATCAAAATCTGAAACTTTCATTTTATCTACTCCTTTTATTCTGTTATTACTACTTCTTTTACGGTTCCAATAGCTGGACTTTGAGTATCTCTATTAAATAGAGATTTAATAATGTTAAAAATTCCTACAAATATATTTGCTGGTTCTTTATAGAACTCAACTTCTTGAGATTTATCAAAATCACTTTTATTAAACGGCATAGTTGAATATACTATATCAGTTAATCCGACATAACTTGTTCCATCTCTTATTTCTTTTCTCATATAATCTTTATACCATTCTTTAAGTCCATCTGTTCCTTTATCACTATATCCATATTTTTCAGAATCATGAAGAGCCGGAAACGAACTCTGATCTTCATATTCTCCTAAATTTCTTTCTAAAGTATGTAAAAATTCATGTACAAATACTTCTTCAGGGAAAGTATCTGACATTATATCATATTTGTACATAGTTGTTCTTTCTATATCATTTGGAAGTCTTATGTTTGAAAATCCAATATCTCCATATCTCATTCCACCAAGTCCTATCCATTCGTTTACAGGGATTTCTACTCCTGTTCTTACATCTCCCATTCTAGTTGCTATAAATATATGGTCATATTCCCCATTTTCAATATAATTATCAATTAAATCAAATACATCCTCAGGTTCTATATAATAATAATTTTCTTTACTATATGATAACGTCTTAAGAGGATTCTCTATCTCTATACACTCAGTCTCAATATCCATTTTTCCTTCTGAGAAATCTTCCATTGTAGTTTTAAATCTTTCTAAGTTTTGTTTAATTATATATTTATCTTCCTCTGTCATAGAAACTTTATATCTTTTTCCATTTAAAGTAGCATCAATATCATCTAACATAAAACATGCAATATTCCATTTATTATCTTTTACATCTGTCTTTTCTACTTTAATATCTGAAAATGTAGCTTTTCCAATAGCCTCACCATAAATGCTTCCTAGTCTAAATGCAATATTTACTTCTTCTCTATTTTTAGAATTAAAAATAAGTTCTACTTCTTTAAAATCTGTATTTCCTGTTACAACATTACTCTGCTCTTCTGTATCTATAATAGAAATACATGCACCTATATTTTTTCTTAATGATTCATCTGCGTTTAACTCCTCATTATTCTCCGCATCTTTTCCAGTAACATTTTCAGTTTTAATCTTACATGAAACTTTATATCCTGTATTCGGCTCAACATCTAGCTTTTTATAAAAAACTGAATCATTATATTCTGTATTTTCAATGCAAAAATTTTTGTCTTCTCTATAGAAATCTGTACCTGATAATTCTACTTGTGCCTTCGTAAAATCTGCAAAATAATATTTTGAATAAAAATAATATGTAACATATAAAATACCTACTACAATTAAAATAAATACTATTTTTCCTAATATATCAAAAAACTTTTTCATTTCTCCTCCAAAACCTTTTTTATTGATTCTTCTAATTCTTTAAAATCTTTATTGTTGTATATTACATAATCTGCTTTATTTATATAAAAATCATCTTCATTTTGTATTAAAAGTCTTTTTTTCGCAAATAATTCATCGATTCCATCTCTTAAACATATTCTCTTTACTTTATTGCTTTTCTCTGCAATTATCGCAATTACTTTATCACACAACTTATCTACTCCTGCTTCATATAATAATGGAGCATCTATTATCACTAAATCTTTATCTTTAATTTCTGATAAATCTTTCTTCATTTTTTTCACAACATAATTAAAAGTTAAATTATTCAAACTTTCTCTTTTTGCCTCATCTTGATAAATAATCTCTGCTATTTTCTTTCTGTTTAACATATTATCTTCAAGCAAGCATTCTTTTCCAAATAATTTAACCATTTCTCTATAATAATCTGAATTTACATCATTAGATAATTCTTTTGCCACTTTATCCGCATCTAAAATCTCTGAATTATATAATTTTTTTATTATTTTACATACAGTAGTCTTACCAGATCCACTAGATCCTGTAATTCCTATTACTCTCATAACGCATAAGTCTCCTTTTATAAAGAATTTATAGCATTTCTTGCAAGCTCATCACATCTGTTATTATATTCGTTATCACTATGTCCTTTTACTTTAATAAATTCAATATTGTGAATTCTTGTAAAATCATATAATGTCATCCATAACTCTTTGTTTTTTACTGGTTCTTTTGAAGATGTCCTCCATCCATTTTTCATCCAATTATTTATCCAACCATTTTTAAAAGCATTTACAACATATGCACTATCACTATATATCTTTACATTACACTCATGTTTCAGTAATTTTAATGCCTCAACCACAGCTGTAAGTTCCATTATATTATTTGTAGTCTCTTTATTTGCTCCTGATATTTCTTTTTTATGTTCATTATACATCAAAATAGCTCCCCATCCTCCTGGACCAGGATTACCACTACATGCTCCATCAGTATATATAACAATGTTTTCCATTTTGCTCTCCTTGTAAAAAAACAGTATTTATGGTATTATATCAGTAATTTGTTAATTATACAATAATAATTATATTAATATTTAAAGGAGTTATTATCTTGGAAAAAGTATTAGGAATAATTGCAGAATATAATCCATTTCATAATGGACATTTATATCATTTAAAAGAATCAATAAAAAAGTCTAATTCTGATTATACTATAGCAGTAATTGGGAATAACTTTACTCAAAGAGGTGAATCATCTATTATAGATAAATGGACTAAAGCAAAAATGGCTCTTGAAAACGGTGTTGATTTAGTTTTAGAACTACCTTCTATTTACTCTACATCATGTGCAGAAAACTTTGCTTATGGTGCTATATCTATATTAGATTCATTAAAAATAGTCAATTTTTTATCTTTTGGCTCTGAAAGTGGAGATATTGATGATATAAAAAAAGTATCTCATACTATGAATAATCAAGATGAAAATTCAGACTTTACAAAATATCTAAAAGAAGAACTTTCTAAAGGAGTCTCTTATCCTAAAGCACGGGAAATTAGCTTTAGAAAAAATTTCTGATGGAAAATTTGATAACTTTTTGACATCAAATAATATTTTAGCTTTAGAATATATTTCAATTCTAGAAAAACTAAATAGTAATATTACTCCTATTACAATTACAAGAAAAGATAATAATTATAATGATACTAATTTAAATAAATCTAAAAACATATCTTCTGCAACTTCTATTAGAAATAATATTTTAGAAAATAATAGTATATTAAATATAAAAAATTATATTACTGATAAAACATATAATTGTTTAAATGAATTTTTAACAAAATATAATAAATTTCCTTATCTTCATGATTTTGAAAAAGAAATCTTTTTTGTATTAAAAAGAATGTCTATAAAAGAGATATCAAATATACCAGACGTTACAGAAGGGTTAGAATATAAAATTAAAGAATCTGTTTTAAATTCTATAGATTTAGAAGATTTAATTACTAAAATAAAAACTAAAAGATATACATATGCAAGAATTTGTAGAATACTTGTAAATGCTATTCTAGGAATTACAAAACAAGATTTTGAAATGTCTAAAAAGATAACCCCTTATGCAAGAGTTTTAGGATTTTCAAAAAAAGGTAAAACTTTGCTTTCAAAAATAAGCAAGGAAAATAAAGATATTAATTTAATAACTTCTGTAAAAAAATTTGAGAACTCATGTACAGATATAAATTTAAGAAGATTATTGGAAATAGATATTTTATCTACATATTTATATAATAGTGCTTTATATTCTAATACTAAAACAAATAAAGATCTTACTTTAATAAATGATTATAATCAAAAAATTATTGAAATATAATATTTTAAAAAGAAAAAAAGAATAAATATAAATAAAATACTTGGAGAATCTAATGAGAAAATTAATTGTAGATTTAAAAAATAATAATAAAAAATTATCTGACTATCTACTTGATACTTTTAATGGGCTAACTATAAGTTTGTTTTATAAAACTCTAAAGAAAAAAGATATTAGAGTAAATAATATTAAAGTTACTAAAAATATAGAACTTCATGCTGGAGATGAAGTTTCAATATATTTAACAGATAATTATTTATTTAAAAACTTTAATAATAATAACGGTAATAATAAAAATGATTTAGATAATAACACTAAAAAAATAGATATATCTAAAAGTATCATATATGAAGACGATAATATTTTAGTTATAAACAAACCTCAAGGAATATCCGTAACTGAAAGCAAACTAAAAGAAACAACTTTAACAGATATCTTAAAATCAATATATGGAAATAACATTAATCCTTGCCATAGATTAGATAGAAATACTGCTGGACTAATGGTATACGCTAAAAATGATGAAAGTTTAAATATACTCCTTGAAAAGTTTAAAAACAAAGAAATCAGAAAAAAATATATTTGTGATGTTTATGGAATATTAAACAAAAAATCAGGCACATTAAAATCATATCTTTTTAAAGATAATAAAAAGTCTACTGTGCTTGTTTCAGATGTAAAGAAAAATGGTTACTCAGAAATCATAACTAAATATAAAGTGATTAATGAAAATCTAAATGATAATTATTCTACTCTAGAAGTTGAGATAATTACAGGTAAAACTCATCAAATAAGGGCTCATTTATCTCACATAGGACATCCAATTATAGGTGATGGTAAATATGGTTTAAATACCATAAATAAAAAATTTAAAGAAAAATATCAAAGATTGTGTAGCTATGAAATTACTTTTTGTTTTAAAAGTGACGGCGGTATTTTAAATTATTTAAATGGTAAAACTATTAAAATAAAACAAAGTAAAATAAAGCAATGTAAAATAAAATAGAAAAAATAATGTAAAATAAATAAAAATAGAGCTTTTACTCTATTTTTATTTATTCTTATTTATATTTAATTAATCATCTTTTTTCTTATTTTATCTTGTTTTATATTTTTTCATTTATTTTTTCTTTTTACTTTTTCTTTTTGACTTTAGATTCTTTTTTATCCTTTTTGCCCTTAGAAGAAGTTTCTTCTTTTTTGTCTACGTTTTCGTTATCTTCTACTTTATCTAACTCTTCTATATTGGTATCACCATATACTTCTTCTTCAATTATACTTTCAATATCATTTTCTATATTTTCTTTATCTTTATCTTCTTTTTGCTCTATTGCTATTTTTCCCGTAGAATCCGTTTTTTCTTTTACATCACTATTTTCTGTATTTTCATTATCGTTTATATCTGTTTTTTTATCTTCTTTTTTTGCTTTATTATTATTATTATTATTATTATTTTGTTTTAAGTCTATATCATACTCTTCAAAATAAATATATACTGTTTTTGGATCTTCAGCTATAGTATTAGATTCATTAAAATATTTATTAGTTTTAAACTTAGTTTTCTTAGCTAAAGTAAAATCAAACTTATCACAATCTATTAAAACTTTTGAAGATAAATTCATTCCTTTAGGAAGTGTATTATTAATGTTATCAAAGAAAATAATATTTGACATATATACAAGAGGCATTTCTTCTTTTATATTTAATTTAATTAATTTAATTGCACTTTCCTCTTTATGTTTATACTGTTCTAATTCTTTTTCTATATTTACATTATAAAATTCAAAACCTGATGTATGAACTCTATCGTTTATAGGAATAATTCTATAAATTGGCATATCATAGACTGATTTTATTTTTAGTAAAGATTCATTTAAAGAATTAACTATCATTTGCAATCTTTCAGTAAAATCAAATACATCAATTTTTTTATTAATATTTAATATTTGATATTTATCTTTTTCATTTTCTCTATGACTTTTATTTCCTATATATTTTACTTGTGTCATGTCATCTCTCATAGAACCAAAAACATCGAAAGTATCTTCTTTTCCCTGAAGAGCAGTCCTTGCATATTCTTTTTTAAGCTCCATAAAAACTTGCTCAATTACGTCTTTATCCATATCACCTGCTTTTAGCATATTTATAATTGGAAGTAAATCTGAATCATAAGCAACAAATAAATTATCTAATTCATTTTTTGATAATTTCACTCTTTGACTTTTATCAGCTGTAATACCTAGTTCACCAAAATCAGATTCAAAATCAAATTTTCTTTTATATTTTTCTCTTGATGTAGCAGGCACTTCATTTCCTACCTCTAATTCAAGGACTTCGTCTTTATTTGCAAACTTCCAAAAATCAAAAATACTCTTTTTATGTTTATCAATTTCATTAATATATAAAGTTGCATTTTCAATTTTTTTACTTAAATTAATTAATTTTAAATCTAATGCTTTTATATCTTGTCTTATATCATTTATATTTCTATGAGATTTCTCATAAATCTTATTAATACTAACTAAATCATCTATTGTATAAAACTTCTTTTCAATGTTTATATTTTCTTTTAATTCCTGTTCTTCTTGTACCTTTTTATTTCTCTCTTCTCTGTTTTTCTTAAAATCGTCTTTTAGTTTTTGTAGTTCTTTTCTATTTTCTTCTTCTTGTTCTTTATCTTTTAATTTCTTTTTTCCGCCTTTAAAAAAGTATTTAACTTTACCAAAGAAAGTCTTTCTATATTCTAAATAAGTAGAAATTTCTTTCTGTTTTTTAAAATATTCTGATTCTTTCTCTTTTACTTCTTCTTTCATTATTTTAAGTTTTTTCTCAGATTCATATACATCTTTAGTTAAAGTTTTTATTTCTTTTTCAGTCTCTAAATACTTTTCTTTTACGAATTTTGCTAGATCATCATATGTAATCGCTTTATCATCATATGTAAATTCTAATGCATTACTATTATCAATTTGAGTTCTAAAAACATATCTATTAGAAAGTTCTGTTTGAAGAATAAATAAAGCTTTTACAAGTTTATAAAACCTCTCAGCTTCTATTTTTGACTTTAAAACAACTTTATATGTTGTTTTAAGATTTTCATACACATATGTTTCTCCAATGATTTGCATAGATATTTCATCTTTTTTATCATAAACTTCATAAACTAGTGGCCAATTTTTTGTAAACACCCATAAATAATTTTCTATATCATTGATTTGCTTATTTGTCAAAATTTCTTCATTGTAATTAACATAGCTTATAGGAACGTATATTTTTTCGTCTCTTTTTTTAGATCTTGGACTTAATTTATCTATTTCAATTTGCTTTTTTAATAAATAAAAAAACTCTGAATATGTATCTTCTTTTGTAGATACAAGCATAAAATATTTATTAGACTGTTCAGAATAATAGATCTGCCATAATTGATTTCTTGGGTAAAATACTTTAAATGGTATCTTATTGTTCATTTCATTTTGTCTGTCATTAATTTCATAAAATTCTTCTATAGAAAAATCCTCTAACATTTTGAAAAAATCTTTTTGTCTTTCAAAATCTTCACCATTTTCTGGTTTTTTTAAGTAAACTCCTAATGGTAATGCTTTTGAATACTTTTCTCTTACTGGATCATCTCTATAAGCTGGTGTACAATATATATCTATATCTTTTATTGGAACATATTTATATACTTTTAATTCCTTGTCATTATTAAGTCTAGATGGATTAAAACTAACTGGCTCTACTTTAGTCAAAAAATTCGGTAAATCCTCTATATCAAGACCAAGGAAATCTAACTTTTCTTTTAAATCTTGTTTTGCAGCCAAACTTCTGTACCTTCCCTCTTTTTCTATTCTTTTTCTTTTAACATAACAATTTATCACAGTATATCATACTATAAATTATTTTCCAATAATTTTTTTATAAAAGTTATCAAAAAATTTTTTGCTTTTCATAAATAAAAATTATGAATTTAAACATAAAAATAGAAATATATATTAAATTATATATCTCTATTTTTATTTTTTATTAATTTGAAACATAAATTAATATTATTTAAATGATTTTACATCTTCTTTTAATCTATTTATAAAATCATCTAAACTCATCTTGCCTATATCTCCTTCTTTTCTAACTCTTACTCCAACTGCATTAGCTTCTACTTCTTTTTCACCTAATATTAACATATATGGTATTTTATGAAGTTGTGCTTCACGAATTTTATATCCTATCTTTTCTTGTCTATCATCAAGCTCAACTCTAAATCCTTCATCTTCTAACTTTTTACAAACTTCTTTAGCATAAGAAATTTGACTATCAGAAATTGGCATAACTTTTACTTGTACAGGAGATAGCCATACAGGAAAAGCTCCTGCAAAATGTTCTGTAATAATTCCGATAAATCTTTCAAAAGATCCGAATAAAGCTCTATGAATTAAAATAGGTGTCTTTTTATTTCCATCACTATCTATATAAGATAAATTAAATCTAAGTGGTAATTGGAAATCTACTTGAACTGTTCCCATTTGCCATTCTCTTCCTAAACAATCTTTCATTTTAATATCGATCTTAGGACCATAGAATGCTCCATCACCTTCGTTTATTTTATAATTATCTTTTCCACAAAGATCATCTAAAACATCTCTTAAATTAGCTTCAGCTTTATTCCATAGTTCAATATCACCCATATAATCGTCTGGTCTTGTAGATAATGTAAGTTCAAAATCAAGTCCAAATATTCCATATAAATATTTTGCAATTTCAATAATATCTTTTATTTCTGAGCCTATTTGTTCTTCAGTAATAAAGTTATGAGCATCATCTTGTCTAAACATCCTAACTCTAAATAATCCATTTAATTGTCCTGATTTTTCATTTCTATGAATAACGTCTATATCATTAAATCTTAATGGTAAATCTTTATAACTTCTTAGCTTAGATGCATATATCTTTATAGCATTAGGACAGTTCATAGGTTTTAATGCTTGTTCTTTTCCATCTGAATCAGTTAATACAAACATATCTTCTTTGTAGTGATCCCAATGTCCTGAAGTTTTCCAAAGTTCACTACTATTTAATTGTGGCCCTGAAAACTCCATATATCCTCTTTTTTCATGTTCTTTTCTCCAAAAGTCTATTAGTATATTCATCATCTTAAATCCTTTAGGAAGCCAATATGCCATTCCAGGAGCTGTTTCATCAAAGAAGAATAAATCTAATTCTTTTCCTAGTTTTCTATGATCTCTTTTTTTAGCCTCTTCAATCATATTTAAATATTCATCAAGTTCGCTTTGTTTTGGAAAAGATATTCCATAAATTCTTTGAAGCATTTTATTTTTTTCGTCACCTCTCCAATATGCACCAGATGATGATAATAGTTTAATAGCTTTTATGCATCCTGTAGATGGAAGGTGTGGTCCTCTACATAAATCTGTAAAATCTCCTTGTTTATAAAAAGATATAACTTCTCCTTCTGGAAGCTCTTCAATAATTTCTACTTTGTAGTCTTCATTATTTTCTTTCATTAGTTTAATAGCTTCATCTCTTGGAAGTTCAAACCTTTCAAGTTTTAAATCTTCTTTAATAATTTTTCTCATTTCGTCTTCAATTTTTACCAAATCGTCCTCTGAAAATGGTTTTTCCACATCAAAATCATAATAAAATCCATGCTCTATTGCAGGTCCTATTGTTAATTTTGCATCAGGAAATAATCTTTTAACAGCTTGAGCCATAACATGAGCTGTCGTATGCCAATACATACTTTCTTCAACTTCTGCAGTTCTTCCACCGCCTAATTTAATTTTAAACATATAAATTCCTCCTTTGCCTATAAGGCTTTAAAAAAATTTATTTGAAGCTATTTTATTACTTTAGAGGATTTTTGAGTAAATACAAAAATCCCCTATAAGCTTAAAACAGCTTATAGGGGTAAGTTTATTTCTTACGGTTCCACCCTAATGTTTAACTCTTAATAGATTTGTAACGTAATCTACACGCCATTTATTTGGAAACTCAGGGGTAGTTTTTCAAATATGTTTGTTAAGATTAGCTTTCAGCCCATGACTAATCATCTCTTTTAATAACCTCTATTTTACTTTGTCCCGTCAACGTTTATTATGTAATAATGATACTATTTATTTTTTCATTTGTCAACATAAATTATGTAAATCGGTCTATATTAGTTATAGTAGTTCACATTTTAATTTTCATTTTCTTGAATAAATCAATATTTATTTATATAATATGTTTGATTATAAAAAGGAGAATCTTATGAAGCAAAAGATAAACCCAAAAATTTGTAAAAGAAATATGAAATTGTTTCCATTATATAGAGCAATTTCTTTTGATTATTTGTTTTTTTATACAATAAATTTCTTATTTTTAACTCAAATAAAAAATATAAGTCCATCTGCAGTTGTATTAGAAGATGCTTTTTACTCATTATTTATTATAATTTTTCAAATACCTGCAGCACTTCTAATTGATATAATTGGAAGAAAGAAAAGTATGTTACTTGGAAATTTATCTAATGTTATTTATATATTACTCGTACTTCTTAGTGACAGTTTATTTGATTTAATAATAGCAGAAATATTTGCATCTATTGCCTTTTCTTTAAAAGATGTTTCTGATTTAAGTTTACTAAATGAATCTATTCCACAAGCATCTACTAAAAGTAGAATATTTGCTAAACTTACTAGTAAAGGCCTTTCTGGATATTTCATATTAAATTCTATTTCTCTTATGATATCTGGATTTTTATATACAATAAATGGCTATCTTCCGATTATAATATCACTTTGTATAGTAATTTTATCATTTTTAATATCTACCGCTTTTATAGATCCTATTTCCGAAAATATTAAAGAAAATAATGATAAATTAAAAAAATCTAAGAAAGATAAAGTAAAAGAAACATTTAAAACTTCTGTCCAAGATTTAATAAATTCGTTTAAATATATATTATCTTCAAAAAGATTGCGTAGTTTAATTTTATTTTCATCTATTATGTATGGAGTAATAACAGTACTTGCATCATATCAAGTAAGTCTTCTTGAAGAGATTGGTCTTCCCGCAAGTGTAATTGGAATAATAGTAGCATTCTTAGAAATTACAGCAAGTATTTCTTCAAAAAAACAAGAACAATTTCATAATAAATTTAGAAATAAATCTCTTTCAGTTCTTGGAATCACTGTAAGTCTAGCTTGTATTTTAGCTGGATTTGCTGGATATATAAATAATAATATTTATATAGTATCTATTATTGCAATATTTGCTCTTACTGTTAAATATATAGTAGTAGGAATATATCAGATATTAATAGATAAATATTACAGAAATTTTACAAATGAAGATATTGATTCAAAAATCTTTTCTGCAAAATCTTTATTTAATAGTATCTCTAGTACAATTCTAGGAATAATAGCATCTATCCTTATTGGAATTACTAATACAAAAAACTCAATTATCATAATAGGATTCATCTTTTTATTGCTATTTATAATTGCTATAAAATATATGAAATCAAGGCTTGGTTTACATCCAGATGAATATGATAAAAATGAAATAAAATTTTCAAATATCAAATTAAATAAAAATGAAAAAATAAACAATTAAAAAAAAGTATATTACTATTAAATCATTAGTAATATACTTTTTTTATTCTTAATATATTTTTATTTTAATATCCTGGTTTTTCTAATAATCTAAACATATTTTTCTTATATTCCTCAACGCCAGGTTGATTAAATGGATTTACGCCTAAAATTAAGCCAGACATTGCACATGCTTTTTCAAAGAAATAAATCAAATGGCCTAAATTTTCTTCATCTAATTTATCAATAGTAATTTTCATATTAGGAACATTTCCTGTTACATGAGCCTCTATAGTTCCTTCCATAGCTTTTTTATTTATATAATCTAAATCTTTACCTGCTAAATAATTTAGTCCATCTAAGTTTTCTTTATCTTCTGCTAAAACTATATTTGACTTTGGTTCTTCAACGCATATAACAGTTTCTATTAAGTTTCTTTTACCATCTTGAATATATTGACCCATTGAATGAAGATCTGTTGTAAAATCTACACCTGCTGGTAATAATCCTTTTCCATCTTTTCCTTCACTTTCTCCATAAAGTTGTTTCCACCACTCTGTCATATAATGTAATTGTGGTTCATAATTTGCTAAAATTTCAGTTGTTTTTCCAGAATTGTATAATAGATTTCTAATTACTGCATATTTATAACAATCATTAAATTTAACATCTGGATCTGAATATTTTCCTCTAGCATCTTCAGCACCTTTCATTAATTTATCAATATCAATTCCAGCTGTTGCAATAGGAAGCAATCCTACAGCAGTAAGTACTGAAAATCTTCCTCCTACATTGTCTGGTATAACAAATGTCTCATATTTTTCATCATCTGCTAACGTTTTTAAAGCTCCTTTTTCTTTATCTGTTGTTACATAAATTCTCTTTTTAGCCTCTTCAACACCATATTTAGTTTCAATTGCTTCTCTTAATATTCTAAAAGCAATAGCAGGCTCAGTAGTAGTTCCTGATTTAGATATTACATTTAATGAAATATCTTTTTCAGCAATTAACTCTAATAAATCATGTAAATAATTTGGACTTAAATTATTTCCAGCATATAATATTTTTGGAGTTTTACGTCTTTTTGAAGGAATCATATTATAAAAACAATTTGTTAAGGCTTCTATTACTGCTCTAGCACCTAAATAAGAACCACCAATTCCAATTACAATTAAAAAATCAGAATCATTTTGTATCTTTTTAGCTGCTTTTTTTATTCTTTCAAATTCATTTTTATCATAATTTACAGGTAAATCAACCCAACCTAAAAACTCTTTTTCATCATTTTTATTGTCTTCAATCCATTTGTTGTTCTCTTTTACTTTGCTATCAAATTCAAAAATCATTCTATCATTAATGCTTGAATTACTATAGTCAAATTTAACCATTTACATCAACCTCCCTTTATATGGTTATATTATATTTGTAAAAACCTTTTTATTCAAGTGTAACTAGTATATTTTTTTAGCTTAGCACTATTTTTTGCTAAACACTATCAAAATATGGTATAATTAATATATCCCTAAAAAATTTAAGGAGGTATTATTATGGGAAGCTCAAGAAATAATAATGACAGACGGAATCTTCCGTCTAGCAGCGTAAGCACTAGTCCTGGATGTAGGACAAGGAAGTATGTAGACAAAGATGGTTACAATGTCATCGAAACAGTAACGCCAACTGACAAAACTGTGATAAGATACAGTAAAAATAAAAATGACATTACTGTCATAGTAAATACTGAATCAGTGTATCACAGCTCATACAGTGACGAATACTTAAGAGCTGTCGAAAGACAACTCCAGGCATACCAAAGGTCTGTAGACTATCAGATGGCAAAACTTGACCGTGATTTATTTGACTTGGACGCATTCTTGAATGATGATAACTTCTTCGATTCTTTAAATACTTCACATCATTACACGTCATCAAGTTCAGGTCAAACTCGGAAAAGTTCTTCCTCTGGTAGTTCAGGTTGGGGGCTAGGCTGCCTTTTCTGGAGCATTTTAATCCTGCTCGCGTTATGCTTTATCATATTTGGCATGGGTGCCATTGGTAAGGTAATCATTGATTTTTTAGCGAGTTTGTTCTGAATCTTTTCAGAACAAACCGGTGTCATACAGAAACATACTTGTGTGGCACCGGTTTTTTTATAATTAAAATAAATATAATTTAAAATAATTTCAAAAATTATGAAAAATTAAAATAAAGAGTGGTTATAGGTTTTGTAGAACTCCACAACCTTTTCACCACTCTTTTTGCCTATAGCAGGCTACTTCTGGTCTTCTGATGCAGTCTCTTCATCTCCTGACTCTTCCCATTTCTTTGCCTCTTCCCTAATCATTTCTATGGGATACGGATAAAGTACATCCAGTTTGTTACAAAAATAATTATACGCAAATCTCTGCGCCATCTCTGCATTTCTCATCGAAATCTTGCCTGGAATCATATCACGAATTTCAGGCACATCATAGTATCCGTTTGCTATTCCATAGAACTCCGGCGCTATGGAAATTGATATAACGTTACTCGTGAACAACCTGAACCCATATAAATGCTCAATGATTTTCTTGCCACAGTCCATAAGGACTCTTTGCAGCGGCATTCTTGGAACCGGAATAATTCCTGTTTCATGTATCAAAGAGCATCCACTGCTTCCTTCAAAATCCGCTTCTTTATAGCAAATTTTGATTATTTCCCTCTCACAATTTGTTTCGTCTTTTTGGTCAATTGACTTTGCAAGAAGAAAAATTCCAAGTGCCAAGAAATCGCAAGGATCCTTTTTGTTTCTTAAGACAATATCTGCATTAGACTTAAAAAAAGTCCTCCGCACATCATACTGCCTAAATGTAACCTCGTTGTACTCATTTTTTACCTGCATCTCTTATACCTCCTAATTTTTATTCTTTTTTATTATAACACAACATCAATTTTAATTCAAATTATGTAAAGTATATTTTATATTACTCTTCTTTCATAACCTCAAAAATCACACTAGATAAATATTTCATACTTACTAAACATTGTTCCAATGTATTTCCTGTAGCTCCTACTTCAATTATACAAGCCCCTTCTGAAACATGTTGATTATATCTTGAATTTCTTACTATAATTGGTTTAAAAAGACCTGGATACATTTCATTTGCTTTTTCCTGAATCTTTATTGCAAGTTTTAAATTCTTTTTCCATTTATCATGCTTTAATCCGCCCCCATCTGTACCAATTACGAACATAAGCTGTGCCGCTTCTTCTCCATTAATCTTAACAGATGGAGCATATTTACTATTGCTACCTAGTGCATCCCTATGTAAATCTATTACTAGACTGGCTTTGCTTGTCTTTAATATTTTTTCTATAGTTTCTAATGATCTAGTATATGAACCATTATATTTTGGATAATCATGATAAGTTTTATTATGTATAACATTAAACCCATATTTATCTAAATATTTTTTTAATTCTTCTCCTACTCTTGCTACGGAATAATTTAAATCTGTAGTTCTAAAATTTCCAGAACTTTTATATGTATACTTTTCTGTTTTTGTATAACTTTCACAAGTATGTGTATGGTATATTACAATATCTTCTTTATTTTTAAAATCTATATCTGGCTTTAAATCTTCTTCTGTAAGTTTATATTTAGATTCATTTTTTATTTTTACTCCATTATATATTTTATTATATGTATCTTTTTTATTGTTTTCTTCTATAACCTCTGTCTTTGCATCTTTGCTATTTGCATATTTTATTTCGTCCTCATTTTTTTTATTTCCATTAAAATTACTTTCACTTTTCTGATTACTTATATTATCTGCATAAGCAAAAAAACTTATTTCTTTACTTAAGATATTATCAAATAAGTTAAAGATGCTTAAACTAGATTTTTCATTATTATTATTTTCGTCAATATTTATATTTTGATTAACTTTTCCTTTTAAAATGCTAATATTATCATTTATTACTTCTAAATATGTTTTACCTTCTATGGTTTTAAATTTATTATTTATCAATTCTTTCAAATCAATATCTTTCACTAAATTAAAAAGCCTAGTACAAATTATAACAAATATAATTATTGCTATAAATTTTACTAGACTTTTTATAACATCTTTTATGTTTAATACTGTTAAGTTTATCATTTCTTATCAATTCCTTTAAATATACTTCTATATAATAGTATATTTATCGAATTTGAATTTATGATAAATACTTATATATTTCTTCTTTGCTTAATATAATTTCATCTTCAGTTCCTGAAGCCATATTTTTTATTTTACCTTTATTAGTTTCTACTTCTATATCTCCTATAGTAAGAACATATTCAGCATTTTTCTTATTAGCATATTTAAATTGAGCATTTATACTTCTAGAACATATATCTTTTTCTACATATATACCTAAATCTCTTAATTCATATGCAAGTTTTATAGCAAGATTTCCTGCTTTTTCTCCAATATTTGCAATATATAATTTCATAGAAGGTTCTTTTATTTTATCTTTATTATTTTTTTCAAATACTTCTACTAATCTATCTAATCCTGTTGCAAATCCTACAGCAGGAGTACTCTGCCCGCCAATTTCTTTTACAAGTCCATCATATCTTCCTCCACCTAATACTGTTAATCCATCATCTTCAGATATAAATTCAAACACTGTTTTAGTATAATAATCTAATCCTCTTACTATACTAGAATCTACTTCATAATCTATTCCAAGTTCTTCAAGAGTTTTCTTTACATTTTCAAAATGATTTTTACACTCATCGCAAAGGAAGTCTAATATTTTAGGAGCTCCTACATTCATTTTTTTACATTTTTCTTCTTTACAATCTAATATTCTCATCGGATTTTTTTCAAATCTCGTTTTACAAGTATCACAATACTTATCATAATTTGGTTTTAAAAATTCTCTTAATGCTTCTTGATATTTTTTTCTACATACAGGACATCCAATACTATTTATATTTAATTTTATATTTGGTATTTCTAATTTATCAAAAATTGCTTTTCCTACTAAAATAACTTCTACATCAGCTAAATAAGATTCACTTCCAATTACTTCTATTCCAATTTGTCTAAATTCTCTATATCTACCTTTTTGTACATTTTCATATCTATACATAGGCATGTTATACCATAGTTTAAGTGGGCTTCCAAGATTAGATAAGCCATTTTCTATATAACTTCTTACAACGCCTGCTGTTCCTTCTGGTCGTAATGTTATACTTCTTTCTGCTTTATCTAAAAAAGTGTACATTTCTTTTTGCACAACGTCTGTTGTTTCTCCTACTCCTCTTTGAAAAAGTTCTGTATACTCAAATGCTGGAACTCTAATTTCTTTCATTCCATTATTCTCTAATATTTCTTTTATTGTGTTTTCGATATATTGCCATTTATAAGATTCTCCTGGTAATATATCTCTAGTACCTTTTGGTTTTTGAATCATAATTTTCACTCCATTTTTATTTTTTATACTAATTATTACATATTAAAAATCATTTAATTTTTAAAACTCTTTTTTTCTAAGTTCTAAATATATCGGCTTTTCATCACCAATTAAAGTAGACCTTCCATGACCTGGATATAAAATTGTATCATCAGGATATTTTAAAATCTTATTTACAATAGAATCCATAATCTCTTCTAAACTTCCTGTCGGAAGATCTGTCCTTCCCCATGTTCCAGCAAATATAGTATCTCCTGTAAACATTAAAGAATGTTCTTTATTATATAAACATATTCCACCCTTTGTGTGTCCTGGTGTTAAAATAACTTTAAACTCTAAATTACCTATATGAATTATATCTTCATCATCTAACCTAGAATCTGCTTCAAGTTCGGGAATACTTATTTCAACATAATATGATAAATTTATTTCTTCTTTGTATAATCCTATACTATCTTGTCTACTAATTAATATTTTTCCACCCTTTTTATCTTTAAGTTCTGAAATAGCTCCTATATGATCTGCATGACAATGAGTCAAAAGTATATATTTTACTTTACTATCTAAAATGTCTAGCATTTCAATTATCTTATCGCATTCTGCTCCTGGATCTATCACGATTGTTTCTTTAGTATTCTCATCCATTATGATGTAACAATTAGTAATTAAATTTTTATTTTCTATTTTTACTTTTACAGTCTTTAATATCATTAGTATCCACCTTTATTATTTTCTTCTCTTAACTTCATAAACACTATCTACTTTTCTTAATGTTTTGATTACTTGATTTAATTCATTTAAATTTTCAAGTTCTATTGTAATATAAATTATTGCTATTCTTTCTTTTGTCGTTTTTGTATTTACAGCTAACATATTAACTTTTGCCCCTGTTATTTCTTTTATAACATCTGCTAAAAGCCCTGTTCTATCATTTGCATAAACTTCAATATCAACATGGTATGTAGTTTTTGCTTCATTTGCCCAATATACATCTATCATTCTATTTTCTTCTGAAAGTAAATCTTTAACATTTACACAATCTTTACGATGAACAGATACTCCTCTACCTTTAGTAATATAACCAACAATAGAATCACCTGGAAGAGGGTTACAACATTTTGAAAGTTTAACTAAACAATTATCTATTCCCTCAACAATAATTCCTGTTTTTGAAGGTTTTGGTTGCACTTTACGTTTACTAAGCTCTGTTATTTTTGCTTCTAAATCTTCTTCAGCATGTTCCTTCTTATATTCTTCTAGAAGTCTTGCAATAATTTTTGTTGCAGACATTGATCCAAAGCCAATGCTTGCATACATATCATCTAAAGTAGAATATTTATATCTATCTAGTGCAACTTGTAACCATTCAGGTTTAAATAAATCAGAATGTTTCATTCCAATTCTCTTTATTTCTTTATCTATTAAATCTTTACCTTTTTCTATATTTTCTTCTCTTTGAGCTTTTTTAAACCATCTTTGTATCCTTGTTTTTGCAGTAGAACTCTTAACGAATTTAAGCCAATCTCTACTAGGGCCTTTAGAAGAATCAGATGTTATAATCTCTACAATATCACCATTTTTAAGTTTAGTAACAATAGGCATCATCTTACTATTAATTTTAGCACCTATCATTTTATTACCAACTTGTTCATGAATAGCATATGCTAAATCTATTGGAGTACTTCCTCTTGGAAGCACTTTTATATCTCCTTTTGGAGTAAAAACGTGAACTTCATCTTCAAAAAGCTCTTGTTTTAAAGTATTCATAAATTCGTCAGGATTTTGAGTATCTCTTTGCCACTCTAGTGTCTCACGAAGCCATGATAATTTATCGTCTGTAACTACAACAGCTTGTTTTTTACCTTTATTACTAGCTTCTTTATATGCCCAATGTGCTGCAATACCAAACTCAGCAACTCTATGCATATCCCATGTACGAATTTGTACTTCAAAAGGCACTCCTCCAGGGCCAATTAAAGTTGTATGTATAGATTGATACATGTTCTTTTTAGGAACTGCTATATAATCTTTAAATCTTCCAGGCATAGGATTGTATAAATCATGTACTACACCAAGAGCCGCATAACAATCCCTTATAGAATTTACTAAAATTCTAAGGGCAAATAAATCATATATCTGATCTAAAGTAGTATTATCTCTTTTCATCTTTCTATAAATACTATATAAGTGTTTTGCCCTTCCTGTTACTTCTGCTGAGATTTTAGCATTTTTAAGTTCTACTTTTAATTGTTCCATTATTTTATCGATAAAAGCTAACCTTTCATCTCTCTTTTTATCTAGTCCTTTTACTATCTCATGATATTCCTCTGGATACAAATATTTAAAAGCTAAATCTTCTAATTCCCATTTTAGAGAATAAATACCAAGTCTATTTGCAAGTGGTGCATATAAATCCATTGTTTCTTTAGCATTTGCTATTTGTCTGTCTCTTGATAGATATTTAAGAGTTCTCATATTGTGAAGTCTATCTGCAAGTTTAATTAAAATTACTCTTATATCTTTTCCCATTGCAAGAAACATTTTTCTATAATCTTCAACTTGTTGTTCTTCTTTTGTAGTATAATTTAATTTACCAAGTTTAGTAACACCCTCAACCATTTCTGCAATAGTATTTCCAAAATCTCTTACCAAATCTTCATGAGTTACATCTGTATCTTCTACTACATCATGAAGAAGTGCTGCGGAAATTGTTTCTGCATCAAGCTCAAGTCCTGCTAATATGTATGCTACTTGAAGTGGATGGATTATATATGGTTCTCCAGATTTTCTTTTCTGATCGCCATGATGTTTTTTCGCATATTCATACGCACGCATTATTAACTTAGTATCAGTTTTTTTATTTTTTTCTTTAGCTACTTTTATTACGTCTTCAATTGTTTTTTCTTCTTCTACCATATAAATCCTCCCATCTATTAATATGATTTCATTATGTCTTTTATATTTATTTGAACACTATCTACTCCATTAAAAGAATTAATTTCTAACATTCCTGCAACATCAATTTTATCTCCTATTGTATAGTCTTTTGAATAATTTCCTAAATTAAATCCTATTGCATTTATTATTGTATTTCCATCTTTTAATGTTAATTTTAAGTGTTTACCTTCTGATAAAGCTCTAATAGAATCAATCTTTAAGTTTTTATAAACAAAAACAGGTCTTTTATTTGCTTCTCCAAAAGGTTCTAACATATCTAATTCTTTTACTATATTAATATTTAAGTCTTTTAATGTGATTATTTTATCAATTTCAATAATTGGTAATATACCACTTATATCTTTTTGAGTTGCATATTTCTCAAATTTTTCTTGTAATTTTTCAAAATTTTCTCTTTTAAGACTTAATCCTATTGCCATTTCATGTCCGCCATATTTTTCTAAGTAATCTGACATATGGCTTAATGCTTCATGTAAATCAAATCCTGGTATACTTCTTCCTGATCCTTTTGCTTCATCTCCTTCAAAGCATACTAAAATTGAAGGTTTAAAATATATATCTGTAATCTTTGAAGACACGATCCCAATTACACCATGATGCCAACCTTCAGAACCTATTACTATAGAACTATTTTTATCAAGATGATTTTCTTCTATCTTTTTTATCGCCTCTTCAAATATTGATTTTTCAATATCTTGTCTATCTTTATTATATTTATTTAGTTTTTCAGTAATTTGTTTTGCTTCATTTTTATCTTCAGTTAAAAATAATTTTAAAGCTTCTTCTTCATATCCCATTCTTCCACAAGCATTTATTCTAGGAGCAATTCCAAATGAGATGGTATTAGAATTAATTTCTTTATACCCTGATGCCTCTAAAAGAGATTTTAGCCCAACATTCTTAGTAACCTCAACTAATTTAAGCCCTAATTTTGCAATCACTCTATTTTCATCTATTAGAGGAACTATATCTGATATTGTTCCAATACATACAATATCTAAATATTTTAAATACTCTTTTTCTGGTAAATTTAATTTTTTACCTATAGCTTGAGTCAATTTAAAAACAACCCCTACTCCTGCTAAGCTTTTAAATGGATATGTACTATCTTTCCTCTTATTATCTACTACAGCTATAGCATTTGGAAGCTGTTCCATTGGTTCATGATGATCTGTTACTATCGTATCTATCCCTAGTGAAGAAGCATATTCAACTTCTTCTAACCCTGATATTCCACAGTCAACAGTAATAATTAATGTATATCCTTCTTTTGCAATTTTTTCTATTGCAAGTTTATTTAAACCATATCCTTCATTTAATCTATTTGGGATATAGTATCCACAGTCTAACCCTCTTTCTTTTAAAAATTTTTTAAGAACAGTAATACTAGTAATACCATCTACATCATAATCACCATAAATAATTGTTTTTTCATTATTTCTTATTGCTTTTAAAATCCTATCTACTGCAATATCCATATCTTTTATTAGGTATGGATCATGAAAATCATTTCTAGTTGGATTTAAAAAAACATCTATTTCCTTTTTAGTTTTTATTCCTCTATTTATAAGTACAGTTGCTAATAATTCAGAAATTTTATTATCTTCAGCAACTTTTTCTACTAAATTTGAATCAACTTCTTGATACCTCCACTTTTTATACATTTACTTTCTCCTAATAAAAATTTCTTCTATTATACCTTATTTTTAACTTTTTTTAAATACTTTTTTACTTATTTTATATAACTTACTCTATTTTTTCTGTATTTTTATTCTTTTTTTAAATTCTTTTTTAAAAAAAGAAAAATAGTATCGTAAAAATACTATTTTTCTTAAGTTCTGTCTCGAGTACTATTGTTTTTATGAGTGTAATCAAAAGCTTATATTTAAATTATATTTTTTGATAAATAAAAATATTACTTAATAATAAAAAATATTCACAAATTTAACGAACTTAACGCTTAATTCATACAATATACTATATAGAAAAAAGGAGGAAAATATATTATGTATAGACAATGTAGTATGTGCGATAATATGCAATGTGATGATGATTCATGCCAAGAAAAAAGTTTGTATGATGAATCTTGTAAAAACTCAATTAAATACAATGATAATACTAATATAAATAATTGTTCTTGTGGTTTTAAAGAAAATAATTTATTTCCAAATACTTTATTATATGCAAGTTCATATGTACCTCATCAATATATGAATAATGTATATAAAAGCAATTATGCTCTTAAAATGGGAAGTATTTTTCCAGAGCTTGTAAGTCCCTACTGTCCAGGGCAATCACAAGAAATATTAAATTATCTAAAACAATCTAAAGATTTTGAAGGAGGTTGCTTATGATGAATGAAAATTGTAAAAATATAAATTCTGAAAAAGAGGCTCTTTTAAAAGAAATCCAAGAATGTACTTTTTACATTATTGAGCTTGGATTATATTTAGATATTAACCCTGATGATAAAGAAGCTTTGTGCCTTCATAATAAGCACGCAAATCACTTAAGAAAAATTACTGACAAATATGAATCTATGTTTGGACCTTTAACAATAAATTGTCCATGTAACAAATGGAGATGGTTAGAAGAGCCTTGGCCATGGGAAAAAGGAGGTAATGACTAATGTGGTTATATCAAAAAAAATTAGAATATCCTGTTAATATAAAAAATCCTAATCCTAGACTTGCTAAATTTATTATCTCACAATATGGTGGACCAAATGGTGAAATTGGAGCTGCTATGAGATATATTTCTCAAAGAATCAGTATGCCAGATCAAAAATCTAAAGCTATTTTAAATGATATAGGCACAGAAGAACTCGCTCACTTAGAAATGGTTTCTACTATGGTACATCAATTAACAGATGGTGTATCTCCTGAAGATTTAGAAAAAGCAGGACTTGGTGATTATTATACAGACCATGGTTGGGGCACTTACCCACAAAGTGCTAGTGGCATGGCATTTAGTGCTCAAACACTACAAGTAACAAGCGATCCAATCGCAGACCTTCAAGAAGATCTTGCAGCAGAACAAAAGGCTAGAATGACTTATGAAAAACTTATAGATTTATGTGCTGATGATCCTGATGTAGTAGACCCTCTTCGTTTCTTAAGAGAACGTGAAGTGGTACATTTCCAAAGATTTGGTGAAGCTTTAAATAATATACAAGATAAACTATCTAAGACTAAATTTTATATGAACCAGATTGTAGATAGATAAGATTATAATTATAAACAAAAATAAACTACTTTATAAAGGAGATTACATTTTATTTATTATTATGTAATCTCTTTTATTACATGCGCTTGATTTTATTATGTAAACATGTTATCATATTTTCTAATAAGTCCTGACTTTTTAGCAGGCTACCTATTTTAGGTAATTTATAGGAGGGTACAATATGATAGAAGTACTACGGAAAGAACATTGCGTATTTGTTTTTGACCAGTTCGAGAACAGAGGGATAGTTTTCCCTAGAACTGTTACCACAACATTTGAAGATTTCATGCGCGATGCAAAAGAAACAGCACAGACATTAAAAGAGGGAATGTTTGTAAAACCTCTAATCTACGACTTTTCACGTGTAGGGAATTATAATGCACTTGCTGACTTTGTCTGTGGCATGAAAAACAGAGATCATGTTCTCGATTCTGATGAAAATGCTATCGAAATGTATAAGTTCTTTTTTGCAAACTCCATACCGCAGATTTCTCCGGGCAATATAGATTTTATATACCTTGGGAAACGCAAATAATTTTGCACGAAAAACACGAAAAAGGGAGGGCAGCTTATAAAAGCGGTCCTCCCTTTTATATTTTTGATTCATAAATATTTATTTAAATTCTAATTATCAATTTTGTCTCTAAAAAAATAAGAGCAGTTTTTTATTATAAAAGTCACTTTTAACATTTGATATTTCTAACTTTTATTAATCTATTTTTATTTAAAATGATTTAATATAATATCTTTAATTTCTATTGGTCTAATATCTAATTTAGAAGCTCTATTTTTTGTAACTTCTATAACACTATAACTTCCATGTTTTTTATAATCTTTGTTCTTAACTTCATCACCTGTTCCGGATCCAATAATACCTGATCTATATTTGCAAAAGAAAAAATACTGCGTTCTTCCTGAATCTTTAATAATATATGGATTATCTAAATTTTCTATTTCAATTTCTACACCAATTTCTTCTCTTATCTCTCTTCTTAATGCTTCTTCTAATGATTCTCCATCTTCTACTCCTCCTCCAGGAACAACATTATATACTTGTTTATCATAAAAAAGTCCTTTCTCTCTATGCATTAATATTACTTTATTTCTTCTATAAATTATTGCTGCAACTCTATCTTTCATAAATTCCTCCTATTTGTTATATATTGTAAACAAAAAAGATATATAAATCATTTAAATTTATATATCCTTTTTTAATGATTTATATATTAATTTTTCTAAATCACTTATGTCATATACTGATTTTTTGCTAGCATATAACATTTCTTCAGAACTTACTTCTCTCATATCTAGTAAATAACCATTTTTTAATGCTAGTTGTCTTATAAATTCCCTTATAGCTCTTCCATTTCCTTCTCTAAAAGGATGAAGTACATTAAATTCTGCTAAATAATATGCTAAACTTTCTGCAAGCTTTTCTTTAGAATATCCATCAAAATAATTTTTATCTTTAATTTCAGAAAGTAATCTATCTAGTTCTGTTTCAATATATTCCCATTCAGCAAATCTAAAGTCATCTTTTGCAATATTTTCAGTTCTAAATTCACCTGCAAAGTCATATAAGTCCTCAAACATAAATCTATGAATACTCTTAAAATGTTCTTTATCAAAATTTCCTGTAATTCCTATTCTTCTAAGTTCAAAAGCCTTAAAAACAGCAATCCTATTTTCAAGTTTCATAAGACTGCTGAAATCTTTTATATTTAATTTATTTTTTAATACATTCGTTCCTTTATAACAATAAATTGAGTTTCTTGATTCATAAAAATCATCCATTTATAAACCCCTTTATAAAATAGAATTTTTAACTTGTTCTATCATTTCATTAAAAGATATTTCATTATTTGAATACATTTGAAGCATTCTTATATCTTCATCAGTTACTGTCATATTTTCTATAGCGAAATCTACTTTCATATTATCAATATCATAAAAAAACTTCTCTTCTTTATTCATAATATTAATTCCTTTCTTTTTAAAAACGCTACAATAATATTATACCACAAAAAGCCTAAAAAATCTACTGTTTTGATATTTTTTTGCACTTTTTTAGGTGAATTTTAATAACTTTTTATTAGACTTTTTTGTATTAATTTTTTATTCCTTATAATTAAAATTTATTGATGCTTCTTCTTGTGAAATATCTCCCGTTTGAGTAAATAAAAAGAAAAAATCATCTAAAATAGTTTCATTTGATAAATCCTCAGAAGAATCAAATTCTATTATCCATGCATTATATTTTCCTTCTATATCTTCAATCTCCTTATTTTTTACTTCATATACTCCTTCTTGTTTCACATCTCCATTTTCATATAAAAATGTTCCATCTTCATTTAAAGTAATGTTACTTCCTGTAGCCAAATCAATTCCTTCATATATTCCATATTTTAATAAATTATCTCCAACTTTAATACCTTTTACTTCACCTTGATTTGTAATTATGTTAGTAGTATTTTCTTTAGTTTGACTTGTAGTCTCGTTTTTATCATTTTTACTAAATGTATTAACCCCTACAAATAATAAAATTATAATTACTAATAAAGCAATTATAAGTATTAATATACTAGATTTTTTCATTTTTGACACCTCTTACTAAAAAATAAATAAAATGCATATAAAAGACCATTTCTTAATAAAAATTTTAAAATGGTCTTAAAAATTAATTATTTATTCTCATTATTATTTTGATTATTTTCTATATTATTCTCTTTTTCTTCGTTACTTTCTTCTTCACTATTAAATTCTACATTCACATTCTCTCTTGTAATAAAATCCACTTCAAAATATTCAGCTAGTTTAAAACCAAATAATTTAGCCAAAATATTATTTGGAAAAGTTTGAATTAAATTATTATAATTCCTAGTAGTTTCATTATAATGTTTTCTAGCTTCTTCTATATCTTTTTCAACTTCTTCAAGACCATTTTGAAGAGCTAAGAAATTTTCACCTGATTTTATTTCTGGATAATTTTCAACTTCTATAAAAACATTTTTCATAACCTCTGATAATTTGTCTTCTAACTTTTGTCTTTTACTTACTGGTAATCTTTCTTTTAACTTTTCTCTTAATTCTGTAACTTCAATAAATACTTTATCTTCATGAGTTGTGTATTCTTCAATTGTAGCAACTAAGTTTGGTATTAAATCATATCTTTTCTTAAGAGCTACATCAACATTACTAAAAGCTCCAATATTCTCGTTTAAGGCTTTTACAAGCTTATTAAAAATAACTATTACTGCAATTACAAAAACAGCAAGTATAACTAAAAAAATAATTGTTGAAATTTCCATCTTTCTTCTCCTTAACTTTTGTAAAAATAATTCATAACCATTATATCTATACGAATCCTCTTTTTCAAGGACAAAATGATATTTTATTTAATTTTGTTATAAAAATATGGCACAGTGACTTAAGATATGTAATAACATCTATTTCATAAGCACTGTGCCTTTTTTGACTCTTAACCGAACACTGACGTAGATTTTGAATCAAGCACGTATGACTCTGTAGCACCGATTCCCAGATATTTCTTCGTCAACTGGCTCTTCAGCATCAGATTCACAACATTAAAATCTTTTCTAACCTTATCAAAATTTTCTGAGCGAAAATCGCCTGAATATTCCCTCCCTCTTTTTATAAACCTTTTTTTAAGAGTTTCTAAAGGTTCATAAAGAAGAATCGACGTAACTCCGCTAAAATGTCGCCCTATCTTGTCTAAAGTTACAAATCTTTGCATGTCGTAGATAAACACTCCAATGAGAATAACTGCTTTCTTTCCCCCATCACTTTGACTTAAAACAATACTTTCGAGTTCATTTGTGATGCGCTCTGCTGCTTCTTTTGGAAATTCCAGAACTTTTCTGACCATAGCGTCTCTTGAAAGTGGCTTTTTTGTTATCTCCTCGAGCCATCTGAGGCAATACTCGTCAACATCTACAACATTTATGCCATACTCCTCTGCTATTTTTTTCGCAAAACTTGACTTTCCAGCAAGACTCGTCCCGTCTATTAGGATAAACCTGTTTTTCTTTATGCAATTGTCAAGCAATCCCTTGTCAAAAGGTTTACCCCGGAAATCCTGAACATCGCATCTTGTAAGAGAACCTGCATAACTAGCAAATTCCTCAGTCACACCTGCATAAGTAGTTTCTTGAAAGTGTCTCCATGTTTTAGCAAAATCCATTGTTTCAATATTCTTCATAGTCTATTCCTCCTATTTTTGCTATTAAATAGTATAACACTTTTTTGAAGTTATGTAAACTTTTACTAATGTATTTTATTTGTATATCTATTTTATCCTTCTTATTTTAGCAACAAAAAATCCTTCATATAATTCATTTGGCATAATGCATAAAGTTCCTTTTATTTTAGTTGGAAGCAAAGGTAAATCCTCCATTCCATCAAATTTAATCGGAACTATTTCAAAATTATTATCTTTTAAAATCTCATTTACTATATTTTCATTTTCAACATCTAATATAGAACATGTTGAATATACTAATTCTTTTCCGGCTTTAATAAGCTTTGTAGCCTTTCTTAATAAAGAACTTTGGGCTCTTATTGATTTTTCTATAAGTTTTTCTGTAAAATATTTTTCTATTTTATTATCATAAACACTTAATGTTCCGCTTCCACTACATGGTGCATCAAGTAGTATCTTATCAAAAGAAAAAAAGTCTTCTAATTTTCTTGAGTCCTTTACTAAACAAAATACTCTAGAAGCTCCTTGTTTTTCAATATTATATTTTAATCTTTCAGCCCTAATAGAGTTCATTTCGCATGCTGTTATATTTGCTTTGTTATTTACTATAGATGCTATCTGAGTAGTCTTCCCCCCAGGAGCTGCTGTCATATCTAAAATATCTTCACCTTCTTTGGGATCAAGTATTATCGCAGGTAACATTGAAGATAAGCTTTGCATATATATTTCACCATTTTTATAAATATCTAATTCTTCTATAACATTTTGAGAAACATCTTTTACTATAAAAGCATCTTTACTCCATATTATCTTTTCAAATTTAATGTTTTTTTCATTAAGAACTTCTTCTATTTTTTTATAATTATTTTTTAAGTTATTTACTCTAAAACTAATAACTCTCCTTTGACTGTAACCTTCTATTATTCTTTTTGTCGTTTTTTCACCATATTGATCTTTTAACATATCTTCTAGGAAATATGGAATGATTTGATTTTTGTCCATTAATTATTCTCCCATCTCAATACTTATTTATAAAACTTATATTAATCGTTTGTTCTTATTATAATATTACACTAAAATTGGATTACTATATGACACCTTTCCATTTGCATTCACTTCAAATTCAATTTCTATTGAAAGATATACATCAGTCTCTATTTTAAAACAATATTTTCCGTTCTTCTAATTTTCCATATACTGTTGTCCAATCACATTCCTTTTTTAATGATTTCTCTTTATTATTTTCATAATTCTTTACTGTGTCCTCAATTCTCACGTCTGAAATTTTAGGAACTTCTTCTAGTGCTTGAATCCCATTCTCATTATATTTAAATATCTTATATCCATTTGAATAATTAAATGGATTCTCATTAGTATCAATTATATTAATCGAAATTTTAGTATTTGTAAATTCTAAAACAGACATAGAAACATTCTCTTTCGAATTATAAACAGTCTTTATTATGTTTTCTGGTATTTGAATATCACTATTTTCTTTTACTATTTCAATATTTACAACATTTCCAATTCTTGCTGGTGCTGTTTGTATAATTCCATCAGTATAATATATTAATATTTCCTGTCCATTTTTATAATTGGTATTATTATCCTCATTATATTTAAAAGTAATTAAACCATAAACATTGCTCATAACATGAAATTTATCATTATCTACTCTTATAATTACAGCTTTTAACATGGACAGTTCTTCTTCAACTTTAGTAATATTATTTTTTGAAATTATTCCTGATATTTTTTCATCACCGTTATCTTTAAACTTATTTATAGCTATTGCTATTATTAATAAAACTATAACCGTTAAGAATAATATAATAATTTTAGAATATTTATTCATTTAACTTTTTCCTTTTGATATTTATATTTTTCTAAATTTTTTATTCATTTAAATTGATTTTATAAAATTATCCTAATATTGTAAATAGTTTATTTTATATCTTTTTACTTTTATTCTTCTTCAAATTGTGTCGTATATCTTTGAGAAAAGAAAATTTATTATATAATATTATTTATAAGTTCCAAACATATCATTTTCCCTAATTAATGCTTTTATTTCTTCAATTAAACATTCCTTCATTCACTTTCTCCTTTTCATTTTATTTTAATAATTTTGTTTCACTATCCTTTGTTAATATTTTCATTTGTGAAATTGCTATTTGATTTAATTTATATAATCTATCAGATTGTTGCATTCCTTCATTTATAAATATTGAATTTGTATTTTCTAAATTTGCTAAACATATTAATTCATTTATGCTTGCGTAATCTCTTATATTTCCTTTTTTGTTCGGATTCTTTTCTTTCCATTCTTTTGCTGTCATTCCAAATAAAGCCATATTTAATACGTCAGCTTCTTCTGCGTATACTAAATTTACTTGATTGCTAGTTAATTCCTTAGGTATTAAATTATTTTTTATTGCATCAGTGTGTATTCTATAGTTAACTTTTGCTAAATCTCTCTTTGCATTCCATCCTAATTCTTTTTGTTCTTCTTGTTTTAATCTTTCAAATTCTTTAATTAAATATATTTTAAATTTAGGGCTAATCCACATTCCAAACTCAAATGCTATATCCTTATGTGCATAAGTTCCTCCATATCTTCCTGTCTTTGCAACTATTCCAATTGCATTTGTTTTCTTTGCCCACTCTTTAACACTTATTTTGTAACTATTTAAACCTGCTTGACTTTTAATTATGGCGAATTCGCCATAATTAAAATTAGGATTATGCAATTCTTCCCATATTCCTAAAAATTCAATTGTATTTCTATTTCTCAACCAATCTGAAATAAAAAATTCACCATCTTTTGATTTTAGCATATCTGTCAAAGATATGTAATCTTCATTACCTTCGTTATAATAATTTATTCTTGTATCTAAGACTTCAAAATTTTTCATAATATCACATCCTTTTGTCAATTTTATAAAACATATGTTCTATTGTCAATAGAATATTTTTCTTTTTCATAAAAATAAAGCATATGATTCTTAATCATATGCTTTATTTTATATCTTTTTACTTATTAATCTTCTTCAACTTCAAATTGAGAATTATATAACTTAGAATAAAATCCGCCTTTTTTTAATAATTCATCATGAGTTCCTTGTTCTACTATATCTCCTTCATTCATTACTAAAATAAGATCCGCATTTTTTATTGTAGATAATCTATGAGCAATTATAAAACTTGTTCTACCTTTCATTAAGTTATCCATTGCAGATTGTATTTGTATTTCAGTTCTTGTATCTATAGAACTTGTTGCCTCATCTAATATTAATATTTTAGGATCTGCTAAAATTACTCTTGCTATTGTTAATAATTGTTTTTGACCTGCTGAAACATTACTTGTTTCCTCATTTAAAACCATATTATAACCATTTGGAAGTGTTTTTATAAAATGATGAATGTGTGCTGCTTTTGCAGCTTCTATTACATCATTATCTGATGCGTCTGGTCTTCCATATTTAATATTATCTTTTATTGATCCACTAAATAACCATGTATCTTGAAGTACCATTCCAAATTTTCTACGAATAGTACCTTTTTTAAATTCTTTTATGTCATATCCATCTATAGTAATCTTTCCACTATTTAAGTCATAAAATCTCATAAGTAATTTTACTATTGTAGTCTTTCCAGCACCTGTTGGACCTACTATAGCAATTTTTTGTCCATCTTTTACATCTGCTGAAAAATCTTTAATTATGATTCTATCATCAGTATATCCAAATTTAACATGATCAAATTTGATATTTCCTTTTAAATCATCTATATTAGCAGGATCTTTTACAGAATCTTTTTCCTCATCTTGCTCTAAAAATTCAAATACTCTTTCTGCTGCTGCAACCATTGATTGTAAATTTCCTGATATTTGAGCTATTTGTCCTATTGGCTGAGTGAATTGTTTATTATATTGAATAAATGCCTGAATATCTCCTATTGATATTTTTCCTTTTATAGCTAAATATCCACCAAATATTGCAACACATACATATCCAACATTTCCAACAAAATTCATAAGTGGATGCATTAATCCAGATAAGAATTGTGATTTCCAAGCAGATTTATATAGTTCATCATTTGCTCTTTTAAATTCTTTTAATGATTTTTCTTCACCATTAAATACTTTTACGATTAAGTGTCCACCATATACTTCTTCTACCTGTCCATTAACATGTCCTAAAAAATCTTGTTGCCTTTTAAAATATTTTTGTGATCTACCAACAATAATTTTTAAAATTAAAGCAGAAAGTGGAAGTATTAATAGTGAAATAATTGTCATTGGAATACTTATTGTAATCATCATTATTAATATTCCGAACTACTGTACATATTGCTGTAATTATCTGTGTAACACTTTGATTTAAGTTTTGACTTAATGTATCAATATCATTTGTTATAACAGATAAAACTTCCCCATTTGTATTTTTATCAAAATAATTCATTGGTAATTTATGAATTTTTCTTGATAAATCATCTCTTAAGTCATATGTTAACTTTTGTGCAACTCCAGTCATTATTATTCCTTGTATAAATGAAAATAATGCACTAACTACATATAAAGCTAAAACTGTTAATAAAATATTTCCTACAACTCCAAAATCAATGCCACTTGATCCTGCAATCTTAGACATTATACCTTTTGATATTTCAGTAGTTGCATTTCCTAATATTTTTGGTCCAACTATTGAAAATATTGTACTTGCTAAAGCAAATAAAAATACTACAAATAATCTAAATTTGTATTGTGATAAATGATTTTTTATTAATTTTCCAAGTGTACCTTTAAAATTCTTTGCTTTTTCAACAGCTCCTACACCTCTACCTCTTCCTAATGGTCCGTCTTCTAGGAGGCATTTGAACTGTTTTTCCACTATTATTTTCCATTATTCTAATTCCTCCTTTGACAATTGTGATGTAGCTATTTGAACATAAGTATCACAGCTCTTCATGAGTTCTTCATGAGTACCTTTTCCTACAATTTTTCCTTCTTCTAAAACTATTATCTGATCTGCATTTAAAATTGTACTTATTCTTTGAGCTACTATGATTACTGTCTTATCTTTAGTTTTCTTTCTTAATTCTTCTCTTAGTTTTGCATCTGTTTTAAAATCAAGTGCAGAAAAACTATCATCAAATACAAATATCTCTGGATCTGATGCTATAGCTCTTGCAATAGATAATCTCTGTTTTTGACCACCAGATACGTTGTTTCCTCCTTGAGATATTTCTGAATTATATTTATTTTCCTTTTTATCTATAAATTCTGTAGCTTGAGCAATTTCTGCAGCTTCGCACATTCTGTCATCACTCATATTTTCATCAGAATATTTAATATTTGATTCTATTGTACCTGAGAAAAGAATTCCCTTTTGAGGAACAAATCCAATTCTATCCCTTAAATCTTTTTGCTTAACATCTTTTACATTTACACCATCTATTATTAATTCTCCACCTGTAACATCGTAAAATCTTGGTATTAAATTTACTATTGTAGATTTACCACTACCAGTACTTCCAATAATTGCTGTTGTCTTCCCAGGTTCTGCTACAAAATTAATATCTTCTAATATTTCAGTATCAGCATCTGGATATCTAAATGATACATTTCTAAATTCAACTAAACCTTTTTTATTCTCGTCAAATGGAATAGTTTCTTCTTTATCTTTAATACTAGATTCTGTTTCTAATACTTCATTTATACGATTAGCAGATACAGAAGCTCTTGGAAGAATTATAGAAATAATTGATATCATTAAAAAGCTCATTACAACTTGCATTGTATATTGAATAAATGACATCATATCTCCAACTTGCATTATACCTTGATCTACATTATGAGAACCAACCCAAATTATTAAAATACTTACTCCATTCATAATAAACATAAGTGCTGGTAGCATTATGCTCATTGTTCTATTTACAAAAAGATTTGTTTTCATAAGTCTTTTATTTGCATCATCAAATCTCTTTATTTCAGTATTTTCTTTGTTAAATGCTCTAATTACAGGAAGTCCATTTAATATTTCCCTTGAAACTAAATTAATTTTATCTATTAATTCTTGTAATTTCTTAAATTTAGGCATTGCAACAATAAATAATGTAAGTATTACTGCAGTTATACAAACAAGTGCAAGTCCAATAATCCATGCCATTGAAGTATTACTCTTTGTCATAATTCTTATAAATGCTCCTATACCAATGATTGGTGAATATACAACAACTCTAAATAATACAGTAACTAAATTTTGGATTTGTTGAATATCGTTTGTGCTTCTAGTTATAAGTGAAGCTGTTGAAAATTCTCTAAATTCTTTAATAGAAAAATCCATAACTTTTGTAAATATCTTTTCTCTTAAAACTTGACCTAATCTTGCAGCAACTTTAGAAGATAAAAGCATTATCGTTACAGCAGCAGCCATACTGATTAATGCAACACCTAGCATCTGAAGTCCTGTTTTTGTAAGATATGTTATCTGATATTTCTCCATATCTATTCTACATGCTTCATACTCAGCTTTAGTCACAGTGATTGCTGCTTGACTTAACATATTACCTACTTTTTTATCTATTTCTGAATTAATTTTATCTATAATTTCTGAAGATGTCTCTTCTGGTAAAATACTTAGAATATTATAAATACTTAAATCTGTAATATTTTTATCCTTTATTTCATTAATAACTATATCGACTAATTCTTTGTTTTCTTTAGTAATTTCGTCTGTCATTTCATCTGTTAATTGATTACTATCTATAAATGATACTATAACTAAAGGTCTTGCCATTAAATTATTTAAAGATTCAAGTGTGTCATTATTTAAATCATCTTTTAAAACATACAAGTTTTGATTTTCAAGTTCTGGATACTCTTTTAAATACTCATCATATCCTTCTTTAGATTTATCATCTTTTTTAATTAGTTCATAATTTCTTAATATCTCTTCATCGTCCTTTGTTACAATTAAAAGTTTATCCATCTGAGATTCTCTTATTACTTCTGGTGCCACATTTTCTATACCACTAGATTGGATTCCTGTATTTACTATCTTAGATGTATATTCAGGAAGTCTTAAATCAGCCATTGCCTGTACTATGAGAAGTAAAATTATTACTAAAATCATAACAAACGATTTTTTTAAGTTTTTAAATATTTTTAACATACATTTTCTCCTTCTTAAGTAATATTATTTATTTTCCATTACCCCAAACTTAATAAATTCTAGTCTTTTTAAAAACTTCTCTCTTTCTTTTTTCTTATTTTTATTAGTTTTTGAATACATTATACTTTTAAAAGTTATATCAATTAGCATTTTAAGTATTATTTCAACTTCTTCTTCATTTTTTGCTCTTAAATTATCTCTTTTAATTGAATTAAAAATCATTTTAAAATCAATCAAATTATTTTCTAATACTCTTTTTTCTTTACTTTGCATTATATTATTAAATATCTTTCTAAAAATAATCATGTCTTCATCTTTTTCAATTTTTTTAGTCATCTTGTCATATAAAAAAATGCAAAGCTCAAATATATCTCCATCTGACTTTTTTAATAAATCTAAAATCTCTTTATTTTTAGATTCTGTATCTTGAATTATTATATATTTTAGCAAATCTTCTTTGCTTTCAAAATACTGATAAAAACTTCCTCTAGATATACCGAGCATCTTCAGAAATATTTTTGATTGATGTTAAATCAAAAGTAGTAGCAGCAAACTCTTTCTTTCCTGCTTCTATAATTTTTTCTTTCTTTTCGTCTGATAAACCAAAAAAAGTATCTGTAGGCATATTCTTCTCCTTTCTTTAAAACATAAATGACACTGCGTCATAATTATATATGACACAGTGTCATTTGTCAATATCTTTATAAATACTTTACTTTACTAATTTATTTTTTATTATATTTAGATTATTGAAATTTCGAAATATCACTTATTTTTACTGCAAAATAAGGAGTATCTTTATCATCTTCTACTAAAAACATTACAAAAGAATCATCTAAATATAAATGTTTTGGAGTTTTTGGTTCTTCTATAGCAGATGTTATATCTGCTGATATCGCAGCTTCACTTTTTAATTTACCACCTTTTTTATTTAATTCAAGCTCAATAGTTTGAACCATTTGATTTATACTTCCAGTACTACCATTTTCAGTAGTAAAACTTTTTCCGGCAAATTCGTCATAAGTTTCTTTTAAATCAAACTTTAAATTTGGCATTTTAAAATCATCTATATCTTCTAGTATTCTCATTCCTGAATACTGTTTGTTTTTATTATTTATATTATCATAAATCTCTTTAAAATTCTTTCCTTCTGGGTTATTACAAAGAATTATATCTTCTCCTTCTTTTGTCTTTAAAGACACTGCAAAATCTTCATCATTATTATAATATAATATTCTTATTTGCTCTCTTACTCTTTCGTCTGTACTTGTTGTTACTCCAAAATATTTAACATCTTTATATTTTCCATTTTCAAATATCCCATCATCTAAATCTTCAAATACATATTCGAAATTAAATACTTTCTTAAGAATTGCATAAAAGAAATAAGTACTTCCTGCTTCTTTCTCTGTGTCATACCACTGAAAATCATCTAAAATATCACTTGTCTCATCAAATTTATCTTTTAAATTTTTCTCAATTTTCTCTTTAAGTTTCTTTGTTTGTAGTCCATATGTCTGATAATAATCATCTTCTGAAACATTTTCTTTTGTAAAGTCTTTTTTGTTTAAATTTGTTGCCATTGTAATTTCTGGATCAAATATTAGCTCTCCACCTGATTTTTCCATTAAATCATTCCATGCAAGCTGAAGAGTTCCACACCAAGCTGCATTTCCTAAAATTTCATCATTCATAGTAGGAACAACTTTTATCTCTCCATCATCTACTAGTTCTTTCTCTTCTTTAGGCTCTTCTGTTTTATTTTCTTCTGCTGCTGGCTCAGAAGCATTATTTTGAACTTTACTTACTGGATTTTCTTCATCTATCTTGTGATAAATAAGTCTTTGTATAAAAATAGCTAGCAGGATAAAAGCAATAACTATTAATATAGTAATTAATCTCTTTTTTAGTTTACTCATTTTCTCTTTTTTTCTATTTTTCATTTTATTTCTCCTTTTCTAAAAATAGTATTTTTAAAAAATAAAATGTAAATACTTATTTTCTACTTATATAATTATATCTATAACAAACTTATAAAGTAAAGTTTTTTATAAAAAAACTAAAAATAAAGATAAAAAACAAGAATAAAAGTAAAAATAAAAAAACTATTTAAAGAATTGTTTATCTTTAAATAGTCTTATTTTTATTCATTATTTAGCATATTCGATTGCTCTTGTCTCTCTTATTACATTTACTTTAATCTGTCCTGGATATTCCATTTCATTTTCTATTCTCTTTGAAACTTCTCTTGCCATGATTACCATTTCAGCATCTGAAATCTTATCTGGCTGTACGATTAATCTAACTTCTCTACCGGCTTGGATAGCAAAAGATTTTTCAACTCCATCAAAAGAATCTGCAATTTCTTCTAGTTTTTCAAGTCTCTTAATGTATGTTTCAAGAGTTTCTCTTCTAGCACCAGGTCTTGATGCTGATATTGCATCTGCAGCTTGTACTAATACAGCTTCTAAACTTTGTGGTTCTACATCACCATGGTGTGCTTCTACTGCATTTATAATAATATCACTTTCTTTATATTTTTTAAGTACATCTACACCAATTTCAACATGAGTTCCTTCCATATCATGATCTAAAGCTTTTCCTATATCATGTAATAATCCAGCTCTTCTTGCAATCTTTGGATTCAAACCTAATTCTTCTGCCATAATTCTAGCTAAATTTGATACTTCAATAGAATGATTTAAAACATTTTGTCCATAACTTGTTCTATATTTTAATTTTCCGATTAATTTTATTATATCGTCTGGAAGTCCATTTACTCCAGTTTCTAATACTGCTCTTTCTCCTTCTTCCTTAATAGTCTCTGCTAATTCCTCTTTAGCTTTTTCGACCATTTCTTCGATTTTTGCTGGATGAATTCTTCCATCATCAATTAATTTCTCAAGAGCAATTCTTGCAACTTCTCTTCTTAATGGATCAAATCCTGAAATAATTACTGCTTCAGGAGTATCATCAATTATTAAATCAATTCCAGTTAATGTTTCTAATGCTTTTATATTTCTACCTTCTCTTCCTATAATTCTACCTTTCATATCATCATTTGGAAGTGCTACAACAGATACTGTTGTTTCAGAAGTATGATCTGCTGCACATTTTTGAACAGCATAAGAAATAATTTCTCTAGCATTTTTATTTGCATCTTCTTTAGCTTTGTTTTCTAAATCTCTAATTAGATTTGCTTTTTCATTAACAATTTCAGATTCAACTTCTTTTAAAAGTTGTTTTTTTGCTTCATCAGTTGATAATCCAGAAATAGCTTCTAATTTTTCTCTTTGTTCTGAGATTTTTTTATCTAATTCACTATTTTTTTGCTCTACCTCTTCTTCTTTAAGTTGTAGATTTTTCTCCTTATCTTCTAATGATTGAAATCTTCTGTCTAAATTCTCTTCTTTTTGAACTAATCTTTTTTCTTGCGATTTAACTTCGTCTCTTCTCTCCTTAATCTCTTGATCTACGTCATTTCTTAATTTTAGTATCTCTTCCTTTGCTTTGAAAATTTCTTCCCTTTTTGTATTTTCTGCTTCTATTTTCATAGATTCTAAAAGTCTTTTAGCTTCTTTTTCAGCACTTTGAATTTTTGCTTCAGCAATTCTTTTTCTAAGATATATTCCAAGTGGTATAAATATTGCTGCTGAGATTAAAAGAGTGATTACAACGATTAGTATGCTATTTTCCATTGTTAATCTCCCTCTTTCTTATTTATTTTTCAATGTTCATTAAATATATAAATTATTTTTATATTTTAACTTTCCTACTCTATTTTATATGTATTATTGTAAACTGTCAAGTTATTTATTATTCATTTTTCCTTTAAGACAATAAAAAAGCAAAAAAATAAAGTGAACTAAAAGCTCACTTTATTTTTCCTATTTATCACCACTTGTAGTATTTTGCACAGGTCTTTCTTCAATTATTGTATAATTATCGCTTAATGTTCCATCTTCATTTACTGTATATGCTCTATTTGAATCTTCAAACCATACTTGTATACCCTCTGCATAAATTACTTCATCAATGGCCTCTTTAATATTTGAAATAAGTTCCTCAGCATCCATGTTCTGATTTACCCAAGAACCATTTGCATAACTTGTTTCATATGGATATGGGAAATTTCTTACAGAACCTGTTAAATATTCATATAAATCTCCTGCTGTTCCTCTATCACTTCTACAATCATTTATATTTTCTTCTGTTGGATTTAAAACCGCTCTTATAAACTTAGAATCAATACCCATACAAATTGTATAAAAATATGTTGAGTCATCATATTTTTCATTTAATTTTTCTTTATAATATTGAGCTGTCATAACATTATAATAACCTAATTTAGCACTAGTACTACTTCCTGAACCAGTATTATAATCTCCTGTATAAACATTATCATAATCTGTATCACCATATGTTGGCTCACCATCAGTAATCATTATTATTACTGGTATATTTGATTCATATCCAGCATTTGAACCAGTATCTTTACTACTTAACACATCATATGCGCTTTTTACTCCAGCTTGAGTATATGTTCCACCTGTTACAGAAGTATTCCATCCTCTGCCAATATTACAAGTTAACTTTCCTGAACTACCACTCCATCCACTATATGAAAGTGAATATTTAAAATACTCATCTTCTTGATTTTCTTTCTTTAGTGGTGTTAATTGAGTTCTAACTGATGAAGAACTTGAAAAAGTTACAACAGAAACTCTATTTTTTTCATTCTGTGCTAAAGTTTTAACTGATTCATTTAAAGCATTAACAACTGCATACATTCTAGATCTTGATGCACTAGTAGCATCTCTATCTGAATCTGTTCTGTAATTCATACTACCAGATATATCTATTATAAATACTACATCCATTGCTTTTGTTTTTTCTGATACATTAATTGTTCCACCATTTGTACTTGTAACTACAGTTTTTCCTTCTCCTACTATATCATCTAAAGAAGCTTGAAGTCCTTCTACTGTGATACCTCCTGCTCTTCCGTCTAAATAATCTCCTGATTTAGCATCTTTAATTGCAATTTCTAGCTGTTCTCTTTCTTCTGCCACATTAGTAGAACTTTCGGTAGAATTTATGAATGATAATAATCCCCCATTTCCTAGCATATAATTAATGCCAATTCCTGCTAGAATAAGTAAAACAATTATAGTAACAATTAAAGTAATTAAAGCAATTCCTTTTTTATCTTTAAAATTAGTTTTTCTCACTTTTATTCTCCTTTGTATTAAAATATATATTTTTCTTCCTTATTTTAATCTAAAATAATTTTTAAATCAATAATTTTATGAGTTTGTTTTTAATTTTTTTATTATTTTATATTACTTTGAATTATTTTAGATTAAGTTTCATATAATTTCTTAGGAGGTTATTTATGTGTGGTTTTGTAGGTATTGTTAATTATGATAAAAATTTAAAAAATCATGATGAAATAATAAAAAAAATGTCAAATAAAATAACAAGACGAGGTCCTGATGAAAATGGTTATTTCATAAATGAAAAAGTTATGTTTGGGCATAACAGATTAATTATAAGAGATAAATTAGGTGGAAAACAACCCATGACTATTAGAGAAAATGATACTTTTTATACTATTTGCTATAATGGCCAAATATATAATTCTAGTGAATTAAAAAAAGATTTAGAAAATAAAGGAGTTAAATTTAATAGTTATTCAGATACTGAAGTACTACTTAGAAGTTATATATATTATGGATATGATGTGACAAAATACTTAAACGGTATATTTTCTTTTGCTATATGGGATTCTAAGAAAGAAGAATTGTTTATTGCAAGAGATAATTTCGGAATTAAACCTTTCTTTTATACATTTAAAAATAATAATTTTGTTTTTGGTTCTGAAATTAAAACTTTATTTGAACATCCAGATATTGAAAAAATAGTAGATTCTATTGGAATTTGTGAGCTTTTTGGTGTAGGTCCTGCGCATACACCAGGTCTTACAATATATAAAGACATTTATGAATTAAAGCCAGGATATTATGGAGTATTTGATAAATATGGATTAAAGCTAAATAGCTATTGGAAATTAGAATCAAAACCTCATAAAGACAATTTTGAAACTACTTGCAGAAAAATTAATTATCTTTTAGAAGATTCTATTTCAAAACAACTAGTTTCGGATGTTCCATTAGGACTTATGCTCTCTGGTGGGTTAGACTCTAGTATTATCACTGCATATGCTATTAATTATTGTAAGACTCATAATATAGCTCTTCCAAAAACATTTTCTGTAGATTATGTTGATAACGACAAAAACTTCGTCAAATCTGATTTTCAACCAAATTCTGATGATTATTTTATTTCTCTTATGGTAAATAAATTTAAAACTGACCATAGAAAAATTATTTTAGATACGCCAGAACTTGCAAGTACATTATATGATTCTGTACTTGCAAGAGACGCTCCTCGGAATGGCAGATGTTGATTCTTCAATGCTTTTATTTTGCAAAGAAATAAAAAAAGATGTTAAAGTAGTTTTATCAGGAGAATGTTCAGATGAAATCTTCGCAGGATATCCTTGGTTTTTTAGAGAAGATGCTCTAAATAGCAATACATTTCCTTGGTCTATTGCACTTTTGGAAAGGCAAAATTTATTAAATGAAAATCTTGCTAAAAAAATAAATCTAAAAGAATATGTTGATATTAGATATAAACAAACTTTAGACAAAATAGAATTTTTAGATATTGATTCTGAAGAAACTAGAGAAAAAAGAAAAATTTCTTATCTTACAATGTATTGGTTTATGCAAACTCTTTTAGATAGAACTGACAGGGCTTCTATGTATAATGGTTTAGAAGTACGAGTTCCATTTTGTGATTATAGATTAGTAGAATATTTATGGAACATTCCATGGGAATTAAAATCATTAAATGGAAGAGAAAAAGGTTTATTAAGATATATTGTAAAAGATATTCTTCCTTCTGAAATCGTTAATAGAAAAAAGAGTCCTTATCCCAAAACTCATAATCCAAATTATCTAGAAAAAGTAAAAAACATGCTTATAAATATAATGAATAATAAAAATGCTCCAATTAAAATGTTGCTAAACGAAAAATATATAAATGAAATAATAGATACAAACGGAAAAAGTTTTTCAAGGCCATGGTTTGGTCAGCTTATGACAGGGCCACAGCTTATGGCATATCTTTGCCAAGTTAATATGTGGCTTGAAAAATATGAGCCTAGAATTGAGTTATAATAAAAAATAGGTCACAATGTGACCTATTTCTATTAGATTTTGAAAAGTATACGACGTATGATATAAATTAATTTATGAATGTTTTCGTATTCAAATTCAACATATATATTTTACATTTTTCAGTAAATATTTTATTCTAATTTATTTAATTTTTAGGCAATTTGTTGTTATTTGCTATCTTTTTATTCTCTAACTTAACTCTTCTTTCTAATTTTCTTAAATCTTCTGCTGGCTTTAAATTTTCTGGTTTTATTCCTCTTTTATTTAACATATTCCTTACACTTAAATTATTATCCACATGCTCATCAGTTATACTCTCTTCACCATACATATCTTTTTCAGTTACATTGTAACTTGTCATTTCTGTGGCTAGATTTTTTGCTGCAATCGTTAAAGTAGGCAAAAAGTCTGCTAAAGGTCTATTTTCTTTTACCCCGTATTTTGCTTTCATTTACATTGTATTTAATCCACCAAATAATGCCGAATCTCCTTTTGAACGTATTCTTGCAAAACCTAAATCATCTACTCCTCTTTCATAAATATTTTTAGATAGTTGTTTTTCAGATTCTTTCAGTTTTTCTCTTGCTTCTAATCGATTCATTAGTCTTATCCTATCTTCAATTATTTCTTGTTTTCTAGTTTGTACTGCAAAATATGTTTGAGCAAATGCAATTTCTTCTTTTTTAGAATCTCCATTTTGAGCAATTAAATAACAAGCATATCTTGTAAGCATATAGTCTTCAACTTGTCTTTTAGCACCTTTTCCTAAATTTATCATTTTGCTGACCTTAGCAAAATGATTTTTTACAGGTATACCAGTGTTTTCACAAGATTGCATTGCTTTTTTATCGTTTCAATAAAATTTTCCCATCTTTTATAACCCAATTGAGTCTGTAAATCTCTTGCATACCAAAATTCTATATTTTCTTTTTCTTCTGTATTGATAATAGAATCAAATTTTTCTTTTAATTCTATTAGCTTTGATTTTTCGAATTCCATAATTATCACTTTCCTTGCTTTATGTACTCATAATAACATATTTGTATGATTTATTGTCTCATTTTTTAGTACATCGATTACAATTTTTATGATATTACTATATGATGCAATTCAAAACACTTATTTGTATATGTCAAGTGCTTTTCTTAAATTTATTTTTATCTAAATGATATTATGAGATTAGGATTGAAATCTAAAAAGGTAAGAACTTAAGCTCTTACCTTTAATTTTTATTTATTTTTATATAAAGCTATTATTAAAACAGATGAAAGCATTATTGCAAATGTAGCAATTAAAATATAGTTATCATTTCCTGTTACAGGAGTCTTATCTTTATTTTCTTCTATATTTTCTTTATTATCGTCTTTAATTGTTTCTTCTTTTTCTATTTTAGCATATATACTTGTATTCTCATTTATTTTAGTTTCAAAATCAAATTTTTCTTTATAATCTTTATCTAAATAGTAATCTTTTACTATATATCCTTTTTTTAGATCAATATGAGACTTTAGCATATCTTTAGTTATTTTTTCTCCTTCAGTCACTGCAATATTAATTACTTTATCTTCAGCATATAAAGTAATTATTACTTTTTTATCTGCTACATTTGGCGCTACTTTTGAAGGTAGAGTACTTTCAGATAAAATATTATTAGCTGAATCTGTTAAAAGTACTGACTCATCTGTTACAAATACTTTATTTTTAGTATCATCTGTATTTGTTATAGTAAATGAGGTTAAATGTCCATTTTCTGCAACATAAACTACATTTTCTTTTTCAGTAGATGTTAAAGTACCATTCATTATAAGCTCTGGATTGTTTGTTGCAGATGCACCTTTATCAATTTCTATACCATTATTTTTATCTGCACCATTATATCCTAAATTTAATTCTCTTACTTCAAGTCTTCCTCCGTTTACTAAAACACCACCATATTTAAATCCTGATATAAATACATCATCAAGAATTACATAAGCTCCATCATATGATTGAACACCATATTTTGGACCATTTTGTAATTTAATATTTTTTAAAGTTAATTTTCCATCTGCAAATTGAGCTGTAAGCATTGTCTGATTTCCAGATGTAGATGTCCAATTACTATCTCCACTTAAAGTATAACCATTACCATTTATAGTTAATTCTTTTTGTATAACTATCGGTTTAGTTATTGTAATATTGTTTTGAAGTGTTATAGTAGATCCTGAATCTGCCGAATTTATTGCGTTATTTAATGTAGTTTCATCAGTTACCGCTTCTTGCGCATTACTTTTAACTGGATTTATAAATATAATAATACCTAATGCTATTATTATGAAAAATAATTTTATATTTCTTCTATTCATTAAATTCACCCCCTATAAAATCATTTTCTCCAAAACACAAAGATTTTATTTTTTACTTTTTTCCATTTCTGTATTTTTTATTAAAAAATATAATAGCAATTAAAACTAATAAGAGTGTAAGAACACCTATAATTTGAAAAAAGTTAAAATCTTCTACTTGTGCATTTTCTAAAAAAGCTATATTATTTTCGTCATTTTCATTAATTGTATAAGCTATATCATAAGCTTTTTCTAATCTTTCATTATTTTTTTCTTTATACTCTAAATACTCTTTTTCTTCTATACTATTTCTTTTGTAAATATTTAAAATATATTCTTTTGAATACCTCTTATCTTCTGATGTAACTACAACAATAATTTTATTATTTCCTTCTTTTAATTTACTTTTTTTAATATTCACACTTGCTTTTTCATTTTCTGGAATAGCTAAGATATTAATATCACTTGTATCTACTGAAACTTGTCCATTATATTCATAGTTACTATTATCAAAATTCGGATAAAGAATAACATCTTCTACTTCGAGTGTTTCTAAAGAAGTGCTTGATTTTGAATCAAATGAATTTTCTTCTAAATCTTCTGAAATTATTATATTCCTTTCACCTGTATTTTTATTTTCTTTTTTATCATCATTTATAAAAAAACGTACTTCCTTAAAATTAATATCTAATTTTTCGCCATTATTATCATAGAAGTCTCCAAAACATGTTATAGTAATTGTTCCTTCTTTTTTAGCTTTAAATTTAAACTCACCAAGTACATCTTTTTTTGAGCTACTTCCACCACTTTTATCAAACCACACATATATAATCTCATTTTCTTTTACATTAATGTTTTCAGGACCAGAAACAAACTCTATCTTATCTTTATCAAAATTTATATAAATTGTAAATGCGCCAAAAGCTACATTATCTGCATTTAGTGTAACTATAAATTCTTCTCCTACCTTTAAGGAATACTTATCACTTTTTAAATAAACATTTTTATTAGAGTCGGCATAACTATTATTATTTAAAAAAAATACAATTAATAAAATAGTCACAATAATTATTATATTTAATTTAATTATAAATCCTATAAAATTAATCTTTAATCTATCTAATATCATTTTATTTTTTCTCCTTATTTTTTATTGTTCTATATATTTTAGTCCTAAAATATGTCTTTGAATTAATAATAAATCTACAGAAGTTGGTTTTTTACCATTTTTATTTATATTACCTGCTTTTAAATAAATATCGTCTAATTCTTCAAATTCTAATATATATCTTTGAAGTACTAATAAATCTGTACTATTTATTTTTCCATCACCTGTTATATCTCCATATAAAACAATTTTATATTTTCTTAATAATTTGCCATTTTCCTTTACACTTATAGTACTTCCTGTTCCAATTTTATCATCTTCATCTAAAAGATTGTTTTTATTATCTTTAAATTCTAATTCTAGACTAGTATTTATTAATTGCTTTATTTCTGAAACAGTATTTTCTTTAAAATTCACACCAGAAATTTCAAGTCCATCTACTTTTAAAGGATTAATAAATTCAATTTCACTTTCTTCTAATTTTCTTACTACTATTACTATAACGTCTTTTTTAATATTAGGATTTTCTTCTGACTTTACACTTATTATAGTTTCTCCAACATTTACTCCTGTTATATTCCCAAAACTATCTACTTTTGCAATATCATTATTTGATGATTCATAAATTATATTTTTATTATTTGCATCATCTGGTTTTATGAATGCATTTACCTTAAATGTATCTTTTTCAGTTAAGTATATTTTACTTTGGTCTAAAGAAATATCTGTTACCTTACTATATACTTCAAAATCTATTTCTGCTGAAACACTGTTCTCATTTGATTTGACAATTATTTTAGATTTTCCAGATCTTATAGCTTGCATATATCCCTCATCATCTACTGTAATAATTTCAGGATTTGTTGATATATAACTTACTTTATTATTTTTTGCTTCTTCTGGATAAATCGTTATATTTAATTTCTTTTTCTCACCCTTTAATATAACTTTATCTGTAAAATTAATTTCTATTTTTTCTATTTCTGGCTGTTTATAAATATCAACATAATTGTTTGAAATATAACCTATAATTCCATTTTCAAGTATTACTTTATCCCATTTATCATTTGATTGTTTTCCTTTTTTTATCCTAGTCATTTTTTCATTCATATTTACTTTTGTAATTATTTCATAAGATGTACTTGGCCCAGTTCTTATATTTACATTATTACCTGTAGAATATACTTTTGTATTATCACTTATAAAATCATTTTGATTTATACTTGGGCTTTCCTGCATAATATCTGGCATATTATTGTATATAGGAATTATAAAACTTAATGAAGTATCTAACATTCCCATTTTGTTATATCCATTATAAATAGACTTAGATTCACTATATGGTGCTAAAACATTAGTCATATATTGATGCCAAAAAAGTCCATCACCTGTTTTATCATAAACATCAAATTTTTGTAGATATATAGTATTTTGTCCTTTATTTATATAACTAGATCCTATAAAAATTGCCCCTCCTGTGATAGATTTTTCTTTTGTATTCCATGGAATTAAATATTTGTTCTTTATAGTAGTTGCCGCTCCGTTACCGTCTCTTGCATATTTAAGGCCATTTTTAATTGCTCCTAGTGGCTCTGATGAACTTGTAGCACCAATATTATAAAAATTATATAGTCCTTTAAATCCAGGAACATCTCCACTTATCGATTTATGTGACAAAAACGGTCCTACTTCTTGTTTTATTCTAGAAGCAATATGATATGAACTAACATATGAAGTTTTCGATGCTTTTAAAATAAGATCAGAATATTTAGAAGATGTTGAAATATTTTCTCCACTACTATTTAAATATGATACTTTTTTATTATAAAACTCTGTACCATATAATATTTTTTCAATACCTTCTAGATTATTTGTAGAAGGATTATATGATAATTCTTCAAATTGAAATATCCTTACTTCATTTAAAAAATTTCTCGGATCCATTAAATACATTACAGCCTCTTTTGAAGAATCAACCCATCCAGCATCTACTTCAACATTATATTGTCCTGGAGTTTTATTTTTCCAACTATCAGAATAATTTATTGGTACTAAATTTTTACCAAATTTATTTTCTTCACTTATTACATAATTCCAATCAAGATTAGTATATAAAGGAATAAACTCCCAATTTGGATTCTTTTTAGCAAGTTCTTCTAAATAAGGTTCATATGATTTTGGAAAATCATCTATCTTATTATCTTTAGCAATAGAATCATTGTTAAATAATAAATGAAAACTAATTAAGATAATAATTAATAAAATTAACAACATAAAATCTAATAATCTATTTTTTAAAAATCTCATATCATATCACCTCCTTTGCTTTTACAATAATTCTTTTTTCAGAATCAGCTGTACATGTAATTAATGTAATTTCTCTTATATTTTCATTTCTAGTAACAAGACAACTTGTATCATTTTTATCTACTTTATATATACTAAAAACTTCATATTCTATTTTTCCAACTTTATTATCACTTATGACAATTTTATCTCTTAAATTTAAGTTTTTTAATTTTCCAAACATGTTTTTATTTTTAAAATTATGTCCTGCAACGCAAAAGTTTCCATATTCATTTGGATTACTTCCATAGAATTTTACTAAAGACGTATTTAAACTTTCTATTGAATAGTCACTAAGGACATAAGACTCAAGTGATATTTTTGGAATTTCTATCTTACAACAAACTCTATATCCTTTATAATTTTTTATAACTTCTTCTTTAGGATATTTTTTTAAAATTTTATTATTGCTTTTCAAATTCTCCTTAGATAAATCCAAATAATCTCTATAATTATTATCATCTAATATTTTATTTTCACTTTTTATATCATTAAAAAAATATATAAACCCTAAAATAATTATTAATAGAATTACTATTTTAAAAATTTTTTTATTCTTTTTTCTCTTTCTTTTCATTTTTCCCTCATATACTATGTAAGTAAATGAGATATACTCATTTACTTAAAAATTACTTTATATTTAATTTTTTACATTGTTATTGTTATTTTATTTTTCTATTATTTTTTATTTTAATAATTACTAGTACAAATGCTAATAATAAAGTTACAGAAATAATTTGAGCATACACATTAAATCCTGTTTTAGGAAGAGTATCTGGCAACTTTTCGTTATTCTTATCATTTGATATATTTTCTTTTTCTGATTCATTATCTACATTACCTTGATTTTGAGAATTTTGATTATTTTGTCCGTCTTGGCTATCTTGATTATTGTTGCTCTCTTTAGGATTAACATTAATCTTAAAAGTATTTTCTGCAATTACTATATCTGAATTTCCTCTATCTATTAACTTTAAAGTTAATTTATATTCTCCTTTTTTATCAAAAATCCCTCTAACATCTAATGTTTGACTAAAATCTTTTCCACCAATTTCAAAGCCATCAGTATCACCCCATCCACTTTGAATAATGTCATGGATTAATGAAGAAGAATCTGTTGCATTCAGTATAGCTTTACCACCTTCAGGATTTTCTACTTCTGCTATTAATCTTGCTTTATCATAAAATTTACCCATTTTAGATGAATAAGTTAATTTCATTTCTTTTTCTTCATTTTCTATAATATCTCCTGAATATGTTAAATTAATATTATAATCTACATACTCAGGCTCCACAGTTATAGTCTTTTTAATTGGTACTAATATATCATCATAAGTTATAGAAGCATCACTATTAGATAATCCTTCTGCTGTTATAGAAAAATCTGTCGGATTAGAAGTTTCTATATTTTCTTTTGCTTTAAATACTATTTCTAAATTACTTAAAGGGCTGCTTCCTCCTGTAGAATCATAAAAAGTGACTCTTACTTTATCTTTTGTATCATTTGGAGTACCATTACTTACTGAAACATATTCAAAAAGATTTTGATCATATGCAACATCAAATGTAAAAGCTCCAAGATTTTCACCAAAATTAATTAATACTTTTACATTATCTCCTGGTTTTACTTTTTCTTTACTTAAAGAAATATCTATTGTATCTAATGAATCAGCATATACATTTATACTAAGTGCTATTAATGTTACTAATACTACAAGTACAATTGTACTTAATAATCTTTTCATTTTTATTCCTCCTTTTTTGTTTTATATTTATATTATGTGAAAAAATTTTTTTCTCATTAGCTAATTTTTGTTAATATTTTTGCATTATAGGAAGTAAAGATTAAATATTATGAATGAATATTAAAAACAAAAAAGTAAAAAATAATAAATAGTAAATAAAACAAAATATTAGACAAGAAACTCTAAAATAAATATTGAAAAAATAAATAATAAATAAAAAGTTTAAATAAGACAAAAATAATAAAAAAGAAATTAAATAATAAAATAAAAAGCTTTAACTTTAAATAAAGTAAAGCTTTAATATACTTATCAATTTTATATGCTTTTATTTTATCTATAAAATAATTTTTCTTATTAAAATGTTTTAAGGGTGGCAACTGCCACCCCACTTGAAGCTTATCAGCCTCCTTTTCTTTTTTAAGGAATTTGGTATTACAACTGCTCTCTCAGGTTTCTAATAACATCGACTTCTACCATTTCGATTGCCTTAACAAGACTCTCCGAAGTCACATCTTCAGAGATAACTTTCCGGATAGAGTCTTTTAAGTCCCATGTTTCTGATACATAGAAGTAGTTTTCCACTGCATGTCCGACTATCTTCTGGTATATTAATTCTTTAACATAGTTTTCCCAGAAGTCTTCCTGGCCTGACATCTTCAGATCTTCCTCAGAGATTATTCCACCGCTTCCTAAGAACTTCGCTGTGATCGTTAATCTTTTTACGCAAGCACTCATTCTTGCGTAAACCATATACCCTTCAAAAGCATTTGTTAACAGCTCCCGGAGCTCTTCATCTCCTTCCAGTTTTTTCACTAAATTTGTCTCTGGCATTCTTATTTCAATGATACTCATTCTCATTCCTCCTCATCAAATAATCCATCTAAGTAATCGCTCACACTCTGAAGCACAAGTATGGCTGTCAGAGCTTCCATCCTTTTAGCTTCAAATGCATTTATAGCTGCAATAATTGATTCAGGAGTTATTTTCTCCTTCAGAACCCGGATAACCTGATTTCTGACATCAAGGCCGGCATTCTCCTCTTTAAAGAGCTGCATGATAGCTTCTTCCAATATGGATTTATACAGATCTGCTTCGAATTTTTTAATCCAGCTGTACTCATTTACAAGCCCTTTCATCTCTTCATCAGAGAAAATGCCTGAATTCCAGTACATCTGCATATGAGTTGCTATCTTTTCGGAAAACCTCTTGAGAGCCTCTGTTACTGAATCATCAAATTTCTCATCAAGCAAAGCCCGAATTTCTTTATCACTTTCGAACTTCTTAATAAGACATTCAGCCTGCATCTCATTTCCTAAAGTTTCTTTAGACATAAGTCTACCTCCTTAAAAAAAATAAAAACAATAAGTTGTCTATATGATTATATCATTTTTATGTTAACTTTTCAAGTTTTTAAAATTTTATCTTAGTACTAAAAATGTTTAAAGGGCGGCAACTGCCACCCTGTTTCACAAGCATACATGCCACTTTTAAGGCTTCATACAATCAGCGCTCTTTCGACATTTGATACTATATCTGTCTCAAAAAAAGAAATTGCACTAATCACGCTCTCTGGTGATACTTCACAACATATAACTTTTTTTACAAGAATCGCTAATTTCCATGTCTTGAAATTTCCAAAATGCTTTTCAATCGCTGTATCTACGATTGCTGAGTACATGTAGTCTTTTACGGTGTAAATCCACATTTCTTCTTCTTTTACCTTATCATAACTTTCATCATCGATTCTTTCGTATTCATGAAGCATTTCCATAAGTGCTACCATTCTTTTCGAAAACTCCGAAAGTCTAACTTTCACCTCATCGGCTTCCATTATCGGTTGAAGAAGAGTCCAGATTCCTAAAGAGTCGGATTCAAACCGCTCTACCATATGTTTTTTCTCTATTACTACACTTAACATCATTTTCCTCCTAAATCTTTGTTTTGTGGTCAATTATTTGTAAAATTGTAGCACACGCTCTATCTCTGAATATATGGATTGTCTCTACAATATCCACCTCTGAGCAGTCTTCTATAATGCTCTTGAGTTTCGGTCTTACATCGCCAAGGTCATTCATCAGCAAAGCTGCATTTCTAAGCCAAGCTTCAAATAGATGTGATTTGTAACCTACAATCCAATTTTCTTCTGAAGATAATATCTTCATTTCCTCTTCAGAGAACAGACCTGTTTCTCTTCCTGCTTTGACAAACATAACAATTCTCTCAGCCATTTCTTCTAAAGAACGTTTTATTACATCATTCTCAAAAATGGTGTCGAGCATTGTGTGAATCTCTTCACACTCTTCAATCTTCTTTACGAGTTTCTCGTTAGGTTTTTCAACCCGGTAGTAATCAGACATTTTTGCCTCCTTTTGTGAATCTAACAACATGTTATCTATTCGATTATACCACGTTTATGTTAACTTATCAACTAAATAAAAAAAATCTCCATTAAAACGAGTTTAGGGACAGCCATCGCCGTCCCACCTCACCATATTCAGTTTTTCGTTTAAGGAAATTATTTTTCCGTAGCAGTTGCAACTATACCTTTTACCATATTTGCATAGCTGCAAACATTTCTGAGCCACGTAAAGATTTGTAACCAAAAGCTTTCCATCTTCTTGATGTATTGGAGTGCCAGCTCCTCATTAAACTCCTCTTTTAAAGTTCTAATGAAGATTCTTTTTATGCTCCATGCCTTCTCGTTGTCAAAATACTTCGTAACAGCCAGTTCGTTAAGTGAGTAAAGCACAAAGCCGCGGAACATTATGTCCCATTCCTCCTCATCGGTCAAAAAAGCGAAATCTTCTTCAGAAAAGAATCCACCGTTATAGCTATCCTGTAAGCTCTTAACTTTATCCATCAGCGTATTCTCTGATGATTTCATAGCAGCTTTTACAGTTTCTAATCCGAAAACAGATTCTTCTATTGCCCGTATTTCATCCACCTTCTCGAACTTTTTAAGCGATTTTCTCGCTTTTTCAAAATGCCCATATAAATTTGTATTATACATTTTTCTCCTCCTGTTATTTAAGAACGTCATTAATATCTGCAATAGTTTCCATTTCAATTTTTTCTATCGCTTCAATGACTGTCTCCGGTGTTACATCGCTCTCAACCACTTTTACTACTAATTTTTTAATATTCCATGAATCGAATTCATGGAAGTAGTTCTCGACTGCGAAGTCTCTCATGGCATCGTACATTTCAATTTTGAAAATCGTCTGCCAAGTTGCTTTGTCTGTAGCCAGTTTTTTCTCTTTTGATGTGAGCTTACCGCTCATATTCTCTTTTGCAGTCGCAATAACATTTTCTACAGCTGCATCAAAAGCCTCTTTAACTTTCTCGTCCATAAGAACCTGAGTCATAACAGCTTCAATTTCCGGCACGCTTTCGAATTTCTTCACATGTCTTTCTAACCGTCTTATTCCTTTTAATAATGTCCCCATATCGCTACCTCCTTAAACTTTTTTCATTTGGGTACTCTTTTATTATATCATATTATGTAAATTTGTTCAACAAACCCTAAAAAAAGAGCACTTTAAAAGTGCTCCAGTTAAATAATATTTTACTTAGCTATCTTTGCTAATCCCCATTTTCCATCTAATTTTACCCAAGCTATTCCATCATATACATTTCTTGTCTCTTCGAATGTAACTCCTATATCTACTCCTAAATTATTTAAATACCCTGAAACATTTTCTTTTTTATAAGCTGCAAAACCTTCAGAATATTCATAAATTTTATCATACTCACATTCAGAAACTAATTTATTGTCATTAATACTATACACTCCGTACATTCCTAAATGATCTATTTTATCATAGTCTACTTCTATTTCATCATTTGATATACTCATATCGTCTTCTCTTATATTTACACTTTCAACAATTATCATGTCTGATGATAGACTTTCAGATTTTGAAAGTTCTCTTAAAGAATTCTCTCCTGTATATACATAAGCTTTATTATCTAACGTATTATATAAATACTCTAATCTCATTGTATTCTCTAAAATATTTGTCTCTTCTCCTAATTGATATCTAGAATCAACTGAATATTTTTTTCCATTGTCAGATACTATAATTTGACCTGCCACAGTACTAACATTTTCATATTTAGTATCTAATAAAATTTTTCCTGTTTCATTATCAATGATTCCATATTTCCCATCTTTAACAATAGCAGAAACATCTTTGTTCAAATTTTCAATATCATCTGCTTCTATAGTATTTTCTACAACCCATTCTTCGCCAGATATACTTTCATCAGTTACACTATTTTCTTCTACAGTATTTTCATCATCTTCTATATTTTTATATTCTTCTTTTTCTGCTGATCTTACATCTTTTATTTGATCTATTAAATTATTAATTTCACTAGAAATTGGTTCAGGAATGTATCCCTTTAGATTCAAATAATAAATTCCACCAATTAAAATAGCTAAAATAATAATAAGTAAAATCAATCTATCAAAAAATCTTCTTATAAACCCTTTTCTCTTCTTTTTTATTACAGTCTCTTGCTTTGCTGGTTTAAATTCTGCTTCTTTTGGTATTTTTGGTTCTTCTTTTGTTTCAGATTCCACTTCAGATTTTATATCTTCTTTATTCTCTTCTACAGTTCTTTCTTTATTTTCTTCATTTTGATTTTTCATTTTTTCAGCTTCTCTTATTGCTCTTAATTTATCTTCTTCTAATTTACGTTTTTCTTCTTCTATTTTTCTTTTTTCTTCTTCTAGTCTTTCTTTTTCAATTCTTAATTCTTCTCTACTTTTTTCATCTTCTAATCTTCTTCTCTCTTCTGCTTCTTTTAATTCTTTTTGTCTTTTCTCCTCTTCTTGTCTTCTCCTTTCAGCCTCTTCTTTTAATTCTCTTTCTCTTTTTTCATATTCTAATCTTTTGGCTTCTCTTTCTTCTTGTTCTTTTTTTAGTTTTTCAGCTTCAAGTCTTATTTTTTCTTTTTCTTCTTTTAATGCTTCTTCAATATTTGTACCACATTTAGTACAAAATCTCATGCCTTCTTCTAATACTTCACCACATTTTGGACAGTTCATAAATTACCTCCTTAGTAAATTTATTAATATTTACATTTATTTTTTTACTTCTTGATATCATTTATTTATTTTTATTTTCTATTTTAATTTTTCTTTTATTTTAACAATAGCATTTAGTGCCTCTATAGGTGTTAGTTCATTTACATCTATTTTATCAAGTTCTGAAGCTACATCCGCTAATTTATAATTATACATATCAAGTTGTCCGCTAACTTGTTTTTTCATTTCTTTTTCTTCTTGCTTTTCTCTTATTTTAACCTTTTTCTCTAAAGTTTTCAATATCTCATTTGCTCTAGATATTACTTTTTTAGGAACTCCAGCAAGTCTTGCTACATGAATACCATAGCTTTCATCTGTTCCACCTGGTAATATTTTTCTTAAAAAAACTATATCTTCTCCTTTTTCTTTAACTGCAACTTGATAGTTTTTTACCCCATCTATTTTTTCTTCTAAACTTGTAAGTTCATGATAATGTGTTGCAAATAAAGTCTTACATCCTGCAGTCTCTGGATTTGCCATATATTCAGCAACAGCCCATGCAATAGAGAGTCCATCATATGTAGAAGTTCCTCTTCCTATTTCATCTAATATTACAAGACTTTTTCTTGTAGCTTCTCTTAGTATAGTAGAAACCTCCATCATTTCTACCATAAATGTACTTTGTCCCATGCTTAAATCATCTGAAGCACCAACTCTTGTAAATATTTTATCTACAACTCCTACTTTACATGAGCTTGCTGGGACAAATGATCCTATTTGAGCCATAAGACAAATTAAAGCTACTTGTCTCATATATGTAGACTTTCCTGCCATATTAGGACCTGTAATAATTGAAAGTCTATCTGTTGTTTCATTTAAAAATGTATCATTTTCAACAAAAGTTCCTCTTTCTACCATTCTTTCTACTACTGGATGTCTTCCATCTTTTATATCTATTACATCTTCATTATCTACTACCGGTTTATTATATCCATAATCATCTGCAACTAAAGCAAAATCAGATAAAACATCTATTGTGGCTACTATATTAGAGGCTTTTTGAATTCTTTCTATCTGACTAGAGATTTTATTTCTTATTTTAGTAAATTCATCATATTCAAGAGAAGTAATCTTCTCTTCTGCTCCTAAAACTTTATCTTCTATCTCTTTTAATTCTTCTGTAATATATCTTTCACATCCTGTTAAAGTCTGTTTTCTAATATATCTATCTGGTACTTGTGATAAAAATGATTTTGTAACTTCAATATAATATCCAAATACTTTAGTATATCCTACTTTTAGATTTTTTATTCCTGTTAATTCTTTTTCTTTAGCTTCTATATTTAATATCCAATTTTTTCCCTCTACTGAAGCTTTTCTGCATTCATCAATCTCACTACTATAACCATCTTTTATTATTCCACCTTCTTTTATTGTAATTGGTGGATCATCTACTATTGATTCTTCAATAAGTTCTGTTACATCTTTAAGCTCATCTAATTCTTCATATAAATTTTTAAGTAACTTTGATTTTGTTTTACCTAATATATTTTTTAGTTCTGGTAAGTTGCTTAAAGAAGTCTTAAGTGAAATCATATCTCTTGCATTAGCATTTCCATAAGATATTTTTCCAACTAATCTTTCTATATCATAAACTTTTTTAAGTGCTTCTAATATATCTCCTCTCAAAATAATATTATCTTTTAATTCTTCTACAGCATCTAATCTATCATTTATTTCTTTTACATCTACTAATGGATCGTTGATCCATCTTCTTAAAAGTCTTCCCCCCATTGATGTTGACGTTTTATCTAAAACCCATAAAAGAGTTCCTCTTTTAGATTTATCCCTTAATCTTTCTGTAAGCTCTAGATTTCTTCTTGCATTAATATCTAAAGCCATATATTTAGTAGTCTCATATATTTTAATAGTATTTATATGTTCAAGTTTTATTTTTTGTGTTTCAGTTAAATAATTATTTAATCCATTAATTGCAGCTACTACAAGAAGGTGTGATTTGTAATCTGCAAATTTTCTTCCAGAAGAATCTACTATATTATACATATTAGATATAAAATCAGTATCTTCTGAAAAATCTTCTTCTTTTAATTCTGTAATACATGGATTTAACCTATCTTTAATCTGATTTAATTCTACTTCTGAATTTTTCATCATTGAATTTACTACTATCTCTGCAGGAAGGTATCTTGCAATCTCATCTAATAATTTAAAGAAATTATTATCTTCAATAATTTGTGTTGCATAAAAATCTCCTGTGCTTACATCACATACTGCTATACCAAAAAACAAACCTTTTTTTACAATAGACATTATAAAGTTATTTCTTTTTTCATCTAACATATTAGATTCTATAACAGTTCCTGGTGTTACAACTCTTATAACATCTCTTTTTACCATTCCTTTAGCTTTTTTAGGATCTTCTAATTGTTCACAAATTGCAACTTTGTAACCTTTGTTTATTAATTTAGATATATAAATCTCTGCAGCATGGAAAGGAACTCCACACATAGGAGCTCTTTCTTCTAAACCACAATTTCTTCCTGTTAAAGTAATCTCTAATTCTCTAGATGCTAAGATAGCATCATCAAAAAACATCTCATAAAAGTCACCTAATCTGTAAAACAATATACAATCTTTATATTCTTCTTTTTTAGCCATATAATTTTGCATCATTGGTGATAAATCATCTGTATTAATATTATCTAAACTTGACTCGTTTTCCTTTTTCATTATTTTCCTTCAACTTCTCCCTTTAAATACCATTTATGTTCTTCTGTAATTTTTACATTAATCATTTTACCAATTAAATCTTTACTTCCTTCAAAGATAATTACTTTATTTGCATCATTTCTTCCAGTAAGCATATTTTCATTATTTTTACTTTCTCCATCTACTAATATTTTTTCTACTTTTCCTATAAACTTCTCATTATTTTTTGAAACATTATCATCATAAAGTTTTTTTAGTCTTTCAAATCTTTCATGTTTAATCTCTTCTGGAATTTGATTTTCCATTTTGTCAGCCACAGTACCTACTCTTCTTGAATATATAAACATAAATATTTGTTCATAATTCATTTTTCTTACAACATCTAATGTATTCTCAAAATCTTCTTCAGTTTCTCCTGGAAAACCAACAATAATATCTGTAGAAAATAAAATATCTGGAATCTCTCTTCTCATCTTTTCTGCTAAAGCTAAATATTGTTCTTTTGTATATTTTCTATTCATTTCTTTTAATACTTTTGTACTTCCAGATTGTAGTGGAAGATGTACAATTCTACTTATTTTTTTATTATCTTTTATTGCTTTTATAACATCATCTGTAAAATCTTTTGGATGAGGAGATATAAATCTAATCCTTTCTATACCTTCTATTTTACACACATCATATAAAAGATTAGAAAACTTATATCCATCTCCACCATCATAAGAATTAACATTTTGCCCTAATAGAGTAATTTCTTTATATCCATCTCTTGCTAAAGATTCAACCTCATTTAAAATATCTTCTTTTTTTCTGCTTCTCTCTCTTCCTCTAACATATGGAACTATACAGTATGAACAGAAATTATTACAACCATACATAATTGAAACTGATGCTTTAAATTTATCATTTCTTTTTATTGGAAGTCCTTCAATTACTTCACCATCAATATCTATTACATCTCTTATTTTCTTTTTGTCCTCTATAATTTTCTTTAAATCTTCTTCAAATTTATTTAATGTATGAGTACCAAATACTAAATCTATATATTTGTAACTTTTCTTAATTTTTTCTAATATATGTTCTTCTTGCATCATACATCCGCCAATAGCAATTATTGTGCCTCTTTCTTCCTTAAGTTTTTTGATTTCTCCAATTTTACCAAATAATCTTTCTTCTGCGTTTTCTCTGACACAACAAGTATTAAATACTACTAAATCACATTTACTTAAATCATCTGTTTTCTCATAACCTAGATTTTCTACCATTCCTGCTATTTTTTCAGAATCATTTTCATTTAATTGACAACCAAATGTCATAATCATATATTTTTTCACTTTTAATCTCTCCGTTTTCCTTATATTGTTTTTTGTAATTTTATTATATTTTGTGTATTTTTTCAAGGTTTTTAGTATATATCACTTAACTTATATAATTAATTTAATAATCATTTAAATAAAAAATATATACCTTAAAATAATTATTCAAGGTATACATTTTATTAAAATTAATATTTATATTTAAATTTATCAAATCTTTTTTACATTCTCTATAATATTCAATTTTGTTTTTTATCTTATTAAAAGTAACCAACTAATCAGAAACAAGTTCTGGGAATTTAAAATATTCCTCACTTCCCGGAAGAGTACCTTCTTCAACATGGTTATCTAAGAAACTCTTACCTTTGCATAAATATGTATATTTAATTTCTGGTGAAATTTCTCCTGTTCCTATAACAATTGGGTCGTCCCATGTTACATCTACTGCATACCAACCATCATTTATTTGTACATAATTCCACACATGTTTTTCTGTAACACCTTGTGAGTTAGTAGCATCTCCTTTTACTAAAATACATGGAACAGATAAGCTATCTATTATATATTTGAATGCTTTTGCATAACCTTGACAAGTCACATCTCTTTCTACTAATGCACCATATACATTACTTCTATTATCTCTAGATAAAGTTTCATCATATTTAAGATTATCGACTAACCAATCATGAACATACATAATTTTTTCAAAATTACTACTATTTTGTGGTATAGAACTTACAATTAATTTTTTTACTTCTTCTACTTGTGAGATTGCTCTTACCACATCTGCTTTATTATTAAATCCTTTTGCAAAGTAATTTTGATTATCACCTTGATCAATAAAAACAGTATGCGTAGTCGTATCTCCTTCTGTTACAGAATAAGTATTCAGATATACTTTTGAAAAATCTATGTAAAAAAGTCCTGGCGTATCTTGCTTTAGAGCATCTACTGCATCTTGATATGAATTAGAAAGAGCTTGTTGCCCTTCTGGTGTTTGAAGCAATGTATTGAATCTAGTTCCAAAATCAATTCTATAATTTCCACTTTGCATATTCTCTAAATTATCTTGCAGACCAAGATAAATTGCTTTTGCATTATCATCTAATTGTTTATAAAAATAAGAATCTTCTTGGTAATCAGCAATGTTTGGATATTCATCATCTATGACTTTTACTTTATATGTATTTTGCTTTTGAAGACTTAATTTTCCGTCATTATATGATACTTTTACATCAACACCTAATACTTTTAAAGTAATAAATGCCACAATAATAACTAAAGCTATAGTAATAATAAATTTTAAAAATAAATTAAGAATTAAATTAAGAACTCTACCATTTTCACTTTTTATCATATGTTATCTCCATTTAAACATTAAATCTAAATAATACTATATCTCCATCTTGCATTATATAATCTTTTCCTTCTGATCTTACTAAACCTTTTTCTCTAGCTTGAACCATACTGCCACATTTTATTAAATCATCAAAAGAAACTACTTCTGCTCTAATGAATCCTCTTTCTATATCTGAATGTATCTTTCCTGCAGCTTGTGGAGCTTTTGTTCCTATTTTAATTGTCCAAGCTCTTACTTCTGGCTCTCCTGCCGTTAAAAATGACATAAGTCCAAGTAACTTATAACTAGCTTTTATAACTTTATCTAGTCCAGATTCTGTAAGTCCTAGTTCTTTAAGCATTTCTTTTTTATCTTCTTTATCTAGCACAGATAATTCTTCTTCAAGTTTTACACATAGTGGAATAACTTCTGCGTTTTCTACTTTTGCATATTCTTTTACTTTTTTTACATATTCATTTTCATCTGGATTTTCTAAATCATTTTCAGAAACGTTTGCAATATAAAGTATTGGTTTCATTGTAAGTAAAAATGCTTCTTTAATTAATTCTTTTTCATCATCAGATAAATCTAATATTCTTGCAGGTTTTCCCTCTTCTAATACTTTTTTAACCTTTTCTAACACATCAATCTCTGCTTGATATTTTTTATCGCCTTTTAAATTCTTCTTTGCCCTATCTAATCTTTTATCTACTGTTTCAATATCTGCAAATACAAGTTCTAGATTTATTGTTTCAATATCTCTTATAGGATCGATACTTCCATCTACATGTACTATATTTGGATCTTCAAAACATCTAACAACTTCTACAATACTATCTACTTCTCTTATGTGAGATAAAAATTTATTTCCTAAACCTTCACCTTTGCTTGCACCTTTAACTAACCCTGCAATATCAACAAATTCAATTACAGCTGGCGTTGTTTTTTGAGGATGGTACATTTCAGTTAATTTATCTAATCTCTCATCTGGTACTGCTACTACACCTACATTTGGTTCTATTGTACAAAATGGATAATTTGCACATTCTGCTCCTGCATTTGTTATACTATTAAACATTGTACTTTTCCCTACATTAGGAAGTCCTACAATTCCTATTTTCATTGTCTTCAAATCCTTTCTATGTTGTATATTTTATTTATTATTTTCTCAGTAAATATTATACTATATTTTATGTAAAAGTAAATATCAAAATAATGTTATCAACGTATTATTATTAATTTGTTATTATTCCTCATAATCAATTGATGCTCTACTTATTCTAATTGCTTTGCACAAACTAGATACTTCAAGATGTCTTGGATCTACTTTGTATTTTTCCATATTTTCTATACTATCAAATGTAGAAATAAGCATAGCATCATAATTATCTCCATTCATATTTACATTTCTTTTAATCTCAGCATTTTTTATTTCTGGAATTACACCATTTAAAGCAAGTAGTCTTTCTAAAAAAACTTCTCTTTCATTTTCAGTATTTTCTTTAAATTTCCATAATACTATATGTTTTATCATAATTATTTATCCTTTCTTATATATTTTATTAACAAGATTTAAATACTTTATAAGTATATCATAAACAATTAAAGTTTTATATATTTCGCTTAATGATATTTTATACAATTTTTGTTTTTGATATTTTATGTAAATTATGGTATAATAATATTTGCATAACTTTATTTTTTTGTGTTATGCACCTTGAAACATTTATTTTAGAGGTGCATGATACATGCGCCTCTACAGCACTTACACAAAAGGAGGCGCATTCTATGGCATATAAACCAATGTCAGAAAACAAAGAAGTGGAAAAGGATTTGTCAATCCCTACCAAAGAAGAAATCTCAGCACAGCTCAAAAATCACTTTGGTAACAAAGAAACTGATTTCATGATCAGAGATCTTACTGAGAGTGTTTACAAAGAGTTTCTGGAGCTTAAAGAGGCTCCATATACGGGATTTGCAGTATACCTTCCACAAAAGCCATGTCTTATGATTTCAACGTACTCGCATGCGTGGATGCAATTCGAACGCGAGAGATATCCGAGAGATTACTCTCCCCTCACAATAAAATTTGTAGGGAAATATATGCTCACAATAGTTCACGCTGTAAAGCGGATTTCTCTTTCGTACGTGATCTGAATCATAAATACGGCATACGCTGGCTGGCTCTCAAATTTTCTATGAGAGTCGGTCAGTTTTTTTATGTTTTAATTGAAACATTATGTAAATCGTGGTATAATATTTTTTACATATAAAATTTTTATTTTTATATTATGCATCTATTAACTAAATTTTGTGAGGTGCATAATATATGTACCTCGCAAAGACTAATATGAGGAGGTACGTTATGAAATTGTTACAAGAACTCAAAGAAATCTTTTTGGTTATTCCTTCAAAAAAGGAAATTTACTCTCAGCTTAAAGATCACTTCAAAAATACCTTGTCTGAAGAAACGCTTTTGGCTTTGACAATCAAGATTTGGGAACTATTTGTATCTATGAAAGATAAACCCTTCCCTGATAACGCTTATCATAATCTTTATTATTCTAGGCCAAAGCTTTATATAACCAAATATGAAGATATGCACGAATTAGAACGTAGTCAATACGAATTTTGTTTCTCTATGTCAACATTGTTTTCAATACACAATTTCCTCTCAAAAGAATATGGCAAAATGTGTATTTACAAAATAGAAAATCCTAAAGATATTTCGCTTGCGTATGTAAGTAATTGTAACAATTAATCTAAGAGGTTAAACAGATCTTAAACAACTACTTAGGAGGTCACCATGAAAAAAGAAACACTTGAAAAAATAAAACAAGATATTCGGAAAAACTGGAATAAAGTGCTACCATTTGCATTTATTCCCAAACCTCATTTCAACTGCTATATGTTTGCAATATGCTGTACTATACCAACAGAAATACTAAAAGATGATGGTATTTTAGAAAACCTTACCGGTGACAGTAAAACATACTTTTCATCTATTGGAAACTTCTCTGGTTCGACTTATCACAATCAGCAGCAGCAGAAACAAGCTTTATTAAATGATCTGGATACCCTCGGAATTACAGCTGAGGAAGTTACTTCTTCTTATACCCCGTCTTTCTTTGATAGGAAAAGCGTGCTTATTGCTTTTTATTCTAACTACATTCCTGGAATGTTTAGAAAGCATGAAGAATTTCACTTTTTACGGTACGTTCCATCTCGTAAAGAATGGATGGGAAAAGAAGGATACCCTGGTGGATTTCAGCACATCGGGCGAGGCGTTTCGATTGATGCGGTTAATGTTATAAACCAAAACTTGATTGGAATATTCAAGCTTCAGCTAAAATAAAAAAAGTGGGACGAAAGTTAGCACTTCCGTTCCACTTTTTTATTTTCTTCATATATTATTTTATTTTGGAGCTTCCAGCCAGGATCGAACTGGCCACCTCATCCTTACCATGGATGCGCTCTGCCAACTGAGCTATAGAAGCAGATAAGCTATAAAAAAATATAGCTTATTATATATCATCATCTTGTAATATATTTTTAGTTGCTTTTTTTCTTATTCTTTGAATAGCATTATCTACTGACTTTACTGGTGAGTCTAATTTTTTTGCAATCTCAACATAAGACTCTCCATTTGCATATCTATGTAAAACTTGTTTTTCAAAATCACTTAAAGTCTCTTCTATTCTATTTTCAACAAATTTATAATATTCTTTTTTTGTTATAGTGTCTAATGGATCTTCGGATGTATTTAAATCAAGCATCTCCATTACAGTCATATCATTATCATCTTCATATGCAGATGTATTTAATGATAAATATGAATTAAGAGGCATATGTTTTTGTCTTGTAGAAGACTTTATTGCTGTTTGAAGCTGCCTTTCAACACATAAATTTGCAAAAGTTTTAAATGAACTTAATTTAGTCTTATCAAAATTTTTTACAGCTTTAAATAAACCTATAAGTCCCTCCTGAACAATATCTTCCTTTTCCGCACCTACTATGAAGTATTTTGAAACCTTCATATTTACTAAATCTGTGTATTTGTCTAACAAATAATTCAATGCATCAGTATCATTATTTTCTTTTATTAATTTAATTAATTTTTCATCTTCTAAATTGTCATATTTACTGTTAGAAAAATATAAGTTTTGCATTAAATAGCTTGTCCTTTCTAGATTATTGCTTGATTTTAGATAATTATATTTACATAAATTAGTATTGTCAATACTTTGGAGACATTTAATTAAATTTAATTTTACTTTTAAATAAATATAATTAAATCTTATAAAACATCTTTTATAGCTTCACCTATAATTCTATTTACATCTGCTATCATAATATTAAATCTTACCTCTATATCAAAATAATTCTTAACATCAGGATTTTGAACTAAAATTGCGTATAGCTCTTGAAGCTTTTTCATCTTTTCTTCTGATTGTTTTTCACCTTGAATTGCTAAAACTTGTTCTTCATATCTTATTTTTTCAAATTCATCAATTTTATCCTTTACATCTTTATCTTTCATTACTTTTTCTTTTATTTCTTTATATTCTAGATATTCTTTGCTTTTTCTTATAGTAGCAGCTAAATTGTTTACACTGTCATATACATTTACATTCTCAATTTTTGTATCCATATAAAATTCCTCCTTAATTATACTCTTTTATGTTTTCACTAATAATAATATTTATCACATTTTACTTTATTTTTCAAGGAAAATTATAAAAGAGATACTTAAAAATGAACTAAACGGGGTTCACTTCAAAAGTATCTCTTTTTATTATACACTATACTTTAACGAATTATGCATAAGCTTGTCTCTTTTTGAAACCAAGTAAATTTGAAATTTCGCCTTCTGTATTCTTTGCTTTCTTTGTCTTTTTTGCTGTATCTTGTGCAATTTGATGAGCTTGTCTTTCTGCCATTGTTTGACATATTGCTTTTTGATATGTGAAATGAGTATCTTGAGCTATCTTCTGCCAGTTGTATACTTCTCTTACTTTTTGTTTAGCATTTTTAACTATTCTATCACAAAGCTCTGGATTATATAACAAAGATAAAATTGAGTCTGCTAATGAATTAGCATTTCCAGCATAACTCTTCATTCCATTTACACCATGCTCTACTATTTCATTTAATCCACCAACATCTGATACAACTATTGGAATTCCTGCTGACATAGCTTCTATTGCAACTACGCCAAAAGGTTCGTAAGTGCTTGGAAATACTGCTATATCTGCACATTTATACATCTTACATAAATCTTTTCTATTCATATGACCTGTAAAGTAAACTTTATTATTTATTCCTAAGTAATTTACTTGCTCACGAAGTTCGTCTATCATACCACCTTTACCACAAATAATAAGTTTAGAATCATGATATCCATTTAATATTTTAGGCATTGCAGCAATTAAATTTTGAATTCCTTTTTCATATACAAGTCTTCCAGTAAATAATATTATTTTTTCATTATCTCTTGCAAATCTTCTTCTAAATTCATAATCCTTCTCAATACCATTATAAATTGTCTGTGAAATTCCATTTGGAATAACATCTATTTTTTCAAATGGTAATCCAAATAGTCTTTGAAGTTCACATTTCATAAAATTACTATTTACAATTACTTCAGTAGCTTCATATGTAAGCATCCATTCAGTATCATTTATATATCTTTGAGTTTCATCATGGATTCCACTATTTCTACCTGATTCTGTAGCATGTATTGTTGCAGTAATTGGTATGTCAAAAGAGTGTTTTAATGCTTGAGCAGCATTTGCTACAAGCCAATCATGTGCATGAATTATATCAAATTTTCCTTTTTTATTTATAACTTCTGTTGCTTTTGCAATCATATTAAAATTAAGTTGCAAAATCCAATCTATAAAGTTATTTGGATGAATCATATAATTATCAACCCTATATACTTCTACACCTTTATCATTTTCATAATAAGGTACATCTCCATCTCTGTATGTAATTACTGTAACTTCATGTCCATCACTAATTAGTCTATGAGATAAATCATGTACAACCATTGATATTCCTCCGACTATTCTTGGTGGATATTCCCATGAAAGCATTAAAATTTTCATTTACACATGACTCCTTTCAATTTTTTCTCTTTTGTCTTTTTACTTTTTTCCCTTACTTTATTTCATATTGTATATATAATTTTTTAAAAAGTAAACTATTTTTTACAAATTTTCTTATTTTTTTCATGTTTTCGACAAATTGCTTTATTATCCTCACATTTTATGTTTATTAACTCTAGTTTTATTTTATCTTTTTATTTTATTTTTGTAATTTTTTTTACAAAAAAATCTTCTTTTTTATTTATATTAGTGTTGAAAAAAATATTTTTATGGTATACTATAGTAGGAAATAATTCTTATATTTACTAAGGAGGAAAAAATGTCTAAAAAATTAACAAAAGATATTGCAAGTGAAGAAGAAAAAATAGAAGAAAATGCAGTAAAAAAAGTAGCTAAAAAAGTGACTAAAACTTCATCAAAGTCAGTGGATACAAAAACTACAAAAAAAGCTACAACTAAGAAAAGTGTAGCTAAAGACGTAACTTCTAAAACTAAAAAAGGAATTGAAAAAGTAGATGAAAAGAAAGAAAAAGTAGTAAAAAAGGCCACTAAAAAAGCATCATCTAAAAAAGAAGAACCTTCTAAAGATGATGTAAAAAAAGAAGTAAAAAAAGCAAGTAAAAAAGCCACTAAAACTACTAAAGCTTTAGAAAAAGAAGAAGTAAAGAATACTACTCTACCTGAAGAGAAACCTAAAAAAAGAGGTCGTCCAAAAAAGATAGTTTCTGAAGAAGTAAAGGAAATTAAAGAAGAAAAAGAAGCCGAACCTAAAGCTACTAAAAAAGCTGTAACCAAAAAGACAACTAAAAAAGCTACTTCTACAAAAAAAGCCACAACTACAAAGAAAAAGGCTACTACTTCTACTAAGAAAAAAACTGCAGCAAAAAAATCTTCTACTAAAAAGACTTCTAAAACTAAAAAAGATAAAAGAACAATTAGATTTGTTAAGACATTAAGCCTTTCAAAACAATACTTAAAGAAAAATACTGCGATATTAGAATATTTTGACTTGCCTTATAGATATAATGAAACAACAGTAAAAGTATTAGCACAAACACCAAAAGTATTGTTTGTGTATTGGGATATATCAGATCATGACAGAGATCAATATAAATTACATTATGGTGAAGACTTTTTCGATACTACATACCCTGTTTTATTAGTTAAAAACGAAACAAAAGGATATGTAGAAGAAATTCCTATAAATGATTTTGCAAATAGTTGGTACATACATATCTCTGATCCAAGAAGTACCTATTCTATTGAACTTGGAAGAAAATATAAAAATATGCCAAAATTTGAATCACCATATATTTATATAAAAGAATCAAATGAAATTATCGCTCCAAATGATCATGTTCTACTAGAAGAAATCAAGCCAAAGATAAAATATAAAAATGCTAAAACTAATGAAGTAATTTTCAAAAACATTTCTAATGTTATTAAAGATGGTAAAATTCTTGATTTTTATAGCTTATATCAAGTTTTGTATAATGTTGAAGATATAAACGAATTCTTTACTTTAAACAATCCATCATCCGGAAATCCTACTTCAACATTTAAATAAAGTAAATTCTTAAAATTATAATAGACTTATTACTTATATGGTTGTCTATTTAAAATAAAGGAGATTATAATGAATAAAAATACTGGATATGTTAGCTTTATACTTCATGCACATTTACCATTTATTCACCATCCCGAAAGTGAAGATTATCTTGAAGAACAATGGTTGTATGAAGCAATATCAGAAACATATATACCACTATTGTTAAATTTTCAAAAATTAGAAGAAGAGAATGTTAAATTCAGATTAACAATGACACTAACTCCTCCTCTTCTTTATATGCTTGATAATAAATTATTACAAAAAAGATATATAAAATATTTAAAAAAACATATTGAACTTTGTGAAAAAGAAGTTAAAAGAACATCTTATGACGCAAGACTTAATGAACTTTCAAAATATTATTTAGCAAGATATACAAATGACTTACATGTCTTTAAGGATATCTATAAATGTAATTTAATTTCTGGATTTAAACATTTTCAAGATGCTGGTTTTCTAGAAATAATTACTTGTGGTGCAACACATGGATACTTTCCTATTTTATATGTTAATCCAAATACTGTAAGAGCTCAAATAGGAGTTGGTGTTCAAACTTATAGAAAATATTTTGGTAGAAATCCTCGTGGAATCTGGCTTCCTGAATGTGGATATGTCCCTGAAGCTGATAAATATTTAAAAGAATTTGGTATAGAATATGTAATTACTGAATCTCATGGAATATTATATGCAGATCCAGCTCCTGTATATGGTACATTTGCTCCAATCATCTCTCCTACTGGAATATGTGCTTTTGGTAGAGATATTGAATCATCTAAACAAGTTTGGAGCTCTATTATAGGATATCCTGGAGATTATAATTATCGTGAATATTATAGAGATATAGGTTATGATGTAGATTATGATTATATTAAACCTTATATTGCAAAAAATGGTGTTAGAGTTCATACAGGAATTAAATATTATAGAATAACTTCTAAATTTGGCGAAAAAGATTATTATAATTTGCAATGGGCTAAAGATACTGCAGAAAGACAAGCTGGTCACTTCTTTGATTGTAGAATAAAGCAAATTGGAGATTTAGCTAAAGTTATGGATATCCCCCCTATTGTGGTATGTCCTTATGACGCAGAGCTTTATGGTCACTGGTGGTATGAAGGTCCATATTGGTTATATATTTTATTTAAAAAGATTTATTATGATGATTGTAACTTTTCTTTAATCACTCCTAGTGATTATATAGATAGACACCCATATATCCAAGAATCTACTCCTTGTAGATCTAGTTGGGGTGCTAATGGTTATAGTGAAGTTTGGCTTAATCAATCAAATGATTATGCACATCGTCATCTTCATAAAGCTGGTGATAGAATGGTTGAACTTGCAAACTTATACCCTAATGAAAAAGACGGACTAAGAAAAGATGCATTAAACCAATGTGCAAGAGAATTATTACTTGCTCAAAGTAGTGATTGGTTATTTATAATTACAAATGGAACTATGGTTGATTATGCTAAGAAAAGAATTAAAGAGCATATTGGTAGATTTACTAAGTTATACTACCAAATAAAAAATGATAAAATTGATAAAGATTTTGTAAAAGGAATATATGCTCAAGATTTAATTTTTGATAATATTGATTATAATATCTACAGATAAATTTTACTTAAATTAATATGTTTTAAATAAAATTTATTGTAAACACATAAATGCTCACCTTAAGGAAGTAGATCTACTCTACTTTCTTTTTTTGATTATTTTTTGTCTTGTTCTTTTATTTTAATTTTATTTTATTTTTATTTTCCTTATTTTCTTTTCTTATATTTAATTTTTATTATATTTTATTTTATTTCATTTTATTTTTATTTTATTTTTTCTAACCTATTCTAACTTTTAATATTCATAACGACTCTATTATTTAGTATCAGAACAAACTAAAGAAGAATAAAATATATCATTATAGTAAATACTATATTATAATTTGGAGGAAAATATGTCTTCTTTTTGTATAAAAACTAATAATGATAAATTTATAGATTATTTCTTTAATAATATATCTAAAATAATTTCTGATGACATTTTTATTAAAAAAAAGAAATTTAAAATATATGATAATATTTTTATTCATTACAAAGGAAATAATATTAATACATTTTATGAAAAACTTTCTAATTATATTACTGAATCTATAATAAATACTTATGAAAATGAAATTTTAAATAAATTATTAATGTCAAATTATTTTTATTTTTTAGATTATGAACAAATTGAAATTAAAAATATAATAGATGAATTAATATCTTCTGATGAACATAGCAGAAGGAAAGAATTAATTAATATCTCTTTAAAAGAATATTTTAAAGAAGGAAATAAAAAAATGATATTAGATGGATTTATAACATTTAGATTAAAAGATTATATAGAAGTATTAGACTATGTTGTAGATTTATCAGTAAATAATTATTTAATTAAAAGAGAATATTTTGAATTTATTAAACTATTAAAAAACTATTTAGAAAAACAAAAATCAACTTGTGATATTGTGCATCTTATATATTTAAATAATGAAAGTATATTATTAGATTCTAGCTTTAATATTATAAACACTTCTCTAGATACAAGTTTTTTAAATAAATATTCAAATATAGAATTTTCTTCTAATGATTATTCTTTAAACACTTTATTAAATATTGTTCCTAAAAAAATCTATATTCATTTGATAGATAATGAAGATGAATTTATTCAAACATTGAAACTAATATTTGAAGATACAATTTATGTATGTACTGATTGCGAAATATGTAACTATTATAAAAATAAAGTAATAAAAAAATAAGAACTAGGCTATATATTTTTTATCAAAAGCAAATCAAAAAACGCTCAAAAATCGAGCGTTTTTTGAACGTTACTTTAATTTTATTTTTTTATTTATTATTATCTAATATTTTTTGTAAATTCAATTTTAATTGTACTATATCATTTGTAATTATATCCCATATCAGATTTAATTTTATTCCATCATAATCATGAACAATTTTATTTCTTAAGTTCTTTATAATAATCCATTCTATATTAGTATATTTTTCCATTGTTTCCTTACTAATATTTTTAACTAATTCACCTATTTGGCTAATCGCAAAAATCGTTGCATCTACTTTTTCCTCATTATTTGAAAATGTTTCGAAATTACATTCTTTTGTATATCTTAAAGCTTTATCTATGTACTCTATCATATTTTTATGGACATATATTCTTTATTTTTCATATACTATAACTCCTGTTTCTTTTATTTCTTTATCTATTGGTGAACCCTCGATTATTTCATATTTTTCGAATCCATCAATATTCTTTTTTAGTTTTTCCTCTATTTCGCATATTAATTTTATTAAAGCAAACCCTTTTAATTCTGAATTAGTATCTATTATTAAATCCACATCACTTTCTTTTGTTGCTTCATGTTTTGCGTAAGAACCAAAAAGAATAACACGATATACAGGTTTATCTTTTAATAAATCTTTCAGTATCTTCTTTATTTCATTAATTGTATATATTTTTTCACTCATAATATCACTCCTTATTCTATGGTATTAATATAGCATAAATATTAATATTTATCAATTACAAATTTATTATCATCTTTTATATTGCTTTATTTTAACTTATATTGATATAATATTTGAAGAAGGAGTAAATATTATGTCAGCATTTTTATTAAAAATTATAGCATGTATCTCTATGTTTATAGATCATACAAGATTTGTTTTTGGAACTAATAATGTAAATAATTTTCTTCGGAAGAATTGCTTTTCCAATATATGCTTTTTTTATTTCTGAAGGTTATATTCATACACGAAATTTTGCTAAATACTTAGGAAGGCTTTTAATTTTTGCAGTAATATCTCAGATTCCTGCATATTTATTATTAGAACCATATCTAAATGGAGAGCCATATTTAAATATATTTTTTACTTTAGCGTTTGGATTGCTTGCAATCAGATTTTATGATAAATCAAAAAGTAAACCTATTGGACTTTTTTTAGTTCTCCTAACTTCTTTTGCAGGAGAACTATTACATGTAGATTATGGTATGCTTGGAGTATTATTAATTGCTATATTTTACATTTTAAGAGCTCATAAAATGATTATGATGCTTGTTGCTTCTTTAATTTTAGTTATAAGTAGATTAACAATAGTTCCAGCATTTGAACCATTTTATTATCCTTTAATAGTAGAACAATTAGCACTTTCAATCTTTGCTGTTGGTTCATTATTATTAATTGCTGCATATAACGGAAAACTTGGTAAATCTAATAAATACATAAAAATGGGATTTTATGCATTCTACCCCGTTCATTTAACATTATTCTGTATTATTAGATCTTTAATTGGATAATTATAAAAGATAAATAAAATATAAAAACAATTAGATATATAAAATTAATCTAGATTAAATTAGAATAGGTTAAAATAGAATAGAATTAAAATTAAAATAAAATTAGAATAAAAAAAATAATAATACCAAAAAAGAAGAAATAAAATTTTTATTTCTTCTTTTCTTCTACTTCAAATCTTTTAATAAATCCACAAGTTTTGCAAAGATTCTCTCGTAGTTCACACTTCTTAAATCCATCAACTAAATTTATAGATCTTTTTGAATTAATTACTTCTTCTAAAGAATCTATTTCAAAAATATTTCCTAAAGGAATATCGCCATTTGAATCTAAACAACATGGCACTATCGTGCCGTCAGAAAGAATGCCAAGTTGATTTCTTAAGCCATAACATTTTCCTTTTTCATTTATTATCTTTCCATTTATATCTGGCCATACAAATCTATAATCTTGATTTAAAAAAACATTACTTTCAAGTTCTATAAATTTTTCTTTTCTTGCCCTTTTTTCTATCTTCTTTATTTTATAAAACTTTTCTATTTCATTTAATATCTTTTTATTAATTTTATTATTTTCTAAAGAATTTAGATTCCATAACCTATATGATATTATTATGTCTGAAGATTCTCTTATATTTTCTACGCTATCAAATATATACTTTAAATATTTTTCTTCATCTATATTTTCATTTTGCTCTACTGAATGAAGTGAAATATTAAGTTGTCTTAATGAATTTGATTTTTTAAATACATCTATCCACTTTTCTATTAAAAGTCCATTAGTTGTAATATTTACTTTTAAATGATACTTTTCACATATATTTAAAAATTTATCTAAATTTTGATTTAATAAAGGTTCTCCTTTGATATGAAAACATACTAAATCTGTATAATTACATACTTTTTCTATTATATTTTCAAATTCTTCTACACTTATAAATCTCTTCTCTTTTTTAGGTTCAGGACAAAAAGAACATCTTAAGTTACATACATTTGTAATCTCAATATAGACCTTTAAAAACTTTTGCCTTCTTTTCACTTTATTTTCGCTATTTTGCATATTTATCTATTCTCCTGATATGAATTACTTCTTTTTATTTCTTTTTGCTCTTTTAAGATTCTTACAGCTTCCTTATACTTTTCTTCTGTAAATCCTTCAGCTGTATCACATAATACTAAATAAGCTTTTAAGTCATCACTTATCTCATCTTCGCAATCATCTAATATTATAAACTTTTCTATTTCTGGATGCTTTTCTAAAAAAATCTTTATCTCCATATCTTTACTAAAATCTGTAGCAGGAGTATGTCCATAAATATATGTATGATCATCTAGTCCACTATCATACAATATTCTTCTATAATTTCTTATAGTATATTCACCATTTTCGTCTTTTTTAAAAGTATACCTCCAACTACCTTTACTAGAAACAACTACAGATAAATCTTGTTCTCTGCATAATTTATTTAATAAGCATATTGCATTATAATTATTTACTCTTCCATCTGATGGATAATTAAAAGAATCTCTATAACTTCCATTTACATCATATCCTGTAGGTGTATTAATTACTCCATCAAAATCTAAAAATACTACATTCATATTTCTTCCTCTTTTTACATCTTAATTATTATAAAATCTACATATTATAGATAATTAATAACTACTCTATCTCTTCATTATAAAATTTATTATTTACATAGCAATCTAAAATCTTTCTACTTGGAAAACATAAATTTTTAGGCAAGTTATCTAAACTAAACCAATCCCATCTTACAAGTTCATTTGTTGGTTTTATTTTTATTTTGCCTGAATATTCATCTGCAATTAAACCAATAGTTGCATAATGTGCATATTCATTAATATCATTTTGAAGACTTATTACTCTTATTTTAAAAACATCTAAATTAGTCTCATCTTTTACTTTTCTAATTCCTGCTTGTTCAAAAGTCTCTTTATATCTTACTTTTCCACTTGGAAGTGTATATGTACCTTCAAGTCTCATATCACTATCTGCTATGTCTTTATCTGAATTTCTAAGTCCAAGTAATACTTCTTTTTTATCATTTAATAAAATTACTCCTACACCTATTCCCATTTTAACATCTTGCATTTTAACCTCTCCTTATTTCATATTTTAATACTTCACAATTATTCGGTTCTAAATTAGAAAGACAAGTAGTATCTTTTGGAAGTCCGTTAAAATAACATTTTACAGCTCTTCCAAGTCCACCGTGTGCTACTATTAATATATTTTTTGGATAATAAGTATTAATTACTCTTTCAAGAGAATTTTTTGCTCTTGCTAAAAGCTCACTCATCTTTTCTCCATTTTCCCCTAAATCTATATCTTTCTTATAATCCCATATATCATCATATGGTGTTTTATCACTAAACTCACCTTCATATTCACCAAAAGATCTTTCTATAAAACCTTCATCTTTTATTATCTTTATGTTTCTACCCTCATTTATTATGTTTGCAGTCTCTACTGTCCTTTTAAGTGGAGAGCATATTATTAAATCTATCTTCTCATTTTTTAATAAATCTCTTGTCTTTTTTGCTTGCTCAATTCCTACTTCATTTAATGGATTATCTGTTCTTCCTTGTAACCTTTTTACTTTATTCCAATCTGTTTGTCCATGTCTTACATAATATATGTTCATTGTTTCCTCCTACGTTTATTTTATCTTTTTGTATTTTATCATAAATACTTATAAGTAACAAACAAATTTAAAGAATAAAAATGAATAAAAATGAATAAAAATAAAAAAAGTTAAAAAGTTAAAAAATTAAAAATTATATAAAACTAAAAATATAAAAATAAGCAAGGAATTCCTTGCTTTCATAATAAATCTATTATTTTTTACAATTGTGCTACAAAATCTCAAAAATGTAGCACAGTTGTAAATATGTTTTATAATACCTAGTTATTCTATTTTTGAGTAATTAATTTGCTTATCTTTTTAATTGTCTCAATTATGTCTTCAAACTTTATATCTTTAGTATATTTATGCTTTTGAGAATATGTCTTCCATAAATCTTGTAAAAGATCACTTTCTTGAATAACACTAATATTAGAATTAATTAATTTAATATCTGTATTTCTTTTTTCAAAAGTCTTTTCTATAGCAAGTCTTAAATCATCTTTTGAAAAAGTCTTATATTTTATTAAATAGTATAAATCATAAAAATCTTTCATTCTACTATTTAATACATTTCTTGAAATTATTGTTTGAAATTTTTCTGCAATAATACTTTCTATATTATATGTCATTATCTTCAATGCTTTGTCTTCAAACATCATCTTATAATTATACTCTATTTCACCTGGTGTAATCACATCTCCTGTTGCTATATCTATACTTAAATTAACTTTAATATTATCAAACTTGGCTAATATATTATATTTTAAACCTCCGTATTCATCATCCTCCCTTATAGGTTTAGAATTTTTTATCTCAAAAGTCACTCCATCTTTTACATCTGTATCTAAAATATTTTTTAAAACTTTATATAATTGTTCTTCCGTTAAGTTTATACCTTTTAAACAAGTATCCATATCCATTGTAGTTCTAGTATCAATGCCCATTATAGAAGATAATAATACTCCTCCTTTTAATATAAAATTATTTTTATATTCAGAAATAGATAGTCTTTCTAATATCCTCTCAAACATGTAATTCTGTAGTACTTCGTTTACTGTAATATTATTTTGTTCAGCTTTATTTTTTAATTTGTCAATTAAGCTCTTTGCATTTTTAATCATATAATTGCCTCCATGTGATTTCTAACTTTGTCATATATTTTCATTTTTTTTGCATATTCAAACATTAGATTTGAATTAAACTCTTTGCTTTTAATGCATTTTCTAATAACTTTATTTCTTGTTTCAATATCTAAACTATTTTTATCTTTTATAATATCACATATTGTTCTTTCTAAATTATATGTTTTAATATCCATCCCTTGTGGTGATTTTCTTTCTACAACCCCTAAATCAAATATTTCTTTGCTAACTTTATAAATATTTACTAAGTCTTTAAATCTATGTGGATTATATTCTCTGCATATTGTTACATCCATATTTATAGGAGTTCTTTCAGTCATATTATTAAAATATAATGCTGTATTGTGTGAAAAAATAGTTTTAGGATATTTAAATTGAAATAAATAATATTCATCATATATAAATTCTTTTGTTACATATATTCCCCTATCTATTTTTTCAATAAGTCCATCTTTTTCCATATTATACAAATAAACTCTTGATATTCCTGCTTTCTCTAACTTTGATGGTGTTATAATATTATTATTATTTTTCATTATTTCTAATATCTTATCTTCCATATAAATCCCTCTCTTCACAATTGTTTTACAATTGTGCCTACATTTTAACATTTTGTAGCACGGTTGTAAATATGTTTATTTAAATTGCATAATTTATTCCTCTAGCTACTATATTCTTCATATTCTCAATCAAATCATCAATTTCTTTTGGAGTTACTATCATATTATATTCACCTACATTTAAAGCTTCTTTTACCTCTTCATATTTGTCATTTTCCTTTAGTTTATTTAAATAATCATTTGACTCAGCTTTTTCTTGAAGAGTATCAATAAATATGTCAATACCATCTGATACTAAAGTTGCAAGCTCAACAACAGTCGGGATTCCAACCCCTATTACAGGCACTCCTAGAGTATCTCTAGAAAGCTCTCTTCTCTTATTCCCAACGCCCGCTCCCGGTATTATTCCAGTATCAGATAATTGAACAGAACTACTTATCCTGTCAATACTTTTAGATGCTAGACTATCTATTGCAATTATTAATTTTGGCTTTACATTATCTACTATTCCTTTTAATATCTCTTGTGTTTCAATTCCTGTAGTGCCAAGTACTCCTGGAGCTATAGCAGATACTTCTCTATCTCCATCTTCAACAAATTGTGGCAAGTATTTAAATATATGTCTTGTTACATCAACTTCTCTTATGACTTTTGGACCTAAAGAATCCGGAGTTGAATATTCATTTCCAAGTCCTACTATTAAAATTTCATCTGTTTTTCCTACATGTTTATTTATTAATTTTTTTAATTCCTCAGACATCGTATTTGAAATTTTACTAATCTCTTCTTCTGTAATATTTCTCATCTTCTTAACGTCAATAGTTGTATATGTTCCAATAGGCTTTTGTATAGACTTTGCTCCATTTTCATTTACAACATTTACTCTAGTAACTTTTATAGTTTTTGAAACTTCCTCTTCTTCTGATATGATACCATCTATTTCTCCTTTTATATTATTAGTCTCTTTATAAATATCTCTTCTTTCTAAAGCTAAATCCGTTCTAAAATTATACATAAAATCACTCCTTTATTTTATTATAAACTTTAAAGATATTTTTATACTAAAAGTGCCAAAATTGACATAATATAGCAAACGTAATATAATTATTATATAAGGAGCTGCAGAATGTGAGGTGTAGCAGTATGGTATTATTATGAAAAAGTTTTGGACTGCTTTTATTATTGTAACTGTTATTTTGTTGGTAGGTGTGTGCTGGATTTCTTTCCAGTCCAAACCCACAAGCAAAAGCTTGCAGGTCTCTGATTCATTTGATGAGGATCTTGAAGACGCAAGAAGCTTTTTCAAAAAACTTCCGCAGGATCAGAATTATATGTTTAATTATAGCGGAGACTATCGGTATTTCGAGATTTTAAATTGGACTAATGGTCCAGTATTCGGATATCGATATGTTTCTGAAGATCCTAGCCTTGAGTTCATAATAGGCAATATCGACGGAAGTGAAACCATATTTTTTAAAATACCCAACGTCACCGATTTCAAAGAAATCGAAAAAAGTTCGGGTTACTGTGATGAAGACGGAAATGTCTATCTATCATCATCCGGAACAGAAACATCCCTTCAGTTTACGGTTGAAGGAAAAAACTATATCATCGATAGAAAACTAAATGTCTGGGACGTTCCTCAGACAAAGTAACTAATTAAAAATTCCCCCTCACATTCAAAACCATGGAACACTACCATGGTTTTATTTTTTTGCTTTAAACACTGATCAAACCTTAGCGCAAAGCACTCTTTTCCTTTACTTTTCCCTAAAAATGGGTTATAATATATTAGTATATTTTTTAGAAAGAGGGAAAATACTTGAAAAAGAATATAGCAAATAAAAATAATAAAAATGAAGAAATAAAAAATACAACAATTAAACCAAATAATGAAGTAAAAGACTTAATAGCAATTGAAAAAAAGAAAAAAAGAAGAAAATCAATCTTAAAAACACTTCTTATAATATTTGTTGTATTCATAGTCATTGATGTAATTTTAGCAACAAGTGGATATTTTTACTTAAAAAGCAAATTAAGTAAAATACAATATGTCCCAATAGATAAATCACAAATATATATTGATGAAGCTGTTAAATCAAACTTAGCAACTTATAGAAACATCGCTTTATTTGGTATTGACGCTAGAAAAGATACTTTCAGTAAAGGATATAGAAGCGATTGTATAATGATATTAAGTTTAAACGAACAGACTAAAGAAGCTAAAATAATGTCATTATATAGAGACTCTTATTTAGATATAGATGAATATGGTTTAGATAAAGTAACTCATGCATATTCTTATGGTGGACCAAAACTTGCACTAAGCACTTTAAATAAAAACTTAGATTTAAATATTACTGAATTTGTTGCTGTAAACTTTGATACAGTACGTACAGTAGTAGATAAAGTTGGTGGAATAGATATGCATATTACTAAAGAAGAAACTAAATATATAAATGGATATATAGATGAATTAAATAGAATATATAAGACTAATACAAAACACATTACTAAAGAAGGAGATTATAAATTAAATGGAATTCAAGCTCTATCTTATGCAAGGATTCGTTATACAGAAGGTGGAGATTATAAAAGAACAGAACGTATGAGAGATGTATTAAATCTAGTATTTGAAAAAGTAAAACATTTAAGTATTCCTGAATTAAATGATTTAGCAGATGAAATACTTCCTCATGTTTCAACAAATATTACAGAAAATGAAATTATGGCTATGATACCACAAGTTGCATCTATAAATATTACAGATAACTTTGGTTTTCCTTATCATAAAAAAGGACAAATGATAAATAAAGTTTATTATAGTGTTCCAACTAGTTTAGAAGATGATGTTAAAAAACTTCATAAGCAGTTATTCAATGAAGATGATTACACTCCTTCTGATACAGTTCAATCAATTGATAAAAAGATAGATAAAAAAATAAAATAGAAAGTATTTAAATACTTTCTATTTTTTTATTTAAATCAAGAACTTAATTCAATAACATCATTTTCTTTTATCCAATTTGAATTTTCTTCGTTTAACCAATTATATGGAATATTTTCTAATTCTCCAGCATTTATTGGCTTATTTTTTCTGGATTCAACAACTATATTTAAAAATTTTGTATTATTCCATAGCTTTATCATATCTTTTTCCTTTGCTATTCCAATGCAACCTTTTGTAAGTTTTCTATACACTTGTCCCGTATATATATTTAATACAAATTTTCTGTCTTCCGAATGCATATGTGGAAACGAAGGCCAAGGATCAGCATCATTTTTATGTATTTCAAATTTATAACCATAAATATTTATAGGTGGCATATATAATAATGGATGTGCATCAATTATTATATAAAATAAAAATTTAAGTATTTCTTTAATTTTCACTTTTTTATCTCTTCCTTTTTATATTTTTCACTTCATAAAATCATACATTATAGTATAACATAACGGGTACGAATAAAATAGACAGGATTTAAAATTAATCCTGCCTATTTTTATATTATTTAATTTTAATCTCTACTATATAAATCTCTAGTATATACCTTATCTCTTACCTCAAATAATTGGTCTTCATATCTGTTTGCAACTATGACATCTGATTTCTTTGAAAATTCTTCAAAATCATTTACAACTTTACAACCATTAAAAGTCTCATCTTTCAATGTAGGTTCATAAATAATTATCTCTACATCTTCTTCTTTTAATCTTTCTATTACACCTTGAATAGCACTGAATCTAAAATTATCAGATTCAGCTTTCATAGTTAATCTATAAATACCAACTACATCTGGATTTTTTCTCATAACCATTTCAGCTATATGTTTTTTTCTTGTTCTATTAGAACGAACTATTGCACGAATTAAGTTTTGTGGTACATTATCAAAATTTGCTAAAAGTTGTTTTGTGTCTTTAGGTAAACAATATCCACCATATCCAAAAGACGGATTATTATAATGTGTACCTATTCTAGGATCTAAGCATATACCATCTATTATATCTTTAGTATTTAGTCCTTTTATTTCAGCATAAGTATCTAACTCATTGAAATATGACACTCTTAATGCTAAATATGTATTTGCAAATAATTTAACCGCTTCTGCTTCAGTTGGGTTCATATATTTTATTGGAATATCTTGTTTTATTGCTCCATTCTGTAATAGTTTAGCAAACTCAATTGCTCTTTCGGATTTTTCACCAACTATAATTCTTGAAGGATATAAATTATCATATAAGGCTCGTCCTTCTCTTAAGAATTCTGGTGAAAACATAATATTATCAATATTATATTTGGCTTTAACTGATTCTACATATCCTACAGGAATTGTTGATTTTATTACCATTGTTGTATCAATGTTCATTGAAATAACTTTTTCAATAATATCCTCTACACTTGAAGTATCAAAAGATTGAGTTTCATCATCATAATTCGTTGGAGTTGATATTACTACAAACTTAGCATCTTTAAAAGCATCTTTGTAATCTAAAGTTGCTCTTAAATCTAATTTTTTATTTTTTAAAAAATCCTCAATCTCCTTATCTCTAATTGGTGATATTCCCTTATTAATCATATCAACCTTTTCTTTAATTACATCTAGTGCTACAACCTCATTATGTTGTGCTAAAAGACATGCTATAGATAATCCTACATATCCTGTTCCTGCTACCGCAATTTTCATTTTAACATCTCCTTTATTAAATGCTACTTTTTAAATTTTTTATTTTAACTTCCATGAAAGTAATTATTTCTTTTACCATACTTCTCACAGATATTAATGCATACAAAGTAATTAAACTAGCGCCCAATATACAAATATATATATTTCTATAATAATAAATTGGAATTATAATTATAGAAACAATAAATGAGTAAAAAATAAACTTTTTATCTATATTAATCTTTACATATTTTTGAACATCAAAATATCTATATATCGTCATACTCAAATACGCAATTAAAGTCGAAATTGATGCTGCATATAATCCTATATATTTTACTAAAAGTAAATTTATAACAATATTAATTATTGCTGAATAGATTGTTGTTTTCGCTATATCCTTTGACTTTTTTAGGGCTATATAAATTGAACTTATTAACGAAACTATAATATTAAAAATAGTTGATAACATTAAAATAGGTATTTGATAATATGCAAATTTATAGTCTTGACCCGTAATTAGAAAATCAAAAACAAACGGCATATATGCTATAATACCTAAACATAATGGTATAAAAATTCTTAATGCTTTATTTATTATATCCGAGAAAAAATTCTCTTCATTTTTTTCATTTATATTAACAGCTGCAAATTCTGTCCATGTTAAATTGAAAATACCAAAAAAAGATATACATATTGAAGAGAATTTATTTGCAACAGAATATATACCATTCATAGCAACACCTAAAAAATACGTAATTATTGTTCTATCTGAAACACTAATTACCCACCAAGATAATTGATTAGGTACTAATGGTACAGAATACTTTAATAATGATTTTAAAGATTTTTTGCTGAATTTTTTTATACTAATATATTTATATATTTTCAATTTCATGAAAATAAATATACTACAAAGAATGTTTGCTATTAAATTAGAAATTAGCATACCATATGCACCAAATTTAAAAACAGCAATAAGTAAAACATTTAATATTACTGTACCCGCTCCTGAAACTATGCTGCCCATTGAATATGTTGTATTATCACCTAATCCTCTTGAAATTTGCAAGAAAATATTTGAAAACATTGTTGCTACCACATTAGTTGCTAAAAAGTACTTATATTGATTATTAATGTATTTTCCTATCAACATATAAAAAATCAAATAAATAACCGATTGAACAACTACAACTAATAATGTTGTACTAATAAGTGTTTTTCTAGAACTCTCATCTTTTCTAGCATCAATTAAAAATCTAAATAAAGCTTGATCTAATTGCAGAAATATAAGCGGAATTAAAAGAGAAACATATGTATTAAGCAAATCTACTGTTCCATATTCATCTGCAGATAAAAATGCTGTGTATAAAGGCAATAAGAAAAAACTTATAAATTGTGTGCAAATTTTTCCTATAGCAACAATTATGGTGTTTTTAACAAGTGTTTTTCCTTTACTCATTAATTTTTCACCAGCCTTTTTATAGCTCTAAATACTTTATTTTTTAATTTATTGTCTAAAACATATTTTTTGCAAAGTTTATCAAAAGATATATCATTCAACTTTTCAAAAAACTTGTCTCTGTTCTTATTCTTTTCAACAGAGGATGTCATATTTTTATTAAATTTTATAGCATCTTCAAAAGATATTTCTTTTTTTACTATATCTTTATCTATTTTTTCAAAAAGTTCCTTTCCTTTATCAGAACTTATTATCACTAGCGACGTTCCTTTATCATCAAATAAATCTGGTAATATATTTTCGACCCCCCAAAAGTCTGCTAAAGTTATATCTGAAATTCTATTTTTCTTTTTAAATCTACAATCGTAACATGAATCTCTTAAAATAACATTCTTTAGAAATGCTAATAAATAGTAGTCTTTAGTTTGATTATTCTTATATTCCTTACTAGTGTATTGAAACTTTAAATTAAACTTCTTCCATCCATTATCCTTGTTTCTAAAATTGATATTAATTGGTTTTTCATTATCTTTTTCTAATCTGTACTCAATGTACTTTTTCCATACTAAAGGAGATGGAACACCGTGACAAATTATATCTTGTAAATATAACTTATCATATTTCTTACCCAAAAAAGAATTTAATCCTTCAATCTGACAAGGAGTACCTGTAAACAAAATATACTTTCCACTTTCCAGTAATTCTTTAACTCTAATATATATATCACTAACATCACTTTGTACATATTTAGATGTTTGTAGTAATTTTATATCTTTAAAATCATTTATTATTGTATGCTTTACATTGAATTTTTCATCATAGGTTGCACCAACAACATAACCACCTTTTTCTAAAATTTGTTTTGCAAGTAATATAAATATACCACCAGATGAACTGTTTAATCTTTCTTCTAAATTCTTATTATAACAAGCATACGCAATTGGATTATTATTAATTTTCACCTTATTCTTAATAGGGCAAATTTTATTACACAAATTACACTCTATACATAAATCTCTATTCACCCTAGGATATCTAAATCCTTTCTCATCGTTCACCATTTCTATTGCATTTTTAGGGCATATATTTTTACAAGCATTACATCCACTACAATCTTTTTTATCTTTTATTTCAATCATTTTAATCCTCCGTATTGCGATTTTTTCTCATTCCTATTTTCTTTGCAGGCACGCCTGCCCAAATTTCATTTTCACCAATTGAATTAAGTAAAACAGCATTTGCTCCAACAATACTGTTTTTCCCCAAAACCATTTGTTTCTCTTTACATAATACTTTTGCCCCCGCACATATAATAGATCCATTTTCAACTTTTATACTCTCCATTTTACTATCAGAAAAGTCGTTTTCAATATCAGCTCTTCCTATAGTAACATTTTGATAAATTTTTACATTATCTTCTATTATAGTATTATTATGAATGACAGTTCCAATTGCATTATGTGGAAATTGTACATTCTTTCCTATTTTAACATTACTTGGTATATCTACACCTTTTCTTAATAAAAGTTTATGTATAATTTTATTTAATAATGTGTTCCTTCTGAATTTAATTAAAGTTTCTATTTTCATTATAACTCCCTTATTATCCTTAAAATTTTATATAATATTACAATAAAAAAATATAATTTATTTCTAATTAAAAAAAGAATAAGTTTATCAGATTTATTATCTACTTTATCACAATTGCATATTATATTATAGATATTTTCTTTTTCACAGATTTCTTTGACATTTTTATAAGCCACTTTATATTTAAAATGCATTATTTCGTTAATAAAGCAAGATTTTATATACGAAAATAATCTTATATAAATTCTACTTTTATATTCATTACTAAGATATCCTTTTTCTTTAAAATAAAAATATATATTATTTAATTTATCTATATAATCCCCATGATATTTATTTTTATATGAAGTAGAATTTTGATAATAACAATATATTGTTTTATCCAAAACTACTACATTATTTATATGTTCAATATATTCAAGATTAAATATCAAATCTTCTGAAAACATCTCTCTTTCAGAATGAAATTTAATATTATTTTCTTTTATTATTTTTAAATTATAAAATTTAGCCCAAACGGCACTTCCATAAGAGTTTTCTTTATTTGGCCAAACCATATTATCTAAAAATAGTTTGAATTTCATATCTTCTTTATAGAAAAGTTGCACTTTGTCATTTCTTACGTTTTTTATCTTTTTATCATTAAAAACATAATTCCAATTAAAAATGTAAAAGTCTAATTTTTGTTTTTCAATATAATCATTAATATAATCTAAAACATCATCTTCAAAAAAATCATCACTATCAACAAATGTAATGTAATCTCCTGTTGCTACCTTTATTCCGTAATTTCTAGCTATACCCTGTCCTTCATTTTTTTTATTAATAAGCACTATATTAGAATATTTAGATTCATACTGCTTACAAATTTCTAATGATTTATCTGTTGAACCATCGTTAATCAAAATAACTTCTATATTTGCTTTATGATATTTAAATATAGAATCTATACATTTATTCAAATATTTTTCCGAATTAAAAATTGGAATAACTATTGATAATTTCATCTTGTATCTCCTTTATAATTTTTTAGCTGGGACTCCGACTAAAATTATATTATCTTCCTTAAAACTTTTTGTAACAACAGCTCCCGCACCAATTGTCACATTATTTCCTATTTCAACATTTCCAATAATTTTAGCCCCATTTCCTAAAGAAACATTATCGCCTAATCTAGGTGCTAAATTTGATTTACCATCATTTCCAATACAGTTATCTCCCTTTAATTCACAATTTTTTCCTACCTTTGCTTCTCCATTAATAATAATAGATCCAGCATGCCATATTTTTAATCCTTCATCAAAAGTATTTTCCCAAATTTCTATTCCAAGTTTATTTCCAATTATATTCTTTTTTCTACGATAATATATATAAAAAAGCTTATGAATGATAGATTTTTGATTATAATGATATTCAGATTTTCTCAAGTACTTTTGGAATTTAAAAATCTCTATATCTTTATCTTTAGCAATAATCTGAGATATATCTTTTTTTAAATTTCCAATTTGATATTTCTTCTTCTCAAGTTTTATTATTCTTTTTAACTGTTTATAACTATTTATCATTTCTATCACCTAAAACACTATATAAATATTTATAACTTTCATCTTTTATATTATTTAATTTGCTATTTATTTTTTTATAATCATAGTTACAATCAATATTTAAATCTTTTTCTCCCATTTTATGAATTTCTAAAGATGTTAATAAAGTTTCAATTCTTGAATTCATATTTTTTCCACCAGAAACTCTATCAAAAATATAAAAATCCTTTTCAAATATTATAGAAAACACACAAGCATGGAAAGAATCTGTTAGTATATATTCAGCATTTCTTATTAAGTAAATCATTTCATTTGGATTACAATCATAATATCTTGAAGTAATATCATTCAGTGTTATTATATCTAATTTCTTTTTTCTGGCAAATTTCTTTATTTTCTTTTTTCTTTCTTTATTTACTTCGCCTAAAAAATATGTAAAAATATATTTTTTAGGTTGATTTTTTTCAGGTTTTATTGAAAAATCAATCCAATCTTTTCTACTTACCATAAGGGTAGGATCTAAAACAACAGGTACATCTTTATCTATTAAATCCTTAATTATTTTTTTCCCTTGTAGCTCGCGAACAGAAATACATCTAAATTGATTCAAACATTCTTTAAACTTTTCTTTATATACTGGATTTATATCATCCACCCCAAAGCTTGCTGCGTAAGATATTTTTTTATTAGAATCATCAACAAAATCTAATAAATAGAAAGAAGAAAAGTCCCAAAAATATGAATTCCAAACCTGATCACTTCCGACAGAGAATAAATCATAGGAATTACAATCTATTTCTTTATAATTATCACTAGTATAAATTTTATCTGTCATATTTAGAAACTTTTGATTAAATTTTTTAAACTTTATTAATCTATTTTTCTCTCTTTTAAAATATAAAATTTTTCTTACCTTTTTTTTAATTTTTTCTATGAAAGTTTGATTATTAATAACTTTGTTGTTATTTTTAGGTTGAAATGATATTGTTTCGACATCACAATCTAAGTTTTCATACATTTTTTTCACCGCATAATTTTGCAGCTTATTTCCATAATTATATCCATGATTCATTGTTACTACTGCAACTTTTTTCATCAGTTAACTCCTCTCTTTTTAAAATATAAGGTATTGATAATACAAAAAATATTGTATAGCCCATTGTTTCAATTCTTAATGATTGATTATAAAATAAAAATATAATGCAATAAATACTAAATAGGAAAGCAATACTCATATAAATATCCTTATTTTTACTCATAAAACTATCATAGATAATTTTCAAGAAAAATGAAATATATAATATTAATCCAATATATCCACTTTCCAAATACATAAATGCATGTGAAAACCACGTATACTTAAATGTATCTCCATATCTTTTAAAGAAAGTACTATTAAGCATACTAATTTGTGAAGTTTCCGCATTTCCAAGTCCCATTCCAATAAATTTGTATTTTGTATTATTTAAAAAATATCTTTCATTTATTGTTGATATTGCTGATAATCTATTAATATCTGTTGAACTACCATAGGAACTGTTTAATGCATATTCTTCAACAAAATCAAGACTTAAAAAACCTTCATTATTAGGATATAGTTCTATGTAAATACTTAATGCTCCATATCCAATTAATAAAGTAAGAATAACTGTTATTATCATTTTTACATTAAACTTTATAAAAATCGGTACCAAAATTAATAATAAAATTATTTCAAAGTAAACTATTTTTAATTCTGCTACGCTAGCTAAAATTAAAGATGTAGCTAAAACAACAACTAATGAAAACATACTTTTTTGTTTATTAAAATACATAATAAAATAATATATATCCATTAATATTATAAAAACATTCAGTGGGCCATTTCCGCCAATCGTATTATTGCCAAAAATCCCTCCAAGACTATCAAATTGAATTCCTCTTATAAAATATTCATATATACAAATAAAAAAATTAATTATATATATTTTTTCTAAAATATGAAAAATCTTAATTATATCTTCCTTATTTAAAATATGTATACAACAATAGAAAAATATAAAAAATCTATATATGTTTCTAAATCCCCACAAAAACAATGCAGGATTAGAGAAGTCTATAAGAAACGAAATAAGATTTATAAAAAAAAGTATATATGCAATAAATATAGGAGTATTTTTAATAGGATTTCCTTTATTCTTTTTAAAATTTATAATAACTCCAATAAGTAATATAATGTTAATAATGTCTGTTACATAGTTTAAAAAACTTGGTAGTTTGAAATCACTAATAAAAATTTTTATAAAACAATTATATATTATTTGAAAATATACTATATACTTTAAATTTAGTATCATATTTCAATAATTACCCTTCTCTTTCCTTAAAAAAATCCATCCACAAATTCTCAATTAATACGTTTTTATCACAATCTTTTTGTTTTTTAGATAACATTTCCCTTTTCTTGTTCAAATCATCAAAAGTACCAATTACTCTAGCTGGGACACCTGCAACAACTGAATTAGGTGGCACATCTTTTGTTACAACACTTCCAGCAGCAATAATAACATTTTCGTTAATTCTAACATTTGGCATTATTATTGCTCCTAAGCCAATAAAAACGTTATCCATTATCTCTATACAGCCTAAATTCATCGAATATGGTTTATTATATTTATTTACAAGGACATGTCTTATAGCATCATGTGTAACAAAATTCACTTTTGCCGCTATCGTAACATTATTATGAATTAAAAGGCATTTGGGATCCATTGGAAAATTTCTAGTCTGAAATAGACAATTTTCGCCAATTCCTCTTAATATTTTTTTCTTTTTTAAAAATTCTGCTCTTTTTTCACCATCCCAGATAATAAAAAAACGTAATTTATTTAACCTCTCTAAAAAATTATTCATTTTTATATACCTCAATTAACTTCTTTATATTATTCTTTATATTAAACTTTTCTTCAGTTGTTTTTCTCGCATTCTCAGATAACTTAATTCTTAATTCTTTATCTTGTAATAATTTGTCTAAATATTTATATAGAGATTCTGTGTCACCAGGATTGATTAATACGCCATTTTGCATATTAGTTATCATTTTAGGTATACCACCAACATTTGTAGATATAGTTACATTTTTATAAGCCATTCCTTCTATAACAGACATAGGCATGCCTTCATTATAAGATGGTAATATATAATAGGTTGATTCTTTTAATAAATTTTCTTTTTCTTTTTCTTTTACCCATCCTAATAATTTAATATTTTTTCCTAAATTTTTTTCATTAATAATCTGTTTAACATTATCTACTTCTCCGTCTCCCCCTGCATATAAAGTTAAATCTGGATATTTAATACATAATTTTTCCAATACACTAATTAAATCATAAATTCCTTTTCTTTTTCCAAATCTACCTAAAAACAAAATTTTTTTATCATCTAAATTTTTATCAAAATTTTCTGGAATTAAGATAGCATTATATATTACTTTAATTTTATCTTTATCAACTAAATTAGAAAAAAATTCTTTCCACTCCTCAGAAAGTACTATTATCTTATCTGCTAAATTCAAAACATCCGTAATGTATTTTTTTTGATTAGCATTACATTCATCATTATAAAATAATTTAAACTCAGCTCCATGTATATGTAAAATAACTCTTTTATTATATTTTTTGGCAATCTTTACATATTTTCCCTTTCTAAAAGTACTTCTTCTAGAGGCCATATGAATATGTATAACCTCAAACTTTTTCACATTTCTTCTAAATTCTATATATCCCTTAATAATTTTAAATAATTTTGAAATCACATTCTTATCATTTACCGTTTCAATGTATTTCAAATCCACTTCTTTATCTAATCCGTATTCGAAATAACTATTAACTACTGAAGTCATTCCGCCTTTTACATTTCTAGCTGGTCCAATCATTAAAACTTTTATTTTATTCTCCAACTTTAATCCTCCTTGCAATTTTTAAATCCTTATCTAAAGGGTAAAATGGATTTCTTCCACTAGCAGGGGTAAATGTTAACTCTCCAAAATAAATTTTCCCATCAACATTATAAATATCTACTCTAACAAATTGAAAATCCTTGCATAAAGAATTAACTATGTCTAACATCTTTTCTTGATTTTCTGGAACGACAAAGTTTTTGCTATAATTCTCATATACTCCCATAACACACTTTTCTTTCATTTCTATTAAATTCCAATTTAAATCATAAAAATTTGCAGTATGATTTTTAAATCTATCAAAATCGACTTTTATAAATTCTGGCTTTCCATCAAAACAAAAATATTTATAATCTAAAAGTTGATTATTTTTATCTACAACATATTTCTCGCAAATAATTCTTTTTTTTATATTTTTATATTGATATTCCTTTTTTATTTTTGAATAATCAATTTTTAACCATTTTTTTAATTGTTTATTTGTTTTGTCAATATCTAATTCTTCTTTATTTTTAACTATAATATTAAAACCTGAACCAGTATTTAGCTTTAATGCAAATTGATTTGGTAATTTACTATAATCAATTTCTTCTGGAGTATCATAAACACCTAATATTGGAATTAAATATTCTTCTCCAATTTTTTGTTTTATATATTCTCTAACTTTATATTTATCAGCGTAATCAGTATATTTTTCTAGATTTCCATACAATTTAAACCATTGAATTTTTTCGCCAAAATATTTAGGATTATTTTTACTTACTAATTTTTTATATGCCATAAAATTTTCCATATTTATAACTAATTTATCTGGTAATAAAGATATTATTTTATAGTATACTTGTCTAAGAAATTCTTTCATTTTACTATCCTCTTTCTTCTATAAAAAGCTCAATATCATCTAATATTTTTTGAGTATTAGATTTATATTTGTTATATGTCTTTTCTCTAACATTTTTAATTGCAAGTTTTAGCTCATCTATTTGGTAAACAGGTTCTATAAAATTCATTTCTTTGAATTCATCTATTAGTTGAATTTGATGATCATCTACATGTTCTCCATATTCTGATAATCTTGGAATTGCTATTACTTTTTTATTCTTTTTTAAAGCTGTTACTATAGCTCCAGTACCAGCATGAGTAATGATTAAATCAGCTTTGTCCATATATTCTTTGAACTCATCTTGCGTAACGAAATCCTTATAAGTATAATTTTTAGGAATATAATCACTAACTCCTATTTGTGCAAAAACTTCTTCTTTTATATCTCCACTTTCTATAAGTTCATCTATTTTTTTTAATAATCTATTAAATTGAAATTTCTGAGATCCCACTGTTACAAAAATCATTAATAAATTCCTCCTAAATAAATTGCATCAGGATAAAACTCTTTCATTGTCTCCCATTGAACATAAAATCTATCAGCAATGTGTTTTTTATAGATAAGTTTTCCTGTCATTGTTGGACTATTAATCTTAGCAAAAGATTCAATATAAATAACTTTTTTCTTAAAAAAATGACCTATAAATAACATTGGAATAGCTGCTAAAACTCCTGTACTAATAATTACATCTGGCTTTTCCTTTAGAAATATGTATAAACTCTCGATTAAAATTATTAACATCTTAATAGGAAATAATAGTTCTTTTCTATTGACTTGCATTACATAATGATTTATTTTCTTATCATTTTTATTATATTTTGTCTTTTCTGTTGTTATAAAAACATCATATTTTTCTTCTAATTTTCTTAACATTAGTAATTGCTCAAAATGTCCACCAGATGAAGAAATAAGACATATTTTTTTTCTTTTCAAAATATCATCGCTCCTTTAAAACTGTATATAAAACGTCTTTTAAAACCTTCTTCTATTTTGCTCCTTCACTATTTAATACAGCTGAAAATGTTTTAGTAAATATCTTCATATCAAATATTAAACATTTATGTTTGCTGTAGAAGCTGTCTAATCTACATCTATTAGCAAAATTAACATTGCTTCTTCCACTTGCTTGCCAAAGTCCTGTAATACCAGGTTTGCAAGAAACAATATCTCTATAATATCTTTTCATGTCTTCTTTTTCTCTTGGAAGATATGGTCTAGGACCAATCATAGTCATTTCACCTTTTAATACATTTATAAATTGTCCGAATTCATCAAGGCTTGTCCTTCTAATAAATCTTCCTATTTTAGTAACACGTGGATCATTTTCTAGTTTCTTATTAGTTAAATATTCTTCTCTTATCTTAGGATCACTTCTCATAAGTTCTTCTAAGACATCTTCTGCATGGTCTACCATAGAACGTATTTTATATATGTAAATTTTTTCACCATCTTTTCCAATTCTTTCTTGTTTAAAAAGTATTGGAGCTGTATCATGATTTTTTAAATATGCTATTTTTACAACTATTAATATAGGAACTAAACATATACATCCTGCAATACCGCAACATATATCAAATAATCTTTTAGATCCTTCATAAAACATATTCCATAATTTTTTTCTAGCATGATATTTAAAACTTCTAAATTTTGATACATTTTCTAAATAAAGTGTTTCATTCTGCTGATTTTCAGCCTCCATCTCAATAGCTTTCATATTATTTACATCCCCTATATTTTGTAAATTTCTTTTTTGAAAAAACTCTTTTTTTAGTTTATCACAACCACATTTTTGGTACAAGGTATTTTTTGATATTTTTTTCCTTTTTTTGATAAATAATTTTACTTAAATTTGTTAAAAATTGATTGTTTTATTTCTGTTGTCTTTAAAAATTCAATTTTTTCATTATTTAACACTTTTCTTGGGTTTTCTTCTGATAATTTATAAAAATTATCTTCTCCAATTATTTTTTTAATTTTTTCTGTTGCTTCTGCTATTTTAGGATAAGTATTATCTGGTCTATGTGCATCTGATCCTAAAAAATGGATAAGATTATGTTTTAATAATATTTCTAATGTTTTTCTTGCATCTTTTCCATATTTATCTAATATACTTAGATAATTTGCTTGCATATATATTCCTCTTTTTATCCAGTCTTCTACGATTTTAGGGTTATTTTTTACAATCTCATATCTTTCTGGATGTGCAAGTATTGGAATTAATTTATTTCTTTTTAAATCATCTATTACACTATTAAAAATAAGTAAATTATCTCTAAAAGGAAGTTCAAACAAAACATATCTTGTATTATTAATACTAGAAGCTTTTTTATCTTTTATAAGATTTACTAAATCTCTTGTTATGTATATTTCACTTCCTATATGTAATTTTACTTTGTTATCTATTTTTTCTATAATGTTTATTCTATTTTGTCTTGATATTTCATTTAATTCAAATACTTCTTTTTTATAATGTGATGTAGCAATAATATCTGTAAATCCAGCCATTCTTGCTTCTTCAAGCATTTTTCTTGTTTGAATAATATCTACTGCTCCATCATCAGTATCTGGTAATATATGTGCATGAAAGTCTATCATTTCTAACTCCTACTTATTATATTTTGTAGCTTTCTTTTCATTATTTCTTATATACACTTCCATTTTGTTACTTAATCCATTAAAAAATTGTTTTGGTTTTCTATATGCTTTTTTAAATAAGTTTTTAATAAATATACATGATATTTTTATTAATCTATAAATCATAACAATTATAGCTTTTAAAAATTTATATATAGTATTTAATATTTTATAAAAGAAAGCTCCTATTAATTTAAAAAATGAAATTATTGCTTCTTTTATCTTATTAGACTTTTTTTTAGTAATTGCTTTTTCATGAATATTTCTAGCTTCGTCATTATTTATATAACCATATGCGTATCCATAAGCATACCCATATCCATATCCTTTTTTATTTTTCACAGGAATTTTATTTAAAACTACACCAGCGATTTTTCCGCCAACTTTAGTTATACTTTCTTTTATTTGTTTTAAGTCGTTTTTCTTTGTTCTATTGTATTCTGCTACAAGTACTGTTGAATCTACAAGTCTTGATAATATTGTAGAGTCTGTAACAATAAGTGATGGTGTACCATCAAATATAATTACATCTGCAAATGTTTCTAAATCTTCAAATAATTTAAGCATTTGATCTGAAAGTATAAGCTCTGATGGATTTGGTGGTATATCTCCTGCTGTAATTACATATAGGTTTTCTATTTCTGTTTTTTGAAGAACTTCAGCAAGTCCATTTTCTCCAATATTTACTCCTGATAAGTAATTTGAAAGTCCTGGAGTTTGTGGAAGATCAAATATTGTATTAATAGATCCTTTTCTCATATCAGAGTCTACTAATATTGTTCTTTTTCCTGTTTGAGCATATGCTGCGGCTAAATTAGATGATACCCAGCTTTTTCCTTCTCCTGAAGTAGTACTTGTTACTAGTATTGTTTGAGTCTTTTTACTTTTACCCATAAATTGAAGATTTGTTCTTAAAGTTCTAACTGATTCTGCTAAAATTGATTTAGACTCTTTATCACTAATTACTACTTTTTGTTCTCCTTCACTTTTATCTAAAGAAACTAGTACTGGCATATCTAATGCATTTTCTATATCTTCTTTTTTCTTTATTGAGTTATCAAATAAATTTCTAATTACAACATATCCACAAGAAATTATTATACCTACTGCTGCAGATATTAATATAAATCTAATATGATTTATATTAGATGGTGCAGTTGGCACTTCTGCTTTATCTAATACATAAACATTGTTTATCTTATAAATTTCTGATACTTTTCTTGAAAATACTTCTGATATTTCATTTGCTATTAACGTTGCGTTTTTAGCATTTATATCTGTAACATTAATTTCAATTACTTCTGTATCTTCTTTTGCTGTAACTTCAATACTATTTCTTAAGGCCTCTTCAGATAAGTCTAAATTACTTAAGTTATTAATAACTTCTCTTAGAATATTATTACTTTTAATAATCTCACTATAAGTTGCAACTAAGTTTTGGTTTAACATTACATCAGTTTGAGTAATTGACTCTGTTGTCTCTCCTGTTTCTGCATTTGTTTTCTCATCTGTTTTTGTTAAAACTATAGTTGTTGTTGCAGTATATTCTGGTACCATAATAAAGTATGAATATACTCCACCTATAATCATACATAAAACTGTAATGATTATAATTAAAACTTTCTTTTCCCAGAACATGCTTAAAATTTCTTTTAAATCTAGCTCTTCCATTTTTCCTCCTAATTTACATCCTTTATATTATATATTTATTTTGTGCTTAATTTTTTCGAGCAAAACTGGAAATATTATACCACAAATTTCCACAAAAGTCATTACTTTTCGCAAATTTTCTACACATTTTATTAACTTTTTTAATCAAATCTCATAAAAAACTTGCTCTCATAAAAATATGAAAGCAAGTTTAATTAATTTTATTTAAATTTTTTAGCAAAATCTTTAATTTTCTCTACTTAAATTACTCTTATTTTCTATAGATTTATCTTTTTTGTTTTTTATCTTGTACACAATTTTTAAACAAATAAGATTTAGAAGAATACCAACTATCGCACCTAAAGTATCTAATAACACATCTTCTACTCTAGCTGTTCTACCATTTACAAATAATTGATGAAATTCATCGGATGAAGCATATAAGATAATTCCTAAAATCGCATATATTATTTGATTTCTTAAACTAATATTATATGTTCTAAAAAAGTTAAATAATAAAAAACCACCTACTAAATATATTATAAAATGAGCTGATTTTCTTACTACTAATCTAACTTCTCCTTTATACATTTCAAATTCATAATTATATTTAGCTACATTTGCTGAATTATTAATATTTTCATTATTTGTATTATCTACATTTTCTTCTATTTCTATATTATTTTCTATAGTTTCATTAACTAATCTATTTGTAATAATATCACTTGTGTTTTCTGATTCCATACCATCTTGGTTAGAAAATAAAAATATAGTAATCATCCATATAATTATTAAAATTCCTAAAATAATTCTCTTTTGCATTTTATTACCTACATATTATTTTTCATAAAATTCCAAGAATCTTTGCACATCTGTTCTAATCCTCTTTTTGCAACCCATCCAAGTTCTTCTTTTGCTTTAGTTGGATCTGCATAATATTCTGCTAAATCTCCTGGTCTTCTTGGAGCAATAACATATTTTAATTTTAAATTATTTTCTTTTTCAAAAGTATTTACTATATCCATTACAGAATATCCTGTACCTGTACCAAGATTATATATATATTTACCTGATCCATCTTTTTCAATTTTCTCTAAAGCTTTTACATGTCCTTCTGCAAGATCTACTACATGTATATAGTCTCTTACACCAGTACCATCTTTCGTTGGATAGTCATTTCCATATATACTTAATACATCTATTTTTCCTGCAGCAACTTTCATAATATATGGCATTAAATTATTTGGAATACCATTTGGTTCTTCACCTAAAAGTCCACTCTCATGAGCTCCTATTGGATTAAAATATCTTAAGATACTAATTGCCCATGAATTATCAGATTCATATACATCTTCTAATATTTTTTCAATCATTGATTTAGTAGTTCCATATGGATTAGATGTTTTTCCTCTTCCCATTTCTTCTTTGTATTCATGAACACCTGGATCTCCATATATAGTAGCAGATGAACTAAATACTAATTTTTTAACATTATATTTATTCATAACTTCTAATAAATTTAATGTAGTCTTTAAATTATTACAATAATATTTAATTGGTTTTTTTACAGATTCTCCAACTGCTTTAAATCCAGCAAAGTGGATTACTGCATCTATTTTATTTTCTTTAAATATTTCTTCTACTTTTTCAATTTCTTTTAAATCATATTTATATAATTTTGGTCTTTTATCTGTAAGTTTTTCTATTCTATCTAAAACTTCTTCTTTACTGTTACTTAAATCGTCAACAATTATTATATCATACTCTTTATTTAGTAATTCTACACATGTATGTGAACCAATGTATCCAAGTCCACCAGTAACTAATATATTCATCTTGTTATTTACCTATTTAGTTTTTAAGCTATACCTTCCTAATATTATTCTTCTTCCCAGTTATGATAAACATTAGACACATCATCTAAGTCTTCAAGTTTCTCTAAGAAGTTTTCCATTCTTTCTGAATCTTTTTCATCTAATTTAACATATGTATTTGGTACCATTTGCACTTCTGCTTCAACAAATGTTAAATTGTTTTTTTCAAGTTCTTCTCTTACACTTGAAAAGTTCTCTGGTGCAGTTGTTATTTCATAATATTCATCTGATGACTCAAAATCTTCTGCTCCAGCTTCTATTGCAAGCATCATTAAATCTTCTTCAGATAAATCTGTGCTTGATTTTTCAATTACAATAACACCTTTCTTTTCAAACATGTATGATACACATCCTGTTGTACCCAAGTTTCCTCCAGCTTTATCAAATACATGTCTTATATCTGCAGCTGTTCTATTTCTATTATCTGTTGATGCATTTACTATAACAGCAACTCCATTTACTCCATAACCTTCATATGTTATTTCTTCATAGTTTGCTGATTCTCCAGCTCCTGATGCTTTTTTTATTGCATTATTTATTGTATCATTTGGCATATTAGCTGCCTTACATTTTGCAATAACATCTTTTAATTTTGAATTACCAGCCGGGTCAGGTCCACCTTGTTTTACTGCTATTAATAATTCTCTTCCTAGTTTTGTAAATACTTTTCCTCTTGCAGCATCTGCTTTACCTTTTTTTGCTGCAATATTATGCCATTTGCTATGTCCTGACATTGATAATTCCTCCTTTATTTTTTATTTTTTAAAAACTTCGCATATTATTTTAACACATATTTACTTTCTTGTGTAGTATTTTTTTAATTTTTGTAAATTTTTAAAGTAAATAATATCGCTAATTTCTTTAGAGTTTGATATTAATTATATGTATGACTCATAATTATTCTCAAAAATAATATTTTAAAAATAATATTTTAAACTAATTGTAGGATAATACTATTTTCTTTCCGACAATTACTTTAATTTTTATTGATTATATCTTTTTTAATATTCTTTCTTATAAATTTGATTAGTAGAAATGACTTTAATCGAATTACATTAACGGTGCGACAAAGATGCGACAAAGGTGCGACAAAGGTGCGACAGAGGTACGACAAAGATGCGACAAAGATGCGACAGAAGTGCGACAAAGGTGCGACAAAAGTACGACAAAGGTGCGACAAAGATGCGACAAAAGTGCGACAGAAGTGCGACAGAAGAAGAAATTAATTTTTAATTCTATAAATTTTTTTAGGATCTTTAATTGATGTTCCAAACCATTCTATTAAATTATTATCACCTAATTTCTTTAGAACTCTTTGAACTGTTCTTTTATCTTTATTTATTATTTCACCTATTTGAATAGGAGTTACATCTCCTTTATCTTTTAAACGCAAAAAAGGACTAGAATAAATCCTAGTCCCTCTCTTTTGTTTTCTACATGATTAATTTTCGCTTAAGCTTTTTAAAATATAACATACTTTAAATTTTAAATCAATAATTATTCATCTTCATTATTCTACATATTATTCTTCATAAACTTTCATTATAAAACCATTATACTTTTCTATATCATGTTTTCTAATTTTATATATTTTTACATACATCTATCCATTTTTTAAAATTAGAAGCTTTTTCTAATTCTTCTATATTTAGCTTAGCTGCACTATTGGGAGTTCCACATGCAGGATAAACTATATCAAATCTTTTAAGTGATACATCTAAATATACATCTACACTATCATTAACTCCAAAAGGACATACTCCGCCAACCATATGACCTGTTAGCTTTTCAACATCATCAAAAGGAATCATTTTGGCTTTAGTATGAAATTCTGCTTTATACTTTGGATTATCTATCTTTTGATCTCCTGATGTTACTATTAAGATTGGTTTATCGTCTACAATAAAAGATAAAGTTTTTGCAATCTCTTCTTCTTTGCAACCTACTGCTATAGCAGCTTCTTTTACTGTTGCAGAAGATATACTATATTCTTTTACTCTATCTTCTAACCCATATTTTTTTAAATGTTCTTTTGCTTTTTCTAGTGACATATTAATTCTCCTTTTCTTTTAGATTATTTAATATAATATCTATATTTTCAGATATTTCTTTTGTTCCGTCTAAAAATAATTTATCACAATTTAATGTATTAGCCCATTTTCTGACATATTCATTATCTTTTTCTTCTGCTTTTTTGAAAAAAAGCTTTTCACTTTCAAATAAATCTCCATCTTGTTTTACTCTATCACCAAACATTTTATAAGATCTATCATATACTCTTTTCATTCTAGTTTTTGTATCTACTTCTAGCATAATTATAAGATTAAAATAAGACTTAACTTTACTTCCGTAATCTGCAGTTACTGCTGACATTACAAATGAATTATTATTTCTCATGTCTTCTAAAAGATTATTTATTACTTCTTCTTTTGTTTTAGATTTCTTGTATTTATAATCTTTATTTGATTCATTATCATTTTTTATATCTGTTTCTATATTTCCTTTATTAAAATAATAATCTTCTATATCCATAAACTTGCAACTTAATCTTTTAGCAAGCTCTTTTCCTATTGTACTTTTTCCGCTTCCATTTCCACCACAAACTAAAATTCTATAATCCATAATTACTCCTTGTTTTCTGATTATATCATAAACATAAAAAAATAGATAACCTAATTTTGTGCTGCCTAAACTTTTTTATTTTTTAGTTATCTATTTTATACTTTTATATTTATATTTTATTTAATCCATTCTTTATAGTCATCTTCTGTCTCTGTTCCTCTTAATCTTCTGCTACTTATAAAGTTAATATTAGGATATGTTTCTTTTAAATCTTTAAAACTTCCTTCAGATCCAGAACCTCCACTTGTTACAAATACATATACTTTTTTACCTTCTAAATTATTACTTTCTATAAATGTATTTATAATTCTTGGAGCTGTATACCACCATACAGGAAAACCTAGTATTATAGTATCATATTTTTCAAGTCCTATATGTTTTTCTTTCATCTCAGGTCTTGATGTTTTATCCTCCATCTCTATAGTTGATCTACTTCTTTTATCATGCCAATCTAAATCTACACCTGTATATTTTTTTGCTGGCTCAATCTCATATAAATCCGATCTTATTGTTCTTGCTAACCTATCTGCAACTTTTCTAGTAACTCCACTTGCAGAAAAATATACTACTAAAACATTATCCATAAAAATGCCCCCTTTTACAATTTACTTTTATTTTAATTTAATTCAATATTTTTCATTTTAATTTTTTTATCTTAAAAATTTGTATCATGCTATTTATTACATATCACTTTTTTGACATAATTTCAATTAAAAAGAATGAATTTTAAATATACATTTTTAAAACTCATTCTTTTTTTATTTAAAATACTTTATTAAATCTTATTATTCACTTCTTAAAGCTTCAACAGGATCTTTCTTACTTGCCATCTTAGACGGAATATGTCCTGCAATTACATTTAATAAAACACTTAGTAAAATTAATATAATTGCACCAGAAAGTGGTAAGCTAGCTATTTTATCAATTCCAGCTACAGTTTTTACAATAACATTTATTAATGAAGATATTGCAAGTGAAATACCAATTCCAAGTAATCCTGCAATTAAACCTTCTATCATTGTCTCTGCTCTAAATACTCTTGAAACATCTTTTTTACTAGCACCTATTGCTCTTAATATTCCTATTTCCTTAGTTCTTTCTAATACACTTATATATGTAATTATTGCAATCATTATACTAGATACAATTAAACTTATTGCAACAAATCCAATTAATAAAATTGAAACCATATTAATTATAGATGTTACACCACTTATAACTGTTTTTATTAAATCTGTATAATTTACAACTTTTGATTTATCTTCCTGTTTATTATTATATTCGTCAATATATGCAATTATTTTTTCTTTATTATCAAAATCTTTAGGATAAATATTAATTGTATATGGATCATCTAAATCAGCGATTCCTAAAAGTTTACAATTTTGTTCGTATGTATTTGTAAGTTCATCAAACTTTTCACCTGTTAATACATTTATATCTTTATTTTCTGTTTGTGCTTTATATATATCTGTTTTTGCTATATTGTTTATAACATATTCAGTCAAAGAATGCTTATATCCAATATATCCTGCACTATCGGTATTATTTTCTTTGTTTCTTAAAATACCAACCACTTTAATATCTAATCCATTATCAATAATTTGTTTCATATATTTACTATCATTTGAGTAATCTCTATACATTCCGTCTTCATATTTATAATAATCTGTATTTAATATTAATTTATACGATAGATTTAATAAATCATCATATGAATATTCTGTACTATCTATTTTTACATCTTCATCACTATTTAGTCTGTTTAATATATCTGTTACTTCTCTTCTGTCTTTAATGTCTAAAGCATATAAAACTGAATCTGGAATAATATTATCATTTCCAACTACTAAAACTAGCTCATTATATTCTTCAGGAAGTCTTCCTGAAACTACATCATATTTGCTATTTAGTACATCTTTATTATCTAACATTTCTTGAAATACAGGTGTTTCAGTAGTATCTACACTTAAGTTTATTCCTTCTTCACTACTTTCTTCTCCTATTTTACCAGAAAGTACATTGAAGTTATTTGGATTTACCCTTATATAATTATCATTTTTTGTAGAATAAATTTGTAAATCTAAATTATATCCATATTCTATTTCTGTTACATAATCGTTTATTTCTTGATTTTCTTCTATATATTTTTTAAATGATTTTAAATCATTTTCAGATACAAACTCCTCTGTCATTAAATTAAGCTGGCTTGTTATATCATCTTTTGATGTTACAACATTATCTTTTCCCTTCTCTTCTGTCACAGTCGCAAGGCTTAGTAAATTTTCAAAATTATATGTAGTTTTTTCAAGTACTATTGGAAAGTTTGAAAGTGATTCTCTTTCCATATCTGCTACATAATCATTAACACCATTAGATAAAGAAAGTATTAATGCAATTCCAATAATACCAATTGATCCTGCAAATGCTGTTAAAAAAGTTCTACCTTTTTTAGTAAGTAAATTATTAAATGAAAGTCCTAGTGATGTAAAAAGTGACATTGATGTTTTTCTCTTCTTTTTTCCTTTATCTAAAACTGCTTCTTCTCCTGATCCATCATAAGGATTATTGTCTTCTAATATTTCACCATCTTTAAGTTCTATTATTCTTGTTGAATAAACTTTAGCAAGCTCTGGATTATGTGTAACCATTATTACTAATTTGTCTTTTGAAATCTCTTTTAATAATTCCATTATTTGAACACTAGTTTTTGAATCTAATGCTCCTGTTGGTTCATCAGCTAGAATTATCTCCGGATCATTTACTATCGCTCTTGCTATAGCAACTCTTTGCATTTGCCCACCAGATAATTGATTTGGCTTTTTATTTATATGTTCTTTTAAACCAACTTTTTCTAGAGCTTCTTTTGCTCTTTTTCTTCTTTCTCTTTTAGATACGCCAGATAAAGTAAGAGCTATTTCTACATTAGATAATACACTTTGATGAGAAATTAGATTATAACTTTGAAAAATAAATCCAACACGATAATTTCTATAAGTATCCCAGTCTTTATCTTTATATTTCTTAGTAGATGTTCCTTCAATTACTAAGTCTCCATCATCGTATTTATCAAGTCCTCCTATAATATTTAGTAATGTTGTTTTTCCACTACCAGAAGCTCCAAGTATTGATGCAAATTCGTTTTTTCTGAATTTAATACTAATATCTTTAAGTACTTGCCACTTTGAGTCACCTACTTTGTAACTCTTAGAAATATTTTTTAGTTCTAACATTTTTCTTCTTTCCCTTTCTTTTTTATTCTAAAGATGATACAATTGTATCATCTAAATTTTATTAAATCAATGAGGTGATATAAAATGATACAAAATAAAGAAAGTGTATCAGATAATAAAGATTCATATGTTATAAACAAATTAACAATAGCTTTATTAAATTTATTAAAGGAAAATAAATTAGATGATATTTCTATCAGTAATTTATGTAACGAAGCACATATTGGTAGAGCTTCTTTTTATAGAAATTTTAATACAAAAGAAGATATATTAAAAAGATATGATAAAAAACTAATCAAAGAATGGGGAAAATTATTTGAAAATGATAATAAAAACGAAAAAGAATCAAAACCTGAAATATTAATACCATCATTAATTGGTCATTATAAAAAGCATAAAGATTTTTATTTAATCCTATATAGAGAAAATCTATCAGAGATTGTTTTAGAAACGATTTTACATGCTATGGAGATGGATAAATCAACAAATAATATTGAAGCATATGCAAAAGCATTTATTGGATATGGACTTTTTGGAATTATTAATGAATGGTTTTCTCGTGGAATGAAAGAATCTCCTGAAGAATTATTAGAAATAATGACTAAAAATAAAGGTGAAGTATAAAATTGCTTCACCTTTTATTTTATTTTTATCCTTAAAATTTTATAACTTTATATTTAAAGTATTTTTCTACTCTTCATATCTTAACTCATAATATTCATTATCTTTTGTAGTAGCAACTATTGCTTCATAACCACTATCATTAGGTTTTGCTACTGAAACTTGATCAATAGACTCTACATTTTTAAGTCCAGAAATATCATATGCTGTAAAAGTACCTTTTTCATATCCCTCTTTCACATCAATTCCTTTTACTGAGCCATCTTTTGCAAGTAAGTATATATTTGGATAAACTAAATCTTGACCTTCTCCACCAACAAATATTTTATCTATATCTTCTGCTACTACATTTTCTACTTTATATTCTGTGTCATATTTTAATACATCATCTGTAATTAATGCATCATTTTGTTCTGATTTTACTAATGTTATTGTAATATTATTATCTTTCTTTTCTACCTTAAAATAACTTTCTTCTATAATAGACATTTCTTCTTCTAATTTATAATATTTACTATAATCAGAATTACTTACTTTTTGAATGCTAAATCTCTCATTTTCAGATGTTACAGAAGTATCCATAGTGTTTGTATTATTTACGCTATTTTCTAAATTATTTGTTACTTCATTTTCTATAGTTTCATTTGATTTTTGAGTTGTATTTGCTGTTTCATCTTGTGGCATAAAATTATAATATCTTATTAAATAAACACCTCCTGCACAAATTGCTATCGCTAAAATAAATAAGATAAATAAACCAAATTTTTTCATATCTATTACCTTCTTTCTTAAAATTTTACAACATTTTATTATTTAAACATTTAATATTATAATATTTAATTTAGTAGTTTTATTTTTCTTCACTTTTTAAATCAATCTCAAAATTATCAAAAGGCTTTTTATCTGATTGTTCTTTTATTTCAACTTTGATTTTCGAATTGTTTTGTTTCTTTTCAATAATCAAATATTCTGTTATATCCATTTTTGCATTTGTAAAATTGATAAAAGTTCCGATGTCTCCTACTGCCCACTCTTCTTCTTTTCCATTTGCATATGTTATTTTTCTTTCTGTTTCATAAGAAAGTATTCCTAAACTTTCTCCATTTTCATCATACGCATTATATTCTAAAATGTCAATAAAATCTTTATTCCATGATTGAGATAATTTATTTAAGCTAACATCTTTATAATTATAAGAAATCTTAATTATTGTTTGAAGTGGCGTATCTATTACTTTATCTATCTTTCCTGTTAAATCACCATGTTTTATATCTTTTATCTCAGGAGAAAAAATATTTGTATCTTTTAAAGTCTGTTCTTTAGAAACAGATACATTAAACTCTCCTTCAATAGGAATTAAAACTTCTTCAGAACCGTATTGTGTATTTTCCGCTTCTAAAACTACATCATTTAATGTTATATTAAATTCTTTTTTATTTCCAAGTTCTTTATCTGTTAAAAAGTATAATTGATACACTTTATATTTGTTATCTGATATCTTAGTAGCTGTCTGAGCAGAACGTGGTCTAATCCAATATTCTTTTCCATCTATAATAATTTTAAAATTATTTAATCCTTCCAAATATGTTCCTGTTTCATCTGTTATAAGTTTGTTATTAAATGATAAATATATAGAATCTATTGTTTTATCTCCATATTCTTTTATTACATCTTGTTTATCTTCTTCTGATATCCCAAGCGTTTCAGGTGAAGTATTCATATATTCATCAGTAAGGATTTTCTCTCCAAGTTTTAGTTTTTCTTTATCTTCATCACTTATTGTTACATCAAATTCTAATATAGTAAAACCTTCATCACATACAGTACCTGTTAAATTAATACTAGTTTCTTTATTTGAAAGCTCTTCTCCTACAACTTCTTTTCTATATTTATTATAATCATCCGAAAATTTTATTCCTAACCATTCTATAACCGGTTTTCCTGTTATTTTTTCTCCAATTACCGCATATACTCCTATACTACAAAACAGTACAATCATTAAAGACGCGGCAATTGTAAGAACTTTTCTTAATTTTAGATTATTATTATTTTCTTTTTTATTTACTTTTTTTCTTGCTTTTTTATTTAACTTTCCATTCATTTCTTCTTTATAGGCAGTTGCAGCTATTTTTTCTTTTACTTTATTTTTTATGTTTTCTTTTGATATTTTTATATCATTATTTAAAAAATTATTTTCCATAGCTATAACCTCCATCTTCTAAATTTCTTTTAATCTTTTTTCTAACTCTATGTAATATTGTTTTTACATTGCTTACTGATAAATTTAATTCTTTAGATATTTCTTTTATATTTTTCCCTTCGTAGTAATACATCATAAATATACTGTATTCATTTTTATTTAATGTTTTTAAAGTATCTATTATAAGCTCATTTTTCTCATTACTTTCTAAAATATCGTCTATATCAAAATCTTCTACTAAAGTATTTTCATAATTCTCTATAGATACATTTATATTATTATCTCTATATTTGTTTTTAATTAAATTTTTAGCAATTCCTTTTAAATAAGGTTTTACTAATAAATCTTTTCTTAAATATTTGCTGTTTTTCCAAAAAGCAACAAAAGTATCTGATATAATTTCTTCCATATCTTCTTGTGAAATATTTATACTTATTCCATTTTTTACAACAATATAGATATAACTATAGTAATCATCAATTAACATATCTATATCTAATGTTTCATTTTCCATATAATCACATAATTTATTTGTTTCCACTTTAGATTTTCTCCTTATCATTTTCTACTAATATAGTAACACTTTTTTAAAAAAGGTTACAAAAAAAATAGAGATCTATTTATAAAAATAAATCTCTATTTTATAAAATAAAAAATAATTTTTCACATTAATTTTTACTAACTTTTTTAAATCTATTTTTTCCAAACTGAACAACTAAATCTTTATCTAATCTAATTATTTCATTTGTATTATTTACTTGTTTTCCATTTATTTTTATACCGTTTCCTAAAATATTTCTTTTAGCTTCACTTTTAGATAAGGCAAATCCTATTTTTACTAATAAATCACATATATTAATTTCATTTTCTTCTATCTTTATTTCTTCTATATTATCTGGAATTTCACCTTTTGCTATACTCATATATTTTTCTTTTGCTATTTCATAATCATTTTCATTATTATACATTTTGATTAGCTCTTTTGCAAATCTCATATGAGCATCTCTTATATCTTTTGACATTATTTCATCTATTTCTGAATTTTTTAAATCTGTTGCAAGTTCAAAATATTGTCTTAAAACTTCATCTGGTATTTTCATACTTTTTTCAAATTTAACAAATGGAGAATCAGTAAGGCCTATGTAATTATCTAAAGATTTACTCATTTTTTCTTTTCCATCTAGTCCAACAAGTAGTGGAAATGTCATTACTACTTGTTGTTCCTGCCCATAATCTTTTTGAAGTTCTCTTCCTACTAAAAGATTAAATGTTTGGTCAGTACCTCCTATTTCAATATCTGCATTTAAAGCTACAGAATCATATCCTTGCATAAGTGGATATAATAACTCATGCATTGAAAGTGGAAGATTGTTTTCAAATCTATTTTTAAAATCATCTCTTTCCATTATTCTTGCTACTGTATATTTACTAGTTAGATTAATTACATCATTAAAATTCATCTTTGAAAGCCATTCTGAATTAAATCTTATTTTAGTCTTATCTTTATCTAATATTTTAGTAGCTTGCTCTAAATAAGTTTCTGCTGATTTTCTCGTTTCTTCAAAAGAAAGTGCTGGTCTTGTTTTACTTTTTCCTGATGGATCTCCTATCATTCCTGTAAAATCTCCTACAACAAAAACTACTTCATGTCCCATATCTTGAAATTGTTTTAACACTCTTAAAACAACACTATGTCCAATATGAAGATCTGGTCTTGATGGATCTGCTCCAAGTTTTATTGTTAATTTCTTTCCATTTCTTATTTTTCTTTCTAAATCTTCTTCTGAAAAAATCTGAACTGCTTTTCTTTTAATTATCTCTAATAAATCTAAATTATCTTCTCTATTCATATAAATCTCTCCATTTCTATTTTACTTTTTTACTTTTCCATTTTTAATACATTTATATGAATTTTTGTAGAAGAACCCATCGATAATTATTTTCATTCTAAACGACTGGGTCAAAAACATCACCTCCAAAATCAAAAAGCTGATTCATCCTTAAAGGACGAATCAGCTTCGTGGTACCACCTTTATTTACAATACAAGTTTTTGTATTGTCTCATTATCTGCTTGTTCGTAGCTACACGTTAGTTACTAATAAGAATTGTAATTCGAAATTTTATATACTGATAATTTCCACCAAACATTATCTCTCTATAAGTATACTATAAAACTCTACTTTATTTCTTTTTAAAACATAACTAAATTTAATTTATATAATTTTAACATCTGCAAAAAATAAAATCAACGATTTAAATAAATTTATACCTTTTTGTCACAAATTATTGTTCTAAAACAGAAAACTGGCGACTAATTATTTCTAACTAGTCGCCTTTCATAGCAATTCAACTGGAACTTTCGTTCCTTTCATAGCAATCTATAAGATTACTTTATAATACTATGATACTATATTTTATGTAATTAGTCAACGAATTATTCAATAATTTTTTATCTAGTTAATTTATTTGCATTATTAAATTCTAAACATATTTTTTTGGATATATTGTCCATATATTTTCCATCTAGCGTTCCTATTGTTTCAAAAAAATTTAATCTTAATATACTTACTTTTTTCATTCTAGTAATTCTTGCCCATCTAAGCATTTTCTTAAAACCATTTATTTTATCTAATTCAATTATCTCAGTAAGTTCTTTTTTCTGTTTTTTAGATTCTTCTAATGTAATTTTTCCTTGTTCGAATTCTTTTTCTATTCTTATATATTCTATTGGCTTTTTTGATGATATGGGCAAAACAAATAAATCCTTCTCAAAATTTTTCAATATGACAGCTGGATGCATTCCACCAAATTCATTTCCAATATTAAATCCAAAATCTATCCATATAACATTTCCTCTTTTAAATAAAACATATTTCATAAGTAACTTTGTATCTTCTATTGATATTTCTTGATTATTAAATATATATTTGTTATCTTTAAAAATATAATTTGATTTTATAACAGATTTAAGAATTTGGTTAGACTTATTATAAGTATATTGATTTATAACATAATTCTTTAAAGTATATTTGGATATATTTCTATAAATATACTCTTCATCTTTTTCTTTTTCCACTTTATCTGTTTTGTTCTTAATCCAGTTAAAATAAAGTTTTCCTCTTTTTTCATCTTCTGTTTTACTCAATGATTTTCTAAACTGTCGTAATCTTTTTAGGCATTTAATATAAGATTCTTTCACATGATCACACTCCAAACATAAAAACATTTTATTGTTGCATTATAGCAAACACTTGTTTTTGTTTCAAGTGATTTTATTATTTTCTTAATAAAAAAATTTAATGATAACTAATTATAATTTTTTATATAAAAAACATTCTTTATCATGTGAATTAATAACCCCAACAGCTTGAAGATATGAATAAATAATAGTAGAGCCTACAAATTTCATACCTCTTTTATTAAGATCTTTTGATATATTATCTGATAGCTCTGATGTTGTTTTATTTATCTCATAGACTTTTTTTCCTTTTGTAAATGTTTTTAAATAATTACAAAAAGAACCATATTCTTTTTGAATTTTTTTAAATATTTTTGAATTATTAATGCTTGCTTTTATCTTTAATTTATTTCTTATTATTTTTTCGTTTGACAATAACTCAGATACTTTTTTATCATCATAAAGGATAACTTTATCTATATCAAAATTATCATAAGCTTTTCTAAAATCTTCTCTTTTATTTAATACACATTCCCAAGAAAGTCCTGCTTGAAAAGATTCTAATATTAACATTTCATATAAATACTTATCATCAAAATTTTCTCTGCACCATTCTTCATCATGATATTTAACATATAGTTCATTTTTTAAATTACACCATTTACATCTTTTTTTATCATCCATTTTGTTTTACCTTTTTATTTTGTTTTTTTATATTTTAAATTTAAATTTTTAATCTTTAATTTTTTTATTTTCTTTTTATTTTTTTATAGCTATCTTATTTTGGAATATAAAATTTACTTATATCTATATTTTCATGTTCTAGCAATTTTAATTTATTATCTATTCCTCCAGCATATCCTGTAAGACTTCCATTTTTTCCAACAACTCTATGGCATGGAATAATAATAGATATTGGATTATGTCCTACTGCTCCTCCTACTGCTTGAGCAGACATTTTTTCTTTTCCTAATTTTTTAGCAACTTTTTTAGATATTTCTTCATAAGTCATAGTACTACCATATGGGATAGTACATAATATTTTTAGTACTTCTTTTCTAAAAAAGCTACCACTTAAAAGTATATCAAGTTCGCAAATATCTGGTTTTTCTTTATTAAAATATCTATCTAACCAATTCTTTGTTTTCACTAATATTTCTTCATTATCTTTTACTTTTATATCTTCTTTACTATTTTTTAAATCACCTAAATAATACTTTTGATTCTCTAGCCATACTCCTATTAATTTATTGTTTTTACTAGCAAGCAATAACTTTCCTAAGATAGAATTATAAGTAGTTATATATACCATTTTTTCTCCTTTAAGCCTATTTAAAGTCATTTACTATATCTGTTCTGCCACCCATATTTATTATCATACTCGCTCATTTATTTTATCTCTAATGCTTCACAAGATTTTTCAAGCTCTTCTCTTATTTTTATATGTTGTGGACATACTTCTTCACATTTTCCACATTTAATACACTCATTTGCTCTTTTTAGCCCATGACCAGATACAAGCCAATTCTCTTGATGTTTAGCGCTTTTCATATCATTATATAATGTAAGCATATTCATTGCAGTAAAAGTTCCTGAAATCACAATATGCATTGGACAAACTTTAGCACAATAATTACAAGTTGTACATTGTATTATATCAATAGATTTTAATATTTCTTGTGCTTCATTAATTGTTTTTTCCTCATCTTCTGATAATCCTTTAAAATCTTTCATAAAAGATAAATTATCTTCCATTTGTTCTATATTACTCATACCAGATAAAACTGTAATTACTCCATCTAAATTTGCAGCAAACTTTATTGCCCAAGAAGCAAATGAAGCATCTGGATTTTTCTTTTTAAATACTTCTTTAACTTTTTCTGGTGGATTTGCAAGCATGCCTCCTTTTACTGGTTCCATTATAATTACTGGTTTTCCATGTTTTCTTGCTACTTCATAACATTGTTTAGATTTAATAGCTGGATTTTCCCAGTCTGCATAATTAATTTGTAATTGAACAAATTCCATTTCAGGATGTTTTGTAAGTATTTCATCTAACTCTTCTGGTGTTGAATGGAAAGAAAATCCTGCATGTTTAATCTTTCCTTCTTTTTTCATTTCTAAAATCCAATTCCACATATCAAAATCATCAAAAGCTTTTGTTCTATGTTCTCCTAAATTATGTAATAAATAGAAATCAAAATATCCTGCTCCTGTTTGTTTTAAAGAGGTTTCAAATTGATTTATTGCATCTTCTCTTGTTTTACAATTTATCCATGCAGCATTTTTTGTAGCTAAGTAAAAACTCTCTCTTGGATATCTTTCAACTAAAGCTTGTCTTATCGCATCTTCTGATCCTGCATATGCCCAAGCTGTATCAAAATATGTAAATCCCGCTTCCATAAACTTGTCTACCATTATTTTTGTTTGAGCAACATCAATCTTTCCATCTTTTTGTGGAAGCCTCATTAGACCAAATCCTAATTTTTTAATATCTTTTCCTAAATAATCCATAAAAACTCCTTCTCTTTTTACTAATTTATATTATATTTGTATATTTTTTTAACATTCAAAAAACATAACACTATAGTGATTGAAAATCAAATACGATCATAAATTTCCATCTATTTTTTCTTTATATTCCATATTTAACATGTACTTTTATCCTTTTTCCAAGTCATTGTATACTCTATTTCATCTGTGTTTTTATCTATACTTTCGCCTGTAATTATAAAACCATTTTTTTTATAAAACTTAATAGCATTTGTGTTTTTCTTATATACACTTAAATTTAATTTTTCCTTCTCCTCTTTTATTTTATTTAGTAAAGAAGTTCCTATTCCATTATGCTGATTATTTATATCTACAAAAATTCCTTCAATATGATCATTATTTAGTCCAATAAATCCTACAATATTTTCATTCATAATATACACATATATATATGCATTTGGTAGAATATCTTTAACATACTCATAATTATTTTTCCAATATTCTTTTGAAATAAAATTATGAGTTCTTATATTTTCTTTTTTCCATATTTCCATTACTTCATCTATATCTTCTTTTTTAAATTTTCTTATCATTATATCATCTCTATCTATTCTAATTTATCACTATCATTATATCTCACTAACTATTTTATCCAAATCAGAAAAATTCACAAAATTTACTTTCTTATTATATGTTTCGATCATTGCTTTATTCTCTGATGATAATTTTTCTTGTGGTATATTTTTAACTGCATTGTATAGCAATTTCATCATAGTTTTGTGGAAAAATTTTAATTTTGAATAATCAATTCCACCTCGTAAATGAAAGATTTTTGCTTTATCATAAATTTCCTTTGAAATTTGAACTTTTATATTATTTCTTATATTATTTATATTCTTTTCATCTGTTGGATCTGCAAGCCCAACTGTAGCTATTATAATTGTTTTATTTTGTATATTAGTTAATTTTCTTAGCGTTTTAGACATTCCTAAAACACCACCAGCATACAATCCGCCTATATAAATAATCTTGTCATACTTATTTATTTCTTGAACATTTTCAAAAGAAATTGCTTCTATATTAGTTCTTTTTGAAAGTTCTTTTGCGTATTGTTCAGTTGTTCCATAATTAGAACCATATATTATAATATTATTCATAACTACCCTCATATCTTATATTTATTTTTATATAAATTATTTATCTTTATCTTTTTTTGAAATATATAATGCTAATAATATTATTCCTAGCAAATTAATTCCTATTGATAAGCCTAATAAAAAACCAGAAGTAAATTCACTAAATGAAGTCATCTCATTGCCACAAAAGAATATGTAGGATAAATATAATAGATTTCCTAGTATTATCATTAATATTCCTGTTTTTCCTTTATTCATACGTAATTTCCTCCTTAAAATTTAAATACCATAAACATATCTTTTTATTTATATCTAATTTATAATTTCTATTGGGAACTTACTTTTACTTATTTTTTAAACTGTTTTCTATAATAAATAATTTCTTTATTTAAACTTTGGGCAAATTCTATTTCATTTTTTGTACTTTCTCCAATATAATCATCAATATTTACTACTAATATTGCATCTGATATCTTTATTCTTTCTTTGTGCATATTTTTAAGTATAATCTTTTCTTCTTTTGTATAATCATCAATATTTTCCTTAGTGGGATATACAATACTTAACATACAATTTCCTTTTAGTGCATATTCTTCAGTTGCCTTCATAATTTCATCTTTATATTTTAAACTTCCACATACAGTAATTATTTTCATTTAATTTCTCCTCTAATTTATCCACTCTTCTATAAATTCTTTTGAAATATTTAAACTGCCCTTTCCACATCCTATTTCTATATTTGCTTTCCTTTTTCCATGAAAATCACTTCCACCACTTATGAATAGATTATTTTTTCTTGCATATTTTACTAAAACATCTTTTTTATTATCATCTTCTGAAGATGGATGGAAACATTCTATTCCATCTAATTCAGTCTCTTTTCTTAATTCATCAATAAATTTAATTGTATCTAAAAATTTATATTCAAACGGATGAGCTAAAAAAGCTTTTCCACCGGATGTATGGATAATATCTATTATTTCTTTATATTTAGGTCTAAATTCATTTCTATTTATAAAAAAATCACTTTCAGGGTTAGCTAAACCTTTTCTATAGAAGATTCCTCCAGACTCTGTAAGTTCTCCTAATACATTATAATTTTCTTTATGTTTCATTAATTCTTCATATATATGTATCTCTATAAAGTCATTTACTGGAATATGTTTATTTCTTATACTTTTATCATAAATCAATCCTTTTTTATCACAAATATCTAATAATATATCACCACAAATTTTTTGTTGTTTATTTAAGTTTTCTTCAGAATAATATTTTTGGCGCCATTCATTTATAATATTTGTATCTATATTATATCCTAATATTTCAATATTTCTATTTCCAAATACTGCATTTAACTCAACACCTTTTATAATTTTTCCAGAAAAAATATTATCTAATTTAAACCCTTCATCATTATATTGCTCACACGTATTATGATCAGTTATAGAGATATAATCTAATTTTCTTTCTTCACACACTTCTAATAACTCTTTAATATTTTTATCTCCATCTGAATAATTTGAATGTATATGCATATCAACCATATTTTCATCACCTAAATTTTATTATTATTTTTTTAATTAATATATTATTCACTAATATATATCTATTTTTTTAGAACATATACTAGCCATTTATTTTTATTATCTCCGCCTTCTTTATGGAATGATTTTATTTTAAAACCTGTTTTAGAAATTAAATTATTTACATCTTCTTCTAAGAAGTATTTATAATATCTTTCTGCATCCATATGATATTCGTTAGGAAAATCAACCCATTCTTCATCACAAGTTTTTGTTTCTCTATTCATGATATTAAAGATAAATATTCCTCCATTTTCTAAAGCTTTATATACTTTATTTAAAGCTATATCTAAATCCTCTTTTGTAAAATGTACAAATACTCTCCATGCAAATACTGCAGAATATTTATCTTTAAAATCATCTTCTAAAACATTAAATTTAATAGTATTTTCTATCTTAGATTTAGTCTCATCTATAAATGCATCTGCTATATCGCTTGCAGTAACATTATATCCTAATTCTTTTATATATTTTGCATTTTCACCATCTGCTGATCCTATCTCAAATACTTTTGAGCCCTTTTCAAGACTATCTAAATTTGTTTTTATAAAATTATGTAATTTCTCTTTTTTACGTTTTGCTTTTTCCTCATCTAATTTATCATGCTCAATTGTCGTTTTTAAATATGTTGCAGCTTTTCTTTCATAAATTTCTACTGTTTTTTTATTTTCAATACTCATAAATTTACCTCTCTTAAATTATATTTTTGCTTTTGATTTTTGATTTTTTTAATTATATACTTTCTATAATCTTTTTACAATTAAAAAATTATAAGAAAAAACACAAAAGAAAGAATTTCTTCAATCTTTTGTGCTTATATTTTCTTTATTTTTATTTATTAAATAAAGTCACCTCATTATTTTCTCTGCTTTTAGCAACATCAATTACTCTTTGATTAGATGAACCTTTCCATTTTAAAGTTGGATCATGAAGTTCATCTTCATAATTTCCATCTACTAAAACATCAATATATTTTAAAGCATCTTTATCTTTTATATCTTCATATTTAAATCCAGACCAAGCCCATACATTTTTTCCTGGATATTTTTCTTTAAAAGCTTTTGCAAGTTTTGCAGTTCCTTCAATATTAGAAGGATGCATTGGCTCTCCTCCTAAGATTGAAAGTCCTTTTACTTCATCTTTACCACATAAATCTAAAACTTTATTTATTGTTTCGTCTGTAAATTCTTTTCCACCTTCAAAATCCCATGTTTCTGGATTAAAGCAATTTTTACAGTGAAAAGGACATCCTTGCATAAATACAGATACTCTAACACCTGGTCCGTTTGCTATATCCATTTTTCTAATTAAATTATATCTCATACTAATCAGCCACCTTATTATCAATATGTAAAACTCTTTCTTTTATCTCTTCAGTTCTTCCTTTATTCCAGAAGTTAGTTCCTATATAACCACATGTACGTCTTGCTACATTTAATGTATTATGATCTCTGTTTCCACAGTTTGGGCAATACCACTCTAGGTCGTCATCTATTAGAATTTCTCCTGTATAACCACATTTTTGACAATAATCTGATTTAGTATTAAGTTCTGCATACATAATATTATCATAAATAAATTGCATAACTTCTATTACAACATCTAGGTTTCCTTGTAAGTTAGGTGTTTCAATATATGAAATAGCTCCACCTGGACTTAATCTTTGGAATTCACTTTCAAGTTTTAATTTTGTAAATGCATCTATTTCTTCAAAAACAGGAACATGATATGAATTTGTAATATAATTTCTATCTGTAATTCCTTTTACTGTTCCAAATCTTTCTTTTAAACATCTTGCAAATTTATATGTTGTAGATTCAATTGGTGTACCATAAACAGAATAATCAATATCTTCTTCTTTCTTCCATTTTGCCGTAGCATCATTTAAATGTTGCATTACTTTAAGTCCAAATTCTTTTCCTTCACCATTATCTGTATGAGAGTGTCCTGTCATATATTTAACACATTCATAAAGTCCAGCATATCCAAGTGAAATTGTTGAATATCCATGATGTAATAATTCATGAATTGATTCACCTTTTTCAAGTCTAGCTAGTGCTCCATGTTGCCAAAGAATTGGTGCAACATCACTTGTAGCATTACTTAATCTCTTATGTCTTATTTGAAGTGCTCTATGGCAAAGTTCAAGTCTTTCATCAAATATTTTCCAGAATTCATCCATATCGCCTTTTGAAGATAAAGCAACATCTGGTAAATTGATTGTTACAACACCTTGATTAAATCTTCCATAATATTTACCTTTTCCTTCAACATAATCTTTTGCTTTTGAAATATTTCCTAAATGCATTGTTCTATCAGGAGTTAAGAATGATCTACATCCCATACATGGATAACAATCTCCATCTCCTAATTCATTTTTCTTATATTCAAGCATTATTTTTTCAGAAATGTAATCTGGAACCATTCTCTTTGCTGTACATTCAGCAGCAAGTTTAGTTAAATACCAATATTTGCTTCCTTCACGAACATTATCTTCTTCTAGTATATATAAAAGTTTAGGAAATGCTGGTGTTATATATACACCTTTTTCATTTTTAAATCCTAAAATTCTTTGTTTTAAAAATTCCTCTATAATCATTGCAAGTTCATCTTTATATTCATCAGTTTCACCTAAATACATACAAACTGATAAAAATGGTGCTTGTCCATTAGTATTTGTCATAGAATTTACTTGGTAATTAAATGTTTGAACACCGTCTTCAACTTCTTTTTTAGTATCTTGCATTGCAAATTTTTCGCAATCTTCTTTGCTTAATTTTCTTTCTTTATATTTCTTTAAATATTTTTCATAACTACTTCTTACAAAAGGAGCTAAATGTGTAAGTGATACTGTAGCTCCACCATAACTAGATGATGTAACAGCTAAAATAATTTGTGTTGCAATTGTTGCAGCTGTTATAAATCTATGTGGTTTTTCAATCATTACACCATTTATAACTGTTCCATTTTGAAGCATATCATTTAAGTTTATAAGTTCACAATTATGAAGTGCATTTTGCGCAAAATAATCAGCATCATGGAAATGTATAATTCCAGCATCATGTGCTGCTACTATATCTTCAGGAAGAAGAAATCTTCTAGTAATATCTGTACTTGTAATACCTGCTAAATAATCTCTTTGAGTAGTAACAACTTCTGCATTTTTATTAGAATTTTCACTATTCCAATATTCATTTTCACCTTCTATTAATTCTTTAATAGATTTATCTGTTGTATTTGCTTTTCTAACTAGTTCTCTTGTATATCTATATGTAATATATTTTTTGGCAAGTTCATATTTATCGAATTCCATTAATTTTTCTTCAATTATATCTTGAATATCTTCAACTAATATTCTCTTTTTGTTTAATTCCTCAATATATTTAATAATTTCTTCGATTTGTTCTTTATTAACTTTCTTATGTCCTTTTACCTCATTATTAGCCTTTCCTATTGCGACTCTAATCTTTTCTGGATCGTAATCTACGATATGTCCATCTCTTTTGATAACCTTCATTTGTTTTTTTCTCCTTCCTCGTTTTGTTATTTACAAGTTCTTTATATCAATAATAAATAAAATAAAAAAGTTGCACTTGCAACTAAAATATATTCTGTGTTAAAATCAAATCGGGTGATCATTATGAGAAGTCCATTTGATGGATTAACTGAATTTCAAAAAAATAAATTATTTATTTTACTCGGCACTCACATCTATCCTTATAAAAAAAATCAAGAAATTTTACCTACTATAAAATATGATAATATTATAGCAATTGTACTAGATGGATTAGCTGAGATAGTAAATATAGAGTATAATGGGAATGAAACTATTAAAGAAAATTTAGAAAAATATAGTGTATTTGGAACTACTATTACTGGAACAAATAATGAAGATTATCAAATAATTGCAAAAAAAGATACTACTATTTTAGTTATAGATTATGATAAGTTAATAAATCCTACAAACTCAAATCATAATTATTTTAATATCTTTTATAATAATTTATTTGATATAATAAACACAAAATTCAAAGAGGCAAATGAAAGAATTAGAATTTTAGAAAAAAAACAAATTCGTGATAAATTATTAGAGTTTTTTGAAATAGAACATAAAAAAACTCGTCAAAAAAATATTTATCTCAATTTTTCTCTAAAAAGTTTAGCAGATTATTTAGCTGTTGACCGTTCTGCTATGTTTCGAGAATTAAAACATCTAAAAGAAGAAAAATTCATAGAAGTAAATGGAAGAAGAATAACTTTACTATATAAATAATAAATTTTACTTTTTTCTTTTTTTCTTCTATTTTATTTTTGATATTGTAACTTTTTATTATTTATTTAACTTTTTTATCTTTTTATTTTATTATTTCATAATTATTAAATTTGAGCTATTCATTTAAATTTGATATTATTTATTTTATAAAGGAGGAATTATTATGAGAATTGCTGTAACATACGATAAAGATACTAAAGAGGTGTTTCAACATTTCGGACACACAAAATATATAAAAATATATGATGTTGAAGATAATAAAATTACATCTGAAACTATTATTGACATCGCTGGAAATGGTCATGGTGCTATTGCTAGCCTTTTAAAAGAAAATAATGTAGATTCATTAATCTGTGGAGGAATTGGTAGTGGTGCTATAGAAACTTTAAATAATTTAAATATTAAATTTTATGGAGGAGTATCTGGAAATGCTGATGAAGCTGTAGATAATCTATTACATAATTCATTAAAATATACAGATAATATAACATGTACACACCACGAAGGCGAAGATCATGATTGTAATAGCCACAATTGTCACGAGGATAAGCATGGATGTTCTTCAAATCATTAGTAGTATATATTTTAATAAAAAGAAAAAAATAGCGCATATTCGATTTTAGAATATGCGTTATTTTTATTGAATTCAAAAAATTATTTTAATTATATTTTTTAGCTATTAATAACTTTATCAATTTCTTCTTTCATTGACATTAATGTCTCACAACTCTTATCAAATTTTTCTTTTTCTTCTCCTTCAAGTTGTAATTCTAATATCTCTCTTGCACCTTTACTATTTATAACAGCTGGTACTCCTATATATAATCCACTATGTCCATATTCTCCATTTAAGTATGTAGAAACAGTCATAATTTCATTTTGATTATTAATAATTGCTTTAATTATCTTTGTAAGACCAAGTCCTATTCCATAATAAGTAGCTTTTTTTCTATTAATTATCTCATAAGCTGCCTGTTGAACTTCTGTATATATTTTCTCTAAATCTGATATTGGATGTTTATTATCTTCCATAATTTCTTTCATTTTTTTACATCCAACATATGCATGATTCCATGGAACAAAAGAAGAATCTCCATGTTCACCCATTATGTATGCATGAACATTTTTACTAGATACTTTTAAATATTTTCCTACTAAATATCTTAGTCTTGCTGTATCTAGTGCTGTACCAGATCCTATAACTTTTGAACTTGGAAAACCAGAAACTTGTTTTACAACATAAGTCATTAAATCAACTGGATTACTTGCTACTAAGAATATTCCCTTAAATCCGCTATTTACAACATTTTCTGTTATCTCTTTCATTATTTTTGCATTTGCTGATGCTAAATCTAATCTTGTTTGTCCAGGTTTTTGATTTAACCCTGCTGTAATTACAACTATATTTGCATCTTTACATTCATCATAATCACCAGCTTTAATTATCATATCTTCTGGAGCACAAGGCATACCATGAGCTAAGTCCATTGCCTCTCCAAGTGCTTTATCTTTTAAAACATCAATTAATACAAGTTCATTAATTCCACCTTGATTTAGTAATGAATATGCCATACTCATTCCTACAAAACCTGTACCTACTAAAACTATTTTTCTCTTATCTACCATACTACTACTTCCTTTCTGTTTTTTTATTAATGTTTATAGTATTATTTATTATTACTACCAAATTTTTTAAACTCTTCTTAGCCTGATAAATTATATCACTATATATATTTTGTTGTCAATTTTTACATTCTGATTTTATATTTAATTATTTACTTTTAGCTCCTTTTAATATATTATTTATGTAATAAATTATTGATTATTATTTATTGGAGAATTTAATGAATACAAAAGAATTATTAAGAGTCTTAAAAAGCAAAGAAAGACAATCACATATTTCAAAATTATTAAAAGAAAAAAAATACGATGATATATATAGAGAATATGGCCAAACTATTTATGCTTTAGTTGTTCCAAAAAAATATAAAAAACAAGATATAAGCAAATTATTTTCAGAAGGAAAATTTGAAGATATATATCACAAATATGGAAAAAGTACATATAATAGATTACTTTCAAAAATGCGAGAAGCTGAAGTTTATTATGAAACTGGTAGTAAACCAAAATCTATTTTTAGCAAAATATCTTACTTGCTAAAACATAAAATAGCTCCATTCTTTTTATCTGCAACTCTTCTTTTACCTACTACATCAATTCTAACCCTTAATATTGAAGGAAAAAAGGATGTAAAAGAAAACAGTATTACTTATGCAGAAGAAATTGAAGAGTATAATAATCAAGTTGAACAATATGCTGAAAGTGTAAAAAAATTAAACTTAACTGATTTACAAATAATTATGAAAGTGATGTCAGATATGTGGGAAAAAATAGACGGTTATAAAGCTCCTTCTGAAACAATATTTGGATATGAAAGATTAAGTTTTCTAAAAGATCCTGATAATCCTGAAGAACTTATAGTTGGCGTATGTCAGCATATGTCTGACGATACTTGTGCAATTTTAAATGAAATCAATCCTGAATTTCATGCAAGAAATTTAACTGTATATATGTCTGATGATGCAATATTTAATCTTGCTGATATTAATAGAACTGTGATTCCAGAAGACGAACGTGAAAATGGGTCTGAAGAAAATTCTGATAATTTTATTGAAAATATAGTAAACAATTCTACAGAACTTATTGGTAATCATGTTGTATCTGTAGTAGATATGCCTTCTGAAAAATTAACACTAATAATTGATCCGACTAACCCCGGAATTGGTATATATAAAGATGGCAAAATCTACATGTTTTCCTCTGAAGATGGCTCTGGTATTTCTCCAAGGCCTCTATCTGGCATTATGTTTAGAGCATCATCTATACTAGATACTGCTAAAACTTTTGTAAACTCATTTATAGAACCAGATAAAAGTATTGATGAATTAAAATCAATGTATAATGCAGATGCACTAAATGAAGTTTTAAAACAAGTAGAAGAAATTGAAGAAAAGTATGAAGAATCATCTTTTGACAAACGTTATAAAATAGATTCTTCTCTACTTTCTAGTCATGTCAGTGATTCTGATAGTAACAATAAAAATCAAAATGCTAAAATCTTAAATAATGAGGAAATCAGATAAATTGTATTAAAATAAAAATAAAAATATAAATAAAAAAATTAGGAGAATATTATGAGTGAGTATAAATTTTACGACTTAGGAGTCGTTTGTGGTAGATTTGGACATGAGCATTTAGGACATGTTTCTTTATTTGATAATTGTATGGCTTTATGCAAAAGAACATTAATTCTAGTAGGCTCTTCACAGGAATATGGAACATTAAGAAATCCTTTTAGAATAGAAACACGTATTGATGTAATAAAAGAAACTTATCCTGGAATGAATGAAGACACTCTAATGATTAGAGGAATTAAAGATCTTACTAATGAATATGATGTAAATTCTAAATGGGGAAAATTCGTTAAATCAGAAGTAGAATATCATGAGCATAAATTTGCAAACCTTATGGTATATGGTAATGATGAATTTAGAAGTCATTGGTTTGCAGAAGAAGATTTAGTACGGAACTGCTGAACTTATTATTCCAAGAAGCACAATTCCTATTTCTGCTACAATGATCCGTGGACTTTTAGTAATAGATGATGAGAAAAAATGGCAGGAATATACTCACCCATTTATTCACAACATGTATAAAAGATTAAGAGATGAGATTTTAAATGTTCCTGTATATAAAAATATTTATGATAAAATTAGAAAAGATGATTTTTCATTAGATAATTTTATGGAAATTTATAAAAAATTAGAAGAAAAAGATAAACTAAAAAAATTAAATTCTATAAAACAATAATTACTATAATATTTCTATTTTCACTTGCTTTTTTTATAAAAATTTAATATTTTAGTAATATACTTAATATAATTTATAGAGGTGATACTATGTTAATACTTAACTTAAATGACGAAAAAAATAATGAAAAAATAGATTTTGAAATATCAGTACTAGAAGAATTTAGAACATTCTTTTTAACACAAAAAGATATTTTACTTAAACATTTTAATATTAGTCTTATTTCAATGTCTAATGATTCAAACTATATTATAGAATTAAATAAATTTCTTGAAGATTTTAACATAATTTTTGATAAAATTAATTCATCTTTGAAAAGTATAGATATATTGAAAAAGAAATTAGATATTGCTAAATCATCTCTTTTAGATTCTGAAGAAAAAATAAATGAATATATTAATTCATATAATGAAAGCTACATATCAGATTTTCCGAAATTATTAGATTGCATGAATTATACAATAGACTTTATTGAAAAACTTTTTGTGACTCCTACATATGAAGAAAGTAAAAAACGTGCTTTAGAAATGTTTTCTATTAAACCTGATAAAAATAAAGAAAAAAAGCTTTCTAAAATCGAAAACATCCCTACAAATATCAATGTAAAAGAACAAATTATAGATTCTCTTGAAACAAATAAAGAAAATCTGTTAAATACTAACAATATCGAAAATAATGATATTAAAGATGATAAAAAAGATATAGATAAAAATAATTCAAATGATATTAATATGTTATCTAATTCATCAAATACAGAAACATTAACAACTGATGCTATTAATAAATTGGATTTACAGAGCAAATATTTATCAGAAAATGAAAATAATAATAAAAAAGATAATAATGAAGATAATATTGATTCTTCAAATGATCTTGAAAATGAAACTACTGACTTGAATTTAGAACCTGCAGTAAAAAATAAGAATATTAAAACTAATGATAGAGTTACTAAACTTCCACTTCAAGATAATAATAGTTTAATAATTTCTGAAAAAGATGGCTTAGTATATCTTCCTTTTAAAGTTGAGGATTTAAAAAAGGAATATATAGAAAAACACAAAAAATATAAAGGTTTAATTGATTTAATAAATCATGAATATATTTTACCAATTAATAAATATAAAAATACTGTAACTTCTAGATTTAAAGAAGCATATTCCTTAATGGTAAATAAAGAAAAAGAATCTGCTTTATCTGGACTTGAATTAGGACTTGAAGTAGCTTTCAATTACTCTCTTCATCCAGCTGTAATTTCTGCTTGTAAATCTTTAAATGAACTTGATGAATACTTAGATGCATTAGATGCAAAAGATATGTCTAGTTTTAAAAGATTTAAAGTAGAATTTGAAGTATTACCTAAATAAAAAATATAACTTTGAATTTGAATAATTTATATTAATAATATTTAAGGCAGGAGCGTGCACTCACCTCCTGCCTTATTGTTTCCTGTTTTTAGTCAAAAGTCAAATAGAAAGTCTTAACGCTGTCTAAAGAAGTTAATATATTTACATCTCCACAGCAACCACAGTACCAGATGTTGAGATCCGGAATTTTTCCTTCCTTGCTTTGAATCGTAACAGCTCCTATTCCATCTTCAGCTGTCATTAACCATTTGCTTCCCTTTTTGTTCTTTTTCAAATACGCCTCATACCCGTAAATGACGTAAAAATCGTCATCTTTGCCAGCAAAACACCTAACTGCTATTACGTTTTTTGTATTAGCAATTCTGTTTTCGCTAATTTCCCGGATACTAGGGTATTTGCTTTTAATGTCTCTAAGAGCAGTCTCTTTAATCTCTTTTACCGTTTCTTCATAATCCAAAACTAGACCAGAGCGATTCATGAAATCAGGAATTACTGTTAAGAAAATCCTACAGAAACTTCTAGCTCTTATTGGCATTTTCCGCCATAAAAACATAGAAACACCTCCTATAAATTTTTTCTAGCTTATTTTAACACATATTTTCTTGTTTTTCAATTAATAAAAGCTCTATAAGTATTTACTTATAAAGCTTTTTTGTTTTTTATATTTTTCTCATTTTCTTTATTTTTTAATTTTATTATTTCTATTTACTTATTTTATTTATTACATAGCTGCTCTATATAAATTAATAAAATCTTCTTTTGTAACTTCTCTTGGATTTCCTGGCTTACAAGGATCTTCCATAGCTTTATCTGCAAGCATACTTAGATCTTCTTCTTTACATCCTGTATCTTTAACTGTTTGAGTAATTCCTACTGCTTTTGAAAGCTCTGTTATTTTCCATACAAATGTATTTATAACATCTTGGTCATTTAAGTGTTCTGCATCTGGTCTTCCTATATGAATTAATATTTCTCTGAATCTTTGTGCAGTTGCTGGGTCCTCCCCATTAAATCTCATTACTGTTGGAAGTAATATAGCATTTGCAAGACCATGTGGAGTATCATATACAGCACCTAATTGATGAGCCATTGAATGAACTATTCCAAGTCCTACATTTGAAAATCCCATACCTGCAATATACTGAGCTAAGCCCATCATTTCTATTGCATATTCATTTTTTTCATTTACAGCAGCTGGTAAATATTTAAATATTAATTCAATAGCTTTCATGTGAAACATATCTGACATAGTATTGTGAGCTTTTGTTATATATCCTTCTACAGCATGTGTTAGAGCATCCATTCCTGTTGAAGCTGCTATTGATTTTGGCATAGAAGCCATTAAATCTGAATCAACTATTGCTAAAACTGGAATATCATGTGGATCTACACATACCATTTTAACTTCTCTTTTTTCATCTGTTATTACATAATTTATTGTAACTTCTGCAGCAGTTCCTGCTGTTGTTGGAAGAGCTATAACTGGTAATCCTCTATGTTTTGTATTTGATGCACCATTTAATGAAACAACATCACTTCTGTCAGGATTTGTCATAACTATTGAAATTCCTTTTGCAGTATCAATACTAGATCCTCCACCTACTGCAACAATTGCATCTGCTCCAAATTCTTTGCATACTTTTACACCATCTAAAACATTTTTTATAGTTGGATTTGGTTTTACTTCTGAATATACAGTATATTCAATTTTTGCCTTATCTAATACTTCTGTAACTTTATCAGTAACCTTTGCTTCAAATAAAGACTTATCAGATACTACTAAAATCTTTTTATATCCTCTATCTCTAATTTCAGCAGGTAATTCCTCTCTTGCTCCTTTTCCAAAATAAGATGTCTCATTTAAAACAAACTTTGTTGACATTTTAAATTCCTCCTTTATATTTATTATTTTTCCCTTATTAATAATATATATAAATTTTAAAAAATTCAATAGTTTTATTTTATGCCATATCTTTATTATAATATTTATTTCTACAATATTTTTTAGCAAGTCCTCCTTCTGATGTTTCCCTATAATGACTATGCAAATCTTTTCCTGTTTCATACATAGTATCTACAACTACATCAAAAGATATACTCTTATGCTTTCTCATTAGCATAGAAAGTTTTGCTGCATCTACAGCTCTTATAGCTGCAACTGCATTTCTTTCGATACATGGAATCTGCACATATCCATATATTGGATCACATGTTAGTCCTAAGTGATGTTCCATTGCAACTTCTGCGGCATTTTCTATTCTATCTATATCTAACCCTATAATATATGCACTAGCAGCTGCTGCCATTGAACATGCTGTACCTATCTCTGCTTGGCATCCACATTCTGCCCCACTAATTGATGCATTTGTTTTAACTATATTTCCAATTAATCCAGCTACTGCCAAAGCTTCTATTATAATATTTTCAGGAATATTTTTATCATGATTATAATAATATAAAACTGCTGGAAGTACTCCTGAAGCTCCACATGTAGGAGCAGTTACTATTTTGCCACCAGATGCATTTTCTTCACTTACCGCTATAGCATAACTACTTAATAATCTTGTCTGTTTTAATGATTCATCCTCTTTATCAACAATCATATTATAAATATCTGAAGCCGTTCTTGAAAGTCTTAATCTTCCTGGAATCATCCCAGTTTTATTTAAACCAGCTTCAACAGCTTCTTTCATAGCTTGCCATACTTCTTTTAAATAGCTTGTTATTTCATACCCTTCTACATTATAAACATATTCATGAAGTTTTAGATTATTTTCCGTACAATAAATTTTTATATCTTCAAATTTATTTAATTCATATATTTCAGGAATATCGGTATCTTCTTCTCCTTCTATTTTAATTGTTCCTCCACCTACAGAATATACTGTCCAATCTCCAATAATATCCTCTTTTTTATATCCAATTATTCTCATCGTGTTTGGATGAATTGTGCATTCTTTTTCTAAATCAAATTCAATCTCTGTTTCTATCGGATATGAAGTCTCCTTTATAATAAAATCTGTTAAATGTCCTTTTCCTGTTAGAGCTAGTGATCCATATAAAATAACTTTTAATTTATCTATATCTTTATATGTATTAATAAATCTTTCTACTGCTCTTTTAGGCCCCATAGTATGAGAACTTGATGGTCCATTTCCTATTTTATAAAACTCATATAATGATTGCATAAAATACCTCTTTCTTTATTTATTTCATTTTTCTATTTATTTTTCTTTTTTTATTAATAATATATTAATGTTTTTATATTTTTAATATATTATCTATTAATATATATCATATTTTCGTATTTTATACAAAAATAAAATCCTAAAAGAATTACTTCTAGGATTTTAATATAATTTTATTCTTTTTTTATATTTTTTACAAAATTTTAATTTACTAATCTCTTCTTTCACCAAATATTGATAATATTCTTAAGAAAATGTTAATAAAATCTAAGTATAATTGGAATGCTCCATATACTGAAACTTTTTCAGTATCTACCATTCCTGAAGATAAAAACATTTTGATATTATTCATATCATAATATGTGAATCCTAAAAATATTGCAAGTATTGCCCAGTCTAATGCAATATCAAGTAATGGATTTCCTAAAAATAAGTTAATTATGCTTAGTACTAATCCAATTATAAGTCCAATTGTAAGCATTGAACCAAGACTTGTTACGTCTCTATTTGAATTATATCCTAGGATCGCTAATCCTCCAAAAAGAGCGGCAGATCCAAATAATGCTATTGTTATTGATGAAAGTTCAAAAACATAAAATATTGTCGAAAGTGTAACACCCGTAAGCATTGAATACGCAAAAAATAATATTGTTATCATAGTAGATGATAGCCTTCTTAATAAAAATCCCATAATTAATGCAATTGCAATCTGAGCTATACAAATAATTGCAAAAGTTCCATCTACTGCCATTGTTTCAGCAATTCCTGCTGAATATGTGTAAACTGCTGTTATAGCAGTTGCAAGAACACCTAAAAACATCCACAAAAATGTTTTTGAAAGAGCTCCTCTTACTTCCATATCAGAAACAGAATTTACTTCATTATATTGAAATTCTTCCATAATTTTCTCTCCTATTCTTTTTTATTTTTACATTTAGTATTATATTATATATTATTTTTTTATACAATATATACTTTAAAATATAATATATTATTAGTATTAAAATAATCTTAATTTTTATTATATTTTTTTAAAGAAAAAACGCCTCTTAAAAAGAGACGCTTTATTTATAAATATACTTGTATTGTGCTATTTTAATTTTTTATTATTGTATTTTTAAATATCCACCAAATACTTTGCTTGCTGGATAATCTGGTAATACTTTGCTTCCACCAGCAAGAATTACTGAATCTCCTGTTTCTAAGTTTCCTAATTCTTTGTGTTTTTCGATTCCTTTTTCAATTATTAAATCAATATTTGTTTCATCTTTAACAAGTACAGGAAATACGTTCCATACGATTGATAATTGATTATAAACTTTTTCATTATCTGTAACTACTAATATTGGGCAAGCAGGTCCAATTGCAGATAAAAGATTAGCTGTTCTTCCTGTATGAGTATATGCAACTATTGCATCAGCCATCATATTTCTTGCTGTTTTTCCTGCGGTATAAGCTACATTAAATTCTAGATCATTTTTATCTAATTCTAATACTCTGTTATCAAATCTCTTCCAATATTTAATATTTTTCTCAATATGTTTTGATATTGTAGACATTGCTTCAACACATTCAACTGGATATTCACCACTTGCACATTCTCCAGAAAGCATTATACAACTACTTCTATCATATACAGCATTTGCAACATCGCTAACTTCTGCTCTTGTTGGTCTTGGATTATGTGTCATTGATTCAAGCATTTGTGTAGCTGTAATAACTGGTTTACCAGTATTGTTACATAATCTGATAAATCTTTTTTGTACAACTGGAACATCTTCCATTGGTATTTCAACACCCATATCTCCACGAGCTACCATTATACCATCTGAAAGTTCAAGTATTTCTTCAATATTTTCTACACCTTCTTGGCTTTCTATTTTTGAGATAATTTTTATATCTTGACCACCATTATCATCTAATAATTTTCTTATTTGTCTAACATCATCTGGTCTTCTTATAAATGAAGCAAAAATGTAATCAAAACCAGCTTTTACACCTTTTGTAATATCATCAATATCTTTTTCACCTAAAGCTGGTAATTCAACTACAACACCAGGAATATTCATTGTTTTTCTTGAACCCAATTTTCCTGTATTTTGAGCTGTACAAACAATATCTTGTCCATTTATTTCTTTTACTTTGAATTCTATTGCTCCATCATCAACTAATATTGTTGAACCTGGTTTTACATCTTTGTATAATTCTTTATAACTTAATGTTGTTTTTGTGTTATTTCCTATTATATCATCATGAACAAATGTAAATTCTTGTCCTTTTTCTATTGTAACTTTTTCGTCTCCTGATTCTAATTTACCTGTTCTAATTTCTGGTCCTTTTGTATCAAGAGCCATTGCTATAGGTAAGTTAAGTTTTTCTCTGCATCTCTTAATTGTTGCAATCTTTTCTGCATTTTCTTCATAACCGCCATGTGAAAAGTTAATTCTGCAAACATTTAAACCTGCATTCATAAGTTTTGTAAGCATTTCTTCACTTTCGCTTGCTGGTCCTATTGTACCAATGATTTTTGTCTTTCTTAAATCTGATTTCATTTTACCATTCCTCTTTCTATATTAAATTTTATTATAAACTATTTTTTTACTTTTTATGCATCAAGCAACTGCTATTATAGCAGAAAATAAATAATTAAACAAGATTTTTGTTATATTTTCTTTAAATTTGTGTATTATTTAATATGCTGCTTAAAACAAGCTATAAAGAGTAGATTTTCGAACCTACTCTTTATTTTATAGTTAAATTATTTTGTCATCCATTTAATTAAATTCATATTAGCAGAATCCATTAACATTTCATGTTTTGGCATTACTCTAAATGTATATCCAAAATTTCCACCTGTTGTTAATTTGATATCTGTTTCATATTTTATTTTATCACTTTCTTCTTTACTGTCAACCCTTTTCATTTCAGTAACACTTATATTATTTACAGTACCATTTTCTAATATTTGACCATAATATACTTGTACAGAAACATTATCTGGATTAAAGTTTGGAAGTTTTACATAGCAAGATACACTTATTGTATCTCCAGCATTCAATTTAACATTATCTATATTATCTTCTTGTGAAATTTCTATCTCATTCCATCTTTCCTTGCATGCTTTTTTCCATTTATAAAAATCCATTACTTTATTTAAATCAGTAAAGTTTTTATTATATTGATCACAAAGTGGTAAATACAAACCTTCTGTATAATCTACAAGCATTCTAGCAGTACTATAATTTCCTCCTGTTGTAATTATAGAGTTTTTCATTATTTTTACCCACTCTTTAGAAACTCCATCTTCATCTTTCTTAGCATAATAAGCTGGAATAATTTTATTTTCTAATATGTTATATATACTATTACTATCTGCTTTATCTTGTATTTCATAAGATTCATATGTTGCATTAGTTCCAATAGCCCATCCATTAGTTCCTGTATAACCTTCAGCCCACCATCCATCTAGTACACTAAAGTTTATTACACCATTAACAGAAGCTTTTTCACCAGAAGTTCCTGAAGCTTCCATTGGTCTTCTTGGGTTATTTAGCCATACATCTACACCACTTATCAAATATCTTGCCATTCCAATATTATAATTTTCTAATATAAATATTTTTCCTTTAAATTGTGGCATCATAGAAATTTCATGAATTTGTTTTATTAGATCTTGACCTTCTGTATCTGCTGGATGAGCTTTTCCTGCAAATATTAATTGAACTGGTCTATCTTTATTATTCATGATTTGAGTCAATCTTTCTATATCACTAAATATAAGTGTTGCTCTTTTATATGTAGCAAATCTTCTAGCAAAACCTATTGTTAATGCATTTGGATTTAATTTAGAAGTAATTTCTGCTATTTGCTCATATCCATAACCACTTTTTCTAAATCTTGCTGTTATATTGTCTTTTACAAGTTTTATTAACTTTTCTTTTCTTTTTACATGTTCTTCCCATAATCTCTTATCAGGAATATTGTTTATCTTTTTCCATGTATTATTATCATGAATATTTTCTTGCCAATATGGAGTTAAATATTCATTATATAATTCTTTAATATTTGGAGCAAGCCAAGTACAAGTATGAATACCATTTGTAACATAAGTTATAGGTGATTCATTAGGCGCTATTTCTGGCCATACATCTGAGAATAATTCCCTTGATACTGCACCATGAAGCTTACTTACACCATTTTTCTTACCAGCAATTCTTAAAGCAAGCATTCCCATATTAAATCCTGATTCTAATTCTTCTTGCTCTCTCATTCCAAGTTTTAAAAATTCTTCTCTAGTAATTCCATATTCGTCCCAAATTCCATCAAAATATTTATCCATAAGACTAATATCAAATATATCGTTTCCTGCTGGAACTGGAGTATGAGTTGTAAATACTGTTTTAGAAGTTACTATTTCTTTTGCAATATTAAATGATACCTTCTTTTCTTCCATAACATCTTTAATTAATTGAAGTGTTAAGAAAGAAGAATGTCCTTCATTCATATGATATACTGTAGGATTATATCCTAGAGTCTTAAGTAATATAACACCTGCCATTCCTAAAACAATTTCTTGTCTTATTCTCATTTCTTTATCTCCACCATAAAGTCTAAGTGTTATATTTTTATATTCTTCAATATTTTGTTCAATATCAGAATCCATTAAATATAATTTAACTCTTCCTACATTTATCTCCCAAACCTTTAGATATAAAGTATTTGCAAGTAAAGGTATTGAAATTATTAAATCTTCTCCAACATCATTTTTTACAGGATTAATTGGCAAATTATATAAATCTATATTGTGATATTCTGATTCTTGATGTCCATAAGCATTTATTCTTTGATTAAAATATCCATTCTTATATAAAAGTCCAACTGCAACTAATGGAATTCCTAAATCACTTGATGCCTTTAAATGATCTCCTGAAAGTATTCCAAGTCCTCCTGAATATATTGGAAGTATTTCGTCTAATCCATATTCAGCAGAAAAGTATGCAATTGTGTCTTTCTTATTGTTTGGATGTTTTTTTGCAAACCATGTATCCTTACTATAGATGTAGCTATCATAATTACATACCACTTTATCATAGGCTTTTAAAAATTCTGTATCTGTTGCTATTTTTTCAATTTTTTCTTGATTTACTAATTTTAAAAACTTAGTTGGGTTTTTATCAATACTTTCCCATAAATCTAAATCAATCATTTTAAAAAGTTTTAAAAATTCCGTATTCCATGACCACCAAAGATTATTTGCTATTTCTGAAAGTTTTTCAATTCTCTTTGGTAATTGTGGTACTACTGTAATTCTATTGAATATATACATAATTTATCCTCCGCATCTTTCTAAATTTCTTTTGTAAAATCTCATAACATATATCATAATTATCTATTATAAAATCTTTTTTGTCAATTTATTTTAATATGATTTTTTTAAAATATTTATTTTTTTCTTGTTTTTTAAATATTTCATTTTTTTAACAATTTTTTTACACTATTTCCAGTTTTTTTATTTTGTAGTATAATTAAATTAGGTATTTTTTTATTATGGGGAGCCTTTGTAGAAAAAACATAGCAAAAACACAATTAATAAGGAGGAAACAACAATGGCAAACAACAAGAGAAACACTAGAAAAACCGCTAAAACTAGCAAGAAGGCTTATTACCAGCGAATCGCCACTCGGCTTTTCGTTGTAATTAGTGTTCTGGCACTGATGGGAAGTTTAGCTTTTACCGGTATCCAGTTTGGATGGAAGCTTGCTTCTACCCAAATTCAAATGGGGTACTATTACAGAGAAATTCGTGACGCAGAGTCAACTCGTGACTACAACAACGACATGGCTCGTATGTATGGTCACATTCCGACTTATCGGCACGATGCTGATGAAGCCGACGCTTCGATTGATGTGTTAAACGAAAAGCGTGATGCAATTCGTAATAGCACTGATCCGGTCGTCGCATTCGCAGCAAAGAACGGTGTTGATATTTCCATTATTGGTATTAGCCTTGGCATCTTTGTGATCATGGGCTTTGCAATTTATGGAATGCACAAATCGTTCTGGTTTTGGGTTGGTGTTGGGGAAGTTATCCTCAAATACACGATCCGATTTCTGATTTCTCTGCTCGGTCTTATCTGCTTTGCAATTTACCGTGGTTTTCAGATGATAGCCACAGCTATCGCTGATTTGGTAGTTGTACTCGCAGATCGAATTCGTGCTCGCCGTTATGAGAAATACGAGGAGTATGATGAATACTTTGATTATGACTCAGAAGACGACGAAGCCGTACATGAGGCTGAAGTGATTCAGTTTCCCAGGCACAGGATCGGATAAAAGCACTAAAGGGGACTAGCCGCAAGGCTAGCCCCCCTTCCTTTTTTATTTAAAATAATTTTTTATAGATCCTTTACCATTTTCAGAAACAACATCTATAATAGAACCATTAATAATATTTACTGTCGGATCTAAATGACCAATATCTGCATCATATATTACTGGGATATCTAAAGATGCTAAGGCATCTAATAGAGTTTTTTTCATATCTATTCCATAATCTTCTCTAAGTAATATTGATCTACCAAAAATAATACCATTACAGTATTTAAAGTATCCTGCATTTTTCATTTTCCAAAGATTACAGAAAAGTTGTGGTGTACTCATTTCAAAAACTTCTAAAAACCATACTATTCCATCATCTTTATATTTTTCAATAAATTCAGATATTTTATCATATTTTGTTCCTATAATATTTGTTATTACATCAAAACATCCACCTAAAGCTCTTCCTGAAAAATTTATTTTCTCTTCATCTTTTAAATTTTTCCATTCTACTTTATTTACTAAGTTATATCCAGCATATGGATCTTCGTCTTCATCTGTTACTTCGCCTTTAATTATTTTTTCAAGCCAATTTTCTTCATATTTATCAAAACTCTTTTGTTCTATCTCTTCTCCACTCATTAATCTTAATGAATCAAGTAAATCTCTTCCTGGCTTTTTCATTCCATATGATTTAATATTAGAACCATATATAGTTGCAATATCACAAATCGTTGTAAGTAAAAATTCTAGATATGTATTATCTGAATATCCTTGAAACCATGTCGACTTTAATTTTTTTATTTCTTCAAAATCTAGATTTTCTATCATCTCACACATAAAGTCTCCACCATCTGCAGATATTATTGCTCTTACATCTTTATTGTTCCATAACTCCATAAATTCTTTAGCTCTCGTTTTTCCATCTGTACTTCTTCCAAATTCGCTTTTCCTAACACTTTCTGTTTCAATGCACTTATAACCTAAATTTTTTAAATTTCTTTCTGCATTTTCTAATCTTAAAATCTTATCTTGTTTTATAATTCCTTCTGATGGTGCGGTAATTCCTATCATATCGCCAGTTTTTAAATCATCCGGATATCTCATTTATTTCAGCTCCTTTTAACATCTTTATTTTATTTAGCAAGTTCATAAATTGCTTTAGCGTATATCTTGCACGAATCTAATAAATAATCTATTTTAATAAATTCATCTGCCTTATGACACATATCTTCTTCATTTGGCATCATAGCTCCAAAAGATACGCATCTCTTGAAAGCTCTTGCATATGTTGCTCCACCTATAGCAAGTGGCTCTTCATTTTTTCCATAATAATCATTATAAATTTTGCATAATTTTTTTACTAGTTCATTTTCTTTTGGAATATATAATGAATCTTTTCTATCCTTAAATAAAATATCTACATTTTCGCAAGATAAAGACTTTTTAATTTCATTTTCTACATTATCTATATTTATAGTTACTGGCACTCTTAAATTAGCACCTGCTATGATTTTATTATCCTCAATATATAATCTTGCTAAGTTTAAAGTTAACTCTCCCATTTCGTCTTTAAAGTTTATTCCTAGGCTTTTTCCATCAGTTTCTAAATTAATTTTATCACTTAGTAACTTTATAAAATCATTATTTATATTGTTTACTTTAAAAGCTTTATTAAGTACTAATACTAATCTACTAATAGCATTTATTCCAAGTTCAGGATGAGCTGCATGTGCAGCTTTTCCAAATGATTCTATTTTTAAATTTTTATCTTTAATAGCTGTTTCTATTTCAAAACTTTTTTCTTTTGCAATTTCTAGTATATCACTATTTATTTTGTCTAATAATAACTTATCTTTTATTTCTAAACTAATACTACAATACTTAGGAACTACATTTATAGCATTGTTTTTTGTATCTATATTTTTTATAATAACATTTTCATTCTCATCTAAATCTTCACTAATATATACACTTAGTAATCCTTTTTCTGCATATATACATGGAAAATCAGCGTCTGGACTAAAGCCAATAGTTGGCATTTCTTCTACAGCTTTATAATGATCAATACACTTCCAATCATTTTCTTCATTAAGTCCTACTATTAGTCTTACTCTTTTATTAACTTCAAAAAGATCTTTTACTGCTTTCATTGCATACAAAGAAGCAATTACTGGTCCTTTGTCATCAGTTGTTCCTCTTCCATATATTTTTCCACCAGAAATCTCTGGTTCAAAAGGTTTATGTGTCCATCCATCTCCTGCTGGAACTACATCTAAATGTCCAATTATTCCAAGAAGTTCATCCCCTTCTCCAAATTCTACATATCCACAATATCCATCAATGTTCTTCGTTCTGAATCCAAGTCTTTCACCAAGTTTTAAAAAATGCTCTAATGCTTGATTTACATTTTCTCCAAATGGTTTATTTGTATCAGTAGATATTTCATTGACACTTGGAATTTTAACAATCTCACAAACTTCTTTTATAATTTCTTCTTTTTTTGAATCAATATAATCTTCTATGTGACTCACCCCTTTTAAAGTTTATCTAGATTCTAAATCAGATATTATTGCTTTTGCAGCTATTCTTGCAGAACTTATAGCTCTACAAACTGTTGATTTACTTTCCATCACATCTCCACCAGCATATACTTTTTCTATACTAGTTCTACAGTTTTCATCAACTTTTATTAATCCGTATTCATTTAATTCAATATTTTGTTTTTGTAATAATTCCTTATTTGGTTTTAATCCTATTGCAAAAACTACTGAATCTGCTTTATATTCAAATTCTGAATTTACTTTATCTATTGCTTTATGGTCTATTATTTCTGTTTTTATACATTCTAATTTTTCAAGTTTTCTACCTGTTCCTTTTCCTTTAATAACTCTTGTTAAAAATACTGGAATTACACCATCTTTTATAGCATCTTCTAACTCAATCTTTCTTGCTGGCATATGCTCTTCATCTCTTCTATATAATATAGAAACTGATTTAGCATTCATTCTTATAGCAGCTCTTGCAGAGTCCATTGCTACATTTCCTCCACCAATTACAACAACATCGCCTAATTTTTCTAGATATTTTCTATTATTATATGCTCTTAAGAAAGTATCTGAGTCATATATGTTTTCAAAATCTCCTAAATCATATGTAGATGGCTTTTCCGCACCTATTCCTAAAAATATAGCATCAAACTCATTTTTTAAATCATCTATTTTTATATCTTTTCCAAAACATGTGTTATTTCTAAACACAATTTCCATCTTTTTTAATTTATCTATTATATTTTGTATAATATCTTTTGAAAGTCTAAAATCTGGTATACCATATCTTAATATTCCGCCATAATCTTCATCTTTTTCAAATATTGTAACTTTGTATCCTTGTTTTCTTAGTTCATATGCACATTCAAGTCCTGCAGGGCCAGAGCCAATTACAGCAACTTTTTTATCTTTTTCTTCTCCTACTTTATATTCAAATTCATAATTATTTTCTTCTGCCCATTCATTTATGAACTTTTCTAAATATCCAATACTTGTTGGAACTTGTTTTATTGCTCTTACACATTTTCCTTCACATTGATCTTCTTGTGGGCATATTGTTCCGCAAATATGGCTAAATATATTATTTTCTTGAAGTATATCATATGCTTCTTTAAATTTTTCTTCTTTTATTTTTGAAATAAATTCTGGAATATTTGTATGAACTGGACATCCCTTTTCTTGACAAGGTCTTGTTTTACATTGTAAACACCAATTTGCTTTTTGTTTAATTTCTTCTAAGTTTTCCATTTTGCTTAATACCTATCCTTCTATAATTTCTGTAATATTTGCTTTTTTTATTAAATCAGCAATAACTTTATTTTTATTTACTATTGTATTGTATTTTCCTATAATAATTATTTGTTTCTTTTCTTCGTTAATCTTTATTGACCCAATTTTAAAATTTGCTTTATCTAATATCTCTTGAACTTTTTCTATATCACACTCATCTTTATATTTTAAACTCATTTTGTAAGATATGAATTTTGAATCCCACGCGTCATATAATTTATATGAATGTGTTAAAACTATATAAAGAACTATAGTTCCTATAATTCCTCCTAAGTAGAAGCCCGCTCCTATTGCAAGTCCTATACATGTTGTACATAGTAAACTTGCTGCTGTTGTAAGTCCTTTAATATTTGATCCATCTTTTAATATCGTTCCTGCACCTATAAAACCAATACCTGATAATAGTTGCGCTGGAAGTCTTGTCATATCTGCCATCTCTGATCCTATTGAAACGTATTCTCCTGTAAGCATTACTAAACAACCACTGATACAAAGTAACATGTGTGTTCTTGCTCCTGCTGGTTTTTTTAGATGCTCTCTTTCCATTCCAATGAATCCTGCTAAAATAACACAAAGTAAAAGTCTTATCATTGTTTGGGCTTCAAAAGTATTTACTATTTCTAAAAACTCCTCCATTAAATCTTAATTCTCCTTTTCTTAAGTAATTTAATATGCTATATTTTATCACTCATTCTATTATTTGCGCAAGACAAACATAGAAATAAAACAATACTAAATCTTAAAAAGTCCAAAAAAGAGCTTTATAAATTCTTTCTTATAAAGCTCTTACAATTTTATTCTGGCATTTCGTTATATGCCTTTTCTATAGGAATATCTTCTTTTTTATCATCTGCCAAGGTTTTATCAATATCTTTTCTAATACTTTCTTCTATCTTAGTTTTTAATTCTTGTATATTTTTATTTTTTTCTTTCATACATTTTAAAGCCTCGTTTCCTTTTTCAACTATGTCTGGAACATAATCAATTAATTTATCTAAAGTTGAGTTATAATCTATTGGAAGTAACTTTACAGTTTCTCCTGTTACGACTAAGAAAGCAACTGGTTTAATTTGCACTCCAGCTCCGCTTCCACCACCAAATGGTAATCTATATTGTATTGCCTCTTCTTTTTCTCTTTTTGTGTATTCATTTATTGTTTCTCCTTTAAACTCACTTCCTCCTGATGCGAACGTAAAACATACTTTTGAAATTGGAATTATTACAGCATTTGTTTTTGTTTCTATTGGAGTTCCTACTATCGTATTTACATCTACCATATCTTTTAAATTTCCCATAGTTGTTTTCATAATATCTTCTATTGGATGATCCATTTATTTTCTCCTTTCTACATAATTTTATAATATTATTTTTTACAATAGCATTTATTTTATTCTTTTTTATTTTTATTCATATTATATATAAATTTAATTACACTAACAGTACTTATATCTAAAATCATATTTACATTAATATTACTTTTTATTAACTTTTTGTTTTGATAAAAAAACAAATTATTTATGCTTTGATCCTCAAATAATGGAATAATATTTACATATACATTTTCTATCTTATTTACATTATTTTTAAAGCTTAAATATCCTATTATATTAAAAATAAAAGTATATAAAAAAGTCATAAAATGTATTGTTAATAAATTACTTTCAGTATAAATTTTTGAGTTATAATAAAACTTTTTTATATCATATTTAATTAAATTTAAATATTTTAGCTTAAATAATTTTATTTCTTTTTTTACATTAGCTTTTTTTATAAGATCTTTTAAAAATTTTTCTGATCTAATTTTATATTTATAAAATCTTACATAATTACTATCTATACTAATTTTAAATAATCTTAGATATCTTATTTTATATAAATACATATTTATATTAATTTTATATTTTAAATTTTTTTCTATGTTTTTTCTTTCATTTTTTTCTTTACTTTTTTCTTTACTTCTTATTTCATCTTTTTCAAAATTATCATAATTTATTTTTATATCTACTTCTACTTTAAAAAATATTATTCCAATTATAATAAAAATTACAAATAACAATATAAAAAGAAAAACTAGCATCATTAAAACCTTCCTAATAATACTAGTTTTCCATTTTTTTTATTTTATAAACTTATTTTTTTACTCTTTATATATTTTCTTTTCTTATAGTTTCAATTATATTTTGTTTATTAATTTTCTTTAATGAATATCTCATAATAATTGAAACAACAATCATAACAAATACAATTGATATAATTATTGACTTAATTGGTAACTGGAATCCAAAGTCCATTGCATCTGCAACTGTTTTATAAATAAAGTATGAAAGTCCAACTCCTAATACATTTCCTATTAAAAGTGATTTTACTCCATAGAATATACTTTCTAAATTAATCATTCTATTAAACTCTTTTTTAGTCATACCAATTGATTTAAGCATCGCAAATTCTTTACTACGTAAATTCATATTTGTTGTTATAGTGTTAAATATATTAGTTACTCCAATTAATGTAATTACTATTATGAAACCATATAAAAATACAGAAATCCATATTATCATTCTCTTCATTTGTTCTACTTCTTTTTGAATATTATATACTTCGACTCCTTTTAAAACTTCTGTATTTATAACTTCTTTTTCTAGTTCGTCAGCATCTGTTGCATCTATATAAAATGTAACATAATCATCTCCTTCACTACTTGAATTAGCATCTAAGTATTCGTCACTTACTATAAATACTTGTGTATCTGACTCATTTATACCAATTGGTTTTTCTTCTGTTACTTCTGCAACTTCTAAACTAATTTCTTTTTCATAATTTACATCATATATTTTTCCTGTAATATTATCTCCTTTATTAATATTTATTACATCTATTTGCTTTTTCTTATAAGATTGTCTTCCCATATCTAAACATATTGCTTTATCTTTTACTTCATCATAACTCAAGCCTAACTTATCTATATATTTTCTATATGGTTCTTTTCCAAGAGAAACTAATCTTATAGAAGGACTTCCGCCCCATATCTCATCATAATATTCTTTTCCGTCTTTTGTTAAAAAGTTATCAATATTACTTTCTTCTCCTGAACAGAATATACCTCTTTGCATTGTATAATCTTTATTTGTTTCTAAATTTTTAACTGCTTCTATTTTTTCATTATAACCTTCTTCTTCATTACCCTCTGCATTAGATATATACATTTCCACATCATAATTAATATCTGTATAATATAGTCCAGATAAATCAAATACATAATTCATAAATGTTGAAAGTGAAATAAATATTGTAATACTTACAACTAAAGAAATTACTGTAGTTCTATATTTACTTCTATTTCTTTTTAAATTCTTATAAGCTATATCTCCTCCTATTCCAAAAATCTTTTTAATAATCTTAGGAGATTTCACTTTTTTTGCTTTAATTTTTATTTCATTATTACTTCTTATAGCCTCTATTGGAGATACTTTTGAAGCTTTTCTAGCAGATGATCTTGTAGATAAGTAAATTGTAACTATTGCTAAAATTATACTTAAAATTACTGCAGATATTGGCATTGCAAAAGAAAATGTCATTCCATTCATCATATCACCAATCATTGCTTGAGAAAACTTAACTAAAATAAATGTAGCTAAAATACCACATAGTATTCCTATAGGAATTCCTATTAAACCAACTATTACACCTTCAAATAATACTGATTTTTTTATTTGTTTTTTAGTAGCACCTACACTTACTATCATTCCAATTTGTTTCATTCTCTCTGATACTGATATTGCAAAACTATTTCTTATAACAAATACACTTGCTACTATTATTATTCCAATTACTATAGCAATTAATGTAAAAATTACATTTCCAGTATCACCACTTCTTGTAACACCTGACATAGCTAAAATATCATAGTTCGTAATAACTTCATATTTTGCATCATAATTATACATATCATCTATATTATCTATATCTAAGATATCTTTTATAAATTCGTATGTATTTCTTACATCTTTCATCTTTACTGAAATATTCACAGTATCTCTCATATCATCCATAACAGTAATTACTGTATATCCAGGTGAATCATATGGTTCTACTGTATAATTTGGTCTTTCCATTATTCCTACTATTGTAAATTCTCTAGTTTCTATATGTTCTAATGTTTCATCTCCGTCATATGTTTCATATGCTCCTGTATTCTCATTAAATTTCTCTGTTGCATATGGATTATCTTGATTAAGTTCATGTCCTTCAGACATTCTTTTTCCTATATCTAATGTAAGCTTATCACCTATTTTATATTCTACATTCGCATTAGTATCTATAGATGATGATATTATAAGTTCATTTGAATTTTCAGGAAGTCTTCCTTCTACAAGTTTTATTCCATAACTAGTTAAAGCTGTTTTATCATATTCCATTAAATGCAAATATGGTTTATATTCATTAGCACTTCCTTCAAGTTTAGAATAACCAACAGGCTGTGTATAGAAAAACGTATCTACTTCTCTATTGTTTACTATATATTTAACTTCATCTTCAGGAACTCCTTCAAAAGTTACATGAAAATCTCCAGGATCTACTTTTGCGGCATCTATTAAAGTCTGCCTAAAACTTGAAAACACACCAGCTACAGCACATATAAGTGCAGTAGATAAAATAATTCCTATTATAGTAACAATAGTACGCTTTTTATTTAATTTCAAATTATTTATTGTTAACTTATTTAATATTTTCATTTTTAATTCCTTTCATCTTTTATAATTTTTCCATCACCAATTGTAATAACTCTATCTGCTTCTAAAGCAATTTTTTCATCATGAGTTATTATAATTACTGTTTGGTTATATTTTTTATTAGAAAGTCTTAATAATGAAATTATTTCTTCTGATGCTTTACTATCTAAGTTTCCAGTTGGCTCATCAGCTAGCATTATTGCTGGATTGTTTATAACAGCTCTTCCTATTGAAACTCTTTGTTGCTGACCTCCTGATAATTCATTTGGTAAGTTTTTTCTTCTGTTTGTTAAATTTAAAGTTTTCAAAATCTCTTCTAATCTTTGTTTATCTATTTCTTTTCCATCTAATTCACATGGAAGAGTTATATTTTCTTCTACATTTAATATTGGGATTAAATTATAAAATTGATATATTAATCCTACTTGTCTTCTTCTAAATATCGCTAAATTATCATCACTTAGACTATATATGTCTTTACCATCAATATAAACTTTTCCTGATGTTGGTCTGTCAACTCCTCCTAAAAGATGAAGAAGTGTTGATTTACCAGATCCACTAGCACCAACAATTGCTATAAATTCTCCTTTTTCTACTGAAAAAGATACATTATCTACTGCATGAACAACATTCTCTCCTTTTCCATAAGTTTTTCTTAAATTTTCAACTCTTAATATCTCCATAAATTTTTCTCCTTTCTGATATTTAGATTATACTAATGTAAAGTGACTATTTAGTGACTAAATTTAAAAAATTTTAAAAAAGATGGATTTTATAAAAAAGTCCATCTTTTACATGTTTTTCATATATCTAATTTCAAATTTTGTCCCCTTATTTACTTCAGATGTACAAACAATTTGTCCATTATCTTTTTCAATTATAGTTTTAGCTAAAGCAAGTCCAATCCCAATACTACTTTCTGAAGAATTTTTTCCTTTATAAAATCTTTTGAAAATATGTTTTAAATCTTCTTTATCTATACCATTTCCTTCATCAATTATTTCTATTTTAGTATAAAAATTATTTTCTTCAAACTTAATATAAATATTTTTATTTTTATCTGTATGTTCTATACAATTCTTAAGAACATTTGTTATTGCTTCATTTTCCCAATTATAATCTCCAACAAAAGAAGTATTTTTATCTCCAGTTATAATAATCTTTTGTTCTTTTATGTCTATTGGTATTTCTAGATTTTTGATAACATTATTTACTAAATTCTGTACATTAATATTATTTTTTTCAAATTCTATTGTATTTGAATCTAATTTTGCAAGTTTTAAAAGTGATAAAATAAGCCAATTAATCCATTTAATTTGTCTATTGATTTCATGTATAAATAAATTTCTTGTTTCATTATCCATATCTGGATTTTCTATTATATTATCAAGCATTATAGACATTGATGTAAGTGGCGTTTTTAGCTGATGTGAAATATCTTCAATTGCAACTTTAAGTGTCTTTTTTGCATCCATAGATTCTTCCGCTTCTTCTTTAAGCATTACTGTTATCTTATATAATTCATTTTTCAATTTACTTAATTCATTTTCTGTATTTTCTTCTATTTTTAGTTCATATTTCTTTTCATTTATTTTTTTAATATATTCTGTTATTTCTCTTATTGTCTTATTTTCTTTTCTCTCATGTATTATATTTATTAATAAATACAATACAAATCCTAATAATATAATTAAAATATTATATCTTATGCTAGAATATTTTTTATTTTCTATCCCGTCTAATATTTTATTATCTATACTGTATTTTTCTAAAATCTCATTAATATCGTTATTTTTATTATTCTCATTATTTTCTGAATTTTCATTTTCCATATTTAATTCTAAGTTTTTTATTATATCTTCTTCATCAACATCTGGATATTCTTCTTTAATAACAGATATTAATCTTACAAAAACTTCATCTATTTCATTATTATAATCTTCATATTCTTTAATTGTAACTATAGTGCTTATTACAATTAGAAAAATAAGACAAATTGTACTTATTATAAATAATTTTTTATTTCTTATAAATCTCATTTGCTCTCCTCTATGATATATCCAAGTCCTCTTACTGTTTTTATTATTTTTCCATCTTTATCATCTAATTTTTCTCTTATTCTTTTAATATAAACTGTAAGAGTATTATCATTCACAAAGTTTCCAGCAATATCCCATATCTTATCTAATATTTGCTGTCTTGTTATTAATACATTTGGATTACTAAAAAGCATTACTAATATTTTATATTCTAAACTTGTAAATACAATTTCTTCTCCATTTTTCATAACTTTTGCTGAATCTGTATTTATTTCTATTTCGTTTATTTTAATAATATTGTCTTTTGAATTATTATCATTTTTTCCGTATCTTCTTAATACATTATTAATTCTAGATATAAGTTCTCTATTTCTAAATGGTTTTGTAATATAATCATCTGCTCCCATATCTAAACCTTTTACTATATCTTTTTCATCATCTCTTGCTGTCAAAAATATAATTGGAACATCTTCTTTTTCTTTCAGTTTACTACAAATATCAAAACCATTTCCGTCAGGTAAATTTATATCTAATAAGTATAAATTAAACTTTTCTTTTTCAGCAATCTTATATGTTTCCTCTAAATTTTTTACAGTTTTTACTTCAAAATTTTCTTTTTCAAGTAGATACTTAAGCCCCATCACTATAGTATCATTATCTTCTACTAATAATATCTTTTTCATTTTTCCTCTTTTCAGATATAATATAAAGAATTATTAAATTATTACTTTTTTGTTTATAATATTTATTAAAATTATTTATCTATATCTTTTAAACAATTTACTTTTTTAAATGAACAATTTTCTATTTTATTTTCTCTATCCATAAGTACTGGAATCAATCCTTTTTCTTTTGCTATATCCATTAGTTCTATGCTATCATCTACAAATATTGCTTCATCTTTTTTTATTTTAAAATCTTCTATCGGATGATCAAAAAATATCTTTTCATATTTTGTATACCCATAATCTGATGATATATATACTTTTTCAAACAAATCGTATATTTTCATATCTTTCATATACCTCTCTCCTGATGGCCAATTATCAGATAAACATATTAATCTATATTCTTTTGAAAATTTTTCTAAATTTTCTATAACATCATCATATAATTTATATTTGTCATTATTAAAAACAAAATCATGTGCACATTTTTTTGCTACATCATTTATATTTTTATCTATGTATCCAGAATTAATTAAACTATCTTTATAAAATTTAATAAAAATTTCATATTCTTCTTGCTCATTTTTTAAAATTCCACCCAACATATCTCCTATTTCGACCATACATTTATGAAACTTTTCTTTATCTAATTTATCTTTATTTACATATTCATAAAATAAAGGAGTAATAAACCAATCCCCTGTAACTGGATATGCTAATACTTTTCCAAAATCTAATATTAAATATTTTGCTTTCATATTTTATCTTCTCTTTCTATATGATTTTATTTATTCTTATTATTAATTTTATTTTCTATTATCCACTTTATATCTTCTATTGATTTATCTATATTAAATCTTCCATTTCCAATTGGATAATATATACTATATGCATCATATTCTTTTCCATTAATATTCTTTTTAAATAATTTTTTACGTACACTTGATACAGATATTTTTTCTCCTAGCACAATTGAACTTACTTGATTTCCAAATAATATTATTACTTTTGGATTTAATATTTCAATTTCCTTTTCCAGTAAACTTAAATATTCTTTATATATTTTATCTGGAAGTGGTCTTGCATCTATTTGTGTACATTTTCCAAGATTCGTAATAAAGTATTTATGTTTTTCTACATCACTATATACTTCATCTGCAAACTCTTCTGTCCACTCAGATCCTTTTATTGATTTTATTTTCTTATATATTTTTTCATCTTGAAGACCAACACTATAAAATAAATCCCATATATTTTTAGTGCCTATCCAAGGAGATTTTCTTCCTTTCCATGATTTTTCTGATGCTATATTTCTTCCTGTTGGATTCATAAATACAAAACATATATCTGGATTTTCTTCTAATCCACCATTATATATTGAATCTAATTCTTTTGCTCCATATTTTAGTTGTAATTTATCATATTCTTTATTTAAATCACTTATTTTCATATTTCCATTCCCTATTATCTTTCTTTTTTTCTAATTAATCTACTATCTTCATTTTACTTTTAACTAAATTTATTTAAATTTACTTTATTTTACTTTACTTAAATTAAACATTTTAATAAGTATACCAAGTTTTTTTTAATAAGACAAATAAAAAAGAATATATTTATATTTTTTATAAATATATCCTTTTGTTTTTATATTAAATTGGTTATTATTTCTTTTCTTTTTTCTTAACTAAAATATCCCCAAAAATTTCTTCTTGCTCTGTTGAAACTTTACTTCTTCTTGAAAGTTCCAAAAGTCCAGAAAAAGCAGTAACAACCTCTGGTCTTGATTTTTCTTTTATTGAAAATAATTTATTAAAAACAAAACTTTTATTTTTTATTAATGCTCTTAACATATCTTTTACTTTGCTTGCTACTGTGAACTTTTCTATAATAGCAATCTTTTCGATATTTTTAGCGTTAAGATTAATCTTGTTTTTCTCTGCTTCTAATAATCTCTCATATCTTTTTGCAAGTTCTTCTTTTTTATATGTTTTTTCTAATTTCTGTTTTGGAAGTTCTATTTGATCTGGTAATTTATAAAATCTTTTTGAATTCTCTTGATAAAATTCTTTAAACTTCTTACTTATTTCTTTATATTTTTTATATTCTATAATTCTTGCAATAAGCTCTTCTTCAGTAAGTTCTGCCTCATCATCAACTTCTTTTGGTAATAACTCTTTTGATTTTAAATATACAAGTGTACTTGCAATAACTAAAAACTCACTTGCAACATCTAAATTCATTCTCTCCATTTGATTTATATAATCGATATATTGATCTGCTATATCTGTAATCTTAATATCATAAATATCTAATTTATTTTTATCTATAAGATGGACAAGTAAATCTAATGGTCCCTCAAAATTATCTAATTTTAATGCATATTTATTTGTTTCTAATGTTAATATTCCCATTTTACTCTCCTACTCTTATTGATTCTTCTTTATATCCTTTTTTTCTAAGATATAATTTTATATCTTCTATCTCCATGGTTTTCTTCTTTTTATTTATAACATTTTGTGCAGACTTTTTTTCATAATCTAATAACTTATCTTCATTTTGACTAAAATATTCATCTATTATATTTCTATTTATTCCTTTTGCACACAATTTATATTTTAATTCATATAATGATAAGTTTTTTAAATTGATAGCGTCATCAATAAATCTTTCTACATAGCTTACATCATTAATATATCCTAAATCTTTTAATATTTCAATGACTTCTTCTAATAGGACTTCATCTTCATCACGAAATTTTTCTCTTACTTCTTTTTCAGTCCTCTTTTTAAACATTATATATTTAAGTACTCTTGTTTTTAGCTTTTCTCTCTTATCTAGCTGTGCTAGCTTTTCTTCATCAGCAAATTTTTCAATCATTTATTATTTGTCTTCCTCTTCTTCTTTTTCTTCTTCATCTCCGCTTAAAGCTTCTTCAAATGCTTTATTATAATTATCTCTTACTTTCTTTTCTATCTCTGCTGCAATTTCTGGGTTTTCCCTTAAATATTTCTTAACATTTTCTCTACCTTGTCCTATTTTAGCATTGTTATAGCTAAACCATGCACCACTTTTTTCTATTATATCTAATTTAACTGCCATATCAAGAATGCTTCCCTCTTTAGAAATACCTTCTCCATACATAATATCAAATTCAGCTTCTCTAAATGGTGGAGCAACTTTATTCTTTACTACTTTTACTCTTGTCCTATTTCCTACTACTTCACCATCTTGTTTAATACTTTCAATTCTTCTAATATCAAGTCTTACAGAAGCATAGAATTTTAATGCTCTACCACCTGGTGTAGTTTCAGGATTTCCAAACATTACTCCAACTTTCTCTCTTAATTGATTTATAAATATAATTGCTGTTTTTGATTTATTTAATACACCAGCAAGTTTTCTTAGAGCTTGAGACATAAGTCTTGCTTGAAGTCCAATATATGAATCTCCCATATCTCCATCAATCTCTGCTTTTGGAACTAGGGCAGCTACTGAGTCTACTACTATTATATCAATAGCTCCACTTCTTACTAAAGCTTCAACTATTTCAAGTGCTTGCTCTCCTGTATCTGGCTGAGAAACAATTAAATCATCTATATTAACACCTAATTTTTTAGCATATACTGGGTCTAAAGCATGTTCAGCATCTATAAAAGCTGCTTCTCCTCCTGTTTTTTGTACTTCAGCTATTGCATGAAGAGCTAAAGTTGTCTTACCAGAAGATTCTGGTCCATATATTTCTATTATTCTTCCTTTTGGAAGTCCTCCTATTCCTAACGCAACATCTAAAGCTAATGATCCAGTAGGTATAGCTTCAACTTCCATTGCTTTATAATCACCAAGTTTCATTACTGAACCTTTTCCAAATTGCTTTTCAATTTGACTCATAGCAGCATCTAATGCTTTTCTTTTTTCTGAATTTTCTTGCATATTAAACTTCCTCCTAAACTTTACCAAACTTTTGTTTGTATTTATTATATATTAAATAATTTTTTTGTCAACACTTTTTAATAATTTTTTCTATACCAATTCTGAAACTTATTAAATATATTAAAAGCTGTTGGCTTTGTAGTTCCAACTAAATTAGTATTATATACTACAACATTATTTTTTCTTGCAATTCCTATGAAAGGAACATCAGTATTATATATCGCAATTATTTTATTATACGCATCCTTAATAGCAGCTGAATCTCCAGTTGAATAAACTTGCTTTAAAAGTTCATTAACTTCATTTGAAGAATAATTTGATGTATTATTTTCTCCCATATAAGTACTAATATTAGGAGAGTATGAAGTATTAATATTTACTATAATTGCTTCATATCCTGAATGCTTATTTAAATAATTATAATAATTATTTTTTGATACTTGTTTTACTGTAACAGAAATTCCTAAATCATTTAATTGATTTTTAATCTCTTCTGCAACCATAATATCAGTATTATTTGAAGTATTTACAGTAATAGTAAAACTAAGAGTAACTGTCTGATTATTAATTTTCTTTGTCCATCTTCTATTTGAATAGCTCCATCCACCATCCATTAAAATTCTTTTTGCATCATCTAAATTATATTTATTATCAACACTTCCACTTGAAAATACCCAACTACCATAATCTAATGGAAATGTACTTTCTCCATAATTATCACCATAATATTTTTTTACAATATTATTCTTATTAATTGCATAATTAATTGCCCTTCTTGCATATTTATCTGAAAGTGCTCCATTTCCAGAGCAATTAAATACTAAATAGTCGAATTCTCTTGTAGCATATGTAGCTGCGGTATATCCTAAAGTTCCTATATATTCTTTAACACTACTTAATGTTGTATCACACATATCTATATTTCCATTTTTAAATGCATTATAGACTTCACCCATATTTTTATATAAATTTATATTTATTGTTTCTATTATTGGATTTCTATTATTTATATCCCAATAATTTGTATTTTTCACCAATTTAATTACATTATCTGATGTTGTATCAATTCTATACATTCCTGTTCCTGTTGGATTTACATTTTTTGATGTAGATTTAAAATCCTCACCTTCATAAAATTTCTTTGATAAAATAGGAAAAGTTAAATTATACTCGAAAAATGGAATCTCTCTATTTAAAGTAATATTTAAAGTACTTTCATCTACAACATTTACCTTATCGATTCTTTTTACATTTTCAGAATATATAGAATCAATTGATTTTAGAGTATTTATCGTAAATTCAACATCACTTGCTGTAAACTTTTCGCCTGATTGAAAATACACATTATCTCTTAATTTTATTACATATTCTTTATTATTAGTTTTTGAAATTTCTTTTGCTAAACTATAATTAAAATTATAATTTTCATCAAAAGTAATTAATGAATCATATATTAATTTAGATATTTGTTGCACATTTTTATTATTACTTAATAATGGATTTATAGTATCAAATTCTGCAATACCTAATCTTAATTCTTTTATAATATTGTACTCTTCCTCTTCTTTTTTAGCTTGTGGTTCATTTGCTTTAGATGTGGTTTTTTGATATACAACATAAGTTATTACCGCCAAAATAATAACAAATAATATAAATATATATTTTATAATATCAGATCTACTCGATTTCAAAATATTCACCTTCCAATGCTTATATAATATATTAATTTTGCTTAGCATGCAAGATATTTTATGTTGTATTTTTTAAAAAGAAAAAAATAAAGCGAGCACATATAGTCCCGCCCGCTTCATACTATATTTACTTATTTTCTAGACTCAATAATCAGCTTAATTCCTGTTCTATCCTCTCCTTCTACTTGTACTTCTGCAAATGCTGGTATACATATAAGATCAACTCCTGATGGTGCAACAAATCCTCTTGCTATTGCAACTGCCTTTATTGCTTGATTTAGTGCACCTGCACCGATTGCTTGCATTTCTGCCTTTGTAGTTTCTTTTACCAATCCAGCTATAGCTCCTGCTACTGAATTTGGATTTGATTTTGATGAAATTTTTAAAACTTCCATTTCTTGCCTCCTAATTTTTTATTTTGTTTCGTTTACAAACTTTTTATATAACAAATATATTCCAAAGTCTAGTAGATTATGGCAAAATCTGGAACAATCGTATTCCTTATTTTTCGCTTATTCGACATGTTTTACAAATTTACTCTTTTAACATTTACTACTTTTCCTGTTTCGTCATTTATATCAAAAATACAACTATTTAATTTTGCTTTTCCTTCTGCCATTTTATATCTTTCAGGAAGGCAAGTTACAAATCTCTTAAATGAAACATCTACATCCATTCCAATAACAGATTTAATAGGTCCTGTCATTCCTAAATCAGTAATATAACCTGTTCCTTTTTCAAGTATAGTTTCATCTGCTGTCTGTACATGAGTGTGAGTTCCAAAAACAATATTTGCCCTACCATCTAAATAATAACCCATCGCTATTTTTTCAGCAGTTGCTTCAGCATGAAAATCTACAATAATATAGTCAACTGTATCTTTTATTTTTTCTATTATTCTATCTATAGTAGTAAAAGGATTTTCACTCAATACATTCATAGTTACTCTTCCAATTAAATTAACTACTGCTACTTTCTTACCTTTACATAAATATATTCCATATCCTTTTCCAGGATTTGACTCAGGATAATTTGCAGGTCTTACTATCTTATCATCATCTATAAAATTAAAAACATCTTTTTTTGCCCATGTATGATTTCCAAGTGTTACAACATCTGCACCTAAACTTAAGATTGTTTTATATGATTTTTCATTTATCCCCATTCCATCTGCAACATTTTCACCATTTACTATAACAAAATCTATATTTTCTCTTTTTATTAAAGAAGGTAATTCTTGTTCTAATTTTCTTAATCCTTCTGATCCTATTAAATCTCCTACTGCTAAAACTCTCATCTTTTTCTCCTTTTTCTAAAATAAAATATATTTAAACAATATAATAATACTATAAAAACATTATTAATTCAACAATCTTCTAGTATATCATCTATACTCAGTACCATTTTTGCTCCATCTCTTAAGAGTTCATTTGATCCTTTAGAATTCATACTTGTTATATTTCCGAGGAATTGCATACACATCTTTTCCTTGCTCCAAAGCAAGATTAGCTGTAATTAGGCTGCCGCTTCTTTGCTTTGCTTCAACAACTATTATTCCATCAGATATTCCACTTACTATTCTATTTCTCATTGGGAAATTCTCTCTTCTTGGTTCCATTCCTAAATAATATTCAGATATAATTGCTCCATTATTTTTTAAAATTTCCTCATACACCTTTTTATTTTCTTTTGGGTATACAATATCTATGCCACATCCTAAAACTCCTATAGTGGGCTTTTTATTTAAAATACACCCTATATGAGCCATAGAATCAATACCTCTTGCTAATCCACTAACTACTATAATATTATTTTTAGAAAGTTTTTTAGAAATTTCTTTTGCAACATATTTTCCATATTCAGTTGCATCTCTACAACCAACTATAGATATAGCTTTATTATTTAATATATTATCATTTCCCTTTAAATATAATAATATTGGATAATCATATATGTGTAATAAGTTTTTTGGGTATTTATTATCTAAAAAAGTTATAATTTTAATATTTTTATCTTCTAAATCTTTTTCTAATTTTTCTAAATTAACATTGTTTTTACTTGAAATAATATCAATTACGATTTTTTCTAGTTTTTTTATACTAAAATTTAAATTGTACAATTTCTTATATATATCTTCTTTAGTACTTTTCCAAATCTCTTCGGGTTTATTGTCAAAAACTCTCAATATTTCAATTTTATCTTTTGGTCTAAAATTAAAAATTGAGAACCAAATCCAGTATTTTATATTTTCCATATAACCTCCTAAATTATAGTCCCCAATTTAAATTAAATTTTTATTTATTTTGATCTTTTGCTGCTTTTACTACATTTGTCATAAGCATTGCAATCGTCATTGGTCCAACTCCTCCTGGAACTGGAGTAATATAAGATGCTTTTTTACTTACTTCATCGAAATCAACATCACCTTTAAGTTTTCCATCTTCTCCTCTATTTATTCCTACATCTATAACTACTACACCTTCTTTTACCATATCGCCTTTTAAAAATTCTTTTTTTCCTATTGCAGCTACTATAATATCTGCATTTTTTGTTATATCATTGATATTCTTTGTTTTTGAATGGCAAATTGTAACTGTAGCATTTTTATTTAATAAACATTGTGACATAGGCTTTCCGACTATATTACTTCTACCAAGTACTACTGCATTTTTTCCTTCTATATCAATATTATATTCTTCAAGCATTTTTATCACACCAAATGGTGTGCATGAAATAAATCCTTTTTGTCCTAATGTTAATTTACCAACATTTACAGGATTAAATCCATCAACATCTTTTTCAGGAGAAATTCTTCTAAATGCTTCATTTATGTCTAAGTTTTTAGGAATAGGACTTTGTAGAAGTATTCCATTTATTTTATCATTATCATTTAATCTATCTATTAAATCTAATAACTCTTTTTGAGTAGTATTTTCATCTAATAGAAATTCTTCAAACTCGATACCAATCTCGTCACAGGCTTTGCTTTTATTTCTGACATATATTTGTGATGCAGGATCACTTCCTACCATAATTACTGCAAGCTTTGGATGAATATTATCATCTTTTTTTAATTTTTCTACTTCATCTTTTAATTCAAGTCTTACCTTTTTTGCAAGCTCTTTTCCATCAATAATTTGTGCCATCTTTTTTCTCCTTTTTATTTTACTTATTTAGTTCTAATCTGTTTTACTTTTTTATATTAATATAATTTTATTTTATTACTAATAATTAAACTAAGAAATACCATCCTATAACAAATAATCCAAGTAATACTCTATATATAGCAAATATCTTAAAGCTACCTTTTTTAAGAAAGCTCATTAAGAATTTTATTACAAATAAACCAACTATGAAGCTTGTAAATACACCTATAAAAAATTCTTTTGTAAGTTCAAATACTCCTAATTTTAAAATCACTGCAGCAAATATCATAGGTGTTGATAGTAAAAATGTATATTTTGCAACACTTTCTCTATCTACTTTTAAAGCTCTACCTACTGTAATTGTTGCACCAGATCTAGATACACCAGGAATAAATGCCAAAACTTGTGACATTGTAATTAAAAATGATTGTTTAAATGTCATAGTTTCATATGTATATTCTGATTTTGATTTTTTATCTACCACATATAAAAGTATACCCATTATAATAAGAGCTCCTGCAACTATTAAAGGGTGTCTTAAACTATCCTCAAAACATTTATCAAATATTAAACCTATAATTCCTGCTGGTATTGTGCCTATTACCATATAGAAAAATATTTTTGATTCTAAACTATCTTTCTTATGTACAACTTTTTCATAAGCTCCTTTAAATAAATTAAGCCAATCTTTAAAAAAGAATATACATATTGCAAGTAAAGTTCCAAAATGTAATGCTATATCAAATGCATCTGGTATATCCCAATTAAAGAAAAAATCTGATATTAAATATAAATGTCCTGAACTAGATATCGGTAAAAGTTCAGTAAGTCCTTGTACTACTCCAAGTATTATTGCTTGATATGTCTCCATTTTTTTAAGTTCCTTTCTTCTCCTTATTTTATCTTTTATTTATTTTTTACTATATTTAAATACTTAAATAAATCATATTAATATAGGCACTATAATATGTGCCTATATTATATTTTGCTATTAGATTTATGCTATATTTCTTTTAATATATGATATAAAGTTTCTTGAATAAATTGTGCTGATGTAAGAGGTGCAACTTTTCCGAGGTAAAGACAAAGCCCATATAACTTTTAAATTTAATTTTCTTGCAGCCACTCTGTTTACTCCACCAGGATTTGAAGATAAGTCTATAATTGTGCAATCTTTTTTTACATATTTTAGTCTGTTTTCATCTAATATTAAAAATGGTATTGTATTTATTATTATGTCATAATCTCCAAGTGTACTTTCAAGTTCACTTAAATGCACAGGAGTATATCCATAAGCTTTTATCCATGCAATATCTGAATCTTTTCTAGCTTCACAAGATACTTTTGCTCCAATACCGTCTAGCATTTTAGCTAAAACTTTTCCTACTCTACCAAATCCCATTACTAAAATTTTACTACCATGAATTGTTTTTTGAGTCTCTTCCATAGCAAGTTGAATTGTTCCTTCTGCAGTTGATATTGTATTTAATACAACAAGTTCTTCTCTTTTTAATAAATCAATATATGTTATACTTCCTGCTTGAAGCTTTTCTGCAACGTCATCTGTTATTTTTCCTGCTATAAATGTCTTATTTTTATGTGCCATTTCATCAATTACATCAATTATTTGTATTTTATCTTCACTAAATGGTGCACTTAAATTCTTTCTATCTACAGAAAGTGGCATAGGTCCTAATATAATGTCTGCACTGTCAACAGCCTGTTTTACAGAATCACATTTTATAAAATTACTATTTCCTTCTGGAAGGTCTTCAGAATTTTCTACACCATATGCATATACTGTAAAATCATCTTCTACTAATAATTCTACTAACTTTACGATTCTCAAATCTCCACCAATTACTGATACTACCTTATTCACTTTTTTATCATCCTTTCATTTGTTTTTTATTTTAATAATCTTTTTCCTTTTGTATCTCTAAAGACTCTTCACTTTCAAGCTCTGCGTTTCTTTCTGCTTCTTTTCTAATTCTCTTTACTTCCTCTTCTTTAAAAATTGTATCTAATTTAGCATTGATTCTATTTTTTATTTCATTTTCATTTAAGTCTTTAATTAATATATATGTATCTTCTAAATATTTTTGCACATCTTCTTCTCTTTTTCCAACTTTTTTATGCTCTTTTTTATGTTCATGCTCTTCATTCATCTTAGCAGAAACTGTAATATACTTTCTAATTGGTTCGAATAATTCTTCTTTAGTTATTATTTTTAAATAAGTCTCATCTAATTCTATTGCTTTATTCGCAAATAAAATAGCTTTATCTTTTTCATCTTTAAGCATTGCTATTTTTGCAAGTTGATAATATGCTTTTGCTTCTAGTTCTTCATCTAATAAACATTCTTCAAAATACTTTTCTGCATCTTCTAAATCTTTCTCTATTAATGCAATTTGTCCTAGATTATATTTTGCATTATGAAGTCTATGATTAATTTCAGCTGCTTTTTCATAACATTCTTTTGCACTTGAAAAATCATTTAATCTTGTATATGCAATTCCTAAATTATAGTATAAATCATAATCTGCTGGCTTATATCTTAAGGCATCTGTATATACTGAAACCGCTTCTTTAAATCTTTCTTTTTCACATAACAAATCTCCTAGTAAGATTGAAGCATCATAATATTCTGGTTTTTTTGAAATTAGATTTTGAAGCATTTCTATTGCTTCATCTTTTTTCCCAAGTTCATTTAAAAGATTAGCTATCTTATAATATGAATTATAATCTTTAGTATTGCAATCAACAGCAAGTACATACTCATCAATTGCTCTTCTCATTCCGCCTTCTTTTTCATATAATTTTGCAAGCATTACATGTCCTATATAACTATTAGGATATTTTTCTACTAATTTTAATAACATAGCTTTTGCTGCTTTTTTATCTCCAATTATCATAAGAAATTTACTCGCAATTGTATATATTATTTCAGTAAATATATAACCTTTTTCTTCTAAAATAATAATTATCACTGGAATAATAACTGAAAAAATATACATCAAACTTTTTAAAAATATACTAAAAGCTTCTCCTACTAATATTTCAATAAAGTTTATTAAAATTCCGAATAGCTTCTATTGCGAGTACTCCTACATAAGTTGTATCATTTCTTCTTATTAACTTAGCAAAAATTATAATAAATAAAGAAAATGCTAACATATTAAAAATAAGTTTTTCAATTAACATTTCCTGACTCCTCTCTTTAAGCAATCCTAGAATTTGCTTTATCTATCACAATTTTTTCTCATTATATCACATGACTTTTTTTAAAACAAGATTAACCTTATTAATTGTATTTTATCTTTTTTATTTTTTAATAAATATTGACAAACATTTTTCAAGATTATACTATTATTAAGGTATATTACGCAACAAACATAAATAATATAAATTTTAAAAAAGGAGAAACAAATGGCATTTGATGGTATTGTTACAAAATCTGTTGTTTCAGAATTAAATAATATATTAATTGGAGCAAGAGTAAATAAAGTATTTGAGCCAAGTAAAACTGAAATAGTTTTATCTCTTTATAATAATGGTATTAACTATTTATTAACGATTAATATTCATCCAGAAAATTATAGGCTACATTTAACTAAATATAGCAAAAAGAATCCTGTTAATGCAATGAATTATTGTATGCTTCTTAGGAAATATCTTATTGGTTTTAAGATTTCTTCTATAAAGAGTTTTGATTTAGAAAGATTAGTAAAAATACACTTTGAGGGTAATAATGAATTACATGATAATGTTTCATATACTTTAATTGCAGAATTAATGGGACGTAGAAGTAATATTGTTTTATTAAATAATAAAAATGTAATTATTGATTCTCTAAAACATATAATTACATCTACAAGAGAAATTCTTCCTGCAAGACCTTATGAATATCCTGAGCTTTTTAAAACATCTTTACTTGAATTAGAAAACTTTGATAGTTTTTATAGATTGGTATCAAATACTTCTTATACAGATATTTCTGTTTGTTTATCTGATCTTTTTATAGGCTTTAGTACTGTCTTCGTAAATAATATATTAAATGAACTTTCTATTGAAAATTCTACTCATGATATAAATGATTTAAAAGAAATTTATGAATATATTATTAATTTATTAAATAATCTCGGTACTGATAATGTTTCTTTCAAAAAAATATCTAACAAAGATTATACAATTGATTTTTCAAAGCAAAATAATTTAATAAATTATGAATTAGATGACTTCTACTATAAAAAAGAATCTACAGATGAATTTGAAATTAAGAAAAGTCACTTACTTAAGATTATTTTAAGTAGTCTTAAGAAATGTTCTAAAAAGCTAGAAAACATTAATCACAAGCTTGCAGAATGTGAAAACATGGATAAATATAGATTATATGGTGAACTTCTTACTGCAAACTTGTATAAATTTAAAGATGTAAGCGAAACTCCTTCAGAAATTGAACTTGAAAATTATTATGATAATAATAACTTAATTAAAATTAAATTAGATACTACTTGTTCTATTCAAAAAAATATGGAAAAGTTTTTTAAAAAATACAATAAATTAAAAAACACATTGTCTGTTGTAACTGATCAAAAAAAAGAAGCAGAATTAGAACTTAGATATATTGAAAGTATAATTTATTCTTTAGATTCAGTTACTTCAATTGAAGATTTAAGAGAAATACATGATGAATTTATTGAAAATGTATCTATTAAAAAGATAAGTTATAAAAATCTTAAAGTCTCTAAACCTAAAGAAAAAGAAGAAGTTCACTTAAATAAATATAACATTAATGGGTTTGACGTTTATGTTGGAAAAAATAATAAACAAAATGATTATCTTACTCTTCATTTTGCTCAGAAAAATGATTTATGGTTTCATGTTCAAGCATTTCATGGATGCCATGTAGTTTTAAAGACTAATGGAAAAGAACCTGATGAAGATACTATTTTTAAATGTGCTCTTCTTGCTAAACAAAATAGTAAAGCAAGTCTTGATAAAAATGTATCTATTGATTACACATATATTAAATATGTTAGAAAAGCTCCTGGTCAAAAACCCGGAATGGTAAATTATACAAATTATAAAACTATAATATTATAATAAGATAAAAAGATATTAGGTTAAATATAAAATCATCCTAATATCTTTTTTAAATTATTTTATTCTTCTTTTCCTAAAATTATTAATCTATTATCTGTTACTTCAACATCATCTGTACAAGTAGATAAAGTTATTTCTCTCTTTCCCTGAGTGTCTCTGTTATAAAAAGATGCATCTGAAGAAGATGTTTCAAATATTTTATAAATCGTATATTCTATTTCATCTTGTCCATTAGTTTTTAAATATATCTTATCTCCTATTTTTAGTTTAGTGACATTAGAAAATAATTCACCATTTTTATAATTATGTCCAATTATAACTGTATTTCCTGGTCTATTAAATCCATCAGTACTATATAAATATGCACTAGATATTTCTATTGCATCAGCGGTAACACTAGAAATAACTTTTTGATTCAAATTTATAGCTGGAATTCTAAGCTCTCCAAAAGTATCATATCCTTCATATTTAACTATTGGAATTTCTTCATCAGGATTTTTCTCTTCTACTGGAGGTGTAACTACAATATTATGATCATATTCCATAGATATTGAACCTTTATTTATTCCCACATCAATAATTGGCTCTGTAACTAAAGTTGATATATATATAATAGGAAGAACCATAATTGGAAATAAAGTTACCGCTATACCTCTTTTATTTTTTAAAAACTTAATCATTTGTGATTCCTCCTTTTATATAATTTATAATTTTACTAGATTATATTGCTAAATCATCATATTCATCAATTTTCCACATATTATCTTCTTTTACTAAAACTAATTCTTCTGTTTCAGTTGTATATTCTATATTTGCTTTTTCAAGTTCTTCTTTTAGATTTTCTGTAGAAGCAACTCCTTTTTCAATATCATTCATATCTTTATAATAATATCCTGTAAGAGTAAATGTTAACTTGTTGTCTGTAGCTTCTTTAAGAGACATTTCCTCTCCTATATAATCCATTCTGCCACCAATTCCAGGAGATATTAAATACATCTTTCCTTTGTATTCTTCTATATATCCAGGACCTGCATTATTTATTGAAAAATAGCTATCTATAAATTTTTGTGTAAATTTATTTTCAAATTGTCCTTCATAATCTAAAATTTCTCTTGCATAACTAACAGAACCAATATCTGTATCTTTAGTAGCAAGTTTAACATTAGATGAGAAATTTACTATATAATCAAGCATTTCTTCTCCAATCTTTTCTGCTTCTGCAGAATCTGGAGCATTTAATTTACTTTCATTTTCTTTCTTTAATTCTTCTATATTAAAAATGAAATTTGATTTTATATCGTCAATTGATTTAACTTCTTCATAACTGTCTCTTACATTAGATTTTGGGCTTTCTGCACCTACATAAATCGTTTCAATATTTGATTTTTCTATAATTTTCTCACTATCTGGTATAGTAATATATTTTTCACTATACTCTTTGCTAGACTGATCATATTCTTTTGCATCAGAACATTTTGAATCAATTACTCTTATTTTTGAAATTCTTCTTTCTTCCTTCTCGAATCCATAATCATCTGTAGTTTTTACTGTTTCCATATCTGCAAATCCATATAAGTATTTATCATTATTTATATCATACACCATGCAAATTTCTTGATTATTTAATAATTTCGTTATTTCTTCAACAGCCCCGTCTATTATAGAATAGATTGTAATTTCTTTATTAGCTCTTGAATATGAATCTCCAAAATATCCATTTGCACTAATAAGTTCTGGAATATTGTCATTATCTAAATCTAAAAAGAAATATGAAAATCCGTCATAATTATTTTCTTCTTCATATTCATCTAATTTAATTTTAACAAAATCTGCATATAAATCTTCTGGAGTCTCTTCTTCTTTTTCTTTATCATCATTATTATTTTTTAAATATAAGTATCCAACTAATCCTGCTATAGCTAGTATAGCAATAATTAAAATTACAATAACTATTTTCTTTTTCATTTTTAACTCCTTATTTACTAATTAATTCTTTTGTATCTCTTGCTATCATTAGCTCCTCATTTGTTGGAACTATATACACTTTAACTTTTGAATTTTTAGTAGATATTAATCTTTCTTCGCTTCTTATATTATTTGCTTCATCATCAATTTCAACACCTAAAAACTTTAGATGTTCACATATTCCTTTACGAATTTTTATTTGATTTTCACCAATTCCAGCTGTAAATGTTATTACATCTACACCATCCATTGCCATAGCGAACTTTGAAATAAATCCTGCAACATTATAATTATAATTTTCTATTGCCAAACGTGCTCTTTCATTTCCATTTGCTTTTTCTGCTTCAACATCTCTAAAGTCTGGTGAAACTCCTGATATTCCAAGGACACCTGATTTTTTGTTCAATACCTTTTCTACCTCGTCTGCTGTCATATTTTCATTTTTCATTAGAAATGTAACAATTGACGGATCTAAATCTCCTGATCTTGTACACATTGGAATTCCCCCAAGTGGAGTAAGTCCCATAGTAGTATCATAAGACTCACCATATTTTATTGCACAAAGACTAGCACCTTGACCTAAATGGCAGTTTATTATTCTAAGATTCTTAATATCTTCATCCATCATTTCAGCAACTCTTCTTGCTACATACATATGAGATGTTCCATGAAATCCATATTTTCTAATTCCATATTTCTCATAATATTCATATGGAAGTGGATAAATATATTGCTCTTTCTTCATTGTTTGATGAAATGCTGTATCAAATACTGCAACCATTTTTGCACCTGGAATTTCTTTTTGACAAGCTTCAATTCCAAGTAACCCTGCTGGATTATGAAGTGGTGCAAGTGGTATACATTCTTTAATAGCATCTATAACTTCATCATTTATTAATACAGATTTATTAAATTTTTCTCCACCATGAACTATTCTATGTCCTACTGCTGAAATTTCTTCTAATGAATCAATTACTTTATATTCTGGATTTGTTAATTGTTTTAAAGCAAAATCAATTGCATCTTTATGATTATCTACTGGATTTTCTAAAACATATTTTTCTCCATTAACTTTATGAGTTAAAAAAGAATTTCCTTCTCCTATTCTTTCATATGTTCCTTTGGCTAAAACGTTTTCATTATCCATATCTATTAATTGATATTTAAATGATGAACTTCCACAATTTAAAACTAATATTTTCATTTTTATTCTCCTTTTTTTCAAACAAAAGACGCTTATATTTGCGCCTTTTATTTTATATTTAAATTAAATAGATTACATATTTTCTATTATTTCTTTTGTTTCTCTTGCTATCATTAATTCTTCTTCTGTTGGCACTACATAAACTAAAACTTTAGAATTTTCTGAGCTTATTTTTCTTTCTTCTGCTTTTACTTTATTTGCTTCTTTATCTAGTTCTACTCCTAAAAATTTTAATTTATCACATAAAATTTCTCTTGTTTCATTTCCTCTTTCACCAGTACCTGCCGTAAATGTTATTACATCTACACCATTCATTGCAACAACACATCTTGCAATATAACATGCAACTAAATAATGATATACATCTAAAGCAAGCATTGCTTGTTTTCCTCCACTCCACGCAACAGGCTCAATATCTCTTGCGTCTGGTGAAATTTCAGACACACCATATAGTCCTGATTTTTTATTTAAAATATTATTCATTTCTTCTGGAGTTAAATTTTCTTTTTCCATTAAGAAAGTAACAACTGATGGATCTAAATCCCCTGATCTTGATCCCATTGGAATTCCTCCAAGTGGAGTAAGTCCCATGCTTGTCTCTACTGATTTACCATTTTGAATTGCACACACACTTGCTCCTTGTCCAAGATGGCAATTAATAATTTTTAATTCCTCTACAGGTTTTCCGATTAATTCTGCTACCCTTCTTGAAACATATAAATGTGATGTCCCATGAAAGCCATATTTTCTAACACCATACTCTTTATAATATTTATATGGTATTGGATAAATATATCTTTCTTCAGGAAGTGTCTGATGAAAAGCAGTATCAAATACTGCAACCATAGGGGTTCCAGGCATATCTTTTTTGCAAGCTTCTATTCCAAGTAATCCTGCTGGGTTATGAAGTGGTGCAAGTGGTATACAAGCTTTTATTTCTTCTATAACTCCATCATCAATTAATACTGGTTTATTATATTTTTCACCACCATGGACTATTCTATGTCCTACTGCATCAATATCTTTTAAGTCTTTTATTACTCCATATTCTTTATTTTCCAATTGTTCCATTACGATATTTAATGCTTCGCTATGGTCATTTGCATGTTTTTCTATCTTAATCTTTTGTCCATTTACTTTGTGAGTTAAAAAAGAATCATCATGTCCTATTCTTTCGTAATAACCTTTTGCTAATACCTTTTCATCTTCCATATTTATTAATTGATATTTTAAAGATGAACTACCACTATTTAATACTAATATCTTCATAACTACCTCCTTTTAGGCTTCTATAGTATGTATATTTTTAATTATCCTTGTGCTTGAACTGAAGTAATTGCTACTACACCTACTATATCGTCACTTGAACAACCTCTTGATAAATCATTTACTGGTTTTGCAATTCCCTGACATAAAGGTCCATACGCTTCTGCTTTTCCTAACCTTTGTACTAATTTATATCCTATATTTCCTGAATTCAAATCTGGAAATATTAATGTATTACAATATCCAGCAACTTCACTTCCTTTAGCTTTGCTTTTTCCAACTTCTGGTACAATTGCTGCATCTAATTGTAGCTCTCCATCAGCTTTTAACTCTGGAGCTTTTTCTTTTAATAATCTTGTAGCTTCAATAACTTTTTCTGTTAATTCTGATTTAGCACTTCCATATGTTGAATATGAAAGCATTCCTATTTTAGGCTCTTTTCCTACTAATTGCTTAAAGCTTTTAGCAGATGATATTGCAATTTCAGATAATTTATCACTATCGGGATTTTCATTTAATCCACTATCTGCAAAAATAAATACTCCATTTTCTCCATATTCACAATCTGGAACAACCATTAAGAAAAATGCTGAAACAAGTTTTGTGCCTGGTGCTGTTTTTAAAATTTGAAGAGCTGGTCTTAAAGTATCTGCCGTAGAATGTGCTGCACCTGAAACTAAACCATCTGCATCTTCACATTTAACCATCATCATTCCAAAATATACTGGATCCTTCATTTTATTTTTAGCTTCTTCTTCTGTCATTCCTTTTGCTTTTCTAAGCTCATAAAATGTCTCAGTATATCTTTCTCTATTTTCCGAAGTTTCTGGATCAACTATTTTAGCTTTTGAAATATCTAAATTATTTTCTTTTGCCTTTTTCACTACTTCATCTTCATTTCCAACTAAAATAACCTTAGCAAATTCTTCTTTTCCAATTTTATCAGCAGCTTCTAATACTCTAATATCTGTTGCTTCTGGTAAAACTATAGTCTTAATATCTTTTTTTGCTTTTTCTTTTAATGTTTCTATAAAAGACATATTATCCTCCTTTTAAAGTTAAAATATTATCTAGATTATATAAAAATTATTTCTTAAAGTCAACAAAAAAGCTGATAGAATACTTGATATCTACCAGCTTTATTAAAGATTAAATTAATTATTTTCTAACATATCATAAGTATATTCATTTCCTACTATATTTGAATTGTTTCCGTAAGCTTCATCAACATTTGCTTCTAATATTTTTACTGTTTTATTATTTACTATCTCTAAAACAAAGTTTGATGTAGTTGCTTTTCCTTCAACATCTTCTAGGTTTTCATATACTTTAGTTAAATCACACACTAATTTATTATTTTCAACTTTATAAGTTCCTTCTGCATATTTTCCATCTAAATCTTTAACATATACTACACTATTTTCTGATTTAAAATCAAAACTAATATCAGAATCTAAAACATCTTCTTTATTTTCATTTTGTGCAGATGTTATAAAATACTTACCATATTCTAGATTTGTTCCAGATATATTATTTTTGTTTTCTAAATAAGCTTTATATTCTTCTGAATTAAATTGATAAAATGGGCTATATTTTAAGAAAATAAATCTAGAAACTGCAAATCCTGCAAAAAGAGCAATTAATATTGTTAGTATAATTATTATTATCTCTATTACTATTTTACTTTTATTATCTTTTTCTTTCATAAACTCTTCAACTCCTCCTTACTCAATATTAGATTCAACTCTAACTATTCCTGTACACGTATTTTCTTTTTCTTCTAATGGTTGTGCAGGTGTCTCTGCATTTTCAAGTTCTTCTGTTTCTGAATCTTCATCTGCAGCATTTTCTGCTGTTTCATCAAATTCAAAGTAATACGTATAATTTTCACTTGGAGTATAGTTTACAAAATATTCTTCAACTGTTCCTATTTTTTCTCCATCTTCATTTTTAATTTCAACATCTTTGTTTACATCTGCATAAACAAATTTTTCTGTTTTTGTTAATAATGGATTTCCTGTTTCTTCTGATATTAACCAATATGTTTTAATATCTCTTTTTTCAATAGAATATGATTTTCCATTTGCTTCATTTCTTAAAAATTCTTTTCCATCTTCTTCAACATATTGATATTCGCCATCTTTTAAAGAATATTTCTTATCTGTTTTAATGAAATTATATTCCTCTTCATTAATTCCATAAGGAACATATTTTATACCTTTTAAATTATAATTATCTGTTCCTTCGATTTTCTCTGCTGTTTTAATATTTATAACATCACTAATTTCTCTATCTAATTTCACATAGTCTTGAGTTACATATTTTTGAGGATTCCACCAACATTGTGTATTGCATTCAATATCTAAAAACATTTTTCTAGACATAATGAATCCTACAGTAAATGCTATTACTATAATTAGTAACATTACACATATTTCTAAAAAAGCACTTAAACCACTCTTTTCATTAACTTCTTTCATTAAAAATTCCTCCTATTCTTTTGTAAAAAAATATATTATAATATATAATTATTTTATCTATATTCAAGATTTGTGTCAATGACTAAAAGGAGTTTTTATGAACATAAAATATATTATAAAAAAAGATGATATTTCTATTAAACAAATTTTAAAAGAAAAATTTGAAATGTCAGAAAAATTAATTATTAAACTCAAACAAAATAAAAGAATTTATATAAATGACGAACCTGTATATATTACTTATAAAATAAAAGAAAATGACATTTTATATATAGATTTAGATTTTACCGAAGCTTCTGATAATATAATTCCAAATAAAAATATAAAATTAAATATATTATATGAAGATGAATTTTTATTAATATTAGATAAAGATTCAGGTATTCCTGTTCATCCTTCTTCTATGCATTATACTGATTCTTTATCTAATGGAGTAAAATATTATTTCGAAAAAAATAATATAAATAAAAAAATCAGACCTGTAAACAGGCTTGATAAAAATACTTCTGGAATAGTAATTTTTTCAAAATCAGACTATATTCAAGAATGTCTAATAAAACAAATGCATAATAATATTTTCAAAAAATATTATATTGGAATACTTGATGGAAAGCTAAATAAAAAGGAAGGTACTATATGTGCTCCAATTTCTAGAAAAGAAGGTAGCATTATTGAAAGAGAAGTTTCAAGTATAGGAAAAGAAGCTGTTACTCATTATAAAGTTATAACAGAATCTGATAAATATTCAGAGGTTGAGTTTTTGCTTGAGACTGGAAGAACACATCAAATCCGAGTTCACTCAAAATTCATAGGTCATCCAATATTAGGTGATGATTTATACGGACTTAAAAATGAAAGACTTAATAGACATTTATTACATGCATATAAAGTAACATTCATTCACCCGATTAGTAAAAAAAATATGTGTATAATTTCTGATCTTCCAAAAGTTTTTAGAGAGATACTTAAATAAAAGTATCTCTCTATCTTAAATTTCTTAGTTTCCTATACATTTTTTAACATACTTGTATCATTTATGATATAATCTCCATCTCTACTACTATAATTTTCAATTAGCAATGTGAATTTTTCTTTCATTCCATTTATAGTTTTTTGATTTAATCCTGTAATATTATTTTTAATTATATATTTATCTTGTTCATCTACAAAAAAATACATCTTATTCTCTTGAGGAATATATATACATTCTCCTGATCCTATCTTTAAAAGTTGTTCTTCTGTATATATTGGAATTTTTTCATCTTCTGCTCCAAAATTTTCACTAAATACTTGTGTAGCGTCTTCCTTTTCATATATGGCTTTTACTTTGGCATTTGCTTCTAATTGAGTTTCAAATTTTCTACTATTTATTATATAAATGCTCATAATAAATACAGAAAAGAACAACATTGTAATTATTACATATATAGTTATTGACCCTACTTCACTTTTAAGTATATTTTTATTATTATTATTTTTTTTATTTTTGTGTTTATTAATTATATTATCTTTTATCATAATTATCTTTATACTTTCTCCTTTGTTAATTTATCTTTTTTATTATTTTATACTATTAAAACTTATAAAATCAATACTATTTTTTATCATTTATTCTAAATTTATCAAATCTTACAAATAAAAAAACATCTAAAATAGGTTTTTCCTATCTTAGATGATATTTATAAGTAAGTCTATAAGCCGGGTTCTGTCTTGAATAGTCATTTATCTAGAATATATATCACTATATATTTCAAGCCACCTACTGCCATAAGATGACGAGCAGTCTTAGCCTTATTGGACTTATGCGGTGTTGCTCCAGGTGGGGTTTACACGAACAAGAAATATCACTATTTCTCCGGTGAGCTCTTACCTCGCCTTTTCACCCTTACCAATTTCTTGGCGGTAATTTTCTGTTGCACTTTCCTTAAGGTTTCCCTCACTAGACGTTATCTAGCACCATTTGCTCTATGGAGCCCGGACTTTCCTCTCATGGAACCTTTCGGTTATCATCAGCGACTATTCGGCTTACTCTTTATATATTTTAAAGTTTTTTTAATATTTTGTCAAATTTTGAGTTTAAAAAGCTCTATATTCAATGTTTTCCATAAAATCAAAAAGCTCTTTAACTCTTTTTAATGTAATTATCTCATGTTTAGTATGTGGACATTTTTCTTTAACTGTTATCATCTCTTTTTTATAACAATTCTTTTTTAATTTATATATTAAATATCTAATATCCATATAATCAAAATAAATTTGATATCCATCATCTAAATCTTTCCAAAATTTTTCGAATGAATAATCCTCCATATTTTTCTCCTATTTAACTAATCATATTTTCAAAATCTTGTTCACTTATAATTTGTACTCCTAAACTATTTGCTTTATCAAGTTTACTTCCTGCGTCTTCTCCAGCAAGTAAATAAGTAGTCTTCTTTGAAACTGAACCTGAAGTTTTTCCACCGAACTTTTCAATTATATCGCTAGCTTCATTTCTTGAATATTTTTCTAAAGAACCTGTAAGAACAAATGTCATTCCAGAAAATCTATCATCTCCAGAATCTTCTTCTAAATAATTCATGTTTACTCCAGCATTTTTTAATCTATTAATTAAATCTACTGTTTGCTCTTGTTCAAAAAACTCTTTTATTGCTTTTGCAGTTATTTCCCCTGTGTCGTCAACTGTCACTAGTTCTTCATAACTTGCATTCATCAAATTTTCCATTGTCTTATAATTTTTTGCAAGTACTTTTGCACCTTTTGTACCAACATGTCTTATTCCTAAAGCATTAATCAGCCTGTATAAATCATTATTTTTACTTTCATTTATTGCGTCAATTAAATTTTGTGCAAATTTTTTTCCATTCTTTTTCATACTAGCAAAATCATCTTGTGTTAAATCATAAATATCTGCAATATTACTAATTAAATTTCTATTTAAAAGTTCTTCTATAATTGAATATCCTAACCCTTTAATATTCATAGCTTCTCTAGACGCAAAATGTAATATACTTCTAAATATTTTAGCAGGACATTCAATTCCTATACATCTTATAGCAGATTCTCCTTCTTCCCTTATGCAATCTGCTCCACATACAGGACATTTATCTGGCATATGAAACTCTCTTTGAGTACCATCTCTTTTTGATTTTATAACTTCAACTACTTCAGGAATAACATCTCCAGCTTTTTGTATTACAACAGTATCTCCTATCATTAAATCTTTTTCTTTTATAAAATCTTCATTATGAAGAGTTGTTTGAGAAATGGTAGATCCTGCTACTTTGACAGGTTCTAATATTGCAACAGGTGTAATAGCACCTGTTCTTCCAACCTGGCACACAATATCTTTTAATATTGTCTCTTTTTTCTCTGGCGGATATTTGTATGCAATTGCCCATTTTGGAGTCTTATACGTAGTTCCCAATATTTCTCTTAATGATAAATCATCAACTTTGATAACAGCTCCATCTATTCCAAAACTTAAATTTTCTCTTTCATCTCCTATTTTATTTATCGCATTAATAGCTTCATCTAAATTGTTACATACTATTTTTACTGGATTTACATTAAATCCAATTTTCTCTAAATATAATAAAGATTCTATATGCGAAGTAAATTTAATAGTATCTGATTTTTGTACATTAAAAATATAAATATCAAGTGGTCTTTTAGCAGTTTCTCTTGAATCTAATTGTCTTAAAGAGCCTGCTGCTGCATTACGAGCATTTGCAAAAAGAGGTTCTCCTAAAATTTCTCTTTCTTCATTCATTTTATCAAAGCCAGCTTTTGATATAAAAACTTCTCCACGTACTATAATATCTATATTCTCTTTCAATTTTTTAGGAATATGTGGAATTGTTTTTAAATTTTCTGTAATATTCTCTCCTACTAGACCATTTCCTCTTGTAGCACCTCTTACAAATTCTCCATTTTTATATTCAAGGCTTACAGAAAGTCCATCGATTTTTGTTTCAACAACATATTTTAAAGTGATATTATTTTCATCTGCGACTTTTCTTGTACGTTCGTCAAAGGCTTTTAAATCTTCAAAATTAAAGATATCTAATAAACTTTGAAGTGGAACTTCATGTTCTACTTTTTCAAACCCCTCTTTTACATGTCCACCCACTTTTTGAGTTAGTGAATCTTCTGAAATAAATTCTGGATATTTTTTTTCAAGATTTCTTAATTCGAGCATTAACATATCATATTCAAAATCACTAATTTCTGGATTATCATCATCATAATATTTTTTTGCATGATATGCAGTCTCTTTTCTTAAATAATCTATTCTTTCTTTAGCTTCTTTTTTGTTCATCTTCTCTTTTGCTCCTTATATTTTAATCTTTAAATAAATCTTTTCCGTTTTTTAGGTAATCATATCCTGAAAAGATAGTTGCAATAACAGATACTAAAAGTAAAACTGATGAACATATATTTAGCACAAGTTCATATCCTGTAAGAGAGTTAAATGCAAATTCAAAAAAACTATTAGTATCAATAAATACTAATATAATAGCAAGCATTTGAGTAACTGTTTTTAATTTTCCCCATATTGATGCAGCTATAACTTTTCCGCCTTTTTCAACAGCAACTAACCTATATCCTGAAACTAAAAATTCCCTAGCAAGTACTATTATTGGTATCCAAGCTGGAATCTTTCCTGCTTCTACTAATATTACCATTGCTGCTAGAACTAATATTTTGTCTGCTAAAGGATCTAGGAACTTACCAAATGTAGTAACTTGATTTCTAGATCTAGCTATGTAACCATCTAATTTATCTGTAATAGAAGCTATAATAAAAATTGCATCCATTACAATCATAGATACTGTCACTCCAAATACACTTATATCTTTCCATAGAAAAGATGCTATTACAATAAGTGGTACAAGTACCATTCTAAATACTGTAAGCTTATTTGCTAAATTCATTTTCATAACATAACCTACTTTCTTATTTCTTATTATTTAATTCTACAATCTCTACTATATCTGATATATAATCACCTATAATAGGTATATTTAGTCTCACTATATAATTAAGTAGAATTAATACTAGTGCAGTAATAATATAGAATCCTATACTAATCCCTACTCCTTTGAAAATTCCTGAAAAGAAATTTCTTGTAAATAATTTTCTTTTATTTTCCGTGATTTCTATAATATCGTATAATCTTGATTTTTCAACTACCTCATTTAATTTCTCTACACTTTTATTTAATAAATTAATATTATTATTTAATTTACTTTTTCTAATAAACATATTTCACCTCAAAAACTATTTAATAATTTTGCTTAATAAATAGTCTTTGAGGTTTTAATTAAAATATTCCAAATTATTTTATATTACTATATTTAATTAAATAAACTTATATCTTCTTGTTCAGATTCTTCCTTCTTTTCTTCAGCTTTCAAATCTTCTAATTGATTAATTAATTTTTGCAAGTTTTCAATGTCACTACCAATTAATTCCCAATCTTTTGCATCAATTGATTCTTCTAAATTATTATTAGCCTTAATTATTGCTTCAATTAATTGATCAGAATTTTCAGTATCTATAAACTCAAATATTAAAGCTGAATCAGATACAAGATTTACTAATGCTTCTTCTAAAGAATCTCCAATTGCTACTTGCGAACCTGTTGCTACTATTACTTTTTTTAGCATAGGAACATTGTTATCTTCATTTAGCATTACTTGATATACTGGCTCTACATATAATATCGAATTATTTATAGGAACAATATATGTTTTCCTAATTAATCTCGTACCGCTCTTTTGAAGTGTACTTAAAGTATTTGATATTGTCTCATCTTGATTTATCTGCACATTTAATTGTTCAATACCAGGGAGAGTTGCTTCAGGGCTAAAATTATATAATCTTAATTTATTTTCTCCATTATAAGTACCAACTAAATAAGATGTTAAACTTTGTTTTCCTACTTTTGAATATGGAACAATTAAACCAATTTGTGTATCTGTCTTTTCATCATTATTTATAATTGAATAATATGGTTCAATTTCTTTTTCTTCTGCTTGATTATTATTTAAATCAGCATCTTTGTCTGTTACTACTGACCAATAATCATCTCCCCTATATAAAATTTCAACACTAACATCATGATATAATTCAAGCATTTGTGATTGAACTTTATATAATAACTTTGGATATACTATATGCTTTTGTATATCTTCTGGGATCGATTTATCAATATCCTGGAATAATTCAGGATAAGTTTGCCAGTACATCATAACTATTGGATCTGATTTATCTGTTATATAAAATTCTGTTGTACCATCATAAGCATCAATTATTACTTTTACAGAATTTCTTATATAATTTATTTCTTTTTGCATTCCATCAACAGTTATAGTTGTTTTTTGTGAATATGGGTAATTATTTGATACTGTATATGCATCAAGTACCCAAACTAATCTACCATTATCTCTTACTACCATATATGGTTCTTCATCATATATTAAGTATGGCATTAATTTTTTTGCTCTTTCTCTTATATTTCTATTTGTTAAAATTCTACTTTCAGATGTAACATCACTTGATATTGCAAGTTTTAAGTCTCCTTCATTTATTGCAATTACTAAACTATCTAATATATTACAATCTAGTCCACCTTTTCCATTATATATATTTTCTTCGTATGATGTAGCAGATTTTGGATAATCAAATTCCCTATTATCTGAAGCATTAACAACTACTGTATCATTTGTTGTTAATCCATAATATATACGTGGTTCTGTAATTTTTATTTTATTTTCTGACATATCATATGATGATTGAATATATTTCGCATTTCCAAGTTCATCTACTTCATTTACACTACTTGCAATTATTCCATATCCATGTGTATATTGATATGTTTTATTTTGGTAAGTTCTACTTCCATCTGTCATTATTTCTCTTGGTGTAATATATACTGGTTGTTTTTGACCATTTATGTTATATAAACCAATCCTTGTTGTATTATAAGTATAAAATCCTGTGTTATCCATATATTCATTTAAAGCTGCTAAAGTTTCATCTTCATATATTATAGGAATTTGTGTTAATAAGTTTGAATTTTCTTCTAGATCTTTTCCTGTTAATGATATATCTGGATTTATTTCTACTTGTTCTACGTTTATTCCATAAGCAGCTTTTGTATAATCCATATTATATCCTATATATTCTTTTTGTTTATCAAGTTCATTTCTTTCTGCATACAAATATTCATATCCAGACATTACTGCAAATAATAACACTAAGTATCCTGGAACAATTAATAAAGAATATACAACTTTTTTCACTTTAAACTTTCTTAAATATTTTATTATTCTAATTAGTGATAATATTATTACTATGCCTAAAATTCTATATCCCCAAATTTTTATCTTAACATCTGTAATTCCTGCTCCAATCAATGTCACATTTTCATAATTATCTAATTTAAGCATATCTTGTGTTACAACTTCTTGTGAAGTAAGTACTGTAAGTCCAGCAACTAATATAGCTATAATTACAACATTAAAAATTATTTGTTTTATAAAAGAATTTTTTCTTAATACCTCTGCATCTACACCGTCTAAGTATATATTAAGCATCATTATATAATATACTGCAGTATAAATTGTAAGTACTGCAAGCATAATTATTCCAAGTATCAATAATTGTTTTATAAAAGGCAATTTAAACATAAAAAATGATATATCTAGTCCAAAAATTGGATCATCTATTCCAAATTGAGTAGCTTTAGTAAAGTTTAAAAAACTTTCTGTTAAAAATACTGGCACTATCAAACTTACTATTAAACTAGCTATTAAAGAAATAGATTTATTAGGAAGTTTTGGCATTTCTTTATTATCTTGTTCAAAAAACTTACTTATTCCTTTTCTCATATATATATTTGAAATATATACTATTAAATAAGTAACAATAAAACTTACTGCCATTATTATATATTTTGTTATTGTGTTTGTTTTAAAGATATTTACATATTGCTCACCAATTTCTTTAATCTCTAAATAATCTCCCCTTGCAAGTATTAAAGAAATAATAAGATAAAGAGCTAAACATATAAGAACTATCATTTTTCTTGTAATTTTAAATTTCTTTTCTTTTTCCATTTTAATATTCCTTTCTTAGGATTTTATAATTTTAAATTATTGCCTTTAAGAAATCATCTGAATTAAATACTTCCATATCATCTATTTGTTCACCAACGCCAATGAATTTTACTGGAATTTGGTTTTCAGAAATAATACCTACTACAACTCCTCCTTTTGCTGTTCCATCAAGTTTTGTCAAAACAAGTCCTGTAATATGTGTAACTTCTTTAAATGCTTTTACTTGTGATATTGCATTTTGTCCTGTTGTACCATCTATTACAAGTAACACTTCTTTTGATGAATCTGGAAGTTCTTTGTCTATTACCTTTTGTATTTTAGCAAGCTCGTCCATTAAATTCTTTTTATTGTGAAGTCTTCCTGCTGTATCACATATTAGTACATCTGCATTTTCTTCTTTTACTCTTTTTATAGCATCATATACTACAGATGCAGGATCACTTCCTTCATCTTTTTTTACTAACTCGCAACCCACTCTATCTGCCCAAATCTCAATTTGTTCAGTAGCTGCTGCTCTAAATGTATCTGCTGCTGCAATAACAACTTTATTTCCATCTTTTTTTAATCTATTTGCTATTTTTCCTATAGAAGTGGTTTTTCCAACTCCATTTACTCCGACTACTAATATAACTGCTGGTTTTTTTTCTAAATTTAATCTTTCATCTGCAACTTCTATCATTTTTTTCATCTCATCTCTTAAAGCTGCTTTTAAATCTTCTTCTGTCTCAATTTTTTCTCTTTTTGCTCTTATTCTTAAATTATCTATAATTTTAGTTGATGTCTCTATTCCAACATCTGACATAATTAATGCTTCTTCTAATTCTTCTAATAAATCTTCGTCTACTTTTCTAAATGTACTAAATACATTATTTATTTTTTCATTTATTGATGCTTTTGTCTTTCCAAGTCCACTTTTTAATTTATCAAAAAATCCCATTATGACCTCCAAATAAAAGTAAATTCTTATTTTATAAAATACATTCTAAATCTATAAATTTTGTTGTACATATTTATTTATACACAAAATTTATGATGTGATAAGTATATCATATTTTTAACAATTTGTGTATATAATATGTTTTTTTAGGACAAAAAAATAATTCACTAATCATATTTTCTAAAAATAATTAATAAATTTTAATATTTAGATTTTATAATAAAATTTAATGATATAATTAGTAAATAAAAAAGGAGGTATATATGGAAAATTTAAATAATGATTCTAATAAAAATATTAAATTTAGTTCAAGCTATATATTAGACTTAAAAAAATATAAAGAATTTTATACTCGGATATATTTCTACAAAAAAATTTGTAATTATAGATTTAATATTTCTAATTATTATTTCTTTGTTACTTTTATATACTAAGAATTATTCTATAATAATATATATTGGTATATTATCATTATTTTTATTACTAATATTAAAAATAATCGGGAAAAATAAAACTTCTTATAAAATATCTAAAGATTTAAATAATGGTACAGATGTACATATAAATGTAGAAATTAATAATGAAAAAATAATTATGACTTCAGATAATGGAAATATTTCAAATTATACTTTTAATCAAATCATTTCTTTAATTGAAACAAAAAATTTTGTTATCTTAAAATTGAAACATAATTTAGGAATTATTATAGATAAAACATCTCTTACTGGTGGAACAAAAGAAGACTTAATTAATCATTTATTATCTGTATGTGAAAATATTAAAAAGAAAAAAATTATTAAATCTAAAAATTGGATTATTTTAAGAAAGTTTTCTTTTGCAGTATTATTTCTTATATTTATTTTATCTATAATATTAAATATGTATGAAAATCAGAAAATGGATAGATATTTAGAAATCTTGAAAGATTATAATTATGAAATTGAAGAAAGAACTATTCAACGTAGTGGAAAAGATGTATTAGATATTAAAATTAGTGACATGCAATATCATTTTTATGCAGAACTTATGGAATTTGATTCTGAAGAAAGTGCTGAAGATACAATTGATTATTGGTTAAGCTATAGCTCTAGTGACTATACTGTTGAAACCGGTAACAATTATGAAAGATATTATTTTGAAGAAGATGACGATTTATATATTAGAAAAGATAATATAGTTCTTAATGTACATATATATTCTTATAAAGATGATGTCTTTAATAATTTTTTAAATATTATAGATAACGAAATATTAATTAATAAGTAATTACATAAAAAAATAAAGCTACTTATACATAGTAGCTTTATTTTTATTTTGGAGCCATTAGGCGGAATCGAACCGCCGACCTACAGGTTACGAATCTGTTGCTCTACCAACTGAGCTATAATGGCATATATGATAGTGTATCTTTATTTTAGTACAAGTATTATATTTTTTCAATATATTTATAAAAAAATCCACTGACGGCTGCTTGAAGCCAAGCAGACCGTCAGTAGTTTTTCCCATAAGGTAATCAGATAATGATTACCAAGGTGAAATTATATCAAAATTATGTAAATTTATCAAATAAATTGTTATTATCTTTGTAAAAACACTTTAAATCTCTTTTAGTTATTTATATAATTATTATATTAGAAAGGATATATAATTTATGAAAAAAGTTTTTAAATTACTTTTTAAAATATTAATAATACTTATTCTAATTAGCTGTGCTTTAATTCGGAATATTTACTCTTTCAGGATATTCATTATATAAGAAAACTATTAAAGAAAATACTATTAAAGAAGCTTTTTCTGAAATAAGAGAAAATGAGTCTTACACTACGCTCGAAGAATTGCCAGAAGATTTTTTAGATGCGGTAATCTCTATTGAAGATAATAGATTTTATAATCACTCTGCTATAGATGTAAAATCTATTTTTAGAGCTGTTTTAGTAAATATTAAAGATCAAGAGTTTTCTGAAGGTGGAAGCACAATTACTCAGCAAGTTGCAAAAAATGTTTTTTATAATCAGAAAAAAGAACTTACAAGAAAAGTTGCAGAAGCCTTTACCGCATTTGATATGGAAGAACAATTTTCGAAAAGAGATATACTAGAAATATATATTAATATAAATTATTATGGTAGTGGTTATTATGGAATTCATGATGCTTGCATAGGATATTTAGACAAAGAACCTGAAGATATGACTCTTGCAGAATGTGCGCTTTTAGCTGGAATTCCAAATGCCCCAAGCGTATATTCTCCAAAAGAAAATAAAGACTTATCTGTAAAAAGACAAAAAATAGTTTTAAATTCTATGCTTGAAAATAACTATATTACACAAAAAGAATATGATAATGCTCTTAAGGAAATAGATAAAGCAGATAAAACAAATAATTCAGACGATAAATAATAAAATATTAAATTTAAAAAGTAAAAATAATATAACAAATAAATTATAAAAAAGAACTTTATTAAATATATCAATAAAGTTCTTTTTTACTAAAGTATATTAATATTTATTTAATTATCATTTTTCCAAGCCCGATACCCGCTTCTTTCATTTTTCTAACAGTATCCTCATATACATCTTCTTTATTTTTAGATTTACTTCCCATATCGAGCACAATTAAATGTCCTCCATTTGTAAGAGCATGATATTTAGATTCAATATTAATCTTATCATCTATTGAAATATTATAATTCTCTTTTATATCAAATCCTTTCGTATAAGTTGCTTCATCAGTTACACCTTTTATTTTACCAAATATAGATTTATCTAACGTCATAAATTTTTTTAGAATATGTTCATTTCTTGTAGCAAAAACATTGAAATTTAATTTATATTTGTTGCTATATTCATCTGCTTTATTCCTTATATGTTTTACTATTTCAATTCCAAGATTTTGAGAAGAATTACTCTCTCCATGATGTTTTCCAGTAAGAGCTACCAAACATTCAGAAAGTCCCATTATTCCAATAGATATAGTTCCATGTTTATTTACTCTCCTTAATCTATCATAAGGTTTTAACTTTTCACTATCTATCCAATTTGCTTGTCCAATTAAAAATGGAAAATTATATACTCTTTTATCTTCTTGCATTTGAAATCTATCTAAAAGTTCTTCTTTTATTATATCTAGCTTATTATCTAATTCTTCATAAAACCCGTCTAAATCAACTTCTTTTCCACTCACTATCCCATGTTTTATTCCTATTCTCGGAAGATTAATAGTAGTTGTAGATAACTTACCTCTTGATATAGAAGTTTGTTTTGACTCATCTACTACATTTTCATAGACTCTAACTGAAGATCCCATATATGCTACTTCTGTATTATAATCATTTTCATCATAATTTTTTATGTTATATTCTGCATCTAAAAATGAAAATATAATAATTTGTTTATCTGCTTCTATTTTACATGCTAATTTAAATAAATCATAATTAGGATCTCCCGGCTTATAATTAATTCCATCTTTTACTTTAAATATAGTTTTCGGGAAAAGTGGAATTTCATTATTTCCTATTCCTTTATCTAAAGCTAGTAAATAATTTTTAATTATCATTCTTCCTTCTTTTGATGTATCTGTTCCTAAATTCACCGTAGAGTCAGGAACTTCTGCACCAGCTTTTGATCTCAAAGTATTTAAATTATGAATCAATGCCTCCATCGCTTGATATGTCAGCTTATCTGTTTTTTCTAATGCTTTTTTATATGCTATTCTAAATAATCTTTTTAATTGTTCTGATTCTCTACAATAAGTATCAAAAATGGATATATCAAATTCTATTTGAGATATTTTATCCATCTCTCTTTCCATGCCATTAACTGCTGCAAATATTCCAAAATCAGTATAATCTAATAAATCATAAACGATCTGTTTAAATTCCTTTTTAAAAGATTTTACAATACCCGGAGCAAAATAATAATCTAGTAATGGTATTGATTGCTCTCCACTTTGATCATTTTGATTAGTTTGAATAGCAATAGATGTTAAAATTGAATATGTCATTATATTATTGGGCTCTCTTAAATAACCAATTCCTGTTGAAAATCCGTCTTTAAAAAGTTTATTTAAATCAATATGTAAGCAATTTGTAGTACCCATTGGTAGATACTCTAAATCATGAATATATATACTTCCACCTTCATGTGCATCAGCGATTTTCCTTTTTAATAAATATGATTTAGAATATTCTTTAGCTACAGTTTGACCATATTTTAGCATCGAGCTCATTGAATTAGCTGCTTTTTCTGGAATCTCTGTCTCATTTTGTGGTTCAATACTTAAAGTCTCAATAGCTTTTAAAAAAGCATACTGTTTTTTTTCATCAAAAAATAACTTTCTTGATTGATTTCTTCTTTCTCTATAATTTGAAAACGATTCATACACATCCTCATATCCATCTTCTTTTAAGGCTTCTTCTATATAATCTTGTATCTCGTCAATTTTTATTCTATCTTTTTTACTATCCACTATTTTTTTAGCAACATTATTATATATTTTATAAATATCTTTTTCTGTATATTTTTCTATATTTGCATTTTCAGTTTGTACACTATCAAACCCCTTTTTAATAGCAACAACAACTTTTGCAGTATCAAACTCTGCTTTTTTTCCATCTCTTTTTATAACAATAATTTTAGATAACATATTTGAGATATCTGACATATAATTATCCTCCTAAAATTAATCACATAAATCTAAAAATAGAAAATACAATTATTATCCCAAATACAATTATACTTAAAATAATTAAACTTGTTGAAAAATAATCCTTTTCTTTTTTATAATTTGTGTTTTTAATATTATTTTCATTTTCTTCTATTTTTTTATCATCTTCCATAAGTATTCTCCACATAAATATATAAATCTTAGCTAAATTCTATATGCTTATATTTTATATGTCAATATATATAATTATTATAAAATAATAAATAATTAATTATAATTAATAAAACAATTAAAAAAGTAATTAATAAACATTAATTATAACTAAAAACAAAAATAGAATTATCTTTTGATAACTCTATTTTTATATTAAAACACTTTTTATTTTAAAAACTAATTAGTTCTCATTTTTCATTTCTTCAAATCTTTTAATTTTTGCAGTCGTTGTTTTTATCATTGGTTTATCTGTAACTACAATATTTTTTACATGTTTATATTGTGGCATTTTTTTATTAATCTCTTTTATATCCTTCCAAATAATTTCTTTTAATTCTTCCTCTGTTTTTCCTGGATATTTTTCATCCATATATTCTTTATTATAAACAATTTTTGCAGATAATAGTAAATCATCATCTTTTTCTTTACCATAAACCATATTTTCTGAAACATAGCTTAAATTACTTATTAATTGTTCAATTTCTTCTGGATAAATATTTTTACCATTTTTAAGTACAATAACATTTTTCTTTCTTCCTGTAATAAATAAGAAACCATCATTATCTATATATCCTAAATCACCTGTATAAAACCAACCATCTTTAATAACTTTATTTGTTTCTTCTTCATTTTCATAATATCCAAGCATTACATTTGGACCTTTTGCAACTATTTCACCAATACCATCTTCATTTTTGTTTTCTATTTTTGCTTCTACATTTATAAGTGGAAGACCAACAGAACCATATTTTATATTATTTTCGTTTTCGGCAAATAGTACAGGCGCAGTCTCTGTAAGTCCATATCCTTGTACAGTTAAAAACCCGAAATCATTAAAAGCTTCCGCAACTTTTCTATCTATTCCTGAAGCACCACTTATTATAAATCTTAAGCTACCTCCAAGATTATCTATTATTTGTTTAAAAACTTTTCTTCTAATATCTATTCCAAATTTTAATAAAAATCTAGTAAGTTTTATTCCAAATTTTATCGTCTTTGTTTTTCCTTGTTTTTCTACCTGTGCCATTATTTTTTTGTACATAGCTTCTATAATTAATGGAACACATATAAACATTGTAACTTTGTATTCTTTTAAATTCTCTTGTATATGTCTTAATCCATCACAAAATACATTTGTTGCCCCATGATGTAACAAATATAAAAGTCCAGTTGAACCAAATGTATGATGAAATGGTAAAAATGCCATATTTACATCTGTAGGATAAATTTTCTCAAAACTATCTAATCCATAAATATTTGACACAATATTTTTATGCGATAACATTACACCTTTTGATGCTGACGTAGTTCCTGAAGTAAATACTAATATACTTAACTTTTCATTATCAATTTTAGAATCTAAAAATCTTCTATCTCCATTATCAATAAGTTCTTTTCCTTTAAATAAAAGCCTTTTCAAACTAATTACATCTTTACTTTCTATATCATCCATGCATATGAAATATTTCAAGTTTGTCGTATTTTTATTTTTAATTTCTTCAATAGTGTCTAAATAATCTTTTTCAAATACAATCGTTTCACACCTGCTCATTATTAGAGAATTTTCTATCTCTCCTGCTGGAAGTCCCTTATCTAGTGGAACACTTACTCCTGTTCCATTTATTACAGCAAAATGTGCCATCATCCATTCATATCTGTTTTTTCCTATTATGGCAACTTTAGTATCTTTTAATCCTAATTCTATAAAAGCTGTTCCTAAATAATTTATTTCATCCATAAATCTTTTATATGAAACTTTTTCATACTCAACATCTTTTCCATTTTTGTGTTTTATTATAAAAGCTGAATTATCTGGATATTTTTCTACTGAATCTTGTAGTATTTCTCTAATATCATGATACTCTTTAGCTTTATTATATGTACCTTTCATATTTTTCCCCTCTTAACTTTCATTTTTTTAAAACTTTTCATCTAGTTTTCAGTACTAGATTAGCATATAACGTTTATTATGTCAAATCATTGACTATGTACTGACCATGTGGTAATATAAATATGTTAGGAGTGTTGATTTATGAGTAAAAGCGCTGAAAAAGAAGAGAAAAAATTAGAAAAAAATAATAACAAAAATAATAATTCAAAATATGCTAAAGTAATTAATTTTCAAGATAATAGCTATTCAGAAAAAATACAAAAATTACATATTCCAAGATGGGAAGAACTTCCTAGCATAGATTTATATCTAGATCAATTAGTTACTTTAATAGATAATTGTTTTTCACCATATCTTAATGAAGAAGATGGTCCAATCATCACAAAAACTATGATAAATAATTACGTAAAACAAGGCATTATTTCTCCTCCAGAAAAGAAAAAATATAATAAAGAACATATTGCTTGTTTATTTGTAATTAGTTCTTTAAAATCAGTATATAGCATTAGTAACATTGCTGATTTAATAAATCTTGGAATAACAGATTTTAAAATTGATTATTCATATAACAAGTTTTGTACTCTTTTTGAATATGCACTTAAATCCATTTTTAAAAACAAAAAAATAGATTTTCCAAAATCAAATTCTCAAGAAGAAATATTGCTTCAAAATGTTATACAATCAGTTGCATATAAGATATATGTTGAGAAAACATTTTTTCAAAATAAATAATTAAAATATTTATTTTTTAAAAAGTAACAAAAATTAAAGGATGATATTAGTAAAATTATTTAATTTACCTTATATATCATCCTTTTTTTTATTTAATTATTAACTTTGTAACTGAAATTAATATAAGTAAAACACCAGAAATTATACTCCATAAGTTTTGTGGAATATTTGATGCTTCTTTTACATATCTTCCAAGAAATCTACCTATACTTAAAAAAATCATATGACATGCCATAACAAGTATAGGAAACCATAAACTTTTTATTCCGATTAAACTTGCACTAATTCCAGCTGTCATTGCATCCATAGATATCGCCATTGCTAAAGATATTGCTTCTGAAAATGAAATACCTTTTACAAAAGTTTTTTCATTTTTATCTTCTTTATCTTCTCTTTTTTCATTTTTATTTTTAGATAATATTGTTTCTTTTATAATTATATGACTTCCTAGTATTAATAAAATTATACTTCCAATTATTTTTAAAATGAAATCATCAAAAAATAAAGATAAAAAACTTCCTATAGAAAATCCTAATAAACACATACTAAATACAATAATTGCAATTAAAATATTTAATTTTAGTGTTATGTAAGATTTTCTCATACCATAAGATATACCTATTCCTAAAGCATCTATACTTACTGAAATTGCAAGCATTATATAATTTAACATTTTTCTTACACCTCTATACATAATATGTATAAAGATGATTTATTGTTTATTGTTTATTTTAATTCATACTATTCTTTTAATATAATTTAATCCATTTTCTCTTTTATCTACTTTTAAAACAAAATTAAATTTATTAACTTCTGTACATAAATAAAAATCTTCTTTATTAAACACATCTTGCAAAGATTTATCAAAAAACTTAGCTCCACTTGTACTTTTTAGTTTTTCTATTTCATCTTCAATATCTATATAGCTTCCATCTAACAAGCTTTTTATATATTTTGCACACAATCCATCTTCACTTTGTGCTTTTGTTCCTGTACATATTAAAGTAATTTCTTTTGGATTTTTATTTTTTATATACTCTGCTATTGCTTTTGCATTTACTAAACTTCCTGTTAATATTTCGTCTACATTTTGTACTTTTACTATTCCTTGCGTTCCAGAACTAGTAGTATGAATAACTGTTTTCCCTGAAAAATCTACATTTTTAATTTCATATGGAGAGTTTCCAAAGTCGAACCCTGGTAATATTCTACCATATCTTTCTCCAACTAAAATACAATCTTTATTTTTTTCTTTATAGTTATATGCAATTTGTTTATCTCCAACTGCTATTAATGTTTGAACATTATTATTCACTATATATGCCTCAACTGAAAAAGCTCTAAAAACATCTATAATTACTGCAATTCCTTTAGCATCTTCTAGACCATCTATCATATGTAATATATTTATATTCATAAATATAATCTCCTTTTATTTTATTAGTCCACCAGAACAATGTAATTCATATATTAATTTATTATCTTTAAATATTTTTTCTATTCCATCAAATCTTTCCATATCTCCTGTCACTTCAAATGTATAAATATACCCATTGTTTTCTAATCTGCTTACTCCTCTTACTGGAATAACTTTTTTATCTTCGCCGACTTTCATAAGAGCTGGTCTTAACGCTTTATCCATTGCTTCTTCTCCAAGTGTATCATCAAAAGTTACTCCGTAGTAATTCATACCCCATAATGGTTTATCAGATTCTATATATACGACTTCTTCTCCCATAAATTTAATACCACCAAAATATGTATCATGGTATACATATTTTTTATTACTTATCTTTTCCTCATAATGATAATCTGCAGATCCAAGTCTACTAGATTTGACTTTTTCTATATTTTCATTTGCATAAGTTGATTTTTTAGCTTTTATTAAAAATTTAATAAAAGTCTCATAATCATCAATAATATTATCAATATTCATATAAAATACTTACCTTTCTTTTAAATAATCTCTTATTTTAAATAATAATTCATCATTAGCTTTTTCTACTGAAGCAAAATTTGATAATGTATTTTTATCTTCCCATACTAAATCAAATAATTCAACATTTTTATCATATCTTGGGAATGCATGATAATGAACAAATGGATCATGCATCATCATAATAATGTAATTAAATTTAATTGCCCCTAATTTTTCTCTACATATATTTTCATACCATTTTACTACCTCTGGAAATTCTGATGCTTCTTCTTTTGTCATATCACTTACATTTTTAGTTTCTCTTTTAAGTAAAATAACTACATCTCCTAAAGTCACTTGTTTTTGTCTAACACAAACAATCCAAAATTTAAATTCTTTTATACATAATTCATCTGGTCTAAATTTTTTCATAAATTCTAAATTATTTTCACTCATAACAATTCCTCCAAACTTATATCTCTTTATATTTTACTTATTTTTATCATAAAATCTACTTAAAAACAATTATTATTTTTATTTATAAAAAAATAAAAGCAGATAAAAAATATCTGCTTTTATCATGGCTCCTCTTGTTGGACTCGAACCAACGACCTATCGGTTAACAGCCGAGCGCTCTACCAACTGAGCTAAAGAGGAATATTTCTAACAACAAAGTTATTATATATTATATATTTTTTCTTTGCAATACTTTTTTTATTTTTTTATAAAATTTTTTAATTAATCTTATTATATTCTTTTGTTCTTGAATTATACATTTTCTTGTGATATAAATTTTTATAGAAAAAATAAATAATATAATATTTAAGGAGAAAATACTATGAAAATTGAATTATTAGGTGGATACACTAAAGATGAACTAGATTCTAGAATAAAAAAAGTAGCAGCTGCTGGAAAATTATCTAGATACCCTGGTAATGTATTAGAAGTTTTAGAAACATGTAATGACACAGAAAAAAACATTAAGCTTGTAAAAAGAATTATTGGGATGGGACACAAATCAATAATAGAACATGATTACTTAGTATTTGCATTATGTGATGTTACTCCAATAATTGAACAAACTATTATAGGAAACAGACTTACTTCATTTACTATAAAATCTAGACGTGAAGTTGATTTTAGAAATGTTGGATTTTACGTTCCTGAATTTAGAGATAAATCATTAAATACTCATAAAGATAACGAAAAATTAAAAGAAAAATATATTAATCATATGAAATATTTATTTAATACTTATGGAGATATTGTAGATCTTGGAGTTAATATAGAAGATGCAAGATTTGTACTTCCATATTCATATCATAGTAATATTATTATGGGATTAGATGCAAGAGAACTTGAAAAATTAATAGTATACCTTGTTTCTGGTGATGTTAGCAAAATAAATGATTTAAAAGATTTAGGACTTGAACTTTTAAGGCTTGCTAAAGAATATGTTCCATACCTATCTGATAGTATAGATAATGAATTAGAAAAAGTAAATAAAAAAGATTCTAAAAACCAATTTGAATATTTAGAATCTGTATCAAAAAGACCTGAAATAAAAGTAATTGATAAACCAAAGTTAATTAGTTATACTCCAAATTCTGATGATGTAATTATAAAAAGTTCAATTATGTATCACTATCAATGTGATGCAAATACTGCAAATAAAATAATAGAAGATAGTATTAAAAAAGATCCTGAATTCAAAGAAAAATTAATGGATATTATTCTTCATAAAGAAGAAAGACGTGAGCTTGAGCAAGTACAATTTACTTTCCAAATTCCAATATCACTTTCTATACTTACTCACTTAACACGTCACCGCATGCATTCTTTATTAGTACCAGAATTTACTCCTATGTGGGATTTTAATAATTATGTTACACCTGCTACAATTAAAGCTAATGAAAAAGCTTTAAAATTATATAATGAAGCTGTATCTAAAAATATTAAGGTATTAGAAGAATTTAAATCAGCAGGAGTTATAGAAGAAGATTTAGTACATTTCTATTTAGGATGTCAAATGTTAAATGTAATTACAACACTAAATGCAAGAACTGCACAATGGATTTGTAGAATGCGTTGTTGCAATAAAGCACAATGGCAAATTAGAAATATTGCAAAAGAAATTGCAAGACAGATAAAAGAAGTATCTCCTCTACTTGGAAAAGGACTTGGATCTACTTGTATGACAGATTTAATTTGTAATGAAGGGAAAGAATGTTGTGGATTAATAAATAAATTATTAGAAGCAAAAGAAAAGGGACAAAAAATAGATAATTAAAGTAACTAATTATAAGATTAAAATATAGAAGACCAATAGCAATTATAATTACTATTGGTCTTCTATATTAGTTTTATTTTTCTATTGATTTTTTATGATATTCCTTCTTCTGTTATTTCCTTATTTTTTATTTTTATATTACTAGAAATTATATTTATTATAAATCCTATTAAAGTCATAAAAGAAATAATATAAACAATATAATAACTTGTAGGAGTCTTATATTCTACTTTTATCATTCCATTTTCATACTCCTTTGGTATATCTATTTTTAAGAAACCATAATCTGATTCTTTTACGTCTATGTCTCTTTTTCCATTTTTATCATTTTCAATGTAAGCATTATATCCTTTGTAAAATAAAAATGGAACTTCGATACTTGTATTCTCCTTAATGTCTGTAAGCGTTATATTATATACTAGCTCATTTTTATTTGCAGATTCTATATTAGCATCTCCTTTTATAATAAATATACTTTCTCCATCTACCCTTTCAGGATTTTGAGATAAAGCTTTATAAGTTTTAGATGGCATATATTCTCTATTTATATTCATATAATTTATATTATTTATATTATTATTAATAAATTCTATAGACTCATTATCATCTTTTTTTACAGTATAATCTTTATAATCTAATGAATAAGCATAAAGTAATGACAAAAGTGCAATTGGGATGATAATAAATATTAAGCCATTTTCTTTATTTTTAAAAATCTTTTTTAATATAATAAATAAATTAATTCCTGCAATTGTACTAATAAAAAATCCTGAAAATCCAAGTAATCTCCATGGGAACTGAATATTGCATAAAATATCAGGAGCAATTTTCCAAATATTTTTTGTCATACATAATATAACACTTAGTATTGCAAAAATTATAAAAGATAAATAAATCTTTCTATCCTTTTTATCAATAAATCTATAACAAAATATAGATAAAACAAATAAAACGACTTGAATTATATTAAGTCTAAAAATTACTGACTGGCTTGGTATTTCTGTAAATAATTCTTTAAAAGTAATCACGCTTGAGGCTACTCTTGCTCCATTTGTTCTCATGAGATCAGAATCAAATATAACATACTCTCCTGAAAATCTATGAAGTATAAGTGGATATATAAAAAGCAAAGACATTCCAATTATGAATAATATATTAGTTAATATTTTAATTAAAACATCTTTTTCTTTTAATTTTCTGAAATTTATTAATACGTATATACCAGATATTATTGCTGCATATAGTGTAGTAATATTATGTGCCAATATTAAACCAGTGGCAGCTATTGTTATAAAGTAATGCTTTTTTCTATCTCCATTAAATAAATTATATAATCCTAAAAAAAGTAAAGGTAAAAAAGTTAAAGCTGCACTCTCTCCTATTGCTCCTCTTATAAATATATTTGATAAATAATATGGATTTGTTATATAAAATATTGCACCTGCAATTGCTACTCCAGTCTTTTTAGTTACATTTTTTAAAAACATATACATGAATATAATAGCTAAAAACATCATTATTATTAGCATAATTTTAATTCCAAGTGCAAAATTGTTCACAATTAAACCACATATAAGAGAAATATAAGTTGTAAGAGGATTATAGAAAAGATTTATTGCATAGCCATTACAAAATCCAGCATCTATTATTGGAGGAAATTGTCCTTCTTTTATTATCTCATTTACTCCCATTATTTTAATTAAATGTAAATATCCATCATTAGTGCCACAAATATTACTATCTATTATTACTTTTCCGAGTATAAATAATGTAAGTAGTATTGCAATTACAATATAAACTTTTTCTAAATATTTTTTACTTTTTTCCATTTTTAAAACCCTTATAAATTCATAAATATATTTAACTTCTTCATTTATTTTAATCATTTTATTATAAATAAATCCAAAATACAATAAAAAACACATCTCATTATTAAACTTTTATAATAAGATGTGCTATATTCATTTTTAGTTATTAAAATTTCTATTTTTTCTTTACAGTCTTACTATATTTTTCGATTGCATCATCTATATCGCCATCGAATGTTTTTTTACCTTTTTGCATAACAATACCTCTACTACAAAATTCTTTCGCTGTAGCTGTTGCATGTGTTACAAATAGAAGTGTTACTTCATCTTTATTTACTATTTCATTTACCTTTGTTTTACACTTATTTTTAAATTCTTCGTCTCCTACACTTAAAGCCTCATCTACTATTAATATTTCAGGTCTTATATTTACATTAATAGAAAAACCAAGTCTTGCTTTCATACCACTTGAATAAGTTCTTACAGGTTGATCAATATATTCTTCTATTTCAGCAAAATCAATTATTTCTTGCTCTAATTCTCTTATTTCTTTATCTTTTAAACCAAGTAATTGACCTTTTAAATAAATATTTTCCCTTCCTGTAAACTCTGGATCAAAACCTGATGTTAACTCTAGAAGAGCACTTACTCTACCTTTAACAGTAATATCTCCTTCTGTTGGGAAACATACTCCTGTTATCATTTTTAGTATTGTAGACTTTCCTGCTCCATTTTTTCCAAACAAAGCAACCGCTTCTCCCTTTCTAATTTTAAATGAAACATTGTCAACAGCTCTTTTTTCTTGGTATTTTATTTTTTTACAAAATGTATACAATAATCTCTTCTTTTCTGTCTTAAATAGTTTATATATTTTTGAAACATGTTTAAACTCAATAACTACTTCATTATCGTTCATTTTTTATCCTCTTTCTTTCATATATTATGATGCCTATAAATAAAGCAAAACCTATTATAGAAATTATTATTCCTAAATTTAATCCTGGTGTAGTATATCTAAATTCTATGTTATGATCTCCTGCATCTAACTCTACTCCAATAAATCCAGTATTAACATTTAATAATTCTTTTTCTTGTCCATCTACAAATACTTTCCATCCATTAGAATATGGAATAGATAATTGTAATATACCATTTTTATCATTATTTATTTTTCCTGAAATATTATTTCCATCAATTTTCATATTTTCAAATTTTGTTTCTTTTAATTTTTCAATTTGTTCGTCATAACTAGAATTTTTAATTACATATAATTTTATATCATCATATGATAACTTACCTTTATCATGTGTAAATTTAAGTTCAATCTTATTATTATCATCTTGAACTTGTCCTAAGTTTAATACAAAATTATTTTTCTCTATATAATATTGATGTGTTCTATCTTCTACTTTTTCAGTACAAGAAACATCACCATATTTAACATTTAATTCATATTCGCTTTCAGCTATATTTTTTGGATTAAATCTCAAATTATTTATTATAATATATAATTCACCTTTAGTATTATTATTAATATTTAATTCTATATTTTTATCTTTTTTAGAAACTGTTGTGTAACTAATCTGTTCTATATCTTCACTAATATCTTCTGTATTTCCTTTATCCATATTCTCTATATTTTCATTTATGCTTGCATATCTAATTAGAGAATTTTGCTTTCCAATTGAATTAAATTGACTATATTCTTCTTTGCTAATCCATTTATCATAAAATATTCCTAAGGATAAATACTTATTATTAATATAAATATTAGTATCTTCCAATGATTTATATAAACTATATCCATATGGAACATATTGTTCTCTATCTTTATTACATATAAAATATTTAACACCTAGAATATTAAGAATTTCTGTTCTATTATTAAAATCTCTAGAATATAATTGTGTATAATTATGAATTTCTAGCTCTTTAGATAAATTATAAGTATATTTATTTCCAATTGAATAGTATCCAGATATTCCATTATAATTATAAAGTACTGACGCATTTTCTATCATTATAGGATATTTAGCTATTCTATATGTAGATCTATCATTTTCTTTAATATAATTTATTGCCTCTTTAAAATCATCAATTTTTCCATTTTCAGTTTGATAAATTTCATTTATTTTAGAATACTTTTCAAATTGTTTAATATAGTTTTTACTATAATAGAAACGAGCATTATAAGAAATACTTATTATTATTCCTAAAATAATTGCGATATTTGATAACGAATATATACACTTATTAAACTTATTATTTCTTGTTAAATAATTAAAGATTAATATAATAAAATTTGCCATTAATATATGTATATTAATTAACATACTTCTTGTATTATTTTTAGTATAATCCATAGTCATATATGTTAAAATTATAAATATACTAGAGAAAATTCCCATAAAGCATAATTCTTTGGCTGAATAATCAAATTTCTTTTTATATAAACTTGTAACGACATATGCAAGTAAAAAGCTAGACATAAAACTATATCTATTTGTCGAATATGAGAATCCATTCATAGCAGATCCAACAAAAGGAACTAATAACATTAATGTTATTAGTATTAACAATACTAATGTCTTTTTATTCTCCCTTCTCTTACATAATAGAAGACCTATAAACGGTATACAAATTACAGAAATCTGAATAACATTCCAATTATATGCAGAAATTTTAATATAACTTAATAAAAAGTTATTATATAATTCATCTTGAAAATATAATAATGTATTATCTGTTCTAGCAGAATTCAAAAAAGCTAAAACACTTGGTAAAAAAATTATTGCACTCATTAAAATTCCAATAATATAACATATTGCAGCTTTTAGTAATAGTATAAAAAATCCTTTTACTGTTTTTTCTTTTACATCAAATATATATGTTACAATACCATAAATTACTGAAAGGACTGTAAGTATATATAAGAAATAATAATTACTAATAGCTGAAATAAAAATAATAAAAGTTAGAAATATCTTTTTATCTTCTTTTATTAATTTTTCTACTCCAATAAACATTAATGGCAATAATATTAATGCATTTAAGAAATATGGATGTCTTATTCCTGCATATAATACATATCCGCAGAAACTATATATTATAGCTCCAATAAGTGTTGGAATACAATCTTTCTTTTTATATCTACAGAAAAAAATATATGCAAATCCAATGCAAAAAATTCTAGCAAGTATCATTAAACTATATGCATACTGTAATTTATCCATTGGAAAGAAAAAGCTTATTATTACAAATGGATCTCCTATTACATAATATGAGTACTGTCCTATAACGTCTAATCCTAACCCAATATTTAATGAAAAAGTGCTAAATCCATTTTGAAATAAATTTCTTATAATTTCATTAAAATCATATAAAAATAAATAATGTTGTTTTACCCCATCTGTGTACCACATAAAACTTTTCTTTTGCTCTATAAACAAAAAGAAAACACCTATTACCATTATTAAAAATAAAAATGAATATATAAAATATACTAAACGCTCTTTGCAGAATTCTTTAACTTTTTCCACAATTTTTCCTCCTAGTTAAGTACATCTGGGATTTCTTTTCTAAGTCTTCTATATGCCCATATTCCAGCTAAAAGCATAAAC
>CALXET010000002.1 GCA_944387405.1 uncultured Clostridia bacterium
AGCGATTTCTAAGGGATAACCCCCGAAGGACATCGTCCCCTCGCACTGGCTCATACCGGTGCGAGGCTTCTTTTTTTTACTTACTTTACTTATTTTATTTACATTATTTAAATATATAATTAATTATTTTGTTCTGTTATAAGTACATTTAAAATAAAATAAATAAAATAAATTAATTAATTAATTTATTTAAATTAATTTAATTTTATTTATAAAAGAAAAAAGACATAGCAAGCTATGTCTTTTTATATGAATTCATATAATTTTTATATAATTCTTCTTATTTTTTATTTACTAAATCTTTTAATGCTTTACCAGCTTTGAATACTGGAGCTTTTGATGCAGGTATTTTAATTTCTTCTTTAGTTTGTGGATTTCTTCCTTTTCTAGCTGCTCTTTTTCTAACTTCAAAAGAACCAAATCCAACTAATTGAACTTTGTCTCCTTTTGCTAATGCTTCTGTAACAACATCTATGAAAGAATTGATTGTTGCTTCAGCGTTTTTCTTTGTTTCTCCTGTTTGTGCAGCTACTGCTGCGATTAATTCAGCTTTGTTCATCTTCTTACCTCCTAATAGATTCTAGTTAATTTTTTTATGTAGAATTCATATCTACAATAAGAATATTCGCCAAAGTTAGCTAAAATCCTTCTTTTTTTTTATTTTTTTAAAGTTTTTCAGTATTTACACGTCCTTCTACCTATTTTTTACTGTATTATCAAGGCTTTCAAGCTATGCATAAATTTTTAATTTTACTAAAAAATTATATATCTTCTCTCCCTTTGGAAGCATTAGTATATCAGATTTAGAAAAGATTTTTAAAAGTACAACTGAAATTGCATATACAATAATAGCAACTACTATCGCAATTATCGTTGCAAGTCTTATGCTTGATGCAAGGTTCATTATAAACAAATAAGATGCATATGAGAATATCATCATAATTATAGTTGCTAAAACTGGTCTTATCATAAGTCTGTGCAATTTAAATTGCAATTTCACTGTTTTTCTTAATGTATAATAAACAATTGAAAAAGATACTATATGACACAATACAGACCCTATTGCTGCACCATTTGCATATATCCCCTCTATTGGAATTAGTACTAAATTTGCAATAAGTTTTACAAATACACCACATCCAAGTGCAATAGCTGGTACTTTTACTTTTCCAAGTCCTTGCAAAGCTCCATTAATAGTTTGAGCTAAAGCAGTAAAAAATATCGTAAGAGCTGATATTGCAAGGAGCATTGCACCAGCACTTTCTGCTGGAAATAATAAATTAAGTATTCCATCTGCATACACAAGCATACCAACTGTACAAGGAAGTCCTATTAATAGTGTAACTAATAAAGAAAAAGATATTCTATTATTTATTGTTTCTTTATCATTTTTTACTCTTGCTGCAGATATAGCTGGTACTAAAGCAGTTGCAAATGCAATATTAAATGCAAGCGGCATTGATGTTAATATATCCACTTTTCCACTTAATATACCATATAATTCATTTGCTTTTTCTCCAAGTTTTGGTTTAAGCAATCTTACAACTGTAAAAGAATCTACATTTTTATTAATAGAAGAAAGAATAGAACTTATTGAAATAGGAATTGACACTCCTAAAATCTTTTTAACTATACTTTTAACAGATCCTTTTTCTGTTTCTACTCCTGGTTTGTTTTCAACATTAATATCTCTTCTTGCTATCTTATAGAATCTAAATAAATATATAAAACTTAATATTGTAGCTAAACTTGTTGCTATTGTTGCAAAAGTTGCCATAACTACAGTATTTTGATTTGTCATAAAAACAGCAAGTTCTACTAATACAACTGTAAGTACTGTTTTAAATACTTGTTCGAAAGTTTGTGATTTTGAAGTAGCTGCCATTTCTTGTCTTCCATTAAAATATCCTCTCATAACAGAAGATATTGAAACAAAAAATATTGCTGGTGACAATGTTTTAATCGTAAATTCTGCTTCAGGAACATATAAAAAATTATTTGCTATGTAATTAGCACCAAAAAATAAGAATAACGTACCTATAAAACCTATTACTGCAAATGTTGCAAATGCTATTCTAAATATTCTCTGAGCACCTTTATTATCACCAAGAGCTAATCTTTCTGAAATAAGTTTGGCTATTGCATTTGGAACACCAATTGAAGATATCGCAAGTAATAATGCATATATATGATATCCATTCATGTATATTGAATTTCCTTTATCTCCAAATCCTTCCCTATTTGTTAAGTATAAGGTTTGAATAAGTCCAAATATTTTAATCAAAACTTGTGAAAACATAAGAGCAAGTATTCCTTGTATAAAGGTTTCTTTTCTTGCTTTTTTCTTTTCTTTAGTCAAAGTCATATTAATCCTCTTTCCTTTTTATATTTCTTTTATTTCGGTTTTTAATTTTACTTATCTTTATTTTAATTAATTCTAATATAGTTTAATATATTTTTTTTAAAATTACAATCTTTATTAATTTAATTAATTTTATTTATCTATGTCTTTATTTATTACCTACTTAATATATAATTTGTCCTATATATTAAAATAACTTTATTTTCCTTACATATTTAATATATTATTTTATAAAAAAGTATTGTATTTTTGCCTTTTTTGTAGGATAATATAGATGTATATTTTTATTTAAAGGTGGAGAAAAATGATTTCGTGGATAACTAATTTCTTTTGGAAATATGTAGATAAATTTTTGAAAATAATAAAGACTGATAGAAATACTTTTTTTACGTATGTACTTACTCTAATTTCTTTCTATTTGTGTATAGATAGAATTGTAGAAATACTATTTATGTGTTTTACAGGTATTTCTGTAGATTATTGGGGACCAATTACATATACATTTGCTTTAGCTTGCCCTGTATTTGCATTTTTATTTTCAGGAGGATCTAAATTTGCAACAGATGATGGCAAGAAATTCTCATTATTTGCAATGTATTGTATAGCACTTTATATAATTGGTATTTCAATGCTTGTTCAATGGCTAAATAAATTATGTTGGTTACTATTATTCTCTGTTCCAAATTACAATGGAATAGTAATGAATTTTATGGATTTAATTAGACCTGCCTTTACAGCACTTGCATGTTATATCCCACTTCTAACTTTCTATCCATTTTTCAGAAAAATGTATACAAGTTTTGCTGATACAAAAGATATCAGAGATTCTATCGCAGATTATAATGGTATAGATTTATCTGATACAAAAGAAGGATGGGGACCATATACATGTGAAATGTTTATATGTAAAGATGGTGAAACTGGTAAAACTATAAAAATACCAGAATGTAGAAGATTCGAATCCACACTTATTGTTGGTACTTCTGGTTCAGGAAAAACAACAATGGCATTCGAACCAATGATTGCAAGAGATATTGAAAGAAAATACTTTTTAAGAGAAAGTTCAAAAGAACTTGGATTTACTGCATTACGAACTGGTCTTGCAACTGTTGCAAAACCATATACTAATGATTATATGAATACTAATTTTTCTTTAAATATGCTTACTGTTTCTCCAGGAAAAGAAAAACTATTTAATGCATATTTAAAAAATTTAGTTTATTTTTCTTCTGGAACAAAAACAATCTATAAAAATTTAGGTATAACATATGTTGCCCCAGATTTTGAATCAGTATCTCATATCATTGAAGTTTTAGATAACTATGGAATGAGATATAATTTAGTGGATCCTGCTGATGAAAATTCAATTGGACTTAATCCATTTGTATTCACAGATCCAGTAAAAACTGCTTTAGCAATTTCTGCTGTATTAAAAAGAATGTATGAAACAAATAACGTAACTCCTGAAGAAGCTTTTATGCAAAATATTACAGCACAAGCTATTGAAAACTTATCATTATTATTAAAAGAAATATATCCTGCATTAAATGAAGGAGCTCTTCCAAACCTAGAAGATTTACTTAGAATGTTAAATGATTTTGATTTAGTTGAAGGTTTCTGTGAAGAATTAAAGAAAACTCCTGAACTTGCAGAAAAATATGCTATACTTTTAACATATTTTAAAAATAATTTCTACAAAGGATCTCGTGGTCGACAAGATACAGAAAAAGCTCTTCAAGCAGCAAGTTCTCAACTTGAAAACTTATTAAGATTCCCTGGTGTAAGAAATATACTATGTAATAGAACTAATAATATAAATTTTGATAAAGCTTTAGAAAATGGTGAAATTACTTTAATTTGTACAAGACGTGGTGATCTAGGATCAGCTGTAAATAAAGCATTTGGTTTATTTACATTACTTTTAATGCAACATTCAGTAATATCTAGACCTGGTAATGAAAAAACTAGAATACCACATTTCTTATATATAGATGAATTTCCTCCATTTGTATGTAAAGCTACCGAAGATTTCTTTACTCTATTTAGAAAATATAGAGTTGGATTAATTATATCAGCACAAAACTTATCTCAATTTGGTACAGAAAATGGTGAAAACTATAGACAAACAATTTTAGCTAACTGTACTACAAAAATTGTTTTCGGTAACAATACTCCTGAAGACAATAAATGGTGGGAAGAAGAATTCGGAGATAAAAGAGAATGGCAATTTAATAATAACTATAATACTGATACTCTTGAATATGATTCTAAATATAATAATATTAAATGGGCTTGGACAAAGAACTTTAAAGCAGGAAAAGTTCAATCTCAGAAATTTAAAGCTATCATTTATAAGACAAGAGATATTAAAGGGAAAATGCTTGTTGGTAAAGGTAAATTAGATTTCTTAGAATCTAAATATAAAGAAAAACATCCAACAAAAGTTTATAACTTTATGAAATATACATCTAGTGCAATTCAAGGCGAACAGATTGACGACCAAAAAGATTCAATAACATTTAGTGGTAAATTAAAAGCATTTTTAAATCCTAAATTCATTCCTGGTGAATTTGATGAAAATGATCCAATTCAATATAATACTACAGATATGAAATATTTCTTCGAAAATGATGATGCAATAAGCTTTAATTTATCTGGTGATAATAATCAAAATAATGATGATAATAATAACAACTCATAAATTTAATTAAATAAGCACATTAATTACGATAAAAAAACAGCTTTCATACAAAATGAAAGTTGTTTTTTATTAATATTACATTATATATCTAATTAGTTACTATTCTACTCGTTATTATCGCTACTCTCTAGTATATTTTCTATTTCATTTTCATCGGTAGTTTCATTTTCTCCTACTAGCTCATTATTTCTAGTGATAATATTTTGAGTCATTTCATCTAACTTCTCATCATTTCTTTTATTAGTAATTATAATCATAATATCTGCTATCAATATTAAAATTAAAACAAATGATATAATTATAATACCAATATTCATACTAATTTTTTTAGTATTTTTTTCTTCCATATTCTCTCCTCTATAAATATATAAAATATTCTATTATCCTAATATTTTAACATCTATATTATTCATTTTATATTTACCAGTCTTAGCATCTGTACCAAATTCAACTAAAGATTTATTAAGTTTAGTACTATTTTGACTTAAATCAGTTGTAAAATAGATTTTAATATTTTTAAGTTCAATATTATGAGTTACAATCTCTCTAAAGATTTCTATCATATGCTTTTCATCTTCTGCTACTAATATAAGTTGTGGTGGTCTCTCATATCCAGAATCAAATTGAACAAAATTTCCATAGAAATCTTCATATAATTTCATTCTATCTACAAATCTATTTTCCCAATCTTCTTCTCTTCTAACAACCTCAAACACAAAATCCATACTTGCATTATTTTTAGAAATCTTAACTCCACCGTTTGCTTTAAAAGTTTTTCCTGCTTGCTTAGCAGTAATTGCAGGTTTAACAGTATATGAATCAAAAGCCTCAACTTTTCTCATATAAGCAATAATTACTTGATTTCCAGCTAATCTCTTTTTTATCATAACAACTGGTTTTGTATTATCTGTTGGTTGCCATTTACATTCAATATTTCTTGAATTTAATAAATATTTTCCCATTTTCTCTAAACAATAAACTCTATAAATACACTTTCCATCTTCAGTTGAAAAATAATATCTTGTTAATATTTTTGTTTTAATTAATTGCTCAAGCTTATTGTTTAACTTATCTTGTGACTTAATATCAATATTTCTATGAACTAATATTTGATATATCTGTCTTGATGTCATAAATTCAAATTCATTAACAAGTTCTAATATCTTAAAATGAATCTCTGAAATATGTCCTAAATTAATTCTATGAATAATCTGATTAATTGAAACATATCCATCTTTACCATCAAAAGTCTTAATCTCTCCTTCCTTCATTGCAAATGGTGACACTTGCGTTTTGATTTTCTCATCTTCTACCATTTTAATTCCCTCCTATTTAAATTATTATTTAGGTTTAAATAATTAACAATTTGATTTTTTTCTTGTCTTTAACAATTTTCTTTATAAAGACATCTACTGTTTGCCCATACTCATATCCATCTTTATATTCTGCAAGTCCAACTAAATTAGGCCTTAATTCTATAAAGATTCCATTTCCTTTTTTTTCTGTCTCTCTAACTATTCCTTTTACTTTAGAACCTTCTTCATAATTTTCCACATTTTCTTCCCATGTTCCTAATAATTCTTTATGAGTAAGTTCAATCCTATTCAAATCTTTGTCTACTGATTTTATCATAACATTAATTTTTTGTCCAACCGAAAATCTCTCTGCTGGACTTTTTATTCTTGATACTGAAATATCTTCTATATGAAGAAGTCCTATAACTCCTTTATCCACCTCAACAAAAGCTCCAAATGGTTTTATACTTTTAACAGTACCTGTTAAAACATCTCCTTGTTTTGCGCCATGCTGAATCCAATCTATTCCTTCTGCAGAAATATATTTTTTTGGAAACTTATTATTCATTTTTTATCTCTCCTTATCTTTTGTATATGTTTCGTATTTTCATACTTATAATATTTTATCACTATTTTAATAAAGATTCTACCTCTTTTTCAGTTAAAAATCTCCAATTTCCTATTTTTAAATTTTTTAAATCTATATCTCCAATTTTTGATCTATGAAGTGCTAATACATGTTTGCCTATCTTTTCACACATTTTTCTAACTTGTCTATTTCTACCTTCATGTATTACTATTTCAAGTCTTGTTCTATTATTTTCTATATCTTCTTTTATTTTTCTTACTTTTGCTGGACTAGTTACAAAGTTTTCCTCAATCTTTACTCCATTTCTTAATACTTCTATTTCCTCATCAGAAACCATTCCTTTTAAAGTAACAGTATATGTTTTTGTTATTTCATGTTTTGGATGGGTTAATTTATAAACAAAATCTCCATCATTTGTAAGTATCAAAGCTCCAGAAGTATACATATCTAACCTTCCAACAGGCACTAACCTTTTATCTGATTTTACTAAATCTAATACTTTATCTCTTCCAAATTGCTCTTTTGCAGTAGTAACATATCCGTATAGGTTTATTTAAAAGTATATAAACTTTTTCTTCTTGTTTTTTCACTACTCTTCCATTATATAAAACAATATCTTTATCTGGATCTATTTTAGTTCCAAGAGCTTTTATAATCTCACCATTTACTGATACTTTACCATCTAAAATTAATTTTTCAGAATTTCTTCTAGATGCAATTCCGAGCTTCTGCTAAAAACTTTTGTAATCTCTCTTCCATTATTTTATTTCCTCTTCCTTATCTAATTTCTCTAAAACTTTTATAAAATATTCAGGAAGTTCAGCTTCAAATTCAACTCTTTTTTTCGAAGTTGGATGTTCAAATTCAATTTTCTTTGCATGAAGCATTTGTCCTTCAACGTTAAAAGGATTTTTACCATTTGAATAAACAACATCTCCCACCACTGGATGACCAATTTCTGCCATATGTACTCTTATTTGATGTGTTCTTCCTGTTTCTATCGTAAGTTCTATATATGTATAATTTTTGTATCTTTTAAGAACTTTAAAATGTGTTATTGCATTTTTTCCTTTTCTCGTAACAGCCATTTTTTTTCTATCTTTATCACTTCTACCAATTGGCATATCTATTGTTGCATTATTTTCTTTTATAATACCTCTTACAAGTGCAACATAAGTTTTCTTTACAGTATGATTTTTAATTTGATTACTTAAATTTAAATGTGCCTTATCATTTTTTGCTACTATAATAACTCCAGATGTATCTTTATCTAATCTATGAACAATTCCTGGTCTTACAACTCCACCAATACCTGATAGGGAATCTCTACAATGTGAAAGTACTGCATTTGCTAAAGTTCCATTTGGATTTCCATTTCCGAGGATGAACTACCATTCCTTTTTCTTTATTTACTATTAAAATATCATTATCTTCATAAATAATATTTAGTGGAATATTTTCTGCTACCATCAAAGATTCTTTAGCATCTTCTTTTTTTATTGTTATTTTATCTGAAATCTTTACCTTATAAGAAGCTTTTTCTTTCTTTCCATTTACCAAAACATTTTCTTCTTCAATCATTCTTTGTACTGTATTTCTTGTAAGATCTTTATCTAAAACAGGAATTACCTTATCTAATCTTTGGTTATTAAATTCTTCTGTTACATCATATGTTTTTACTTCCAAATTAAACATTCCTTTCATAAACTGTAAAATTATCATCTCTATATAGAATCTTATAATTATCATCTTTTCGAAGTAGCATTGATAGTTTTGAATTCGTATAAGAAATTACATGTGTAATATCATATTTTTCAAATATTTTTTCATAAGATATAGAGATAGTACATACTTTCTGTACATCCATAAATATATCTGTTCCATCTTTTGGATCTCCAGTTTTTGTATTATATTCTGGTGTATATAAATCACATCTAGAATCTATCATAACAGGAATTCCTCTATATAACAAATAACTTCCATAATTATATTCATTAAATAATCTTATATTTTCTAAATCTAAATTGTTTAAAATCCAATTTGAAGCAGCAATAGGATATGAATTAGTAATATATGCATCATCAGATTTTTCTTTATAATATCTAGATCCTATCAAAAACACTACACAAATAATAAATACCGCTCCAACAGCATTTGAGAATGTATATAATAACTTCATTTTTGAAGATGGTATATGATTATCTAACAAATCAGAAAAAAGCTCTGTGACAATAGGAATACCAATTAGACATAACATTGAAAACTGCCTTCTCGTCATAAATGTTAATACTATAAGCCCTATCAAAAAGAATACATTTTTTGCTCTTATTTTTGTATCTGTAAAAATTAATAAAAACAATGTAATTACTAAAAATACTACACATTCCTTATTATTTACAAGTGTTAAAGGCAAATGCTCATTAATAACACTAGTTGTATTTCCTATCATAGTTTTATATAAATATGTATAAGGTGTAGAAGGTCCAAGTGGTGTTAAAAGTCCTGTAAATATACATACTACAAAAATTAAAAGTAACCATTTATAATTTTTATTTTTTTCAATTTTTACTTTATAAGGATTATTAAAATAACATTCTCTTTTTTCTTTATTATCCTTTATTTTTTCATCTAAAGAATTCAACTTTTCATCTAAGTTTTCAATCTTCTTTATTTTATTTATTATTTTCCAAAATACTTTTTTAAGTCTTAAAATAAAATCAAAATTTAGTATTTGTAGTGATAAAATATATTCTGCAATATATGGAAGATAAAGCACAAAATAAAATGGCCACACTGCAACATGTAAATTAGCAATAAGAATTGGTATTATAAGAAGTATTAAGGCATATCTCTTTTTAGATGTTTCTAAAAACTTTTCAATAAAAAATACTGTAAATACAAAAAGAATAAACGTTACAAGTTGAGCTCTTGCTGTAATGTATGGCTTTAAGCAAAACATTGCAAGCATAGCTCCTAAAAAAGAAATTATTGTATTTTTTGAAAGCTTATTACATAACATATATATTGCAAACCCTAAAGTTGCTGCAAAAACAATCGTAGATACATAAATTCCATCCCAATTAAATAAATTATATATCTTAAACATCATAAAATCATAAAGCCAATGCGGAAATGTATAAGGAAGATCTATCCACGAAAATGGATCTTCTGTTAAATTAGATATACCATTTTGAGAAATATATTCCCCTATTTTTACTGTATAAAAAGTATCATTTTGAAGTGTTTTTGGAGCTATTGCTATTGCAAATAAAATTATACAAATAATAGCTACTACGTGAAATTTTATCTTACTTGTTTTTTCCTTTGAAAAACCTTCTACATTCTCTTCCATATTTTTCTCCTAACTAATAAACATTTCTGTATTTTTAAACAAAAGTATTATATCAAATATAACAAAATCATGCAATTATTCTTTAGTAGTTATACTTTTGTTTGCAAAAAAAATTCGTCCACATACCAAAGCTATCTTTAGCACATGAACGATAATACAAACAAACAATTTAATTAATTTTGAAGCTCTACATAGCTGCTTCTACTTCTTTTTCATCTTCTTTTTTATCTATTATTTCCATACTTGATATTGAAACTTCATAAGCAACTCTTGTTTCTGATGTTCCATCTTCGAATTTTTTTTCATATTTTCTACTTTGAACTCTTCCTAAGATTTTTACTTCAGTTCCAACTTCTATATTTTGACAAAATCTAGCATTTCTTCCCCAAGCTATACATGGTATGTAATCACTTTTATTATATGCTCTATTTACTGCAAGAAGTATGTCTGCAATTTCTCTATCAAATGGTGTTTGTCTATAAATAGGTTTTTTACATACATATCCTATTAAAGTAACTTCATTTGATACTTTCTTTTTCTCCTCTTCTTCAGAAAGTTCTTCATCTTCTACTTCTGAAATATCTTTTGCAAATACTGTTAGTATTAATCTATTTTTTTCATTTTCATAACTATTATATGATCTAAATTGTCCTTCAATTGCAAGTTCTTTTCCAATTTCAATATCAATATTAGTTATTAATCTTTCTGATACAGTAATAGGAATAACGTCAACTGCTTTACTTAGTCTTGGGACTTCTAAGTCAAACATATAAAATTTTTCTCCATAAATTTCATGACTAAAAGTCTTCTCACTACATACTTTTCCGATTAATACTAGATGGTTATTTTCTAAAAAATTTGTAACCATTTTTTCTCCTCCTTAAATATTTATCTAACGTACTTTATATATATGTCCGTATTTATTATTTTCTTTAGACTGTAAACAACTATATTATACCACTAATTTTTCCCTTTGTCTACATAAAATGTTAAATTTTATTAAATAATAATTTCTAAAATACAAATACTTGTATAAAAATGCACTCCATTTCTGCCTGTTTCGTAAGACTTTTTAATTTCCATAGTTTTTAATTTAAAATTATTTAAACTAATTATTTCTCTCTGTAATTCAAGAATTATGTTATTCTCTTCGCAGCTTGTAATTGTAACTGTAGATTTTTTATTAAAACCGTATGTTATAACTTGTGCTTTAACATTCTCTACAATTTTAATATTTTCTTTATAATCAATATTGAGTATAATTATTTTTGCTGAATTTAACAATATATTTAAATATTTAAAACATTTCTCATTATCTATTTTGTAATTTATAATCAAAACATCAAATTTAACATTTTTAAAATTCGATAAATTATCTTGATTCATTTTTGTTATTGTACATTTTTTATAAATATCTTTTTCTTCTAATATCCTACTTGTATCAATTGTATTACAAGTTTTTTCAATTATTCCAACTAAATACATATTATTTTAAAATCCTTTCACAATATAAAGAAAAATATATATTGCTAGTATTAGTAAGTTTTATATATTTATTCAAAAATTAGCTTTTTCATGTCCTCACAAATAAAAAAAATAATCATATTATATATTAAGCGAAAGCAAAATTATAAAAAAGGATGGACTAATATTATGGAATTTAATAATTACGAAAAATGTGATTTAAAACAATTAGTGTCAGTAGATGGTTTTATTCAAAAAGGAAGACAATTTGACGTAGAAATTACAGTTCCAGAAGATAATAGAAATGTTATTTATGGAATTTTAAAAAATCAATATAATGAACCTCTAAAAGATGCTGTTGTAAAATTAATTGAAGTATTAGATGATTGTGGCAAAAAAGAAAGAAGACCAGTATCTCATACTTTTACAGATAAAAATGGTGAATTCGTTTTTGGACCACTTTGCCCAGATAGAAAATATGAAATTCAAATATGGTATAATGCAGTAAATCAAGTAAAAATATGCGAAGATTGTAGTAAGGTTCAAGAATGTTTAAAAGGTTCTAAACTCGAAGGATGTTCAAAAGATTTAATGTTTCCAAAATCTGATTGCTCTTTTGATTGTAATGAAAAATAATAAAAACTTTTACAATTAAATTAAATAAAAAGGTCTAGCTTTATATAAGTTAGACCTTTAATACTTATAGAGCTGTTACGCCCATTTTTTTCATTAATTTTTTTCCTGTTTTCATCATTTTCTTTTTACTATGATTTAAACTATCTCCATAAGTAATTATTACTCCAGCAGTAATTGCTGAACCAATTATTGCACCTTTTATAAAATTCATATTAATCCCTCCAATATTTTTATATTTATACAATATTATTATTTCTTTTTTTCTTTTAATATATACTTATTAAAATATACATATATTTCATAAATTGTTATTATTGATAAGAAAAAAACAAATAATTTTTTAAGTAAATCATCTGATATTTTAAAAGCTATATTACTTCCTATTATAGCTCCTATAATTCCTAAAAATGTTATAATTACCGACAATTTCAAATCAATATTTTTTCTTTTTAAATTTATAAAAATTGCAATTAGCGCAGTAGGAACAAAAAATATTAAATTAATTCCTTGAATCATTTTTTGAGAATTCTCTGTAAAAACTGATAGCAGAAGTATTAAAATACTTCCTCCTCCCATTCCGAAGCGCTGCTATAGTCCCTGCTATAATTCCAAATAAAATCTCAATCATTTTCCCTCTATCTTAATTAAAACTCATTCTAATGATACAATATACTAAAAATATAATAAAACTTAAATTTAGGTATTTTTCGCTTAATATATGAAGCAAATGACTTCCGATTATACTACCAATTACTCCCCCTATAGCACATCTGATTGCTACTTCAAAATTTATATCCATATTAAGATTATATAAAATTCCTGTAACAAATACGATAGGAAGCATACAAAAAATAGTAGTTGCCCTTGCTCTTTTTTCTTCTAGTCCTAATAAAGCAGAAAAAGCTAGAACAAATATCAGTCCTCCTCCTGAAGAAAAAAGACCACTTATTATTCCAGCTACTATTCCAACTATTATTATTTTTATAATTTGTTTTTTATTATATTTTTTTAATATGTTTTCCATATTAATATTTTTTTATTTTTTCAAAAATTTATTCATTATATTATTTAAATATCTTTTATATTTTCGTCTTTTATAAAATATTTTGTTCCAAGCATCTTATCAGGAAGATATTGCTGCTCAACATAATGACCTGGATAATCATGTGGATATTTATATCCTTCTCCATACCCGAACTCTTCCATTCCGCTTGCTGGTGCATTTCTAATATGCATTGGTATTGTTCCTGTATCTTTTGTAGATACATCTTCTAATGCTTTATTGATTGCATTATAACTTGCATTTGATTTTTTTGAATTTGCTACATAAAGTGCTGCTTCTGCTAATATTATCCTTGCTTCAGGCATTCCTACCATCGTAACTGCCTGCATAGCTGAAGTTGCAACAACTAACGCATTTGGATTTGCAAGGCCAACATCTTCTGATGCTTGTATTACTATTCTTCTTGCAAGAAATACTGGATCTTCACCGCCATTTAAAGCTCTTGCCAAATAAAATATTGTAGCATCTGGGTCACTACCTCTCATAGATTTTATAAAGGCACTTATATTATCATAATGACTATCACCATTTTTATCAAAAACTGCTTTTCTTTTATTTAAAGATTCTTTTGCTATTTCATTTGTAATTTCTATTACTCCATCTTTATTCATATTAGTAGTAAGTACAGCAATTTCCAATCCATTTAAAGCAGTTCTTACATCTCCACCAGAAACTTCTGCAATCTTTTCTATTGTTTCATCAGAAATTTTTATATTATACATTCCAAGCCCTTCTGGACTTTTTAGTGCATTTTTTAAAATTTGCATAATATTTTCCTTTTTAAGTGGTTCTAATTTTATTACCATAGATCTTGAAATTAAAGCTTTATTAACTTCAAAATATGGATTTTCAGTTGTTGCTCCAATTAAAATTACAGTACCATTTTCTACATATGGTAAAAGAGCATCTTGTTGAAGTTTATTAAATCTATGTATCTCATCTATAAATAATATGCATTTTCCACTGGGATTTAATAATGGATTTTCTGCATCTGCTATAGCATTTTTTATATCTCCAACTCCTGCAGTTACTGCATTAATTTTTGTAAACTTATATTTTGTTGTTTCACTAATTACTTTTGCAAGAGAAGTTTTCCCACATCCTGGTGGCCCCCATAATATAATACTTGATAATCTATCTGCTTTTATAGTTCTATATAATAATTTATCTTTTCCCAGTATATGTTCTTGTCCTACAAATTCATCTAATGTTTTAGGTCTTACTCTAAAAGCAAGTGGTTGATCTAAATTCATAATACATCCCTTCCTATTTATTATTAGATAATAATACTAATCCTTTTTTAATAATATCTTCTGTTGATAGTCCAGATAAATCTGCTTTTTCAAAAGCTAAATCTATCTCTCTTCTTGAGTATCCTAAAACTTGAAGTGCAGAAATTGCTTCATTCAATCCTTCAACTTCTTTTATTTCTTTTTCTATTTCTTCTTTGTTTCTTTCTATTTCTTCTGATTTTAATTTATCTTTAAGTTCTAGTATTAATCTTTGAGCAGTCTTTTTACCTATACCTGGTATCTTTGTCATTTTATCTATATCATCAGATATAACTGCAAAAGCAAATTCTGATGGTTCTATATTTGAAAGCATTGCTATTGCAGACTTTGCTCCTATACCGCTTACTGATAAAAGTAATTCAAACATTCTTAGTTCTTCATCAGTTTTAAAACCGTAAAGACTTATCTCATCTTCTCTTACATGATAATGAGTATATACTTTTACAGTATCTCCAACATTTCCAATTTCATTTAATGATTTATCAGACATAAAAATTTTATAACCAATCTCATTACATTCTACTACTATATACCCTTTTGTTTTTACTTCTAAGCTACCTTTTATATATAAATACATATTTCCTCCTATGTGCTATATTTTTAATTTGTGCAAACAAATTTTCTTTTTCTTGTATATTGTACCATATAAAAACTTTTTTTCAAGCAATTTTTATAGTTTTATTATTTCTATTGAAAATTAAGTAAAATGCTTATATAATGTAGATGTTAATTTTATTTTACGTTCGGAGGTTTTTATGGAAAATACTTTAATAAAAGATTTATTTAGAAATAAAGAAAAATATGATGGAAAAGAAATTAAAGTATCAGGATGGATTAGAACTTTAAGAGATTCTAAAACTTTTGGATTTATTGAATTAAACGATGGAAGTTTTTTTAAGAATCTTCAAATAGTATTTAATGATACTTTAGATAACTTTAAAGAAGTTTCTAAACTTACTATTAGTTCTTCAATAATAGTAACAGGTAAATTAATAATCACTGAAAATGCAAAACAACCATTTGAAGTGCAAGCAAGTAAAATAGAAATATTTAATGTATCTGATCAAGAATATCCTCTTCAAAAGAAAAGACATTCTGTTGAATATTTAAGGACAATTGCACATCTTCGTCCAAGAACAAATACTTTTAGTGCAGTATTTAGAGTACGTTCACTTTTATCTTATGCTATACATAAATTTTTCCAAGAAAGGAATTTCGTATATGTACATTCTCCAATATTAACATCAAGTGATGCTGAAGGTGCAGGAGAAATGTTTAGAGTAACTACTTTAGATTTAGAAAACGTCCCAAAAACAAAAGATGGAAAAGTAGATGATTCAAAAGACTTTTTTGGAAGACCTGCTCATCTTACAGTAAGTGGTCAATTAGATGTTGAGACTTATGCATTTGCATTTAGAAACGTTTATACATTTGGTCCAACTTTTAGAGCTGAAAACTCAAATACAGTAAAACACGCTTCTGAATTCTGGATGATTGAACCAGAAATATGTTTTGCAGACTTAAATGATGATATGAATTTAGCTGAAGACATGGTAAAATATATTATTTCTTATGTTATAGAAAAAGCTCCAGAAGAAATGGAATTTTTTGATAAATTTATTTCTCCAGGGCTTCTTGAAAGATTGAACCATGTAATAAATTCTGATTTTGGTAGAATCACTTATACAGATGCTATAAAAGAACTTGAAAAAGTTAATGATAAATTTGAATTTCCAGTAAAATGGGGATCAGATATTCAAACAGAACATGAAAGATATCTAAGCGAAGTTGTTTTTGGAAAACCTGTTTTTGTAACAGATTATCCAATGGATATAAAAGCTTTTTATATGAAACAAAATGATGATGGAAAAACTGTTGCAGCAACTGACCTTTTAGTTCCTGGAATTGGTGAACTTATTGGTGGAAGTCAAAGAGAAGATGATTTAAATAAATTAAAAAACAGAATGAAAGAATTAGGACTTCCAGAAGAAGAATATTGGTGGTATCTAGATTTACGTAGATTTGGTAGTGCACCACATGCTGGATTTGGTCTAGGATTTGAAAGAATGATGATGTATCTAACTGGAATGGCTAATATAAGAGATGTAATTCCATTCCCTAGAACACCAAAAAACTGTGAATTTTAAAATAATAAATTATAAATACAATTATAAAAAGAGAGCCCGAGGGCTACATGTAACCTCCGGTATGCTCTCTTTTTTGGAGTTTTAGACTTCCAGGAACCAGTCAGGTCTCTGGAAAGGCGTAGGTTTAAGTCTGAAGTTCAAGAGCGCCACAAGAGCTGCAAGCTCAAGCATATCTGGTTCTTCCAGGTCCTCTTCAAACTCCCTCACACGCTGTGCGTCAATATTCATCCGCTTCGCGAGTGCTTCCACACTTACACCTTTCTTTTCTCTTGCCTGTCTGATCTGCTGTCCTAATGTCATGCTTATTCCTCCTCATATAATCCCAAAAGGGATTAAAATTTATTAGACAAACAATTTGTCTATCTTTTATTATACTACTTTTTATCAACTTTTTCAAATACTCTTCCTTGTATCTTTCCATTTTTATGATATAATAACATTATCCTTACTTGAATAATCTCTTTTTAAGGGTTTTCATCTAAGATTTAGCGACTATTAAAAAAGAGAGAGGGGGTGTCATCATGTGTAAGCCTGACGGAATCTATGAAGATACTATTAAAAGTATCAAAAGAGTAGGTAGCCTAAATGAAGTCGCTCAGTCAGAAATTTTCATTCAATTTACGGATTTTGGCTCTTATAGTTTCGACTATTTTTGCTATCCACATTATGAAAACTTTTGGCTAAACGCTCATGAAGGATCAAGAGTTAGGATAGATGTCTCAAACGGCAACATCTGCCGGATTAAGCTCATCTAACCCAAGGAGTTATGCACAGATGAAAAAGCAGGTCACCAATACTAACGGTGGCCTGCTCTTTTATTTATCTTAATTCTGCTTTTAATTCTTTTTCTAGTCTTTCAATTATTTTTTCTACAGCCTTATTTATTTCTTCATCAGTTAATGTTCTATTTTGTGAAGCAAATGTAAGTGAATATGCTAAAGATTTCTTTCCCTCTGGAATTCCTTTTCCTGTATAAATGTCAAACACTTCACTTGCTGCAAGAAGTGATCCTCCTGCTTTTTTTATATTTACTTCTATTTCTTTTGATGTAACTTTTTCATCTACGACTATTGCAATATCTTTCTTAACTTCTGGATATTTAGAAATTTCTTTATATTTCATTCTGCTTACTTTCTTAGCAAGTAATTTATCTAAATCAATTTCTAAAACATATACATCTTCACTCTCTACAGCTGGATGTATCTTTCCAATTAATCCTACGATATCATTATTTACAGAAATCAAAGCAGATTGACCAGGATGCATATCTTCTGGTAAATTTTCTTTATCTTTTACAAAACTATATCTAGAGTTATATCCTAGATAATCTAGAATTTCTTCTGCAACACCTTTTATTACATAAAAATCTACTTTTTGTTTATTTATTCCTAAGTAATAATCTCCTGACATTAAAGCTGCAAGTTTATTTGTCTCTGTATATTCTTCTCCTTTCTTTTGGAAAGATTTTCCCATTTCAAATATACATACATCTTTATTATCTCTCGCTTTATTATATTCATAAATCTTATATAAAGCTATAGATAAGCTATGTCTTAATGTATTTTTGTCTTCAGATAACGGATCTAATAATTTTACTGGCTCATAATCATCTTTTGTAAACATCTTGCTTTCAGCTTCTGGAACTAATACATATGATAAGGTTTCGCTTAATCCTAAATCTATCATTTTATTTCTTATTTGTCTTGATACTTTATCATAACTTCCCATTTTAGGAAGAATATCTGGTAATTTTCCTTTAATATTATTTACTCCATATATACGTCCGACTTCTTCTATTAAATCTTCCTTAATAGATATATCTATTCTTCTTCTTGGAACTGAAACAGTCATTACTTCTCCATTTACTTTAGTAGTAAATCCTAATCTTCTAAATACATCTAATATTTCTTCGTCTTTTAAATTCATTCCCAATATTGCATTTATATTTTTTGAAGTAATGTCAATTTCTTTATTAGAACGATCTGTTGTATCATATTTTGCCATACCTCCTACTATTTCAGCATCAGCATATTTTTCAAGTAAATTACAAGATCTTTCAATTGCCATATAAGTTCTATTAGAATCTAAGCCCTTTTCAAACCTATTACTTGCTTCACTTCTTAAAATAGCATTTGATGTTCTTCTTATTTTTACACTATCAAATATAGCAGCTTCAATAATAATATTTTTTGTTTTATCTGTAATTTCTGTATCAAAACCTCCCATTACACCAGCAAGGCCAATTGATCTTTCTCCATCAGAAATTACTATATCCTCAGTCTTTAAAGTTCTTTCTATACTATCTAATGTAGTTAATTTTTCCCCTTCTTTTGCCATTCTAACTTCTAAAACACCTTTTAAAGTATCTGCATCATAGAAATGAAGTGGTTGTCCAGTTTCAAGCATTACATAATTACTAATATCTACAACATTATTAATAGGTCTTATTCCAGATGCTATTAATCTATTTTTAATAAAATCTGGACTTTCTTTAATTTGTACATTTTTAACTTTTTTAGCTAGGAATATAGAACAATTTTCTGTATTTATTTTTAATTTGAATGAATCATTTAAATCTTCTTTATTTTCTTTATGCGATAAATCAATATCTTTTACTTTCTTATCATATATAGCTCCAACTTCATAAGCCATACCTAATATACTTAGTAAGTCTCCTCTATTTGCTGTTAAATCAAAATCAATTACTTCATCATCTAATTTCATATATTTTATAGGATCTTCTCCAACAGGAGCATCTAAAGGAAGCTCATGGATTCCTGCCTTATCCTCTTCTGTCAAAAACTTACTTTCAAGTCCAAGTTCTGCAATAGAACATAACATTCCGTTTGATTCTTCTCCTCTTATAACACTTTTCTTGATAACTCCTCCTGGAAGACTTGCTCCTGGAAGTGCTACTATTACTTTTAATCCTTCTCTTGCATTTGGAGCTCCACATACTATATCTAATACTTTATCTCCAATATCTACTTTACAGCAATGAAGATGATCAGAATCAGGATGCATTTTGCATTCTTTTATCTCTCCAATTACTAGATTTGTAGCATTTATTAATTTACCCGCTTCATCATATTCATTTCCTGCATTTGTCATATCTTCAGCTAGTTTTTTAACATCTAAATCTTTATCTAAATCAATATAATCTCTTAAAAAATTAATACTTAATTTCATTTTCTTCATCCTTTCTATCAAATTGTTTTAAAAATCTTACATCATTTTGATATAAAAGTCTTATATCTGTTATTCCATATTTAAACATTGCAAGCCTATCTAATCCTACGCCAAATGCAAAACCAGAATATTCATCTGGATCATATCCATTCATTCTCAATACATTTGGATGAACTATACCTGAACCTAGAAGCTCAATCCATCCTGTTTGTTTACACAAGTTACATCCTTTTCCTCCACATTTAAAACATGTAACATCAACTTCATAAGATGGTTCTGTAAATGGAAAATAACTTGGTCTAAATCTAAGTTCTGTATTTTGTCCAAGCATCTTTTTCATAAATACTTCTAATGTACCTTTCAAATCTGCTAAAGATATATTTTTATCTACGACTAACCCTTCAACTTGATTAAATTGATGTGAATGTGTTGCATCATCTTCTCTTCTAAAAGTCTTTCCTGGAACTATAACTCTTATAGGAGTTTTTTCTTTATTTGCCATCATTGTTCTTGCTTGAACTGCTGATGTTTGAGTTCTAAGTAAATATTCTGTAGTAATATAAAAACTATCTTGCATATCACGTGCTGGATGTCCTTTTGGAAGATTTAATCTTTCAAAACAATATTCATCAGTTTCAAGCTCTGGACCTGAAACTACATCATATCCCATAGACACAAATAAATCTTCAACCTCTTCAATTACTCTATTTAATGGATGTTTACTTCCTCTTCTTGTTTTCTTACTTGGAAGAGTTATATCAATATCTTCTGCTTCTAATTTTTTATTTAATTCGATTTTCTTTAGTTCTTCTTCTCTTTTTACAATCTCATTACTTACTTCTTCTTTTGCTTCATTTACTAGTGCTCCCATAACAGGTCTTTCTTCAGGAGATAAACTTCCCATTCCTCTTAGAATTTCTGTAAGCTTACCTTTCTTTCCCAAATACATTACTCTTAAATCATTTAAGTTCTGTAAAGTATCAGCTGCTTTAATCTCTTTAATTGCATTTTCTTTGATTGAATTTACCTTTTCTTTCATGATTTCCTCCTTATATTAATTAATTTATTTATCTAAAACAAAAAAGTCCTTCATCCAAATAGGACGAAAGACTTATATTTCCGTGGTACCACCTAAATTTATTAAATAATTATACATTTATAATATTTAATTATCTAACCTTAAAAGTTATAACGTAACTAACGTCTATATCTACTTTAAAATTCAATATAGAATCTCCAAAGTGAAATTTCGATAAGTAATATATAAATAAGCTCACAGCGAATCACTTATTCTCTCTTAATATATTTTCTACTTATCTACTTTGCTTTTTCTTAGATTTTTATTTTTAACTATTTACATTTAAGTATTTTAGCACATTATTCTTCATTTGACAATATATTTTCACTTTTTTCTTCTATTAAATTTTCTACTGACTCTATCAAATTTTCTTCATTATATTTTCTACTTCTTTTTAATTCTTTTAATTTTTCTTCACTAAAATTATTAATTCTTTCTCTAATATCAGAAAAAACATTATTTTCTATCATCTTTCTCGGATTAATTTTACCAAAAAAGAATTTTTTTGCCCCCTTAAATATTTGTGGACCTTTTATCTTTGTTTGTACTTCTTTTTCTTCGCTTTCCATAGCATTATCTAACTCTTGTTTTTTCTCTTTGATTTTTGCATTTACTGTTGTCTTTAATCTTCTAGCTTTAGCTTCACTTTTTGAAATCTCATCTTCTTTTTCATATATGACTTCTGCAATCTCATCATCACTATTATCTAATTTTGCCTTTGCTTTTATTTCTTTTCTTTTTAAATTATAAATCTCCCTATACTTCTCTAACTGAACTAAATCTTCTTCTAATAATTTTATATACCCCATTGTTATAATATTATCATAATTTGTTCCAAGCTCTTTCAAAGAATCTCTATATTTACTTAATAATTCGTTTTTCGTCTCTTCAATATCTTCGAATTTTTTCTTATTCGTTAAAACCTTGGAATTTATATTATTTATACCATATATAATAACATTTTCTATACTTGATGTTTTATTATTAATTATGTTTTCTGTATTTTTATATTGATAAGCTGAAGAAACTATAGCATTTAATTTAGACAGCAAAAGTGCATCTTGTATTAAATTGTTAAAATCTTTATCTTTTTTTCTTTTCACTTTATCTACCATGTTCCCCCCTAATTAATTGCTTTTTTTATTTCTCTTCTTATCTTTGCTTTATCATTTTCAATAAGCTTTAAGAGATTTTCTACTTCTTCTTCTGTCATATAATCTAAATTATATATTTCATTATTATACGAAATTGTTCCTAAACTCATAATAAAAAACCTCTTTCTTTTAAAAATACTTTACTTACAGATAAAGCGGACATATCTCGTCCGCTTTATTTTTACTTTCTTAATTTAATTTGATGCATTACTTTCTTCTACGTCGAATTCTTTAACTTCGGCAGATGAGATTTTTTCAGATAAATCTTCTTTTCCAGTTCCATCTGTTTTTACTCTATATAAAGTGTTATAATAGTAATTATCTTGAATTCTATCTTCATAATAAATATAATCGCCAACTATATTTATATTACTAAATGCTACTTCTGTTTCAACTATCTTGCTTGTCTCATTCTTTTTAGTATTTAATCTGTAAATAGCATACTTATTTGCACTTCCTGCTTCTCCTTCTTCTGCATTTGTTTCATAATCTGAAAAATAATAAATGTCATTTTTTACAACATTAAATGATTTTACGTCTTTATCAACAACCACTGTTTCTTCTTCACCAGATAGATTTGTTCTAACTAATTTATCTGCTTTATCTATATAATATATATAATCTTTTTCAACTTGGAATTCATTTGCATTTACATTCTCTAAGTCTTGTTTATCTTCAAAATCTTTTAGATTAATTTTAATCATTTCATTATCAGTATTGTTTATATATATATATCCTTCATATATTTGGAAATCACTAACTTCTATATCATCTCTGATAATCTCTGTATCTTTTCCATTTGTTTTAGTTCTAGATAAATTTAAATTATCATTAATATAATATACATAATTATCAACAACTGATAATAATTCAAAATTATCAAATAAATGCTCTGTATTTTCTTGATATTCCGCATTGTTTCTATAACAAGATATATCATTTACTAAAACTTCTCTTTTCTTTCCATTTGTTTTAACTATATCTCTTGTTCCATTTTGAGTATCTATTTTCATATAGTATATCCAATTACCACTTCTATTTACAGAATAAGAAACTATATCATCTGTAAATGTTTCATATGTTGTTACTTTTCCATTAGAAGATATACCATATACACCTGATCTATGATTATTTTCTGTTTCTTCTTCGTTGTTATTTATATAAGATATAATTACTTTACTTCCATCTTTTACAGCAAATCCTTTATTATTCGTATTACCAGAAGTATTTCCATATCTAGTTCCAATTATAGCAAGCACAATTATTACAATTAAAACTATTAAAATAACAGCTGATACAATTCCTAATATAATCTTATTCTTTTTCTCCATATTTTTAATGTTTTCTTTAAGTCTTGTAAAATTATCTGGAATATTTTTAAAAAACTCTTTTACCTTTTCAAAAGCAGTTTTAAAAACATTCTTCTTTTCATTATTTTCTTTTTTATCACTCATAGAAACACCTCATTTTTTTCTTTTGCATTTTATATTAATATTATATATATAATCACTTTTTATTGTCAATTAAATAGTATTTATTTTATAAATTATTTTAAATATAATACCATTCTAAAACCTATATATGTATATGCACCATCATATTCAGCAACTCTGCATGAAATAGGATAATTTACTCCATCATTATGGAATCCTCCTCCTCTTCCAGAATGATTTTTCTCGTAAACTTCTCCCCACTCTTCCGTAGATATCTCCCATACATTTCCTGCTAAGTCATATATATTATTTGTAACCCATTTTGAATTACGTCCTGTAACTGCTTTTGATTTAGTTCCTTCTATATTATTTGCATAATTACCATATGAAGTTGAATCATAAATATCATATCCTGAATTTTTAAGCCATTCGCATAATGTATCCCATGTATAACTACTTGTAATATCTGATTTTACAGAATTACTATCTGCATAAGTATTTTGTGCAATTTCTCTCATTCTATCATAAACAATTTCTGTTAATGGAACTGCACCTGAAATAGAACATGCCTTTTTTTCGTCATTTGGATCTTGGCTTGATTCATATCTTCCTATATAAAAACCTTTATATTTGTTAACACTATCTATATACTCAGCATTAGATTCTGATGATTCAGAAAAATTAGCTTCTTCTACTTCAACCTCATTAGTACTTCCAGATGTAGTATTTTCCTCTTCTTGTTCATTTACATTTGGATTTTCAAAAGTCCTTCTTGCAAATACAAGATTATCTGTTGGAACCCAAACAAATTCATTTCCTTTTTCATCTTTTATAACAGCTCCCGTAGATACAGTACCTTCAACATAAGAAAAGCCTTGTGGAACCGGGATTTTAGAGCCATCTGAAGTTTCTACATATTCTATTACAGATTGTTCTTCTTCATTTGGATCCACAGCATTTTCATCTGCTATAACATTTTCTTCCACAGTATTTGTCTGTTCTGATTGCTCAGATTGATTTTCAGTTGTACTTTTATTATTTTTTGGGATTAATACGATTGCAAGAACTGCAATAATTGATATAACTAAAATAACTGCTACTGAAATTATAATTATTTTCATCATTTTATTATTTTTCATCATCAGTGTCTCTCCTTTATAAAATGGTGGAGACGAGGAGAGTCGAACTCCTGTCCAGAATTTCATCCATATAAACTTCTCCGAGTGCAGTTTGTTATTAAAATTTCCAAATATCATTCATTAACAAACAAACGAATAATATTTGTATCTTCTAAAATCCCTCTATTATCGAAGAAAATAATAGATTCGTTTCCTACTAATTCGGCGCCTTAATCTTTAGCCGTAGGTTGCCAAAGTAAGACGTTGCTGCAAACTAGGCAGCAATTGCTAATTCTTCGTTATCAGCGTTTATTTTTAAATTGCATCTTTTATGGTGGCCAGATGCTCCACCACTCGCTATTTATATTTCAAAAAAGCTGTCGAAACCATTACGTCCCCATATGAAATTATTATACAATATTTAAATTATTTGTACAAGAATTTTGAATTAAAAAAATCTCTAAAATATTTATTTTACAATATTTTAAAGATTTTATCTTAAAAGACTTTTTTTACTTCTTGTGTTACATATTCAGATACAATTGTTGTACAATCATTATTTATTTCTTCTATTTTTCCTCTTATACCAAAAACTAAAGATGATGTTACAATAATATCTAAAAGATAAATTGAAAACATTATACTTGCGCAAGTATTTAAAAATTCCCTTGGAATCTTTTTTATTTGTCTTAATAAAAATGGCTCTACATAAGTAATTAAAACAGTCGCAAGTACACCAAATAATAAAGTAGTTACAAGCCATACTCTACCATTGATATTAAATGGATTTAATTCATCTGTATACTGCCACCATCTTCCTCCAAATAAAACTTCCATAACATAACCTACTACATATTCAAAAACTGTACAAGCTAAAAATGATAGAAAAAATAATTTAAATGGTTTATCTTTATATTTTCCAAATAAAACAGTTATCAGAATACAACCAAATCCATATATTGAACAATAAGGTCCAATTAAAAAACCTCTATTTACAAAAGTGCCTGTTTTAAAATAAAAAATAATTACTTCCATTATCCAGCCCATAACAGCATATATAGTAAATAACAAAAAATATTCAATTATCATATTCAGATTTTCTTTTATTTTATCTGTTAAAATCTTCATATATTATTATCTTCCTCAATAAATTTGACAATTCATATTATACTATATTATTTTGTAGTTTTCAAGTATTATGTAAATTAGTTATATCTTGGAAAAATAAAAATTTTACATATATAACAAATAATCAAATATAAACCAGAATTGACAAAAGCTTCCTAACATTACAAATATATGAAAAATTTCATGAAATCCCCAATATTTAGATTTAAGTTTTGGCCATTTTTTAGCGTATAATACTCCTCCAATAGTATAAAAAATACCACCAGCTAAAAGCCAAAGCATACCTTCTATGCCTCGTGGAATCTGTGAAAAAATAGTTATCATTGGGTATAGAGCAATTACTACAGTCCATCCCATTATAATATATATTGCAGTAGTAAGTTTTCTTGGTGCATCTATCCAAACAGCTGTCAAAATTGTTCCTAAAATTGCCATAGCCCATACAATACCAAAAATAGTCCATCCCCAAGGTCCTCTTAATGGTCCCAGACATACCGGAGTATATGTTGCAGCAATTAATATATATATCATAATATGATCAAACTTTCTAAATACTCTCGTTCCTTTTTCTTTTAAATTTAACATATGATATAGAGTACTAAATAAATATAACAATAAAAGAGCTACTCCAAAAATTGTAAAACTTACAATGTCCCATCCCTTTTCATTACTATATAATGCTGCAAAAACAATCAACAAAACTAAACCTACTAATGATAATGAAGCCCCTATCAAATGAGTAATTCCACTTACCGGATCTTTAATCTTTGCCATATCTCCCTCCTTATCTAGTATTCGATACTAGATTATCACGTGTTCTTTATTCTGTCAATACATATTATCACAATCTATCATTAAAATACTTGCTAATTGATTCTAGATTATCAAAATTAATTTGTCTTAATACATCATATGCAACTATTGCGACTGAATTCGATAAATTAAGTGATCTTAACGTTTCTCTCATCGGAATTCTTATTGTTTTATCTATGTATTTTAAAAGTAAATCTTCAGGTAAACCTTTTGTTTCTTTACCAAATAATAAAAATACTGCTTTAGATTTTTCAATATTGATATCTGAATAAACGTGTTTTCCTTTTGTTGTTACAAAAAACATATCGTTTTCTTCTGGTCTGTATTTATTTAAAAAATCCTCAAGACATTCATGAACTTCTATATCTACTTTGTCCCAGTAATCTAGTCCAGCCCTTCTAACACTTTTTTCTGATATATCAAATCCAAGTGGTTTTACTAAGTGCAATTTTGCACCAATTGCTGCACAAGTTCTGGCTATATTTCCTGTGTTTTGTGGTATTTCTGGTTCAACTAATACTATATTTAATTTCATTTTTGCCTCCTAATAATTTTGTAATTATATACAAATATACAACCTTAGTTTAGAAAATTCAAGGTGAAATAAATAAAAAATAATCAATACGCTTTTCTTATTAGTATATTGATTATTATAATTTCTATTCTATTTATGCTAAACATTTCCTAAAATATCTCTCTTCTACATCTTCTGTTTCGATATCATCTAAAATAAATAAGTTCTTTTTATAAAATCCTATTGCTATTTCCATTCGTTCGTAAGTACCAAGAACTAAATATTTAAATCCATTATCTTCTGTAAATCCTTCTAAAGTATTTAGTAATTCTTGTGCTATTCCACATCCTCTATATTCTTTTTTTACATACATTCTCTTTACTTCTAGTGTCTCGTCATTTACTATTCTTCCGCCAATTGTTCCAAGTAGATTTCCATCTTCATCAACAGCTATTAAAAAGCTCCCACCATCTTTAATATATTTATATAAATCTTCATTTAAGATTTCATCTTCTCCAACTTTAATCTCAAATTCATCTCTGTATATACTGCTTATTAAATCTCTTATATCATATTTGTATTCTTTTTTGTATTTTATAATTCATCATTTTTACCTCCCTAATTTTTTTTGACGGCAAAAAGGCAGGATTATCCTAGCTAAAATAATGGACAGCACAAATACCGCTATCTTTATAGCCAAATAACACATATTCTATTTTGCAAAAGATTGGCGAGTTTGTGTCCACACACTTACTACCATCCGTACTATCCATTATTTCTCACCTCTCTTCTTAAAATATTTTAAATACAAAAAGTGCACAGTCAAACGCTGAGCACCATAAAAACACCTTTATAAATAATAACCAACGTTTGAGCTTTAGCATTATAGGGCGTGTTCATTGTATTAATCAATACCTTAGAGTCGATATTGACTGCTATCCAGCTTATAATGTCTCCATTATTTCGCGGCAACAACCCATATCCCTATAGTAGCCTTACCTACCGATTTTTATTATTTTATTCATGTTAATAAATATTAGCACAATATTTTTGATATATCAAGATATTTTACTGATTTTTTTAATATTTTAAGTAATATTTTACTAAAGATATGTATATCTCGTTTTTTCTCTCTTAATCTCTTGTTTATTCGTTTATTTGTTAAATTTAAAATAATTAAAACTATACTAATCTACAATTCTTTTCTATAAGATAATATACTAAATTATTTTTTAATTTACTTTATATTATATTTCTGTTTCAATAACAAGATTATTTATTTTTTCTGTAATTTCTACAATAAAATCTAAAATTATATAATAAATATATATTAGTTCCTTATCCATAGAACTTCCAAATATTTTTGGTTCAAACATATTAGATACAAAAAATCTTAGATAAATATTATTATTCATTAAAACAATCTCGAAATCTATATCGTATTTATTTTTAAATTTAATCAAACTTTCCATTACATCTGCAGTTAATATTTGCATTGCTAAAATCTTATCTTTTGAAAAAACATCAAAATTTTTTTCAAATTCTTCACTGTCCATATTTATACGAAAATCGTTATCCTTTATAAGATTATTTCTTGATATTTTAACATATCCATTTATATTTTTATTAGTATCTGTAACTGCAAATATTCCTTCAAATATATTTTGTACACTTCTGTTTTTTCCGCTTCCAGAAACGAATTTAACGTCAATATCTGCCATTCTTATAAATATATTGTCTGATAAATTTCCTTCTATATAATCAGTATAATTATATCTGTTAAAACTATGTGTTTCTATTTTCGATTTTATAAATTCATTTTGTAAGGAATCACTTTTTCCTTCTAATGTAACATAATTCAAATTATTATTTACCAGTTTAACAAAGCTAGATATAATTTCATTTTTATATTTTTTCTTATATTTTGATTTGTTTTTAAAAAACACAAAACTACATATGTATATAAATAAAGCAAGATATCCTATTAGTAATGCTCCAGATTTTTCAGAAGCTTCTCCAATAACGCAACTTAAAAATCCAAATACTAATAATAGTATTTTTATAATCTCTTCACTTTTTGCTTTCATTCTTAGTTCTTCAAGACCTTTAATATGACTTTCATATAATTTATCATATATCTTATTAAACTTATCCATATTTTCCATTTTTACTAATATTTTTTTCTTATTTATTTTTTTGTTATTTCCTTTAAAACTAACAATCACAACTGATATAAGTAATATTGGAACTAAAACAAATGCAATCAAAGATATAATAATTCCTAAAGTATTTAAAGAAATATATGAACTGAAAATCGCTAATAAAATTGAAGAAAATATAATTATCCAACATAAAACATAAATTAAATATTTCATTTGTTCTCCTTTTATCTATTATATTTATAAACTAGTCTCTTTTATAACTTTATTAAGTTCCTTGCTAAAATCTATTATAAACTTTAAAACATTATAATAGATATAAATATCATCTTTATCTAAAGCTTCTTTAAATATTTTAGGTTCAAACATATTATCAATATGAAACCTTATATATGTTCTTGCCCCTCTAATTTTAATTTCAAAATCTAAATCATATACCTTTTTATAAGTTAAAAGTATATTAATTACATCTGCTGTTAATATTTGAAGAGCATAAATCTTATCATTAGTTGAAACTAAAAAATATTTATTAAATTCTTCACTTTCTACCTCTACTTTTGTATCAGGATTAATTGAATATACATTACTATAAATAGTAACTATTTTATTATTGTCTTTTTCTTTATCATCAGTATCTCCAGAATTAACCATCACAAAAATTCCATTAAAAATGTCCTCGCTGCTTTCCCCATTTTTAGTCTGTATAATATTCTTAACAATAACATCAGCCATTCTTAAAATTAGATCATCTTCAATATTTCCTTGAATATAATCATCTACCTTAAATGAATTATAATCATATCCATCAAAACCTGACGCCCTATATTCCGGCTCAATATTAATTGCTATATCATTTCCGTTAAAATATAATAAATTACTATTAACCAAAGGTACTATCTTGCTAATAACATTTTCTTTAAATGATTTTTTATATATAGGCATTTCTTTCTTATATTTTCCAAATAGCATTAATGACCTATACCCACAAATATAAGCACCAAGTAAAAATAATGTATGATATATAATTCCATTAATATATATATCTAATGAATTTAAAATAAAAGGAACAATAAATATTCCAAATATAACAAATAAAAATGTTAAAACTAAAAATAACAAATATAATGCTGAAATATTTCTTACTTTTATTCTTAATTTTTCTATTTCAGAATTATTTTTAAGAAATATTTTTTTATATAATTCTTCAAACTCAACTGGATACTGTTTACTAGTTATCTTATTTTTATTTAATTTTCCAAGATTACTTAATTTCAAAAGTTTCATGCTCTGATATATACATATTATATCAGCAATAATCAATATTAATATAATAGGTGAATATATTTTAATTCCATTTGATATAAACATAATTATTAAACCTGTTAAAAAAGTAATCACTGGCAATAGTATAAGTGCTCCCATATTTTCTCTCCTTTATATTTACGATATCATAGTTCAGTTTTTTTAATTTTATATATTTAATTTACCATATATATACTTTTTTAACAATCTTTATAATTAAATAAAATAATGCATAAAAAAATACAGATTAGAATTAATTTCTAATCTGTATTGGTGCAGATGGCCGGAATCGAACCGGCACGGGAGGTTAAGTCCCGCAGGATTTTAAGTCCTGTGCGTCTGCCAGTTCCGCCACATCTGCATTTAAACTGGCAAGTCAGTAACTAACTGACAAGAGTTATTATACATTTCTATTATTTTTTTGTCAATACTTTTTTTAAATATTTTTTATTTTTTACAAAAAGAAAAAGGGTACCTACAAAGCACCCTTTAATCTATTATTCTTCTACTGATTCTGTTTCTGGAGCTTCATAAGCCTCTAAAATAGCTTTTTGAATTTTCTCTCTAGTTTCAGGATTGATTGGATGAGCTATATCTTTGAACTCTCCACTATTAGGTATTTTTCTGCTAGGCATAGCAATAAATAACCCATTTTGACTTTCGATAACTTTAATATCATGAACTACGAATTCATTATCGAATGTTACAGAAGCAACAGCTTTCATTCTGTTTTCTGAATTAACTTTTCTTAAACGTACATCTGTTATTTGCATTTGAGCACCGCCTTCCAATGTTTTTTATTATTTTATACATATTTTATATTTATATGTACATTATTATTATTCTCCAAAAAAAAATTTTTTCCTTCTTATTTTTACATTAATTTCACTTAAAATTTTTATTAATTTTTAATAAAATATTACCTTTAACACATTTTTTCCTTGAAAAATATAATAAAACAGTATATAATTTTAATATTGAAATTAAGGGAAGTGTTTTTATGGATTACAAACTAAAAAATTTAGATAATATCAAGCACATTCATCTTATTCGGAATTGGTGGAGTAAGTATGAGTGCAATAGCTGAAACTTTATATAATTGGGGATATGAAATTACAGGTTCTGACGCTTGTCAAAGCGAATATACAGATAAACTTGTTAAGTCAGGAATAAAAGTCACTATAGGGCATGATCTTACTAACTCAAGAAATGCTGACTTGATAGTGTTTTCTGCTGCAATTAAAGACAGTGATCCAGAAATGGTAATTGCTAGACAATGCAATATTCCTCTAATAAATCGTGGAGAATTTGTTGGCTTTTTAACGCGAAAATTTAAAGAAAGCATCTGTGTTTCTGGTACTCATGGTAAAACAACCACAACATCAATGATAGCACTTTGTTTTTTAGAAGCACATACTGATCCAACTATTCAAGTTGGTGCTATATTAAAACAAATTAATGGTAACTACACTGTTGGAAATAGTGATTATTTTATTTTAGAAGCATGCGAATACATGGAAAACTTTTTAAAGTTTTCACCAAAAGCAGAAATAATACTTAATATAGATAATGACCATCTAGATTATTTTAAAACTTTTGAAAATATCAAAAAAGCATTTATAAAATATGCTGAATTAATTCCTGAAGACGGTGTATTAGTAACAAACGCTGATGATCAAAATTGTTTGCAACTAAAATCACATGTTAAAGGTACATTTATAACATATGGAATAAAAAATACTGCAGCAAATTTTGTTGCAAAAAACATTAAATATAATTCATTTGGTTTTCCTGAATTTGATGTTTATTATAATAACATGTTTTATTCTCATATTAAATTATCAGTTGCAGGATATCATAACGTACTAAATGCTTTAGCTTGTATTGCAATGTGTGATTATTATAAGATAAATAAACAATCAATTGTAAATGGGCTTGCTAAATTCACAGGAGCTCATAGAAGACTTGAATATGTAGGTTCATATAAAGGTTTTAGTGTATATGATGATTATGGACATCACCCAACAGAAATTGAAGCAACTTTAAATGCTATAAAAAACAGACCATATAATGAATCTTGGGTTATATTTCAACCACATACTTATAGTAGAACAAAAACTCACTTAGAAGCTTTTGCAAAAGTATTATCTAAATTTGATAATATAATAGTTACAGATATATATGCATCAAGAGAACAAAATACTTATAATATTACAGCAAAAGACTTAGTTGATAAAATACATTCTCTTGGCAAAGATGCTTTATATATGAAAGACTTTAAAGAAATAGCAGAATATGTACGTAATCACGCAGGTCAAAATGATTTTGTTTTAACTCTAGGTGCAGGAACAGTAACTGAAATTGGTCCAATGATTGTAGGTAAAGAAGTTTAAATCAAATATAAATATTAAAATAACAGGTACATGTACCTGTTATTTTATCATCTCCTTTAACATTAAATCAGCAAAAACACCATAACCTACTTCTGAATCATTCACTAATACATTAGTTACTACACCAATTAACTTACCATTTTGCAAAATAGGGCAACCACTCATTCCACATACTATTCCACCTGTTTTATCTATTAATTTATTATCTTTTATTCTTATTTTCATACTTCTATTATTAATATTATTTTCTAGGTCTATTGACTCTATTTCTATCTCATATTCTTTTGGTCCTGTATCATCCAATGTGCATAAAATATATGCTTTTCCAAGTTTTATCTCGCTCCTACTTGCTACTTTTACTTTATTTTGATTTATAATACTACTATCTTTTAAAGAACCATATATTCCAAAATCAGTATTTTTATCTATACTTCCTAAATATTCGTCTTCCAGTAAACTTCCTTTTATCTCTCCTGGAGTACCATATTCTCCTTTAGAAATTGATATTACTTTTGATTTCAATAACTCTCCATCTTCTATATTTAAAAGTTCTTCCGTATCTTTATCATATACGCCATGTCCAAGTGCTGCAAATTTCTTGGTTTCAGGATTATAAAAAGAAATCGTTCCAACACCAGTTGCACCTTCTTTTACCCATAATCCAAGTTTATAACTATTATCTTCTGTCTTTACAGGAGAAATTGTTGATACTAATATTTCATCATTATTTCTTACATATTTCACTAAAAGTTCTTCTCCATTTGACTCTTCTACAATACTTTTTAAATTGTCTATTGAATCTACTTTTTTATTATTTATACTAATTATAGCATCACCTTCTCTAATTTCATTTGTGTTTGTAATGTTTTCATTTATTCCAACTACTAAAATTCCGCTAGTATATAATTTTAATCCTGCGAGCTTTCCAATTGGAATAACCTCTACTTCCGGAAGAATAGTAACATTTATTTGCTTTACATTAACTCCACAAACACTAACATTAACTTTTTTCTGTCTTGCTTCTCCTAAAAAAGATGTAGATGTATTTATATAATCTACTTCATTAAATTTTATACCATACAAAGTATTATAATTTATATTTTCGTCTTTTAATAAAATTATCGAAGACGGAATATTATCTATATTACATACATAAAATAATATGAAAAATAAAAAAAATATTAATATTATCAGACCTTTTTTCATGATTAATAATTACTCCTTTAGCAATTATTTTAACCAATTAATCTGATAATATTAATATAAATAATTTACAAAAAACTTAATTATCTCTGAATTGCATCTGTCATATTGAACTGATTATTTCTATACTTTGCAATATATGTATACCATGCTTTTCTGATTTTTTCGCATGTAGGACAATCAGTTGAATTTGTTATAGAACATGTCTCTGCATTAAAATCAAATGTATCATAATTAGCACTCATCATACACCAATAACAATCAACATTCATATGATCATATAATAAAACATTTTCTGAGCTACTAGGTTCTATTGAATACTTTTCATCATAGGGATTATATGCTGATATAAGATTCTCTGTAAATGGAACAAGATATCCATTATCATCTTGTTTTGCATATTCAAAATAATGAAAATTATTCGATGAATCTATAACAAAATTTACTAATACCATTCTCTCTAAAGCGTTTCCTTCTGTTGTCTCTACATATACACTTCCAACTTGACGTTTATTTGCATCAATTTCAGCAGCTTTTTCATCATCTACTATTAAACCATTCCAATAATACCATTTACCTTCAGAATAATAGTATTTTACAAAGTTCGCACCTTCTTGCACAGCATATACTGTAACTGCCTGTTCATTTGAATCATATGCATATTCAAAACTCATATCTGCATAAACATCTCCTGTAGAAGAAGCAACTTCTTCATGTAATTTACTACAATCTACATAATGATATGCACTCTCTAAATCACTCTTTGCATCTTCATTTTTTAAGAAATAAAGATTATTTTTATTAACAAAAACTTTATTATTTGTACTCGTTGCTATAGCATAATCACCCCATGTAGTTGTACCACAAGGAACTCCCTGCATAAATGTCGCCATAGATACTTTAGTTAAGATTTTATCCCAGTCATCCGTTGTAAATGCAGGCATACTAAAATCAGTTGAGCCCTTATAATTATCATTATATGTGGAAATAGCTGAATTTAAATTATATTGAATTGAGTTTTGTATAACTTGTCTTTTGTGCTGAGCAAATAATGATGTATCTAATTCTGGATCATTATCCTCTTTATTTTCTTTTAAATTAATCAAATATTCTTCTGTTGTATAATTTTCTATTCCTTGATTATTTACTAATATTTGATTTTGCATCCATAAATCATCTTCAGTACCATTAGAATATGCTGTTCTAATATCTTTAATTTTTATCTTGTCGGCTAATTCTCTCTGAACCCATTCAGAAAAGAAATAAGATTTTAAATAATATTCTTTAGCATCTACATCTGTAATTGTGCATCCATTCACTTTAACTGTAACAGTTGAAGTGCCTGTCTCTCTTTCCTTATCTAATGTGTAATCAATTATTGATTCTCCACCGTGATCTTCTCCATCACTACTCATTTCTGTATAATTATTAATAATATTTGTCGAATTATATCTTTTTCCTCTAATTAAATATTCTATTCCACCATTCTCAAAATAACCCTTTGGGTAATCATCATCACCCATATAATCTCCATCATCATTACTTTTAATAGTTCCATTACAATAATTAGTATCTGGTGTCTCTATTAAATCTATCCATTCATCTTTTGAAAGACTACTATAAGTTAATACTAAATCAGCTTCACTTGCTATGTCTTGATCTGGACTTGTAATAGCCTCATTTAAAATACCTCTTATATAAAACTTACTATCTGAAGCTATTTCTATAGTAGGACTACCATCATCACCAAGATAAGTCAAATATCCAGATTTACTAATAGTTCTTGCAACACTTCCATCTGCATATCTACCATATAAAGCAACATGATTATCTAGAGAATAGTTAATTACAATTGCATAATCATCTCCATTAGTAAAATTCATGCTTCCAATATCAGGATCACTTGCATATGTAGCACTATAATATATAAATGGTTTTACCATATAATTATATGAATTAGGTAAATCTTCATCTAAATTAAATGTTGTTTTTCCTGCAGTATCAGTAATTCCAGTCGTACCATTTTCTGTTCCATCATCATATAATAATTCACCATCATTATCATTTTCTTTTGCAATACCTTTATTATCATCTAATAAAACAGGTTTTGTTTTAACTGGTGAATATATATAATATCCGTCATATGTTGTAAATAAAATTGCTGGAACATATGCTTGAAGATTTGTATTAACAGCACCAGATGATCCCATATTTATAGACATGGTTGTAAAGAAGGTATTAACTGCATCACTTACATAACTTTTAACAGAATGACCTTCTACATTATCTACACTTAAACTATTTAATTCAAAAGAAAGAATACCATCGTATGTTGCATCTAGCAACCTTGTACTAAGTTCTTCTTTCTGATTTAGTACATCTATTTGAAGTTGCATATATGTTGATAATACAACAGACAATGGTAATATAATAATTATAAATATAACTGCTAAATTAGGTAATTTCATTTAAAAAATCCTTTGTATATTATTTTCCTGTACTTTGAACAACACCTGAAGCTTGAGCAACTATTTGTGTTCCTTGTCCAGTTACAGAATAAAATGCATTCTTAATAACTTGAGCTAAAGTTGATGATTGATTTCTAGCTGTAACTGAGAAAATATCTCCTTCTTTTAATGGGTATGTATGTGTATCTCCTTCAACTCTTTCTAATATTTGTGCTGTATATTCAGAATAGTATACACTAGAACCTACTGATGATGCAGAAAGCCATGCATTTTTCTTACCTATTGTAGAACTTTTTACTTTTACTTCCATTTCTATATCATATGCATTTCCAGTAGCATCTAATTTTGATCTAAATGCTGAATAATTATCTTCTGTAATTTTTCCTTCGCTTCTTACAGTATTTACGAAATCTGATACCGCTGCAGAAACTGCAGTTTGTGCAATATCATCATTTCTATCTGCAATACTCATTAAAGGAAAAGCAAACATTAAAATTGCAGCTACTAATATTGCTACAATAGTAATTAAAGAATCACTCATTGTTTCTTCCTCCTAACTTATTCATGTATATATGTTATTATTGTTTTGGTTGCACCATCAACTTGAACTAAACTTTCGTCATGATTTTCGTTCCAGTATATTCTACCACTATTTTGATATTCTACATATGTCTCTAAAAAACTATCTTCACCTGTCTCAACTAAATCAAATAAATTATTTCCACTTTCTCCATATCTAAGCTTAACTTTAGAATTTCCAACATATGTGTCATATCCATAAACATAGGCATTTATTCTATCAATTGTCCAATATGTACTTCCAACCCATGGAGCATTGTACATGTATAATGAAGTATCAGGTGTATTATATCTTTCATAAATCCTACCTTCTTTTTCATCTCTCAGTTCATTAAGTTGTGTAGGATTTCCAGCTAGATTTTCGACAATACCTTCTATTGAAGAATCGAAAACTTGCAAAAGTTCTCCACCTGTAACTGGATTATCTCCTGTAGCATTACTCTCTACAATATTAATTCTAATACTTGCATCTGGGTTAGTAATATATGTATAAATCGTTGGAATAATCGAATCTATACCAACTCTTCTTGTAATATTTGCATTTGTTGCACCAACATGTTGATAAAAATTTCTATTATCTGATTGATATAAAACATTATCCATCGTAGATCTAGCTTGACTAAACATAGCCATAATTAAAGTAAAGGCGAGAACAAATATCAATGCTGCCCCGCCCCATTCTTAATGCATTTGTTGCATTCTCCATTTATTAACTCCTATATGTTTTACTTTTAGTAACTATGGATTTTCTGTTTTAGCTCCATTCGTTTTCTCTGATATATCAATGTTCTCAATTAAACCTGTACCAGAATATTTTGCAGTGATTGTATATCTTTTACCTGTATTTATTTGAGTTTTAGCAGCAGACATTGCAGCAGCAGCATTACTTACTGCAGTTTCATCGTTACTTTCACTTCCACCTTTTAATATATTTTGATTATCTGAACCTTTAACTTCAGCCCCTTCTATTGTTAATCCTATATATTTTCCAGCATCATTAATATAAGTATTGTTACTACTGATTATTGAATCGATACAAGCACGAGCGTCTATACCTTTTTTGTTATCTCCCACATATGATGCAACAGCACTGTTATACATATCTTTTTCTTGTTTTGACATTTGAGATCCAGCCTCACTTATTGTACCTTGAGCGGCATTATAAACATACATTGAAATCGCAATTAATAAAATAGAAATTAAAATAGCACCAGCTATAATTAAAGCTTTTGACGCATTCTCCATTTTTTAGTTCCTCCTTTTTTCTTTTGAAATATAAATTTATTATTTTTTAATTTAATCCTCTTTTTCAGAGGAAATATAAATAACTAATTTAACCATATGGATTTAATGTGGCTTCTGCAGTCTTTGTAAACCCATATATTACAATCTTTTTGACTCTTCCTGTAGATTCATGATATTCAATAGAATCATACCTATATACAATATCTGCAAAAAGATTATTTATTTTTTCAGCACCACCTTCTTCTGAAAGTAAAAGTGCTTCCATTGGAATTAATTCCTCTCTATCATCTAGTCTTAAAAACACTTTGATTGAATACTTATCATCTTCTATAAACATTTTATTTTCATCTTGTTTGATTTCATAATTTCTATTGTTTTCAATAGCCTTGTTCATTATAGAAATAAAATCAGTAACATCAAATTGTTTGTCTTTGTATTGGTCAAAAAAATCAATTTCCTCATTATAATTTTCTTGTACGCCTTTTATTGTAGTCAATTGCATTATATATATTGTTGTTATTATTATTAAAATAACAACAAAAATTGCAAGCAACCAAATAACATTTTTCTTCACTATACACCTCAATTATATTATTAAAAAAATAAGTTTTCAAGTATATTTTACAAAAAACAATATTTTCCTTTATTTTTTATGAATCTTCTGAAAAAGTTACTTCCGCAACTTTTCCATCAACAAATCTATCTATTGATATTTTAAAGATTGGAATATCTTTTCTAGTAGGTTTATCTATTGATGTTGCTCCATCCCAACTAATTGTATCATCATAATATTCAGAAAGCAAACCAAATATGGCTTCTTGGTACTCATCATAATTAAAAGTAGTTCCATTCCAAAACTCTGCAATAAAATCCTCATTTGAATTATAATGAGTACCTGAACCAGTATCAAATCTTAATTTTACTGTTATGTAATTTAAATTACTTGTATCAAAATTAATTCCTTCATTTATATATAAAACTTTATTTATCAATGTCACAACTTCGTACATATTCATGTTAGTTGCAACATATTTTGTAAAATCTGAATTAAATTGCGCTGTCTGATCTTTTTGAATTTTATCTGTATATGAATCTGTAAATTGACCAGTTGTATTCATTGCCGAAGTAAAATTATATAATAACAAAACTCCAATAAGAACAGCACCTGCTAATAATAAAGCTTTTGCTACATTTTCCATATTTTTCTCCTATATACTATTATGTCCCTGGAATTTCTGTTTCTTCCTCCACTGATGTATCTATCTCTTCAAAATACATATAATTTATTCTTCCTGTTCTTGGATGATATCCAACTTTTTTACATTTAAATATTCTATTTATAAATTCCTCGTATGCACCAGTTGCTACATAATATTTTCCAAGTCTTGGGCTATCTTTAACAATTACCCCTCCGTCACTTGGCATTATAATTGCAATATTAGATTGATTTTCTGGTGATATATCGTAAATTGTATCTTTCTCAAGTCTAAAATCCTCAAGTTCAGATTCTTCAAACTTGACTTGCGTTCCTTCTGTATCTTCTATTCCATCATATTCCATAATACTTGGCTCTAAATTCTCGATTAATTTAAACTCAACATTCATATAATATGGATCATGAGTATTCCAAGTCCAATTTTCAAGCGTTGAATTATTTGAAGATTCAATTTCTGTCTGATTATTACTAATAGCCATATTTATTACAGAAATAACATCAGCACCATATAAAATACTTTTATTATAAGCTTCATATTTTTTATTAAATTCTTCTAATTGCTGGGTTTCAATATTCATATTTTGTGTTGCTTGATGATAGCTAACTTGATTAAACATATATACAAATAAAGTTATTATAAGTATTGCAATTAATACTCCTCCAGCAATTTCTAGTGCTTTTGCAGCATTATCCATATATGCCTCCTATACCGTCATTGTACTCATATTAGCAAATGCTTCTGTCATACTTAACATACCAATTACACAAAGTGGTGCAATTAAGTATCCAACAAACAAACAAATCATTGGAGCAAATCCTATTACTTTACCAATTAGTGATTTTCTAGAAATTAGCCTTTCATTAGATTCTTTTCTCTTTTCTTGATAATAAGCTCTTTCTGTATCTAGCTCATCAAAAGCTTGTCTAATAGGAATTTTTTCTACTGCTGATTGTAAACTTTCAACTATACGTATCATTTGTGGGAATGTTACATCATTTTTCAACTCTTCTAATGCTTCCCATCCACCAGCTTCAAAGTTATTAACACACTTCGAAATTGGTTCTCTAAATATATTTGAATATCTTTCTAACCATTCTAGAATCATTTCAACATTAACTCTCTCAATTTTCATAAGCATTAATATAATTGTTTGGAATTGCATAACCTCGTTTTCCATATCCATCTGCCTCATAATCTTTTGGAACATTAAAAGCCATATTGGAATAAAATATGCTGCTCCTGCTATACCAAAAGATATTAATACTTCAAAAGCTTTTAAATATTGATTTTGGACTACTAACAAATTATCATATATTGCCTGAGCTTCCTCATCATATTCTTCTTCAGTATATCCTGAATAAAATTCATCTTCTAGTATTTCATCTAATAAAACTTCTTTTGTTATTCCAAGTTCATTTTCATATTTTTCCATATATATATTACGATGTTCTGTTTTTTCTCTAGCTTTAACTTCATCTTTTTCAGACATAGAACCTAATAAATCATAATCAGCCGCCGGTTGTTCATATATATATGCAATCTGCAAGTTATGAACCTGCCAGAATAAAAATATTGAAATTAAAAATCCAGCTATAGCATACATGCATCTATCTACATATAACCATTCCATTTTAAGCTTAGATGCAGCATCTTTTAATAACCTAACCTTTAATCTATAATCTTTTGTTCCAGGCTTTGGAAGAATCATATTTATAAACTTATGTATTGGTTTTTTCTTATATAATTTTTCCTCCCATGGATTTTGCATATCTCTTTCTGTATTAACACTACCGTTATCTTTTAGTTTTCTTGTAAGCATATAACATGCATAAGTAATTATAATTAAAGCAACTTGCAGTACAAATCCACCAACACCATCATAAAATGATGTTGTAAAACTAAACTGACTTACAGCCCATGATTTTATTGGTTCTATAAATAATATTGGAAGAGCCGCAATAAGTGATAAACTTTGAAACACATAATCTAGTTTATCTCTTTTCAATATTTCTATCTGCATTTCCTGTGTAATATTATTTAAATTCTTTAAATACAATGACGCACCATCTTTATCTTTTCTATCACCAAATTCTTTTGTTAAATAAGATATACCAGCAAATTCTTTTAAGAAACTATTTGGTGCTATATCATAATATTTTTCAAGTTCCATTTCTGGATCATCAGAAATTAAAATTTCATATATTTTCTCAGCTTGTCTTGATACTTCAAGTTCATCATTTTGAGCTACTTCATATACAGCTTCTTCAACTAAATTAAATTCATGATAAGCATGTCTCATCTCTGAAAACATTTCTACTTGCTCTCTTAATAATTGATTATCCTTTTTATCAACCATACCTGAAAGTAAAGTTTCAATAAAGAATATTTCAAATATCATAAGTGTTGCCATAAGAAGTACATTTGATTTAGTGATTGCAATTATTGCAATTGTTATAGGAATAACATACAATAATGCTTTTGTAATCATTTGTGCTGTTTGTTTTCTTGTTAAGTATTCATCTTCTAGGTTTATAATTTCAAGACGTCTTCTAATCTTCAATGTATATCTTCTAAGTACAGGAATTTGCACATAGTAAATATATGCTTTTTGATAGAAAATCTCCATTGAATATTTAGAATGTTTTGTTCCTTCAACCATTGATGCGACAAACTTTGTATTTTTCTTATTAACAAATTTGCTTAGGATTAAATATCCGCGCTACGACAGCAGCAAATAATCCTAAAACAACTTTGATTAATAGTCCTAACATCTCATTAGACATTTATGGATTTCTCCTTTCTTAGTTTATATGTCTATCTATTATTCTGTCTTCTTTGTAGTAGTGTTCCCTGTTGCAATATTTCCTTTTGTTATATCATCAATATCTTCTGCTCCAACTGGTACTTGATCTAAATCTTCAATTACATCGGCAGAACTTAATTTTTGTGGTTTTATGCCCCAATTTCTCTCTAAGAAAGCATCGAATGCACCAATATCACTATCATCCATATTTTCTCTCATACCTTTAATATTTTCTTCAGAAATAGGATTTACTAAAACATATGAATCATCACGGAATTCTAGTATATTACGATATTTATATAATTCTCTATTTGTAGATTTTGCAAAATATAATGTTGCATTATCCATAAATTTCTCTATTTTTCCTTCTAAAGTCTTTTCTTTTCTGTAATCATATGTGTATTCATTTTTTTCTTCTACTGGAATACATTCAGTAATTCTCTCTATATATCTTCTACCTCTAAAGTCTTTAACTAAGTGTATATCAAAGTTTAAAACTTGAACAACCTGCTCTTCAGCAGTTTTTTCATCAGAGAATACACCAGCTCTTAACATTGAGTTTCTAAGCGCTGTTACTAAGTTAGGAAATGTTTTAGCATGGTGAGTAAATAATGTAAATTTTGAAGCAACCTGTGCTGATTGAATCATCCAAGATGCTACGGGGTCTGTTGCAACCTCACCGATGATATTAACAGAACCATCAGTCTTTTTCTGAACGTCCAAACATTCCTGACCAGCTATTGTTTCAGTTTCACGCATTGATAAAATATTTCTTGTTGGATAAATTTTTCTTAAGTGAAGCTCGAATGCAGTTTCAGTAATACGAAGGTTCATTGTTTCGTATATATTTTCAATCATTGCCATAAGCATAGTTGTTTTACCACAACCCTGCTCACCAGTAAGTGCTATAATTCTCGCACCTTTTACTAGATATTTTAATAATTCAATTGCTTCTTCTTTTCCTTCAAATCTAACGATTTGCTCAAGTGTAGCTCTCTTTGTATCGAACTTTCTTACGAAGAATGCCCATGTCTCAGACATACTTGGTCTAACAACAACGACACGAGAACCATCCTTCATTTCATTGATTTTATAACCATTAGTATCAGATAACTGACCTGGGTTATTGTATTTATAAATATTTTGACATACTCTCTTTAATTCACTTTCTGTTCCAAATGAAAGGAAAGCTAAACGGATAGATTTACCTTGGAAGAATATCCAAATACTATCACAAGCACGTGGAACTTTAGCTTCTGTAATTTGGCTTAAATAATCACCATCAGTTTGTGCAACCTGGCTTAAGAATGATTCTGGAAGACCAGATACACCACCAGATACACCATCTATATTCATATCTCTAATTTCATCAATACTACTATAACCTTTATATCTTTGATAAATTCTTTGTACTACGACTTCTAGCTTATCTGCAAAGGTTAAGTTATAGTTTTCTTGATCATAAATATCACTAATTTCTTGTTCTGTTATAACATAACAAGGTTTAGACTCTCCTGCGACATATTTTAGAACTGCTAAATTATATTTCTTAATTAATTGTGTTAAAGCTTCATAACCAAACTCTTTTTTATATTCATGAATTATAATGTCAAATTTATCTTGTGCAGTTAGCAAAGAAGGAATATCAAAAGGAATTGATTTTGATATGTTCGTTTCATCAACACCATATTCTTTTGAAAGCAAATCATATATAAGTTCTTTTATATATTTCTTATCGTTAACATCTCCATATGTACACCCTTTTAAAGCTTTCTTTAATTCATATTTTTTGTTTTTTCTTCTTTTTAATTCCTCTTCTGATAAACCTATATCGTATAAGTTAACTTTAGTAATTTCATCTAATCTTTTCTTAACAAAATTAACCATCATGTCTAATGTAAATGTCTTATCGTCAACTTCTACTTCCTTTTCAGTTTCTTCTTTAGCTTTTTTCTTTATGTTATAAACTATATAGGTTATTGCTAAAATAAATACTGCAATTATTGCTATAAAATTTTTTAAATCCATTGCTATAAGCTCCTCTCTTCATTTTAGAATCCCATTTGAAGTGCCTTAACCATATCAATTATATAATCTGTTGTTGAAGTTACCTCTTGAATAAATACAGCATTTCTATCTGAACTATCTATTAAAGATAATCTAAATTTTAAGAAATAATTACTTATCATACCTTCATTTGCAGATTCAAAAAACAAAGTGTTATATGATACAGCTGATATTTCTCCTTTCATTCCTAAATATCTAGCTATATTCTTTTTTGAATACTTTGAATATCTATCATATCTTCCAACTACTGGAATAACTTTATTAGATTTAAATGATTTATTTTTCTCTAAAAGTTCTTTATATTCATCTAAATCACGTAATCTCTGTGTTAGGTTAACAACTATAATATCTGCAAGATCTAATACATCTCTAACAAATTGCTTTTCTAAACCTTTTTGAAGATCTACAAAAACATAATCATAATATCTGTTTGCAGTTTTCAAAATATCAGCAAAACTATTTTCAAGTCTTGTTACCTCTTCTTGACTGTTTGCTTTATTATTAGTTAAAACCTCTAATCTATTTTTATAAATTACACGAGTATAGTCTCTTATTACCTCTGGAGAATCTTTACCACTTGAAACTAATTGAGCAAGTCCTGATGTTCCTGTTCCTAAATCAAGTTTTCCTTGAGTTAATTTCTTTATAGCTAAATTTTGACCTACTACTTTATTATCCCAATAACAATTTGATATTGTTGGATTATTAAAATATGTATCTAGCATTAAAACTTTAAAATTATGTTCAACAGCCATGTGAGTTGCAACTGCAACCATTGACAATGTTTGTGCTGTTTCTCTATGATTTTTACTCCAAAAAGCTACTATTGGCATTTTTTAAACTCCTTTTTCTATTTTTCTCACTGCTCTTCTAATTTCACCAGAAGATACTCCTTCTGCTTCTAATAAACCTGAAGCAAGATAAACTAAAGAATCTTTATATTGTGAACTTAGATTTTTAAATTTTATTCTTGAAGTTCTCTGATTTTCAAAAATAATACTTTGGTCTCCTCTTTCAAAAGGAAAATATATTTTTTCCTTTTCCCATTCTATATTATAATTCATAGCCAGAAATTCAAGATATTCATCTTCTTCTTTTTTCATATCCTTTGAAAATAGAATTTTTGTAAGTTTAACTACTGTCTCAACACCTCCAAAAACTTCTAAACCTTTTTTTAAAGAATATACATCAAAAGATGTTACAAAAAAGCTCTTTATAGCTTCTTCTAATTTAAAATTATTAAATCCTTCATAATTATCAGTATCTATAAAAGCTATATCATACTGACTATCTAGGCTTTCAACACCTAGATAGTCAGATATATCTTCAAAAGACTCAAATCCTACCGCAACATCAATACCTTCGTATTCTGTCACATATGTTTTAGTTGGATTTATAACTGGAACGATATATTTTGCTTTTTGAAGGATTGTAGCATCTACTACCAACATTCTTTTTCCAACTGTTTGAAAAATTTTTGCAATATATAATATTAAATCTGTTTTATCATAAGCTCCTATAAAAGCAATCTTTTTCATTAAAAACCTCCGTCTAATAACCCATACTCTCTAAGAAAGTATCTCTTGCACTTTGCATTTCTGTAACTTCTTCTTCTACACCTTCTGTAACTCTTTCAGATACTTCATCTGAATCATATTTCTTAACATAAGCTTCAATAACATCTCTATAACCAGATGACATAAATGTATTCCATGAATTCTTCAATAGTGAATTTAATTCTCCATCTTTTACCATTTTTTCTAGAATTGTTCTAACATTTTGATTTGGTACATAAGTACAATCAGAAGCTGTTTGGCTTGCAGGTGCTGAATAAGTAGTTGCATAAAGTTTTGCACCATCTATAATATAAGATTCAATTATTGCATTACTTAAAGTTTCAATTTCATGTTCAGACATTTTAACCCATATTGTTGTATAGCTTACTTGTTCTACATATTTTTTAGAAACTACAACGAAATCTTCACCATTTGGAAGTAATAATCTTATATCTATGTATGTTCCTTCTAAAAGTTGTGAAGGAAGTGAAATCATATTATATTCCATTAATCTTTCACTATCATCTACACTAGCATCTTCTAGCATATCTTTTGTAATTATTGTTCCTGGTGTAATTTCAAATTTTGCTCTTAAGACTTTTACCGTTTGTTCACCAGTGTTTTGATCTGTAATCATTAAATCATCTGGTGTTAGTAATTTATCTTCTGGAAGAGTTGTTGAAACAGTTTGTTGAGCTATTAACTCAAGTGGTTCACCTGTTTCTTCTGAAGTTCCATAAGCAATATTTCCTTCTGGAATCGTATCTGTTGCTACATAAACAAGTTTTGTTACTTCTACTTGAGCACTTTTAAGCTCCTCATTTTCTTGTTTTATTTTATTCATATTAACTAATAAAAGTACTACTACAATTGCTGCTATAAGTAATGTTATAAACATACCTAGTAAAAAAGAATTTGTCATTTTTCTTTGCATTGGATTTTGAGCCATTTTCATTTCCTCCTTATAAAGTGAATATTCACTTTTTTTTCGTTTTTATTCGATATTATACTACTGTTTATATTGTACAATAGTTATGTTTGTATATCAATATATTAGATTTTGTTGTAATATAAAAAATATGTTTTTGTTACATTTTTGTAACATGATTCATTCTAATTTTTTAAAAATTTATACTAAAAAAAATACATTACAAAATGTATTTTTTCAAAACTTCTAAAACACCTTCTGAATTATTATCTGATACTACTATATCTGCCATTTCTTTTATATATGGTGCACTATTTCCCATTGCAACACCAAGTCCTGCATTTTCAATTAATTCTTTATCATTTATATTATCACCTATTCCAATAACTTCTTCTCTAGTAATATTCAGTCTGTTCATAATAGATTCTAATGCACACCATTTATTAACATTTTTATTAGTTATCTCTGTATAATAATAAAATACTGGAACTTCTTCTGTTCCTGATTTAATAACTTTCCTTGACATGTGAGCAACATCTAAAACATCAATATCAGGTATTGTTCTTAATTTTTTGATTATACTATTAAATATAATCTTCATATCATCACATACTGTTACTTTTAAAAAATTTTCTCCTTCTGATTTTTTTACATAATCATATATATCAGAAATAATACTTATACTAGTTCTTTTTTCTTCTTGCTTATTAGCATTTTCTTTATAATAAAATAATGTATTATAATTTAATGCTTTTGTTATAACTTCATTTTCAGTATAAATATTATAATAAATACTATTTGCCTCACAAACTTCTATTATATTTAATACTTGTTCTTTTGTTAAAAACTTATTATATATTATTTCCTTATTATTAATATCATATGCAACAGCACCATTACCAGAAATTAAGAATCTATTTGCTCCAATCTCATTTGCCAAAGTTTCTACTGAACTTATTGGTCTTCCAGACGCTAAAACAATTTCAGTTCCTTTATTAATTGCGTCTTTAATTCCTTGCTTTGTCTTCTGTGGTACTTCTCCATAAGAATTTAGTAAAGTTCCATCTAAATCAACAGCCACTAACTTATACATAAAAATAACTACCCACTTTCTTTAATTTCTATAGAGTAATTTTAATTATATCATTAAGTGAAAATTTTTCAACAGTAAATTATTTTATATCTGAAAAAATTACCAGTTTATTTTTTTATAAATTACACATGATAAATATTGAAAAAGCATTTGTTTGTTTTTTCAATTTATAACCCAGGAGGTGAAACAAATGTCATCAAACAACAGTAATAGAAGATTAGTACCAGAAGCTATGGATTCTTTAGAAAAATTTAAATATGAAGTAGCAAGTGAAGTTGGTGTTAATTTAAAAAATGGATACAATGGAAATATATCAGCAAAAGATGCTGGTAAAATAGGTGGAAACATGGTTAAGAAAATGATTCAACAAGCTGAAAATCAAATGATTGGTAAATAGTTTGATTTCTTAATCTATAATGCTTAAAAATTATTATTTATTAAAAAGTTTAGTAAGTAATAATTTTATCAAAATATTTGTAGCAGGACTTATTTCTACTATTTATATATGCTTTTAGCATACATAAAAAGCAGGAGTAAATCCTGCTTTCTATATATTATAAATAGTTTAAAATAGTTTATTTCTCAATTTTTCTTGCAACTACTGCAAATCTTCCATCTTCAGTATGAAAAGCACATGTAGATAAAGTAATTAATTGATCACCATACTCTGCAGTCTTTCCCGTATCATATAAAGAAGCTTTTTTTGCGTTTTTTACATAATCATCATATTCTTCTTTATTTTCTGCATCAACAAAATAATAATATCTAAAAACATTCTTTTCAGATTTATAATAAACCCTAGATTCAAAAGCTGAAATAATTTCATATTCAGCATCTTCTTTTTCAGTTGTAAATCTAATTATAGGATGTTTTTTATAAAATTCTTCATCTTTATAATCAAGAAGATGTACAAACATAGTATCATGTCCTCTATTATTATGGCCATATATCAACAAATTTGAACTAGGCTTTTTAAAATCATAATCTTTATCTAAAAAAAGTGAACCATCTATTGTATATTCTTTTTTATAATCATGCGTCATATAATATTCATTATCATCGCCTTGAAGAACTGGATAACTAATATTAGTATCCGGAATTTCAAGCCATCCTACTACATCTGGATTTTCCTCTTGAAGTTTTTGTACCTGAAGCATCCTTTCTGTAGTCTCATCTGTTATTTCTTCTTCATTAACTTTTATATCTGAAAGTATCTCAGATGTTTTTTCAGAATTTTTAGTATCTGAATAATATTTATAAATATATAAACATGATATAGCAATTAATATAAGCAAAATAAATATTATTATTCCAATTAATACTCTTTTTTTATTATTTACTTTCTTTTCTTTTTTATTTTTTTTAATTTTTTTCTTTTCTTCAAAATGTTTTGCCATAAACTACTCCATAATAAACTAAAAGGATAGACTAACAGTAGTCCATCCCCTTTTATGTATAATTTTTAATTAATTATGCATTTTTTCTTTTTAAAGCTATAACTGCTACTGTTCCTAAAACTACTGTAGATACTGCAACTCCTAAAAAGTTTTCTGCACCTGTTTTTGGTGTATCATCTTTTTCTTCTTCAACAGCTGGTTCTTCAGTTGCTGGCTCTTCTGCTCTATTAACTACTGGCTCGCCGTCTTTAGATAATTCAACAGTAAATGAATCATCATTTATTAATTGAGCTGTAGCATCTACTTTTAAATCTTTAACTAAATCTAATACTTCTTCTTCAGTTAAATCTCCTTCTATCCATATATAAGGTTTTTCACCAGTTAAATTTACATGATATGCTGGTACTGCAACAATAATATCATCTAAACTATTTGCTTCGATTACATCAAAAATTGCTTGTAAATCTTGACCTTGATTTAAATGAAGTGTAGTTGTATTTAATGTTTCGTCTACATTAATATTATAATCTTCTCCACAAGCAACAAATTCAGCAACTCCTACTTTGTTAAATACATCAACAGCTTCTTTTACAGTTGTTCCTACAGGAAGATGTAATATTGTATCTGTATAGTCGATTGAAAATCCTTCTGGCATAACAAAATCAGCACTATAAGTAATATCTTTTACTTCAGGAGTAATTTTTACAGTTGCTCCTTCTGGTGCTACTGTTGCAAGCATTTCTATATTGTCAGTACTAAATTCTTTTGTAAGTGTTGCATTTATTACCGCATCACTTGCATATTGTTCATAATTATATCCTGCATTCATTTTATATGCATTCAATACATCTACTAAATCTTCTATAGTAGATTTAAACTCAATAGTTTCAACCTTTTCAGTTAAAACAACTGGTTCATTTCCAGTAATTGATACACTAGCTGCATATGATGAATTACTAAATAAGCATATACTTAATAAAATAATAGCAATTACTAGAGTAATTTTTAAAATACTTCTTTTCATAGTATTCCCTCCTATTAGTTTTTTATTTTTTACTATTTTAGTCTTTCATTTTTGCTTTCGAAATCATTATATACAAATGTATATTTTTTTGCAATATATATTTATTTTATTTTTAATCTAAATTGTAATAATTTACATTTTTAATTCTAGTATTAATTATTAATATATTTATCCATATACTCACAAACACTGCTATCACAATATTTTTTAGCAAAATCAAAAGCTTCTTTATCTCTTATTGTCCATCCAAATATACATATACCTTTTTTTCTTAATTTTCCTATTCTACTATTTGGTAAATCTTTTATAGCATAAGAAACAAAATCTGGTTTATTATAAGAAAACAATAATACATTTTTTAAAATCAACTTTTTAATAAAACACATTTTTTCATTAGCAAAACTTGAAGCAAGCTGACCTCTTGGAATGTCCTTGTAATTATCTTTAAACCATTTTACAGATTTAGGATTAAAACTTTGAACAGCATATTTTCCCTTATAATCTTTTAGTAATATCATAGATTTTTCTTCTAACAATCCTGGTTTATTATCATACTTATACTCTATTAAAAGAGGAACTCTGCCATTTACTAAATCCAAAATTTCTTTTAATAATGGTATATGTTCTTCAGTTCCTAATAATTTTAAGTCTTTTATCTCATCATATGTACAATCTACTAATTTTTTAGAATTTCCTGTCATTCTTTCAAGATAATCATCATGCATACTAACAATGTTTCCATCTTTTAAAAGATGAAGATCTATTTCTATTGCATAACCAAATTCAATTGCTCTTTTATATGAAGCAATTGAATTTTCTGGAATATTCTTGCTTATATCATGATATCCTCTATGAGCTATGATTCGATTTTTTAAGAAATCTACATTATTCATTTCTTTAGCCTCACAATTCTATATTTTTTAAATTTCGTATGTTAAATACGATACTTCTCCTGTATATAAATCAACAAAAACACATATATTTTCTTTTATTTCATAATTGTTCATATAGTCAAAAGTTATTATCCAAAAATCTTCAAGTTCATTAGAATATTTTATAGTTGGATCTTCAATATCATCTTTATTAACAAGTTCAGCTGTTACGTTTGCTATATAATCACATTTGAATTCATCTTTAACTATTTTCAAAGCCCCTTTTTCAGATATTTTATCATCTTCTTTAAAATCAGCAATAATATCATAATTATCTAAATATTCATACTGCTGTGCCTTTTTCATAAACATATATGGATTATATAATTTATATATACATAGTCCTAAATAAATTAATATGCATATCACAGTTAAGATAACCTTTTTTTTATTTGATTTAACTAACAACAATAAAATTATCTCTATATAAATTATAAACTGTCCTATAGAAAATATAAAAGATGAAGTCATAAATCCTAAATTTATTTTAGCAAATTTAAAAAAGCCAAAAACATGTATATATGCATTCTCATTTTTTATTATTATATTGTAAATATCAATTATAGTTGCAAATGCAACTATTCCTACAATCAATATACATATATTCTTAATATTATTTATCTTAATATCCTTAGATTCTTTAGAATCTTCTACATTTTCTTTAGTATTTTTAATTGTCTTTTTATTTAAAAAATCAGAAATAATAAAACTTATTATATTTATTACAATTAAAAGCAAACATACTGTTACAACTTCATTAATCAAATTCATATAATTCTCCTCTTATTTAACATTAATTAAATAACTTCTTTAAATTTATATCATCGTAACATAAAACAGAAAAAAATAGAAGTTTATATTTTATTTAAGTATTAAATATTTTTTATAAACTCCTATTTCTTTACAGTTGTATATTTCTATTTTTACATTTAATATTTTTATTAACTTTTAAGTGCAATATTATTTCCTGATTCATATTTCTTTAATACTATAGAAAATAACATTTTTGCAATAAGTACAAATATTATAGTAGCTAAAATAATTAATAAAAATATTTTTATATCAAATTTTCCCATTAATCTAATTGGAAGATGTACCGCATACATTGCTGGAACTATAGTATACATTATAAATTTTATACCTTTACCAAATACAGCTTCTGGATAATTAGTAAGTGTTGCAAATAAACTTTGCTCATATACATGTGCTAAATTTTCTACATCGCCAAACCATATTGCTAGACACCTTACGCTTACTGTAATCGCTACTGTTATTATTGTAGCAATTGCAGAATATATTAGTATTTGTATAAAATCAAAAATACTATTTGAAACTATTATTCCAAGTATTGTTCCATATAATAAATCCCCAAAAGCTCCAACATCACATCTTGAAGTTGCTACATTAAAAAACATATTTTTAGGTTGAAGAAGATATGTATCTAATTCTCCATTAATTATATATCTATTTATTTCTGTAATTCCTCCAAAAAAGAAATGTGCAGCTCCCCAAGATATTACTGGTATTGACCAAAGATATAAAATATCATCCATAGTAATTCCAGAAATGTTTCCATTATTTATTCCAAATACTACTAACCAGAATATAAGGAAAAATCCATTATTAATCATCATAAATACTGTTTGAAGAATAAAACTTTTCTTATATTCCATGCTAGATTTTATATTACAGATTAATGATTTAATTACAAAATTAAAAGTATTCCTAGCCTCCGTTAACATTTATTTTCCTTACCCCTTTCATATACATTAATCTTATAATTCCATACAAGACTAATCCTGATAATATTTCTAAACCTAAAAGTACTATAGCTTCTCCTATTTCAAACCTAGTAAATATTCTAGCTGGTGCATATATTAGATATGTTGTAGGAAGAATGCTAAATATTTTTTGTACTATTTCTGGATAAAATTCAAGTGGTGTAAATACTAGGAAAAAAGTAAATTTTTGTATTATAAGCCAAAATGAACTATTTTCCTCAGTAAAAAATGCTATTAATCCTACAAATGTTTGAATTAATATTCCAATAAAGACTCCTATTATAGAAGCAATTACTGTAAATATAATTCCCTGAATAGTTACATCTATTGGTCCGACTAATATTAAACCGAGTACAATTGCAAAAACAGCATTTACTAGAGCTTTAACATAAACTGACAAATTTTCAGCAATTGTATAATTTATAAAATCAACTGGTTTTATTAGCATATTTGCTATTGTACCATTCTTAACCATTTCTCCAATTTTTTTATATGACTTAAAAGTTGAATATGTTATAAATTCAGCAATTATTATGTACCAAATAAGCTCTTCTCTTGTATATCCTGCAACTTCTTTTCCCTTAAGAATATAATCCCATAATTCATTAAATACAAATATATGTATACCAAAAGAGATAAGTGATACAAAATAATCTAATATGAATTTAAGTTGTGTTTTCATACTATACTTAAATATTTCTATATATTTTCTCATATCACTCTCCTCCTTCTACTCTTGTATAAATATCATATATCACTTCTTCAAGAGGAAGTGGAAGAGCTTCTATATCTATTATATTTCCATATTTCATAAATTTTTCTAAGATTTCTGACATCTTAATTTTTGAAACATCTACTTTTATAATAACTTTATTTTCTTCTTTTGATACGATACTATAATCGAACTCAACATTTTCAATATTTTCGTCATATATAATCTCAACAAATTTTTCTGATAAATATTCATGTTTTAATTCTTCTATGTTCTCATCTTTAATTATTCTTCCACCATCTATAATTATTATCCTATCACAAACTTTTTCTATATCTCCTAAATCATGACTAGTTAAAAATATTGTTGTACCGAATTTTTCATTTACATCTAGTATTGCTTTTCTAACCTTTTCTTTTACCATAATATCCAAACCTATCGTTGGTTCATCTAGAAATAGTATTTCTGGATTATGAAGCATTATAGCAACTATTTCACATATCATTCTCTGCCCAAGTGATAATTTTCTAACTGGAATTTTTACTATTTCTTCTATTCCAAATTCTTTTACTAGTTTATCTATTCTTTTTTCAAGTTCTTCTTTTTCAATATCATACATTGCTCCTAAAAGCATATATGTATCTATTGCAGGTAAATGCATCCAAAGTCCTGATTTTTGTCCAAACATACATCCTATTTTATATGCTAATTTTTTTCTATCTTTAGAAGGATCAAGTCCTGCAACTGTTACTTTTCCTGATGTTGGATGTATTATTCCTGTAAGCATTTTTATTGTTGTTGATTTTCCAGCACCATTTGGTCCTACAAATCCTATAATTTCTCCTTTTTTTACATTAAAACTTATATTATTTACTGCCGTAAATTCTTTTTTCTCTGGAAATAAAAATCCTTTAAATCCTTTTTTTCTTATTTGCTTTACAAATGTTTTATTCAAATTATCTATCTCAATCAATTTTCTCCCCCATTTCTTATAAATTTTATAGATATATCCAGTATCTACTCACTAATTCATTATCATCTGTATAGACATCACTTTCAAATACTCCACCATTTTTCATTATACTTTTAGCAGATCCTATATTATTTTTATTACACACCATTAAAACTTTTTCTAATTTTAATTCATTTCTACAGACTTCAAGCGCTTGTCTTATCATTTCTGTGGCATATCCATTTCTTCTTTGGCTCGGTCTTACTCCGTCAGCAATATGTCCTCCATATTTTGATAATTCATCATTTAAGTAGTGTTTGATATTTACTGCACCAACCACAATGTCTTTTTCATCATCATACGCGAGATATGTTGTTGACGGTACAGAAGAGCCAATATTAATGCCTTTTTGATCATTTTCAAATGTTTTAACAGCATCTTCAAAACATGAAAATTCTCTTCTTATACTATAAGGATAAATTTTTTCGCAAGTTTTACGCCATTCTCTTATCATATCCTCATACTGCTCTTTGTACTCTCTTGAAACTTTTACTAATTTTATCATATAGACCTCCCCCTTTCATAGATATTTTTTCGTCCTTGTAATATTTTTATATAAAACAAAAAACCTCACAAGGACTTAATGTTCATTAAGACTCCTTGTAAGGTTTATACTTACTTCAGTGTAATAGCATATTTGCTACCTATACCGCTCGGGCTTTTCCCTAGGTATACTCCTAATATGTATTTTTTATTTTAGCACTAGTTTTCTAATTATGTCAACATCTTTTTGAAAAATTTATTATTTTTTACTATGCAATGAATGAAATATATATCAGCAATATTAATCCTACATATATTGAAACTAAAACTGCTGTATTTATAATTGGATACTTCCATTTTGATTTATTATTTTTACTAAATGTAGTACCTGTCAATATATATATATTAGCAATTATTGAATAAATAATTATTCTTACTAATATTAATATCAATAAAGAACTAATATTTCATTTGATTCTTCTACACCACGTATAATATTAAAATAATAATTAAATTCTGCTATTAAAGAATAAATCAATAAAAAACTTACTAAAAACTTTCCAAAATTTCTTAACCCGGTTTCAGGTATATTCTCATCTTCAATTTCTATAGTTTTAGATGAAAAATAATATTTTAAATAACCTACTGCTAACAAAAATATAAGAATTGAATAAAGTTCTACTATTATTACAGTATTCCAATCAATTGATCTTAAATCTTTAAAATTACGTATAATACGTTCCTCACTATTAAATTCAGGCATAAATATTCCTTTTGTATAATACAATTGAGGATTTTCTTTTTCATGCATATACAGTACTGTATCTTGTGTTTCACTTGAGACTAACACAAATCCTAATAATAATACTAAGCTTGCTTTAAATATAATATTTTTTACTTCACCTTTTGTATATGTTTCATTATAAAAAAACATTCTTGTCAAAATACAAGTTATTACTGAAATAACTAACATAGAAATAACATTAACTGAACCTATTATAAATTTTGAATTAATTATATACATTATACCAAACACTACTAAAAATAGTATTACATAACATAATGTTGCTACGTTTACCACACTTAATTCTTTATTCTTTTCTTCCATTTTTCGCCCTACTTTAATACAATTTCTTAAATAGTTTGTAAAAGCATTATACTACATGTTGAAAGCACTATAAGACATACTATATATTTCCATACATCATCTTTTCTTATAGTTGTAGCAATCCATGTTACAACTACTGCTACAATAAATAAAAATGCATTCCATAATCTACTAAAACTATATATTCCAAATTGAGAAACAAATATAAATACAATAATATTTATCAAAAAAGTACATATAAATGATAAATAACTAGTATTTTTTATTATATCATTTGTACATAATCTTTTTCTTAATATTATATTAATTACTATTAGACACATAATTATTGTCACAAACAAAAGGCTTCCATAAATAAAAACATCTTTTTCTTCTATGTTAACATTTAGATATTCCCTATATCTTTCACTATAGGATACAAATTGCTGAAATAAACCATCTGGTTTCATTGGTAAATTAGCTTCAATCGATTTTTGATTTTTTATAAACAATAATATATTGAAAATTATAAATAATATTATAAAAATCTTCCATAATATATCTTTTATACTTGCTTTCGTTAACTTTGCATTACGTTCTACCATAAAGAAATATAATATAGCTGCTACTATAATTATCGTTAAAATTCCTACTCCTAGAGAACAAATATTATAAAGCTCACCTAAATTATTATCAAAACTTGTTAAGAATGAGTGTCTTAAATAAATATATTTTCTAAAAATATAAATCAAAAAATTAATTGCTAATATAAAAATAATTCTTGTTTTCCAAATATTATTATTTTCAATTTTTTCTTCCATTTTTTCTTTAGTCTCCTAAATTATATTTTTCTCTTTTTACATAAGTAGTATGTAAGAGTTCATGTGCTCTATGTCCTCCTGGCTCTCCTAAATATTCTTCATAGATTTTCTTTACTACTGGATTTTCATGTGATTTTCTAATTATACTCTTTTCATCAATAGAATATAGAGCAGATGCTCTTTTCCCTCTAATATCTATTGTAGATCTTTCTTTAGATGTTCTTATTGGCTGACCACCACCCATAATACATCCTCCAGGGCAAGCCATTATTTCAACAAATTGATAATCAGCTTTTCCAGATTTTATTTCTTCCATTATAGTTTGAGCATTTTTAAGACCTGATGCAACTACTACTTTAACTTTAGTGCCATTCATATCAACTTCTGCTCTTTTTATTCCGTCCATTCCTCTTACAGATTCATATTCTAATTTTTCGAAAGCATTTCCTGTTACTTTTTCTTGAACAGTTCTTAATGCAGCTTCCATAACTCCACCTGTTACTCCAAAAATTGCAGCAGCCCCTGTTGCTTCACCCATTGGATTATCAAATTTACTATCTTCAAGCTCTACGAAATTGATATGAGCTTGTTTTATCATTCTAGCAAGTTCTCTTGTAGTAATTACTGCGTCAACATCATCATATCCAGCACCTTGCATATTATCTCTTGTTCTTTCAAATTTTTTAGCAATACATGGCATTACTGAAACTACAAATATTTTAGCAGGATCAATCTTTTCTTTTTCTGCATAATAAGATTTTATAAGAGCTCCAAACATTTGATGTGGTGATTTACAAGAAGATACATGAGGAAGTAATTCAGGATAATTCATTTCTATATATCTTACCCATCCTGGACTACAAGATGTAATCATTGGAAGAACTCCTCCATTTTTAAATCTCTCTAAAAATTCATTTCCTTCTTCTACTATTGTAAAATCAGCACCAGTATTTGTATCAAATACTTTATCAAATCCTAAATGTTTTAATGCAGATACCATTTTTCCTGTAACATTAGTACCAATTGGCATACCAAATTCTTCTCCTAAAGCTGCTCTTACTGCAGGAGCTGTCTGGACAACTACATAAGTATCATCATCTCTTAATTTTTCCCAAACTGCTACTGTAGAATCTTTTTCTTTTAAAGCTCCTACTGGACATGCTTCAATACATTGTCCGCAAAACGTACAATTTACATCATTTAAGCTTTTATTTTCTACTGTTGATATACAAGATTCAAATCCTCTATTTACACAATCAATAGCACCAATTCCTTGAACATTTTTACAAGTCGCTATACATCTTCTACATAAAATACATTTATTAAAGTCTCTAACTATTGATGGTGATAAATCATCTATTTCATGTCTATTTCTAGAACCTTGATATTTTATTTCATCAACATAAAATTCTTGAGCTAGCTTCTGAAGCTCACAAGTACCATTTCTTGTACAAGTTAAACATTCTCTATCATGGTTAGATAATATTAAATCAAGAACTATTTTTCTAGCTTCAATTACAGCTGGAGTACTAGTTTTTACAACCATCCCTTCCGTTACTTTTTGAATGCATGCAGTAGCAAATCCACGATTTCCTTCAACATCTACTACACACATTCTACAATCTCCAACTTCATTTATATCTTTTAAAAAGCATAGTGTTGGGATATCTATATTAACTTTTCTTGCCGCTTCTAATATTGTTGTGCCTTCTTCAACTTCTACAGGAATTCCATTTATCGTTAAATGAACCATTTTATTTCTCCTTTCTAATTTACACCTATCCATTTTTTATTGCTTTAAAGTGGCAACTATTCATACAAACACCACATTTAATACATTTATCATTATCAATTATATGTGGTTTTCCTATCTCTCCTGAAATAGCACCAGCAGGGCAATTTCTCTTACATAATCCACAGCCTTTACATAGTTCTGGGATAATTGTTAATTTCATCATAGCTTTACACTCACCAGCTGAACATTGTTTTAAAGAAACATGTTCTCTATATTCTTCTCTAAAATATTTTAAAGTACTTAAAACTGGATTAGGTGCACTTTGGCCAAGACCACATATAGAAGCTTTTTGAATACTTACAGCTAACCTCTCTAGCTTCTCTATATCTCCTTCTTCACCTTTTCCTTCAGTAATCTTTTCTAAAAGCTCATACATTCTCTTTGTACCAATTCTACATGGAGTACATTTACCACATGATTCGTCTACTGTAAAACCTAAATAGAATTTTGCTAAATTCACCATACATTTAGTATCATCCATTACTATAAGTCCACCAGAACCCATCATAGATCCTATAGATTTTAGAGATTCATAATCAATAGGAGTATCCAAATGTTCTTTAGGAATACATCCTCCTGAAGGGCCACCTGTTTGAGCAGCTTTAAAATCTCTTCCGTTAGGAATTCCTCCACCTATATCATATACTATTTCTCTTAAAGTCACTCCCATTGGTACTTCAACTAGTCCAACATTATTTACATTTCCTCCTAAAGCAAATACTTTAGTACCTTTTGAGTTTTCTGTACCAATACTTGAGTACCATTTAGCACCATTTAAAATTATTTTTGTAATATTTGCATAAGTTTCAACATTATTTATTAATGTTGGTTTTCCCCATAACCCTTCATTTGCTGGATATGGTGGTTTTAATCTTGGCTGTCCTCTTTTTCCTTCTATTGATTCTAAAAGTGCTGTTTCCTCACCACATACAAAAGCTCCAGCACCAAGTCTTACTTCTAAATCAAAATCAAATCCAGTATTCCATATATTTTTTCCAAGTATTCCGTATTCCTTAGCACTATCTATTGCTTTTTGAAATCTTTCTACTGCAATTGGATATTCAGCTCTTACATAAATGTATCCTTTATTTGCACCTATTGCATATCCTGCTATCATCATAGCTTCTACTACACAATGTGGATCTCCTTCTAGAATACTTCTATCCATAAAAGCTCCTGGGTCTCCTTCATCTGCATTACATACAACATACTTTTGCTCTCCTTTTGCAGCTTTTGTTAGAGCCCATTTCTTTCCTGTAGGGAATCCTGCTCCACCACGTCCTCTTAATCCAGAATCTGAAATAATCTGAATTACTTCATCAGGAGTCATTTCTTTTAATACTTTTTCTAAAGCTTTATATCCATCAAAAGCTATATATTCATCTATATTTTCTGGATCAATTATTCCACAATTTTTAAGAGCAATTCTCTTTTGTTTTTTATAGAAGTTTAATTCATCTAATTGTTTAACTTTTTTATTATCTATGTCTTTACATAATAATCTTTCAACAATTTCTCCATTTTGTATATGTTTTTCAATAATCTCTTCACAATCAGTTGGTTTTACCATAGCATAAAATACATCTTCTGGTCTTATTATTACAATAGGACCTTTTGCACAAAGACCAAAACACCCTGTCTGAATTACTCTAACATTTTGAATATTTTTATCTTTAATTATTTTTCTAAAATTATTTAATATATCTACTGATTTTGAAGATGTACAACCAGTACCATGACATACTAAAATATGCTTTTCTCTTGTATCTGCTGCAGTATTTACTCTTAAGTCTAACTCTTTTCTTTTATTCTTTCTTATTTCATCAATCTCTTCTAATGTCTTCACAAGCAAAGCCTCCTTTTTAATTATTCTCTTTTTCTATATTATCTAAAACTTCATCAAACATTTTTACTGTAGCTTTTCCATAAACTTCACCATTTACTGTAAATACTGGTGCTAGTCCACAAGCTCCTATACATCTTGTTGCTTCTAATGAGTATTTTCCATCTTTGCTTGTTTCTCCAACATCAATATGAAGTCTTTCTTTTGCTCTATCTAATATTCTCTCTGATCCTTTTACAAAACAAGCTGTTCCTAGACAAATTGCTATATGATGTTTTCCTTTTGGCTTTAAAGTAAATCTTGAATAAAATGTGATTACACCATAAACTTCTGCCATTGGAATATTTAAATATTCAGATATAGCTTTTTGTGCTTTTTCTGGTATATATCCATAATAGTTTTGAACATCATTTAATATTTGAATAAGATTGCTCTTATCTTGAATATACTGTTCTAGTATTTCTTTTAGTTTTGGATCTTCACCATTACAATTACATTTGCATTCTTTGTTCTCTTCCATATGAACCTCCTAATTAAAAATTAATCTATTTATGCTTTTTATTTAATGATCTTAAGTAATATCTATTTAACATACTCTATATATTTTTCTTCTTATTTCAACATATTTATCTAAAATTCTAATTACTTGCATTATATAAGTTATTTCTAATATTATCAATATTATTTTTAAATTTGTAATATTCCTGTTTATGTATTTATATACAAAAAAGATAGCTACTTTATAAATAGCTATCTTACACTTTTTCTTATTCAATTATTATTTAAATTTAAAAACAATTAAGCTTCTGGTTCTACTAAACCATAATTCACATTATCTTTTAATCTATAGATTACATTTACTTTTCCTGTATCTACATTAATAAATGTTAAGAATGTATATCCTAATTTTTCTTGTAATTTTAGTTTTGCATCATCTACAGACATTGGTTTAATTTCATATGTCATTACTTTTAAAACTTCGTTTTCAACAACTGTTTTATGTTCGTCTGTATTCATAGCTTCTTTTACTCTAATAGAATCTTCTTTATTCATTCTTTCTTTTTTAGTTTTCATTTTTCTAACTTGACCTTCTAATATGTCAATGTCTTTATCTATTGATGCATATAAATCTTTATGCTCTGTTACAGCTCTAAAATTGTCACCTCTATATGAAACATTTATCTCTGCGATTTGACTCTCTCTTTCTGTTCTAATTATTACAGATGCATCTAAATCTTCAGTATCAAAATATTTAACTAATCTTGTTAATTTTTTCTCTGTGTAATCTTTGATTGCCTCTGTTGCTTTTAAATCTTTTCCTGTTATTTTAATATTCATCACAATCTCCTCCTCTTGTGTTTTGTTAGCTACATTATATAGATAGAATGGTAAATTGTCAATCAGCAAAAATAAGACAAAATAAAAAGAATTCTCAACTTTATTCCCAAATATATTGTAATTTATTTCAAAATATATTATATTGTTTACAAATACTTAAGTAAGGGGGAGAAAAAATGAATAAAGAAAGAAGTATTGTATCATGTATAATTTTTTCTATAATTACATGTGGAATCTATGGTATCTATTGGTTCATCACAATGACTGATGATGCTGCTCGATTAAACGAGAATCCTAACTTTTCTGGTGGTAAAGCATTTATCTTTTCTTTAATTACTTGTGGAATTTATGCTATTTATTGGTACTACAAGATGGGAAAAGAAATTTCAGAAGCTGGTCAAAAACGTGGTGTTCCAGTTAGTGATAATTCAATTGTATACTTATTACTAGGAATATTTGGATTTGGTATTATTAGTTACTGTTTAATTCAAAGTGATCTAAATAAATTTGCTAGATAATAATATATGATTAAAAAAAATAACATTATACTAGTACTATTAGGGATTTCATTTATTATGATTATCTTAGAATATAATATTGGAATCCCTTGTATTTTTAATAAAGTAACTAATTTATACTGTCCCGGATGTGGAATAACAAGATCTATAAAATCACTTTTATCTTTAGATTTTTATCAAGCTTTTAGATATAATATGCTAACGACTATTCTCCTACCATTTTTGGTATTTTATTTTATATATACTTTTATTTTAAAAAAAGATTTAAAACTACCAAATTATTTTTGGTATACTTTACTTATTATTATAATATCATTTGGTATTCTAAGAAACATTCCTTATTTTAGTTTCTTAGCACCAACTATAATATAAAAAAGAAATAAGTATATATTTTTAATATACTTATTTCTTTTTATTTTTATCTATTTCTATTATATATAATTCTAAAATAACTTTTCAATTTTATATTCTTTTTCCAGTTTTTCATTAAAATATAATCTCGATATAAGCTCAAATTCTACCATTGATTGTTTGTTTATTTTAAATGAAAATATCTTTTTACTATCTGCCATTATAGAATAAATAATAGCATATCTAGTGCCTTCTGATATTTCTATTGCACTAGTGTCTAATTTTCCACAATCTTTACACTTAAATCCATCATCCTTTATACTAAAATATTTATACTCTTTATCATTTTTCAAATTACAAGAAACACACTCTGAAATATTTGGAGAAAATCCTAATATCTTAAGAAGTCTAAATCTAAATACTGACAATACAAAATCCAAATTCTTGTCTGTTTCAGAAATTGTATAAAGTGTATTTAAAAATAATTTTAATATATTGTAGTTATTTTGGTTTTCTGTTGTTACATCACTAATTATTTTAGTAATAAGAGACGCATAATTTAATTTATCTAAATCGGTTCTAATATTGTAAAAAAGCTCAATAGGATTAGATGAATTCATAGTATATATATCTTGTGACTTATATAATATGTATTCTCCAAAACATAGGAATTGTGAGCCAGCCATAAGCATACTCTTAGGTCTCTTAGCACCTTTAGCAACGCATGAAATTTTACCTAGATTTGGAGTTAATATTGTAAGCATTTTATCTGAATCACCAAGACTATTTTCCGAAATTACTATCCCACTTATCTTGACTGTTTTCATTATTTCCATCAACCTTCATATTTTTTTGAATTTCTTCTATATTTTTAAGCTCTAAGAAAGTATCAATACTTCCTGTATTCTTAAAAACATCCCATGCAAATTTGTTTATCATAAGTATCATCTCCTGTAAATATCTTTTGTTTTTTATTTATTTTTATACTGGAATTTTTTTACGATATTAGTTTTATCTTCCCAATTTTCTTGTACTTTTACCCATAGTTTAAGATTTACTTTTGTGCCAGTAGATTTTTCTAAATCTTGTCTTGCATAAGTTCCAATTCTCTTTAGCATCTTTCCATCTTTCCCTATTATTATACCTTTATGTGAATTCTTTTTGCAATATATTGTAGCTTCAATATCATAAATATCTTCATTTTTTGTAGTTTTTCTTGATGAATATTTATCTACTTCAACATATATACCATGTGGTACTTCCTGATCTAATAATCTCAATGCTTTTTCTCTAATCACTTCTTCTGCTATCTGTCTCATAGTTTGATCTGTATATTCATCCTCATCATAATACATAGGACCAGGTTTTAATAATTTTTCAATTTCATCTAAAACTACTTTTGCATATTTAGAATCATTTGCTGAAATTGGTATTACTGCTGAAAAATCATATTCACTACTATAAAGCTTAATTAAATTTAATAATTTCTCTTTTTCTACTAAATCAATTTTATTTATAATTAATATAGTTTTTTTACCTTTTTCTTTTATTTTATCTAATATTATTCTATCACCTTTTCCAATACTATCACTTGTAGCTTCTATTAAAAATAATAAAACATCTACATCTCCGATACTAGAAAAAGCAGTATCTACCATTGTCTCCCCAAGTTTAGTTTTTGGTTTATGTATTCCTGGAGTATCTATAAATATTATTTGTGAATTTTCTCTATTTACAATTGCTCTAATTGCTGTTCTTGTTGTTTGTGGTTTGTTTGCTGTAATTGCAACTTTTTCTTCTATTAAATTATTTAATAGTGTAGACTTTCCAACATTAGTTCTTCCTAATATTGAAACAAATCCAGACTTAAACTCTTGTTTATTTTCTTTTTGCATTAAACTACCTCTTTTTATTTTTTATATTTTAATTTTATTTTATTATTTTTACCTAAATCACTCTTATATTATACTACAAAAATGAAAAAAGAGAAACCTATAAATCGTTTAATTTAATAGATTTCTCTGGATTTTTATTAATTTATTGAAATTTTATTTAACAATTTTTAATCTATTTAAAATAACATCCTCTTTTGCCCTCATTTCTTTCTTTTCCATCTCTTCCATATGATCATATCCCATAATATGATAAAATCCATGGACTAACATATAAGAAAGTTCTCTTTCAAAAGAATGTTCATATTCTTTTGCTTGTTTTCTTACTCTTTCTACTGAGATTACAATATCACCTATAGGCTCTTCTATTTCTTTATTAAGATTCGGAATCTCATCTCTTTCATACATTGGAAATGAAAGCACGTCTGTAGTTTTATCAATTTTTCTATATTCTTTATTCATTTTCTGAATTTCATCTGGATTAGTTAGTATAACGCTTATATATAATTTTGAATCTAAAAGATTTTCTTCTTTAAAACATTCTCCTAAAACCATATCTATCAATCCATTATAATCTTCAGTTTCTGGTATATTTAAAAACTCAATATCTACTACTTTTCTCATAAATTCAAACCTCTATTTTACTTTTCTACAACTTACATATGTTGTTGCAGAATTTTTTAAACTCCTCATTACACCAAATTTAACAAGTTTATCTTTATAAAACTTTACTAGCTTCTCTTTTGATTTATCACTTGAATCAATCATAGAAAGTTCTCTTCTTAAAAGTAATATTTCTTTATCTCTATCAGATTCTTTTTCACTAAAAATCTCCCAGAAAGTTTTAAACTTTTCTCTTTCAGTTAAATCTTCCCAATAAATTTTAGTTGATAATAATTTCTTATCATATTCTTCTAAAATATCTAATAGTAACGTATAAACTTCTTCTCTTCTTTTATCATTTGATGCACTTATAATAGAATCTCTTGCATCTTCTATTAGCTTTTCATAACACTTCTCAGCAGCAACTAGTGGAAGACTATGAGTAAATACAACTCTACTCATATTTAATAATAATATCTTCTTTTCTATTTCATCTTTTTCAGACAATTTTCCTACTTCAAATCTTTCATAATTTTCATAATCATCTTTTATTTTATTATATGAACCTTTTTCATCAGATGAAAATTTAAGTGGCATTATATTTTTCATATACTCATCTAAAGTTGTGAAAATATTATAAAAAACTTTATTTCTATCTGTTTCTGCCTTTTTTGTTGTTTCAGCTAATGAAACTGAATAATTTTTAAGTATTCCTTTATAGAAAACATCCATTTTAGATAAATAAAAACCACTATATCTGTTTAAAGTTTTTGTCTTATCTGATACTTTAATTGATTCATAATCTAACTCAATTAAATATTTTTGTTTTCTATATTTATATTCATTATAGTCTGTATTTTTTAAATTAGTTATCATATAATAATCAGACATTGCCGTCTTTTCAAATTCACTAGCAGATCCAGTTTTTACTTTTTTGTAAACTGTATCCATTATATGTTTATCAATTGCTTCTAAATATAAAGAATATGCTTCTTCGTATTTATTTAATAAAGCTTCTTTTTTTGAATCTTCTATATGATTCGGTAAATTATTATAATTCTCATATGATTTTAATAAGTTATTTCTTTTTAAAGTTATAACAAACCCATTAATTCCTATTTTAGTTGGTACTAACAGTTTTGATAATGTATTGGATATCTTTCCAAAAAAAGTTTTATTTGTGTCTAATACTTTTAAACTTCTTTCAGCCAAACTTTAACACTCCCTTTCATGGTTCCAATTTTTGTTCTACCCCTATTTTTTCTAATACTTCATATATTATTTTCACTTCAATAAAACCATTTTTCTCTTCAGTAATTATATTTTCGTTTACAATATTTTTCCCCTCAGTTTTCTTATTTAAGCTTTCTTTTAATTCTGAAATTGTTTTGTCTTTCAGGTCATTTATATTATAATCAATCTGCTCTGATTTCATTTCAATATTCGTTACTTTTGTAATTTCAATCGGTAAATAAAAATTGTTAAATAATTTCAATCTATTACTGCTTTTAATTGTATCATAATTTTCAAATTTTGAAAGAGTTTTATTAAAATTTATTTTAAAATTATTAATAGAAATTTCGTAATAATTTTCCTCATTTCCAGTTTTTTCTTCAATATTCTGTGATAATGGAGCTCTTTTTTCTTCTACAACCCATGTTCTAGCAATTATATCTGCTGTCGCATGAACCTTTCTATCTCCAGTATACTGTCCTTTCATAATACCACTTACTAAAATATCACCTTTTTTTATAATATCGCCTTTCTTAACTACCCCTGTACCATTTTTGACATTTATACTTTCAATTATCCCTTCCTTATCAGAAATAATATCGCAATATTCATATTTATCTAAAATTTCTGGTTTTTTTGAAGCTTCTACTACCTCTATTATTACATTCGTACCTTTAACTTCTATTCCTACCCAAGACAAATCATCTCTTTCGAGTCGTAATTTATTTGCTACTTCATCAATATTTAATTTATCTTTGCTCATTCCAACAGTAATTCCATTTTCATTTATAAATTTTAAAAGTTCATCTGTCGAAATATTTTTATTTCCTATGATTTCAATATTCCATATAAATCTTGAAAGAATAAACATAATAATTAGAAATATTACTGGTAAGATTATAAAAAGTTTTCTCTTCCTATATTTATGTGCTTTAAAAGGCAATCCTTTTTTACTTTTGATTTTTAATTTACAATTTGTTTTTTTACATATCTTTTTTATTTTTTTAAAATCATTTTTACTTATATCAGTCTCTAAAAGACATTCACCTTTTCTATCCATATTCCACAAAAATATTTTCTCTAATGCACATTTATTAATGAATCTTTCTATATAATATCCTTCTACAATAATATTTACATATCCTACTACATAACAAATGAACTTTTTTAAAAGCAAAAATATCACCTACATTCAAAATCAATATTTTCTATTACACCTTTTATACTTATATTCTCTTCTGTAATTTTCCCTAGGACTAACTTAAATCCATTTATACTTATATTTCCTATTGATGTTGATAATTTAATAAAAAACTCTTCATATTCTAATATTCCTTTACAATTTTCTATCATTAACTCTTCATTTCCAATCATCGTAATCTTTGGTATATCTGATATAACTTCTTTTGGAATTTCTAAATATTCGTTTATCTTAGACAAATTATCTCTAATTCTCATATGTAAAAAACACCCCCGCTATTAATATATATGCAAAAAGACGCATAAAATGCGTCTTTTATTCAAATTCATCTAAACTTTTTATTGTATAACCTTCTTTTTTTATTTCTTTTATACATTCATCTAAAATTTCCATATTATCTTTAGATGTACCATGTAAAAGCATTATTTCTCCATTATGAAGATTACTTAATATCTTTTCCTTTCCATATTCCGTTCTACCTTGTTTGTTTTCATCCCAATCATCATATGCAAAAGACCACATTACTGTTTTATACCCCAGTTCATTACACTTTTTTAGAACATATTCACTATATTCTCCTTTTGGTGGCCTTACATACTTCATCTCATATCCAGTTTTCTCATATAATATTGTATGTAAATCCATAATTTCTTTTTCAATTTCTGCTTCTGAAATATCTGGAAGCACTTTGTGATTCACTGTATGATTTCCAACTATATGACCTTCTTCTATCATTCTCTTTACTAAATCTGTATTTGTATTTAAGTAATGAGCTGTTATAAAAAATGTTGCTTTTACACCATTTGACTTTAATGTGTCTAAAATATTTTCTGTGTATCCTGCTTCATATCCAAGGTCAAAAGTTATATAAATATTTTTACTATTTTCACTTCCTATCGACAAAACTCCATATTTATTAAAAAGCTCCATATTTTTTGTTCCTAAATCAGGTCTTTCATGATTTAATCCTCTTTTTAATCCAAAACATATTTTAGTATTCATATTTACTTGTTCTACTTTAGTATCTGCATTTACACTTGTAGCAATTACTAATGCTATAACACAAAAACTTGGTAATAATACATAAAAAAACTTTTTCATACATCCTCCTTAAATTCTTATTAAAGATTATGAAAAAGTTTTTATTTTATGATTATTATTAATTTTTATTTATTATATATTTTAATACTTTTGCTTTATTTACTAAAAAAAATATTTTTTATCGTATTAATTATTTTAGTAAATATATTTTCTTTTGGCTTTATCATATCTGCACTAGTATTTGCATTATTTTTATTATCCAAATTATTTACTTTATTTTGCTCAAAAATAGCTCTACTTTCGATATAGTCTGAGTCAGATTTTATATCATTTAGTCTATGAACTTTATTTAAAAAATCTTTTTGCTCATCATTTAATATATATTCCATATTTAGATAAGATAAAATTGCAATAGTATCATTTGGTACATCTTGCTCTTTTAATTTTTTACTTTCATCAAATTTCCATGTATAGTTTTTATCTTTTTTATTCTCAATAATATTTATAACATCTACTGGAATTTTATTATATTCATCTATTGGTAAATAATTTAAAATCTCATCTACCTCAACTAATCTTTTAGCATAATCGATCACTTCTACTTTTCTCCTTCACCTTTAAATCTATCTAATAATCTACTAAAGAATGATTTTATTGACCCTATAAGCGAATAAGATATTTTTCTATCCATATCAGCTTCTACAATATCGCTTGGCATAACTTTTACATTTCTTTGGCTATGGTTATTTCCATCAGTTCTCTCTGCTAAATCTGTTTCTTGAATACTCTCTTCTTTTTCTGAAATTCTATTTTTATTTAAAACTTGCAAAGATTTTGATACATCTTTTTCAGAAACACTTGAGTTTTTCCAGAAGTTTTTCTCTTTATATAAGCCTTTAGCAAATCTTCCTAAATTTCCTAAATATTCTATATTATTCTTTGTTACAAATGTATTAAAATCAATTTTCCCAGTATACATATCTTTTACAAAATCACGGAAGTCCGTATATCCAGAAGATTTTGCAAAATCCTCAACATATCCTTGAAGAGGTGCATAAAGACTATCTAAAGAAAAATCACTTGAATACTCTATATTATTGTTTAAAATACTTACTCTTTCTTTTTTTCTTTCTTTTTGCTTTCCTGAAAGCTCTTCTGCACTTCTTTCAGAAAGCCATTCTGCTGTAACTCCTTCTATAGCAGTTAATCCCATATATACATCAAATGATGATACATCATCATTTTGAACATCATATAACATATCTGTATATTTGCTTATCAATACATGCAAATCTTTTTGATAATATTCAAGGAGTGGACTTGATAAATCAGATAATTCGTGATATAGCAAATTCTTTTTTTCAAGATAATCTAATCCATTTAAATAATCTGTTTGAAGATCTATCTGTTTTTTATCTATTTTAATTTTTCTAGCATTTTTTTCTCTTTCATTTTCTGCTACATATAAATATATAGTTGCATCTTCTATTGATTCCATAAGTCCATTAAAATTAGTTATTGGAATTCCAATACTCTCTCTTAAATTTCTATATTCATCAGCAGTTAAAAGTAATGTTTCTCTCAATGATCTTTCTTCATCTCTATCCGTATATAATCTCATTTTTTTCCTTCCTTTTAGACATAAAAGTCTATATTAATATAAATTACAAAATTAGTATACCATATACAAAATACAAAATGGAAGTCTTTTTAATAATATGTCATAAAATTGAAAAAAATCTTAGATTGTGGTAAAATTATGTAAACATACTTTTGTATAAATAGAAAGTCTTCTTTCTAAAAGAAAGCATGTTTGTTGTTGCACATTGACAAATTAATAAGAAAGGAAAAGGTGAAATTATGGCAACAAAGAAAAACCCACGGGAAAAATTAAAAGAGTTTAAGGAGAAAATTTCTCTTCCAATCTTGAAGCAGCCACCTGCTATTAAGAAAATGAAGACAAAAAACATCATCTTCTTCCTAGTAACATGTTTCATTCTTGACATGATGAGTTTCTGTCTTCAAGGAGTGAACATGGCTTTGGATGCTGGTCTTATCTGGATTGCAGTTTTCCTGCTCGTTCTGCACTTCAGCGAACGAATCATTGAATCTATGTTTGCTACTTACAGAGATTTAAACAATGATTTGTTCAGTCAGCTCTATTCAGCTGAATCATCTCAGATGGTTATGAACCTGTCTAATTCCTGCAGGAACAAAGTTCTTAAGGATGAACATGGTGTTCAGACTGTCATGGAAACAGCTGAAATGATTCAAAAATCTAGATGGTACATTGATTCTGTCTGGAGATTCTGGTGGAATATTCCTGGGACAATATCCCAAACATTAACACTTGTAATTATGATTATGACTACAATCATGATTGAACTTACAAGCAATCCAACTTCTCAACTTATTTTTACGATGAGCTTGCTCATTGTATGTGTTGGTGTTTACTTCTGGCTTGGTAAAAAGCGAATTGATTTGCTTGATAACTACCGGAAGACTCGTAGAGAACTTCAATCAAAGGAAGATGTGTTACTTACAGAAGTAAAAAGCATTGAATATATGTCTAAAAGGGACTTTGAATATCATGCAAATAGACTTCGTGATAACATAGTAGATTCCAGAGATGTCGTAAAAACAGAGAACTTAAAGCTCAACAAGGTCTTTATCCAGAGAGCTTTTATCTCATCAGGATTCATGGTTGCGATTTTGCTGTTCAAGATTTTTACTGCAGAAGAAATTAATGCAAGTGTACTTCTTAATGTGGTTGCAATTTCCACAGTGTATAGTGGTATACTCTCAAAGATTTCAACTGTAATACGCAGCTTCGAATCAATCGCAGACCTTGTCATTGATGTTAATACTCTCTACCCAGACTTTAAAAACATCTATGACACGTATGTTGAGGAGACATGTAAGGAGATTACAGGTGAGCAAGTTGACAGCATCACTGTTAATTCGTTCTCTGTTTCTCAAGATCCTAAGAAAGTCTATGAACTTAAAAACGAATCCCCATTCTATCTTGAAAGAGGTGATTTCGTACTTGTTCAAGGACCTACAGGATGCGGGAAAAGCACATTGCTCCTGCTTTTGACAGGTAAGCTTCAGCTGAAAGGCAACCCTATCTGGTTCAGCACTGGTAAAAATGGATACCTAAAATCAATAGCCTATCAGACTGATAAAAGCATGGCAAATAACTTTATAATGAGCGAGATAATCCTCAGTGATGATTACGAAACAGCAGACAAGCCGAAACTCTTTGAGATTCTTCATGGAGTATGCCTATATGATGAATTGCTTAAAATGGCGAAGATTAATGAAGGAACGAAAAACCTGCCATCTGATGATGAAAAGGTCTTTGAATTCATGAAGATTCGCAAATATGAACAGTTCTCTAGTGGGCAGAAACAGCGTCTGGCAATTGCTAAGCTTCTCTACACTATGTCTAATGAACACCAAATCATTGCGTTTGACGAAGTGCTTAACAGACTAGACGATGAGACAGTAAAGCGAATTGTTCCATTTGTTGCTGAATACGTTCAACGAGATATGAAAAGAATAGTTCTCCTGGCGACTCATCAGGTGGAACTGGTACGAAAGTACTGCAATAAAGAGATATACTTCTCGCAGGACTTATCTACCGCATATCTTCACACAAAGAGCCTTTAGTCCTTAGGCACCAAAACAAACGTCCCGACATGCAAGCTGTTGCATGTCGGGGCTTTCTGGTTTTATGAATTTTTAAATTTATTTTACACTTTACATCTATTTCTTTTCTATTAAACTTTCAACTGCATCTTTTCCTACTGCACCTAAAACTCTATTCTGTTCTTCTCCACCTTTTATATATACTAGAGTTGGTATTGACATTATTCTATATGCATTTGCTATATCTTGATTATTATCTATGTTGATTTTAACAAATTTAACATCTTCATACTTACTTGAAACCTCTTCTACTATTGGTGATAACATTTTACAAGGTTCGCACCAATCTGCATAAAAATCAATTAATACAGGTACTTCGCTATTTATTACTTCTTCATCAAAATTCCTACTTGTAACTTCAATTACTCTTGATGGACCTGTATATTCTTCACTACTATCACTTGTGCTTTCACTATTTTCTCTTGCTAACTTTTCATTTTCTTTATCTAAAGTAAAATTAGCCCATACAAGAAATCCTACAAAAGCTAATATTAATACTATTGTAATTATCTTTCCTTTCATAAACAAAAATCCTTTCTAGATAAATATTATATATAATCCCATTATGATTAAAATTAAACCTGATATTTTCTTTACGATATCATAATGCTTCTTAATAAAATTAAATACTGTTTTTAACTTTTCGATTAAAACGACTGATATTATAAATGGAATTCCAAGTCCTATAGAATATACTAGCATAAGTAATATTCCTTTTAGCATATCATTACTACTTGCAACTAGTAAAAGAGCGGAACTTAAAAATGTCCCTATACAAGGTGTCCAGCTTACTGAAAATAACATTCCAAATAGAATTGATTTAATAAAGTTTAAATCTTTCGTATCAGTATTTACTCTTTTTATTTTATTTAAAAAACTAATTTTTATTAGCTCCATATAATTTAGTCCAAATATTATTATAATAATTCCAAATACAATTTCTATATATTTTATATTAGAACTAATAAAAGATCCTACATAACTTGCAAATACAGCAAGTAATATAAAAACAATTGTAAACCCAACCACAAATCCTATAGCATTTCTTACAGCTTTTTTCATGTCTTTGTTATCTCTTCCTGCAAAATAGCTAATATATATTGGAATCATTGGAAGCAGGCATGGTGATATGAAACTTGCTATACCTTCTAAAAATGTAAATAAAAATTCTATTGTTATTCACTCCTTTTTATATTAAATCATGTTCTAAATTAATTCTGTTTTCTGTAATATCTTCTTTATTTTCTACACTTACAAAATTAAAACCATTCTTTACTAAGAAACTTAACATTTCTCTTCTATTATTTCTAGTTCTAATTTTTAATTTATTATAACCTTTTTTCTTAGCCCAATTCATTTGATAATTCATAAGAGCTGTTAATGCGCCAAGTCTTCTATAATTATTATCTACTCCTGCCATCCAGCAATAAAAAGAACCATCATTATCTCTGTCATATCCAATAATATATCCAATTGGAACATTTTCATAATATGCTACAATTATTAGCTTGTCTTTATCTTGATATCTTCTCTCAAAATCCTCTGCTTTTGTATCTTTTCCATCAAACTCTATTACATTTCTATTTACTTTCACAGCTTCATCTATTGGAACTTCTTTTACAATAATATTATTTTTCATAATTTTTCTCCTTAAAATTTAATTTATATTATTTAATATATCTGAAACATCTTTAAATAAAACACTCTTAATTCCTACTTTGTTTCCAGTATCAACATTTCTTTGTGTATTATCAAAAAATACTGTTTCCTCTTTTATTAGATTAAATCTTTTTATTAAAAGTTCATATATTTCTTCGCTTGGTTTTTGCATATGTTCTTTAAAAGAATATATGCCTGGAAAGTCTTTTAAAATTCCTACTTCATTATACAAGTAGTCATATGACACTTCTGTTAAATTAGATAAAAAGTATATGTTATAATTTTTCTTTAATTCGTATAATAAATCTATGACTACTTTCCTTATTGGAAGCATATATTTTTGATATTTAATACTAAGTATCATCTCTATTTCTTTTTTATACTGACTATTTTCTTTAATTAGTTCAGATAAATATTCATCTACTTTCATATCACCATTTAAACATTTTCTGAATCTTTTATCATAGAATATTATTTTATTTAAATTTTTCTTTTCATCTTCATTTAAATCAAAATAATCTACTGTAAGCTCTGTTAATATTACCCCACCAATATCAAATACTAGATTTTTAATCATAAAATCTCCTTAATTAATTTCATTTAATAATTTATATGTTGGATACTTATTCTCCTTTATAATTTCTTTTGCTACAATTGGAAGTAAATTATATTCGTCTATTTTAGATATATCAATCCATTCATATATTAAATAATCCTTTCCTTCTACATTTTTTAAAGTATTTTCTATTTGCTTATCAATTTCATTTTTAAACTCTCCTAAATGAATAAACATTATCTCATGATACATTCTGTTATCCATTATAAAAAAGTTTTCTATTGTAGCAGCATATCCATTTAAAATAATATCTTTTCCAAGTTCTTCTTTTATTTCTCTTATTACTGTAGTTTTCGAATCTTCTCCTATTTCTACTCTTCCACCTGGCAAATTATATTGTTTTCTTCTTATATCTCTATGTAAAAGTATTTTGTTATTATGAATTATTATTACTGCAGATCTTATATTTAATTTATAATCATCTATATCAAAAGATAAATCCATTGTTTTCTCCTAAAATTATTTTAAATTCTATTTAAAACTTTATTTAATTCAATCTCTGCCTTTTTTACAAAGAAATTATCTGTGTATACTGGAATATCTAATTCTTTCATTTTCTCTTCGATTTGAGAAAGCGTACTAAAAGACTCATTAAATCCCATTTCCATCTCTAGTAATTTATCTCCATCTACAATATCTTTTACTGCAAATTGAACATTATCTTTTTTAAATACTAAATCATTTTCTACAATATGCATTATCTCTTTATATCCCATAGCATTTAAAAGTCTTTTCGCTTCATCTATTTCTAATATATTACACTCTATATTTTGCTGATCTAATATATTTCCTTTTTCATCAAATTTCTTTTTCTTAAAAGTAATAAGTTTAACAACTTTATAATCATATGTAACTTTTCTAACTAGTACTGCTTTAGATAATATTTCTCTTGTAGTCATAGAATCAATGTCTAAATCATTTGAAATAAAAAATGTATCATCTAGGTTAAAATGATCTATATTTTTAAATCCTCTTTTTTCAATAGTATCATAAAATTCGTTAATATCACATTTGATTTTTACTGTAATCTCATTACTATTCTTCTTTTCCATTTACTCCTCCTTCATAATTCCATAGTCTAAGCTTTCCTTTTACTTTGATAGGATTATCATACACTTCTATTACTTCCATTTGCCATGCATAATCTTGGTTAAATACAGTTTTTTCATATATGTCTTTATTTTCTTTTTGTATTTTTTCATAAAATTCTGGAGATGTTTCTATACAATCAACAAGTTTTACTTTTCCGAGTATCTTTTCTGTAGGCATGTTTTCAGGAATATATTTTTTAAGTCTTTCCATCCCATCTTTATCAATTCCTTTTCCAGCATGAATTAATAGCTCTCCTCTGTAATCTGTTTTCCAGCTTCTAAATTCGTATTTCTTTAATCCTAGCATTATTAAGCTAGCCCATGGTTGTTTTATTGTTAGTACTTTCATATCATTTTCTTCTTTCTTTTGTTTTCGTTTTGATTATAACATTAAAGTATAGTTAAAGCTATTTTATTTAATAAAAATATTTTGATTCAAATGCTCTTTTTATAAATATATCAAAATAATTTCCAAAATTTATGAAATGTGATATAATTATGAAATATTATGGTAAGGGAGGAAAATTTATGAAGAAAACACTTTTAACAATATTTCTAATAGCTTTTATAATTTTAGTTATACTTATTAATATAGCATCTCAAAATAATTCTTGGGAAAACAATCAAAATGAAAGTTTAAAAAGCAATATAGAAGTTGGATTAGAATCAGCCAATATTGATACTAGTGATATTACTTCTATTGAAAAAATTAACGATTGGCAAGAAGGTCCTAGATATAGAATTATCTGTTCAGGAAAACAATATATAGTATATTCTTATGATGATAATCAAGTTGTATCTATAAGAGATAACAATAGTAATACTATTTATGAAAATAAAAATTTAAAAATTGCTGATGCAGAAGACTCTGATGCAATAATTCTTAAATATGACGAACTTGGAGATTATGGAAAAGAAGATACTTTTGATGGTCAAAAATATATAAGATATTATATTCCCAAAGGAAAATATGAAGTTAAATCTTTGGTTAAAAATTCTCAATTTTTTATAGAAGGTAAAAAGATATATAAAAATTCTTCTGGATATGATGAATCAAAAACAATTGATGACATTAGTATTTCTAAAGGTGAAACAAAAGAAATTAGTATCGATTCCAATTCTTGTATTAGTTTAACTATAAATTCAAATATATCACTAACAAAAAAATAATATTACTTACAGCTAAAAGCGTCATTGATAATAATAAATCAATAACGCTTTTTTAATATAATGTCTTATATACATTTTAATTTACAATTTAAACAGGTCTGAATGTGATCCTGTTCTATATGCTATTAATACTAATTCATCTTTATCTATTTTATAAATTAAAAGCCAATCTGGTTGTATATGACATTCTCTATAACCGTTTGTATTCTCCTACTAAATAATGTTCTTTATATTTATCAGGAAGTTTTTGATTATTAGCAAGCATTTCAACAACTTCTTTTAATAACTTTAAGTCAAGACCTCTTTTTTTCATCAATTTATAGTCTTTTTTAAATAAGTTAGTATATCTTACTTTTAGCAAATTTTATCAATCCTCTTTCTCTAAATCTTTCCACATTTCATCTAAATTAGAATATTCTTTACTCAATCCAATTCCTTTTTCTGCATTCACAATAGCTTTTATAGTTTCATCATTTAATTTTGGTATTTTTATTTCAAATGGAATGCTTCCAGTTAAGATTATTTGTCTTAATAACATATTGATAACATTTGTAAAATTTGTTCCTAAATAATCTAAAGTTTCTTTAGCTTGTTCTTTTACTTTATCATCTACATTAACATTTATTGTAGCCATAATATCACCTCACTATGTTATATTATATGTATATTATAACATGATATGTGTATAATATCAACAAAATATATATTATTCATTAAAATATTATCAAACTTTTACACTAATAATATTTTACCCAAAATGACTAAAACATATAATTTCAATATTATAACCTAATTTTATTCAATAAATTCTAGCATTTTATATAAAAAATCTAGCATAAATGATTCAATTTCATACAAAACAAAATTTTGAACATTTATCAGTATCATATAAAAACTAACTAAATTTTATTAATTTTTAATTTAATTATATTTTCTACTATTCTTAATAATTTTCCACTAGATGCATAACTATTTACTAATCCATCACACACTCTTTCCTCATAATATAACCTTACTATCATGTAATTTAGCTTTTCATAATTTATTTCATCTATGTTCCATTTTTGCCAATTTTCATCTTTATTCTTAATAAGTTCATAATAAGCATTAGCTCTATCTATATCTACATATTTATTGTCAATTAAGTATTCATATAAATTAAAAACACCCATATCATAATCAATATGTCCATTATAATGTATAATCTTATCCCCTTCTATAAAATAATCTGGATTCGGAAACTTATAATGTGCTGGAGTATACTTTTTTAAATAATCAATTATTTCATCTACAGATTTAAATTCATCTCTTTCTTTAACTTTGTCATACATATTTAATTCTACTTTTTCTTCTCTAAAATCACTTATATCTGTATCATCATGAATTAATATACAATTATCTTTACAAAATAAAACTGCTTTTTTATAATTATTAGCACAATATACATTATGTACTTTCTCTCTTTTTACTTCTATTGCTTCTCTTTCTAAAATAGAATATATTTCTTTTGTAAAAACATCATATTCCATCTCTGCAAGACTATAATTATTTTCAAATTCTTTATAGAAAAATAAATTCATTCTAGGAACATAGAAAAGTTTTGTGTTTTCATTAAGATAATAGTACATATCTACAAACATTAAGTTCATTAATCTTTTTATTGATAATCTTCCATACATATTATTCAAAAACAGTTTATCATAAGATTTTTCTATTAACTTTAAATCATGAAATTCATCTTCATCAAAGTCATCCCACAAGTCGTCATCTAATTTAAAATTATTATCAACTTTTCTTATTATATGTTTTGTTTTTTCAATAGGAAATGGAACATTCTTCTTTTTAAACTTTTCTACTTTCGCCACTATACCAGTAGCTTCACTACCATTTCTATCTACTAAAACTCTATCTCCTACTTTTATTTCATCTTCATCAGATATGTAATAATATGTTCTTTCTGTTATTTCATCATCTTCATAATGTACAGATACATATGTATATTTTTTATTATTAAACATTTTTCTTCTCCCTATTTTTTTGTATAATTATATCATCTTTAATATTCAAAATAAATAGACTTAATAATACTTTTAAAGTGCAATTATTGATAGTTTAAAGTGCAATATTTGCACTTTAAACATCTTCTCAGAATTTTTAAAAAATTTATCAATTTTATCAATTTTTTAAAATTTGATACTGTATGATTATTATATTTGAATAAATATTTCCAAATATGTAAATACTTTTACTATACATATTTAGGAGGTATTTTTTATGAATTCATTGTGGATAGATTCTATAGAAAATAAAAACAACTTTAAAAAATTAGAAAAAGATATTTCTTCTGATGTTTGTATTATAGGAACTGGCACATTTGGTCTTACTTGTGGTTATTATTTAGTAAAACACGGTTATAATGTTACAATTTTAGAAAAAGAACATGAAATTGCAAGTAAAACCACAGGACACACTACTGCAAAAATTACTAGTCAGCATAATCTTATATATAAATACTTAATAGACTCTCTTGGAAAAGTCCAAGCAAAAAAGTATTTATATGCTAATCAAGAAGCAATAGAAAACATTGCAGGAATTGTAAAAGATGAAAAAATAGACTGCGACTTTGAAAGAACTGATAGTTATGTTTATACAAAAGATATGGATGAATTAGAAAAAATAAAATTAGAAAATGAAGCTGTAAATTCACTTGAATTTGATAGTAAATTTGTTACAGAAACTCCTCTTCCTTTTGAAGTGCTTGGAGCAATAAAATTTTCTAATCAAGCTCAGTTTAATCCTTTAAAATATGCTTATGGATTAGCAGATAAAATTACCAAAAACTCTGGAGAAATTTATACGGATACAATAGTACAAAATATAGAAAAAGAAGGAGATTACTTTATAACATATACTGAAAACAATAAAGTAAAATCAAAATATGTAATACTAGCATCTCATTATCCTTTTATTGATCGTTTAGGATATTACTTCTTAAAAATGTATCAATCAACATCTTATGTAATTGCTGTGGATACTCATGGAAAAACTTTTGATGGAATGTATATTAACTCTGAGATTCCTACTTTTTCATATAGATTTGTAAATTATAAAGGTAAAAAACTTTTAATAGTCGGTGGAGCTGATCATAAGACTGGTAGTAAAATAGATTTATCAAATGCTTATAAAATACTTGAAGATGAAGTAAGAAAATATTTTCCTGATTGTACTGTTTTATACAAATGGAATACTGAAGATTGTATTAGTCTAGATAAGATACCTTATATTGGTGAGTTCTCAAACTTAATGCCTAACATGTATATTGGTACTGGATTTAATAAATGGGGTATGACTTCTTCTAATGTTGCTGCTAATATTATTGTTGATAAAATCTTAGGAAAAGAAAATGAATATGAAGATGTATTTAAATCTACTAGATTACATCCTATAAAAAATAATGAAGAACTTGGTAACATGGTAAAAGAAGTTACTAATTCTTTAGTAATAAATAGATTTAAGATATCTGAAAATGATTTAACTAGACTTGAAAATGATACTGGTCATGTTCTTGAATATGATGGACAAAAAATTGGTGTATATAAAGACAAAGATGGTAAAATATTTGCTATTAATCCTGTTTGTACTCATCTAGGTTGTCTCTTAAGCTGGAACAACCTAGATAAAACATGGGATTGTCCTTGTCATGGCTCTAGGTTTGATTACAAGGGTCACCAGTTATATAATCCTGCAATAAAGGATTTGGATGTGATTGAGATAGAATAACAAAAAGGAATTGCTTTTTAAAGTAATTTCTTTTTTATACCTTCGGGTTATGAGAATTTAATTGTGATTTTTGAAGAATTTTGTTAACTTGAGTTTTTATTGGTTTTAATAGGGTTATAGCAAATTGGTGAGATTATGAAATTCGTTAAAAAATGTACTTATTTGCAATGATTGTCCCCAATTTGTCCCCAATTTTTTGAGGCATCAAACATATGAAATTTCAATATATTTTTTAGTTTGTTATTGCAAGTTTTTTAGTGTTTTGATGTGTAGAATTTTAAAATTTATAAAAATGGAGGTTAATATTAATGAATAATTTTAGAGAAGTTAATGATGATATTTTAAGAGATTGGCTAAGTTTTAGAGAGGAAATGGTTTTAGGCACACTTACTAAAGAAGATAAAAAACATTATATTTATTTTGATGAAATTTGTGAAAGTATTTTAAAGAATGTTCCTAAACAAAATCAAAAGTATGTAAGAAATCAATTAGATAGACTTGATAAGAATTTTATGGATTATATTTGTTATTGGAATGAAAAGTATTATAGGAATGGTTTTGTGGATGGCGTTGAATTAATTAGTGGTTGCCTAGATAAATAGTTAAAATTAATCCAAAGTTTTTTCAAAATTTTGAAAAAAACTTTGGATCTTTATGTACTTTTTTCAAATTTTTATAATAATAAAAGACAATTAACTTATAATAAAAACAGAAAACCATGTTTATATTTTACTTTCTAAATTTACACTTTTTAAATTATTTTATTATATTTTCTTCTAGTTTTACAATTGAATTTTCTGCTTTTTCAAACAAATTTACCCCCCATGTATATTGCTGATTTTCATAATTATAAATTATAACATTCGGATCATAATTTTTTGAAAATCCTTGTCCTAATGCAAATGTAAATGCAACTGAAGATGAAATACATAAATGAATCTGTTTTATTTTTTTGATTCTAACTATTTCTCTAATGTTACTAAATATTATATCTTTATAATAATCTATTTGTTTTTCTGATGTTATAATGTCAAAACCCTTATCTATAGTTTCAAATTTTAGATAATTATTGCTTTCAATATTAAATCTATTTAGTTGTTCTTCTGTTATAGGGAATGTTGTAGATATACTTACAATAAGTGTATTGCTTTCTTTTAAGCTCTTTTCAACCTTTAATTCCGGGTAATTTCCTGAATATTCTTCTTTATCAATTAATAATTTAAATATATCTTCATCTCTCTTTTTGTGAAATAATTTAAAGTAAGTCTGATCACCCACTTTATATCCTAATCTTAAAATATATGGTGTATGTAAAATTCCTGCAAATGCGTAATATTTTTCTTCTTTTTTTTCCATAAAATTTTCAACATATTTATCTAATTCTTTTACAATACCTGCATAACTTAAATAATTATCCCCTAGTATTTTAACATCATTTGATAAATCCTTATAGAAATCTTTATTTTCATACATATATTTTGTACTAATATTTACTTTTGTATTTTCAAATGTATTAACAATCATTATTTTAATACTATCATTTTTAAGGATAATTTTAAAAGCAATTATTATTATATCTAAAAAAAATAACAAATAGAAAATCCATTTTATGTTATAGTAAAATATTCTTAGATCCTTTATTACTGCAATTAGATTTACAACCCATTCTGACTCAAAATTATTAAGAAATGAAAAATCATAAGGTATTTTATCCAAAATAATAACAGCACTTGATAAAATAAAATAGATAATTAATACTTTAAATGGTATTTTTATTAATATCTTTTTTAATTTTTGCATCATAAATTACTTCTCCTTTTGATGTATATATCTTTATTTCTTTTCCATTAAATATTAAATGTATATATTTCTTATTCCATTTTTTCCATTGATAGAAATCTATATTTGAAGCTTGTACTTTCTCTTGAAATGGATGAGTATGCCATGTTCCCATAATAATATTTCCTTTGGGTACTTCAAATAATTGTATATCTTCTTCGTTAAAACTAATAGATATTGGGAATCCTTTTTTAAAAGATAATGTCTCTAAATATATATTAAATAGATCTCTTTTTGCAAATATAACTCCTCCTACTTCATAATTATTATTAAAATGTATCTTTAACATTTTTTCAAAATCATCGCTTATTCTAATCCTTTTCAATTTCAACATATACTATTTCATCCTCATTTATTGTTTCTATTAATGACCTTATTACTTTTTTTGCAAGTTTTATCAATAGTTCTTCATCATAAATAGCAATTGATCTTCCACATCCATTTCCTATCAATTCTCTTCTTTCTGTTATTTTTGATTTAAATAGAAAATCATATGTAGTATTTATTATTTGTCGTGGTTTAGTTTTAACAAATTTTGCATTTTCTCCAAAATTATTAATAGCTGCTAAAATAATTTCAACATCCTCTGAACAATTTTTTTCTAAAAAAGAGGCTATTTGAATCCATGACATAAAATTGTCAACAGACACTATAATCCTTTTACAATCATTTATAATATCTGCATCACTATCTGCTCGTATATTAAGATTAAATAATCTTAAATTTACTGAATCTAAATTTTTGCAAAATTCTTTTACCGCATAAGTTTTCTTCTTACCTTTATATGGAAAAGCAAATCTAAAAGCATTATCCACAGTATATTTATCATGATCTATTAATACAACATCATTTAACCCATTTGCTAAGCCATATTTTATTATATATGAATTTACAGATCCAACTCCTATAAATGCTGTTTTACCTATTAAATTATCACATTTTTTTCCTGTTATTCTTTGTCTGGCTTTCTTATAAGCATCTCTTTCATAATATATTATATTTTTTTCTTTTCGAAGAAATATTGAATAATCTTCATAGCTCTTTATATAAATCTCATATGTACTATAATTTTCCATTTCTTCGATTGTTTCCCATAATTGTTCCACTGTACTAATTTTTATTTTAGTCTGATTTAATTTGTTTTTTAATTTACTTTCTTTAGCATCATATCCTAAATAACTTCCAACATAATATTCTATCTCAAACAGAAATTCTAAAAGTTTTAGTTCTAATGGCAATCTAAAAAGCCATGGTATATATTTACTGACTATACTCTCTAATGAATTTTCTTCAACTAGTTCATTTAAATGAAACTCTATATTTCCAAATATACATATCTTTCCATCTCTCATAATATGTGGCACTTTTCCAAACCAATCTTTATCTGTATAAAAATTCTTTTCAGTTACATTATATTTGAAATCTATATCATCTATTTTAAATATAATATCGTCTTTTCTTATTTTTGCATTTATATCTACTTTTTTTATAATTTCTAATCTTTTTTCATTGTCCATTTTTACCCCATAGTTCCAGTAAAACTACTATCTACTTTTCTATTATTTTTAATGTTTATACTGTCATAAATATCTTTTTCTATAATTTGATCATATTGTTTATGTTCTAAATTTATTAATACTTTATCAATTACTTTTTTCATTTCATAAATATTTTTTACTTTATAAAAAGTATTATGTACATATAAGCTTTCTAAACTTGGACCTTCATATTCATTTGATTCTATATAATTTTTTATGTATCTTACACTTTCTAATACATCTTCATACAGTTCATCTTCATTTGCATTTATATGCATATTTTTATTGCATAATAATAAATTAATAGAAATACTTGGAATTTTATTACACTCATCAATTTCTAAAGCATTACTAGCTGTTTTTATAAAATGCTTTATTAATCTAACAACTTTTCTTCTAGTATCATTTTGTTTATAATAATTACTGAAATACCCTATTAATTCTTTTGGCTTTGCTAAATCAGTTTTTTCAACTCCACCAATGCAATTATGGAAATATATTATATCATTAACTCTCGTATATATAGCTACATCTATTTTATATTTGTTTTTAAAATCTATTGTAATACAAGGTTTTTTCTTTTCTACAATATATTTATTTCCAAATGCTTTTGATAGCTTATTATAAATTAATTCTCTTATTCTTAAGTCTATTGTATTATTATCTATAATAAATGCTATATCGGCATCTACATCATAAGATTTGTGTTTTATTGCTGTATTTGTTCCATAACTTCCTTGTAAAAAAGTGTCTCCATCCAAGTTTGTGTCTATCCTTGAACTTAATTCCTTGAAAGCGATTTTTCTTCCTTCGTAAATAGCATTGTCTTCTGATAATACTTCTATTACTTCTTTTACATACTTTTGCAATTTTGTACTTTTAGCATTATTTTGATGATATCCGATACATATTTCTTCTAATATTTCTTCTAGTGTCATTTTCCTATTTCCTTTCAATTTTTTATTTTCAAATTATAAAGAGGGAAAATAGAAAGTCTCAACCAATTCTCCATTTTCCCATTTTTTTACAAGCTATCAATGCATTTTTTTATAAAAACTTGCATATTAGTTTTATTTGATTTTTCAAACTTGTCCATTAAGCTTTTAACTTGTTGTATATCTGATTCTCCTTTATTTGTTGGAAACAAATCTCTATACACCTTGCCTTTCTCTTTATTATTTGGTAGCCTATCTATAAGTTTCAAATCTAGTAGTACTTCATCTAAATTATTTTTATTCCAGATTGGAACTATGTAAGGACTTAGCCAATGATTCTTAAACATTTCTCCTGAAATATATTTTTGTTTTCTATCTTCACTGGTATCATCCAAGTCCATTATTGGCATTAATGAGAAATTTTTTAGTATTCCTTTTTCTTCTTCTACTATATATTTTTTATTAAATACTCTTTTATTTTTAAAAATATTATTTCCTAATACAGTTATTAAACTATCTATTTGTATGCTCGTTTTTCCATTACTTTCTGCATATATTTCTATAGGCAAATGTAAATTACTTTTTATATGCTCTGCTAACAATAATTCACTTTTTCCATGTGCTATTACAATCCCTTTACAGTAATTAAGTTTCCTCACCATCAGCATTTTCCTCATTATTTTCTGAATCTTCTAGAGCATACTTAATTTCTTCAAAATCAATATAGTTTGTTGTTGGAATTCCGCCAAAAACACCTTTAAAATATAAATCACGAGCATTATTATTTTTTTGTATTTTAATTCCATATTCTTTTATAGAATTTATCGTTTTGTTTCCATTATAGTCTGTTGATAATATATAAATATTTTCCTTTGGTAATATTTCTAATAAAAGTGTATTATGTGTTGTTATTATTAGTTGTCCTGTTATTTCGTCCTTTATTGACATTATAATATTTTTCATTAGTACATCATGTATTCCATTATCTATTTCATCTATTATAACTGTTTCTCCTAACAATGATCCTATTATAGTATCAAATTGATTTAATATTCTTCTTGTTCCATCTGATTCAAGTCTAGAAGGTATAGATTTTATTTGTCCTCCTATCATTTTATTAAAATATAATTCATAATGGATTCTGTCTTCTTTTTCATTTATTTCGTATTTGACTTCTTTTATATCTGCATATGCTTGTGTAAAAAAGATGTTTAAAACATTCTCATATTTCTTTATTTCAGGTAACTTATCTTTTTTTACAATTCCTTTTTGTATATTATTTAATTTCCTTACTTTTACAAAACCATCTGGCATTATTTTTAAAGCACCCTTATCAACATGCACTGTCATTAACCAAATTCTATCTATTACTTCTATAATATTTTTAGATATATTATTATTTATATAGTCTTTATTTTTCTCTATTGTCTCAAATGATAATAATGATAAAAAAGTATATTTCCCCCAATATTTATCAATTCCATCGATTAATTCTTCATTGTATTTTTCATTAATAAATATATTCTTATTTAAGTTTTTAGTAATTTTGTTATTTTCTTTATTTATTTGAAATAGATATGCTCTTTGTTTTCCCGCCATATAATATAGTTTTTCTTCTATAATTTCATCATCAAATTTTATATAATAAAATCCATCTTTATTATTAATTTTGAAACCATATTCAATTTCAGTTGCTTCTTCTTCATCCAACATTCTATATTCTTTTAGGTTAAATGATAATTGGAAAATTTGTCTTATTTCAGTTGGTAACTGATCTGACATTTCTTCTTGTATTTTCCAAAACTCTTTTGGCATCTTATTCATTGCAATATCTGTTGCTCTTGACATTATTGATTGTTGTAATAATTTAAATAATTCTACAATATTAGTTTTTCCACTTCCATTTTCACCATAAATAGAGATAAATTGATTTGTCTTAGTTTTTGTTTTATTTAGATTAAATTCAATATCTTTCAAAGATTTAAAATTTTTAGCTTTTACATATGTGAACATTTTATCAACCTCCTATAATATTGTATCATTTTTAAACTTTTCTATACTATTTTACACCTTTTTTAAGTATAAGTCAATTATTTTAAATACATTTTGTATCATTTTTATAAAACTTTATATAGTATTCTATGTTTTCTTTATAAAAATAGTACCTTTTTGTATTTATTATTTTCCATTTAAATTTAAAAAAGCAGACTTTTTGTCTGCTTGGTGTGTAGATTAGGAATCGAACCTAATACTCTAATCTATATATTTTCAGTATTATATCTACTTATTATCACATTTGTTTCTACACATATACAAGAGCTAACACCATGTGAAAATATTTTCATAGACTTCATCTCCTCATAAATTATTGTAAAATATTCTGTAACCATTACTTCAAAAACATTTACCCATAATGTAGAATCAATCTTGATTATAATAGTAGATATTATAAATACTAAAATTACATATAGCATTTTTTATTTTAAAAATTTTCAAGCCTCAATTGTACAATATCCTCATAAAGTAATATATATTTTGAATCTATTAAAGCTCTTCCTTTCCTATTTAACTATATATATTTTTTAAATGTATTTCTCATTAATACTGCTAAATCAATTGTTTTATTAATCAATTCATCATAATTACTATGATCATCAAAATTTAACCCCTTGATATGATATACAATTCTTGAAGCCTTACTATTATCTAATCTTCTCCAGTCTAATTGAAAGCCTAGTTCTTCTTCAATTTCATCTTTTCGACTATATAGTTTGTCAAATAACTCTTTATTATCTGTTATATAAAGCTCTACTCCTATTAAAGAATCTTTATTTACTAAAGTTATATCAATATGTGCATCACTTGTACCTATTGCAATATTATACCAATGGTCAGTAGTTGGCTTTCTTATATTAAACGGTTTTCCTCTTTCTATAACTACATTATTGAATTGATTCCAAAATTCTATTCTTTGAGATTGTGATTTATTCATACTTTCGTCTCTATTTGTAGATTTATTATTTTTTATAAAATCATTTGGCTGCTCTACAACTTGAAACATAGGAGCAGGATCAGAATTTCCTATTTTATAAGCGTGAATCTCTATCAAAAAGAAATTTACATTACTGTTAGTATTATTGTTTAACCATTCAATAGCACTTCTATGTTCCTCTCTTGCCTCTTTTACAATCCAAACAACAACCTTTGCATCTAATCCAGAAGCATAAGTAATTATCTTTCCCAAATGGTCATGATTAGATATCTCAAGTTGATTTTCTATAATTACTTTAATTCCTGTAGTTTCATCTTTTGCAAATAAATCACATCTATATGTTCCTACATATGTTTCTTTGCTAATATCGACTAGCGTTAACCCTAGAATTTCATTTAAGTTTTCTATATTTTCTTTTTTTGATAACCATTCAGAAAAATCATATTGCTCATGCTTCCATAGTTCCCTTATATCAACTTCTTTTAATTTGCCTATACTCATTTTTATGCACCTCTATTTTATGCCAATTTCTCAGCATTGTCATTTATTTTTTCAATATCATCTCTAATCTCTTTAAATAAATCTACATTGTTTCCAAACAATTCATATACTTGCCCAACATTATTGAAAGGTTGTTCAGTTAATTTTTCCATTTCTATAGTACCATTTTTAACAACATAATCTACTAATAACTTTACAAATTGTATTTGCTTCATATTTAATCTATTTTCATTTATGTATTTGTAAAAAATATCACTTGCAACACTTTTATCAAGTCCAACTATATTTCTTACTGCTTTTATTACATTTGTGTCTCCAAATGTTTCTGCATATTCTTTATTACTTCCTAATTCTTCGAATAATATTTTTTCTAAATTTTCTTTTTCTAATTCAGTTAATCTTATATTATGTCTTATTTTCCATATAATGCTGTTTTCTAGATTACCTGTTAAGTATTTTTCCAGTTTCTTTCTATAATTTGTGAAGTTATTTCCTGTACTTACATATACATATTCCTCATCGATATCATTTAATTTATCTTCCATATCAATATATACAGGTGGTCTATTATATGGATCTATAAATTGTATTAAATTTCTTAATTCTTTTCTAATTTCTTCTACTTTCCAAAAATCTGCTTCTTTTAAGTAATCAGTTTCTGCAACTTTTAAAATCAATTCTTGTTTTTCTTTTACTTGTGGTACTGTTCCCAGTTTTTCCAATTCAGATACTGTTTCTATTATTGCATTCTCACATCTACCAGTTTTTTCTGTTCTAATTCTTTTTACTTGTAGTTGATACAATAAATTATCAAATCTTTTAGCTGATTCATTTTCATCTGATGATATAAACAATGGAATTAAATTTTCTTTTATATCTGCTAAATCTATTGTAGATATATATACCCAATTATCTTTTTTAGAAAACTGTTCTATGTAATTTACCTTTGCTTTTACTAAAAAACTTTCTTTGTTTAGTTTGTTTATTTCTTCAATAAATTCTTGTATTAATTCTTCTCTATAATTTTTAAATTTCTCATCATTTTGGTATTTTAAATTTTGTAATTCTACGATTAAATCTAACTTATATCCATATATTCTTTCGTTCAAACTTATTTGTGTGTTTGCCTCTATGCCTTTTGGATTTTCAGAGAAAAATTCAAAATTCTTACAATAGTCAAATATGTAAAATTCTTTTTTATCTTGTCCTATTCCAAATAAATCTTTACAAAGTCTTGTTCCTCTTCCTATCATTTGCCAGAATTTTATTTTTGATTTTACTGGTTTAAAAAATACTAAATTTAATATTTCTGGTACATCAACACCTGTGTCTAACATATCAACAGATACTGCTATTTGAGGAAAATCATCTTTGATGCTAAAATGTTCTATTAAGTTTTCGTTATACTTAACTTGATTATCTATTAATTTTGCAAATTCTCCTTTAAATTCTGGATATAATTCATTAAATACTTCAACTATTTTTTCTGCATGTCTATGATTTCTTGCAAATATAATAGTCTTGCCTAACTTATCTCCACCTTCAACTTTAATTCCCTTTTCCATCAATAGTTCTAATAATTTTTTAATAGTATCTCTGTTAAATAGCCAACTATTTATAGCCTCCGCATTTATTTCTTCTGGAATATTATCTTCATCATCTGCAAAAGTATTTTCATATTCTTCTTTTTCTTCTTCACTTAATTCATTATATTTAATTCCTCTATCCATGAAATCTGTCGTTGTTTTTATTGTATGATAATCTACTAAATATCCATCTTTTACTGCTCTATCATATTCATAAGCATAAGTTGGCACATCATTTTCTATTTCAAAAAATCTATATGTATTTCTGTCTACATCATTTCTTGGTGTTGCGGTCAATCCTACTACTAAACCATCAAAATAATCAAATATTGCTTGATACTTTTTATATATACTTCTATGAGCTTCATCAACAATAATTAAATCAAAATGTCCTGGAGTAAATAATTTGTTTCCTGTTTTACTTTTCGTATTATCTATTGCGTTTATCATAGTTTGATATGTTGAAAATACAATTCTTGAGTCTTCTGGATTATCTACTGTACTTAATAAATTACAACAAGACATATTAGGCAATAACTTTGTAAAGTTGTTTTTGGCTTGTTTTACTAAAACTGTTCTATCTGCTAAGAATAAAACATTTTTAACCCATTCTTTATCTGATAATACATCTACTATTGAAATTGCCGTTCTTGTTTTTCCTGTTCCTGTTGCCATTACTAATAATGCTTTTCTATGTCCTTCTTCAAAAGCTTCGCAAACACTTTTTATTGCTTCTAATTGATATTCTCTATTTGTTATTTTATCATCTACAAATATATGCTCTAAACTTTGTTTACTACTTCTTCTATTTATTAATAACTGTAATTCATCTTGTGTGTAGAATCCTGCTACTTTTCTTGGTGGATAATTTACATCATCCCACATATATATTTCAAATCCATTAGTGTAATATATAACGGGTCTTTGATGATATTCTTGTTCAATACAATCTGCATATAACTTGGCTTGATTTTGTCCAATTTTTGGATCTACACTTGTCCTTTTTGCTTCAACAACTGCAAGAGGCAAACCATTTTTACCAAATAATACATAGTCTGCATAACCTACATTTTGATTATTTGGCATACCTTGTAATTTTAATTCTTCTTGTATATTTGTTTCAAATTCCCAGCCAGCAAGTTTTAACTCTAAATCAATATATTTCTTTCTTGTTTCATATTCTGATATATCTTTAACCTTAAATGCATAATTTTGCTTTTTGTTCTCTCTTGTTTGAGTTAGTTTCTTTCTTAATTCTTCATTTTCTTTTCTTGTTTCTTCTAACTTTTTGCCTTTTGCTTCTAATTCTTGATATAAAGTTTCTCGTTCTTTTACGGTTAAAACATTTACAGTTTGTTTTGGTAAAATATTCTCGTCAAATTCTTTTTCTTCAAAATCATCTGAATAACAATAAGCTATCCAACAAGTAAAATTATATAAATATCTTAAAGAAAGTATTGCTTCTTCTCTTGATATCTTTTTGTTATTATGTACTGCAAAATTCCCTAATTTTATAATATATTCAATTTGTTTTAACAATTTTTCATCTATTATGTTTTTAAATGTTATATCATGAACTAATGCTGATAAATTGTCATTGTATGGAATTCTTAAATCATTATCATTTGCATATAACCATTTTACTGCTAATTCTAATGCTCTTCTACTTAATATACTACATGTTACTGTATTTAACCCTATTCCATTTTCTGCTTCACAACATGCTTCTGAAAAATTGTTAAATATTTTACTTTGTTTTAAAAAATCAAAATTTGACATGTTTTACTCCTTATTTTTTTGGTTTCATTGATGCTGCATCATCTGTTATTAATGTCATTCCTATAAAGTAAACCATAGCTTTTATAAATTTTTTCATATCTTTAATATCCCTATCTTCTTGTTTTCTTACATAATGTGCTTCATCATTACCTATCCAATCTGAACGTTCTGCTAGTAATTTTATGTTATCATTATCTATGTATTTTTCAATGCAAACTTTCATCCATGTATTTTTTATTTCTTCCTCTTTTTCCGGATTTTTATATATTGCATAATCTTTAATTAAAAATTCTACTGATTTTCTGTATCCTAATCCTGCTATTTCATCTAGACCTATTGTTTCTGCTTGTAATGCTTGATTATATATTTTCACAAATTGTGGTGATATATTTTCAATATTTTCATCAAATTTTTCTACTTCATAAGTTCGTGGTGAAGTTCTTAATATTTTCTCATACTCAAAATTCATATCATTGATTCTTTTTACTTTATATTCTGTTATTAATACAGATTTACAAGAGTTACAAAAATCAGCTACATATAAATAATAGTCACTATTTTTTTCAATTATAATACTATATAACTTTTCAGGAGCTAATGCTTTATTACAATTAGAACATTGTTCTATTGCATCATAAACTACAGTTACTTCCGTATAATTTTTAAATTTACTTTTACTTTTTACAATCATTTCTTACTCCTATCCAAAATATTTATTCATTAAACTTTTCTTTAATTCCTCTGTTTCTTTTAAACTTTTTCCTAATATAAATTTCTGTTTATCGATTAGTTTGACAATTCTTTCAAATTCATTTATTTCATTTTCTGGTGGTAATGGTAATTCAATACGATTCATCATATTAGAAGTAATTTGATTTATCGTTGTAGTTGCACCTGTTGAAATTTGATTTCTAAAAGCATCTGTTTCAAAATATGAAAGCAAATAAGGATAATATTTACTTCTAATAATCATCATAAAAGCACCAAAAGACATTGGTTCAGTTATTTCATCTATTAAAGCTACTTTTCCTACTAATCTTGCACTTCCATTTCTTGAACACATTAGTATATCTTTATCTTTAACAAATTTTTTATCAGCAATTTTACAATTAACTTTTACGATATCTTTAAAATCCAATTTACCGTTTTGAATATTACTTGACCTTAGTACAACAACACCATTATTTACAACATCTGTAGGTTTATATGTTAATCCATTCCAATATTCTGATATTTCTGATAATTTAACTTTTTTATAATTTTTAGTATTTGTAGCAACATCTCCAAACATCTCGACAAACTGAGATTTAATTAGTTCATCTAGATTTTTAATTTGTTGTTGTTTCAAATCTATTATTTTTTGCACTAAATCTAATTTATTTGCAATATTAACTTGTTCACTGATACTAGGCAAATTTAATTTTTCTTTTTTATAATCTTTAAAGTATATATGTGGTATTGCAATTCCAGTACAATATTTTGATAAATCCATCGATGTTATTGCATAATATAAATAACGAATATCAATATTATCTCTTGGAAAAATATATTGCATTGTACCTATTACGGATGATTTTTCTGGCAAAATCATTGTTCTACCTACTCCAGAACCGTCTTTAACTATTGCTATATACGGTTTTTCACTTTTGTAAAAATTTATATTTTTTATAAATCCACTAGCCCCATATATTGGATAACTTCCATCTAATATCATTACATCTTTTTGAGAAATATTAGATGAGCCACTATAACATACATCTTCTAATTTTACTAACTTCACTATAAACTCCTTTATTTCTTCAATATAGGCCATAAATATTTAATAATTGGCTTATCTATATATAAATTAAATTCTCTATTTTCGTTTATGACTACAAATTCAAAATTTTCGTCTATACAAATTACATAATCTATATATCTATATTCATTTTTTATTTTTTCTGAATTATAATAATACATATCTAAATCTATATCATATTCATATCCAAAATATTTCAACATATTTTTAGGATTCTCTCCAATCGAATATGCAAACATTCCTGTTTTTATATCAGCATTCATTTTTTTAATATTCTTTGCTACATCTATAAGTTGTTTCAAATATTCATTCTTCAGTGTACTCTTAACTTCAATAACTTGCTTGCAAAACTCAGCTTCTACTAAATAATGACTACCATATTGATTGTAAATTACATTATCATCACATATAATCATATCCAATTGTGAACTAGTATTATTGTCTTTTATTATTAAACCTTTCAATATTTCAATATTCTTAATTTTCTTTTTTATATATTCTTTAATAAAATCTTCTCTAACTTCGCCCTTTGTAAGCTGATGCGTAAAACATTCTGAAATTTCATATTGAAGTCTTAACATTTTTTCATCATAAAAATTCAATTCATCTACTATATTCAATTATATAAGTTCCTCCAACTCTTTTAATTTTTGTTGGATTACAGCTTCCATATCTATCACTCTTTTTAAAATAACTTCTGGCTTTTCATATTCTTTCTTTTCAACAACTATTTCTTTATATTTATTAATAGATAAATCATAATCATTTTCTACTATTTCTTCCTTTGTTACAAAGAATGATTTTTCTGTTCTGCTTCTTGCTTGTTCTTCTTCTGATTCTCTATTATTAAATCTTTTTATAATATCTGGAATATCATTTTCTTTTACTGGTTGTCTTTGGTCATCTAAACTAAATCCATCTGCTGTCATATCATAAAACCAAACTTTATCTGTTCCACCTTGTGTTGTTTTTGTAAATATCATAATTGCTGTTGATACTCCTGCATAAGGTTTAAACACTCCACTTGGCATTGAAATAATTGCTTCTAACTTATGATTTTCTATTATTTCTTTTCTAATTGCTTTATGAGCATTTGAACTTCCGAACAATACCCCATCTGGTACTATTGAAGCACATCTTCCTCCAATTTTTAATATCCTTAAAAATAGTGCTAAGAATAATAATTCTGTTTTTTTAGTTTGGGTTATTGCTAATAAATCTTTTGATGTTCTTTCTGCATCTATTGAACCTTTAAATGGTGGATTTGCTAAAACTAATGTATATTTTCCATTATCTTCATTATCTTCTGATAGAGAATCTTTATATGTAATGTTTGGATTTTCTATACCATGTTGCATTAAATTCATTGCTCCAATTCTAAGCATTGTTCTATCCATATCAAATCCATAAAACATTGTATTGTTAAAATGTTCATTTAGATTTTCTGATAAAAATAAATCTCCTTTATTTTCTCTTAAATATTCTCCTGCTGCAACTAAAAATCCTGCTGTACCACATGCTGGGTCTACTATTATATCTTCTGGTGTTGGTTTCATTAATTCTACCATCATTTTGATAATGTGTCTTGGTGTTCTAAATTGTCCATTTACACCTGCTTGACTCAATTTAGATAATAAATATTCATACACATCACCTTTAGTGTCTTTATCTTTCATTTCTAGTTTGTCCATTGCAGTTACAACTTTTTGTAGCATTATTGGTGTTGGAATTATAAATATTGCATCTTCCATATATTTTGCATAAGCTGATTCTTTATCTTTTCCTAAACCTTTTATAAATGGAAATACTTCTTCTTGAACTATCTTAAACATTTTTTCTGCAGGAAAATCTTTAAATTTACTCCATCTACAATTTTGATGTTCTTTATCAAATATTCTTTTACTTGTTATTCCTAGCATAACATCATTTTTTTCATGTGCTATTTCTATATCATCTAACCCTTTTATGAATAAAAGGTATGTTATTTGTTCTATAACTGTTAGCGGGTTTGTTACTCCACCTTCCCAAAAATTATTCCACATTCTATCTATTATATTTTTTATTTCACTATCCACTTTTACTACCTCTCTCATTTTTATAACTCTTATATTATAAAATTTATATTTATCAACAATATAATATAAACACTTTAATTCAAATATAATAAATCAAAAATCATTATAATATACTATTTTAATTTTCAAATATATTTTACTAATAAATAAATTATATATCTATATATTTTCTAATTTTATATACTATTATTTTTGCTTTTAATATTTCTTATTGTTATAGTATGAGTAAATTCTTTATATGTAAATAAAAAACCATTTTTTTGTAACTTATCTAAAACCTCTATTGAATCATTATATTTAGGAATAGAAAAAACTTTATCTTTCAGCTTAATCTTACCTATGAATACATATGGAATACCTAATATACTTAAATAAGTATTAATATTTTCATACGATGTTTCATGATTTAATTCCTTATTTAAAAACTTTATTTTAATAGATATTTCTATAGGGGTTGAAAATATTTTTTCTTTTACCTCTCTATTTAGTCTTGCTATTTTATTTTTACTATAATTATATACAATATACTCCAATGTAGCATCATTCAATAAATCTACTTCGATTTCTGAAATAATTTTTGATTTATACTTTGATTTTATTTCTTTGGATACTATTATTCTTTGTACAATCTCATCATCTAGTTTAAAGTTATTTATATTTTCAATAAATTTATCGATATTAACGCATATATACTTAGGAAAACCTTCTATATAAAGCCTCCAACAATTCCAGGTTCACATTCTCTATACTTTCCAAATTCTAATTTATAACATAATGTTCCTCTATTTTGATTACTAATCGCATAATCTTCCAAAGATAAATCTTTTAATTTTTCAGAAGGATATTCTGTATAAAATAATTTCATATTATTTTTTCTTTGAATTATAAAATCTGATTTTTCTAATTCATCTTTATTCTCAAAAAATATTTCTTAAAATCTTCTATAACATTAACTTTGTTTTCCATTTTTCCCCATTATTTTTAATTTCTAAAATTATAGCCCTTCTTTAATTCTCTTCCTCAATTTCTCATTCAACTTCCTATAAACCTTCTCTTTAACCCATCTCTCATTAGACGCAACTTCTACCTCACCGATAGGCACCCACTTAACACCACTATTCTCATCTTCTTTTATTCTCAATGTCTCATTCTCATCTACTTCTAAAAGATACGTTACATTCAAGTGCACATGCGATGAAACATATTTACCTCTTTTTATATGACCATTAACACAAACGATTTCTAAAGAAAAAATATCATCATCTAAAACTTTAACATTTTCTACTCCTGTTTCTTCTTTTACTTCTCTTACAGCAACAGATAATAAATCACTCTCTCCATCAGCATGACCACCTGTCCATGCCCATGATTTATAAATATTATGATATATCATAAGCACTTTAGTTCTTTCTTTATTTACTACCCAAGCAGATGCAGTAAAATGTCCAAATTCATTATTTCTTGTAAGAGTATCTTCAAATGTATCCATATATTTTAATATAGTATTTTTATCTTTTTCTTCTTGCTCATTGTAAGGTACATATTTTTCTATTTTCTCTCTTAGCTCCATAATCTTTCTCCTTTATTTATTAATATCTCTCTATTTCATCTTCATAATAAGAATCAATAAACATACCATCATCTAAAGAAACAGTATATAAATCTCCATTAATGTCTGTAATATATCCTTCTTGCTCTCTATACTTTACTTTTACTCTGTCACCTACATTAAACTTTCTATCATCTTCATCAAAAAATCCCATAAAAATTTTTCCTCCAAATTTTATATTTTACTTTTTTTGTAATTATATCAGCATTGTGTTTCTTTGTAAAATATATTATAGTATATTTATAGATTTATTTTCGAATTATGGGGGATATTTATATGAAATGTAGAAATTGCGGAAGTGAAAACTGCCAAATAATAAATGAAGTGCATACTACTGGGACTGACTTTTCAGCATCACAAGGATGTTGTGGTTATATTTTATTTGGACCCCTTGGCATTCTATGTGGTGTTTGTGGTCAAGGAAGACAAACACATAACACTCAATATTGGGTATGCAATAACTGTGGAAATAAGTGGAGATTATAATGAATAAATCTGATTTAATCTGGATTAAATTAATGAACTTTGGTCATAGACTAGGATGTCATCAGATGGAAGAACGTAGCTTTCATTTTAAAGGTTATCAATTTCCAGTATGTGCTAGATGTACAGGTGTATTTTTGGGTGAAATAATAGCAATTCTTTTACTTCTTCTAGGAATAAAAATAAACATCTTTATGTCTATAGCACTTTTATTAATCATGGGCTTTGATTGGTTTATACAATATATAAAACTACTACCTTCTACTAACATTAGAAGACTAATTACAGGAACTTTTGGAGGAATTGGACTTACCTTCATTTATTATTACGTAATTGTTTTTATAATTAATTTAATAATTTCTTTTATACACTAAAAAATACTAAAACTATATTGTTTTAGTATTTTTTATCTTTTTAAATTAATCTTATTTCTTCTGATTTTTCTTTTTAATATAAATGTATGGATATAAACCATAGAATAATCCAAATGCTATTATAACAAAAAAGCTAGCAAATGCGGCAAAAGTTGGCATCTTAAAGATGGTACATAAACTTAATAGCAAAGCTATTCCCAATAATTTTATTCCTATCATAAATTTATAATAAAAATTCAATTCATTTAAAATTTCTTCCTTTTCAAAAAGCAATTTTGATGAATAAATAAAATCTTCTTTAAAATCATTAATTATTTTAGAATCCGCAATATTATTTGTTTTTTCTAATACAAATTCATCTTTCTTCTTATCATAAACCATTTCAAAAGTATATTTAGGATCAAATGTTTTTTCATCCATATCTATAAGTCTTGAATCTATTTCAAATAAATTATTTTCACCATCTACAAAAACAAAGTTTGAATATAAATTTCCTAAAGAATAACTTTTTCCATTTAAAATAAATATTTTCGTTTTACCAATTAATGTACATTCTATTTTTTGTTTGTTCTTTACTATATTATCTATTATTTGCTTAGAATTACCTTTATTATATTTATGAGTTTTAATTTCCTTATGTTTTACTTCAGTTTCTTTCTTTTCTTCCTTTTTTAAAAAGTTATTTGCTAAATTAACGAATTCTGTATTTGCACAACCTTTCATTAAAAAGCTTTTAGATTTATTTTTACCATTTTCATCTACATAATTTAATATAACATCATTTTCTATTGCTCTTTCTCCAGGAATAGCTGCAAAATTACTAATTTTACTAACATCGAATTTTTTCTGTTTTTTATTTTTATAAATAATAAATTCGTTTTTAGATAATGAATAACTTAACTTTTCTTTATCAGCATTTTTATAAATTCTAAATGATATTATAAAAGAAATAATAGATATAATTCCAAGTATAATAAATATTATACTTTTAGTAATAAAGTAAAAAGGTATAGTAACTATAGCAGCTAAAATAAAACAAACTAATGCTCCTTTTATTGAATCTTTATCAAATTTACTATATACATTTATTTGATTATTTTCTAATTTTATCATTTGTAAAATCTCCTTATTTTTTACCAAACATACTAACTATCTTTTTCCAGATTTTCATAAACCATGAATCTTCTTTAACTTCAATCATTTGCATATTATTTGATTCTTCTTTTATTTCTTCTATTTCTTCTTTTTTAGTAGTAGTAACATTATTTTTGAATAAATTATCAGGATTATATTTTTCACGTAATTCTTGTTCTTCTTTATCTAGTCTTTCTTTTTCTTCTTTTAATAATCTAATTTTCTCCTCTTTTGGTACAAGATAATCTCTATAAATCAATGCTAAAATAACTTTTGTTTCTTTTTTTATTGTATCGTCCCAATGTTCATTATTAAAATCAATATTTACTTTATATTCTTTATCAGCATTTTCTTGTAAAAATCTCATAAATTTATCAGAAATTTTATCTGTTATCTCTTTTTCACTATTATTTAATATTTCTAATACTTCGGCAACAGCCTGTCTATCAATCTCTTTCATAATTTTATCCCCTTGTTATATTTCTACTCCATTACTATCTTTTGATTTATCCGTTTCTCTTGAAGTTTCTTTTATTGACTGCATAGCCCCTCTTCTGTCCTTATCAGTAGTTGATTCATACGCCTTTTTAAAATCATCCATTCCAACTTTCTTTTCATCTCTATCTCTTGTTAAGCCTAATTCATCTGCCACTCTTTGTAAACGTGGATTAGTTTTTGCTTCTTCTAGTAATGTTTCTCTAAATGCTGAACTCTCTTTTGCAGATATTTCATAAACATCTCTAATAGCAGCCGCTTTTTCTTCTGGTGTTCTTTCATTATATGATTTAGCTTGGGCTTCTGAATATCCCATAAGATGTCCTGGTCTATATTGCGGTGGAAAATTTGCCATCTCACCTCTTTTAGATTCTTCAACTCTTACTCCCATCCTATCTGCAAGTGGTATAGGATTACTAATAGCATCTTTACCTTTATTATCTTGAATCATTCCCCATTTTTCAAATGATAAAATTCTTGCATTTGAAAACTTTTGATCAGTATAGTATTCTGTAGCTAAATCTTCTCCTCTTTCTAGAGTTGTTTCAGTAACAGGAGATAATTCATATCCATTATGTTGACCTATTGCTCTAAAAGCTTCACTAGAAGTTCTTATTCCAATGCTAGTATCAAGGTTAATACTTTGACTGATTTTTCTTGATTGCATTTGTAAACCATGTCTATTAAAATTATCTATCTTTAAACTAGTACTAGCAAATGTATTATCCCTAGTTTGATCTATATAATCTCTACTTTCTGTTACTATAAGTTCTTCTTTTTTATCTCCAATAGAAAAAGTTTGTTCTAAATCACTTTTAGCTACATTGCTTTCTCCTCTATTAATATCTGTCTCATGTTTTACAGATAAACTACCATCAGCTTCTATTGTGTATGAAGGTTGAGTCCTAACACCGTCTGATCCTATAAAATCTCTATTATCTAATAATTTCTTTACTGCTAGTTCAATATCTCTTCTTCCGCTATTTTCAGTTAATTTCTCTACGTCTTTTCTTAATAAATCAGAAATTTGACTTACCGCTTCGGGATTTTCTCTAAATCTTTTATCTAATCCTTCAGATTCTAGTACATCCCACATTATCTCATCATAATTATCCATATTTTTTCTCCTTTGTTTAAAAACTTATATTATCTCTTATAATTTATAATTACATAAAACATAAAAAAATACAAGTAACTTATTTATACAATTTTTTCAAAAAATAAAAAACTAATTAATTTAACTTAAAAAGTTAATTAATTAGCCTTTTTTATTATATTATTTACAATATTTATTATTTTAATTTTCCATAATACATATCTTTAAAGATACCTTCTTTTTCTATAAGTTCTTTATATTTTCCTCTTTCTTCAATCTTGCCTTTATTTAAAACTATAATCTCATCACAATTCTTTAAAGTAGTTAATCTATGAGCTATAGAAATAATAGTTGTATTATTAGCTTTTTGAAGTTTTTCTATCTCATTTTGTATATATTTTTCAGAAGTATTATCTAGTGCTGATGTTGCCTCATCTAATATTAATATTTTAGGCTTTCTTAGGAATATTCTTGCAATAGCAATACGTTGCCTTTGTCCACCAGATAAGTTATTACCACCTTCTGATACCATTGAATCAAACTTATCTGGAAGTCCATTTATATAATCATAAATATATGCTTTTTTAGCAGCATCTTCTACTTCTTCCATTGTTACTTCTCTGTCTATACCATAACAAATATTTTCATATATTGTTCCTGCAATTAAAAATGGTGATTGTGGGACTAAAGCAATTATACTTGATATATCTTTTCTAGTAAGTGAATTTAAATCTTTTGAATCTACAATAATTTCTCCATCACCTTTTTCTAGTTTACTTATAGCTTTTATTAAAGAAGATTTACCACATCCAGAAGGACCTGCTATTCCTAAAAACATACCTTTTTCAATATTTAAATTAAAGTCTTTTAATATAACTTTATTTTTATCTTCATTATAATAAAAATTTAAATTCTTAATTTCTATTATATTTTCATTTTGTTTATGTTCTTTTCCTTCTGCAAGTTCTCTATAAGAAAAGTCATTTTGTATTTCTACCATCTTAAAGAAATCAGTTGCTAAAACTGTACATTCTGAAAGTTCATCAAATATTCTATGTAATTCTTCTAGTGGTTTTGTAAGTTGTGTAAAACATAAATATGCTGTTAAAACACTACCAACAGATATAATACTTTTTGTTGCAAGATATGTAGAAATTCCTATTATTAAAACTGTAAAAAATGCTTGATTTATAAATTTTAAACAATCATATAAAGCCATTGCTTTATGATGTTTCATTTCTTTTTTTCTTAAAAATTCTGATTTTGCATCAAATCTATTTGTTTCAAAATCTACACTATCACTTATTCTTATAACTTCAATTCCATTTATAAGTTCAACTATCGTTCCATCCATTTCAGATTTGCTTTCTAAAAGTTCAACTCTTATTCCCTTTTGACTACTTATTTGTTTAAATACAATAAACACTCCTAAAGGAATAACAAGCATCATTGGAAGTGCAAGTATTACTGGAAGTGTTATAAATATAGTAATAATAGCAGCTATACTATTAAAAACAGCAGGCGCAAAGTCCATAAATAATAATTTTTCTAGTTTTACTGTTCCTTCTAGACATCTATTCATTCTACCATGTATGTTTCCAGTCATATTTTCTCTAAAATATGCAAGTGGTGCCATAAGCAAAGATTTTATTACCATACCTCTTGCATTTTTTTCTGTTCTAGTAGCAGTATCTTCTACCATTACTCTTCTTATTATTTTTATTACTTCATTTACTACATTTACTACTAAAATTAATAATAAAAATGGGATTACTTTTTGAAAAGCCACTTCATTTTGTGTTAATATATCATCTGTTAACCATCCAATCGCTTTTGGGGTTATTTGAGTTAAAGCAGCTGATACAATCATAATTACAATTATTATAATAAATGTAATTTTCTGTCTTTTATTTAATAACTTATATAATTTAATTAGTACACTTTTCAAAGAATTGTTCTTGTTCTTTTTCATTTTATCCCTCCCCATTTTTTTCACACTACCTTCAATATTATACCATATTTCCTACTTTATGTAAACAATTCTTTTCTTTTTAATTTATCACTATTTCTTCTTAAACCATCTTTTTACCATATCTAAAAACCTTTGATACCACTTCTCTGTCTCTTGTGGCACTAAACTTTGTTCTATTTTCTCTTCTTTTACTTCTGATTCTTCTTTCTTTGTAGTAGTAACATTATTTTTAAATATATTATCAGGATTATATTTTTCTCTAAGTTCCTCTTCAAACTTCTGATCATTTTCTATCAGCTTCTGATCTAGCTCTTTTCTCTCTTCTTCACTACACCAATAATTCCTATAAATAAGAGCAATAATATCTTTAGTCTTTTCTTTTATTTGTTGTTTATCTAAAGGCATGTTTGGATTAATATTTGTAACATAATCTTTACTTGAGACTTCTTTAAAAAATTCTCTTAACTTACTTGGAATCTTTTCGACTTCTTCCTTTGGCAAATATTTTAATATCTCATTTATCTCTGCTGATGCTTCAGCAAATTCTTTTGTAACCATATATTTTCTCCCTTACTCTAATTCTTCGGATTCTACTTGATGTTTTTCTTCTTTTGTCTCTTCTTTTCCTACATAAGCATCTCTTACTTCTGCAGATACTTCTTTTACATCTTTTCCGCTTCTTCCCAAAGCTAACCTTTTAGCAGATCCTTTTACATCTTCTGCAATTCTTGGTTTTTCTTCTTTTACTGGAAATTCTCTATCCAGAGCTTGTTTAAATAATCTATCTCTATCTGGATAACTTATAGCTTGTACAAGAGTTCTTCTCGCAGGTTTAGAAAGTTCTACTGGAAGACTATCTATTATTTCATTAAATACAACACCTCTATCTGCAATTGTGCTTTCAGGATGAGTTTTCCAAAACTCCATCAACTTTCCTTTAACATCTTCAAGTATTTCTGGTTCTGCTCCTTTAGATAAAATATCTCTAGCTAAAGTCCCTTCAACATTTCCTAAAAAGTCTAAATGTCTACTCGAATAATGAAGTAAGCTTTGTCCATTTATTTTTTTATCTTCTAATTCTCTTGTTAAAGCTCTTGAGTCTGTAACATATGTTGCGACAGCTTCATCTATCCCTTTAGACTTAAATACCTTTTCTACAAATTTAACTTTATTCTCATATCTAGTAGGATCTATTACTTCATCTCCAACTTCTTTCATTACAAGTCTTGAAAGAAGTTCTGTTGCTCCTTCACTTATTTGATTATGCATTATTCTTCTATTAGGACTTTTTCTTTCATTTATCTCTATTGTAGAAATTCCACCAAACATTACTTCTTCATCACTTTGTAATAAGTTATCTACATTTGCTATATAATCTTTATATTCTTCCATTGTTAAATCTGGACTTAAACAAGCATTTATATAAGTAGAATCTCCTTCTTCATATATAATATCTTCTTTTTTTAGGTCAGATGCTTTTATAAAACATTTCTCCATTATGTGAGACCATTCATGAAATGCTGTACCTCTTACATCAGATAGATTACTTAAATCTATTCCTGTTAAAGTAACTGGTTTTCCGTTGTAATCATATTGCTGACTATTATCAAATAATACAATCGCACATTTTTCTTTTCCATCTTCCATATATGTTGGTGCATGTGCTCCAAAGTTAGATTTTACTCTACACATTTCCGTATACTCTTTTGAAGTAACAGGAACATTATCATATGTTACATCCTCATCTAATCCTTTTTTATATTCACCATATCTCATTTTGCCCATTTGACTTGAAAGTTTATCTACAACAAATTTAGCAGATACTTTTCCTTTAGTAATCTTTTCTAAAGAAGTGGCATATTCATATATAAGCATTTGTGTTAAATCTTCTGACTCATCATCTATCCCTTTATCCCATTTGCCTTCTTGCACTTTTTTGTCTACTAATCTTCCTATATATTCAAAAAACTTTGAATCTTCTGCTTTATACTTTTCTACAATATCTTTTATATCCATCTACTCTAATTCTTCTCCTTTATCTTGCTCAGGCATTCCCCTATCTAAGAATCCACTTTTTACTTCTTTGCTTACTTGTGATACATTCATTCCTCTTCTTCCTTCTGCAATTTCTTTTGCTGATTCTAATGCACTTGCTCCCAATATTGTTTGTGTGCTTCTTCTAGAATCTGTTGCTTTAAAATCCATCCATATATCACTTAACGGGTCTGTTGTTCTTAATCCATGTTCTCTTATATGCTCAAGTGCAGCTCTAGATTTATCTCCTTCCATTGCATTATCTATCAAATCACCTAGCTGAGTTAACAAACTTTGACCATCTTTTTCACTTTCTTGTAATTCTCTACTCATCGCTCTTGGATCTGTAGCAAACATTGTAATCGCTTTCTCTATTCCTTTTGCTTCAAATAAGCTTCTTGCAACATCATATCTATCTTGATTTTTTGGTTTTTGCAATGGTCTATTTCCTCTTTCAATATTTTGCATTACAAGTGCTGCTACATATTCTGCAACACCCTCACTTAATTGATCATGTATTATTGGTTTTCCAGGACTCTTTCTATCATTTAATTCTACTGTCGAAAATGTTCTAAGTAAAACATTCTTATTACTCTGCAGAATATTATCTATATTATTTACAAAAAATTTATACTGATCCATTGTAGCATTTCCACCCAAGTTTGCATTTACAAATACAGAATCTCCCTCTTCATGTACTAAGTCTTCTCTTGTAAGATCTGATGTTTTTGCTATTTCCATTTCCATTACTTTAGAAAATTCCTTAAATATAGCTTGTCTCATATCAGAAATACTAGTAAAATCAACTCCAGCATGCATGCTATCACTTTTTTCATCTAAATCGCCAAATAATGCTATTGCTGTTTTATCCTCACCATTTTCCTTATAATAAAACGAATGAGATTTATCTTGATTTTCTCCTGTCACCTTTTCTTTATATTCTTCCGAAGTAATTGGCATCCCTTCAAACTCTATTTTAGAATCTTTTTCCTCTATAAAATATGAATATCTTAGTCTTCCAATTCTTTCACCTAGCTTTTGAACTACTGATGAGGCTGAGACTTCTCCATTAGACATACTCTCCATTGTTTTAGCATATTCAAATATAAACATTGTTGTTAAATCTTGATCATCATCTGTACGAGCAATATCCCACTCTTTATCATCGAATTTCTTTTTAACTAGTTTTGAAATTTTCTCCATTAATACAGGATCAACTTCTTTATATTTATCTACAGTATCTTTAACATGAATATTATCTGTATACATGCCTTTAGTTTTCTCCTTTGCAAATATTTTTATCTATCTTCTGTTTTTTCTTTATAATATTCTTTATAACTATGGTATTCTTCATCTCTGAAACATACTAAGTATATCTTATCAAAATACTTTTCATATTCAAAAGCTATATCTATGGAAGTTTTTGTTCCTGTATCTATTGGTACTCTATATACTCCCATACCAAGACACGGAAATGCTATTGTTTTTATATTATTTTTTATTGCAAGTTCATATGAATTAATATAACAATTCTCTAGTAATTCTTGCTTATTTTCTATAGAATTATCATACCATTTTGGTGCTACTGTATGAATAACTTTTTTAGCTGGAAGATTATAGCCATTTGTTATTTTTGCTTCTCCATACTTACAACCATGTAACTTTCTACATTCTTCTAGTAATTCTATCCCTGCTTTTTTATGTATTGCGCCATCTACACCTCCGCCTCCTAAAAGTTCAGGTGCTGCTGCATTTACAATTGCATCTACTCTTAAGGAAGTTATATCTCCTCTAATAATTTGAATTACTTTTGCCATAGAAATCATCCCTTTTCTATTATTCCATTTCTTTTATCTCTTCTAAACATTCTTGAACTTCTTCTAGTAGCTCATCTGCTGAAGAATCTTCTACCATTTCCATTCTTTCTTTAAATCCTTCTCTTGCTACTTCTAAAAATTGTTTTGCCATTTCTAAATTTTGCTCTAATATTTTTCCTTCCATAAATACCTTACCAAGTCTAAATAATACATCTGGATAATTATATATATCTCCTGAAGATTTAAGTTCATTATAAGCATCTACATAACACTGTACTCCCCTTTTCTCATCTTTTTTTACTCCATATTCATTTATATAAATATCTCCTAGCATATATAAAGCATTAATCTCTCCATGTTTTGCTGCTATTTCAAAATAAGCTCTTGCTAAAGTATAATCTCTATCTACACCTCTTGCATAATAATAACAATACCCAAGATTGCTAATTGCGATAACATTACCAAAAGCTGCACTTAATCTATAATATTCAATTGCTAAATCGTAATCTCCCTCACTATATAACTTAGCACCTTTTTCAAGTAGATCACCATCTTTATTTTCTTCTACTAAAGTAATATCGTCATTATCTAATAAATTCATTTTCGTCACTCCAATTTTTCTTTCGTTTAAATAATTATATTTTAAATGAATTTAAAATACAACTATATGTTGATTTTTCCAAATTTAAAAATTAAAATATTCTTATACGCTTTTTAAAATTTTAAATATATCAAATTATAAATAAGGAGAAAAATAAAATGAATTTTAATAAAATTATTCCAGAATTTGCAGTAACAAATCTAAAAAACAGTATTAAATTTTATAAAACATGTGGATTTAAAATAGAATATGAAAGACCAGAAAACAAATTTGTATTTTTATCTTTAGATACTATACAATTTATGCTACAAGAAATATCTAAAGATGATAAGTGGGAACTTGCTCCTTTGACTTATCCTTTTGGAAATGGTATTAACTTTCAACTTGAAGTAGAAGATAGCGAAAAAATATATAATAATCTAAAGAAAAATAATTATAAGATAGCATTTGATTTAGAAGAAAATTGGTATAGACAAGATGATAAACTTCTTGGTAATAAAGAATTCTTAGTACAAGATCCAGATGGATATTTACTTAGATTTTCTGAAGATTTAGGTGAAAGGAATATAAATGATAATGAATAAAAATGAATATAAAAGATACGAGGATATTGGAAATTGGGATTTTTCCATGATTAAATACCACATAACTCAAGAAAATTCTTGGGACTTTTATGAACAAATAAAAAAATACTCTACTCCAACTTCTCTTATTTTAGATTTAGGAACAGGCGGTGGAGAAAAAGCTTTAAAATATCTTCCAGATGTAGGAATGATTATTGGTACTGATTTTTCTAAAAGTATGATAAATACTGCAAATAAAAATAAAGAAAAATATCCAGATAAAAGAATTAAATTTGTATGTATGGATAATTTAAATTTAAACTTTCCAGATAATCTTTTTGATATAATATGTGCAAGACATACTATAATAGATGCAAAACAAATATATGACAAATTATCTAAAGATGGTGTGCTTATTATAGAAGGTGTTGATAAATATGATGCTTGGGAATTAAAAGAACTTTTCAAAAGAGGTCAAGCTTATAAAGATGAAATTTCAATTTCTCAAATAGATTATGAGAACATAAAAAAAGCTGGATTTAAAGAAGTAGAAATCGAAGAAATTATTCAATATGAATATTATGAAACAGAAAATGATCTTTTAGCACTTCTTTTAAAAACTCCAATATTAGATGACTTTTCAGAATTATCTAATAATAATGTTCATAACAAAGAAATAGAAAAAGATTTATTTAAAAAATATGTTAAGTCACATACTACTGAAAAAGGAATTGAACTTAAAAGAATATTATATGGAATTGTAGCAAAAAAATAATAAAAAATAAAAATAATGTACTGTGAATAAACTCTGGTACATTATTTTTATTTTTTTATTCTATCTTTCTCTTAACTTGTTTTTTGCATATCATTTTTATTTCTTAAATCAAATTTATTTATCATCTCTTTAGTCGCAAAACCATCATGATCTGTTACTCTTTCTAAGAAAACAATACCATCTAAATGATCACACTCATGTTGAATATCTCTAGCTGTAAATCCTTGTACTGTTTTTTCGATATGTTCTCCTTTTTCATTATAATAATTTACTTCTATTTTTTTATATCTTTCTACTTTTCCTCTTATAGAAGGAACACTTAGACATCCTTCATATTCAATATTAGTCTTTTCAGAAGCAGGTTTCCATACTGGATTTATCATTACTGTTACCGGAACATCTTCTGCATCTTCATAATTACACTTTTCTCTATTTACTCTAATTACAACTATTCTTTTATCTATCCCTATTTGTGGTGCTGCTATTCCAAATCCTTCTGAAAATTCAAGAGTTGCTTTTAAGTCTTCAATATCTTGAATAACTTCATAATTAATGTTATGTACATCTACCTTTTTACATTTTGTAGATAATATTGGATCCCCAACTTCTCTTACTCTAAGGACTTTTCCTTCCATATAAAGCACCCCTTTTTTTATTTCGTTTCTTTATCTATCCAATCTAAAAATTCTTTTGAACCATCTTTTATATCTATCATTGCTATTTCTGGCACATCATAATTATGTAATTCTTTTATTCTTTTTTCTACTTCTTTAAATAAACTTTTCTTTGTTTTCATTTGTACAAAATATTCTGGATGATTTTCTATCTTTCCATCCCACCAATACATACTTTGTATATTAATTGTATGAGCACATACAACTAATCTTTCTTCAACTAATGCTTTTATAGTATTTTCAGCATTTTCTTTATCATCAAAAGCTGTTGTTATAATACAATAACTACTCTCTTCTTCCATTTTGCACCTCTATATCTTTATTCTCTCAAATATTTCTCTTTTTATTAATTTATATTTGTTTTTCTATATTACTTTTATTAATCTATTTATCAGTTAAATACTCAAGTTCCATCCCCCATACATTGTAATAAACATAATATGTATATGGTATCATCGAATCAATAACCCAGCCATCCCCAGTAGCTGGTCTACTCTCTTCTTTTTCTTCTCTTCTTACTGGAACTACAAAACTTAAGATAATTAATATTACTACTATAACTATAAAAATTATCAACTTTTTATTTTTCATATAATCTTCCAAAAAAAATATTTATTTTACATTATTATATATTTCTATACCTAATACTTCAATTATGATTCCTTCTTCATGTTTATTTTCTTCCATAATAGTTAAGCGATGAACATCAGATACTTTATATAATAATGCTTTATACTCTACTGTCCCTCCATCTCTTAAAACAAATGGCACTGGCACTAATAAAATTAATAATACAATTATTATAGATACTATTATAATTACTTTCTTTTTCATAAAAACTCCATTTATCTAATTATTTTCTTCTTCATCATTGTCTTCTTTTTTATTTTTTCCTTTAAAGAAACAAATCACAGACTCTATTATAAGTATAAGAGCATAAAATGCAAGCCATACTAAGGAACTAATAGTTTTAGATTCTATTGTTTGAATAGCACCATGTTCATCTACATTTCTAGTAAATAAAAAAATACTTACAAGTAAAAATATTAATAATTGTATTCCTTGAATTACTCTCCATTTTTTATTTCTCATAATCTCTTCCCCTTATTTTTTTATCTAATTCTAAATGTTTTTCTTGAACTCTTATATTATTATCATCTACATCTACTTCAAAGTAAACACCATCTGGCTTACCATCATTATTTATATTTTCAGTAAGTGATCCTAGCATATAATAATCTATCCCATCTTCTGTTATTTTTTTAGTCCAATGCAAATGTCCTATAAAAACTGCTAATACATTTTTATTCTTAATTAGTTCTTTTAACTTATCTCTATTTCTTAGCATTAAATTTTCACCATCTTCAGTATATGCCCAAAAGTTATCCATCAAGTTTTTATCTTCTGGTATTCCAAAATGTGAAAATATTATAACTTTTTTATCTTTGTTTAACTCTAAATCTTTTTCTATCCATTCTAAATCTTCATCAGAAATATATTGTGTTCTATTTTTCTTATCGTCTTCATTAATGTCTGTTCCAATAAATAATAAATGATATCCTTCAATATCTACTGAATAAGTAGCAGAGTCATAACCTATTAAATCTAAAATTTCTCTATTGCTTTTAACAAGCTTTAACTCATGATTTCCAAGCAATGTATAAAAAGGATTGTTTATTCTCTTTAATTTATTATAAATATATTCTATATTTCTCTTATCTTTTTCTAAATTACTTGATGCTTGTATCATATCTCCTAAACACACTGAAACATCTGGCTTTATTTCATTATTAATTTTATCAATCATCTTTTCTGTTAATTTATCTGCATATTCAACTAATTTTCTTTTTACTTCCCAGTTTGGAATCTCATCTATGTAGTGAATATCTGAAAACACACATAACTTCATTATTATTTCTCCTGTTTTTTTATTGTATTTGAATAATATTTATTTCCATCTTCATCTGTATATGTTGTCACTTTCGTATTTTTTGTATTATATGATACATATGTTGCCTTATTTCCAGCTTCATCATAGACTGCCCCATATTCAACATCTACATCTGGCATATTTTCTATTACTTCTTTAGTACCTTTTAGCGCAATTACAGGCATATAAATTATTAATACTGGTAAAGATATAAGTCCAAATATAAAAGTACTAATTAATCTCAAAACTAAACCTACACCTTTATATCCATTTTCTTTTATTATTTCATATTTGTGTTTATAAAATATAACTCCACATATTCCACATACAAATAAAAAGAAATATAAGAAAACATCTCTAACATTAAAAGATGAAATAATAAGTATTAAGTCAAATATACCAAATATTAAGGACCAAGATGCTAGAAAATCTTTAAAAGTCAAATTTATTACTAGATTATTTTTCTTGTTTATCTTATAGCAAATTTTACACATAAAAATTATTACTATGATTGCTAATATTAATATTATAATTGACACTACTAAAATTATAGCTAAAGCTTGTGTAACACTAAAATTTTCTCTTAAATAATTAAATACTCCTAGATTATTTAGCCATTGTATAATTGCAGGTGCATTTTCTACATTATTCATTTTTTCTTTCCCCCAATTTTATTACTCTGCCGCTTCTCTTCCTGCTATTACTTCTCCTGTATATAAATCAATATAAAAATAAGCTCTATTTACTTCCATCTCATCATCTTCTGATACTAAAGTAACTTCATAAACATCTCTTTCAAAATCAGCAACTTTAAGATTACGTTCAACTATTCCTTCCTCTATTAACCAATAATTATTTGGTCTATAAGTTGTTTTTTTCACTTCATATACTTTAGTATAATTATCTAAGTATTGTCCCATGTAGCTACCACTATCTTTTAATTCTTTTGCATAATTAATAGCTGTATCAATAGCTTCTTCTTCTGTTATTTCTTCTAGTCCTTCAGTTGACTCATTTATCCAACCATATTCCTCTTCTGGAGATTTTTCTTTATCTCTTATATCTTCTGTTCTAATATTTCTTCTATTCATACTATTTGGAAGCAATATTGAAATACATGGTTTGTCATAAATATATTCTCCATTTTCAGGATTTTCTCCTAGCTGAATATATAAAGTATCATCATCTGCATAAATATTTGCTATAGTAGTATCTGCCATTGAGGTATTTTCTACTGCTGTAATTACCATAAAATAATTTTTAAAATCTTCTTCTGATATATCTATTATATCTGGCCATCTTTCCTTGCAAGATAAATAATCATTATAAGACTCTATTTTTTTATGATATATTTTAAATTGGTATTCCATATCATCAGTATAATCATATCCATTTTCAAAAGAAGGATAAAAATGTTTATATATACATTCTTCTTGTCCTACTACTTTCTTAGCTCCTGGGTTTTTTTCTAAAATTTTAGTCATTAAATCTATAGGCTCGCTAGATTCAATATTTTCTACTGCTATATTATTAATTTTGTTAATGCTATATAAAGTAGCAATTATAACAATTAATAAGCATAAAAATATTATTATAATATATTTTTTCTTCATATTCTTTCCCCTTAACATTTCTAATTATATAAATAATTTAATATATAATAATATATCACATTATTATACTCTTTTCCATCTGTTTAACATATATTTTTATTTAGAATTACTTCTTTAACAATTGATTTTTTATTTCTATTACATTATACTTCTAATATCGAGGTAATAATAATGAAAAATGTTTTAGATGACGATTTAGCATATCAAATATACTCTGTAGTAGAAGAAATACCATATGGCTATGTTGCAACATATGGTCAAATTGCAAGATTAATTGGAAAAGAAAAAAATGCAAGACTTGTTGGAAGGGCTCTTAAAATGTCTTTTAGATATGGTAACTTTCCATGTCATAGAGTAGTAAATCACAATGGTAGACTTGTTCCCGGATGGGAAGAGCAAAAAAAGCTTCTTACAGAAGAAGGTATTACTTTTAGAGATGAATTTCATGTTGATTTAAAAAAACATAACTGGCAAATATAAAAGAAGTTAAATTAAATTTAACTTCTTTTATAAAATAATTTTTCAATTTTTATAACTTATCTATTAAATCTATAATGATGACCATTTCCATTACCATGATGTCTTTCTAAATTTAAGCACCCATTATAATTTCTATTATCACATGCATATTTTATTTTTAAATATCTCTTATCTCTATTATTTTAGAAAGTAAAAGTAGATGTAATTCCAATAATTAATATACTAATTACTATTCCTAAAATAACCATTAATTTTTCATACTAATTCTCATTTTTATATTACTTTTTTTAAACAATACTCATCAGTAATTTCTAAATGGCCTTTATTTCCATATCCTAAACAATGTTCTTTATCATTATGAAAATCGCTACCTCCACTAATAAGTAGTTCTCTTTGTTTTGCATATTCTTTTAAATACTCTGTCTGTTCCTTTGTATGTTTTGTATGAATACACTCTATTCCATCTAATATTCCCATATCATACATATTATTTAAAAATTCAATATTATCTATCGATTTATATTCGAACACGTGTGGAAGCACTACAATTCCTCCACAATTATGAATTTCATCTGCAATTTCTTTTGGAGTAGGAAGTCCTTTTGTAAAATCTATAAAAAATGGGCTTTCAGGATTTGTTACATGACCTCTCCAAAAACTAATCTCTCTATTTTTTCCTAGTAGCTCATCTAAAATCTTATCATTTTCTCTATAGTTCATCATATCTTTTTTTATAATATCATTTGCCGGAAGATTTGGAGAAGTAACTACTAAATTATCACTTAGTTTTATTCCAAGCTTTTTACAAACTGATTTTAAAAATTCTAAATTATCATTTTCAAATTTTAAATTATCCTCTTTGGTAGATCTATCTATATACTTACTCTTTTCTAATTTTTCTACATCAAAATTATATCCTAATATATGAAATAACTTTTTTTCATATGTCATATCAAATTCTATACCAGTTATAATATTTCCAGAATAAATTTTCTTCACATCTAATTTTTCTATATCTCTATATGCTTTAACTTTATTATGATCACATATTGATATAGTATTTATATGTTTTTTCTCTGCCATTTCTAATATCTCTTTTGTAGAATATTTCCCATCTGAATTAGAAGTATGTATATGCAAATCTATCATTTTTTATCTCCTTAAAATTTAAATTCTTTATAGATTTTTATTATCATTTCTTATAATTTTAGATTTATTTTACTAAATATGTGTCTTCTAGAATCATCCAACTACCAGTAACCTTTGGCACATTTTCAAAAGTCATTTCTTCTTTTGTTATCGGATGTTTTATTGTAAGACTATATGCATACAAGCATATCTGCTTTCCTCTTCCACGAGTTCCATACTTTTGGTCTCCATATATACTATGACCTCTACTTGCAAACTGAACTCTAATTTGATGATGTCTTCCTGTATGAAGATTTACTTTTACTAAAGATAAATTTGTTTCCTCATTATATTTTATTACTTCATAATCAAGTGATGCTTTCTTAGCATTTTTAGTTTTCTCATCTGCAACTCTACTTAAATTTGTTCTCTCATTTTTTACTAAATAATCTTCAAAACTTCCTTTATTTTTTTTCAATTTTCCATCTACTATTACTAAATATCTTTTCTTAAATTCTTTATTTCTAACTTGCTCACTTAACCTTGATGCAGCTTTAGAAGTTTTAGCAAAGACCATTACTCCTCCTACTGGTCTATCTAATCTATGAATTAATCCTAAATATGCATCACCTTTTTTATTATATTTTTTGATAAGATATTTTTTTATAATTGTAAGCATATCAATATCACCTGTTTTATCTCCTTGTGATGGTATATTTACAGGCTTCACTACTACAATTATGTGATTGTCCTCATATAATACTTTTAACTCTTCCATTTAACACGTTCCTTATAATTATTTGTGTTAGATTTTATCACATTTCTTCAATATTTTCCATTACTTATGTTATAATTAGATAAATTTATAATATACACTTAATATAAATTCTTTATTTTAAGTTTTGAAAAGGAGAAATTATGATAATTATTACCTCTGGAAAAAGATATATTGATATAGATGCTTATTCTGGAATAATTGCATATACACATCTTTTAAAATCTCTTGGGAAAGACGTAACTAGTATATCTACTGCAAAATTTAATGAAAGTATATGTCCTGTTATAAAAGATATAAATCTTTCTTTAGATACAATAGATAAAAACACTACTATAAATAATGCTGAATTTATTATACTTGATGTTTCTTCTCCAGAAATGTTCGATAAAATTGTAAAAGACAATAATAAAATTATTGAAATAATAGATCATCATACTGGATATGAATCTTATTGGAAATCATATTCTAATATTAACTTAGAAATTGAATTTATTGGATCTGTATGTACAATTATATTTGAGAAATATCAAAAATATAATAAACTAGATCTACTTACACCTGATATTTGCAAACTTTTATTAGCCGGAATCTTAGATAATACATTAAATCTAAAAGCTAATATTACAACTCAAAGAGATATTGAAGCTTGCAATAATCTTTATAAAATCGGTAAAATAGATAAATCATGGGCAGATACTTACTTTTTATCTTGCCAAAAATTAATAGAAAAAGATTTAGAAACTTCTATAAAAAATGATGTTAAAATAAAATGCAAGGATAAGTATCTTCCAGACGTATTTGGTCAATTATTAGTTTTAAATAAAGATTCTATATTAGAAAAAGAAGATGAAATTATTAAAATAATGAATTCTTATAATGAGCCTTGGGTATTTAATCTAGTATGTTTAGATGATGGAAAAAGTTATATTATTTCTAATGATGATACTACAAAAAAGCAAATGGAAACTTTATTTAATAAAAAGTTTAAAAACAATATACTTATTTTAGATCACTTTTTGCTTAGAAAAGAAATAATGAAAAAAGCTTATAATTTTAAAAATAGTCAATAAACAATTAAATACTTTTTATATATAAAAACGCTAAATCTAGCGTTTTTTTGATTTGTGTGTTATAATACGATCTAATCTGTAATAAACAATCATGCACTTATATGTTAAGGAGGTTTTTTGCATCATGAAAGCATTGATTCTTGAAGACAGTGTTCAGAAACTAGCAAATGCCACTCGGGTATTGCAAAAGTTCTCAATCGACCATGTACATTTCAACAACTGCTGCATTCCCTATGAGATGTTTATTGTAAAAGAAGGTCTCAAAGGGTTTGATCTTGTAGTTCTTGATTTGTTCTTTTACAAGCAGCCCCCGCTGCTTGGAGAATCACGTCTTCCGAGTTCTACTGCCGGTTTCTATTTTCTGCTCAAAATGGCAGAATATGAATGCAATGTTCCTGTCATCATACACTCTTCTGAGGATGACTATCTTCCAGGGCTTGAGAAGTTTTTCTTACCAACAATTGAAGAATTCAGCAAACTCTTCAAAAATGCTCCTCTGCCCTATACCTATTACCAGGTAGAAGAACGTTATAAAGACGAGATAGACAGGCATAGAAAGTTCTTAGAGTTTGCAAAAGGACTCATTCTCGGACACGCACACAACGAAATCGAACTGGAACATCTGGTATCTGAATTTGTAACTTCAAAAAAATGAGCTTTCAAGTAAAAAAAGCAGGGTTGCTACTTTTGTAGTGCACCCTGCTTTTTCTATAATCTTTATCTTTTTATATTATTTTCCTTCTATTTTTCCCATCTACCATATATTCCACATGGAAGAACTAATTTTGAATCTTTCATTGGGAGACCAATCTCTCCTGAAGAAATTGTTCCTTTTACATTTTTCATATTAAGATATAATATATTCTCTAAGACTTTTGATGATATTCCAGTTGTATAAGAATTAATTAAGAAAAATAATGGATTATCTGATAAAACTTTAGTACATAATTCTACTAAATCAGCGATATTATTTTCAAATTGCCATACTTCACCATTTTTTCCTCTACCATAAGAAGGTGGATCCATAATTATAGCATCATATTTTCTTTCTCTTCTTATTTCTCTTTGAACAAATTTTACAACATCATCAATAATAAATCTTACTGGTCTATCTCGAAGACCTGAAGACTCAACATTTTCTTTGGCCCATGTTGTCATTCCTTTTGAGCTATCTACATGACACACTTTAGCTCCTGCAGAAAGGCAAGCAACAGTAGCTCCACCAGTATATGCAAATAAATTAAGTACATTAATTTCTCTTCTAGAATCTTTTATTTTTTTTATCATCCAATCCCAATTAACAGCTTGCTCTGGAAAAAGCCCAGTATGCTTAAATCCCATTGGCTTTATATTAAATGTTAAATTCTTATATTTTATTTGCCAACTTTCAGGTAACCTTTTCTTATATTCCCAAGCTCCTCCACCAGTATTACTTCTATTATATCTAGCATTAGCTTGTCCCCATTTATTCGGATAGCTTTTATCTTTCCATATTATTTGAGGATCTGGTCTTATAAGATAAATATTCCCCCATCTTTCAAGTTTCTCTCCATTTGCCATATCTAAGATTTCATAATCTTTCCAATCATTTGCTATGTTCATTTTTTTACTACATACTCCTTTTATTTAAGTATTCTATAACTTCATCTATGCTTTTCTTTGGTGTTGAAGCTCCTGCCATAACTCCTACTTTACTCACTTTTGAGAAATCTATATTTTCTAATTCTTTCTTTGTTTCTATATGAATTGCATCTTTGCAATTTTTACTAGATATTTCATACAATTTTACAGTATTTGAACTATTTTTTCCACCTATTATCACCATAAAGTCAACTTTTTTTGCTAGATTTTCTGTTTCCATTTGTCTTATTTCAGTAGCTTCACAAATACTCTTATTTATTTTTATATCTATATCATTATTATATTTCTTTAATTTTTCCTCTACTATACTAACAAATTCATCAAATTTCTTAAGAGAAAATGTTGTTTGAGCACAAATATATAATTTATTTAAATTTGAATTTTTAAAGTTATTTATAGCATTATCAATTTCTTCTTTATCTTTTAATACTGTTATTTCTTCTGATTTTGCAAAACTTTTTGTTCCTATAACTTCTGGATGCTCTTCATCACCAAATAAAAATACATAATAACCTTCATTACTCATATTTTCTACATCTTCATGTAATTTAATTACTCTAACACAACTATAATCATAAACTGTCAAATTTTTCTCTTTTGCTAATTGATAAATGTTTTTTGTTACACCATGAGCTCTAAATATAACTTCTGAATTATCTGGCACTTCACTTATATCATTTACAATGATAAGACCTTCTTTTTTTAAATCATCTACTAATTGTCTGTTATGAACAAGCTCTCCTAAGCAATATATTTTATCTTTATTTTCTAATAATTCCTCTGTTTTTTCTACTGCATTTCTTACGCCATTACAAAATCCTGCTAATTTTCCAACTACTACTTCCATATTTTCTCCTTTTAATATTATATTTATATACACTTTAATTCTAATTAATTTAAATATTTAACAATTATAATCTTGATAATAGATTTACAAATGTAACTATTAAAAAACAATTTACAATAACACATGCTAATGTTAATAATATCGTAAATCTTACAATAAATTTTTTTCTCATTAATAAATACCTCCAAAATAAACTTGTCCATTATTTATATATTCAAGTCATTTTAGAAATATTCATAAACATTTATATTTTAACACATATTTTGCGTTTTTTTCAATAATTTGTTATTTAAAAAATGAAGGAGCAGTTACATGCCTACAGGCATGCACTTACTCCTAACCGCTGTAGTTAAGGCTTGGTTTATTGCTTCCTTGCTCCTTAGCCTTAGGAGCTACCTCCTTCTTCTCTCCAGGGATTAGTCAGGCGTGGCTACCGCCAGACTTCTTCTCCGCCTTGATGCGCAAGACAAAGAAGATAATAACCAAGAGAATCATCACTTCGCAGGAAATGATGGTCTTCCAAACAAGCTCGTTACTGAACGTTCCCCAGAAGGTTCTCACGATTGCATCCCACTTGATGTAGGAGACTACTATCGCAAAGAACACAACATTGAGAAAAACAATCAAGCAGGCAAAACCTGCAATGAGCTTACCTTTGGCAACTTTCTCCCAGTTAAAGACCCCCTTCTTGTCGTTGGAGATGAAAAAAATCGTCACTCCTCCAATAACCAGGGCATTGATGAGGATAATCAAGCCCCAATGATCCGAGAGGATCTGGCTAGCACCATCCGAAATCATCGCCCAGAGAGTCTGGTAGTTTACTACCACTGCTGTGATAATAAAACCACCAACGCCAACTACTGCCATGATAGCGATAAACATCACTATCCAGCCGGTAACGTCAAGTACTTTCTTCCCTGCCGAACCAGCCTTGTCCTTAATGCTTCCAAACATTTTCATAATGCTTTCCTTCCTTTCGTTGTCTGCTCAGAAGCCTCAACCATCTGCGGTTATACATAGATTATAGCATATATGATATTTTTTTGCAATTATGTAAAGTAATAGTCTCACAAATATATTTTTTATCTATGAGACTATTATTTTCTAATTTAATTTTTCCTTAATTTTTTTGGCCAAATCAAATGTAATACCTTTTACTTTAAGTAAATCATTTACATCCGCTTCTCTTATACTTTCAATTGTCTTAAATTCTTTAAGTAATAGTTCTTTCTTTTTCTGTCCAATTCCAGGAATATCATCAAGCTCTGATTTACTTATATCTTTTTCCCTTAACTTTCTATGATATTCTATTGCAGTATTGTGAACTTCATCTTGAAACTTAGTAATAAATAAGAAAAGATTTTCTGATATATTATATTCTCTTCTTTCCTCATCAATTAAAGCTCTTGTTGAATGTTTATCATCTTTAACCATACCATAAACTAATATTTGTTCTTGAAGATTATATTTCTTTAAAGCTCTTTTAATTGCTCTTATTTGAGTAATACCACCATCTGCAAGTATTAGATCTGGAAGTTTTCCGAAACCCTCCTTTAGGATTTTCTAAAGAATGTTTTATTCTTCTTGTAACTACTTCTTCCATACATTTTGGATCATCTTGTCCAATTACAGTTTTTATTTTAAATCTTCTTGATAAATTTCTTTTTATAATTCCATCTTCTGCAACACACATTCCTGCAACTAAATAACTTCCTGATATATTTGATATATCAAATGTTTCTATTTTTCTTGGCAAAACATCTAAGCCCAGTACTTCTTTTAATTCGTTTAATATATCAAATTTATCTTTTGATTTGTTTTCAAGTGTTATTTCAGCATTTCTAACAGCCATTTCAACAAATCTTTGCTTTTCACCTTTTTGAGGAGTTTTTAATTCTACTTTTCTACCAGCTCTATTTCCAAGCCATTCTTCTATTATCCCTTTATCTTCTATTTCTTCTTGAATCATGATTCTATTTGGTAGATCTGGTCTATCTATATAATATTGTTTAATAAAACCAGATATAATTTCTGATATTTCCATATCTTTTAAATCATTAAAAAAGTAATGTTCTCTATCTATCATTTTACTTCCACGTACAAAAAATATTTCTACACATACAGATAGTTCATTTTTAAATACACCAATTACATCAATATTATTTTCTGATATATTAGATACTTTTTGTTTCTCATTTACTCTTTCTATTGCTAATTTTCTATCTCTTAGTTCTGCTGCTTTTTCAAAATCCATGTTTTTAGAAGCTTCTTTCATCTCTTTTTCTATTTCTCTTAAAATTACTCCTGTTTTTCCTTCTAACAGCATTATTATTTGATCTATCTGTTTTCTATAATCTTCTTTTGAAACATATCCCATACATGGAGCTAAACATTTCCCAATATGATAATTTAGACAAGCTCTATCTTTTGACCTAAAATTTTTACATTGTCTTATTTTAAATCTCTCTTTTATAAAATTAATCATTTCTCTTGCAGCACCAGGATTAGCATATGGTCCAAAATATTTTGCTCCATCATTTAATATTTTTCTAGTTACTATTACTGCTGGATAATCTGATTTAACATCTATTTTTATATATGGATAAGTTTTATCATCTTTTAGTAAAACATTAAATTTTGGTCTATTTTCTTTAATCAGATTACATTCTAATATTAGAGCTTCTGCTTCATTATCTGTAACTATATATTCAAAATGGTCAACAGTAGCAACCATATTTTCTATTCTTTTAGTTTTATTATTTTTTCTAAAATATTGTTTAACTCTTCTTTTTAAAGAAATTGCTTTTCCTACATAAATAATATTATCAAATTTATCCCTCATTATATAAACTCCTGATTTATCAGGAAGTTTTTTAAGTTCAGTCTCTATATCAAACATTTCTTTTTCTCCTTTAAATATCTACGTATCCTATAAAAGGCAAATTTCTAAAACAATCTTTATAATCTAATCCATATCCTACCACAAATTTATCTTCAATTTCAAACCCTATATATTCAGGAACAACGTTTTTTATTCTTCTAGATTTTTTATCTAAAAGTGTACATATTTTCAAACTTCTTGGATTTCTTTTTTCTAAAATATCTTTTAAATAATATAAAGTATTTCCTGTATCTATTATATCTTCTACTACAAGTACATTTCTACCATTAATATCAGTTTCTAAATCTTTAATTATATTTATCTTTCCAGAGCTAGTTAATTCATCACCATAACTTGAAATTCTCATAAAATCAATTTCTAATTTATAATTATTTATCTTTTTAGTTAAATCTACTGTAAAATATAAAGAACCTTTAAGTATACATATAACTAAAATATCTTCTCCTAAATAATCTTTCTGTATTTCTGTAGCAAGCTCCTCTATTCTCTTTTCTAATTTTTCCTTTTCAATCAATACTTTTATTTTATCTTTTACTTCATCTACTTCCATTTAGAAAGCCTCCTTATCAATTAATACAGTATTATCTATTTTTATCATCGTATCTTAAAACAAAAATAGATAGAAATTAATATTTATTTTTCCATCTATTTTATATTCATTATTCTACTTTTGTAATTTTTACTTCTGTAATAATACCTGATGTCTCCACAGTTTCTACATTATATAGTTCATCTGGATCTGTATTATCTCTTAATATATAAAGCATCTCATTTGTATCCTGAACTACTTCTTCTGAGTTATCCATATTTCCTGGTACACCTATTGTAGAGTCTACCTCTTCAGTATAATTTTGTGTTACTGCAACAAATCTTCCCGGAACATCTATATGATTTGCATTACTTGATATTACACCTTCAATTAAAGCTTTACACATCTGCCCACTTATATTATTTCCAGCATATACAGTAAATGCAATATTATATAAATTTCTTTCCTCTTCAGTCATATTCTGTACTTCTGTTTCAAACTCTTTATTTCCAGCTGCAGAAACTTCATTACTTTCTGAAGTGTTATTTGTAGTAGTTATATTTTCTTGCGAAATTTCATTTACTGCAGTCTCATTTTGCACCACACCAATAATATTCCCTTGAACAATATTGTTAGACAAATTAGCTGTTTGAGTTCTTTTTATATCTATATATGGCTTTACTGCTAAAAATATTAAAAAAGCAATTAGAGCTACAAGCACTATGGTTAAAAATATAATAAACTTTTTCATATTAATATCTCCATATCTCTTTTTCTTCTTTTAAATTGTACCATTTTTATATATAAAAGTAAACTAAATTATATTCTTATACAAAAATACTATTAAAATAATATTTGCTATATTATACATATTAACATACATAATTTGATTTTTTACAAGTTTTATAGTAATATACTATTATATGTAAAAAATGTAGAAAAATATAAATAGAAAGGAGGCAAAAATTATATTATCTATAAAGCGCCAGGACAGTTTTTACTGTTGACGAGGTTAGAGTTTATCGAAATTTTCGGCGGATACTCTATGGTCTATTTTCGGATCATTATAAAAAATTCAAAAAATAGTAGTAATACTATAACAATAATTTTTTAATCGAAAATTACATTTTAGCATATAATATAAAAATATTAATTGTTTTATTTTTTATATTCATTTAATATTTTAAGTCCCACAAAAAAAGAAAAAGGAGGCACTATTATATGTGTGGAATTGTAGGATACATAGGTAACAAAAAAGCAAAACCTATATTAATAAACGGACTTTTAAGACTTGAATATAGGGGTTATGATTCTGCAGGAATCGCCACTATTGAAAATAATAAAATTTCCGTAATAAAAAACAAAGGAAGAGTTGCTGAACTTGATAAAGTTCCAGGTATAAATGATCTTCAAGGTACTATTGGAATAGCTCATACTAGATGGGCAACCCATGGTAAACCTTCAACAGAAAACTCTCATCCACATACTGATATGAGTAAGCAAATTGCTGTTGTTCATAATGGTATTATTGAAAATTACAGTGAACTTAGAGAGTTTTTACAAAAGAATGGATATAATTTTTATTCTCAAACAGATACAGAAGTTATTCCTAATCTTATTGATTATTATTATAAAAAAGAAACAGAAACTGATAAAGAATTAAAACTTTTAAAAGCTGTACATAGTACATGTCAAGATTTAAAAGGAAGTTATGCGTTAGAAATTATCTCTTCTCTACTTCCTGATAAAATGATAGTAGTTAGAAAAGATAGTCCATTAGTAATTGGTAAATCTGCAACTGAAAAATATATTAGTTCTGATATACCTGCTATTTTATCATATACAAAAGATTTTTATCTTTTAAATGATAATGAATATGCTGTACTTTCAAAAACTAGTGCAGATTTTTATGATAAAGATTTAAACAAATTTAATAAACCTGTAGAAAATATTGCATGGAATGCAACTGCTGCTGAAAAAGAAGGTTATGCTGATTTCATGTTAAAAGAAATCTTTGAGCAACCAAGATCTATAAGAGAAACTATAGGATCAAGACTTTCTCAAGATGGTACATGTAATATAGAAGGTTTAAATTTATCAAAAGAATATTTACAATCATTAAATAGAATTTATATTGTAGCTTGTGGTACTGCAATGCATGCAGGACTTGCTGGAAAAACTATAATAGAAAAATATTGTAATGTTCCTACTGAAGTAGATATTGCTTCAGAATTCAGATATAGAGATCCTCTAATCAATGAAAAGACTTTAGTAATATTTATAAGTCAATCTGGTGAAACAGCAGACACTATAGCTGCTTTAAAACTTTCAAAAGCAAAAGGAGCAAAAACTCTTGCAATATCTAATGTTATTGGAAGTTCTATTACAAGAGAAGCTGACTATACAATATATACTCATGCAGGACCAGAAATCGCTGTTGCATCTACTAAAGCATATACTTCTCAAGTAGTTCTTTTAGCAATACTTGCAATTTATTTTGCAAAGATTTTAGAAAATAAATCATACGAAAATGAAATAAAAGAACTTTCAAAAGAGATTTTATTACTTCCTTCTAAATTAGAAGAAATTTTAAAAAATACAAAACCAATAAAAAAATTCGCTAAAAAAGTATATACAGAAAAAGACATGTTCTTCTTAGGAAGAGGTGTTGATTATACTGCTGCATTAGAAGGATCATTAAAATTAAAAGAAATATCTTACATTCACTCTGAAGCTTATGCTGCTGGTGAATTAAAACATGGCCCTATCGCATTAATTGAAAATGGTGTTACTGTAATAGGTATTATGACAGATAAAAATCTGGTAGAAAAAACAATTAGTAATGTTCAAGAAGTTATTACTAGAGGTGCAAAAACACTTATTATTACAAATCAAGATTTAGGAGATCACAAATTTGATAATGTAATCACAATTCCTGAGACAAATGCTCTTATCTCACCTATTTTATCTATAGTACCGCTTCAACTATTTTCTTATTATATTTCAAAAGAAAAAGGATTAGATGTAGATAAGCCAAGAAACTTAGCGAAATCTGTTACTGTTGAGTAATTAGTTTTTTGTAAACGTAAAATAATACAATATAAAATAATATAAATTTTAATTAAATTTTATTAAATATAAAAATTCAAATCAAATCATATAAGTGCAGGTACATACCTGCACTATTTTTTTAAAATTTTATTTTATTTTTTATTATTTATGCATAAAAACTTTATTTAAGCATATATTAATTTTAGGAGGATAAAAATATGCATGAAGAATTTGTAAAAGAATTTAAAATTCCAGAACTTTCTGAAGAAGATTATGATAAAGAAATTATAAAAGGAATACTTGAGTCTAAAGAAGCTTTATTAAATGCTCATAGAAATTTTGACTTTGCTGAAGGAGAACTTATTGATTATTACACATATAAAATAAAATCTGAACAAGCAAAAATTGATTATTTATTAAAAAAGGCAAAAAATAAAAAATTAGTTCTTACCTCAACTGATGTAAGAACTATTTATAAAGAATTAAATTATGCTTATTAATTAAAAATTATTATTTATTATCTTCATACTCTGCATTTGAACTAGTAAATAATTTTTTAATTTTAATAATAGCTTTAGAAAATCCTTTTTTATCAGACATTAACATAGAATTTTCTTTATTAATTTTCTCTATTTTTCTTTCAATTTTATAATAACAATCTAAACTATATTTATCAAAAAAGTTATCCTCTTCTTCACAAGAAATTGCAATTAATTTCTTATATGAACTTATCTCTTCCCTAATAAATTCTAGTTTATCAATAGTATTTGCTATTCCAATTTTTTTATTAAAATAACACTGACATAATTCTTTTTGAATTTTAGTATAAGAAAATCTAATTGATTTTGAATATTTATTTACTTTTTCTCTTAACTTAGCCTTTGATTCTTCTTTAACTTTTCTATCAAATAATATTTTTCTATCTATATTTGTAATTCTCTTTTTTGCCTCATACATTAAATCTGTATTTTTCATAATACTATAATAACTTGTCTCATTACATTTATCAATAAATGATTTTTTAAAATCATCTGTACTATTTATTATTGATTGAACTAAATAATTTTCACCTGCAATAAAAGTCATTTGTCTTATTATATTTGTTAGTGCAGGATATTGAATACTTATAGAATTTATCATAACACCATAAGCATTAACTTTTTCTTCTTTTTTATCTAAAAGAAGACTTAAAACATACTGCATTCCCGCTTCATTAAAAGCAACTCCTGCTATCTTTGATTCATTAAATCTGCAAAGCCCTAATTTATGTATTTTGTTTTTCTTATTTCTTACTTCTTGTACTTTACATATACATTCACGCAAAATATCTTCATTATTTTCAGATATATCTATACTTCTATCTATATAAAGAGAACTATTTTTATATATATAATTTGCTTTTGGAGTACCTGATTTTATATCAGATAAATACATATCTGTATTTATAAGTTTCATATATATATTTTCATATTTAATTCCATATGTCTCAAATCTATCAGCTATTTTTTGTGATACGCTTTTTACTAAACTTTCTTTTTGTTTAAAATCTAATTTTTCAGGATTTGATATTCCCATCTTTTTTAGGATTTTTTTAGCTCTCATATTACTACTCCATTAAATCATAAAATATATAAATATAATATCACATTTTTTGCTATTATTTTATTACAATTCTATAACAAAATAGTATTTTTTATATTACGTTTTTTTCTTCTTATGCTACTTTTTCTCTTCTTATTAGTAAATTTTTCGCTTATTACTTGATTTACCTAATTATTTATGCTAAAATTATAAACTATAAAAGCTATATAATAAATTATATATAAAATTTAAATATTTAAATAGCAATAATAAGAGACTAGTAGTAAATCATTTTTTACATAGAGAGTTTGTGGTATGGTGTAAACAAATTAAAAAAGATTTATGAATCTACTCTTTAGCTTTTAGTCTAATAAACTAAACCAGTTATGCAGGTTAAAGCATTTAGAGATACTTAAAAATTATATTTTAAGTAATAAAGGTGGTACCGCGATATATTCGTCCTTGCAATTTGCAAGGACTTTTTTGTTACTCTTTTATTAATATTAAATATATAAATAAAATTTTTTAATAGGAGGATTTTTTATGATAGATATTAAATTTTTAAGAGAACATCCAGATGTTGTTAAGCAAAACATCAAAAACAAATTTCAAGATCATAAATTACATCTTGTAGATGAAGTTTTAGAACTTGATGGAAAAAATAGAGAAGCAAAATTAAAAGGTGATGAATTAAGAAGCAAAAGAAATACATTAAGCGCTCAAATCGGAAGCTTAATGAAAGAAGGAAAAAAAGACGAAGCAGAACAAATTAAATCAGAAGTTCAAAATATTAATAATGAACTTGCTGAAAATGAAAAATTAGAACAGGAATATGATGCCGCTGTCACAGATATAATGATGAAAATACCAAATATTATGCATGAATCTGTTCCAATCGGAAAAGATGATAGTGAAAATGTTGAAGTTGAAAAATTTGGTGAACCAGTTGTTCCACCATATGAAATACCATACCATACAGATATTATGGAAAGTCTAGATGGAATAGATTTAGATTCAGCTCGTAGAGTTGCAGGAAATGGATTTTATTATTTAACAGGAAACATTGCAAGACTTCACTCTGCAATATTGTCTTATGCAAGAGATTTTATGATTAATAAAGGATTTACTTATTGTATACCACCTTATATGATAAGAAGTGATGTTGTAACTGGAGTTATGAGCTTTGAGGAAATGGACGCAATGATGTATAAAATTGAAGGTGAAGACTTATACTTAATTGGAACTAGTGAACATTCAATGATTGGTAAATTCAAAGGTCAAATTTTAAATAAAGCTGATCTTCCATACACTATGACATCTTATTCTCCATGTTTCAGGAAAGAAAAAGGTGCTCATGGAATTGAAGAACGTGGTGTATATAGAATTCATCAATTTGAAAAACAAGAAATGATTGTTGTTTGTGAACCAGAAGAAAGCTATGAATGGTATGATAAACTATGGAGTTATACTGTAGAACTATTTAGAAGTATGGAAATACCAGTAAGAACTCTTGAATGTTGTAGTGGCGATTTAGCCGATCTTAAATCTAAAAGTGTTGATGTTGAAGCTTGGAGCCCTAGACAACAAAAATATTTCGAAGTTGGTAGTTGTTCTAATTTAACAGATGCACAAGCAAGAAGACTTGGAATAAGAATTAAAGGTGAAAAAGGAAATTACTATGCACACACACTAAATAACACTGTTGTTGCTCCACCTCGTATGTTAATCGCATTCTTAGAAAATCACTATCAAGAAGATGGTACAATTACAATTCCTGAAGTTTTATGGCCATATATGGGTGGAACAAAAGAATTAAAACCTAAAAAGAAATAAAAATAATTCAAATTTAAACTTAAATAAAAATAGCTATAACCACATTATATTTAAAATATTATAGTTGTAGTAATACAAAAATGAATCTATAAGTATATTTATAGATTCATTTTTTATTTATTTCATAGCTTTTTTCTTATACAACAATTTTAGATTTTTAAAAATTATAAATAAAAAAATAAACCCCTTTGCAGGGGAAAGACTCTAAGTCTTTTTTAGTCGAGTTCTAGCTAGGAAGCCCCTCAAAAACGTATGCCCCATCGGCATTTTTCCTAAGAGGACTTAGCTGGCTCGAGTGCGAATCTATAAGATATGCAAACATCTGCCCATCTCTTTGGAAAACCGCACTTCTTTCAGCATCTGCCTTAGTGAAGTTTACGATGTTAAACTGATACCCCCTACCAAGATATGAAAAGCCAAACGTTTTGAGATTCTCGATAGCCTTCCTAAGTTCTTGGTCTTCCCTATAAACCTTCATCATTAGCCTTTCTACTAGACTTTTTACAAGACATTTCTCGTTATGTAGAGATAAACATTTAATGTCCTTTCTCTATTTTCTTAATCGACTTGCTTAAAATTATAACATAATTTAAATTTTATGTAAAATTGCTCTATCTACATATTTATGTTATAATACATTTACTATTTTTTATAAAATTTAGAAAGAGAGAAATATTTATGATAATTAAAAATCCTAAATTTGAAATATCTGCAGTAAGACCTGCTCAATATCCAAAAGGAAATTTGCCTGAAATTGTTTTAGTAGGAAAATCAAATGTCGGTAAATCTTCTTTTATAAACACTATGCTTAATAGAAAAAACTTAGCAAGAACTAGCAATACTCCAGGAAAGACTAGACAAATAAACTTTTATAATATAGATAATAACTTTTACTTTGTTGACTTACCTGGATATGGTTATAGTAAGCTATCAAAAGAAGAACAAATCAATATGGGAAAGTTTATAGAAGATTATCTTCAAAAATCGAGAAACATAAAACTAATCATACTTCTTTTAGATATTAGGCACAAACCAACACCAGATGATCTATTAATGTATAAATATATATTAAAAACTAACTTGCCTTTTATGCTAGTTGCAAACAAAGCTGATAAAATTGCTATAACTAAAGTTGATTCTGTTATAGAAAATTTAAAAAAAGAACTTGGAATATCTTTTACTACTCTAATTCCATTCTCTTCTGAAAGAAAAATCTATACAGAAAAATCATGGGAAATTATAGAAGAATTTTTAAATAATTCAAATATATAAATATTAAAAATATTTAACACAATAAAATTTAAATAAAAAGCAAAAATGAGCTTAAAGAATATTTAAGTTCATTTTTGTTTTTATTCTATATATTAAGAATTACTCGTTAACATAACTCTTTATTTTTTGCTAATTTTGTGGTATAATTAAAAGTACTTCAAAGGAGGTATGACTCAATGTTGTATGCAGAGCAAAAAAAGGAAAAGACTTTTAGGTTTGCGTCTAGCAAGACGGCCTACTACGTCGCATTCGAGAAGCTGGCAACCTTTTGCCACTACTTCGAGTTCGATGTGCAAGGAAGCTGTGTAACTATACCTGCTGGATGCCCTGCCGGAGTTGTTAACACCATGATTCAATATGGTGGAACACTTGTGGCATAAATTTTTCTTAGGCTCGAAGGCGACGCCCCACACTAAGGGCGCCGCCTTTTAATTTGCTTTAAATTCTAAGATCAATCGAACCATTTCTGATAATACTAATCTCGTATGTTTTGCAAGGTTCCTTTACTTTTACGCTAACCATGGCATCAAAATCAAAAAAAGCAGACATGATTTCGACTATAATCACATGTAATTCATCTAGGTCTCCTGCATCAATTGGTTTGATATTTTTTCTCACAAATTCAATCAAATCTCGAGCTTTTTCTTCTTCGATGTATTCATTCGAATATAGGGTAAATGATCTCCCATCATCGAACTTGAAATGTCTTTGATACTTTTTTCCCTCTTCTTTTTCCTTCTTGTTAAAATGCCTCATTAAAAACCGGGTAAAAATCTTACTAAACATTTCTTTCATCCTCCTAAAATTTTTATCTATAATATAATAACATATTTCCTTCTCAAATACAAATAACGAGCCTATTACAAGGCTCGTTTAATAATTAATTAATTTATTTGTTTATTTTTTCTTAATCATTTTTAATGCTTTAGGTCTCTCTACAGTAATTATATGTTCACATCCTAAACATTTAAATTTAAAATCAACACCTACTCTTATAATTTGCCATCTATTACTTCCACATGGATGTTTTTTCTTCATTTCTACTATATCACCTATATTATACTCCATATCTACCACCTTTATAAAAAAACATCTGGCACACGCTTTACATGTGCCAGACATTTCACAGCTTACACCTTACTAAAGAATTTCTTTTTCACTGTAATAGTGATTTTCCTTGTTCTCATTTTCACAGGTGCTGATGCCATGATCTCTTTCTCGTCTACGAGGCTCCCCATTTTGTCACCTGACAAAACAACACTCGCAAACTTAAGATGCAAGGGCATCTCTTCGGTACAGGTCTTTGTGTAGACTCTTACCTTGTAGGTTTTTCGAAGAATGTCAAGCTCATCATCAAACCGTCCATCAGTAAAAGCCTCAAGCAGCTTAACTGCAATGTCTTTTTCAAGCTGCCCTACCCAATCTTCCACTTCAAGCGAAATATACTGCGAATTATATAAGTCATCCTTCCGGAACAACTCCGCAGAAAAAACGCTCATAGGTACACTGTTCATTGGATAAAAACCCTCCTTATTAATTAAGAATAGACTTAATTATAGCACATTTATTTAATTTATTCAACTTTACTTACTTGCTCTTTTTAAAACAGATTCCTTGCCAAGTACTTTTAATATTTCATATAAATCAGGAGTATTTGCCCTACCTGTTATTTTTACTCTAATTACTGTACTTATATCTCCAACATGACCTTTGTATGCATCTGGATTTGCTTTATATTCTTTAACTTCCCTCGCATATCCTAGCTCTTCTGATAAATCCTTCATCTTATTAAACCATGTTTGTTTGTCATCATTTTCATCATAATATTTATCAAAATAAGTAGTTACTATCTTCTTAATCTCATCTTCGTCAGTTACCTTTTGATACTCATATTCTATGTTTGAAGTTAAAAATCTATCATCAAACATATATATAATTGAATCTTTAACATCAGACCATTTAGCAATATCTTTTCTAGGTTTTACATTTCCTCTTTCAATTCCAAAAATTTTTAAAGCATATTCTTTATCTCTATTTAATAATTCATATAAATCTTTATCATATGTACTTGCCCAATTTAAAACATCTTCTAAAACTTTTTCAGCTGAATAAGTAGAAATTACTGTTTTTGATACATCTAATAATTTTACCATATCAAATAAAGCTCCACTTACTCCCATTTTCTTAATATCAAAATTAAAATCATCTACTGATTTATCTTTATTTCCTTTTTTCCAAGCCTCAAAATTAGAATTTGCAATATTCATTAAATATTCAATAACTGCTTCTTTTGGAATTCCTTCTTCTCTATAATAACTAACTGCAGCCTCTGGATCTTTTCTTTTACTTAGTTTTCTCTTATTTCCATCTTCTTCTTTCATTATAGGAGCAATATGTGCATATTTAGGCGCTTTAAATCCTAACATATAAAATAATTGTAAGTGAAGTGGTACTGAAGCTACCCATTCATCTGCTCTTATTACTAAATTAGTTCTCATTAAATGATCATCTACTGCATGAGCAAAATGATATGTTGGAAGTCCATCTGATTTAATAATTACTATATCTTGATCATTTTCTGGAAACTCTATATTACCTTTTATTAAATCTTTATGCTTAATTTTCTTATCTGGATTTCCTGGTGATTTTAATCTTACTATATAACTATCACCATTTTTTATTTTTTCTATAGCCATATCTACAGGCATATTTCTACATCTTGTCCATTTTCCATAATATCCTGTTCTTTGTCTTGCTTTTGTTTGATTTTCTCTTATTTCATTTAAATCTTCTGCAGAACAAAAACATGGATATGCTAGTCCTTTTTCAAGTAAACTTTTAGCATATGCTTGATATATTTCTTTTCTTTTACTTTGAATATATGGTCCATAATTTCCATTATCTGTTCCATCTTCATTTAAAGATTCATCTGGTGATAAATCATATTCTTTTAAAGAAGTTAATATTTCAGATACACCATTTTCTATTTCTCTTTTTTGATCTGTATCTTCTATTCTTACAAAAAATACACCATCAGTTTGTTTTGCCATTTTTTTAGCAACTAAACTTTGATATAAACCTCCTATATGTACAAATCCTGTTGGGCTTGGTGCAAATCTAGTAACTATAGCACCTTCTTTTAAATTTCTTTCTGGATATTTCTCTTCATAATAAGATACATCCTTTGCATCTGGAAATATTAAATCTGCTAATTCTTTATATCCCATATAATCTACCTCTCTATTCTTCTTTTTATTTATAAAATTCAGCTCAATTATACCAAAGCTTCCTTTATTTTTCAATATTTATACGCAAAAGAAGATTAAGAACTAGAAAATATTTTCTAGTTCTTTTAAATCTTTTATAACTATATAATCTTTTGCATCTTCTGCTTGTTTTAAATCTCGCGTACCATCTATATCTAAAAGAATTGCTTTCATACCTACTCTATTTGCTCCAGATATATCTGTACGCTTGTCATCACCAATCATTATACATTCATCTTTGGTTGCTCCAATTTCTTTTAACAAATTATCAAAAGCTTCTTTAAAAGGTTTTGCACCAATTTCATCTGATCCAAATACTCTTATAAAATATTTATCTAAAGAAAGATTTTTTATTCTCTCTTTTTGTATTCTAGAGTAAAAGTTAGAGAAAACATATAGGTTATAACCTTTATTTATTAAATATTCTAATGTCTCTTTTGTAACTAGAGCTTCTCTACAAAACTTGCTTCCTATAACTTCAATTATTTCTTCCATAAACTCTACCTGAAAATCAGTATCTAATTCTTTATTTACAAAGTCAGTCATATCTTTTAAGTTATAATATATATTTTCTCTTGTAAAATCACAATCATAATTTCCAATAGACCTGTATATATCATTATAAAGACTTTCATCATAACCATATTTTTTTAAAACTTTTTTATATTCTAGTTTATCTTCTTCTTCATTTTTTACAATAGTATTATCTACATCAAATATTATATTTTTTATTTTCATTTATTCCCCATTTTTTATTTTTGCTATTTTACTTTTATTTTTTTAGACTTCCATAATAATTGGTAATATCATTGGATTTCTCTTTGTTTTAGCAAATATATAATCACGTAAACTATCTTTTAATTTTGCTTTTATAGTAGCCCAATCTCTTACACCTGATTGTTCTAATTTCTCAATTTCATCTCTTAATACATGTTTTACTTCTTCCATTAGGTTTTCAGATTCTTTAACATAAACAAATCCTCTTGAAATAACATCTGGACCTGCTAAAATCTCTCCTGTTGAAGAATCCATAGTAAGAACTACTATAATTAATCCATCTTGTGATAAATGTTGTCTGTCTCTTAAAACAATATTTCCAACATCTCCAACTCCAAGTCCATCAACCATAACTTTACCAAATGGCACTACTCCCGTAAGTTTTGCTTCTTCTTCATTAAGCTCTAAAATTCTACCATTAGTCATTAAGAAAATATTTTCTGGTGGAATTCCTACTTTTTTAGCAGTCTCACTATGTGCAATTAATTGTCTATATTCTCCATGAACTGGTATAAAATATTTAGGTCTTATTAATGAAAGCATTAATTTTTGTTCTTCTTGACATGCGTGACCTGAAACATGTATAGCCTCTAAAGAACTATAAACAACTTCAGCACCAATTTTCATTAAATCATCTATAACTTTAGCAACATATTTTTCATTACCTGGAATAGGATTTGCAGAAATAATTACCAAATCATTTGGTGTTATAGTAACTTTTTTATGCTCTCCTGCTGCCATTCTAGTTAATGCAGACATTGTCTCTCCTTGGCTCCCAGTTGTAATTATAACTAATTGCTCATCTGGATAATTTTTAATCATATCAATATCAATAAACACATGGTCTGGGACATTTATATATCCAAGTTCCATAGCAGTATCTATCATATTTATCATACTTCTTCCACATACTGCAATTTTTCTATTATTTGCTACTGCTGAATTTACTATTTGTTGTACTCTATGAACATTTGAAGCAAATGTTGCAACTACTATCCTTTTTGTACAATTAAAGAATAATTTATCTAAAACCTCTCCTACAGAACTTTCAGACATAGTATATCCTTTTCTTTCAGAGTTTGTACTATCAGACATAAGTGCTAATACGCCTTTATTACCAAGTTCAGCAAGTCTTCCAAAATCCATTTTTTCATCATCTATTGGTGTATAATCTATTTTAAAGTCACCTGTATGAACAACAGTACCTACCGGTGTGTGTATAGCTAAAGCGACAGCATCAGGAATACTATGACAACTCCTAATAAATTCTACTCTTATTTTTCCAAGTACTATTGTTTGTCCTTGATTTACTATTTTAAGTTTTGTACTTTTTAATAATTTATGTTCTTCTAATTTATGACTTATTAAACCTGCTGTAAGTTTTGTAGCATAAATTGGAACATTTATTTTACTTAATAAATATGGAATAGCTCCTATATGATCTTCATGACCGTGAGTTATTACTAATCCTCTAATTTTTTCTCTATTTTTCTCTAGATAAGTAAAATCTGGTATTACTAAATCAATACCAAGCATATCGTCTTCAGGAAATGCTAAACCACAGTCTACAAGTACTATATCATCGCCATATTCAAAAACAGTAATATTTTTACCGATTTCTTGGATACCTCCTAAAGGTATTATTTTTAGCTTTTCTTGTTTAAATCTAAAATCTAATTTACCATCATTTTTCTTATTTTTTTGTCCTTTTTGAATATTACGAGTATTTGTTGCATTAACATTTTTTCTAACACTTGATTTTTTTATTAATTTAGCATTTTCATTTACATTAGTATTTACATTATTTTTTTCTGACTTTGTTACTTTTTCAGTTCTTTTTTTACTCTTCTTTTGAACTGGTTTTACATTATTTACTTTATTTTTATTTTCTTCCATAAAATCTCCCTCTTTATAATTGTTTTTTCTTATGTTTATTATAAAAACGCATAAAAAATTAGCTTAAAATAAAACATATTTCTCTTTTAATATATTTTACTTAAACTAATGATTCTAAAAATATTAAAATATTATTTTATTTCACAACAAATTAAAATTATATTTCAATAAAACAAATATAATATATTAATTTCCATTTTCAATTTTAAATCCGCTCACATACTTTTTATTAATATTATTCCGATCTCTTTTACTTATTATTATCTTATAAAAGATAATATTACATATTATTACGCACTACAAAAAAATTATTTAACTACACACCTTTTAAATAATTTAATTAATAATATTTAATTTTTTCCGAACCATTAATTTAAATTTTTATAAAAACATCTCTTTTTTATACCACAAATCTCTATATATGTGGTAACAACTGTAAAATATTATACTATTTTTTATTTACTTTGTCAAATTATTAATCTTCAAAAACCTCATTTTACTTGTATATTACATTATTTTTCAATATATCTTGCAACCATTATACTCTTGTCAAATCTATTTTCGAAACCAATTTTTAAATAAAAATCATTTACTAATTTCGTTAATAAAACTTTATTAAAAATTTCTTTTCCATTTGTATATGAAGCGTGCACTATATATCCATCGCCAAAATACATCATAATATGATTCATGTGTATATTTGGATTATGATTTTCATTTTCCTTATCTATAATTCCAATAATAAAATCTCCTATTTGCATTTTGCTTATATCTATTTTCTCACCAAATTTATCCACAAATTGCACAACTTTTATTTTCTTCTTAATTGCATCATCTTCTAAAAAAGCATTTGCATAATAATCTCTTGTTACCCAAATATTTGGTTTAAATAGTCCTTTTTTTACTTCTATCTTACTTAATCCCTCTCTTACCATATTTTCTTTAAATACTCTGTTTAAAATAGTATTACAAAAAGCAGAACAATCATAAGAATAATATTCTTGAATATTATCATCTTCATCTTTTTCATAATATGGAATATTAAAATAACCATTTAGTCTTGTCTTTCCAGATTCATAAAACTTATAATCCAATTTGGCTGAATAAGAATTATTTTGATTTAAAATTCTTATAGCTTCATTTATCATTTTAATTTTTCCTTGTTTAGATACATCTTTTATTTTTTTATAATCATTATCTTTTTCATTTATATTCTCAATTAATTTTATTTTTTCATCACTCAAACTAGATTTAATTACATATCCATATGATTCTTTATATTTAACTTTACAATAAATTTCATTCTCATCTTTATCTATTATATTATTCTCTATTATTTCTACTTCATCATTTACATATAAAATATCAATTACCTCTGATTTTAAATTTACATTTTTTCTTAAAATTGCTTCTCTTACAATAAACAAAAAACCACCTCATTATTTCAAAATTTATATTTTAATTTAACTTTTCTTACAACTTAAATATCTTATTAATTTTAATTATTATATCATAAATATTATTATTAAAAATTGTAATTAGTATTTTATATTTTAAAGTTTATTTAATTGTTTTATGTAAACTATTGTGCTATAATAAATTAAGGCAACATAGAAAGGAGGTCACCAGTTTTGGATAGACCTGTTTATATACGGAAACTAACCACTGCTGATGCTAAAATTTACAAAAACATTTCTTATGGAGAATCTCTCCATAGATATGTTTCTTTTATGGAAGCAAAAAGCATATCAGAAGCAGAAAGGATCATATCCTTCAACACCTGCCTGTTTTCTACTATGTATGGAATCTTTCGAGCTAGTGATAACAAGCTAGTTGGAGCTTTAATTACCTCATGGTATGAACCAGACAGTGAGATCACGGTTCACTACTTCATAGGAGAATATTACAGAAGGAAACACTATGCTTACGAGTCCCTAATTGTTCTCTCTCGGCTCGTAAAGCAGAAGTACCCCGAAGTAAAGACTCTCTTATTCGAAGTCAGAAAAACTAACAAGGCAAGTATCGCTCTGCAGAAAGCCTTAGGATCTGAACTTGTGAAGGAAAATGATAAAATTTACTTCTACTATTTATCCGTATAAGCCTAGCCCAAGGTTCCCCTAAAAAGGAGCCCGGGCTTTTCTTTTGTCTAATTATTAATATTTTTGTCTTACTATTTTTCTTGAATTTTATATTTTATCATTTTATACTTTTATCATAACAATTTTGAATTTATAATTTTATTATTGCTTCTTTCTTGTTTAAAAATACAATAAAAGGAGTGATATTATGAATTTTGATAATATTTTAGATAGTTTTAATATTGATGATTTTTCAAATGATTTACACAATTTCTTAAATAATATTACTGAAGAGGAACCTGTTTTATATACTTTAGATAGAGTTGAAGGAAATTTTGGTGTACTAGAAAATAGAGATACTGGAAAAATGTCAGATGTTCCTATTGAAAAATTACCAGAAGATCTAAAAGATGGTGATATTTTTAGATATTTTAATGGTGTTTTCGAAAAAGATATAGAAGCTTATAGTAAAACTAAAGAAAGAATAGATAGTTTAAGAGAAAATTTAAAAACAAATACTTAAAATAGCAAAATTTGAATTTTTATGTTAACTGTGGTATTATTAATATATATACCCTATTTAGGAAGGAGGTATCAAGAAATGGCAGGACACAAATTGTACCTTAAGTATGTACAACCTGTTGTTTCTGGCATTGATGGGGTATTCTCCCTTCTTGAGGGAATTGATGTCCTTAAGTGCTTTGTCCCTGATCTTCGGGAGCACTATAATGACTGCCCAATAACATCTTTGCCAACCGTCACAGAAGAGGATCTTAAAAAACTGCTCAAGCCTAACAGCTTTGAGTATGTTCTAAAGACCTCAAAGGTGTTGGAAATCGAGTCGCCTAAGCTGGTGATTTCTGTATACACGATCTTCGAAATCGGAGGTTACGTTGCAGTAATCAAGTCTGGACGCAAGGTAAGCGCGAAAGTGCTGGGGTACTACAACACCAGGGAGTTCAAGTCTGGTACCCACGCACTCTTCGATTTGCTGAAGAAACGTCACATGATTTCAGCTGAGTGCGAAGAGATCCAACCCGATCGTCTGGACGTTCTCGATTTTGACGAGCTTGCAGATTGGCTATCTGGCTTCTTGGAGCCGGGTGTCACTCTCACGGTCAAGCACCGGCTCCCAACTTACGAAGAGCTCGATGGAAAGCATACCACTTGGTATAACGATGGGAGTGCGCTTTCTCCTATCTACATCGAGATCGTAAACGTGAGTTGTGAGTGCTTCGTCATATACGCCATGGTAAACTACGAAAACAAAGACGAGTACAGCTCCCTGGCTAAGAGCCATGGGTTCCAAGCTTACGAATCTGCGTTCTGTGATTCCGGCGTATTTGAGGAACTGTTCTACACGGACTAGCCCTGTGACAGGAAAGGTGCCCGCATGCTAAACACATGCGGGCGCCTTCTTTTATTTTTTATATATTTTTGATGTTTTTTATATATTTTTTATACTTATATTTATTTTTTATGATTTTTATTTATACTTATTTTTGCTTTCATTTTTAATTTTATTTATTTTTATTTAATTCTTTTGTTTTAATTTTTTCATATTTTATTTGTTTTCTATTTTAATTAAACATTATAAAAATATGTAGCTTCTAAATCAGCTTCATGCATTAACAATGCAAGTGGATATTTTTTATATGCTAAAGAAATTGTGCCATATAATTCTTTTGGCTCTGTAAATCCCATATGCCATCTTATACAATATTTCTCTTCACTTGTTAATTTCATATATTCTGTAATCATCATAACAGATTTTTCTCCATGTCCATATGGAATTGTATCATCTACTGTATAATAAGGAACTTTTTCCCATTCTCCTCTTTCATTTTTAGCATTTCTAAAATCAACTTTATAATAATTTGCTTTACAAATATCATGTAAAAGAGCAACTATAATTAAAGTATCATCGCCTACATTAATATCGATTACCGAATTTTTAACTTTATATTTTAATATTTCATAAACTTTCATGCTATGCTCTAACAAACCACCTTCATAATTTCCATGAAACCTTGTACTTGCTGGAGCTTTAAAAAAGTCTGTCTTCTCTAAAAAATTAATTATTTCTTCTATTCCATCTCTTTTTGTACTTTTTAATAATTCTATAAATTCTTCTTTCATATTATATCCTCCAATAACTTTTACTTTTATTTTCTTTTGTAGCGCTTTTCTTTTACTCTAACTTAATTTAATATTATTTTATATTTCTCTATCTCTCTATTTCTAATAGTAAAAATATTATAACAAAAACTAATTTTTATAACAAGAAAAAAAGAGAAAAAGTGTGATTTCTCACACCTTTTCCTCAATTAGATTCTCTTAGCTGCCTTCCACTTAAATAATCGCCATTTTCTTTGTCAAATACTATTTCGCCATCATCTTTTACTGTTATTACAATATCTCCTAATTCATCAGTCCGGTATAATGGAATATTTTTATCCTCAAAGCGCTTTGTAACAGCACCATATGGATGATTATAATCATTTCCGTTTCCACAACTTACGACTGCATATTTAGGATTCACCATATCTAGAAACTCATCAGTTGTTGATGTTTTACTACCATGATGCCCTATCTTTAAGATGTCTGAAGATAAATTAGCACCGCTTTCTAATAGCTCTTTTTCCACCTCAGATTCTGCATCTGCCATAAAAAGCATTGAAAAGTCGCCATAAACAAGCTTAAAAACTATTGACTTGTTATTAACATTTACTGCATCATTGTTCTGACTCAAGGTATAAACTTTAGCATCTCCAACATCAAAATTTTTTAGCTTATTATTCTCACACGCAGATTCCATGAAAATTGACATGCTTCCAAAAGTCTCTCTTATACTACGAGAAATTGACATATCAATATACCAAAATCGTTCTTGCATTGTAGATAAATCACTAAACTTATGACACACTATTTTTTTCACATCAAGCGAACTTATTATCTTGTGTGCTCCTCCAGCATGGTCTCTATGAAAATGAGTAATCAAAAATATGTCAATTTTATCAATTCCTAAACTCTTAATATATTTTACTACATCATCTCCAGTAAAGTTATCTCCTGAATCGACTAACATAGTAAATCCATCTTGAACTATAAGAATTGATTCTGCTTGACCTACATCGATTATGTGAATCTGAAGCTCATCTTCACTATTGTATTGTGTAACAGTAATAGTATTATACGAAATACTTGTATATCTATTGACAATAACAGAAAAAATAACAAGTATTATAATGAAAGTAAGAATCTTTTTCCGTTTTTTAGATTCTCTCAACAGAAAATCCTCCCTTCTAAAAAAGCAAAAAAACTTGTGCCTAATAATATTTTAACATCTTAGGTCAAGTCTTTTTTATTTCTATACTATTTTATTACTCTATTTTAAATATTTTCTTAAAAAATTATATAAGTATAACCATACTACTAAAATACTTTTCTTGAAAATTAACAATATCTAAAACTTCGTCTTCTGTATATTTTTTATTATTATTAATATCTACGACAATCAATTTATCATCTTCATCATTTATTCTTTGTATAATTCCTATACATTTTCCTTTAAATGTCTCTAACGGGATTTTAGAGTCAATTATGAATACATCTAGTTCTTTTCCATCACCACTTTTTGTATTTGGAATATACCCATAATTTATTGGATATATCATATCTGGATATTTTGGATGTGAATCTCCCATTTTTCTGTCTATAATTATATTTACTTCTTTTCCTAAAAAATCATAAGACATTCTTTGTTTAGTATTTATTATCTCATCATACATTGTAACTATATAATAAAATATATCTCTGATTTCACTATATTCTAACATTCTTTCAAATTCTTCTTTAGTAACATATTTTGCATCTTGTACTTCTCCATCTGAAAAAACTAAATCTGATAAATTAATATCTTTTCTTACTACCCATTTATCTACAATCGCATGATGTGTTTTATCTACTTTATTACCAAAATATATTAAATCTTTTAAATTTAACTCCAGTCCAATTTCTTCTTTTATTTCTCTTAGAGCTCCTTCGTATGTTGTTTCACCTTTTAAGACAGATCCTGCAGTACATTCCCATTTTAAAGGATTAGATTTTTTATTTTTTGATCTTTGCGTAAGTAAAATTTCACCTTTACTATTTATAATCCATATTTCTTCTACAATATGATATTCATTTTCTTTAAATACAGATACATCTCTTATTAAATCGTATCCTAATTTCTTTCTATTTTCATTATATGCATCCCAATATTCCATAAAAACTCCTTAAATAAAAATCGTTTTTATTATACATTAAAGAGTAAAAAATAAAAAGTCTAAAACATAATGTTCTAGACTTTTTATTTTAACCGAAAATTCCTCTTTTTTTAATTGGTGGTTGTTCATTCATTGTAAGTGCAAGTTTAGTAATAAGTTCTCTTTGCTCTTGAGTTAATCTCTTTGGAACTTGAACTACAACAGTAAATACAAAGTCACCACTCCAGTTCTTATTATTTACAGATTTAAATCCTTTATTTTTTATAACAAATTTTGTTCCAGTCTGTGTTCCTGCTGGAATAGTATATTTTTGTTTTGTACCATCTACCATTGGAACTTCTATTTCTGTTCCTAAAGTTGCTCCTGTAAATGTAATTGGTATATCACATAAAACATGATCTGCTTTTCTTGTATAAATGTCATGTTTTTTAACATGAATATTTATATATAAATCACCTTTTGGTCCACCTTTTTCTCCAGGCTCGCCTTCTCCTCTTAGTACTATAGTCTGACCATCATTAATACCTGCTGGAATTTTAACTTTTATTTTACTTGTTTGTCTTGTATATCCTTTTCCTTTACAGTTTGGACATGGGTCATCTATTATTTTTCCTTCACCACCACAATTTGAACAAATCTTTTGAGTTGCCATTTGTCCAAATGGAGTTGTAACTACTTGTCTTATTTGTCCAGTACCTTTACATACACTACAAACATGAGCTTCACTTCCATCTCTAGTACCATTTCCATGGCATTTTGGACATTCTCTATTTCTATTTACACTTATAGTCTTTTCTGTTCCAAGATAAGATTCTTCAAATGTAATTTCTATATTAGCTTTCATATCAGTACCTTTTCTAGGACCATTACGTCTTCTAGATCTAGTACCTCCACCAAAAGCTGCAGAAAATATATCACTAAAACTTCCAAATCCAAAGTCATCGAATCCGAATCCTTCAAATCCTGATCCACCAAATCCAGAACCTCCATATGAATAATGTCCTCCTTGACCTCCACCAAATTGTGGCCCGTCTGGATTTCCAAAATTATCATAATTACTTCTTTTTTGTTTATCAGATAATACTTCATATGCTTCGCTAACTTCTTTAAATTTAGCTTCTGCTTCTGCTTTATTATCCGGATTAGCATCAGGGTGATATTTTTTTGCAAGTTTTCTATATGCTCTTTTAATTTCATCATCAGAAGCACTTTTTGTTACTCCTAATATTCCATAATAATCTTTATTTGCCATCTTGTACTCCTCCATGATAATTAAACATATTTCTTTTTATTGTCTTCAACATAATTTCTTTTTAAATTACCATTATATTTTTTCATATATACTTCTGTAAATTCTTCTGCTGATATATTTGTTCTATTTAAAACATCTATATAATACATTAGAACATCACCAAATTCTTCAATAAATCGTTCTCTTATATTTTTGTCGTTCATTATAGAATCTATTCCTTTTTTCTTAATAATAGAAATTGTCTCTCCTAATTCTTCTACCATATATAAAATATTATTTTTAGCATATTCTGGCTCCATAGGCTCCCAATTATTTTTATTAAGTTCCCATAATTTATATTGCATATCTTTTAATTCTGATATTTTTAAATCTTTTTTATTTTCCATATAAGAAAACTCCTTACTAAAAATTATGGGCAGCAATTATTCCATAGCTGCCCTTATCTTTTATTCTTTTTTATACTAAATAAGATTATTTTTTATCTCCATCTTCTTCAGTATAGTCAGCATCATATACAGTTCCTTCTTTTGCATCATCATTTACATCACTTGCTGTTGCATCTGCTCCATTTGCACCTGCATTTGCATTATTTGCATTTGCTGCACTATATAATTTTTCTGAAATTTCATAGAATACTTTAGTTAATTTATCTGTAGCTGCTTTAATTTCATCTACATTATTTCCTTCTAATGTCTTTTTAACATTATCGATTTCAGCTTGAACTTTAGCTTTTTCTTCTCCGCTTACTTTATCTCCAAGTTCATCTAAAGTTTTTTGACTGTTATAGATTAAGCTTTCAGCATTATTTTTAACTTCAACTTCTTCTTTCTTTTTCTTATCTTCACTAGCATGTGCTTCAGCATCTTTTACAGCTCTATTAATATCTTCTTCAGATAAATTTGTACTAGCTGTAATTGAAACTTTTTGTTCATTTCCTGTAGCTGTATCTTTTGCAGATACGTGGACTATACCATTTGCATCTATATCAAATGTAACTTCGATTTGTGGAACTCCTCTTGGAGCTGGCATAATTCCTGTTAATTGGAATCTACCTAATGTTTTGTTATAAGCTGCCATTTCTCTTTCACCTTGTAATACGTGAACTTCAACACTAGTTTGACCATCTGCAGCTGTTGAGAATATTTGAGATTTCTTTGTTGGTATAGTTGTATTTCTTTCGATTAATTTAGTAAATACACCACCATATGTTTCAATACCTAAAGATAATGGTGTTACATCTAGTAATACTAGGTCTTTAACATCTCCAGATAATACACCACCTTGAATAGCTGCACCTAAAGCAACACATTCATCTGGGTTAATTCCTTTGTTTGGTTCTTTTCCTGTAATTTCTTTTACTTTTTCTTGTACTAATGGAACTCTTGTAGATCCACCAACTAATAATACTTGATCAATTTGGCTAGCTTGTAATCCAGCATCTTTTAATGCTTGGTTAACAGGTTTAATTGTAGCATCTACTAAATCTTTAATTAAATCTTCAAATTTAGCTCTTGTTAATGTAATATCTAAGTGTTTTGGTCCTGTGCTATCAGCTGTAATAAATGGTAAGTTAACATTTGTTTGACCAACACCAGATAATTCTATTTTAGCTTTTTCAGCAGCTTCTTTTAATCTTTGCATTGCCATTTTATCTGTTTTTAAATCAATTCCACTAGTTTTCTTAAATTCATCTACTAAATAATCAATGATTCTTTGGTCGAAGTCATCTCCACCAAGTCTATTATTACCGCTAGTAGCTAAAACTTCAAATACACCATCACCTATATCTAGTATAGATACATCAAATGTACCTCCACCTAAATCATATACCATGATTTTTTGATCTTTATCTACTTTATCCATACCAAAAGCAAGAGCAGCTGCTGTTGGTTCATTTATAATTCTTAAAACATCAAGTCCAGCAATTTTACCAGCATCTTTAGTTGCTTGTCTTTGACTATCACTAAAATATGCAGGAACTGTGATAACTGCTTGTTTAACTTCTGTTCCTAAATAATTTTCAGCATCTGATTTTAATTTTTGAAGAATCATTGCTGAAATCTCTTGTGGTGTAAATTCATCACCATCAATTTTTACTTTTTTATCTGTACCCATATCTCTCTTAATTGAGATAACTGTATGCTCTGGGTTTGTTACAGCTTGACGTTTTGCTATTTGTCCTACTAATCTTTCTCCATTTTGTGAGAAAGCAACTACTGATGGAGTAGTTCTATTTCCTTCTGGATTAGGGATTACTACTGGTTCCCCACCTTCCATAACTGCTACACATGAATTTGTTGTTCCTAAATCAATACCAATAATTTTTGACATTATTATGTCCTCCTTTTTAGAATAATTTTATTTATTTTAACTTTAATCTTTATTTTCTTTTGTATATTTTGTATAAACTTTATGAATTCAAAATATATATTAATTAAATATTAATATCTTAAATTAATTTGCAACAATTACCATTGAATGTCTAATTACTCTATTTCCTATTTTATAACCTTTTCTAAATTCTTCTATTATTACATTTTCACCATGTTTTTCATCTGTTACATGGCTGACAGCTTCGTGAAGTTCTGGATCAAACTTCTTTCCTACTGTCTCTATTTCTTTTACTCCATTATAAAGTAATACATCTTGTAATTGCTTTAATACTAATTTTACACCGTCTTGATAAGCTTTATCCTCTGTTTGTACTTTTACTGCCTTTTCTAGATTATCAATAACAGGTAATATTGATGTCATAATATCTGATACTAATAAATCTTTAAGTCCTTCTTTATCTTTTTGAGTTCTTTTCTTATAATTTTCAAACTCAGCTAAAAGACGCTTATATCTATCATTCATTTCGTCTATTTCATCTTTGATTTTATTTTTTTCTTCTTCAAAAACTTCAGCTTTATTTTCTTCTATTTCTGTTTTTACTTCTTGTTTATTTTCTTTTTCATCATTTTTCATTTCATTTTCTTTTTCTTTATTTTCATTTGCCATAGTTTTTTAACCTTCTTTCTTTTAGAAATCTTCATCTCCATATTCTTCTTTTAACTTCTTACTTATATATTTCATAACAGAAATTACCTTTGCATAATCCATCCTTTTAGGTCCTATAATACCAATTGTACCAATATCTTTATCGCCTAAAATATGATTAAAAGTTATTACACTAAAATTCTTTAACTTCTCATCTGAAAGTTCATCACCAATATATACATTTATATCTTCTGCTATACCTGTATTTAAAACGTCAGCTACTAAATCCTTTGCATCTAATGCATTCATAAAATCTTTTGCGATTTCTGCTTTTTTAAATTCAGGTAAATCAAATGATTTATTTGTTCCTTCTAAATAAACTTCATTAGATGTAATTTTTAAAACCTTATTAATTTCATCAATTATCTTTCTTATAACTTTTATACCTGCTTTAAGCTCTGTTCCTAGATATTCTTCAAAAGAACCATTAATCTCATCCATAGATTTTCCAATTAATTTATTTGCAAATATATAATTCAAATTTCTGACTTGTTCTTCTGTAATATCTTCATCAAATTTTATTGTCGCTTCTCTTATAATTCCTGACTCTGTTAAAATTATTGCCATTAAAACATTTGAACCTAATAAAACAAATTTAATATCCATAATAGTATGTTCTTCAACATTAGGTCCTACTGCAATCGTTGTATAATGAGTTACCTCTGAAAGAGTCGTTGTAGCTATCTTTGTTATATCTTCAAGCTCATTTACCTTTGTCTCTAGCTTAGATTTTATATATTCTATTTCTTTTTTTGTAAGTTTATCTTCTGTTAATAATTCATCTATATAATATCTATAACCTTGTTGAGATGGAATTCTACCAGCTGAAGTATGAGGCTTATCTAAATAACCTGCCTGCTCAAGTTCTGCCATTTCATTTCTTATTGTAGCACTACTACAATTTAGTGCTTTTACTAGGCTTCCCGAACTTACTGGCTCAGCTTTGTCAATGTATTCTTCTACTATTGCTTGAAGTATTTTTTTCTTTCTATCGTCAAGCATATTTTCACCTCTCATATTAGCAAACTATATTCTCTTTTGCTAACATAAATATATTATACCCATTTTTAGCAATTGTCAATAGAGATTGCTAATTTTTTTATTATTTATTTAATTTTTTTATCAAATGATAATAGACAGTAAGAAAAAATAAATAAATATATAATCATATTTATCATGAGCATGGATACTCCATTTTTCTTACAGCTTGTGATATACTTTGCAAAAACACTTTGAAATAGAGGTGCTTTTATGGATGCTTTAAAAGATAAGTTTTTTTCTGCATATGCAGAAGTATTTGATGAAAAAGGAAACCCAAAAGCCTGTGGAAGGCGGAAGTGTTCTGAGCTTATAGAACTCTGCTATCAGATTGATGGCAAAAGTGATTTTGGAAATGTACAGACCGGAATCATGAATGTTTCAAATATCCTTAGTCTTAAGGAAAAACTTTCTCAAAATTAATTTTTTGGCCTTTATGGAGTATCCAAGAAAGCTAATATAGCATCTGTATTACGCAGAACTTATGTTACATGAAAAAGAGGGTGACTTTGATAAAGTTCACCCTCTTTTTGCTTTTTATATAAATTCTTCCCATACTATATTTGCAAAATCTAATCCTTTTTTAGTAAGTTTTATATCATCTAAATCTACTTCGATTAGATCTTCATCTGTAAGTTTACTAATTTCGAATCTAAAATATAATAATGGATTTAAATTAAACTTTCTTTCAAATTCTGATATAGACACTCCATCTATTTTTCTAAGTCCTAACATCATATATTCTTTTGCAAGTTCTTCTCTATTCATTTTTTCTTCTATATCTCTACTTTTAAAATTAAAAATATATTCTGATAGAATCTTTTTATTCGAAAATCTTATTCCATCTATAAAACTATGAGCTGCCGCACCAAATCCAAAATATTCTTTTTGATTCCAACAATTTAGATTGTGTTTTGATTCATATCCTTCTTTTGCGAAATTAGATATCTCATAATGTCTATACCCTTTTTCTTCTAACGTGTTTTTTATATACCAATACATTTGTCTTTCTATATCTTCACTTGGTAAGTTATACCCATCAGCATTTTCTTCTATTAGTTCCTTTATTTTAGTTCCATTTTCAACTATTAATGAATATGTAGAAATATGCTCTGGGCTAAGTTCTATAATTTTTTCTAAATCTAATTTTAAATCATCTAAACTCTCATCTGGCAGAGAAAATATCAAATCAACATTAATATTACTAAATCCTAATTTTCTTGCTAAATTATACGTACTTAAAAATTCACTATATGTATGTATTCTTCCAATCTTTTTAAGCAAATTATCATTTGTCGTTTGCAAACCTATACTTAATCTGTTTATTCCACACATTTGATATGTCTTTAACTTTTCTTCTGTTATTGTACCTGGATTTACTTCTAAGGTTATTTCTGCATTAGAAGAAATATTAAAATTTCTTCTTATATTTTCTAAAAGTAATTTAATATATTTACTCTCCAAAAATGAAGGAGTTCCTCCGCCAAAATAAATTGTTGATACAATGTGATTTTTAGTAAATTCATTTGACGTATCTTCAATCTCTTTTTTTACTGTCTCTACATATGAGTCTATTTTTTCATATTTGTTATCATATGATACAAAATCACAATAATAACATTTCCTTTTACAAAAAGGTATATGCACATATATTCCTATTTCTTTCATACATTAACTTCCTTTTCTTATTTCATCTGCATATTCTTGAATTTTTTTTAGTCTATGGTTAACTCCAGATTTTCCTATTGGATTTTCTAACATTTGTCCTAATTCCTTTAAACTTATATCAGGATTTTCAAGTCTTAATTCAGCAATTTCTACTAGATAATCTGGCATTGAATCAAACTTTTTCATTTTCTTTAAAAACTTAATATCTTCAATTTGTTTAACAGATGCATTTACAATTTTATTTAAATTCGCTGTTTCACAGTTTACAAGTCTATTTACATTATTTCTTGTGTCTCTCAACACTCTTATCTCTTCAAAAGAAAGAACTGATTTAGTAGCTCCAATTAAAGCTAAAAATTTAGAAATTTCTTCTCCTTCTTTAATATAAATCGTATTATTTGAATCTAATAATTTAATTTTTATTCCAAACATTTTTATAATATTTTGCAAATACATTGCATTTTCTTTACTCTTAAGTAATATCTCCAAATGATATTTTTTATTTGGATCATTTATTGAACCGCTTCCCAAGAAAGCTCCTCTAACTATTGCCTTTAATTCTTCTTCATCTGTAATAGTTTCTTCTCTTTTTAATTTTGATAAATCACTTTTTTTTATTTTTGAAACAAAGACTTTTCTTTTTATTTCTGGTTCATAATCTATTTTTAAATTAAATAACAGTTTATATAATCTTTCGATATTAAATTCATTTTCAGTGATAAAATAAACATAATCATCTTCTATAGTTGTATTTCCTGATAGCATATATCCAAGCACTTCTGCCTCTACTATGTTAATCTTATGAAATATATTCATTTTACTTAATTCCTCTTTTACACTCGATGAAAAAGACATCTCCTACCCCTTTCTAGAAATAATTACTCGATCATTTTCTCCATAATCTTTTAAACAACTAATATCAACATAACCATTTTTTATTAAAATATCTGATACACTTTCTTTTTGATTATATCCTATTTCATAACACAAAAATCCATTTTTATTTAAATATTCTTTAGCTATCTTCGATATTTTTCTATAAAAATCTAAACCATCTATTCCACCATCTAATGCAATTACTGGTTCTTTTTTTACATTTTCATCTAAGTTTTTAATTACACCTTTTTCGATATATGGAGGATTTGAAACGATTATATCAAATTTTATATTCTTTATATTAGTAAACAAATCTGATTCTATAAAATTAATTTCTACATTATTTCTTAATGCATTCTCTTTTGCAATATCTAAAGCTTTTATACTTACATCAGATGCAAAGTATTTTATATTATAATCTTTTAAATATTTTGCTAAAGAAATTATTATAGCTCCAGTGCCTGTACACATGTCTAATATATTAATTTCTTCTTTTTTAACCTTTTTAAAAGTTTTACTATAATTATTTTTTACTAAATTTATAACATTTTCGACTAACACTTCTGTGTCACTTCTTGGAATTAACACATTTTCATTTACTAATAATTCAAGTCCCATGAATTGCTGCTTTTTTAAAATATATTGTATTGGTTCATTTTCTATTAATCTATCTATATAACATAAAAATAAACTTTCATCACTTTTTTTTACGTCTTCATCTTGATGAATCATTAAATATTCTCTTTTTTTATTTAAAACATATTCTAATAACATTTTAGATTTTAACAAAGACTCATCTATATTATTTTTATCTAATTTATTTTTACCATATCTTATTAGATCTTTTATAGTCATTATATCCTCCTATTTTTCGATATAATTTTACCATCTTAACGTAAAAAAAGCAATAAAATAAACTCTTCTAGAAAATCTCTCTAGAAGAGTTTATTATAAAATTTAATATAAAAACATGCCCCACATTAGCCGTTAATGTAAAGAATTTTTAATGGACCTGTACTCACACAGGTGGGTGCCCTCCTGAATACTCCTGGGTTTCTTATATAAATATAAGCATACACGCCATACTCAGAGACCGAAGCTCCCTTCTCCAAACTTGTAGGTTCTAAAAACTCTGTCCTCACGCACCATGCAGGGATTGATATTATCTATTCATCATTTATTTTTTATTATATTATCATATAAAAAAGCTATTATCAAAATATAAAAAATCTTCTATAACACTATTATATTCGAATTTAATATAATTTACTTTATTTTTTATATATTATTCTCACTAATTTATATCATTTTACCATTTGATTTTTTTGTAGTTTTCTAGTATCTATGCAGAATAAAATATATTATGAATATTATTTTTTAAAATCAGGAACATATTTCTCTTCATTTTCATCTTCAATATAATCCTGCATATATCCATTTTCTACATCAAGTGAAAATAAGAAATCTTCTACCTCTTTATATTCATCATAATTAATTTTTCTATTAATATCTTTAATGTTTTTGGCTTTATAACTTGGAAAATATTGAGTCATCAGACTAATATATACATCTTTATCAATATTATCATTTATCCACTGTAAAACTTTTTTAGTATTATCTATATGATTTGGAAGAATCAAATGTCTTATAATTAGTCCTTTTTCTATTATTCCATACTTATTTAATTTTGGAGATCCAACTTGTCTATACATTTCTTTTATTGCTTCTTTAGCTATTTCAAAATAATTATCTATACCAGATAATCTTTTGGCAAGTTCATTATCTGAATATTTAAAATCCGGTAAATAAATATCAACATAACCATCTAAAAGTTTTAAAGTTTCAATTTTCTCATATCCACTTGTATTATATAATATTGGAATTTTTAATCCTTTCTCTTTAGCTATTTTTATCGCATTTATAATTTGATATACATATGGTGTTGGTGTAACTAAATTTATATTATTTGCTTTTTTATTTTGAAGCTCAATAAAAATATCAGCTAATTCTTCATCTGAAATCTCTTTTCCATATTCCTCACTACTTATCTCATAATTCTGACAAAAAACACATTTTAAATTACAATTACTAAAAAATACTGTGCCAGAACCTGATTTTCCACTTATACATGGCTCTTCATTATAATGAAGAGATGATATTGCATATCTTACATTTTTCCCAGCCCTGCATTTTCCTAAAAAGCCTTCCTTTCTATTTACATTACAATTAAATGGACATAAGTTACACTTATCTAGCATATTCTACTCCTTTTTTATTTTCATTACATTATATCATATTTTTTTACATTTTTAACAAACAAAAAGAAGATAGCTTTTATTTTTTATATTTCTCAACTATCTTCTTTTACAAATTTTATATTTTTTGTGTTTATTTATTATTTTATACCAAAAATCCTATCTCCCGCATCACCAAGTCCAGGCACAATATATCCAATTTCATTTAAATGATCATCTATTTGTGCGCAATATATATCTACATCTGGATATGCCTCTGTTACTCTTTTTAGTCCCTCTGGAGCTGCTATTAAGCATAAAAATTTAATTTTCTTTACTCCATCTTCTTTCATCATTTTAATAGCATCTAAAGCAGATCCACCCGTAGCAAGCATTGGATCTAATAATAAAACTTCTCTATTTTTTATATCCTTTGGAACTTTATAATAATACCTTACAGGCTCTAATGTTTCTTCGTTTCTATATAAACCAATAACACCTATTTTAGCATTTGGTACGATTTTAGTAATTCCATTAGACATTCCTAGTCCAGCTCTCAAAATTGGAACAAAAGCATATCTATCTTCATTTATTCTTTTCCCTTTTGTTTTTGCCATTGGTGTTTCTATATCTACATCATCTAAAACAGCATCTTTCATAGCTTCATAACATAAAAACATAGCTATTTCTTCTGCAAGTTCTCTGAATTCTTTTGTTCCAGTAGACTTATCTCTTAAAATAGACACTTTATGCAATACTAAAGGATGATTTAATTCAATAACACTCATTTACATACCTCTTTTCTATATATAATTTATTTTATCTTTTGTACTTCTATAATTATATTTATTTTTATTAATTATTATTTCTTCTTTTTATTTTGCTTATTATTTTTATTATTCTCCTGACCTTTTTTACTATTTTCATCTTTATTCTTATTGTTACCTACATCTTTACTCAAATCATTTTTTATTGATTTGATCTCTTCTTTTATTTCTATAATATCTTCTTTTATTTTTTTAATTTCTTCTTTAGTCTCTCCCACTTCTATTTTTTCATCTTTATTTTCTTTATCTTCTTTAGCACTTTCATCTACTTCATTAGGTAATAAAAGATTTAATAAGATACCTATTACGGCTGCTAAACTCATACCTGAAATTGTAACTGATAAATCTCCATGAACTATTGATATTGCAGCTCCTCCAAGGCCTAGTACAAGCATTGTTGAAGCAACGATTACATTTTTTGTTTTATTAAAATCTATTTGGTTTTCAATTAATACTTTTAAACCATTAACTGAAATAAATCCATATAAAAGTAATGATACTCCTCCAAGTACAGGATCTGGAATCGTAGTTACTAGAGCCGTAAATTTTCCTAAAAATCCAAGTGCTATAGCTATTATAGCTGCAAGACCTATTACCCATACAGAAGCAATTTTCGTCATACCTACTACTGAAGTATTTTCACCATATGTTGTATTAGCAGGTCCTCCTAAAGCTCCTGCTACAAATGTAGCAATACCGTCTCCTAAAAGAGTTCTATTCAATCCAGGATTTTTTAATAAATCTTTTCCTATTATAGCACTTAATGCTGTATGATCTCCTATATGTTCTGCCATTGTTACTAGTGCAATCGGTGCAATTGTAAGAATTGCAGAGAAGTTAATACTATAATGTACAAATGGAATTATAAATTTTGGAACACTAAAGAATGCAGCTTCTGCAACTGGAGTAAAATCTATCATTCCAAGAACAACTGCTGTTAAATATCCTGAAACAATTCCTATTAAAAATGGGATTATTTTTAAAAATCCTTTTCCTCTAACTGCAACTATCGCAGTTACTAAAAAGGATACTAGTGCAACTATTACACCTTTCCACTCTATTGCCCCTTCTCCTGCAATTCCTATTTGTCCAATTGCAGATGGAGCTAAACCTAAACCTATAATCATAATCATTGGTCCTATAACAACCGGAGGTAATAATTTATCAATCCAGCCTTTGCCTATTAAAGTAATTATGATTGCAAATACTACATATATCAAACCTACAACCATAATTCCTGTCATTGCTCCTGATATTCCACCTTTTAAATAAGCGGCTGTTATGGGAACAATGAAGGCAAAAGAACTTCCTAAATATACTGGTGATTTAGCTTTTGTACATAAAATATAAATTAAAGTTCCTATACCTGATGTAACTAGTGCTACAGGTATTGTAAGTACTTCTGTTCCTGCTGCTGAATTTACTAAGATTGGAACTAAGATAGTTGCTCCAAACATAGCAAATACGTGTTGGAAAGCAAGTATTATCCACTTTCCAATAGTTGGTTTCTCATTAACGTCTAATACTAGTTCTGTTTTACTCATTTTACCCTCCCTATTTTATAAATTTTTTGCATACAAAAAAATCACTAAATAAATTAGTGATTTTATGTAATACAATATAAAATTAAAAATGAAATTAAAAAAATAAATGCAAAATATGGCAAATCTAATTTGCCTGTTAAATTTGTAATTTTTAAACTTTCCTTTATACTTCCCACTTTTTGCACCTCTTTTAATTCTTTTTAAAATCTTACTATATAAAATAATAAATTGCAAGTAGAATTTTAAATTTTAAATTGCATATTTTCAACTTTTAGTAATATTTTTATTTTTTTATTGACACGCACTATTAAAATTTTTCTGCATATATTTTGATATACACATTAAAATGGAGGTATATTTAATGTCTATTATTTCAATTACAGGATTTTTAACTTTTTTAAGTACCTCTGTATTCTTTTTTGGTTATATATCTAACAATGCTTTATTTCCAGAACCTTTATCTAAAGAAGAAGAAAAGAAATATGTTGAGTTATTTGAATCTGGAAATTTGGAAGCTAAAAATATTTTGATAGAAAAAAATTTAAGACTTGTCGCTCACATTGCAAAAAAATATTCAAACAATAACAATTTAGACGATCTTATTTCTATTGGTACAATTGGACTAATAAAAGGAATTAATAGTTTTAATTCTTCAAAAGGAGTTAAGCTATCTACATATGTTTCAAGATGTATTGATAACGAAATATTAATGTATATAAGAAGTACAAAAAAACTAAATTCAGAAGTGTTTCTAAATGAGCCTATTGGAAGAGATAAAGATGATAATGTCGTAACTCTACAAGAAGTCTTAGAAAATAATGAAAAGAATATTGAGGACTCTGTTGATTTAAAATTAAAAATAAATCTATTAAAAGAAAAAATGGATACAGTATTAACAGATAGGGAAAAATATATATTAAATATGAGATTTGGTCTTCTAGGAACTAAACCTCAAACTCAAAATCAAATAGCAGATACTTTAAATATTTCTAGATCATATGTATCTAGACTCGAAACAAAGGCTATCGAAAAATTAAGTACAGAATTTCTAAAATAATTTTATTTTCATAATTATAATTAAATAAATGTTTTTCATTTTTGAATACAATTTGAATTATTTCATTCATTTTTGTATTCTTTTTCTTTTTATTTGGATTTTTTGTAAATATTGTGATAAAATACGAAAAGAAATATATAATAATTTTTTAGGAGGATTTATGAAAGATACTTTTATTTCAAATGATATTATATATATCGGAGCAGATGATAAAGAAATAGATTTATTTGAGAATCAATATAATGTACCAAATGGCATTTCTTATAACTCTTACTTAATTAAAGATGAAAAAATAGCTGTTATGGATACTATTGATAAAAGAAAAACAGAAGAATGGATAAATAATTTAGAAAATGCTTTAGATGGAAAAAGTCCAAACTATTTAGTAATATCTCATTTAGAACCAGACCATGCTTATAACATTGAATATTTATCAAAAAAATACCCTGAAATGAAACTAGTTGGAAATGATAAAACTTTTGCTTTCATTCCACAATTCTTTAACATTCCTAACTTAGAAAAAAGAAAAATTGTAGTAAAAGAAGGCGATACTTTATCTCTTGGAAAACACACATTGAAATTCTTTATGGCTCCCATGGTACATTGGCCAGAAGTCATGGTAGAATATGAAGAATATGAAAAAATATTATTTTCAGCCGATGCCTTTGGAAAATTTGGTTCATTAGATACAGATGAACCATGGGATGATGAAGCTAGAAGATATTATATAAATATTGTTGGAAAATATGGACTTCAAGTTCAGACTTTACTAAAAAAAGCTTCTACGCTAGATATAAAAACAATTTGCCCTTTACATGGTCCAATATTAAAAGATAATTTAGAATATTATATTAATAAATATGATGTTTGGAGCTCTTATAAACCTGAAGAAGATGGCATTTTTATAGCTTGCAGTTCTATTCATGGAAATACTTTTGAAGCTTGCAAAATTTTAAAAGATATTCTTGAAAAAAATGGAGCTAAAAAAGTTGTTTTATCAGATTTAAGTAGAACTGATATGGCAGAATCAGTTGCAAATGCTTTTAAATATTCTAAAATAATATTTGCTTCTTCTAGCTATAATTTTGGCGTATTTACTCCTATGAAACATTTATTAATGCATCTTCAAGAAAGAAATTTCCAAAATAGAACAGTTGGAATTATAGAAAATGGTACATGGGCTCCAACCGCTGGAAAATGTATGCAGGATATTTTAGTAGCAATGAAGAATATTAATATCATAGATCCAATAGTAACTATTAGATCTAGATTAAATGAAGAAAGTAAATTAAAATTAGAAGAACTTTCTAAAAACATATTAGAAATAAGCTAGGAGGTGAAATAAATGAAATATAGATGTACAGTATGTGGATATATTTATGATGATGAAGCTGAAGGTACTCCATTTGAATCATTACCAGATGATTGGACTTGCCCTCTATGCGGAGTTGGAAAAGATTTATTTGAAAAAGTTGAGGAATAGTTAAATAAATTTTTATCTAAAATCAAATATTGTAAACATAAAAATAATCGTATTATTAAATTAATACGATTATTTTTTTAGCTTTCTTTTTTATTATTTTACTTTCAAATAATATGTTGTTATATCAGGATATAAACTATCCATATAAATTATTTTATTATCATTATCTATAATTCGCAAATTTGGAAAACTCTTAAGCATTTTCTCATTTCCCCAAAATGTATAAATAAAATCAGAAAGAGTTTTATTATTATAAATATTTTCATAAAGTTCCTCTACTTGAAGTTTATCACCTACATTTAAATCATTTTGTGCTATAGTTCTTAAATAAAACATTTCTAAGGCAATACCTGTTAATATGCAATCTAAAATAACAAAAATAATTAATATTATAAGAATAATTTTCATTATTCTATTCCCTATTTTTACTTTTAAGAAATGATATAATTTATCAATTCTAGGATTAAAATATGTAATTAAATAAATTGCAAGTAATCCCCAAAATATAGAATAGTATGCACATATTCTCCCATTTATGTTCAAAGGTTTATCATAGTAATCCCACCATCTAATATTAAACACAAATTCACCTATAACACTTAGCATATATTCTATAATAGATCCTAGAAAAAAGCCTCCCCAAAACACAGTATTACTATTTTTTCTGTATTTGTACAGTACTAGAATCATTATTACTGCGCCGATACCATAAATCCCACAGAAAGGCCCATATAAAAAGCTTTTTCTACTTTCAACTACTCCTTTTGTTACAACTCCAAATAATGATTCTACAATAAATCCCAAGACACTATAAATTAAAAAATAAAAACATATTCTATCTATAGTAAATCCTCTTATAGTTCTTTTATTTTTAATAACCTCTTCTTTTTTCATATCTTCCTTTACCTAAAAAATTTCTATTTTTAATTTATTCTTCCCCTAATTTATCTATTAAATTATTAAATTCATCAGAAAGTTTTTCTGATGTAAAAACAAGCTCATTATTTTCTACATTCCATTCATTTTTATTTTCTTTTAAAAATTCTAATACTTCCTTCATAGAATCTAAAAAAGAAATCACGTCACTTGTTGATTTGTTCATATTTTCCATGTCAGTTTTATTTGCATTCTCATCTACACTAATTAATTCCTTATAAAAATTAATATAGTATTTCTTATCTTCATTTGTATTAAATGTTTGATTTTCAATAAATTTTAATTTCTCACTATCGTCCATAAGTAGTATTAATTTATCGCTTGCTTCTTTTATAGTATTTTTAGAATCTTCAATATATTTTAAAGATTCTTCAAATTCTGGTCCGTCATTTTTATAATTTTCTGGTGTTAGCACATTATATATTTTCTCATTTTCTAATATATTTCTAATCTTCTTTGTCTCTTCATACTCTGCTTTCACATATTCTTTTAAAGCCTTTTCTACTTTAGCACAATCTCCTTTTGTTATAGTTCTATTTAATACTTCTGAAATTTTAGAATCATCATATTCTTCAGCATTAGTTAGCTCTAATAAGAGTTCTGACTCGTCTCTTAACTTATTTTCCTCTAATATATCTTTTATACTAAAAGCTCCAACTACTACTATAAAAATAAATATTAAAATCAATATAATTGTTATAACCTTTTTCATTTAAAAAATCTCCTTAAAAATATATTCTAATTTTACCATAGTAGTATTATTATTACTATACTATATTAATATAATTTATTTTATCTGTCACATCCACCTTGTGTCCTTAATGATGAACTAAACTTATAAATTTCTCTACATAGTGGATGATCTCTTTTTCCTCCTGGAACATTTATACTTTCTAAATCTTCATATATATTATATAAAGTAATTCCATATGCTCTTAATATTTCTTCATCTATTTCTTTAAATGCTGGGCATGGTAAAACTGTACCATCATATTTTATGTCCAATTTCTCTGTTCCAGCTGTACAACTATGAGAAACATCGCCAAGAAGTGGTATACCAACTCTTATTCGCCCTTTATAATTTTTTCTTGCCTCTTGAAATATTTCTGAAAACTCCCTCATCTCATCATCAGAAAGCATTAATATATCTTTATTTTGTTTTCCTCTTCCTTGAGGCACAAAATTTAAAAGACTAATATTTTCTATCCCTGCTATATCTAAACATTCTAGTATATCCTTAAATTCTCTATAATTTGATTTCATTGGTATAAAATGCACATCTACTTTAAGTCCGTTCATTCTTGCTCTAATCATTGAAGTTATTACATCTGTCATAAGAGATCTTGTTCCCATAAGCATATTATATGTCTCTTCTTCTGCAGCTTGATAATCAAAAACTATTTTATCTAAACCTAAAGCTTTTAATTTTTGAAATTCTTCGTTAGAAATTGCAGAAAAATCAGTTCCTTGTATCATTCTTTCATAAAACTTTCTTATTCCTTCTTTTGATCTTTCATTCCAAGGTTCATATCTCTCTATTTCTTCAATACTAGAACTACACTCTTTTATTAATGCAGATATTTCTTCTTCTGATAGTTTTTCACTTCTTTTTATTCCACTTGTAAATATAACTGTTCTAATATTATTTTCTTTGCAAAACCTTACCATTTCAAATAAGTCTGGATGTAAAAATGGCTCTCCTCCTGATATAGATATTTCACCAATACCACCATTATCTAAAAAATGCTCCACTGTTTTCTTAAATACATCTATTGGAATAATGTTTTTAGCATTAATTGATGAATTTGAAGAACAAAATTTGCAATTATTAGGACATGTTTGTATTACTTCAAAACATAAATCTTTTAACATAATATACCTTCTTATTAATAAATTAGATAAATTATACTACGATTTCTCTTATTCTTCAATAATTTATTGTGTTTTTATGTAAACTGTGTTATAATTTTGTTTGTCCTGTATGACAGCTATTATATTTCTAAATGAGCAAGACCGACTTAGAAGTACAATAGTTTATTAACTTTTAGAAAGGGGATGTTTTTATGCAGTACAGAGACATTTTGCAGCAGGAGATCGATAAACGGTTAACCGAAGCTGCAGCATTTTCACTTTGCCCACTTGATGGGCGCTATGTAGCAATCGCCAAAGCGCTTGCTCCGTATCTTTCCGATTGGGCACTTCAGTACCATCGGGTAAACGTAGAAGTCGAGTGGTTCATTGCAATGACCGAACTGGTTGAATCATCTGATTTTCTTATGGATTTTGATCCTAATATGACGATGATTATTCGCAGTATTGCAGAAGAGTTTACCATCGATGACTACTACGAAATCAAAGACATCGAAAAGGTAACAAACCACGATGTCAAGGCGGTGGAAGTATTTCTGCAAAGAAGGTTCAAGGTCATCGGTCTTGAGAAGTTTGTAAGCTTTATTCACTTTGGATGTACATCCGAAGACATTAACAATTTGGCTTACGGGCTCATGATTAAGTCGGCTTTGAATGATGTCATTATTCCGAAAATGGCTGAACTTGCTGATAAGATCAATGACTTTTCAACATCATTTGCAAGAGTCCCGATGCTCGCGCATACACACGGACAAAAAGCCTCTCCGACAACAGTTGGAAAAGAATTTGCTGTATACCGTGAGCGCCTCTACTCAGTAATCGATGATTTATCATATATTCCTATTACTGGAAAATTTAACGGCGCAACCGGAAATCATTCAGCTGTTTCAGTGGCTTTCCCTTGCGAAGATTGGCCGGCAATTGCAGAGCAGTTCGTAACAGATTATATGGGGCTTGAATTCAAGCTGGTTACTACACAGATTGAACCTCATGATTATATCTGTGAGATTTGTGATGCTATCCGTCACTACAACAACATTCTCATCGACTTTGATCTGGATATGTGGCTTTATATCAGTATGGACTACTTAAAACAGATCCCGGTTAAGGGTGAAGTTGGTAGTTCTACTATGCCGCATAAGGTAAATCCGATTAAGTTCGAAAACTCGGAAGCATCTGTGTGGTTCTCAAATGCGCTGCTGATTGCATTGTCTGAAAAGCTTCCGCGCTCTCGTATGCAGAGAGATCTCTCTGACTCTGCTACACAGAGAAATATCGGAATCGCTTTTGGATATGCACTGCAGGCAATAAATCAGACCATATCCGGGCTCGAAAAAATCGATGTCAATACAGATGTAATCTCTGAAGATCTCGATAGTAGCTGGGAAGTCCTTGCAGAACCGATTCAGACCGTTATGCGCAAATACGGTATTTCCGATGCCTATGATAGGCTTAAACAGCTTACTCGTGGCAAAGAGATTACTCGTGAAGACATTCAGGAATTTATCAAGACTCTTGATTTTATTTCCGAAGACGATCGAGAAGATCTCTTGAAGTTGAAACCGTCAGATTATACGGGCTACGCTGTAGAAATTACAGAAAATTAACATTTTTCCTACAAAACTGAATAGCAACAAAAACTAAAGGGCTCTGGCACATTACGTGTCAGGGCCCTCCCCTTTTATTTTATGCTACTCTATCTTTTCTTAATTCTTTTGCATGCTTCATAGAAATCTCTGTAACTTCTCCTGTTGAAATTCTAGCTATTTCTTTTATTACTTCATCTTCATCTAATAATTTGATAGATGTTCTTGTTTTATCATTATCAACACTTTTTGAAATAAAATAATTATAATCAGCTTTAGCAACTATAGTAGCTAAATGAGTAACACATATTACCTGATGTTTTTTTGAAATTTCTCTAATTTTATAACCAACTCTTTTTGCCGCTACTCCGCTTATTCCTGTATCAATCTCATCAAATATTAATACTGGAACTTTATCTACATCAGATAGTACTTTCTTTATGCCAAGCATAATTCTTGACATCTCTCCACCAGATGCAATTTTTACAAGTGGTTTAGCTTCTTCTCCAACATTAGTTACAATTAAGAATTCTACTTTATTTAATCCATTACTATTAAACTTTTCTTCATCAGAAATACTAACTTCAAATTTAGCATTTTTCATTTCCATATCATATAATTCTAAATTAATTCTTTCAGCTAGTTCTTTTGATACTTTTCTTCTAAGTGTATTCATAGTTAAAGATAGTTCTCTTAATTTTTCTTCTATCTCTATTTTATCTTTTTTTAGTTTATTTATATATTCATCTAAATTTTCTATATCAAATAATTCTTTTTCTATTTTTTCTCTATACTTTAGTATTTCTAGAATATTGTTTCCATATTTTCTTTTCAAATCTTGAATTAAATCTAATCTTCTCTCTAAATTTTGTTTTTCTTCTTCATCATACTCAATATCATCTTTATATGAATCTAAGTCTCTTTCAGTCTCTTCTAATTCATAATATGAGCTTCTTATTCTAGAAGCTAAGTCTAAATATTTATCATCTATATTTGAAATTTTGTCTATTGATTTTAATACATCGCTTAAGCTACTTAAAATATTTTCACTTAATCCATAATAAGCTTCGTTTAAATTTGATGATATTTTTTCAGAATTATTTATTATTCTAAGTTTGCTTTCAACTTCATCTTCTTCATTTTCTTTTAATTCAGCTTCATCAATTTCATTTAGTTGATATCTAAGCAAATCTATTTTTCTTTGCTTTTCCATATCGTCTCCATAATTTTGTTTAAGCTCTGATTTTACTTTCAAATACATGTCATATTGTTTTTTATATTCATCTTTTATTCCTTTAATTTCAGTTCCTATATAATCATCTAAAAACTCAATATGACTCTTTGGATCTAATATTGTTTGATTATCATTTTGTCCATGAATATCTATTATATTTTGCATAAAATCTTTAAGTTCATTAACAGTAACTAATCTTCCGTTTATCTTACATAAATTTCTACCAGCAATATTTACTTCTCTTGAAACAATAATATTTTCCTCTTCACCTTGTTCATTTTTTATATAAATAGAAGCCTCTACATATGAATTTTTTTCGCCTCTTCTAATCATTTCTTTTGAAAATCTACCACCTGCTAATATTTGAAGAGAATCTATTATTAAAGTCTTTCCAGCTCCTGTTTCTCCTGTTAAAACATTAAAGCCTTCATGTAAGTTTACTGACATATCATCTATTATACCTATATTTTTTATATGTAATGTATCTATCATACATATCTTCCTTTCGCACATTTGTTTGTATAGATATAATACTAATATTTTTAAAAGTTGTCAATACATTTGTTCGCTTTTTATAAATTTCTTTTTTTAAATTCCTCTGCAAGCATTCTCATCGCTTTTTCTCTGTGATTATGACTATCTGCATATTCCTCTTCGTCCATTTCACTCATTGGCTTATCAAATCCTTCCGGTATAAATATTGGTGAATAAGTAAGACCTCCTAATTTTCCAGCTTCTTTTGCAATTCTTCCAAAACACTCTCCTCTTTTAACAATCATCTCTCCGTCATCTAGAATTGCTGTTAATACACATACAAAAGTACATTTTCTTTCTTCATCACTTTTTGCATCTTTCATATTTTCTAAAACCTTATTTATACTATCTATTTGTGGAGCATGATCTCCTGCATATCTTGCTGTATGCACTCCTGGATCTCCATTTAAATAATCAATACAAAGTCCTGCATCATCAGTTATTATTATTCTTCCATGAATATCTTTTTCATTACAATACTCTTTTATAGCTTTTGCTTTTATTTGAGAATTCTCTTCAAATGTTTTGCCATCTTCTATTATTTCTCTATCAAATCCTATATCTTTCAAAGTCTCAACCTCTGCATCTATATGTAGATTTTTTAATATTTTTCTAAATGCAACTACTTTTTCCTTATTTCCTGTACCATAAATTATTTTCATAATAACCTCCAAAATAAAAAATCATAAAATTTTATATTTTATGTAATTTTACTTATTTTATATCATATAAAAATAAAAAAACAAATAACAAATTATTCGTTTTTTTATTTGTTACTTGTTTTATAATAATAAACTCTTTTCCTCTTCATCACTCGCTAATTTTAAATTTAATTTATTTCTTATAGTTCCTGTATTTTCCTCATTTCCGGTAAAAATCAAATATCTTAGTACTGTATCTATTTCATCTACTACTTCATCATTTTCTACTATTCTAATTATATCTTTTTTAGGAAGTACATTTATAAATATATCTGATTTGTTATCATTTTCAGCAAAGTTTTTATATCCTTCACTTAAAAAGCTTAATATGTCACTTTTATCTATTATTCTATTTGAATCTAATAACTTATAACATACTGAAAGCTTTGCCATAATCTCATCATCGTCTTCTATACGAGTTCTATTTGCTTCTAAGTATCTTAAGAATTTATTAAAATCTAATAATACCGGATAATTAATTAATGCATAAATTTCAAGTAATATATAAGTTATTATGTTTTTTTCATCATCTTCTTTTTCAAATATCTTTGCATAGTTTTCAACTTCTAAATCTAGTATTCTCATCATATGATCATCATATTTAATAAGTTTACGAATTGTATCTCCACTCTTTGATTTAGTAACAATGTATTTGTTGTCGTATTCTTTATAAAAATTAATTTCTTCTCTTAATTTCTTAATTTCGTTTTCCATCTTATTCTCCTATACACAAATATTTTGCATAAATATTATATCATATTTGTCAAATCTGTAACAATTGCTTTTGTAGGTAGCACAGCCTAAGCCATGCCACCTAACCTTTGATACATCATTTAGCAATTTTCAAAGATGCTGCATGCGGTAATAAACCGAGCTTAGCAAAGAACAATGACAGCTCAACATATGTGTAATCCTGATGACCTTTAATGGCCAAAATCTTCACATATCCATCACTTTCATTTACAAGTTCATGACTCTCTCCTTTTGGACAGATATAGACATTTTTCTTGTCGAGCCATATCCATACCTCCCATTGGTCGTTATGATCATGCATTGTAATTGTTGTGTACGGTGCTACGCTCAGATATTGAATCTCGTCAATCTCTGTCAAGACTATCTTCCGCACTTCATCGCCTTTGATAAATTTTTCTGGGAGCTTTACTTCTGGTATCATATGCTTCCTCCTATAAATATATCAAATCCTCATTGTTACGCAACTATTATACTATACTTTACATAAAAAAGCAATGTATTAGTATTTTATATTCATCTATATTTTACATTATATTTAATTCTATAACACAAATTTTTAATATATCTTATTTGCAATGTAATAATTAATATCTTTATATAAAATGCATTTTGTGTAAAAATATGGTATAATATAAATATATATTATAATAAACAAAATAATTAAATATGGAGCGAAATTTAACACTAAAAGAATTTATAATTTTAATAACTGAGTCTCACATAAGATAAGGAGGATTTTAATATGAAAATTAAAAAAGTTTTAAAAATATTAGGAATTATAATTGTAATTTTAATTATACTTATATTAATTCATACTATTAGAAATTATATAATTATAAGAGATTTACAAAATAAATTTTCACAATATTCCGGTAGCTCAAACTACTATATAAAATCAGTTTCAACAGAAAGTAGTGGAACTATTGTAACAACAGAATACTATCAAAAAGATAACAAACAGGCTATATTTATAAAAAAGGATTTAAACGGTGAAACTTCAAAAATTTCAATGTATAATAATGGTGAAAGAACAAATATATTTTGGGACAATAATGAAAATAAAACCGCTCAATTAGATAGCGGAACAATTATATCAATGAACATTTATAACTATTTAGAAACAGATAATAATTGGCAAACATTTTTAGGTTGTTTAACTTCTAGAATAAAATCAACAAGCTATAACGGAAAAGATTGTTATTTAATAAAAGGCTTTATGTCATCAACATCTCTAACTTCTGAAGATGCAGAAATATATATAGATAAAGGAACTGGATTATTCATAAAAACAAATGAAGCCGGAATAGTTAATGAAAGAGAATATGAATTTGATAATGTTGATGATTCTATATTTGAGGAACCAGATATAAGTCAATATACAATAAAAAAATAGAGATTTCAAAATGAAATCTCTATTCTTATTAACATAATTAACAAAAAGTAATATATTTATTTAATTTACTTTATTCTACTATTTTTATTCTCGTTAATGCTGTCCATCTTTATAATAACTCTAAAGAAGTATTTAAATTAATTTTTCTATTCTTTTAGATTGTCAATAGCATATTGAGCTTCTTCCTTAGTAAATTTTTCACCATATTCTGATATTAATTGATCATATATTGCCTGTTTAGACATACTCATCGTTTCTTGATAACTTTCAGCTTTTTTTAAAGCATTTTCTTTCCAATTAGCTTTTATATTATCCATTGCATATTCTGCAGCATCTTTTGAAAACTTTTCCCCATATTCTGATACTAATTGATCATATATTGCTTGCTTTGACATAAACATATTTTCAGAGTATGACTCTGCTTTTTTTAGAGCATTTTTATATTCTTTTGGAACATCGTCTTCTTTTTCTTCATTTTCATTATTACTTGATTGTTGAACGCTACTCTCTCCATCTGAAGAAGTTTGTATGCTATTTTCTCCTTGAGTTCCACCTATTGCTGCAACAATAATAATTATTATTATCAACCAAAACCACCATTTTTTATATACTGGTTTCTTTTCTTCCGAATTATTTGACATTTTTTACTCCCCCTTTTTCCTCTTTAATAAAATTATTATATATCCATATTAGAATATTGTCAATATTTTCCATAGAAACGTTCTTTTTAAGAAAAAATTTTTAAAAATTGTTTTTAGATTATTTAAATACTATTGTTGATTAATCCAACTTTAACTCATAATATAAAACCAAATTATTAAAATTTAAAATTTTAAAATAAAAAACTGGAAAAGTTTTCTTTTCCAGAATAATTGAATTTTTTGAAGATATTACACTTTAGTACACTTTTTTACTATCTCAATTAAAATTTCAGAAGATTTTATCATATCTTCTAAACATATGTATTCATATATACTATGAAAATTATGTCCACCAGTTCCAAGATTAGGACAATTAAGTCCCATATAAGTTAGCTCTGCCCCATCTGTTCCACCTCTTATTGGTACAACTTGCGGCTCTATATCTATTTTTTTCATTGCTTCTTTTGCAATATCAACAACTTTCATATTATTTGTTATCTTTTCTTTCATATTATAGTATGTATCTTCAATAACTAATTTTATACAATTATTATATTTACTATTTAAATTACCTACAATTTCTTCAAATTTCTTTTTTCGCAATTTAAAATTATTTAAGTCAAAATCTCTTATTTTAAATTGTAATTTTGTATTAGTACAATTACCAGTAATACTATCTAAATGATAAAAACCTTCTCTTCTATCTGTATTTTCTGGTCTTTCATTTGGAACATTATTTATTATTTCATTTGCAATAAGCATAGAATTTACCATAGTATTTTTAGCACTTCCTAAATGAGCAGATATTCCTTTAATATCTATTTTAACAGTAGCAGCATTAAAGTTTTCATACGAAATCTCTCCCACAGAAGAACCATCAACAGTATATGCAAAATCTACTTTAAACTTACCTAAATCAAATTTTTCTGTACCTCTTCCTACTTCTTCATCAGGAGTAAAAGCAACATAAATATCACCATGATCTATCTTATTATTCTTAAAATATTCTAACATGTTCATTATTTCAGCAATTCCAGATTTATCATCTGCTCCAAGTAAAGTAGTACCATCTGTTGTAATTAAAGTCTTTCCTATATGATTTTTTAAATCTGGAAACTCATCTACTTTTAAAATAACATCATCATTTAATTTAACATCTTTTCCATCATAATTTTTGATTATTTTAGGATTTACATTTTCATCACTTACTTCTTCTGATGTATCTAAATGAGATATAAATCCTATTTTAGGTAATCTTTCATTTCCTTTTAAAATAGCATATATATAACAATTAGTTTCATCAAAATATACCTCATCTAAATTCATTTCTCTTAATTCTAATACTATGTTTTTGGCCAAATTTCTTTGACACTCTGTACTTGGGATTTTATCAATGTCTGATTTAGAATTAGTTGGAATTTTTATATATTTTATAAATCTATCTAATATATCCATTTTGCCTCCTAAAAAATTAATATACTATAATTATTTATATCTTAAAGCTAATTATTATTCTTTAAAATGTGTTGTTGTTTTATTACTATTATCTCTAGATTTTCCTTTATAATTTAAGTTTTTATCATAATAATTTGTATTTCCATTACTTTGTTTTTCACTTTTACCTTCATAGTTTAATTTACTATCAAAATATGTTTTAGTATTGCCATTTGATGTAGATTTACCAACATATTTCATATTTTCATTCCAATATGTTGTTTCTCCTGTTTTTTCATTATATCTAGACATACCAATCGTTTTTCCATTTGCATCTTTATATATTTTAGCACCATCTGGTCTTTCAAAAGTAGTTTTAGTAGAACTCATCAAAGATCCTACATTATCTACACCTGACCCTATAAATATTTCAGGCATTGCCATTACACCAAAGAAAGATTTTGCTATAATAATCAATACTTTATCAAAGTAAGCAATAACTAAACTAAAAAGTATAATCTCTATAATTCCCATTTCTTCACGTCCTAAAGCAACACTTAAACAGCATAAAATAAAGAAACCTATAAATACTGAAATTCTACTAATACCATTAAATAAATTTGTATTTTCAGGTCTACCTGCTTTTTTTACTATCCATAAAATAATATTACAAATTAATCTATATATTACTGGAACTACTGCAAGTCCTATAACTGCATTTCCATCAAATATATTTAAAGCAATTATTATTGGAACTATTGTACATATTCCTAAAATCATTGTTACTATATTATTCTTTAATTCAAATTTTATCCTACCCATAAATTCAACAAAACGTTCTTTTAAACTAGCTTTTTCCATTCTTTTTCCTCCACAAAATCATTATTTTACTTTTTAAATCTTATTTTATTTTTTAATTATTTTTAATTATTATCAAAATTTAATCCCCTGTTCTTAATCCTATTAAAGTATATATTCCTAATAAATAAAATGATACTATTCCTATAATTATTGATATAATCAATGTTAATGTTATTTTTAAAACAAACTTAAAATAATATTTTTTATTCTTTTTTACTTTATCTTCTTTTCTATTTTTCTCTAATATAAAAAATAATTGAATTAGAAATACTATTAAAAATATTATACATGGATATATTATTAATTCCATATATTCCTCCACAATACTAAAATTTACTTTTTATCTGTTAACCCAAAGCTTATATCAATTAATTCACATATTTTTTCTTTTGAAACTGCACCATCTAATAATACAGTAATCCAATGTTCTTTATTCATATGATATGCCGGAAGTATTCCCTCTTCTTTTCTAAGACTACCTATCATTTCTGGAAAGTTTTTAAGATTTATTATATTTACTATACCTTCTTTATTTATCTTTAACTTTTCAAAAGGCACATCCATTATTATTGCAAACCACTTCTTATTACTTTTATGTTTAAATGTTGTATAATTAGGACAATCTTTCCATGGATACTCTTGCAAAATATCATATCTTTCATTTATATATTTTTCAATTTCATCTCTCATAGTCTTTCTCCTAAGAAAATCTTTGATATATTACAAAAAAATATTATCACAAAAATATTACTGTATCAATTACTAATGTTAAAATTGCAAAAAAAGAAGAAGCTTCTAACTTCTTCACTATAATTTTTATTTATTTATCTATCTAACTTCATATATAAAACAGGATAAGGATTTCCTTGATCATCTAATTCATTTCTTTGATAAACTTTAAATCCCATATGTTCATAAAATCCTTTAGTTTGTGGATTATCCTCATTAACAGCAAGATCAGTTACTCCATAATTTTCTATTCCGTATGACAACATTTTTTACCAATTCCTTTTCCTCTATAGTCAGAAGTAATAAATAACATTTCAAGTTTATTTTCTTCAATTCCCATAAACGCAATTAAATTTCCGTTTTCATCATTATCAATAATTAAATGAGATATACCAGCTAGTGCTTCTGGTACATATTTTTTATCTTTAAAATTTCTTCATTTGATAAAAATTTGTGAGTTGCTCTTACAGAATTTTCCCAAACTTTTAATAATTCTTGAATTAAATTTTCATTTCTCTCTTCCTTTTTTATTTCTTTCATAATTCATCCTCAACCCAAACTTAAATCTATATTCAATTTAAATTTTACTCTTTATTTTTTTATTAAAGAGCCTATACCTAAACCAATACATAAACCTATACTTATTCCAAAACAAATACAAATTGGAATATTGTTAATAAATATTCCTACAACCACTCCTAATGCTGTTCCAATACACATTCCAATTGACATTCCCTCTTGCATATATGTTTTTGATTCATCTTTAATTTCTTTTGAATTATTTTCTTGTTTCTCCATAAAATTCTCTCTTTCTTATTATTCTTTAGAAGTAACACTAAAAACCACTAGAAATAACATTGGTATAACTATACTATCTAATCTTTTAGTTATTACTATAAATGCTCCAATAAAACCTAAAATTGCAAATATAATATTTAAGAAATATCTTTATTTTAAATTATTCTTTTTTCATATTTATAACTATTTATCTACTTATAGATTGTAATTAATTATCCTATAAAAACATTATAAATAACTACAACATATAAAAACACCGCTGTAATAACAGTTAGTATAGAACTACTATTTTCTCTACTTTTCTTATATTCAACACTTCTTAATACTAATAAAGTAGCAAGTGCTAAAAACATTATTGGATTTGCAATATCAAAAGATACAACTTTTAATAATCCTAGTAATGCAAATAGCATTGTAATTATTGATAATATAATCTTTGCAATTTTCATTTTATACCTCCTCAATAAATTACTATAAATCTCTCAAATTACAAAATTGTAATTTATGTAAAACTTTTTTTCAAACCTTTTTTAAATACTAAAATTGCTTTTGCTGTTCCTGTAATTGACATTGTAACTAACTCATAGCCATTTTCTAACATTTCATTTGCTTTTTCTTCTACTTTTTGTGCCATATCATCTGCCTTTGGAGAATACTCTATAACAACAGTTTTATACATTTTTTTACCTCCTTACTTTTATATATAATCATTTATTTTTTTCATTTTTTGAAATATATAATACCAATAATATTATTCCTGTTAGATTAATTCCTATCGACAAACCTAATAGCAGACCTGAACTAAATTCACTAAATGGTGTAACTTCATTACCACAAAAGAATGTATAAGCCAAGTACAATATATTTCCTAATATTATTAATAATATTCCAGTTTTTCCTTTATTCATAAGTAATCCTCCCTATAAATTACTATTTAAATTCCACTAAAACCTAAATAGTTTCAAATTTTAATTGTTTAGTATTTTTGTATCTACCCAATTCTTAACATTATTTATGTCTTCATCATTTGGATGAGATAAAGCCCTATCAAAATTTTCTATTGATAATTTTAATCTACTATCTCCTGGATTTTCTTCAAGCATTTTTTCATATCTTGTCTTAACCTGCATAGGCATTTTACCTTGACAATAAAAATATCCTAATATTTTATTAGATGAGTCAATATTAATTTTCACTCTTTCAAACAACTTTTTAAAATATTCTTCACTACCTCCAAAGCCAGCAGTTCCAAAATAAGCAATTTTTTTACTTTTAATTTTTTTAAGAACATTTATAATTTCGTCAGTTGGATTACCTTTGTCAGTCCATGAGCCAATAATATAAATGTCTGCCTCAGGCAAATCTTCGGTAGGATTCCCAAAATAAACTATATTTTCTTTTTGTAATGATTCTTTAATTGTCTCAGCAATAATCCTTGTGTTTCCAGTTATACTAGAATAAATGATTGCAATATTCATATATAAACTCCTTCTTTCACTATTCTTTGTCATATTAAATGGAAAATGTATCTACAAATACCTTCCTGTAATACTCTTTTTATTTTCCTTTATATCTTGCACAGTACCTGTCCCGACTACCTTGCCTCCAAGGTATCCGCCTTCTGGTCCCATATCAATAATATAATCAGAATTTTTAATTACATCTAAATCATGTTCAATTACTACTATTGTAGCTCCATTATCTATTAATTTTTGAAATATATTTAATAGCGTCTTTACATCTTTAGGGTGCAAACCTATACTTGGTTCATCAAATATAAATACACTACCATCTTGAATTTTTCCTATTTCTGAGGCAAGTTTCAATCTTTGTGCCTCTCCTCCTGAAAGTGCTGGAGTTGCCTCTCCAAGTGTTAAATATCCTATTCCTAAATCTAATAAAACTTGTAATTTGTTAGTCTTTTATCTTTTTATCAATAACAAAATATGCAATTACCATGCACAAAGAAATTATTAATCCAACATAAAATGCTGGAAATACATTATTTAAACTATGTTGCAAATTTATTGAATTTTCATAATTAGGTATATACCAAGTTAAAAATTTATAAATTTCTGATAATACAATTCCTAGAACACCCAGAATATTCAAAATCTTATTTATTTTTTTATTTTTTAACGGAACCCATACTCCTATAAAAAATATAATAAAAGATATTAACCCTATTGGATTTAATAAATTAATTATACCAGATATTTCTTGAACACCTTTAGCTCCTCCATATTGATTAAATAACATAGGTATTAAACTAACTATAAATAATACTGATAATACTATTTTCTTTTTCATAAATTTATATTCCCTTTACAAATTACTATTTGTCCTTTAGATATTATCATAAAAGAAAACGATTATCAATTATTCTCTTTTACTTATTATAAACTATCTTTCTAATGATTCATCCCGAAACTTATTTGCCATTAAAAGTTTTTTTATAAATTCTTTCTCTAGTTCGAAAATCTATTAATTCTGTATAGATTCTTTATATAATGAATATTATCTATAACAATTGAAAATAGAAGGTGTTATAAAATATTTTGCAAATTAATAAGAACTTTTTGAAAAACAACAAAAAAAGATGAAAAAGGTTATCTTTTTCATCTAAAGTGGTGACCCCTACCCTGATTGAGAGGCTATTTTTATTGATTTATCAACATTTTATTCAAAAAGTGTTCAATTTTGTGTTGCAATAAAATCAAAAAATACTGTTTTTTAAAAAAACTTCAATTACTCAGACTTTAATTTTATAAATCAATCATGTACTTACATTTTATAATATTTTTAATCTCTTTTCTAAAATGAAATTTAGTCTGAATTTTATTAATTTAATTATCTAATCAATATAATGTTTTTTATGTCATTAATATATTTAATTAATTTGCTAACCAATTAGCTATATCGTATATTTGTATTCCTTCATATTGGTAATCTTCGTGTTTTGTTCTTGCTATTATTATCTTTGGATATGCATCTTTTATTTGTAATAATGGCTCGACTTCTCTTTTCAAAGTCTTTTCGTACTCTATATTATCTGAAACTTGAATATAAATTTTTTCGTTTCTTTTTAGTGCTATAAAATCCACTTCTTTATTATATAACATCCCTGTATATACTTCATAACCCCTTCTTAATAATTCGATTGCGACAATATTTTCATATATCCTACCATAATCTAAAGATTTTGTGCCTAAGCGAGCATATCTAAATGCATGATCACATAAATAATATTTTTCATCACTATTTAAATATTTTTTACCTTTTATGTCATATCTACTAATTTTATAAAAGGCAAACGCCTCACATAAATATTCAATATAATTACCAACTGTTTTATGGTTTGTTTCCAAATTAATATTATTTAATGAATTTGCAACATTTCTTAAAGATGTTCTATTAGATATATTATCCATTAGAAAATCATTTAATGAACTCATTAGTTTTTCATCTTTTATCTTGTTTCTTTCAAAAATATCTCTAACTATTAGAGTATTATATATATCATTTAAATAATCATATTTTTTATCTATTGAATTATATAAATATGAACCTGACATTCCACCTTCCATTACATACTTATCGAATGCTTTATCGATATCCTCATATTGAAAATATTCAAGATATTCTTTAAACGAAAATGGATAAACTTCAATTTCAAATGTTCTTCCAGTAAATAATGTAGCTAAATCACTACTTAATAAAAAAGCATTAGAGCCAGTTATATATATGTCATATTTTTCTTCTGAGTGTAGACTATTTATAGTCTTTTCAAAACCTTCACACATTTGCACTTCATCAATTAATACAAAATTGTTCATTCCTTTTTTATATCTTTGTGTTATATAATCATTCAATTTATGATATTCTTTTAAGTGCTCAAAATCTAATGAGTTATAATTTATATCAATTATATTGTAATTTTTTACATTATTTTTTATATATTCTTTAAAAAGTTCTAATAATTTAGATTTTCCACTTCTTCTAACTCCTGTGATGACTTTTATATCAGGAGTTCCCATTACTTCTATTAAAGTATTAAGATAATTTCTTTCTATTAATTTCATATTTTCACCTCAAAAAAATTATACCATATTACTTCCCAAAAATCAAATATTTTTAAAAATGGGAAGTGGCAATTTTTATTATGTAACATTTCTAAATTAGTATACATTTATAATAAATATTTTTTCTCAATATTTAATATAAACAAACTTAATCTTAACTATTTTTTAAAGTTCACTAATTTCAAGCAGTGTACAAAATAGTATATACATTTTGGCAAAAAACAAGTAAAGTCTTAAACTTCACTTATTTAGGCAAATACAGCGTTTTGAAAAACAATAAAAAAAGATGAAAAAGGTTATCTTTTTCATCTAAAGTGGTGACCCCTACGGGAATCGAACCCATGATTCCACCTTGAGAGGGTGGCGTCTTAACCGCTTGACCAAGGGGCCATAAATGGTACTATCTATTTATACCATAAAACATCGTTTTCAGTCAAGCAATTTATTAAATATTATCTATATTATCAACTTTTTGTATACACAAGTCTAAAATTTCTTTTAATCTTTCATCCCTTTTAGTTAAATATAAATACCCTATTAAAGCTTCAAAAGCCGTTGCATACATATAATCTGCAGGATCCGCATTTTTAGGTAAATGATGATTCTCAGCATTTCTACCTCTTCTTACAATATCTTTTTCTTCTTCTGTCAATACATCTTCTATACTTTTTAAAATATCTGCTTGTGATTTTGCTTTAACAAACTTAATTGCTTCTATATGCAATCTATGAGGTTTTAATTTTGTCTTATTTATTAAATATGTTCTAACATATAATTCATAAACACTATCACCAACATATGCCCATGTTAGTGGTGATAACATTTTTATATCCATCTCTTCTTTTTCTCTATCTATTAATTCCAAATTATTCTCTCCTTTAAATATATAAGTAGACTAAATCTTAGTCTACTCATATATTATACCACTTCTAATGTGATTTTTCCAGTTCTTCCGCTTCTAAAATCATCCAAGATAATTCCAGAAACCCTTTCTAAATCAATCTCTCCTCCAGATATTAAAGCTCCTCTTTTTCTTCCAATCTCATACATAAATTCTAATGCATAATTATCTTCTTTTATAAGTTCACTAAACTTTTCTTCAGATAACTTATATCTATCCATAAATAACTTTTTATGATTATTTACTAATATTTTAGTTAAATTATATGCCACATCTATTCTATCTAAGATATCATCTTTAATACTACCTGTATAAGCAAGCATAAGACCAGTATTCTCATCAAACTTTGGCCATAAAACACCTGGTGTATCTAATAATTCAATCTGATTTCCTATTCTAATCCATTGTTTTTGTCTTGTAACACCTGGTCTATTTCCTACTTCCATTGTAGTCTTTTTAGATATTCTATTAATAAATGAAGATTTACCAACATTCGGAATTCCAAGAATCATAACTCTTATAGTTTTTCTAACTATTCCTTTAGCTTGCATTTTTTCTATATCTTCACTCATTAATTTTTCTATTTCTTTTTCTATTTTATTAACACCTTTTCCAGAATTCGAATCAACTGCTAAAGCTGGAATATTTTTTGAATTATAATACTCAATCCATCTTTTATTTTCTATTTCATTAGACAAGTCTGATTTGTTTAAAATTACTATTCGTTTTTTATTCCTAATAATATTATCAAAATCAGGATTCCTACTAGATATAGGAATTCTAGCATCTAAAAGTTCTATTACTACATCTATTAATTTTAAATCTTCTTGTATTTCTCTTTTTGTTTTTGCCATATGTCCTGGATACCAGTTAATATTTACTTTATTTTCACCCATTATTTTCATCCTTTCTCTAACTTTATAATTGAACTTGTTTTAAATTCTTTTTATTTTTTAATTCTATTCCAAGATTAATACCTTCTTCAATCTCTTCATCTGTCATAGGACACTTTATTTTTTTACCTAAAATAATATTTCTTTCACCCTTTTCCATATTTCCTGAAAGTTCTTTTTTTAGTCTATTTAGATAATCTTTAAAATCCATTTGAACCATGTTTCTTGCTGCAATTAACTTCATTCTATCAAACATATTTTCATAATCTAATAAATAATTTTCAAACCCTTTTTCTAACATAAAGTCTCCACCATCTAATCTACACTCAGATATTCCTGACTTTTCTTTTTCATCATATAGACTTACTAAAATAGCTACCATAGAAGAATTAATTATACTTCTTTCATCTTCTGAAAATCTTCTAAAATGGTATGTTGGTTCTGGTATCCACATTCCCCATGAAGTGGTTTCCACTCCAATACATCTTGCTTGATAATAATATGGTGTCACATATGCCTCTCTAGATCTATTATCTTTATCCTGAAAATAATACATGGGTTTTATGACATTACCACTCCTAGCACTCAATTGTTTTAAGTTTGTAAATTCTCTTTTCCCAATATTTTTTTCTGCTGCAGGCTGTGTAACTAAAAAGGTATATTGTCTATTTTCATCAACAGTAAGTACATATACAAGTTGAGTTCTACCATAATTGATAAACTCCATTCTTCTATTCTTTCCTTCAAGCTCTGGTGCAACTTTACTACGAACTAACTTATTTAAAAATCTATGTATATTCTGCATCTCTTCTATTGCAATTTGCTCTGGTAATGTTTCTAAATACCATACTCCATAATTCGGTATTCCTAAAGAATCATTTTTATTTATCATTTAATCCTCCATCAGATTTATATCTTTCATTTGATTTTTTCTCTTCTTCAACTATTTCTCTTAAATTTAAAAATATATTATTCCAATATATGGGTTTATTATTATTTAAACCTTTTGTATAAATAAGACATGTACCATCATAATTAATATCTTCTGGATTATTATAATATTCTTTTAAATCCATTACCTTCTCATATAGTGGCTGAGCAATTTTATCATCTCTTTCTGAAGTATACAACCTAAAATATTTAATTGGATATTTTTTTGCAAGTTTTTTTGCCATTTCAATTGTATCTATTAAAATTCTTTTACCATAACCTTTTAATCTATATTCTTCAAGTACTCCAAACCATCCAAGCCATAAACTATTTGTTATATTTATATCTTCATTTGAATATAGTCCAGTTACTCCAATTACAATATCACTATCATAGACTAAAAAATATTTTTCATACTCTAAATCTCTTTCAATAGTAAACTTAAAATGTTCATATGCAGATTCATTTGGGAATATTTTCATTTGTATTTTAGTTGCAAATTCAATGTTATCATTTGTTATTTCTACATATTTTAGCATATACTTCTTCACCCCATATATATTATATAATACTTTTACTTTTAATCTATACAATTAATATTTTTCTTCTATTTTTCACAATTATCGTCTATACTACTTTTTAAATATTCTTCTATTTCTTTTTTATCTAAATTATCGTACAAGTCTATTAATCCATCCTCTATTACTTTAATATATTTATCACTCGGATTTGCTAGATTTTTTAACTTGTATTTTGCTGTAAAAGTAAGTACTGGAATCTTATCTATATAATCTATCAATAAAATAGCATCATATAACCTATTACTTTGCTCTTGTTGTAATATTTCTTTAAACTGGCTTAATTTTAATTTATATATTTTGCCATAACTTTTACCTGCATGTTCATAATCTAAAAAAGCCATACCTCCACCCCATCTTTTGCTTTTGCCTGCAAAATAGATTGGGCGATTAAATATATATTTTCTTTCTTCTATTGGAAGAGATTTATCTGTGCATCCTTTGTTTGTACTATATTTTTCATTTTCATCTCCATTTATATAATACATAAATCTTTTAAAATTAATATTTGAGCCATAACAAGCATACCACACATAACAATTACTATCTAATTTATCTAAATATTCTTTATCTATTAATTTCATTTTTTTCTCTTTTCTTTTTTTCTTCACGATTTCTATTTTAATATCTTTTTTAATCTTATTATTTTATAACTTTTTTGTCATCTCTATAAGCCTTGTATGATATCCATTTTTTTCATAAAAACTAAATGCTTTTTCATTATATCCAAAAACATCTAAAAGAATATCCTTACATCCAACTGATTTTAAATAATTTTCCATTGTTTTTAGAAGAATGCTTCCTATTCCATTATTACGAGTATTCTTTGATACTACTAAATCAGTTATCTTTCCTCTCTTTGGTGCCTCAAAATCAAAAGTATTTTCTTCTTCGTTATTTATTATTCCTATAATAAGTCCTACTATTTTACCTTTATGTTCATATAATAAAATCTTACCTTTATTTTTAGAAACATTATCTAAGACCATCTCAAAATTCTTTTCTCTATATTCTTTTGTTACTCTATTGTATCCTTCAATGTCTATACTCTGAATATATTCTTGAAGTTCTACTAACAAATTCTTTATCTCTTGATCATATTTTTTATCATATTCTATAATCATCTAATTATCCCTTATTCTTCACTTTATTTCATCCATGAAATTATATCATTATACATTTCTTGACTTATATATTTACAATTCATATTATATCTATTATTTCCATGATAGTCTGAACCACATGAAATAAGTAAATTATTATTCTTGGCAAACTTGTATAAAAAATCAACTTCTGCTTTGCTATTTGGATTATTACATATCTCTATTCCATCTACATAACATTTTGCTTCAGATAAAACATCTTCTACTTTTTTATTATATCTATAAGGATGGGCTAAAAACACTTTTCCATTATTTTTATGTATAACATCTAAAAGTTCTTCTATATCTGGCCATACTATATGCATATCAATATATAGAGGAAATTTCTCATCAATTGTACTTCTTCTATAAAAATCATTAGCATTAGAAATATTATGATAATCTAAAAAGTATTTATTTAACATTCTATATATAGCTGGATGAGCATATTCTTCTCTTGGATTATATGATTCTATATTGTTTATTCTAATATTTTTCTTATAACATAATTTTACTAATTCATTAAAAATCTTATTTTGTCTTTCTTCTATAGTTTTATATTTTTCTGTACAATATTTAGACACGTTTTCTATATCAAAATCATAACATAAAAAATCATACGTATGATTATTTATAATTGCATCCGCTTCTAATCCATTAACAATCTTTATATCACTATAAGGTTTTATTTTCTCATATTCTTTACATGTATTATGATCAGTTACAGAAATAATATCAAAATTTTCTTTTTTACATTTTTCTATTAAATCATTAATATCAAATGCACCATCTAACGAATAATTTGAATGCATATGTAAATTTATTTTCAAATTTGATACCTCCTAAACACATAATACTTAAATCTAAATTATTTTTATATTTTATCTGTCTCTATTCCTCTTAATTCAAAGCTTTTATAAATCTTTTCCATATTTCTATACTTTCCGCTTCTAAGCTCTTCTTCATAAGATTCCATTTCAATATTATCTTCATTTTCTTTTAATTCTTTTTCTATATCATATGGAACATTCACTAGTTCAAATGATATTTCTTCATTTATATCTTTTGAATCATATTTTCCGGAAAGAATAACATAATTTGCAAGAGTAGTATTTTTAACATCTGCATCTTTATCTATATTTCTAAATACATCTATTGCATTTCCTACTGAACCTGAATTAATAATTGTTCTATTATATATTCTTTGAATAAAAGGTGTATGAATATGTCCATATACTATAATATCTGCTTTTTCATTAGAAAGAGTATTTTCACTTGGCAAAAATAATGAATATAATCTGCCTATAGTATCTATATTTCCAATAAATCCGTTAATCTTTTCTGGTGTTGCATGAAAAAGTCTCACAAGTCTACCGCTTAAATAAAACTCAAATGAATATGGCAAATTTCTAAGATATTTTTTACTCTCATTTGATAATTTACTGTTTATCCAATCAATTCTTTTAAGTTCTATTTCAGGTTTTGTTTCTCTTTCTACTTCACTTGTAAAATATGCATCACAATTTCCTTTTAAAACTATTTCGCAATTTTCTTTAATCAAATTAACACATTCTTCTTGATGAGTTCCTTTTGCCACTATATCTCCTAAACAAAAAATCTTTTCTATATTTCTTTCTTTTATATCTTTTAAAACCACTTTTAGTGCTTCTAAATTTCCATGTATATCTGAAATTATTGCTATTTTATCCATTACTTTTATTTCCTTTTACTTATTTATTTTAATATCTCAACATTAAAATCTTTATGTAATGCATATTATACCATATTTATGAGTATATATAAAGATTGATATATTTATAAAATTTTTTTATTTTTACTATTACATGAAAATTTTTGCCATGATATAATATATATGCATGTAAACATGTAATAAGGTTTTCTATCCAATTACATGTTATTTTTCTGTGAGGAAAGGAGGAAGACATATGCCAAGTAATAAAAAAGAAGGTATTATTTATGGAATTAGTATATGTTTTATTATGGTATTCTTTATGGGCCTTTTAAATATTTCAATTCATTTAGGAGGTTTTAACTTAAACTCTATTAAAACAACGCTTATTGCTTTTCCAGTAACTTTTGTAATTGCATTTGTTTTAGAAACATTTTTTGTTGGAAAAATAAATCATATACTATTAGATAAATTCACTTCAAAAACAGACAGTATAAATGCTTTTATTCTATTCAATTGTTTTTTCATTGTTACTTTAATGTCACTTATTATGACAATCATTGGTGGCTTTTTAGGTGGAGATAATGCTAAAACAATATTTAGCGAATTTTTTATTAGATGGCCTAGAAATTTCTGTGCAGCATTCTTTTTAAATATATTAGTTGCAGGACCTATTAGTAGATTAATATTAAGAGCTATTCAATCAAAAAATACTCCTAATGAAAATACTAATTTATCATTTGAAAATAATATTTAATTTCTATATATTTCACGCAAAAAAATACACTATATATTACTTTAAAATAAAACATAGTGTATTTTTTTATTTATATTAAGTTCTATAATTATTTCTATCTGCCCTTTCATCAAACTCTCTATCATACGCCTTATTTCTATAAAACCAGTCTGTTTTCTTATCACCAGATTTTCCAACTCTATTTTTATTAATATAAACATCTATTAAATTAAATACTGGTATACCAACACCTACAAAAGCTGCAATAGCAGTAGATGTTGTTGCAACACCAACATTGCCTTCCATCATTGACGATATTGTAAATATTAAATCGGAACCAAAATATAGCCAATACATCATAGCATATATAAATGTTGCTAGTAAATTTCTTTTTATCATTAATATAATACATGGAACAGAAGCAAATAATAAAGCAATCTCTATTCCCATGTTAAGTGGTACAAATCCTATATCTATTTCCATTGAAAAACAATATGCTACTACAAATCTAAATCCCCAAAATATTATAGTTAAAAAGGTCAGCAAATAGCTTATCATACTTATCATAAAATATGCATCTCCTTTGTATAAATATATATAAATTTTAACATACTAAAAAATTAAAAGCAATAATTTAATTAATGTTAATATATATAAAAAATAAAATTGAATATTAAAATTCAAATTGCATAAAAAAGAAAAAGGACCTTAAACATTTCTGTTTAGGTCGAACTTTATTTAAGATTTTAATCATGTAATAATTTAATCATTTCTCCCATTGATAAATGGTAAGTTAAGAGTTTAATGTCATGTGCAAATCTCAAATCATCTATTCCTTGCTTATGACAATCTCCTATAATCTCCTGTAGAGTCATATCTGTAAAATATGCTTCACAAACCTTTTCAATACCAATCGTAAAAGAAAATCTCATATCTACTAATCTATTTAATAAAAAGAATTCTTCTCTTCGATTTTCTAAATCACCATTTATTTTAACTAGATCTCTTATAAAAAAGTCCCCCATTTTATAAGGATATACATATGGTTTATTTTTATAATAAAAAATCATTCCTGTATTCTTGAAGTTTTCCATATAATATAAATAATAATTTTGAATATTTACTAATCTTTCTTTCATTAATTTAGTAAAATATGATTTATTATATACCTGTCCATATTCATCCATCTTTTCGATTAATTTTATATCTTCTTTTGATAAGATGGCTTTCATTTCTTCATCTGTTGCTTCATCTAAATAAAGTTTTTGTAGTGTTTGGATTTGTTCTTTTGCCTCATCAAATGCCGTTATAGCATCATCTTCATTTGGCTTAAAAGCAACTCTAGCATTTGATTTTTCTTTATCTGACATATATGTCAATAAAAAAGTTTGTTTTGTTAAAATGCAATATTCCTCAAAACTTGTAACTACTAATCCTCTTAATTTTTCTGTTTTCACATTGATCTACATGTATCCACCAGTCTTATTTGGATACGTCTCCTTTTAATATTTTTTCTTTTGTGAATAAATCTTAAATAAAATACAATTATTATTCAGGAACTTTTATCTTCCCTCCTTTATAATAATTCTTTTCCGAAATAAATACTGTACTTTATTCCTAATAAATTAATCACGTATTATATTATATCATGTATTATGCATTATGTCTACCAACATCATTCTCATCAAAAAAATACCCTATAACAATTGCTATAGGATATTTACTCTTAATATTTAATTTTTATTTCAATCTAATATTAGTCTTCATCTACAAAGTTAAATTCATCTTTGAATTTTTCTTTAAATATTTCAAATACTGCATTTAATGTTTCTTCGTCATCAACACTAACATAAGATTCTTCGTCTTCGTTTTCTGTTTCTTCAACCTTTAATATAACAACTTCTCCAAGATCTTCCTCTCCTTCAGCTGTTACAGGTAATAATATAACATATTCTTCTGAATCATATTCTACTAAATCTAAGAATTCAAATTGAACTTCTTCGCCATTTTCATCATTTAATACGATTATGTTATTTAAATCTTCATTTAATTCTAAATCGTCCTTGTTCTCATCCATTTTTATTTTCTCCTTTCATATTATAAATCTTCTTGTTTATTTTAAAATATTAATATCGATTTATAATTGCTGTATATAATATATACTAAATTACATATTATTGCAACAATTAATTTGATTTTATTTTATTCATATACATTTCTAATATATAAACAGCAGAAATTGTATCTACTAAGTTCCTTTTATTTTTCTTGTTAATATTCAAATCATTCATTGTTCTATGAGCTTCTACAGTAGTTAATCTTTCGTCTATTGTCTCTATTTTTATTTTATTATATTTGCATTTTAATTTATGAATAAATTTATTTGTTACATCCACTCTATCAGAAGATGATCCATTCATATTATATGGCATTCCGACTACTATAGTAGATATCTCATATTCTTGCATAATTTCATCTAATCTTTTAAGTAAAATCTTATCATTTCCTTTATGATGTATTGTTTCCAATCCTTGAGCAGTTATTCCGAAGTGCATCAGATATAGCAAGTCCTACTCTACTATCACCATAATCAATTCCTAAAATTCTTTTTCCCATATTATTCAAGTCCTATATAATTTTTTAACATTTTTTCTAATAATTCATCTCTTTCTACAGATCTTATTAAGTTTCTTGCATTTTTATGGCTAGTTATATAAGTTGGGTCTCCTGATAAAATATATCCAACTAATTGATTTATAGGATTATATCCTTTTTCTACTAAAGCCTCATAAACTTCTTTCATTATCTCTTGAGTTTTAGCATTATCTTCTTTTTCAACACTAAATTTCATTGTCTTATCAAAATCCATATAATATCACTCCTTTATATAAAATTAATATTGTGTTCACTCTTATCAGCAGTATCTAGATATTCTTCTAGTTTAGCTGTAACTTTCTCGACCCCAGTTCCTTTATAATAAGTTGATACTACAAAATCAACTAAAGGTTTTGCATATTTTTTCTCTCCAGTAGGTGATACATATTCTATTTCTATACTCTCTAAATCATCTCTTAATTCTTTTGTAACTTTTGTTACATAATCATCATCTTTTCCAACAAATACTATAACAAATTTAGGTCCCATATATCTTACAAAAATCTCTCCGGCATCTATTGAAGTCTTAACCCAATTTGCTACTGAAATAATTATATTATTTCCAGTTTCTCTACTATATGCCTTATTTATTTCCTCAATGTTCATTATTCTAAACATACATACTGTAGATGTAGGCTGTGAGTCAATTTTTGCTTTAGCTTGTCCATATAAATATTCTGCTGAATATAAGCCTGTAAATTGATCTGTTCTTACTATACTTTCCATTGCTTCCTGATAAGATACTGTTTTTACTAATGCAACTATATCATCTCTTATAACTTCCAAAAGTGTTGTATCAACTTTATCAAAAGCATGCATAACTGAACTTTCTATAATCCAGTATCCAATATATACATTATCTATAAATAATGGGAAAAACATTGCTGATTTTGCTCTACCAAAATCCATCTTTTGATATGGAAGTTTTTCTCCTTCTTGATCAACTGTTATATATTTTGGTACTGCATTTGTAATACTTTCTTTAAAAACTTCTTCTGTATGAAGATTTGTTAAATTTGGCCAATATTTTTGATCTGTATTTGAAGCTTTTAAAATATATTCAGCTCCATTGAACACTACAATAGTTGAATACTTAATCTCAAATTTTTCAATTAAAACATCATTAACCTTTTTTATCTTCTCATCTACAGATATATCCTCACCAGTAATATCCATAAAATCTTGCAATACGTTCAAATTATTAATTTTTTTAGAAATATTATTATAAGTATTTAATTTATTTTTTATATCAATATTATAAAAAATTAAAATTGCAACTATTGCTACCAGTATCACTATAGGTACTAAAGCCAAAATAATTCACCTCTTCTATATAGTATTTTAATATTTATTTCTCATTTGATTTAATGTATTGTTCATTTCGTCAGAAAAATTACTTCTTGTGTAATCTGGTCCTGACTTAATATAAGTTTGCTTACTTAATAAAGGATACACCATATTACCTAAAATTTTCAAGCTATTCATAAAACTTTTTGAATATCCACTTATACTTACATTACAATTTACTAATGTCTCTAGGTATTTAGAATAAGTTGAATCTTCAAAAGGAAGAGTACAAGCTTTTATTTTATCCTTATTAAATAATTCTGTCATATATGACATACTAGGATCATTATAGAAAGACATTCCTCCTATAATTGTTTTAGATGTAAGTCCTCTAACCTTAATTTCTTTATTTACAACTACTCTTAATTTTTCTTGATCTAATATTCCATTTGTTTTTAGCTCTCTTAAGAAAGCTGTAAGTGGTTGTATTGTCAATATATCCATTGATTGAACTAAATATATTTCTTGTGCATTAGCAAAATATCCAAATGGTGTATCAAAATCACAATCTATTAATACAAGTGAATAATTTCTTGCAAGTGTTGTAAGAATAGCTTCTGCATTTGAAAAATCTTTTTCTTCACTTGGAACTGCTGTATAAACATCTAAATTTCTATCAACCTTAATTCCTTCTGCTACACCATTTTCTAATTTATCAATTGCATCATAAGAAATCTGTCTTAAATTTTCATCATTATTTGTATAGATATAATATGCATTTCTATTCTTAGTCATATCTAGTATTGCAGTTTTTACACCAATTGATGAAAATAAACTTGCTAAATTATTTACTATAAATGATGTACCATTTTTACTCGTTCCAATAAATGCCGCAACTTTCTTGTCTCTTGTAAGTACACTTTCTAAAGATCCTGTTGAATAAACTCTCTTTTCTTCTAACTTTCTTATTCCTTCATTTCTTTCAATATCATTGCTTCTATAAGCTGTTGCTGAAGATACAGCAGCTGTTGTAATCTCATCTGCAGAATTCTCTTCAAACCCTGGTAATGTAGGGCCTTTTGCATCTTTAACTTGACTTGTTGGTGTATAACTTTGATTATTTGCTGAAGGATTTATTTGATTGTTAAACTCTACTTTATTATAATCTTCTTCAAATCCTGGAAGTTCAACACTATCTTTTCTTACAGGTTCTACTTTGTTTTCTTCTTCATTATTTTGTTCTAAATATGAATCTAAATCCATTCCAGGTAAAGTTATATTATCATCAGTATTACTGTTTTGTAAATTATCTATATTTTCCTGTTGTTCATTATTAACATTCTGATTTAAATTTATATCTGTGTTTGTATTTAAATTTGCATCATTGCTACTTGTAGCATTATACGTATTATTTTGTTCTACACGAGATACATTATTTACATTAGAATTTGAAGTAGTCTCACTATTTCCAAAATTCATAAAATCAGCATCAAGTGGTGTGCCTTGTGATGTATGTGGTAAATCAATATCTTCAAACTCATCATCTTCAAATCCTGGTAATGTTGTAGCTGTATTGCTTGTATTATTATTATTATTATTATTATTATTATTATTATTATCTACTACATTACTTTGCTGTATGCTTGAAGTATCTTCTTTCTGAGTAATTTTACCTTCAGGTGATTCAAAAGTATCAAAAGAGCTAAAGTCTTCTGATATGTTTTCATTCTCAAAACCAGGTAATGTTGTAGCAACTTCTTGAGATGGATTTTCTACCTCTAAATCTTCAAATCCTGGTAATGTAACTGATTGTGTTTCTTGAACAGTCTCATTATTAACTTCAACATTTGTCTTATTATCTTGCTCTTCTGGTAAAGGATTTTTTCTAGGTCTTCCTCTTTTTCCTTTTGGTTTTGGATTAGGATCAATTGGATACTTTCTAGGTCTTCCTCTTCCTTTCTTAACTGGTTCTTCTGGAACAGTTTCAGTTTTAATTTCTTTACTTACTGTATCTATATTATTGTTAGGAGTATTAGTAGTATTTTCTGCTTGTTGAATATTATTTACTGGCACATTGTTTGCTTGTGTCATAGCTGCTACATTATTAGCCACTACTACTTCTTCTTTTTCAATAGGTTGTACATTTGTATCTAAATCTTCAAATCCTGGAAGAGTAACTGTCTCTTCAACTTTTTCTTGTTGAGGCTGCATATTTTGAGTATTTTGTGCTTTTGGAGCCTCTTGTGTATTTTGAACAACTTCTGTTCTTTGTTCTGGAATATTTTGAGGCTTAACTTGTTGTACTTGCTGAATTTGATTTGCTTGTTGTACATTTACATTTTGAACAGTATTTATACTTTCAGGTCTTATTGTTCTTGAAGATTCCATATTCATTTCCTCATCTGATAACACTCTTCTTGCATTTTTTGTGTTAATCGCATTTGGAATTAATACATCTCCTTGAATACCAGGTCTATTCATTTTTCTATCTATTAAATCTATTCCTATTGGTTGTTGCTCTTGTCTTTTTGCAGATTTACTTTCAGCATTAGGAACATATCCAGCTTTCTTCTGCTCCTTTTCAGCCTTTTCTTGTTCTTTTTTCTTTTGTTCATATTGTTCTTTTATTTTTTCTTCATATTCTTCTTTTTCTTTTAATTTTTGTTCTTGTAATCTTTCTTTTTCCTTTTGCTCTCTTATTTTGTCCCTATCACTTGCATAAGTAACAAGCTCTTGATATTTTGGACATTCAGCTTCTAATACTGCTTTTACGTTTATTGGTAAATATCTAATAATTATTTTAAGCTGTGCATCTGTATATTGTGAAGCTATATTATTAAAGCTATCTGTAAATCTTTCTTCATTTTTTCCTAACTTTTTATAATAGCTAACAATATTTTGAACTTCTTCCTCACTTACATCTTCTAAACTAGATTTTGTATCTCCCGCATTTTCTAGTTTATAATATTGCATAGCCTCTTCCTTTGTACGAGGAACATTAATTAATTTACAAACATTATCTATCCTTCTATCTGAACCAATTAATGCATCATAAATACCAATATTATATAATTTATGAATCATTGAACTAGACTTAGTCCTTCTATCTGTACAAATTAATATAATTGGTATTTTACTATCTGCAAAATCATTTATTTCTTCTGAAATTGATTCTAATCTTTCAAATATAAATTTATCTATTGCATCATAATTATTATTTGCAAATGGCTCTAAATCTTCACTAATAATAATTCTATCATAAGTTCTATCTCTCTGAATTTCTTTGATTATTGCATTAAAGTAAAATACATTTTTAAAAGTTATAGTATCACTATAATTTTTGTGATAACTTTTAACTATTGCATCTGAAACATTCTCATTACTTACTGCAAATAAAATCCTCATTTGTTAAAACCTCCAAACGTAATTGTTTTACAATACCCATCCTCTAGTTACTACTGCAAACACTAAAGGTAAAACCTGACATATTACTAAAGCTGTAACAAAAGCAATTACTAAATTAAAACCTCTATCTCTAACATCCAACTTTCTAATACCAATAACATATTGGTATATTGCACCAACTGCAATACCTACGAAGCAGAATGGAATACTATAAATCCTAAGAGTATCTAATATAAGCGCTACTACACCATATACATCTGATCCATATTTATCTGAATATTGTTCAAATTTTGATTTAAACTCTTCTTTCATTTGTGCAAATTTTGTAGCGTTCTCTGTTTCTAAGACGTTTTTTTCTGTAGCAATTTGCGTACCTTGCGTACTTTCCTGTCCGGCATTATTCGTGCTAGATGTATTAGCAGGAACGTTTGTCATATTTGAAGTTGCATATATTGGCATTGCGAACATTATAATTAACATAAATATTACTACAGAATAATATAAGAATTTTTTCATCTATGTATCCCCCATTTTTTTGATTTTCGCCTAATTTTATACATATATAATCATACAATAATTTAAAAAAAATAGCAATAAAATAACAATAAAAAATGTTACAATTACGCATTATTTTAATAAAATCATTAAAACTTAATAAAATTTAATATAAAGTTTAGTGGCATTTAGTATTTTAACTAGATGCCACTAAAAATCTTATAACCTTTCATATAAATATTTCATCCATTTAAAAGTTGCATTTGCCCAATTCTTATCACTTGCATATCTTTTATTTACACCTTTTAAATTTGGTCCATTATAGTATTTTCCAGTTGCTGTTTCTCCATCATATATTTCTGTACCTTTCTCATTTAAATAATGTTTAACTAAAACTCTTGCAACTAAATCTATTCCTTCAGAATACGTTTCAAAATCATATGCTCCACCATAAGGATTACTATCATATGCACCATATCCAAATAAGTTTTTCTTATCTTGTGCTATTTTAGATGTTCCCCATCCACCTTCATGTATCGCCATTGCAGCCAAATAAATACCATTTATATTATATTGTTTTTCAGCATAATAAAAATATTCTGCATTATCTTCTATAACATGTTTTTTATCTTCTTTATTTCCTGATAAAACTTTTTTGAATTGTTCTAGTGTAAATCCACTTGGTTTATTTAAATCCATATCAATATCAAGTGATGCTAGAAGCTCCTCTTTTGAATATTCTACACCATCTTTAAACTCACCAACAGCATTAGGATTTTTTGCTGTAAAACAATTAGCTTGGGCATATCCTAAAAAGTTTTCATACTTTACTTTATACCATTCACCAGAAATCTCAACTAATCTAACCTCATCATTTTGTTTTAAGACACACACTTTGTTAGATTTATTATTTGCCGCTTCTCTTAAAGTTAGTGATGATGGAGTAACATATAACTTATCTCCGACCTCAGGCGTATATGTATATGTTCCAGAACCTGTGCCTATCTCTACAATCTTATCAATAGTACCTTTAGTAATTCTACTAGTTACTCTTTCTTCTCCTATGTATTCATTTCCAAGATAAGATTTTACAACAATAACCTGCTGTGATCCATCTACACCTTCTTGTACCGTCTTAAGTTGTCCTTGTGGAAGTTCTGGATTTTCTCTATATAATGTTTTATAATCTAAATCCATTTCATCTACTACTAATGTTTTTGTTTCTACATCTTTTGTATTTTCATTTAATATGTTTTTTATATCTAATACATCCATGTTTTTCTCGATAGTAATCTCCTTTTTAGCCTCAGCTTCTTTTTGTGTATCTATAGATTCCCTACTTAAAACATCTTCTGCTGCATTAGAGTTTTTAACTAAAAATCTTGTAAGTAATAATGCACAAACTATTATAACTATAAGTAGTATAATGACAATTATTCTTCTTTTTTTACTTTTCTTTGCTGGTTCAATTACATATTCTACTCTTTTCATACATTTTCTCCTATAAATATTTTAATATCTACATAACTTTTTGTCAATTAAATAAAATAGGATTTAATTCCTTTAATTTCCTTGAAAAAATGCTAAATCTGGTATATATTAATAATATAAAATTTCACGGAGGATAAAATGATTTTAGAAAACGATAGAAAAAAAGTAATAACTTTTAGAATTGTTTTTGGTATTGTGATTTTTATCATAATTATAGGTGTTATTATCTATTTTAATTTAATTAATAAAACAGATGATGCATCTTCAAAAAATAATCAAAACATTTCTCAAGGAAGTAAATCTAATGAAGATGAGAAAACAATTTTTGAAATAGATAATATCTTATTATACAGTTCAGCAAACGCTTTAAACAACTCTGAAACACAAAAAGATTATTGGAATTTGAACATATACCAATATACAGATATGTCTATTAGTATTAATAATCACGTTTATTCTGACAAATTGACTTCTAAGAATTTAGTAAGTAAGCTTTATATTGATAATGTTAATTTTTCTGTAAAACCTACTCTTGGCTCTCCAGGACTTTTTTATAAAAATCCTAATTCTTTAGGAATGCCAGTTGTAGATGATTTAGATAATCAAATTACAGATAGAATGGATTTTACAGTTAATTCTGTAAATAGCACAGTCGATTATACTAAACCTTCTTTTTATACAGACTGTTCTAATCCACTTACATTATCATATGTTAATTCAAATGTTTATTCTAGCTTAATAATTAAAAACAATGCATCTTCTGTAACCTTCGATGGATCACTTCTACAAAAATCAGGAACAAAACTTTCTAATATCCAAGCAACTGTTAATTTTACAATTCATATTGAAAATGCACTTGGTGAAGAATATATTTGTGATGTAGAAATTCCTATCCCACTTGAAGATGAATCTCAATCAATACTTGATGGTCACTATGTTACTGAATTAACAAATTTGGAAGAATATAAATTTACTAGAGTAATAAAATAGAAAGGACTTTATTTTATGAATAAAAGTAATCCAAAATCAAAAATAAATTATATTGAAAAACATTACTTTAAAAGAGATGATTTCTCTGATTTAAAAGAAATGATTTATACTGTTGGTAAAAAGTATTCTAGTAAAACTGCTTTTAAGCTAAAAGATAATGCTGGTCAAATATATAATGTATCATATTTTGAATTTTTAAAAGATGTTGAAGCATTAGGAACTGCATTAATTAATAATGGATTTAAAAATAAATTTATTGCTATTGTTGGAAAAAACAGTTATAAATGGTCTGTGTCATATCTTGCTGCTTGTATAACAGGAGTTGTAGTTCCGATAGATAAAGAATTAAAAGTACATGATATGATAACTTTTCTAAATGAATCTAACTCTCAAGTAATTCTTGGTGATTCAAAATATTTAGAAGAAATAAAGGCAAATGAAAATTTATTAAATAATAAAAATTTAATATACATAGACTTTAATAAAGAATCTTCTAGTACAGATAATGTATTATCATTTAATCATTTTAAGACAACAGGACAATATAATAAAGAAACTTCATATGATACTTCTTTTGAAAACATAAAAATAGATCCTGACGAAATGCACTTTTTGCTATATACTTCTGGAACTACTGGAAATTCCAAAGGTGTATGCTTATCTCACAAAAATATTTGCTCAAATATATTTTCTATTGGTAGTATTGTAAAAGTTGATACACATACAGAAATAATGTCAATTCTTCCTATTCATCACACTTATGAATGTACTCTGGGATTTCTTTTAGTAATATCTAGTGGAGGAACTATATCTTATCTTGAAAGCTATAAACATTTGGCACAAAATTTAAATGAATATAAGCCAAATATATTTTTAAGTGTTCCATTAATACTAGATAAATTACATGCAAATATTTTAAAAACTTTAAAGAATTCTTTACCAAAAAAATATTTTGAAAAGAATCCTCAAAAACATATCATGGATAATTTACCATTATTTTTAAGACCAATAGTAAAATCCAAAATAAAAAAAGCTTTAGGTGGCAATATTCAAAAAATAATAGTAGGTGCATCTCCTATTAGTCCTGATTTAATAACTTCTTTAAATAAATTTGGAATAAAAGTTTTAAATGGATATGGGCTTACTGAATGTTCTCCATTAGTTGCTGGTAATAATGACTTCTTTGTAAACAAATCATCTGTTGGGCTTCCTATTCCTAATGTTGAATATAAAATATCTAATCCAGATGAAAATGGTATAGGCGAAATATTAGTAAAAGGTCCAAATGTTATGCTTGGATATTATAATAATGAAAAAGAAACTAATAAAGTTCTTATAGATGGATGGTTCCATACTGGAGATTTAGGAAAAATAGATGATGAGGGCTGGCTTTATATAACAGGAAGATCAAAAAATGTTATTATCACTAAAAATGGTAAAAATGTTTATCCAGAAGAAATAGAATTTTTACTTGATAATAATGAATTTATTTTAGAATCCTTAGTAGTAGGCAGATTAAATAACGAAAATAAAGAAACTTATGTAAAAGCTAATATTATTCCAGATATAAGTAAAATAAAAGAATATTTAAATATTGACGAAAATTCTAATGTGAGCGATAAAGAAATATTTGAAATTATAAGTAAAAGTGTAAAAGAAGTAAATAATCTTCTTCCACAATTTAAACACATAAAAGAATTTTCTATTAAAAATAATGAATTCGAAAAAACAACTACAAATAAAATTAAACGATTCGGTAAAAATTTAGAAGACGATATAAATGATAAATCTAAAAAAACTGATGACTAAATAATAATTTTTAACTAATAGCAAATTAAACTATAACTAATAAAAATATCCTTGATATTATATAATTATCAAGGATATTTTTATTAGTCTTCATACTTATTTAATAAATCTTTTAAATTTTCCATCTCATTTTTTGAAAAAGTTACTCCCTTTCCCATTTTAGAATGATCTTCACTCCAGTCTCTCAAATCAAATTTAGGATCTCTACCATTCCAGCTTACTAAATTTAATTCTTTACTCCATCCTTTTTCAGTAGTAGATAATACTCCTATTTTTTTTACTATCTCATATGTTATTTCTGCCATAACGTTCCTCCTTTTCATAAATTCTTCTTTAAAATAACATCTTTTTATTATTCCTTTTCTACTTTTACTGTTGCTCCAATAATTCCAGCATCATTTTTAAATTTAGCAACTCTAATCTTTGGTGAAGATTCTTGATTATATGTACTATTTGGCTCCTTTAATTTTTCTAATAATTTCTTAAATATTGGATTATCCTCATAATAAGCAAAACTTCCGCCAAGAGATATTACCTCTGGCTCAAATATATCTATAATATTACATAATCCAACTTTCAAATAATCTAAATAATCATCTATAACTTTTTCTATTTTTTCATTATTAAAATCTAATAATTTTTCATTTAAGTATCGTCCCGTAAAATCATTATCTATTCCTAGTACTTCGGCAATATTCCTCTTCAACGCTCTCATTGATGCATATGTCTCAAAACAACCTTTTTTTCCACAATTACATTGAAGTCCATCTTTTACTATAACCATATGACCTATTTCAAACCCAGCGTATCTTTTTGGTTCTAATAGCTTTCCCCCCATAAATACTGCTGCACCTATTCCAGTTCCCATACACAAGAACACACAATCATCTGCATCTTTTAGTGAACCATAATATTTTTCTGCAATTGCTGCACATTTTGAATCATTTCTTATTTGCATCGGTAAATTAATTGTTTTCTGAAGTTCAGAAATTATATCAAATTTAAAAAGTCCTAGATTTGGTGACTTTACTATAATGTTATCTTTTATTGTTCCTGGAGCTGCTATTCCAATCATATCTACTTCCGAAATATTTAATTGTGTTTCATCTAAAACTTCATTAATTAATTCAAGTATATTATTTACTAAAGATTCTCTTATATTAATTTTATCTTGTTTACTTAGGTCTTTTCCAGACATGTCTATCAAATTACCATTTTTAATAATTCCTACACCGACATGGCTTCCACCTATATCAACGCCTATTCTAACCATAAAAATCTCCTTTTTATTTATTATATTACACTATTTATATAAAAATCGCAAATATTATTTTATAATTTTAATATAAAAAAGAGAGAGGCCATAGCCCCTCACCCTTAGCGAAATGTAATAAAAAATTTAAATAGTTACTATAAACTTACTTTAATTTAATGAATTAAGGTTCTTCATAAACTGCTCCAGAACCTGTAAATATGCCATATACAAACACATTATATGTTCCGGCATCCGCATTTGGGAACAAATCTGCATAGTGATGACCTGTTCCTTTCCAAGTAGCTTTCAGATTTTGTGGCTTATATGCCCCTGTACTTCCTTTTGAAGCATAAACTTTAATCGAACCAGTTACACTAGAGATATACATATGTATTTTTACATTATCTCCTTGTTTAACTTTAAAAGATCCACTGTTGTTTACGCCATTACTTACCTGGAGAAGATCTGTGTTATATGGTACTATAGTTGAATTACCATTTTCATCAATTGTAACTTTATATTTAGTTAATAATTGTTCTTGAACAGTATTATCACTAATAGTTACATCTTCCCGCCCAGTCATATCCATCTCAGTACTTGCAGCAGACACAGGTAAACCCATGCTGATTAAAAACATACATAAACTAATTGCTAGTATTTTCTTCATGCTAATTCTCCCTTCTGAACATTTACATTTCACTAAGCAACGCCATTGATTTCTCAAGACTTAAATAGTATAACATATTTTTCCAAAAAGTAAACAATTTCCATTTTATTTTTCTGATTCTTCTACAAGCGATGTATAATATTCATTTCTTGTCATTGTTTTATATTCTGAGGCATCTGGTTCTATAAAATCTTCTTCTGTAACTGTATTAAACTCATATACTGTTTCAAAAACATACTCTTCAGAATTTTTCTTATTTGAATATATCTCTAATCCTGTTTCTTTATCAATATACATTCCTTCTAATGTATTGCCTCTTTCATTTGACTCGAAATTATCTACATAGTAACAATTCTTTCCTTTAAATGTTCTCTCTTCTATTCTTGCTTTTACAGCACATTTAAATAAATCCCATAAATTTTCTGTATGTAAAACATTATCAGATCCTCCGATTGTTCCCCATTTTCCATCAGTTAAAAGTATCTTATCATCATTATTTATATTAATATACTCATGTGTATTATATTCTTCATATTCTACGTCGTTATTTTTATTTCCAATAGATATAGTAGTTGTTATTTCTCCATTCTCGACTATAACATTTATAACTTTTACTTTATCACCCATTTTGTATGTCTCATCTTTATAAAACTTTCCATCTGAATAATTATACATTGTAATATGATAGTTATCTATATTTTTATATTCTTCAGCTAAATTTGATAAATTATTTATAATTATCATTTTTCTTACAGTAGTTATAATAAATGTACATACTATTATAAGTACTATAAGTACTAATATTATTCTCAAAGCTCTTAGCTTTCTATTATATTTCTTAAATCCATTAACCTTTCTTTTATCAGATTCTTTTGTTTCTATTTCTATTTTTTGTTTCGTCTCTTCTAATATTCGTTTACATTCCATACATGAATTCAAGTGTTCTTCAATATACTTATTTGTTTCTTCATCAGTTAATTTTTCAATATAATTTGGTAACAAATCTCTAACTATCTTACAATCTCTATTCTCCTTCATCACAATCAACCTCCTTTAATTTTATTTTTGCTCTATAAAAAACAACTCTTGCCCAGTTTTCTGTCTTTCCCAAAACATCTCCAATCTCCTTAAAAGTTAATTCTCCAATAATCCTTAATTGTACAACTTCTTTCATATCTCTATCTAATTTTTGCATATTTTTAAATAATTGTAATTTATTATCTCTTAAAATCACAGCATCTTCCACTTTATCTTTTGACTTAATTAAAAGCATTTCTTCTTCACTAATATTTTTTATTTTTCTATTTTTCTTTAATTCGTCAAACCATAGATTTTTTGCAATTTGGCATAACCACGTAGAAATTTTAGAATTGTTTTTAAAACTATTTATCTTTCTAATTGCTCTATAAAATGTTTCTTGAGTTAATTCTTCTGCAATATCATCATTATGAGTTAAACAAAATAAATATTTTCGTACTGTTTCAACATTTTCTGTGTATATTTTTTCAATATTTTTCACATTTTTCTCCTCCCTTTTCTCCCCCTTTTTAATTATCATTTATAATAAGACGTTCAAAAACAAATTTCGTTACAAAATTTTACAAATTTTCAATATTAATTTTAATCTGTTTTAACTTTAAAATATTGATTTTTGATATAATATTTGGAATTTATACACACAAAAAAAGAGCGTTTTAAAAACGCTCCTTTTAATCTTTATAAATATGCACTGAATAAGAAAGATCCCATATAAACTTGAATACATGGTACTAATACTACTATTACAAAGAATACTAATACTACACCAACTACTGAGTAACTTATTTCTGGTAATACTTTCATTATTTTTTGTAAAATATTATCTATATCCATCTCAACATATTCTAATAATTTATCAAGCATTGCACTTAAATCTGTCTGCATACCAACTTTAAGCATCTCTGTTGTCATTCTATTTCCAAACCCCGCTTCTTCAAAAGGAGTAACCCATGATTGTCCTATCATAATATTATTTATAGCAGATTCAACAATAGACATCATAACATTATTTCTTATAACATTTTTTGAAACTTCTAACGCTTGTTGGATTCTCATACCATTTTTTATATTTAAAGTTACAGCCTTCATAACTCTAGAGAAATCTAAAGCATATATAAGTGAACCAAATACAGGCATTGTATATTTAAAATAATGAAATTTATATCTTCCTATTGGAGTATGCACATAAACAACAATTGCAACAATAATTGCTATTATTATTCCTACAGGCACATACCACCAAAGCATTGCTTGATCTAAGAATTTTGAAAACCACATTGTAGGTGCTGGAAGTTGTTCTTGCGTACCTACTTGTTCAAAAACATCTTGAATAGAAGGTATTGCATATAATGTACCAATTATCAATAACAAAAACATTCCTACGAATTGCACTACATTAGGTATAATTATTTTTTTAACTTTTTTTACTAAAGCATCACTACTATCTAGATAAGACATAGCTTGTTCTAATGATTTAACAAGTGAACCTGAAAGTTCCCCAACTTTTATCATATTTGTGTATATTACAGGAAATACATTTTCATAGTATTCCATTGTAGTATACATATAATCTCCACCTTCAACACCTGATAATATATCTTCTAAAACTCCTCTTAAACTAGGATTCTCAGTTGATGAAATTACCGTTTGAAGTGCATGTATATTGTTAAAATCAGCTCTCTTTAGTAGTAAAAAGCTTTGTGTAAAGACCATAACATCTCTTTTTGTTATCTTCTGTGAACTAAAGAATTGTGATTTTAAAGATTGCATTGTAGAAATTTTTTCTTTTTTATTTTTTTTATTATATAAAAGATCAATTTGTGATGGCGACATATCTTTTAAAACAGATTCTGCATCTTTATGATTTTTTGCTTTATACTTTTCTTTTGAACCAAAATTAACAGCTTGTTGTATATCAATTGGCTCTAAACCATTTTTCTTAAGCTTTTTAACAAGTTCTACTTTGGTCATACCAGAAATAGTATTTTTCACAACTCTTCCGTTTTTTGTCATAGCCTTATATTGATAAGTTGGCATCTTCTACCTCCTACTTATATAATTAACTTTTCTTAATTCTATCATATAAAAAATATTTTTTGTATACCAATATTATGCTTTTTTCATTCTTAAATTAGAAATTGTTCTTTCTAGTGCAGAATGATTTTTTTCTTCTAATTGTGCTTTTGCTTGCTCTAAAGTTATTTTTCCTTTAATAACTAATCCAGCAAGAGAGTTTAGTAAACTAATACTTCCTTTTTCTAAACTTCCTTGAACAGCATCTTCTAGTTCAGATATACTAAATTTCTCTTTTCTTAAACATCCCGCAACTATATTATCTACAACCATAACTTCTGGAACCATTACTAAATCTTGCTCATCTGCTGATTTAATTAATCTTTGAGAAACTACTATCTTAAGCAATGCTGCCATCAAGTATTTTATCTGAGCTTGATCTGCAAAATCGTAGAAATTTATAATTCTATCTATTGTTTCTGCACATGATTTTGTATGAAGTGTTCCAATTACTAAGTGTCCTGATTCTGCCATATCTATAGCAGCTTCCATAGTATATCTATCACGAATCTCTCCTACTACTAGAATATCACAGTCCTCTCTTAGGGCATTTCTAACACCATCAACGAATGTTAATGAGTCTGCTCCCTCTCCTACTTCTTTTTGTATAATGATTGATTTCTTTGACTTATGTTTATATTCAACTGGTGCTTCTAGAGTCAAAATCTTTTTGTTTTGCTTTTCGTTTATATTATTAATTAATGCATTAAGTGTTGTTGATTTACCTGAGTTAGTTTTTCCTGTAACTAATATAACTCCTTGTGGTTGATATGTCATTTGTCTTACAACATCAGGTATTCCTAATTCTTCAAAAGCTGGTAAAGTATCTTTGATAATTCTTAGTGTAAATAGAGGAATACCATCCATATTAGATATATTAACCCTCATTCTTAAACCTTTATACACTAAAGAAGTATCTAGTCTTCTATCTTCTTTAAATTTTTTATCAGCAACTACATTTCCTTTAACTATATAATCATATATTGCATAAATATCTTCTTCTGTAACAACTCCCTCTTTTGCAGGAATTAAAGATTTTTTTATTCTAAGAACCGGTTTTAATCCACAAATAATATGTACGTCTGATGCATCTTTTGCTATTCCTTCATCTAATACTTTTTCGAAATTTACCATTTTACCCTCCATACTATCTATTAAATAATACTACTTTTTTATCTAATTCTTCTAATGTTGTTCTACCATCTAATACTTTATATAACCCATCTATCTCAAAAGGTAAATATCCTTCTTCTAAAGCTGCTTTTCTAATTTCATATGTAGAAGCTCCATTAACTATTAATTCTTTTATTTTATCTGTCATACTTAAAATCTCTATTATAGCAATTCTTCCTAAGTATCCAGTGTTATTACATTCTTTACAACCTACAGTTTCATAAGTAAATTTATCTTTAAAATCAAATTTTATATTATAAGGTGCTGCAAGTTTATTCATTGCGTCTTTTTCTTCTTGTGTAAATTCTCTTTTCTTAGCACAATGAGGACATACTCTTCTTACTAATCTTTGAGATACACAAGTTGCAACAGTACTTGAAATATCATAATCAGATATTCCAAGTTTTCTAAGTCTTGTAATAACCTCTATAGCATTTATTGTATGTATTGTAGACAATACATAGTGACCTGTCTGACCAGCTTGCATTGCAATTTCTGCTGTTTCTAAATCTCTTATCTCTCCAACTAGTACTATATTAGGGTCTTGTCTTAAAACAGTTCTAAGTGAACTTGCAAATGTCGCTTTAGGACCAACTTCAACTTGATTTAGTCCTTCAATTCTAATTTCAACTGGATCTTCAATTGTGATAATATTTACATCTGGTGTATTTAAAGTATTTATAATACTATATAATGTAGTTGTTTTTCCTTCACCAGTAGGAGCTGCAACTATTGTAATAGAATTTCTTTTATCAAAATGTTTTCTTACAAAATTATCTTCTCTAGGAAATCCAAGTTCATATATATCTCTGATTTTTGCTTCTTTTTTAAGTAAACGCAAAACAAATTTTTCTCCATAAATTGTAACCTGTGAAGATACACGAATATTATAGTCTGGATATAATAAAATTCTACCATCTTGATCTTCTTGTTTTTCCTGATACATATTTGATATTGCTTTTAATCTACCTATAATCTGAGCTTGTTTTTCTTTTTCTATTTTTGCTACAACAATTAAATTACCATCTACTCTATATCTTACTCTTATTACATTTTCCATTGGCTCAATATGAATATCTGATGCATTTTTCTCCATTGCAGTCTTTATTATAGTATCTACTAATTTAACAACATCTTGAGTTACAGCTGTTAAATTATCTGTTGAAGTTCCTTCTAATGATTCTAGAGTCGAATCTAAATTAGAATCAAATGTTAAATATCTGTCCATTTGGTAACCATTATGTAGTAATAATAATCTAACTTGTTCTACTGCTTTTTTATTTGACAAATCAGAAAAACAAACTTTTACTTTTCCATTGTATTCTTCAAAAGGTACTGCTTTACACCTTTTGCAAACATCTAATGATAAATAATCAGTTGGTTGAATCTTTAATATATTATTATTAAGTAATACAACTTTTTCATTTAATATGTCTCCTAATGCCTTAAGCAATTCTCTTTCATCACATAAACCTAAAAAATGTATTATATCTACTAATTTTTTATTAGGATGACTTTTTTGATGTTTTATCGCTTCCTTAACATCTGCTTCTGAAACTATATTTCTTTTTACAAGTTCTATTCCTATTGGCACATTTCTTGCCATAGCAATCCCTCTCTTTCGTATATTCCTTAATTATTTTCCTATGTATATATCATTATTATTTAAATGATCAACTAAAATTTTATATAAATTACTTCTTGTTATATTCTCCCATTTTCCAGTCTTACCATTTTCAAAATATGTTGTTTTAAATTCTTTTGTCCTATCTACTGTATATCCACTTATAAATTTGCTGTTATCTTCTCTTATCGCATATATTGGAACAATTGGGTAATTGGTTTCTTTATATAAAAATACTAATTCATCTTCTGACGTAATTGCAAATCTTGGAATCCATGCCTGAACATTTTCTATGCCTACTGCATCTGAATCTAATGTAGTTGCATAACATAAGAATTTATCAAAATATGAATAATTTGCCCAATTTTCATCGCTTTTTTCTACTACTTTAAATTTACTCTCACTACTTGTATCTATATTGTTTAATGTGTTTACAAGCTCTTTTGTCCCATCAGTAATTACTACAGGATATAAATAATCATACATTTCTATATCATCTTCAAGGTTAACTTTTTCTCTTTGTTTTAACAGTCTTATTTCTGTTGCATCTGAATTTTCAAAATTACCCTTTAAATCATATCTAACTTGTATTACGATCTCTTTTACTAAATCGAAATCTGTATTATATCCATCGTATTTTAATTTATTTATATTAATATTTACACTGTAATTATCAGAATTTAAATCTGTAATTCCAAAGTTTTCTGCTACTTCTAAATTTGTATATGTTCCTGTTTTATAAATAAATTCATCATCATACTCTAAATTTTTTAATTGCTCTGCAATTTTTGATGCAGCATCTGCTGCTCTTGCATTCATTCTCATTTCATATGATAAAGATCTTATATTTCCATATACAGTAAGCAAAAATGTTAAAGACATCGCAAGTATGAATATAGCAATAACTAAATCCTGACCTGTAATTCCCCTCTCATTTCTTACTCTCTTAAATAATTTTTTTAACATATATCTCCCTCTTACCATACAATCATTTTAATAACTTGTACTAACATAACTATAAAGTTTGAAACAGCTAAATAAAAAGCAACTGGGATCTCTAATTTTTCATCTTGATCTTCCATCAAAATATTACTTTTATCTACTGGTTTTAATTTTATACTTACTATCTTTATTACTATAAATAATATTGTAATTAATACTGTCATAAAAACTTCATTTGTATTTAAGAATAATTGCATATATTCAACAATCATTACTAAATCTATTATATAATTATCACATTTTAGATTATTTATAAAATATAATATTAAAATTAAAGCAATATATATAATATGTCTATATATATTAGAAAACTCTAATTGACCTACTATACATAGATATAGCATATATCCTAGACATAATATTGATCCAACAAGTATAACTTTTCTAAATACTATCTTTTTTTCTCTATCAATTCCAGCAATAATTACAATTGTTGTTGCATATATTACTAAATATATAAAACTAAATAATACATCAATTGTAACATCTGCTACTGGTACTTGTAACTTCATATATAATAATACTGCTGTAAGACCTGACAAAATTTCTATAATAAAATATCTAAGCCTTATTTTCTCTTTGCAGTATCTACATTTACCACCTAAGAAAATATAACTTAGAACTGGAATTAAATCAAAGAATCCAAGCTTATGTCCACAATTAGGACAAAATGATCTTTCTTTTATTATGTCTTTTTTTAAAGGTAATCTATAAACTGCTAGAGTTGCAAAACTACCAAACAATGTACCAATTATGAAAATTAAAATGTAAAATACTATTTCCATTAGTTTATAGATCCTTTCTTTTCTTTAGTTTTAAAATTACATTATTCTAAAATCATTTTTTACAACCTACAAAAAACATTAATTACTCAGCTACCACAGTTGTAGATTGAGTTGCACCATCAAATGTAGCTTTATAAGTTGTTCCACCCACAATTACAGTAAATGTTGCCTTTGTTGGCTCTCCATATACTTCTGCAGCATTTGAAACTACATATCCTTCTGGTAAAGATGTACAAAGTTTTGAACTCTTGTCACCAACAGCAACTACTATATCATCTACTAATCCTTCTGCCCCTGCATTTCCTTCTGTTAAAACATTGTTTTGTAAATATTGTGATATTTGAGCAAATACTGCCATTTGAACTTGTTCTTCAACTGTTGATAATTGATTTTCTGTTTTTGCCGTAGTAGCTTGCGCTAATATTCCATTTGATTGGAGTGTCATACTAAAAGATATTGACATTATTACTAAAAATCCCAAAATAAAATTCATTTTTTCCCCTTTATTTTTAAAAAAGAGCATATGCTCTAAGCACTACATATGCTCTTTTTATATAAAATTATTTAATTAGCCATCATTTTCTGCTAATTTTACAGTTGTAGATTGAGCTACACCATCAAATTCTGCAGTATAATCTGTCCCATCAACTGTAACTGTAAAAGTAATCTTTGTTCCATTTGGTGCAGGATCCTTTACAGAATATCCTTCTGGTAAAGATGAACATAGTTTTGAATTTTCGTCACCTATAGCATCTCTAATGTTTTCAACTAATCTTCCTGCTCCAGTATCTCCTTCTGCTAAAACATTATCTTGTAAAAATTGTGATGTTTGAGCAAATACTGCCATTTGAACTTGTTCCTCAATAGTTGCTAATTGATTTTCAGCTTTTGCTTGGTTAGCTTGACTTAGGATACCATTTTGTCCTAATACCATTGAAATTGTTACACCTGCTAAAATTAATAATACGATAATTGTAATAACAAGTGCTACTAATGTTATGCCTTTTTGATTTCTTAACATTATAAAATTCCTCCTTTAAATTTTTAAATTGTGTATATATTTTTAATAAAATATAACCTAAAATTATTTTGTTGTACCTTTGTCAAAAAATGGTTCATCATCATCTTCTTTTTCTTCTTTGTCTTCATCATCTTTTTGACTAGTACTTGAATTACTACTACTACTGCTATTGCTGCTATTATTGCTATTATTTTTATTATTACTACTTCCACTATTATAATCATCATCTCTATTACTAACTGATGTAGAAGAGCTTGATGAAGAAGTAGTTTTATCATCATCCTCTGGAATACCTCCAACGCCATATGTATTTGAATGTATGTCTGAAAAAGGATGTTTTTTACTTTTATCTATAATACCTTCAGAAACATATTCAGATACATCATCAGAATTTAAACTATACATACTTTTTGAAAGTGATACTATAACTTGATTTGTCTGTGTTGCATCATCATCTAAAGCATTTGCAACTTCTGCATCTCTTGAATATTCTATTTTCTCACTATCATCTGTATTTATATTTAAATAATCATAAAATACTAAAATAAGAATTATTACCATTGCTATAGCAATTAATGACATGCTTATTACTTCTTTTAAGACAGATTTCATATTTTTTTCCTACCTTACTTCATTATTTTCTTCAGAAGAATCTGAATTTCCATCTGAAGTCTCATTAGATGTAGAATTTGATTCATCATCAGATGTCTCGTTAGATGTTGAATTTGTTTCATCTGACTCATCTTCTGCATCTCCTTCTGCTCCTGCCTCATCTTCTAAATCTCCTGTTAAAGACTCTTGTGCTTCAGGACCATCTTCTACTTGATTATCTATAAGCTCTAATGTTTCTAATGATAAAGGAACATCTTTTACTACAAATGTTGCAGTTACATAATTTGCCTTTGTTTCTTCTTTCTCTGAATCCTTAGGTTCGTATGGAATTAATTTAAAATGACTTATTGAAAAGAATTCTAGTCCGTTATCATCTTCACAATCTTCAATAAAATCACTTATTGGTTTATACTCACCATCTACTGTAAAATTTAAATCTGCAAATATATAGTCTTCATTTTCAGAAGGAGTTGCACTAGTAGTACATACTAATCCTAAATCTACTCCATTTCTTATTCCATGAGTTCCTATTATAGTCCATAAATATTCTAGATCATAATAATCTCCATATGCTGCTTGTTCTTGTTTGTCTGCTGATACATATTTACTTACTTGAGTATATTGTTCTTTAGCAGTTGAAAACTCAGCAAGTACTGTTCTTAAATTTTCTAATGTCTCATTATATTTTTCCTTATCCTTCTCCATTAGTGCTACTTTCTCGTCATAATCATCTTTTTGAACTTGAAGAGCAGACATACTACTAATTCCAGAAAATCCATATGAATACAAATAGAAACTAAATACGCAAGCAACTAATATTAATAATCCAATAATTATTTTTCTCATCTTGCAAAACTCCTTATTTTTTAGTTTATTCTGGTAATTCTCCTATAATCGTTACATATATTTCATCTTCTTCTTTATAACTTGTTGTTGATGTTACATTTGTTAAAATACCATCTGTATATAATATAACTTTAAACAAACCTAATTGCTCATAATCTTTTGATTTTGCAACTATTGACATTTTATTTCCAGATGTATTTTCTATTGAAACTAATATTACCTCTTCTGGCATTGAATACATTACTTGTTGTAAGAAAATTGGAATAGCATTTTTTACTATAGTTCCTTCTTCTGCAACTTCAACATCATTTCCTGTTAATTTATTATATCTTTCTGTATATGTATCTGCTGCTGCTTGCAACATTCCAATATCTTGAGAAGCTTTTATTGTTTGTGTTTGTGCATTTTTTCTTTCTACTGCTAATTGGTTTGAAGCTTCAACTAAATTATTTGATACAAAATAAGATAATACTGAATATCCTATAGCAAAAATCAATACTGTAGCTAAAATTCTACACAATAATTTTTCTTGTGAATCTAAACTACCTTTATTAAATTCAGGTAATTTTAAATCTGGAACTCCAGTTATCTCTATTCCTCCAATTGATTTTGTTCCTCCACCATTTGATTTAAAGTTAAGTTCTGGTATTCCTTCTCCTACACCCTCAAGTGCAAGTGCTGTAGCAGAATTTGCTTCCATTAATTCTTTTACAGAAACTTTTAATGAAGATGTTTTTAAAAAGCTAGGTCTTAACATCTCACAGTGAATATTATCAAAATAATTTTGGAAATATAAATCAACATTATTTATAGCAATTCCTGATCCTGTAAGATATATAGTATCTATATTTTCAGGAATTTCATCTTTTATTCTTTTTACTTCATTTACAATTTTATAAAGTGTTGGCATTACAACATCTAAATATTCGTTTCCATCTGCGATTCCAGTATCTTGTGTTGATATTGTTGTATTTTTACATATTTCATAAGATTTAGAAAGCGAATTTTCACTCGCATTTATCTCTGAAAGTATCTGACTCATTCCGTCATTTATTTTTATAATATCATCTATTACTCCATTTATAACTGTTGTTACTGTTGTCATATCCTCAATATTAACAATAATTGCATTTGGATTAGAATCTAAATCTAATAAATTCACAATACTTGTAGAAATAGGAGTTGAAGAAGCAAGTTTCAATTTTTCAAATGGTCTTACTCTTTCTTCTAAAGCTGCTTTCATTACTGAAACATTTAAAGCTCTCATCTTGTCTGCATTGTTTCTATTTACTGACAAAATATATCTATGTTCAAATAAATTTTTCTCATAGCCTTTTTCATTGCAAATCATTTCAAATTCAATATCTATTGACTTTCTGATATCATTTTTGCTTAATAAAGAAAATACATCGATGTAATCATAATTTTCACCAGAAATATTTATTGCTATTGGTAATCTTTGGCTATTAGTTTCTTGTACTATTTGATTTAATGTGCCTTTTAAGTCTTCATAAAACTTAACGCCTGATGATTCTATTTTTATATTATCTTTTTCTTTGCTAATCTTTGAATATTTAACACATAAATCGTCTATATAAATACCTAAACAGCTTTGCATCAGCCTTCTCCTTTGCTATATTCTAAATTTATATTTTACTCGACAGAATACCTCATAATATTGTGCTTTTATACTATTAAATTTACCTATACTACTAATAAAAGTCAATATTTTTAACATAAGTGTTAATCAAATGTAATAGATATGTAATAATGTTTTTGGAATTTATGTATAATCTTTATAATTACGGAAATACTAAACAAAAATGGTACTTTAAGGAGGAAATATGGAACCTTTAGAAACAAATAAAAATTATCAAGAATATGTTGATAAAAAATCTCCAAATTCACCAATTATTAGAAATTGCTTCAATGCTTTTTTAGTAGGTGGATTAATTTGTACTATTCGGAGAAGTTATTTCAGAATATTGTAAATATAGAGGTGTTTCATTAGAAGCATCTGGCACTATAGTTTCAATAAGTTTAATTTTTCTAAGTGCATTTTTAACTACAATAAATGTGTTTAATAAAATTGGTAAATTTGCTGGTGCGGGCTCTTTAGTTCCAATCACTGGATTTGCAAATTCAATAATATCTCCTGCCATGGAATATAAATCTGAAGGATATATAATGGGAGTTGGTTCTAAAATGTTTACTATTGCGGGGCCTGTACTTGTCTACGGAATCTCAAGTTCTATAATAGTTGGCTTTATATACTTTATATTATTTATTTAAATTATTTAACATTTTAATTATTATATCTAATTCTATGTTATTGGAGGTTATATGAAAAAAATAGGTAATCAAACTTATAAATTATCAAACCCTGTTACTATAAAAGAAGTTGCTAGCATCGTTGGTCCAAAAGAATCTAATCGGTCCTCTTGCAAAATATTTTGATAAATGCGTTGATGATGAATTTTATGGTGAGTCTTCATGGGAAAAGGCTGAAAGTAAATTTATAAAAGATACTACAAATTTAGTTCTCTCTAAATCAGGTATCACAAATAAAGATATTGATTTTTGTTTTGCTGGCGATTTATTAAATCAATGTATATCTTCAACATTTGGTCTCAGGGAAATTAACATACCTTTTTTTGGAATATTTGGAGCATGTTCTACTTTTGTAGAAGCTTTAATATTGGGATCTATGTCAATTGATGGGAATTTTGCAAATAATGTGCTATGTGCTGTATCTAGTCACTTTTGCAGTGCAGAAAAACAATTCAGATTTCCATTAGAACTTGGAAATCAAAGGCCACCTACTTCTCAATGGACTGTAACAGGAAGTGGAGCTTGCATATTATCAAAAGAAGGAACAGGACCTTATATCACTCATATCACCCCTGGGAAAATTGTAGATATGGGAATAAAAGATGCAAATAATATGGGAAGTGCTATGGCACCTGGAGCAATAGACACTTTAATAGCTCATCTTGCAGATACATCAAGAAGTCCAGATTACTATGATGCGATCATTACAGGAGATTTAGGATATATTGGTAGAGATATAGTTCTAGAAATTGCTAATTCAAAAGGTTATAACTTAAAAAATAACTATAATGATTGTGGAATATTAATCTTTGATAAAAACAAACAAGATACACATTCTGGAGGTTCTGGATGTGCTTGTTCTGCTACTGTATTTTCAGGATATTTGTATAAAGAACTAAAAAATAAAAGATTAAAAAAGTTATTATTAATTACTACTGGTGCTCTTACTAATTCAACTACTTCTCAGCAAGGGGAATCTATTCCTGGAATCGCACATGCAGTAAGTATTGAAATGTAATTGAAAGGATTTTTTATGGAATTTTTACAAAGTATAGATTATTTAAAATTACTATATGCTTATATTGTAGGAGGAATAATTTGTATAATAGCCCAAATATTAATTGATAAAACAAAACTTACTTCAGCAAGAATTTTAGTATTATATGTAACAGTTGGGACTATTTTAGGTGGACTTGGAATATATAAATATTTAGTAGATTTTGCAGGAGCTCGGAGCTACTGTTCCTCTTACAGGCTTTGGATATAATTTAGCAAAAGGAGTCATAGCAGAAGTAAATAATATTGGTTTTTTAGGGATTTTTACTGGCGGAATAAAAGCCGCTGCTGGTGGTATTTCTGCAGCTATATTCTTTGGATATATAGCATCACTTATTTCAAAACCTAAAATAAAAAAGCAATAAAATCAAAATAAATATTCAAAATTGATTAACTTTGATTTTATTTTACAGTATTTACTTATCGTGTTATAATATTTAGAAAAATTATAAGGAGGGTCAAAGCTATGTTTGCAAAAGGCTTATTTGACACTGAACGTTTGCGGCTTCGCACATTTAGACGGAAGGATTTCGAAAGGTTTTTAAATATTGCCCTTGATACAGAAGTGCAAAAATACTTTAAAGGTCTTGGAAGTTCCGTTACTGAAATATCTGAATACTTTGATATTATGATGTCTCAGGACAAAAACTACAATGAAGCTCTCGCAATCACTCTTAGAACTACACACCAAATAATTGGTTATGTTGGAGCTTTTTCAATGCCACCTGACACATTAAATGTAGAGTATTTTCTTGCAAAAGAATTCAGAAAGTGCGGGTACGCTACAGAGGCTTTTAAAGAGCTAATTTCTTACATCAGGATTTTCTATCCACACATAAGATATATCTCACTTATTCTAGATAAGAAAAACATCATATCTCAAAAATTGTTATCTAAGTTCAATCCAAAAATAAAAGATTTTGACAATAACAATTATGAATATATCATATCTCTTTAATCTAATAAGTTGAAAAGGAAATCACTATGTTTAAATTAAAAATAAGAGAGTCAGTAGTAACTACTGCTGACTCTCTTATTTTGTTTTTCATTTTTTTATTTTACTACTATGTTAAATATTTTTCCTTTAACATATATTTCTTTTACAACTATTTTATCTTTAATTAAAGACTTTATTGTTTCATTCTCTCTTACTTTATCTTTTACAACACATTCTTCCTCATCTTTTAAAATCTTAATTGTTGTTTTTACTTTACCATTTATCTGCACTGGAATTTCTATTTCGTCATCTATTGTTTTTGATTCATCATATGTTGGCCATGGAGTTTGGGAAATATCTTTTTCTTCGCCTAACTCTTTAAATAATTCTTCTGTCATATGAGGAGCAAAAGGATTTAATAATTGTAAAAATACTTTATATTCAGCCTTGTTAATTTGTTTTTCTTTATAGAACTCATTTACCATTGTCATAAATGTTGCAACAGCAGTATTAAATTTCATCTCTTCAATATCAGAACTTACTTTTTTAATAGCTTTATGCATCATTTTTTCAAATTTTGGAGAAAATTCATCCCCATCTACTACCATATCTTTTAAGTTCCATACTCTATCTAAGAATTTACTGCATCCTCTGATACTTTCCATAGACCATGGAGCTGTTTGATCAAATGGTCCCATAAACATTTCATAAACTCTAAAGCTATCTGCGCCAAATTCATCTACTATATCATCAGGATTTATTACATTACCTTTAGATTTAGACATTTTTTCGCCATTACCACCTAATATCATACCATGAGATGTACGTTTCTGATAAGGTTCTTTAGTTGGAACTACTCCTATATCATATAAGAATTTATGCCAGAATCTTGAATACAATAAGTGAAGTGTTGTATGTTCCATTCCGCCATTATACCAATCTACTGGAGACCAATATTTAAGTGCCTCTTTAGAAGCTAATTCTTTATCATTATGTGGATCCATATATCTTAAGAAATACCAAGATGACCCCGCCCATTGAGGCATTGTATCAGTTTCTCTTCTTGCATCTTTTCCACAACATGGACATTTTGTTTTTATCCATTCTGTTTGTTTAGCAAGTGGTGATTCACCATTTTCTCCTGGCTCATAATCTTCGATATCTGGAAGAACTAATGGAAGTTCTTCTTCAGGAATTGGATTCCAACCACAATCTTCACAATAAACCATAGGAATTGGTTCTCCCCAATATCTTTGACGAGAAAATACCCAATCACGAAGTTTATAATTTACTTTTCTTTCTCCTAACTTGTGTTCTTCTATATAATCTATTGCTTTATTTTTAGCATCTGAAGAATCTATTCCTGTTAAAAAGTCAGAATTAATTGAAACTGAATTATTTAAATCACAATAAGCTTTATTATTAAAATACATATCTATCTGGAATTTTTGACTTTCAATATTTATATAATCATATAATTTATCTTTATCTATCCAAACTCTTTCAGATAATTTTGCTTCTTCTTCAGATATTTCTTTTTTGTCTAAAGAATTAAGTTCTATAACTACGCATTCTTGTATAATTTTCCTATTAACCTTTTTATGATCTGCATAAAACTCATCAAATGTAGTTGCATTTATTTGATATACATTTTTAGTATCATAATATCCTGTTTCTTCTGTCATCTCTCTTACAGCAGCTTCTATAGGAGTTTCTCCTTTTTCTATTCCACCCATCACTAAGTTTTTCCAATTTCTATCATTATGTGATAACACTAAATATTTATCCTCTGTAGGATGTTTAATAATATCACATACTACATGTCTTTTTGTATTTTCAACACCTTCTCTTGGTGGATTTTTTTCATCAAAGAATTTTGGAGCAACTACTTGTTTAATTGGTAAATTAAATTTAGTAGCAAACTCAAAATCTCTATCATCATGAGCAGGAACTGCCATAATAGCTCCTGTTCCATATGTACTTAATACATAATCAGAAATCCATACTGGTATTTTTTCATTAGTCAAAGGATTAATTACTTTAATACCTCTAATTTCAACACCAGTCTTTTCTTTATTTAGTTCAGATCTTTCAAAATCAGATTTTAAAGCAGCTTTTTTCTTATAATCTTCTACTTCATCTATATTTGTTATTTTATCTTTATATTTCTCAATTAATTTATGTTCAGGTGCAATTACCATATAAGTTGCACCAAATATTGTATCTGGTCTTGTAGTGTAAACTTTTAATGATTCATCAAGTCCTTCTAGCTTAAAGTTAACTTCTGCACCTTCGCTTCTACCAATCCAATTAATTTGTTGAGCTTTTATCTTATCTAAGAAATCCACATCATCTAAATCATCAATTAATCTTTGTGCATATTTTGTAATTCTAAGCATCCATTGACTTTTCTCTTTTTGAACTACTGGACTTCCGCATCTTTCACAAACGCCATTTACAACTTCTTCGTTTGCTAACCCTACTTTACAACCTGTACAAAAGTTTATTGGCATTGTTGCCTTATAAGCTAATCCATGTTTATATAATTGTATAAAAATCCATTGAGTCCATTTATAATATTTAGGATCTGTAGTATTTACTTCTCTTGACCAATCAAAAGAAAATCCTATTGACTTTAATTGTTCTTTAAAATGTTTAATATTATTCTCTGTAGTTATTCTAGGATGTATATGGTTTTTTATAGCATAATTTTCTGCTGGTAAACCAAATGCATCAAAACCTATAGGATAGAGTACATTATATCCCTGCATTCTCTTTTTTCTTGCAATAATATCTAATGCAGTATAACTTCTTGGGTGACCTACATGAAGACCTTGTCCTGATGGATAAGGAAATTCAATAAGACCATACCACTTTGGCAAAGTATAATCATCTTTTGCATTAAATGTTCCTTCTTTTTCCCATTTCTCTTGCCACTTTTTTTCAACTTTTTTAAAATCGTATGACATATGTATCTCTCCTTTTTCTTAGAATATCAACAATTATATAACACTATATCGCATTTTGCAATAATTAGTAATATATTAATTTAATAATATGATTGAAATATCATAAATTTATCTAAAACTATAAAAAAATAATAAATAAAATATTATTATTTATTATAAATATATTATCTATTATTTTTCATCTTTCTTTTTATTTAACTCTTCAATAATTTTCTTTTTTCTTTTATCATAATCATCTAAAAAATGATATGATATATCTCCCTTTTGATAAGAAATTATTGTACTTAAATTCACATTTTGCACACTACTGAATATATTCATATCAATATTATCATAATTACTCTTTAGTTGTTTTACCAGACTCTTCATTTCTTCTCTTTTAGAAGTACCATCAACATTTCCATTTGCTTCATACTCTTCTGTAAATTTACATGCACACTTTATAAAATCTAAATTATATTTATCTCTCCATTTAATTATAGACTCTTCTTTTATATAATACATTGGTCTTATAAGTTCCATTCCAGGATGAGAAGTACTTAAAATTTTTGGCATCATCGTTTGTAACTGTCCTCCATAAAACATTCCCATCAAAATTGTTTCTATGACATCATCAAAATGATGACCAAGTGCTATTTTGTTACATCCTAATTTCTTAGCCCTTTCATATAAATATCCTCTTCTCATTCGTGCACAAATATAACATGGATTATTTTCAATTCTGACAACTGAATTAAAAATAGGAGTCTCAAACATTTCAATTGGAATGTTTAAAAGCCTAGCATTTTCAATTATTTTGTTTCTATTTAGTTCATTATATCCTGGATCCATAACTATAAATTTCAAATCAAAATCCATTTTTCTATGTCTCTTAATTTCTTGAAAACATTTAGCCATAAGCATAGAATCCTTACCACCAGATATGCAAACTGCAATTTTATCTCCATCTTCAATCATTTTAAAGTCCATTACAGCTTTTACAAATTTAGACCAAATATTTTTTCTATATGTTGTTATCAATCCTCTTTCAATTTCCTTATATTTTTCCAAAACTCATCTTCCTTTTTTATTTTCAATATTATTTGAATATTTTGCTGGACCTCTAGTATTCCTTAAATTTGTTGTCTTTCCATAAATTTTCTTTCCTTTATTTCTAGAAGAAATATTTCTTCCTGTTAAAACCTTACTTGTCAAAAGCATAGTATCTGTAGTATTCTCTTTTTCCTCACACTGATTATTTTCATTTATTTTTTCATTTTCTTTTTTCAAATCAGCTTCAATATTTTGTGTTTGCTCTATCTCTTTTTTTATGTCATATCTATAAATGTCTCGTAAATAAACTGCTATATAAAAAACAGATGAAATGGCAATTGTATATCCACCACATAAAAAAGCATAAACAGTAAGAATCACATTGTTTATTATTTCTAAAATTCTATATACTTTTCTATCATCTTTCTTAAAAAGTAAAACCATATAACATAATATTATTCCAATTAAAATAATGTCATATATTTTTTTATATGAAATTATAATAGCAATTAAAAAACCTATCCCATATAATATAAATACTTTTCTTGGAATTTTTTCATTTTTTATTTTGAAAATATAATTACACATAATCATTGTACCAATAATCATATAACAAATTGCCCCAGTGTATGCACCAAGAAGTAAAAATGTGGTTCCAATAAAAAAGCATATTCCAAGAATTACTATTAATAAATTTTTTTCTTCTTTCATAAAGTATTTTATAATACTTGTCACACTTACAAGAATTCCTATAAATTGTGCTAATATAAACATATTGCATTTCTCCTATAAAATATATAAATTTATATATTCATTTTTTCCAATTTATTTTACTTATATTATATAATATTATTTTCTATTAAAATCCCTTTTAATTTATCTACATCTAATCCAACAATAGCATCAAAAGAACCTTCAAATTTTTCTATATTTTTACTACCTATTCCTTGTATAGCATAGGCACCAGCTTTATCAAGTGGATCTTTTGTTTTAATATAGTCTAATATTTGTTTTTCATCCATTCTTTTCATTGTTACTACTGATTTAGTAACTCTAACTTCTTCTTTGATATCTATATTCGATTTACTTTTTATAATTACTGTCATACCAGTATACACATAATTATCTTTTCCTTGAAGCATATTTAACATCTTAAAAGCATCGTCTTCATCTTTTGGCTTTCCTAAAACTCTTTCATTAAAATATACAATAGTATCTGCAGCAATTATCACAAATTCATCTCCTGTACTATTTATTTTTCTAAAAACATCTTTTGCTTTCTCATATGATAATTTTTCAACTAATTTTTCAGGTTCTTTTATATTATTTTTCAATTCTTCCTCATCAAAATTACTTGGAATCACTTCATATTTTTTTACAATTTTTGAAAGTAATTCTTTTCTTCTAGGAGAACCAGATGCTAAAATTATTCTCACTTTAATTCCTCCATTTTTAAATCTATTTACTTATTTTATATTTATATATTTTCCTTTATCATTTCCCTCTTTATAAAATTGTTGTAATTTTACTAAATCAAACTCATTTTTAAATGCTCTTTTAGGAATAATTGTATACGAAAATTTTGATTGCATTAAATAAATAAATTCCTTGCTTTCCCAGACTTCTTCTATAATAAACCACTTAGTTTCAGTCTTTCCTTTTTTAAAAACACTTTTAATTCCATCTTTATCTATTTCAAATATCATTTTTTCTTTAATAAATTCAGTTTTATCATATAGTCTTCCTGGTTGAATAAAATATAACATAACAATTAATATATATGAGATTATTAGTAAAACTCCTATTATAATAGAAAAAAAGTATTCTCCAATGCATAAAAATAGTATTTCAATTAATGTCATTACAACTAAAAAAAATATATTTCCATTAGACACTGTCTTACTTTGCCTTAAAAATTTTTTTCTGGATTTAATATATTCATCTCTTGAAATAGAAAATTCTAATTTTATACTTTCTTTGTCTAATTTAATTTTACTCATTTAAATCTCCTTTGGCATATATTATTTTAATCACTTTTACTTTAGTAAATATTAATAAATACAGTATATCACAAGTTTTGTTTATTTTAAATATAGAAAATAAATACCAAAACATTTAATTTAAAAAATAAATAAAAGTTTTAATATTTACTATAACTTGAGATAAAATCAGCGGGGAAGAATGATTCTTCCCCGCCTTTATTCATTTACTCTTTAGCCAGCGTAAACTCAATGCACCAAGCGCTGTGCTTACCCCGAAGTTTGCTCAGTATGGGATACACGCTGAAATTATATTCCTCTGCCTTAATTGCCAGCCGGAATATAACTTTATAAAAGTCAAGATCTTTCCCGATATCGTATCTCTTGTAAACCTTGCAGTATTGTTTCTGATACATGACAGAAACACTACCACTTCCGAGACACTCGATTTCTGCGACGAAGCGTGTTTTGATGTTTCCTTTTTTGCTAAGGCAAATCAGCTCCTTTCTAATTGCCGTCCAAATCCGTGTAGCTTGATCGTCTGCTCTCTTTTGCTCATCCACATTGGTATTAGGATGCTCCAACGCATATTGCATCTTATTTCCTAATTCCTGTGAGCTAATTCCAAGAGTCTCAATCACATCAAAAATCCCCTTTCTAGGCATTGATCATAAAATATGATCTTAACATCATATTTTAGCATTTTTTTATAAAAAATCAATATGTTTACATAATTTTATAAAGTTATTACATAAATTAATAAAAGTATCACAATTTTAAAATGTAATACTTTTATTTTTCTAAATATGTTGCAGCATTATTTTTATCTACTACTTGAAAACCATGTAATTTTTTTATTTTATTTCTCCTCCACAATTCTTCATATAATTGTACCGGAATATCAACCTTGTAATTATTCTTTATATCTGGAAAAGAAAATGTTATTTTTCCATTCTCATAATTTGAAAAATATATTTTTTCAGCTTCTTCCTCACTTATTCCATCTTCTTCTACTTTGCTAATAACAAATGGTTTTATTAATTCTATTAATACATCATTCAACATTGATTCAAAAACACATATTTTTTCTAATAAATCATTTTTTGAAAAAACAATTCGAGCTTTATCTGCACATTTTTCTGGTAATGTCATTTGTTTTATTTTATCGACTACTTCTATATCCTCTTTTGGTACATAATAAATCATAAAATGATTTTTAGTATCATTATATACTGTTAAATAATCTACTTGAAAACTTTCATTGCACTTCGGACATGTATATTTAAAAAATTCTAAACTTTTTACCTCTTCTTTTGTTTTTGATTCAGAATCAACATTTATTGAATCCCATACATTAAATTTTCCAACATGTCCACATTTTAAGCATTTAACCTCCTGAAAATGCATTCTACTCATCTATATATGCCTCCTTTACTTCTGCATTCTAATATATTTTATCAATAATTATTTGAAAATTCCATTATATTTAATAAAAAATTATAATTATTTTTTTCATTATTTTGTTTTTATTTGAATATTTCTTTTTATTTACATTTATATTTCAATTTTACATTTTCATTGATTTTATGTTTCCTGAATAATATAATTAATGTATATATTAATACATAGGAGAAAAAAAGTGAAAAACCAATATAGAATTTCAAAAATTAATAATTTATATACAAAGATAATTTTAGGAGCTAAAAAAATCTCACCAGAATATTATATTAATTTACGAAAAAGTTTAATTTTAGAAAAACTTACTGGTATGCTTACTTCTGAGGTAAATTTTGAATCACCTGATAAATCTTATTATACTTTTGAATATGAAGATTTCAAAATAATACATACACTTTTAACTTCGGAAAAAAGCATTCAAAATGGAATAGATTACATATATGGAATGGCTCCTTTTTTCTCAGAAAAAGACAATAAAAAAATAATGATTACTCGTTTAATATTAAAAATTGGAATAGATCAGTATTTATATATGTCTTGTGATCAAAAAAGAAATATTCATGCAGAAATTATTTTCTTTGATGAATCATCTGACAAAGGAACTGTCTCAATGGATAAATATGAAAATCAATTTTCTAATTCTATAAATTGGAAAGAAGTTAAAAATGATGAAATACTAATAAAATTATCGCCAAGACCTTCTAAAATATTCAATATATTAGAATATCTTGGTAATTCTATAAATGAATCATTATTAGAATTAGAAACACCTGCAGAAAATACAAATAATAATGATAATTCTATATATTCTTTTAAGGAATTTTTTAAAGATACTAACAAACCTATTACTGAAGATGTTCCAATTTCAGTATTTACAGAGCCTAGACCAACAATAAAATGTAAAGATGGCTTTAAGTTATCTGTTCAAGCTTCTGCATATAATTCATGTTATCCTAAATTAACAGGATTAGACATATATAAATCATATGAAGTTCTATCAAAAAAAGAAATAGATGAATTTACTTTATATTTATCAAATAACTATTACATTGGTTCTTCAAAAATAACGAGCAAAATTAAACAATACGATTTTGTACCACTTAATGAGTTAGAAACATTTATTGAAAGTCATGGTGGAATTGATAAAGAAGCAACAATGAAATTATATGAAAAAAATAGACCATCTGAGCTTAAAAGATTATCTTATGCAAAAAAAATAATGGAACAAAATTTAAGAAAAGATATTTTGTAGATTGAAAGGAGCAATCATGGCAAATTCAGAAGAAAAAAGCTTATCATTACTAGAATCAAATAATTTTGGATTTTTAGTAAAACTAAAAAAACTATTTTCTAAATTATTTTCTAAAAATAATGATTTACTTGAAAAATCAGAGATAGAATCTAAAGAAAACGAAAAATATAAAATGTTCGAAGACCTTTATGGAGAAAATTCTATTCAGCAAATTCAAGTTTTATACGAAAATGGAAAATTAGAAGAAAATGAAATGCCTGAAGAAAAAATAGCAGAATTAAAAAAATTATATGTAGATCAAATTATACAGATGGATGAAGATTCACTAAAATTCAAAAATTCTTTATAATATTTAATAAAATAAGTACAAATAAAATTATATAAATAATATTAAATTCAAAAGTAATAAGTATTTATTAATATAATATCTTTTATCAAATACTTATTACTTTTTATTTTGCAATTATACATTTTTTTCTTTCAATTCATTTTCTGCACTCTTATAGTTTGGCATGTAACTATATACTAATTCCCAAAACTTTTTTGAATGATTCATTTGTTTTAAATGACATAACTCATGAAGACAAACATAATCTATCGCATTTCTTGAATATTTTATAAGTTCCTTATTTAAACTTATTATCCTTTTTGAAGAACAATTTCCCCATGCCCTTTTAAAATTTCTTATTTTAAAACTTTCTGGTACAAATCCTGTTATATTAATTAATTTTTCCATAGAAAAACTAATTTCCTCATCTGCCAAATTACTATAATATTTACTAATTAAATTTTTAACTTTATTTTTTTCTTTTTCTCTGTCAAAGCTTTTGTTATTATTATAATTCTCTTTTAGATGAACTTCTATTTTATTTAATCTATCATTTCTCTCAATAAAATCACTACTTTTAGAATCATATTTAATACTTAGCCTATAATTTTTTCCTAAAATTTTAAAAATATCTCCATCAATAAATTCTGTATTTTTTTCTTCTTTTTTAGGATATTTTTTTAAATTATTATAAATCCATCTTGCCTTTTCATTTACTACTCTTTCTATTTCTTTTTCAGGAATTTTACTTGGTACTCTTACTTCAAGTTCTCCATTTTCTATATGTAGATAAATTCTTTTTCTCTTTCCTCTATTTAATTTATATCTTATTTCTTTATTTTCAAAAATAAACGTTTTTATCGTAAATTTATTATTCATTAATATCAAAACCTTCTATGTGATATCCACATTCTTTTAAGAAAAAGTTATCAGTCTGCCCTGCAATATAATCAATAACAATTCTCCTTGGATCAGTATTATTTAAATACTCTTCAGATTTACTATTTATAAATTCAAAAAATACTAAATCTGAGTTCGTCATATCATCAGATAGCTCTACTCCATTTTTATAGTCCAATTCTTTTAATTTTTCCAAATAAATATCAAATAACTTATTAAAACAAATTTCTAATAAATCTTCGTTTAATGTTGCTTCTTTTGAATTATAAATATTTATTGTACTCCACTTTTTTAATTTCATTAATGCTTCAAATACTTCTAATGAAAAAGATAGATAATCTTTATCATAGCTATTTTCAATAATATCTAATATAAGAGTATTTACTATTTCTGAATTATTATTTCCAAGCACTCTTACAATATCTGATGGAATATCAATTCTCTTTATACTGCCAATAACTATTGCATCTTCAATGTCTCTTCCTATATATGCAATAATATCTGATATTCTAACAACACAACCTTCTAATGTCATTGGAACTATTTTCTTACTATAATTTTCTATATTCATTACTCTATCTACTTCATTTTTTAAATCTTCTTTTGTTTTTGATCTATCTGGCTCGTATTTATTTAATAATATCTCTCCATTATGAGCTAATATTCCATCTAAAGTTTGAACTGTTATAATTAACCCCTCTAAATCATTTAACACTCTAACACTTTGCGCATTATGGCAAAAATATCCTATATGTTCCCTTCTACAAATATTATCTAAAAATCTCTCGCCTTTATGTCCAAATGGAGAATGTCCAACATCATGTCCAAGTGCAATTGCTTCTATTAAATCTTCGTTTAATTTTAAAGCTCTTCCAATCGTTCTTGCAATCTTAGATACTAATTGCACATGTAAAACTCTATGTGTAATATGATCATTATTAACAAAAGAATATACTTGAGTTTTATCAATATATCTTGTATAACTTAATGAATGTATTATTCTATCTATATCTTTAAAATAAGCTGGTCTTATATCTGTCTTATCTTCTTTAAATTTTATAGCATCTTTTGATTTACAAGCTCTTTGAGATAATATCTCCTCATTTGCTGTCATATTCTTCATTACATTTTCTAATATATTCTTTTCCATATTTTAATCCTCATCTATTTTATTTCTATTTTCATCATAAATATCTTCAATACTTTCAACCGGTTTTGTAAAATCTTTAATTTCTGAAGATTCAACTATTAATATATCATCATCTACATTTCCAGTCTTATACTTATCATCTATTTCTATAGTGTACATATTTTCAGTAATATCAACTAATGTCCCAGTTCTTCCATCTTTCATTTTTACTTTATCATTTTCTTCTATATAATTTTCTATTCCTGGCTTTTCTGGGTTTTGCTCATCTTCTAAATCTACCAACAAATCAATTAAATCTTCATATTCTTCGCCAAGACTCGTTACATTATCATCTTTATCAATACAATATAAATTTAAATATTTCAACAATTTTTGCTCAATGTCATAAAGTTCATTTAATTCATAATCTTTACTCTCAATTTCAATATTAGCCTTGTTACATAGCTTTATTTGTCTTTCACTTAAATTATTTAATAGTTTCATAAAATCAATCCTTCTTATTAATTTTTTATTACATAATTTTACTTTTGTTTTAACATTTTAGCATACATTATTAAATATTTAAATATAAAATAATATATTGTCTTAAAATAATTATATTATTAATTATATAATTAGCAATAGAAAAAGGAGACTTATTTAAAAAGTCCCCTTTTTCTGTAGTATAGTTATTTTCTCTACGAAAAGTATTATTCAATTTCAATTGTTCTCTTTTTGTCGATTTTTTCTGGTTCATTTTTTGGAAATTCCAAACATAATGTTCCATTATTAAATGAAGCTTTAATTTCGTCTTCATTTACATCTTCGCCTACATAGAAGCTTCTTGAACATTTACCAACATAACGTTCTTTATGAATGTATTTTTTATTGCTTTCATCTTTATTTTCTTCTCTACTAGCTGTAATTGTTAAGTAACCATCTTCAACTTCTATTTGAATATCGTTTTTATCATATCCTGGTAAGTCCATCTTTAATTCATATTTACCATCTTTTTCTACGATATCAGTTTTCATAGGTAAGTGCTCTTTTCTTGAATTTCTTCCTCCCTCAAAAAATGGATCATCAAACATGTCATCGAATAAACTCATTCCCCAATCTTTTCTTGGTATCATCATCATAAAAATTCCTCCTTTAATGTGTTGACACCTTCTTTTTAGGTAGCACATATATAAAATTTATTTGTATCTAGAAAAGATTTTTTATCTCTTTTCTTTTTACATCCTTATTATATATCGTTATTTTAGCAATGTCAATAGGAGAGTGCTAATTTTTTTAAATTTTTTTTATTTTTTTATTTTTTAAATATATAAAAAGCTAAATTTTATTTATATATTAGTATTTACAAAGATTTTGATTTTATACAAAAAAATAGAAAATATTTAAAATTTTTAATCTTATTAAATATTTTCTATTAAAAACTCAGATTTTTTCTATTTTTTTTATCATTTTCCTATTATACATAAACATATATATAACAATTAAAATAAACAATACTACAAATGGTATAGCATATAATATTTTTTGCGTTAAAGAATAAATAATAAGAATTATTAAAAGCCACATTATATCTATTATCATATTCTTTCTTTTTGATATTTGCCTTTGGATTTCAAATTCACTTTTTATAATTTGCATATTAAATATAAAATTATTTTTTAGTTCTTGATTTTCTTTAACATTTTCTATAACTTTTTCATCAAATTTTCTATTCGTCTCTTTAAAGAAAAATCTTCTTCCTCTATCTATTCTTTTTAGTTCATAAAATTTTCCTGGAAGTATTACCTTATTTTTAGTTTTCCCTACTAAAATATCATTATTTATATAATATTTCATTCCATTTTTATTGACAAATAAAAAAACTATATCTGGATTAATTGTCTTTCCAAAAAACCCATTGATAATAGCCTTTTCTTTTCCAACCAAATATACAATTCCATTTACGTCTTTTGCCATAATAAATATGAATTCCTTTCCAATTGTTTATATAATATACTATAATTTGTATAAAATCAATATTTTTTTGTAAAAAGTTTACAAAAAAATAGGAACTCTTTACTTTTATTTAAAAAGAGTTCCTATTTTACATTTTTTATTATTCTTATTAAATAAGAAATTAATTAAATTTATTTATGCATTAGATTCTTCTTTTCTTAATTTTCTTCTTTTAATAAATTTAACAAACTCAAGTATTGGAATTATTGCAAATGCAAGTAGTGCTGCAACCCCAAGTTCAAACCAACTAATTTGTGTCATTCCAAATAATTTAACAAAGAATGGAACTTCTGTAACTGCAATAGTAACACCAACTACCATAAAGAATGCTCCGAATAACCACCAATTTCTCTGCTTATTCTTAAATATTGATTCTGTTCTAGATCTCATACATATAGCATATGAAATTTCTATAAAGTTTAATGTAATAAATGCCATTGACATACCATCTGGTGAGTTTGATAAATCAATATATCCGTGTTCAATATATTGTCCTATAAAGAAGGCTAAAATAACTAAGAATCCCATTATAAATGCATGTATTGCAATCTCTTTACCAACACCATTTGAAAATAGAGTTTCATTAGATGGTCTTGGTTTTCTTTTCATAATATCTTTTTCTGGTTTTTCCATTCCAAGAGCTAGTCCAGGAATACAATCTGTAACCATATTAATCCATAATAAATGTGCAGGAGTTAATATTGTAAATCCAAATAATGATGAAATAAATACAGCAACAACCTCTGCCATATTACTTGAAAGTTGGAATTGAATAACTTTCTTAACATTATCATATATTTTTCTACCCTCTTCTACAGCATTTACTATAGTTGCAAAATTGTCATCAGCTAAAACCATATCAGATGCACCTTTTGTAACATCCGTACCAGTAATACCCATACTAATACCAACATCTGCTGTTTTAATTGATGGAGCATCATTTACACCATCACCTGTCATAGCTGTAATTAATTTTTGAGACTGAAGAGCCTTAACTATACGAGTCTTATGCTCTGGTTGTACTCTCGCAAAAACAGAACAATTCTTAACTACGTCTACTAATTCTTCATCTGTTAAATCATTAATTTCTTCACCAGTCTTTGCTTGTGAAGCATCTTCTATTATTTTCAAATCTTTTGCAATAGCAACAGCAGTATCTTTATGATCACCTGTAATCATTATTGGTCTTATTCCAGCTGTTCTGCATTTTTCTACTGCATCATATACTTCTTCACGGCAAGGATCTATCATTCCAACAAATCCTATAAAAGTTAAATTATTTTCAAGCTTATCAGCTTCCATTTCTGTTGGAGCTTCATCATATTCCTTATATGCTACACCTAAAACTCTTAATGCTTTATCTGCATATTCTTTATTTAATTTCTTAATATTTTCTATGTCTTCTTTTGTGATATCCACTACTTTGCCATCTTTTAAATATTTAGTACAAATATTTAAAAGCATCTCACAAGCACCTTTAGTATATTGAACTATTTTTCCATCTACATTATGAATTGTACTCATAAGTTTTCTTCCAGAATCAAATGGAACTTCTCCTATACGTGGATATTTTTTATCTAATTCATATTTTGGAAGTCCTATTGAATTTGCAAACTCTACTAAAGCATTTTCTGTAGGTTCTCCTAAAGCCTTGTCCTCTCCTTCTCTTATTACTGAATCAGAGCAAAGAGCCATTGCTGTTGCAAGTAATTCTTTATTACAAGAAAAACTATCTACTACAGTCATTTTATTTTGAGTTAATGTTCCAGTTTTATCAGAACATATAATTTGTGTACATCCTAATGCTTCAACTGCACTTAATTTTCTAATTAAGGCTTTTCTCTTAGACATTGCCGTAACACCAATTGAAAGTATGATTGTTACAACTGCAGGCATTCCCTCTGGAATAGCAGCAACTGCTAATGAAATAGCAATTAAGAATACATCTATTAAAGTTCCTATATCAACTGTACCAGCAGTTAAATATGCTCTAATAAATCCTACAACAAATACTAAAATACATATAATAATTACTAATTTAGTAAGCATTTTTGAAAGCTCTGTCATCTTTCTTTGAAGAGGTGTCTCTTCTTTTTGTGTCTGCTCTAAAGCACTTGCTATTTTGCCTATCTCTGTATTCATTCCAACTGATACAACAACACCTTTTCCTCTACCATATGCAATAGTACTTCCACTATATAACATATTTACTCTATCACCAAGTGGAATATCTTTTTGTGTTTTTCCTAAATTTAAAATATTTGTCATCTTAGTAATAGGAACAGATTCACCAGTTAGAACTGCTTCTTCTACCTTTAAACTATGACTTTCAATTACTCTACAATCTGCAGACACCATGTCTCCAGCTTCAAATAATACTACATCACCTATAGTTAGATCTTCACTTTTTATTACTACTTCTTTTCCATCTCTTAAGACTTTAGAAGTAGCTGCTGTCATCTCTTTTAAAGAATCTATAGCTTTTTCTGCTTTTGATTCTTGAAGAATACCTAAAATAGTATTAACAACAACAACAAATAAAATGATAAAAACATCTGAAATAGATTCATTTTGTGAAATTGAAACTACTGCTGAAATAATAGCTGTAATTATAAGCATTATAATCATCGGATCAGATACTTGTTCTAATACCATTTGAAAAATAGTTGCTTTTTTAGCTTCATTTAATTTGTTTTTACCATTTTCTTCGAGCCTTTTTTCAGCTTCTGAAGAAGATAATCCTTTTTTACTTGAATTAACTTCTTTAAAAACATCTTCTGTTTCTTCTAAATAACTTTTCATTCTTTTTTTCCTTTCTTAAATTTTATATATTTTAAAAAAATATAAACAATTTAATATTATTTAAAACAAACTTGTTTATTTCTAGCAAATCGCATATTAATTATATCTTATGTATTACTTTTTTATCAACAAATTATATTTAAATGTTCAAGTAATATTTTTATTCCTATTAAAATTAAAATAACTCCACCCAAAAACTCAGCCTTTTTCTCAAATTTACAACCAAATATATTTCCAATTTTAAGCCCTATTATAGACATTATAAATGTTACTATAAAAATTATTAAACTCGCAATTAAAATATTTACATTCATTATTGCAAAAGTTATACCAATAATTAGAGCGTCTATACTTGTTGCAATTCCTAAAATAGATAAATTTTTAAAATCTAATTTATCATTTATTTCTTCATTTTTACTGAATGCTTCTCTAATCATATTAACTCCTATTATTCCAAGTAATATGAAAGCAAGCCAATGATCTACGCTAGATATAATTTCTTTAAATGTCTGTCCAAGTAAAAATCCAAAAACAGGCATTAGTCCTTGGAATATAGCAAAAATCACTCCAACTTTTAGATATGTTTCTATTTTTATTTTCTTCAAAGATAAACCCTTACATATTGAAACAGAAAAAGAATCCATTCCAAGGCCAAGTGCTATAATTAATAATTCTATAAATAGCATTATAATCCTCTTTTCTTTTTTATTACATTATACTAATTATAAAAATAAAAATGCAATTTAATGAATTATCTATTTTATATAAAATCATTAACTTAAATATAAAGCATCAAAAAAGACCTATCTGCTTTTCCCTAGCAGATAAGTCTCATCGTTTAAAATTATCCAGACTGATTTTTAAGTCGGTTGTTGGAATCATTACATAATTTAATATGCCAATTACTCCCTTATCTATTATAAAAATATATACTATCAAAATTAAATTGTCAAGAAAAAATAATAGAAGATAAACTTCTATTATTTTTCTATGATTTTATTTTAACAATTATTTTTAATATTTTATTGCATTTAAAAATCATATTAAAGGTTTGAAGAGCTATTATTAAAGTTTTGCTCTGCTTCTTTTAAGTAATTCAAAAATCCTGTATCTATAGAATTTTCTCCTTCTTTAATAACCTTCATGTCAACTTGTGGATTTACTAGTGAAGAAATAAAAGAATATGTAGCATCTTCTCCATTAATTTTTTCATTTGATGAAATCTTTACTAGCTTTCCATTATGATTTGCATATGTGACTGTTTCCTGTGAATTTTTATCAAAAGCCTGAACTTCTCCTCTACTAGCAAGACATTTTTTAAAATATTGAAAATCTCGATTACACATATCGCAATCACACTCCTTTATTTGGTTTTCCAATGCATTTATCTACATTTCTTGTAATTATATATTGAAATGATTTTTTTCGCAAGTTTTTCACATATTTTTCATCATTTTTTATAAAAAATTTTCTTAATTTTATTAATTATTTTATTTATAAATGTATCTTTACATTCTGTCATAAACAATTCACTATTATTAATATTATTATTTTTAATATTTTTGATATCATTACTACTATTTTTTTCAAAAATATCATCATATTTATACTTTTCAGATTTTTTCTCATTGACTACAGTATCATTATAATTTAATATTCTTTTTAGTTTTGCTTTCTGTACATTTGAGAGAAAATATTTATTAAATAATGTTATAAGTATTACTTTCGTTTCCTTCAATATTGTCTGATCTTCAAAAGGAATATTTACATCATAATTGAATTCATAATTATTATCCTTATATCTTTCTAACTCTAATATTTCCTCTTGAGGAATTTTTAAATATTCTTTTGCAGGAATATATTTTAATATTTCAAGCACTTCTACATATGCCTTTGAATAAACCCCTTCCATATTATAATTCTCCTTTATCTATTTTTTCTTCTGTATATAAACTTTGATTAAAATTTTCATATTGCCTTACATCGCTACTTGTAATACTTTGCATAGAATCTTTTAAGATTTCTGCTGCAGATATTTTTGTTAATGTATCTGCTCTATTCCAAATTGAATTATCCAAAGATTCAGTAGCAGATCTAAAATCAGGATCTGATTCATATAATTCTTCAAAATCTTCAATAGAAAATCCTAATCTCGTTCTAAATAATCTTGCTGTATCTATTCCAAATCTAATTCTTTCCATAGCTCTTTCATCTCTAAAAATTATTTCTGGTAACAGCTTTCCAGCTTCTACATCTCCATTATAAATTTTCTCTAAATCTTCTGATAATATTGCCTCAGCTAAAAAACCACTTTTCTTTGTAATTCCATCTTCTAATGTAACATTAAGTACTCCACCTTCTATTACATATTCTCTAGACTCTCCAGAAGAATCTGATACAATTATTGATCCTGAATTATATAAATTATTCATTAAAATGTTTAAATCACTTTCTTTGTCAGATTCTTTTTTCGTTTTACTCCTATAAGCATCACTTCTATCATCAAATAAATCTAATGTAGCAGGAGATAAAGAGTCTATATACTTCATAACATTTGGATTACTATTATATACCCCATATATATCATCTAAATCATAACCCATACTTTTTAATTGTTTACCAATTAATATAGCTTTTTCAAAATCATTTTCAAAACTAGAGATAGAAAATGAATCTTCTGTGTCTCCTGGTGTTTTTGATAATATTTCTTCTATTATGAAATCACCTATATTTTGAGCATTATCTACTACAAAATATAATTCTAAATCAGAAAGTCCAGTTTTAGTTGTAAGCCCATGTTCATCTTCAGAAATTAATTTTCCATCTTCATCTAAATAAAATGCAAGTTCAGATTCATCATATTTTCTTGATTTAATCTTTCCACCATTTACTAATATCTCTATAGTATGCTTAAAATTTATATCTTCCATATATTTCTCCTTTGTAATATTTCACAATAATTATATAAATAACCTCTTATAAAAAGCAAGAAAAAATATGTAATTTATTATTAATGTAAATTACATATTTCTTTTTATTTTTCTATTAATATCGTTTTTTCTTTTCTTCGTTTTTAAATCAAATTAAATTATTAATATTTTCTAATTGTTTTTGAAGTTCTTCCCATTGTGAATATTTTAAATTTAATTTATCATTTAAATCATTTATTTTATTATTTATTTCTTCTAATTTTATATAATCAGAACTTATTTCATCACTTTCTTGTAATTTTTTATTGTTAGAAATTTCTTCTTCAATATCTTCAATATCCTCTTCTATTTTATTTATTTTCCTTTCTAATCTTGATTTTTCTTTTAAAGGGTTATTAATAGTACTTTTACTTTTTTTAGCTTGCACGTCATTCTCATATAAATTAGTAGTATCTATATTAATGTCTTCTTCTATTTCTTCTTTTTGTTTATATTTTTCTAGATATTCATCATATTTACATTCATAGTATTTAGCTTCACTTTTATTTCCCGTTTTATTATTTCTACTAAATACAATTATAGAATCTGCTATTTTATTCACAAAAAATCTATCATGAGAAACAAATAAAATACTACCTTCAAATTCTTTAAGCATATTTTCTAAAGTTTCTTTTCCTACTATATCCATGTGATTAGTTGGCTCATCTAAGATTAATAAATTAGGACCTTTTTTTAATATAATACTTAGTTTTAATCTTACTTTTTCTCCTCCAGATAACATATTTACTTCTTTAAATACATCATCACCATAAAACATAAAAGCTGCTAAAGAATTTCTAACTTCTGTTACTGTTAGTTTTGGAAAGCATTCGCTAAATATATCAAATACAGTTTTATTTGAATCTATTAAAGCTTCTTTTTGATCAAAATAACCAATATCTACATTATGTCCTATGTTTATTTCTCCAGAACGTTTCTTCAATTTTGATACAATTGTCTTTAATAAAGTCGACTTTCCTGTTCCATTTGGACCAATAATTCCTATTTTTTGCCCTTTATATAAATTAAAAGAAATATTATCTGCAATTTCACTTTCATAACCAATACTTAAATTTGAAACTTGAAGTACATTTTTTCCACTTTCTCTATTTTGTTTAAAATTTGATTTGAATGTTTTTAGATCATATTTATTAGGCTGCTTTATCTTAACCATTCTTTCAATTTGTTTTAACTTTGCTTGAGCCATTTTAGCTTTATTCTTTTTATATCTAAATCTTTCTACAACAGCCATTAATCTTTTTATTTCTTTTTGCTGATATTCAAAATCTTTTAACTGTTTTTCATAATTTACTCTTTTTTGCTCCTCATAATAATCATAATCACCTGAATATAGAGTCATCTCACCATATTCAATTTCATATATCTTATCTACTATTTTATTTATAAACATTCTATCATGAGAAACAATAATGCAAGCTTTTGGATACGTTTTTAAGTATCCCTCTAACCATTCTATTGTATCTATATCTAAATGATTTGTTGGTTCATCTAATAATAGTAAATCTGGTTTACTAAGTAATAATTTTATAAAAGCTATCTTTGTTCTCTGTCCACCTGAAAATTCAGATAATTTCTTATTTAAGTCTTCATCTAAAAAACCAAACTTTCTAACTACTGTCTCATATTCTTTTTTATATGTATATCCGTCTAAAAATTCAAATTTATCTTGTAATTTAGAATATTCTTTTGCAACACTTTCACTTTTATCTGTTTTCATTTTTTCAAGAATTATATTCATTTTATTTTCAGTATTTATAATCTCAGAATATACTTTTAAGATTTCATCTCTCATCGTAATAGATTCATCCTCAAAATCTATTTGCTTTAAATATCCTATATTATAAATTCCTTCCTTGAATATGTTAAACTTTTCATCGCCTGTTCCTTCTGATAATAGAGAATTATCAACTACTGATTTTAGTAACGTAGATTTACCGCATCCATTTCTTCCCACTACAGCAACTTTCTCTTTTCCTTTAACTTCAAAGTTAATATTCTCTAGAATTGTATCTGCACCATATGAAACTGAACCATTTGTTATTTTAAAATTCATTTTGCCACCTTTTGTTCTTATTATATTTTTAATGTTTTAATTTAATAATTTTTCTTTCCATTCATTTTCCTTAAATCCAACTAGCACAAAATCTTCATTAATAATTAATGGCCTTTTTACAAGCATACCATTACTAGATAATAAATTTACTTTTTCATCATAAGTCATATTATCTAATTTATTTTTCAAATCCATACTTTTATATAATAATCCGCTTGTATTAAAAAATTTTTTTATATCTAAAGAACTTCTTTTTATCCAATTACTAAGTTCTTCCTTGGTTGGATTATTTTCTACTATATGCCTATCTATAAAATTAACTTTATTATCTTCAAGCCATTTCTTTGCTTTTCTACATGTACTACATTTTGGATATTCTAGAAATAAATTTTCCATATTTCCTCCTAGCTATTTTTATTTTTAATTTAACTTAAAATTTTATTCTTTTACACTTATTTTGTATATTACAATATTTTTTCATTTAAATCAAGAAAAAGCTAGAATGCATTTTGTATTCTAGCTTTTTTTCTTTAATTAATCTTCTTTTTTGTCTTTTTTCAAATCATCTTCATCTTTTTTATCTTCATCATTATCTAAATCGTCTTCATCAATTTTCTTTATATGTTTTGTAACTTTTACTTTTGTAATTCTATTATCTTTGAATTGCATAACTTGATAACTAACATCATCTGTATCTATGATTGGTTTTTCTTTCTCATTTGGTATTCTATTTAATTTTGAAATTAAATACCCTGATAAAGTATCATATTCTCCTTCTGGTATCGAAATATCTAATATTTTCTCAACTTCATATACTGGAAGCTCACCTTCTATCATATACTCATCTTCAGATAATTTCTCATATTTTTTCTCAATAACATCATATTCATCATATATTTCACCAACAAGTTCTTCTACAATATCTTCCATCGTAACAATTCCTGCTGTACCACCATGTTCATCAAGTACTATTGCTATCTGTTTTTTAGATTTTCTTAATTCTTTAAATACATCATTAATATGACTTAATTCTGAAACATAATAAGCTTCTTTTACTAAAGATTTTATTTTTGTTCTTTTATTTTTTAGTGATGTTACTATATCTTTAACATATACTATACCTTTAATTTTATCTAAAGTCTCCTCATAGACTGGCATTCTACTAAATCTATTATCTGCAGTTATTTCTTCTATTGCATCTGATACTGAAAGATCTGCTTCTAATGCAAATATTTCTGTTCTAGGTACCATTATCTCAGAAACTAATTTATCATTAAATTCGAAAACGTTTTCTATCATTTCTCTTTCATCTTTATTGATAGAACCTTTTTCCTCTCCAACATCTATCATCATTCTTATTTCTTCTTCAGTTACTGTTTCTTCCTCGTTTCCACTTGCTCCAAACAATTTTGAAACAACATCTGTTGAAAAAGTTAAAAATCTTACAAAAGGTGCTGTAATAATTGAAATAAATCTAATAATTCCAACTGATGCATATGCAAGAGGTTCTGAATATTTCATAGCAACTCTTTTTGGAACTAATTCTCCAAAAATTAATGTAAAATAAGATAATATTATTGTAATTATTATTATAGATATGTGATTCCAAACATCTACTGGAAATACAGGTATTAATTTAGCAAGAAATGGTGCTAAGTCATCTGCAAAAGCATCTGATGCAAATGCACTTGATAAAAATCCTGCAAGAGTAATTCCAATTTGTATTGTAGCTAAAAATTTACTAGGATTTTTAAGCATCTTTTTAATAGATTTTGCTTTTTTATTCCCTTCTTTAGCTTGTTTATCAATCTTCATATCATTTAATGATATAAATGCAATTTCCACTGCTGCAAAAAAAGCATTACAAAAGATTAAAATGATTAAAACTAATAGTTGTGACACTTTTTATCTCTCCTTAATATTTAAAAATTTTATATTATTAATATACCATTTAATTAGTTATTTTGCAAACAAAAAGAGAGATTATTCATCCCTCAAATTTAACAATTTATTTTTAAATAAATTATTAATATATTTTAATATTCTTTTAAATAAATTTTGTTTTTCTTTTTTAACTAAAGAATTATTTTTTTCATTATTTTTTTCATTATTTTTTGGAAAAATATTTTCTACACTATATTTTTCTTTTTGCTCTTTTTCATATAATTTCTGATTATTACTATATATTTTTTCTAACAATTCCTTTTGTTCATCATTACAGAAAAATTCGAGATTAAGCCATAATATAATTGAAATAGCTTCTCTTGAAAAATCTTGACTTTCAATAGAAATATCTGGATCAATCTTTACTTTATATGATTCATCTTTTTCAGATTTAATAACATCTAAAATATCTTTAGGAATCTTATTTATATATGATTTTCCTAATGTAGATAAAAAAGCATCTACTTCTGAAAATGCTCTTTTTTTATTTAAAGATATCCCCATATTTCTACCTCCTTTTTACTATATATACATATATAAAATTATATATATACTTTAAAATAAATTCAAGTACATAAATATCTATTTTAGACGAAAAAAAAAGCATTGTTCTCACAATGCTTTTTTAAGTGGTGGCTCGAAGTGGAATCGAACCACTGACACGGGGATTTTCAGTCCCCTGCTCTACCAACTGAGCTATCGAGCCTTATAAAATTAAAACTATCTAGGTGACTAGATAGTTTTTGGCGACCCGGAACGGGCTCGAACCGTCGACCTCTAGCGTGACAGGCTAGCGTTCTAACCAACTGAACTACCGGGCCAATATGGTGGTCGCAATAGGGCTCGAACCTATGACCCCCTGCTTGTAAGGCAGATGCTCTCCCAGCTGAGCTATGCGACCAAATTTTTATCAGTTCAACTGACAAGTCTTATTTTACAAGATATGATCATTTTTGTCAACACTTTTGTTAAATTTTTTTTCTTTTTTTTATGATATTTTTATAAAAAATCTTAAAGCGGGCGATATAAGCTATCTTCCCGCTTCAAAATAATATATTAATTATTAAAAATAATTATTTTTCATCTAATATTTTAATTGCTTCTTCCATTTGATTATCTATTTTATCATCTAAAGTTTTTTCATCAAGTTCTACTACTTTATCAGGTTCTATTCCAACTTTATTAATTTCATTTTTATTTGGAGTCATATATTTCATTGTAGTAATTTTTAAATATGCAGAATTATCTAAGATTGGGAATACACTTTGAATTACACCTTTTCCATATGTTTTAGTACCTACTATTGTAACTAATCCATGATCTTTCAAACATCCTGCCATTATTTCAGAAGCACTTGCAGTATATTCATTTGTAAGTAGTACTACTGGCATATCTATTACTTTATTACCTTTAGCAGTAGTAGTTACTTCATTTCCTTTATTATCTACTGTTATATATTCTGTTTCACCTTTATTTAAAAACATATCAAGTATTGCTTCTGCTGTCTCAACATATCCACCTGTATTATCACGTAAATCTATTATTAATTTTTTTGCACCTTTGTTCTTAAGTTCTGAATATGCATTTGCAAATTCAGTATGAGCAGTTTCTGTAAATGAATCAAAATCTATATATCCTATATCATTATCTATCATTTCATATTTAATCTCTGAAACTTTTATACTCTTTCTCTCAACTTCAAATTCTTTTTCTTCTCCATCTCTATCTACTGTTATTTTTACTTTTGTGCCTTCTTTACCTTTTATTTTATTTGTAACTTCTTCTAATTCTAATCCTGTTACATCTTCTCCATTTACTTTCACAATTACATCATAAGCCTTAATTCCTGCATTAAAAGCTGGAGACTCATCACCAACAGGAGCTAAAATAACTGCCTCACCATCTAATGACTGACCAACATAAATTCCTATTCCAACATATTCTGAAAGCTCTTGTTCTAATTCTTCATATTCTTTTGCAGTCATAAGTTCTGTATATTCATCTCCAAGTCCTGCTACATATCCTTTAAGAGCTGAATCAACAAGCTCTGAATCTTCTATCTCGTCTGAATTTAAATAATATTTTTCAAGTTCTGTCCTAATCACATTTAATTTATCTTCAACACTTGCACTTGAATCAAAAGATTCAGCTATAGCACCTTTACTATTTAAATATGTATAGTATAAAAAAGCTGTAATGACAATAGAAACTAATGCTGTTACAATAATTGTTATCACTACAATTGGAATAATTTGATTTTCAGAATACTTTTTTTCATTATTATCCATTATGTTACCTCCAGTAATCTTAAAAATTGAGCAGACTTTTTCGTCTGCTCTATTATTATATTACAAATTTCTTAATTTTATATTAAATTATGGTAAATAATTTAATGGGTTTACTCTTTCTGAATATGATCCTCCTCCAGTTCTTACTTCAAAGTGTAAGTGAGGACCAGTTGAATTTCCTGTAGAACCAACTCTCATTATTTGTTGTCCTTGTTTTACTCTTTGTCCTTCTTTTACTGTAATTGAACCCATTTGTCCATGTGCATATAAAGTGTATAATCCATTATAATGTGCAATTAATACATAATTACCATAACTATAATTTAAAGCTTTTGCTGTTACTACATACCCATCTGCTACAGCATAAACTGGTTTTCCTGAGATTCCAGCTCCTGAAAAATCAACTGCACCATGATATGCTCCTGATGAATAATACATTCCTGTAGTAACTCCATATCCATTTACAGGTCTTATAAATCCAGATGAACTTGAACCACCACTACTTATATAATCTTCTCTATCATTTTTTATTGCCTCTTGAGCAGCTTTAATTTTTTGATCTAAGCTTCTATTTTCTGCGGCTAAAGCTTCTAATTCTTTCTTCAATGCTTTTTCATCTTCACTTAAATTTGCTGCCTTTGATTCTTTATCTTTTTTCAAAACTTCTAAAGAATTTCTTTTGGCAACTTGTTTTTTCTTTAATTCTTCTACTTCTTTTTTGCTTTCTTCAAGTGCTACTTTTGAAGCTTCTATTTCATTTTTTGTAGCTTCAACACTTTCAATTAATTTAGTATCATAATCAGCAAGTTCTTCTACTAAATAATAATTTGAAATAAAATCTACAACATTTTCAGAACCAAGCAAAACATCTAAATATGAAGAGTCTCCTGTTTTATACATTGCAACTAATCTTCTATTTAATAAATCTTGCTTTTCCGCTAATTCCTTTTCACTTTCTTCAATTTGTTTTTCTGCATCATCAATAGAATCTGTAATTTCTGCAATTTGTTCATCTAGATTATCAATTTCACTTTCGTATTCAGAAATTTGATTTATTAAACCATCAATTTCTTCCATTGTTCCAGAAAGTTCTTCTTGAATTCCATCTAACTGCTCTTTTGTATCTGATATTTCATCTTTTACTTCATCTCTTTGTGCCTTTAAACTATTTACACTTGCTGCAAAGATAACTTTTGCACTAACCATAAAAATTAATACAAGTATTACTAAAATGCTAAGCGAAATTTTTACTACATTTTTCATCTTCATTGTAACTTACTCCTTATCTTAAAAAAGATTGACTTCCTTTGTTAATCACTTGAGACGTAATTTAATGGATTTTTATATTCCCCATTTACTCGTACTTCAAAATGTGCATGTGGTCCTGTTGCATATCCTGTGTGTCCTACTTTTAAAACTGTTTGTCCTTTTGTTACTGTATCGCCTACAGAAACTTCTATTGATGAACCATGTGCATACAGAGTAACCACTCCACCTCCATGGTCTATCATAACCATATTTCCATAAGCGCTATTATAATATGCTTTAACTACTACTCCATCAGCAGCTGCTATAAAATTAGTACCTTCTGGTGCACTTATATCAACTCCTGTGTGTAATTTATAAACTCCTGTAATTGGATGAACCCTCATTCCAAAATTTGATGTAATTCTTGAATATCCTGGAACTGGCCATCTCATATCCCCACCAATATAGTCAGGGCTTATGCTTTCTAAAGAAACTTCTGAGATATCTGATTCAATTTGTTTTAAAGCTTTTTGAAATTCTGTAATTTCATCTTGTAAATCTTTCTCTTCTTTAGATAATTTTTTTACATAACTATTTTTTACTACACTCATATTTGAAAGAGAAACTCTCTTCTTTTCTGCCGATTCTCTTGCTTCACTTAATTCTTCTCTTTGATTTCTCAAAGTAATTTCTCTTTCTTCTAATTCAGATTTCTTTTCAGAAACAGTATCTAATAATCTTGTATCTGCGTCAACAACCTTTTCAATTAAATAATAGTTTGATATAAAATCAGAAACTGAAGAAGAATTTAATAATACATCTAAATATCTTGTGTTTCCTGCTCTATACATAGCAACTAATCTTCTATCTAATAAGTCTTTATTTTCAGTATATTCTTCTGTCAAAGTCTCTAGCTTACTACTATTTTCTTTAATGCTATTAGATAATGATGTTGATTTTTCATCTAAACTACTTATCTCCATTTCTAATGTTATTATATCATCATTTAAGTTTGCTATTTCAACTTGCAAATCAGAAAGTTCGCCTTTAACAAGTTCAAGTTCAATCTCTGAAGATTCTTCTTTTGTCTCCATTTCAGCTTGCTCTTGTCTTAGCTCATTTAATGATTCTGCGAAAGTGAAACAAGATAAGGAAAATATCAGTATAGTAAATAAGATTACAGAAAAACTTATTTTTAATAACTTATTTTCCGTCACTTGTCCTCCATATATTTATATATATTAAATTTAAAACTTTTATACTTCTAGGTATTTTCTCATAGAAATTACACTTCCTACTACACCAATACCAACACCTAATATCATATATACAATAAATATCATAGTAATCATACTATTAAATGGCAATAATGACAATCCTGAAGTTACACTACCTAGCATTGAATTTACACCTGGCACTATTAATTGATAAATACCAGCCATTACTAATAATGTTAATAATCCTGATATAATTCCAATTAAAATACCTTCAACTATAAATGGCCATCTGATAAATGAATTTGTAGCACCTACATATTTCATTATTGAAATTTCTTTTCTTCTTGCATGTACTGTAAGTTTTATTGTATTTGAAATTATAAAAGTAGATATTGCTATAAGAAGTACTAATATAACGCCAGTAACTAATCTAATAAAATTTGCAATTTTTATTAGTGCATTTATTGTATTATCACTACTTGTTATATCATCGTTTCCTATAACTTGTTCTCCATCTATTCTTATATCTAATATTTTTTGTTGAATTTCTGCACTTTTAGTTAAATCATCTAATCTAACTAGAACAGAAGCTGGAAAAATATTATTTTCCTCATAATCTTCTATTAAATCTGGATGTTTTTCAAGCTTACTTTTCATAGAATCTAATGCTTCTTGTTTTGTAACTATTGTTGCTTCAGCAACGCCATCCATATTTGCTATTTGTCTTCTTACTTCTTCCATTTCTTCATTAGTAGCATCATTTTCAAAAAAAGCTTGAATAGCCTGTTCTTCTTGAACTTGATCCATTAAATGATTTATGTTTTCTCCTATTACGAAAAACAAACCAAACATAAACATTGTACAAATCATTATTGCTAAAGCAGCAATAGTTGATTTTTTATTTTTTAAAAAATTTCTAATACCTTCTCCAATTAGGTATGTAAGAACATTATACCTCACTATAACCACCCTTTTTATCATCTCTTATGATATTACCTTTATCTATTTGTATAACTCTCTTTTTCATTGCATCTACTATATCCTTAGCATGAGTTGCAACAACTACTGTTGTTCCTCTCATGTTAATATCATTTAATAAATTCATAATATCCCAAGCAGTCTCTGGATCTAAGTTTCCAGTAGGCTCATCAGCAATAATCATAGATGGATTATTTACTAATGCACGAGCTAAAGCGACCCTTTGTTGTTCACCACCAGAAAGTTCATTTGGATACATCTTTGCTTTTGCACTAAGTCCAACTAAAGATAAAACCATTGGTACTTGTCTTCTTATATGTCTTGGTGTAGCTTTAACAATATACATAGCAAAAGCTACATTTTCATATACAGTCTTATCAGGTAAAAGTCTAAAATCTTGAAAAACAACTCCCATACTTCTTCTTAAAAATGGAACTCGTTTTTGTTTTAAAAATGTTATATCTCTACCATTAATAATAATATTTCCTCTTGTAGCTTCTTCTTCTTTTAATATTAGTTTTATTAATGTTGATTTACCTGAACCTGATTGTCCAACTAAAAAAACAAATTCTCCCTTTTCTATCTTAAAGTTAGCATTATGAACAGCTTCTGTACCTGTTTCATATACTTTGCTTACATTTTTAAATTCTATCATTTAAACACTCCTCTTGAAAAAACAATTTCTGAGTAATTTTGACTTCTTCTCTATCTACATTATAATACCAATAATAATTTATAAATGCAATAGAAATTTTTGAAAAATCGACTAGAAAAATGTTATTGCATTTCTTCATAAAAGTAGTTATAATAATTATGTAAACATTTTATTTATCACCAACGAAAGGAGTTTTTTTATGGTGGAAAAGATGGTAAACAGGCGGTTTTATTTTAGCGGTGTAGAATACACTGTGGAGGTACCTGTACCGGATTTAGAAAGAGATCCGGACTCAGGAAGAGCTCTTGGCAAATCTTATGCGGAAAAAAATGAAAATCTTGACAAGTTCTTAAGTGAACTAATATTTCCGCAGTATACTCGTTCCATGAGGAATGCAATAAGCGCTTACAAATCCTCAAAACTTCCGGAAAAATTTCTGCACGGGCAGCGCGTCAAAATCACACCACTTCCAATGATGACCGATGATGTACGTGGGTACTACAACATTTCTCGAGACATAATCTGTCTTGATAATGATTCATTTTCAATCGGTTTTTCTAGTGGATGCGGAAACTTTCTCTATGGACATGAGTCAGGACACAGAATACTCGAAATCAAAAAGAGAGACAAAGATGAAGCTCTCGCCGAAGTTAGCAGCATACTTTCTATTTCTAATACACTTATCATCACAGAACTTCTCTGTGATGCTTTTGGATACCTCATATGTCACGGAGATAGAACACGTTTTGATGTTCTTCCTGACATTCTCTCAGACAAGAAAGAAGGTATAGCCTTAGTAGCACTCAAGCTTGCTTGGAAATGCTAACTGCTAACCAGTAACTATCTAATAAAAAAAAGGGCAATGCAAGTTATTTCAACATAACCTGCACATGCCCTTTTTTATTCTTTAACACATTTTATAATTGCGTCTTTATCAATATTATATTTTTTCATTAATTCATCAGCTTTTCCAGATTCACCAAACATATCTTTTATTCCCATTCTAATCAAGTTTGCTGGATATTTATCAGTTAGGACTTCTGCTATTGCACTTCCAAGTCCACCAATAATATTATGATCTTCTACTGAGATTAGTTTTTTAGTTTCCTTTGCACATTTTATTATCATTTCTTCATCTATTGGCTTTATTGTAAATAAATCTACTACTCTTACATTTATTCCTTCTTTTTCAAGTTCTTCTTTTGCTTTTAAAGCTTCTGATGTACATATCCCTGTTGCAAATATAGTAGCATCTTTTCCATCTCCTATTTGAACTGCTTTTCCGAATTCAAACTCTTGATTTTCATCATATATTTTAGGAGACTTTGCTCTACAAGTTCTAATATATTGAGGGCCTTTCGTCTTAGCCATCTCATTTACAATCCATTTAGTTTGTACATCATCTGAAGGGCTAAATACTACCATATTTGGAAGTCCTCTCATAAGATTTATATCTTCAAGCATTTGATGAGTTCCCCCATCTTCTCCTACAGTAATACCAGCATGACTACCACAAATCTTTACATTTAAATTAGGGTAACAAACGCTGTTTCTAACTTGATCATATGCTCTTCCTGTAGAAAATACTGCAAAAGAACATGCAAATGGTATTTTTCCGCATGTTGAAAGCCCTGCTGCAGTTGCAATCATATCTTGTTCAGAAATTCCCATATCAAAAAATCTATCTGGAAACTCTTTTGCAAATATACCGCTTTTAGTAGCTCCTGCTAAATCAGCATCTAAAACGACGATATTTTTATTTTCTGAACCTAATTTTGCTAAGGCTTCTCCAAAACTTTCTCTTGTAGCTTTTTTATCATTTAAATCCAAACTAATCCCTCCTTACTCTTTATGCCAATCATATATAATATCTGTTTTAACTTCTAAATTTCCTCTTCCTATTCCTAGTTCTATTCCAGGACTATTTAATCCATGATAATCTGAACCACCGCTTCTAAATCTTCCATTGTCTATAGCAAGTTTTTCTACCATTCTTATTTCTTCTTCTGAAAATTTACTATAATAGCACTCTAGTCCATCTATATTATAATCATTTATCATTTCTAATATAAACTTTTCTTTACTTTCAATCCACTTGTAAATGCATGGATGAGCTAAGAATGCAATTCCGCCACATTCATGAATAACATCAATTACTTCTTTAACTTTAGGAAAATCATTACTTTTATCAATATAAAAGATAGTATTTTTGTTATAACAATAATTTTGTCTAAATATTTCATATTTTTCGAAAATCTCTTCTGGTAATACACTCTTATTTTCTTCAAACCTTGTAATTTCTCTATAAATTACAACATTTGCCCAATCATTTTCAGGATTAAATACAATTTCATCAAAAGGAATCATCTTCACCCCGATATTTTTACATCTGTCATATAATATTTTTAAATATTTAGTCTGTATTTTATCTCTGGAGTTCTCTTTGTAAAAATCATCTAACCATTTGTTCATTTTTGTAATGTCTATATCATATCCTAATATATCAATAGTTCTATCTGTATAAATTCCTTTAAGTTCTACTCCTTTTATTATCTTTCCAGAATAATATTTACTTACATCTATTTTATTTATTTCATCATATCCCTTTACAGTATCATGATCTGTAATTGATATATAATCTAATTTTAATTTTTCTGCTTTTTCTAATATTTCTTTTATACTGTAAGTACCATCTGAATATGTAGTATGTATATGTAAATCTATCATAATTAAATTCCTTTACTTTCTACCCATGTTACAATATTTTCTGGGACATTTAAATTTCCTCCACCAGATCCCATATCAATTCCTTCTCTTAAAGTTCCATGGTATCCAGAGCCCCCAGAAATCCATTTATCATATTGTTTAGTTAAATTTACTAAATCATCTGTTTGTTTTTCAGTAAAAGTTGGATAATAACATTCCATCCCATCAATATTTGTAAATTTAAATAAATTTTTAGCAAAATCTAAATATTTATTATCATCCATATCATACTGATATAAATGTGCTAAAAATACTTTTCCACCACACTTATGAACCTCATTTATTATATTTCCTATACTATACATATCTTTTGATTCATTAATATAAAATGGACTCTTTCTATTTCTTTGTGTTAATTTGAAAAATTTTTCTTTTTTCTCTTTTAATTCTGGTAAAATTTCAAAATTTTCTTTATGTTTTATAAGTTCATCATAGAACGCTTGAGCTGCATAAGTCTTAATATCAATATCTTCACTAAATTTCAATCCTAGTTTTTTACCAACTTTTATAAAATTATCTAAATAGTCATATTGTGCAAGTCTAATTCTTTTTGAATCTACTATAGGTGAGTCTTTTAATTTTTCGGGGTCAAAATCATATGCTAAAACATCTATAACAACGCCATCAAACATAGTTTTTATTTCTGTTCCTGTAATTATTTTTCCGGAAAATAAATTTCGAACATTATTATCTTTTACTTCATCATATATTTCTATATTTTCATTATCAGTAATTGAAATAACTTTTAATTTTTTGTTCTCTGCCTTTTTTAGTATATCTTCTAGTGAATCTGTTCCACTTGAGTTTCGCGTATGAATATGTAAATCTACCATACTAATCCCCCATTTCTTCTAACCCTTTCATTGCTATTTTATATTCTTCTTCTTTTGGAGCTTTTCCATGCCACTCAACATTATTTTCCATGAATTTAACACCTTTTCCTTTAATAGTTTTAGCTAATACTACTGAAGGTTTTCCTTTTGTCTGTCTTACTTTTTGAAAAGTAGATATCAATTCATCCATATTGTGTCCATCTACTTCAAATACTTCAAATCCGAAAGACTCAAATTTTTCTTTCAAAGGATATACACTTTTCTTCACTTCCGTGACTTTTCCATCTATCTGCAAATTATTATTATCAACAATTACACATAAATTATCTAAATTAAATTTTGATGATGTCATGCAAGCTTCCCAAATCTGTCCTTCTTCTATTTCTCCATCGCCAACTATGCAATACACCTTATATCCTCTTGAATCTAACTTAGATGCAAGTGCCATACCATTTGCAACAGATAGACCTTGTCCAAGTGATCCCGATGACATATCTACTCCAGGTACTTTTTTCATGTCTGGATGTCCTTGCAATATACTTCCTAATTTTCTAAAGCTTTTTAATTCTTCTTTTGGAAAAAAGCCTCTTTCAGCTAAAACAGCATACAATGCAGCTGATGCATGTCCTTTCGATAAAACTAATCTATCTCTATTTAAATCATCCTTTTTTTCTGGGTCTATATTCATTTGATTAAAATACAATACAGTTAATATATCTACTATTGATAGAGCCCCACCTGGATGTCCTGATCCTGCCAAATACACTTCTTGAATTATACTTTTTCTAGCTTCATTTGCATGCTTTTTAAGCTCTTTTATGTCTTCGTCAGTAATCTTCATAACATCACCTCTCTTTTTTCTTTTATCTTGCTTTATTTATATCATATTTTAGTGTTATTTTCTACCTTTTTTATAAAACTCTTTTATAGAAAAATAAATTTTAATCATCATGTGGATTCAAAGTAAATATTTCTCTTTCTTCTACCACGACATTATAATTGTTTCGTAAAAAGTCGGCTATATTTTCTAATCTTTCCATAATCATTAAATCAGCATTTTTATTTTTACTATTATCATTAGTAATATCATCTAGTAAAAGTTCTATTTTTTGAAATTTATATTCTAAATCTTTTTCGATTCTATTTAAATTCCTATTTAAAAATTTAATTTCTTTATATAATTGATACATATCTATCTTTAAATCTCTTACTTTATTGTTTTTATTTTCTGTCTTCTTATTTTTATACACAAATCCTCTCTTTCTGTTAAAACTCTAAAGCAAAATTAAAAAAATCTAAAAATTAATATATTTAAAATAAAATAATTAAAATAAAACCACAAAAAAATATGAAGTAAATATATATTCACTTCATATTTTAGTCAATTAAATTCATATTATAAAATTTTACTTTTTTCAGCATTTTTAGCATATTTTTTTAATTTCTCATATACTAGATAATTTATTGTTCCTGCTGGGAATTTACCATTTTTATCTTTTCTTCCAGCTGGAACACCTGTTAATATCTCAATTCCTTGTTCAATATTTTCTATCGCATATATATGGAATTTTCCCTCTTTTACAGACTCTATAACTTCATCATCTAAATGAAGATTTCTAACATTCTGTACAGGTATAATTACACCTTGCTCTCCAGTTAAACCTCTCATTTTGCATACTTGATAAAATCCTTCGATTTTCTCATTTACTCCACCGATTGGTTGTATTTCTCCTTTTTGATTTATTGAACCTGTAACTGCAATTGATTGGTTGATCGGAATATCTGCTAAACTAGATAATATTGCATATGCTTCTGTACTAGATGCACTATCACCATCTACTCCACCATATAATTGTTCAAAACAAATACTCGCAGTTAAAGAAAGTGGCATATCTTGTGCAAATAATTCCCCTAGATATCCTGTTAATATTAAAATACCTTTTGAATGAGTAGAACCAGAAAGTTTAACTTCTCTTTCTATATTAATTATTCCTTCTCTTCCCATATACGTGCTAGCTGTAATTTTTGAAGGTTTTCCAAAAGAATAATCTCCTATTGTAATTACTGTAAGTCCATTTATTTGACCTACCTTATATCCTTCTGTATCTATTAATAAAGCTCCTTCTTCAATCATCTGGATATATTTAGTATCATATTTTTTAATTCTCTCAACTCTCTCTTTTAATGCCTTTTCAACAAATTCTTTAGTTACAATTTTAGATTTTGCAAGTCTCGCCCAAGTTGATGCTTCTCCTACGATTTGTCCTATTTCACTAAACTGTGTAGATATTTTTTGTTTATCTCCTGAAAGTTTTGATGTAAATTCAACTATTTTAGCCATTGCTTCTCTATCTATATCTAACAAACCTTCTTGATTAGTAAAACTTTTAACAAATTTAATTAATTTTTGTATATTTTCTTTATTTTTTGGAGCATCTTCTTCAAATTCAACTTTAATTTTAAATAATTTTCTAAAATCATCATCCATAGAAAGTAATGTGTGATAAATCTCAGAATTTCCTATTATTAAAACTTTTACATCTAATGGAATTGGTTCTGGTTTTAATGAAATAAGCATCATAGAAGAACGTTGTTCCATATTGTTGTCAATACTAATTTCTTTCACTGTTAATACTTTCTTTAATGTTTCATAACATACTGGATTTGAAAGTAAATCTTTTGCTTGGAAAATTATATATCCACCATTTGCTTTTTGTAATAATCCCGGTTTAAGCATTGTAAAATCTGTTTTCAAAGAACCATATTGATTTTCATATTCAAGTCTTCCAAAAATATTTTGGAAAGTATAATTAGAATCCATTATTACAGGAGCTCCTGTAAGCATACTATTATCAACAAATAAATTTACTCTATAATTAAGCCATGGTTCATGTTTTTGTTGTCTCATCATCATAGTTTGAGGATTTTGCTTTTCATCTTCATCTATTAAAAAATAATTTATATTTTTAAGAATGTCTTTTTTTACATTATCTAAGAATTGTGTAATCTTTTTATTTCTCTTATATATAGCTTTAACATTATTTACATGAATATTTATAGTCATAAGAGCTACATTTGACTGCCATTCATCTATTTTTTTATCAGACTTTTTCTCTGCAAGTTTTATCTCAGATAAAGCAGAAAAAATAAGTTCTTGTACTAAATTAGATTTATCTTCAAATTGTTGCTTAATACTTGCAGGTAACTTATCATACTCTTCTTCATCTATTGCTTTTCCATCAATTACCGGCATCATATAAATACCATTTTGAGCAGATTTTACTTGAAAACCTTCTTTCATCGTTCTCTCATTTAATCTTTCAAGTATTTCAAGTCTCTTTTCTTCATATTCTTGCTTAATTAATTTTTTCTCTTTTTCAAAATCATCATTATTAAATGTTTTCTTTATGTCTTTTTTTATATCTTTAATAAATGAATCCATTGCTTCTTTAAAAGCTTTTCCCTGTCCTGCAGGAAGAGATATTGCAATTGGTTCATTTGGATCATCAAAATTATATATATAGCACCAATCATTTGGGACTTTTTCTTTTGCAGCTTTTGTATATAAAAAATTTTTAGTATACATAGTCTTTCCTACACCAGTTGGACCCTCTAAGTACATATTGTACCCTTTAACATCAACATTTACCCCAAATTCTAGTGCTTTTATTCCTCTATCTTGACCGTATATTAAATTTTTAGTATCTTCAATTTCAGCTGTAGTCTCAAAATTAAACATATTTGGATTACAAACATCTTTTAAATCTTTGTAACTTAATTCATTATATTTTTTCATTAGTACCTAAATCCTCCATCTATTTATATGTTGATTTTATATCATAAAAAAACTTTATGCAATAAAATATTACATAAAATTTCTTAGTAATTTATTCCAATTTATTTTTTTATAGAAAACCGAAAATAGAAACAAATATAAAAATAAAATTTAAATTAATTTTTTATTCATAATTAGTGCATCATCTTCATTGTTATAATATTTCTTTCTTATTCCAACTTTTATAAAATTATATTTCTCATATAATTTTATTGCAGGAATATTATTTATATTTACTTCTAAAGTAAGTTCTTCTTTATTTTTTTCTTTTGCAATTTCAATTAATTTTTCAAGTAATATACTTCCAATATTATTTTTTCGTAAATCCTTCTTTACAAATATATTATTAATATGTATTTCATATGGTGGTTCCCAAAGTGATGCAAATCCAACAATGTCTTCTTCATTTTTTGCAATAATACATGTTGTAAGTTCATTTTCAAACTCTGATTTTAATAAATCAAATTTCCAAAACTCATCAAATTCAGATAAATGATTTTTAAAATAATCTAAATCTTCTTTTTTCATTAAATAACATTTAATACTATTTAGCATTTTTCATCCTTTCTGCCTGAGATTTTCTAAGGTATAGTGGATTTATTGTATCAGCATCTTTTATATCTTCGTTTTTTAGGAATTTTCTATATCCACATCTTCCAAGTGATACTGCGTTTTGTTTGTTTAATGTGTCATCTATAAACTTAATATCTTTTCCTCTTAATTTTTCTAAGATTAGATCTTTATGAAATACTGCTCCATCTCCGACAAAAACAATATTTTCACTACATAAATTTAATATTTTATCTAAAATTACATTTATATCATCTGCTAAGTATTCACATTTTTTTTCATGATTAAAATCAAATATACCAGCATATACCTGATTATTTCTTGCATCAATCATAGAAATAATATCTTCTTTATCCACACTTTCCACATTATAAGATAAACTTTCAAGTGATGTCACACTTACTATTTTTATATGTTTTATTTCTGCAATCGCTTTTATACTAGCAATGCCTATCCTAATTCCTGTAAAAGAACCAGGTCCTACACAACATACAATAAGATCAATATCATCTAATGATATATTTGTTTCTTTTAAAGTTTCATCTAATAAACTCATAAAGTTTTCAGAATGAGTTTTACCATTATCTAATATTTTTTGATTAATTAATTCTTCATCTTCAAGAAGTGCTACTGCACATACTGAACTTGATGTATCTACTGATAATATTTTCATTTTTATCTCCCATTATAACTTAATAAATTCCATATTATTTTACATCAATACCTTGTAAATGTAAATAAATTGTTTGAAAGTTAACATAAATTGTGCTATAATGTTTTCGAAAAAAATATAAGGAGGAAAAATTGTATGGCTTACATACAATTATGATGCACAATGAAAAAAGATATTTTTGGGAAAGTCCCAGACCAGAAAAAGTTACTTTATGATGGCAAACCAAACTTGGAAGAAGACTTATACCTTTTTCATGTAGCACCTATTCCAACGGTGTGTCACGCCAAAGTTCTTGACTGTGAAAACTTCTGCCGGGTAAGATTTACTCTTCTTGCTCATAACAGGTACTTGACTCTTGAAGAACTTTGCTCTGCTAAGGACCATTTATTCGAAGAAGACGAAGCACTCGTTTATCTTTTCAACGAAAACGTTCCTTGCATTGGCAGAATTCCGGACAGTTGCTATAACCCATTTATAGAAGGCACAACTCGCCCCGAAGTTACAGCATATGCTATTCCATCAACTCTCGTACCTGATATAGAGAAAATCTTTCCAAGATTTGATTTTCTCTCTTCAATCACAAGTCGTACAAGAAGAATGATTGACGGAAAAAATGCTGTTATAATTCACAGTGCCAAGCAGCTCACTATAGAAGAGCTCGACAAAATTTCTGATCTGTACTTTTACAACTCTATCATGTTCCATACAAGAAAGGATGTCCTTTTAAACTCGTATGGCATCTATATTCTGTGGAAAAAGGAGGATTTTCCCGAACTCGACAGCTATTTGGAATAATCCTTATTCTGTGCACCTTTGCACAAAAAAGTCCCTTGGAGCTTAGGCTCCTTGGGATTTTTCTCTTTTTATTCACCTACATAATCTATATTAATTTCTCTTTTATTATCATCTTCTATATTTCTCTTAAAATTAATTTTTATATATTTATTTGGAAGAGCATCTTCTATTATTTCTCCCCATTCTATTAAACAAATTCCTTTTTCAAAATACTCTTCTCCACCAATTGCATAAAACTCATCAGAATCTTCTAATCTATATACATCAAAATGATAAATATTTATATCATCTTTTTTATATTCATTAACAATAGTAAAAGTTGGACTAGATATTTCATTTTCCAATCCAAAATTAGATAAAACTCCTTCAACAAATTTAGTTTTCCCAGATCCTAAATCTCCAGAAAGAATTACAACATCTCCTATTTTTAATTTCTTAGCAAATTCTTTTGCAAACTCTTTTGTTTCTTCTTCACTATTTGTTATATATTTTTCCATAATTTATTTTCCTCTATTTTTTATATTTCATATATATTAATAAAAATATAGATATATTTTACTGCAAATCTTAGTATTTGTAAATATTACAGACTTTTAAAAATTTTCAAAAAATTTATCTCAAAAATTTATCTCAAAAATTTAAAGTTTTGTATTGACAAACAAAACTTTTTAATTTATAATCTATACTTGTCAGGAGCAATGCAGGTGTAGTTCAATGGTAGAATTCCAGCCTTCCAAGCTGGCTATGCGGGTTCGATTCCCGCTACCTGCTCCATTTTAATTATTAAATCAATACTTATAAGTAGCTACGCAGGTGTAGTTCAATGGTAGAATTCCAGCCTTCCAAGCTGGCTATGCGGGTTCGATTCCCGCTACCTGCTCCATAAAAATTAGTCATTGTATTAGAAAAGTCTAGTATAATGGCTTTTTTGTTTTATATAACAAAAAAGCACAAGAGGGAACTTCTTTGGTTCCCTTTTGTGCTTTTGTAAAGTTTCTATCGTAACAGAATCATTCATTACCATTGATTATTACATGATATTTATCATCAATCACGATTTCAACTCTCGTATTGTACTCCCAGCAAATTCCGGTGTGATTTTTAAGAGTTGACTCCCAAACGTATCCGAAACAATCTCCAATTCCTACCCATGTATCTGGATCATCTTCATCATATCCGAAGTTAAGAGATTCAAAAGTCTTTGGTGTAAACTTTTGAATAGTACAATCATTCGAAACAATAAATCGAATTTTGTGATTATTCAAAAATTCATTTTCGGCATACATCTGCGTAATTCCTGTCGTTGAATCCGGATAATTAACAACCATATAATTATCTTCAACCTTAAATTCAGTTGAATAGTTGTTAAAACCAATTCCAAGTTTGTCAAACGCAGTATTTAAAAACTCCTCATCTGACTGATCTGACACTGCCGGAATATCAGAAATAGTATACGTCTTCTGACTGCTTTTGGAACAGCCACACATACACAATACAACTGAAAATACAATAACTACTAAAACTTTTTTCATGATGCTTTTTCTTGTCCCACCATTGTAGGACTTGCCTTTCTTAGTGTTCCCAAGTGGGAAATTTATTGATACTCAAACATTAAAAATGTTTTATCTATTATATCATATTTTAGTAATTATGTCTACTTGTTACATATCTCTAACTAAGTAGATAGTTGAAATATTTTTTTTAATTGTGTATAATATTAAATAGATGCGGGTATAATTTAATGGTAGAATGTCATGCTTCCGACCTGATAGTGAGGGTTCGATTCCCTCTACCCGCTCCAAAATATTTTTACAAAAAAAGAAGCTCTTTAAAGCTTCTTTTTTACTTGTTATTTATTATATATTTTCTTTAATTAATTTATCTACTTCATTAAAATCTTTATAGCTATTACAATCTTCTATTCTATTATACATACAAATAAATTTTAGATTACAATTCTTCGCAAATAAATAATCTGTATATGAATCACCAATAACAAGTGAAGAATTATCTATATTATCATTAATATCATCTTCTATTATCTTAATAACTTCTTTACTAGGCTTTTTTACATCATCAATCTTATATTCTCTATAAAAAATATATTTAAAATATTTTTTAATACCATACTTTTCTAAAATAAAATCTATCCATTTAGGAGCTGAATTAGAAACTAATATAAGAATATTTTTATTCTTCTTTATAAAATCTATAGCACTTTTTTCTATTTTAATTTCTCCTAATTTAAACTTTTCATAGTATTCTTCAAATTCCGCTTCTTTAAAATTCTCATACCATTTTTCATATTCTTTTTTTGTTATCTTTAAAAGTTTTAATCTTGACTCTCTATTTTTAAAATTTGGATTATTATATATATTCTCTGCATCTTTAATTCCATTGTTTTTAAGCCATCTAATCATTACTGATTTTACTCTTTCTTTATCTTTATGAATCGTAATAGTATCTTCTAGATCTATTAATATATATTTACTCAAAATACCCCTCCTGAACTTTTCTTCCGATAGTACAACCAATATTATGTTTTTTTAATATTTCCATTTCCTTTTTTGAGCTTATACCACCAACACAATTAAATATATTTTTAGTAATTTTAGAATATTTAATTGCATTTTTTACGTCTCCACCTTTAGCTTTACCATCACATTCTACAGACACATAATTAAATTCAGAACAATATGGTTCAAATAGTTTAATCTTTTTTGCTATATCTACCTTTTTATTCGTTCTTCTATCTATACTATCTAGTCCTACTATAATTCTATTTGGATCAAAATCCTTTAAAAGTTCTTTAGTTGCATGTGTACCAATAATAACTTTATCTGCTCCCATATTTAATAATAATTCAATTTCTTCTTTAGTCCTAACTCCTCCACCTACACGTACTTTTTTAATTTTCATTATTTTTTTAATAATATCTAAACTTTGGCTATCTCCATAAAACCTATCTAAATCAATTATATTTACTTTTGGATAATCTCTTATAATACTTATTGCTTTCTCAATAGGATATGATTCTAAATATCTAATTTTTTTATTCATTATATCCATACTAAGTACAAAATTAGATTCAAAGTCAATAATTGAAGATATTTCTATATTATGCATATCACATATACTTTTTCCTCTATTATATAAAAGTTCAATATCTGATAAAAATTCATTTTGCATTCCATAACTTCTTAATTTTTTTATATAATTATTTGGATTTTTACATAAAGTTTGTACAATATCATCTGTTATAGTATGATGTCTTGTTGATACATAAGTTTTATAATCTAAATTACCTAAGATAGAAAAATCATTATTTTTATCCATATACTCATAACTAATTTCTAGTGACCCTAGTTTTACTTTTATATTATTTTCTTCAAATAATTTTCTAAGTATTATAAGAGTAAGACCACTTCCAATATTTCCATCAATAATATCTATTTTTTTAGGAAAATTTTTATTTATGCTAATATCATCTAATTTAAGATTACCTTCATCATATAAACTTTTCATATTTTGATCATGCACACCGAATTTAACATACTCATATTCTAATCCATGTATTATTTTAAAAAATGGTCCTATTAATACCCCAGAATATAGTGGAGAAACTATATAAGAACAATCTTTTAAATTTTTTATAGATTTATATAAAAGCATTTTATGGTCAGCTTCAATTAGTCTATTTTCAGTGTCTATATCTTTATCTAACTTTCTTAATGAAGTTTTAGATATCTCAGTTATTTTATTTTCTAAACAATCTATAATACTTTTTACATCTTCCTCCAGGCATCTTCTAGAAATTTCTAGGTTACTTTTCTTTCCATATAATTCTCTTTTATAATCCTCATAAAAAACTCTATAACTTGCATTTAACATATACTCTAAAACAACAAAAGCTTTTTTTATCTCAAGAGGAAATAATCTTTTTAGCTTTTCTCTAAAAATTACTAATTCATTATATGTTTTTTTCTTATAATATTCTTTTGATCTACTAACAAATATATTTTCATCTACTTTACTTACTAATTTTTCTATTTTAGAATTATCTTTTAATTTAATTAATCCTAAATAATCAAAGTCATCTTCTTTTATTAAATCATCATTTTTTTCTATTATTTTTATAGATTTTTTATAAATTTCTTTAAACTCCTTTTCATTTGCCCATTCTAAATGGCTTAAAGCATGTTTTACTTTTTCTTTTCTTATTAAATCCTTATTTATATTTTCTCCTATTTCTTTATAAAATAAATTTAGTAACTTTTTATCTTTTATAATATGTATTTCTATTGCTGCATAATCTACTTCTTTTGTATCATATTTTGAGCAAGAAAAATCAATAAAATAAATTTCATTATTATAATAAATAATATTATCTTTATGTAAGTCTCCATGCACAAAATACTTTCCATTTTTAGTATAAGAATGTAAATATTTAATTGCTTTTGCAAGTTTTATTACTATTTTTTCATCTATTTTAATTTCACTTAATCTTTTACCATTAATTTTTTCTAAAACAATACTACTTTTCTTGTCATCGAAACTTATCATTTTTGGGATATGCTTATTTAATAAGTGATAAGCATATTTTTCATTTTCATACATAAGCTTGCTTTCTTTTACAATTTTTATAATAATATCATTTTCTTCATATATTTTATTAATGTTTCTTATTCCCATTTTATATCAATCTCCTTAGATTTTATAAATATTTAATAAAAAAATATTTTGTAAGTTTTGGCTCTTTCTTACTTTCTCTTATGTATTCTAATTTATATCCGCATCTTTTCATAAAATTTAGGGGCTTGAAACTCATAAGTTGTTAAATTAATATTTTCAAATTTTCTATCCTTAAAATACTCTTCTACTTTTCTTATAAGAGCACTTCCAATGTTCTTATTTCTATATTCTTTAAGAACAATTAAATCTTCTATATAAACTTCATTATAATATGAGTGTCCTGTAATCATTCCACAAACTTTGTTATTCTCTTTTGCTATAAAACTAAAAGTTTTAAAATCGCAATGAATATCATTCTCCTCTGAAAATTTATTAAATTGCTTATCTATAAAATCATAATCTTTTTCTTCTAATTTTTCTTTATATTCTATATCTATCATTTATTATCCCCTAAAAATAAATTTATAAATTTTTCCTATTATACCACGTTTGTATTGAATTTTCTATATTTTTATACTATCGGTAATTTAATAATTTTAAATCATTTTATTGAAAAGTTTATCATTTTATAATACTATAATTTCAAATACAAAAGTAAAGGAGAAAATTATGGAAGAAAAAAAAGCTAGAAAAAAATTTTTTATTTTTTTAATCGCGTTAACCCTTTTAGCTCTTATAATTTCACTATGTCTTACTCTTTATTTAAGACATAGCATTGATAATACCTCTATACTTGGGAAAATCGATGATTGGGAATATGATCCTGATAAGTATAATTCTTCAGAAGGCTCTTTAATTTCCTGGGGAAGTTCTGGTGGAAGTTCTAGTGGAAGTTCTGGTTGGACTCCACAAGCAAATAGTTCAGCAGCCAGTTCATCTGGAAATTCATTTTCGCTAGTATCACCTAGTTTTTCTGCAAATGCTGACACAAACATTGGTTTTTCAACAGGTGGTGCAAAAGATGTTAATAATTTTAGAGAAAACATTAAAGAAGGTTATTTTCCTATATCAACAGATATAACTTACAATGGACTATTTTATGATTATACTTTCGATACTGGAAATTCAACTACAAATCAGGAAGATTTATTTTATCCATCATATTCAACTGCAATATCAAAAGATCCTATATCAGAAAAAGATGAATATTATATGACTGTTGGACTTAATTCAAACATAAAAGAAGAAGATTTCCAAAGAAAAAAATTAAATTTAGTAGTAGTTTTAGATATTTCAGGATCTATGTCTTCTCCTTTTAATTCATATTATTATGATAATAATGAAAATGAAGATGAAGATTCAAACAAAACTAAAATGGAAATTGCTAACGAATCAGTAAATATTTTAATAGATCAACTAAAAGAAGATGACAGATTCGGTATGGTTCTTTTTGAAAGCTCTGCATATAAAGCAAAACCTTTAAATTTAGTAAGAGATGTTGATATGGGAGCTATAAAAGAACATGTTTTAGATATAGAAGCTATTGGCGGTACAAATTTTGAAGCAGGATATTCTGAAGCAACTAAATTATTTGAAGATTTTGAAAATGTAGATACTAATGAATATGAAAATAGAATTATAGTATTGACAGATGCCATGCCAAATACAGGGAAAACTTCAGATAAAAGTTTATTATCTATGGTAGAAAAGAACTCAAATAACAAAATTTATACAACTTTTATAGGAATTGGTGTTGATTTTAATACAGAACTTATAGAAACAATATCAGATGTAAGAGGTGCAAATTATTATTCAGTTCATAATTCAAAAGAATTTAAAGAAAGAATGGGTGAGCAATTCGAATACATGGTTACTCCGTTAGTATTTGATTTAAAATTAGATATGAAATCAGATTCTTATAAAATTTCAGAAATTTATGGTTCTGATACTGTAAATAAAGAAACTGGAAACATTATGAATGTAAATACTCTATTCCCATCAAAAACTACTAGTGATGGCGAAGTTAAAGGTGGAGTAATTTTATTAAAATTATCTAGAAAAGAAAATTCTAATAATGATTCTTCAGATATCGTTTTAAATGTTTCATATAAAGATAGAAATGGTGAAGAATACCAAAATTCACAAACTGTAACTTTTACTTCAGAAGGCCCATATTATGATAATACTGGAATTAGAAAAGCTATAGTTTTAACTAGATATGCAAATTTAGTAAAAGATTGGATATTATATGAAAGAAGTGATAGTGATTCAAGATTTTTAATTACACCAAATTCAGGAATTATAGATTGTGTTTATACAGAAGATGAAATATATAGAATGCTTGGTGAACATGAAAGAACTTCTACAAAATTATCTGTAAGTAATGAATATAAAACATTATTTAATACTTTAAAATCTTATATTGAAACAGAAAAAAATGAAATAAAAGATGATACATTAGATCAAGAAATAGAAATACTTGATATTTTAACAAAATAATATTCATAAAATATAAATAAATCCTTACATTTTAAATTAATGTAAGGATTTTCTATTATATTAATTTTTATTTTTATTTATCTTTCTTCTTTATCTATTCTTGCTATCTCTTCTATCTCTTCTCCACCTTTTTGAATCATATTTACATAATTATCATCATCTATCATATTTATATCAATACCAGTATTATTAATTCTTGCATCCAAAACAGTTTGAGAAATAGTAATATCAGCAACTTTTGATATTGTAGATATATATTTCTGCGTATCATTACTTATTCCTCCGTCATCTGTTCTAGGAGTTGCAAGCCATACATCACTTTCTCCAGATTCTAATAATTTATTATATCTATTAATATCTAGCACACACTCTGGTGATGATGAAGATATAGATCTTCCTCCACCATATAAAATAGTCTTTCCTTGAGACAGATGGATTATCTATTGCTCTAGAAATATATAAAAAATATAGAAGTAAACTTTCTGACATTGATTTATCTAGATTAGATGCTTTTATTACATATGCTTTAGAAAGATATAAAACTGATAAAGATTATTTGCAAGATGGAACTGATATTGGTAGAAGACCTGTTAATATAGAAGAAGAAAAAAAATATCAAAGAATAAATCAAATTAGTACACAAGCTTTAGGAAAACAAGTTTCTTCTGAAATGTTTGATATTCAACTAACCGATGAAACTGAAAAAGATAAAAAAACACATATGCAACAATTAGATGAAAAACAACATTAATATTAAATTTATAGGAGATACATTTATGGTAAATAACGAATATGCAATAGCATATAAAGAAGTATTAGAAATACTAAAATATATACCTGAAGAAGATTTTAATAAAATACATAATGATACAATTGAAATGTTTAAAACATATTCTGATAAAAAATATATTTTTTCATATGATCCTAGTAAAACTTTAGATGAACAAAATGTATCGAAAAGAGCAAAAGCAATAATAGGAATATTATTTAGAGACTATTGGGCAACTCCTACTCAAAGAAAAAAATAATTGAAAAACAGCAATATGAAAGATATAAATTAGAAGAAGAAAAAAAGCTTAAATATAATTGTACTAATTTCTTAAACAATAATAATATATCAGAAATACAATTAAATAAAGACTTGCCTATATCTTCAAAAAAAGAAAATTATTTCAAAAAAATATTTAATAATATTAAAAAATTATTTTTCAAATAATCATACAAAAAAGAAGCTCTTTGAAGCTTCTTTTTTAATTCTTATCTCTTACACTTTATATCATTTTTCTTTTTATAAGTTAA
>CALXET010000003.1 GCA_944387405.1 uncultured Clostridia bacterium
ATCGGTCTCCAAAACCGCTCGTGAGGGTTCGAATCCTTCTGCCCCTGCCAAACGACTATATTTTTTATAGTCGTTTTTATTTTACTTATACTAATATGTGTGTTAAAATTTAATTAATTATTTTATGGGATTCATGTTAGAAATAATTGGTTCTTACATGAAAATGTATGGAAATATAACGGTAAACATTAGAGTGAAAAATATTTAGTAATACATTAAGCAAAACTTTAATTACAGAAGTTTCTAATGGTAGAATAGCAGATTTAGAAATTAATTAAAATATTATAAAAAGGATTAATATCATTATGAAAAATTTTATTTTTGATGTTGATAGAACATTATTTGATAGTTGTGCAATAGAAAAAGAAACTTTACAAAATTCTTTATTAAAAGTTACGGGAAAAACAATTGATAAAGAAACAATAGATAAATTATCTGTACTTACCACAAAAGAATTTTTTTCTTTAATTAATATAGATATAAATTCAAATATTATGAAAGAAATAAATTATTATTGGGATAAATATTTAAAAGAAACTAAAATAGAACTTTTTCCAGGAATAGAAGAACAATTATTATTTTTAAAAGAAAATAATTGTCTTTTAGCGATAGCTACTTCTAGAACAAAAGAGGAATTTAAAGAATTATCAGAATTCTCTAAAATAGAAAATCTTTTTACTTGTATTATTACTTCTGATATGGTAAAAAATCCAAAACCAGATCCGGAGTCTATTTTGAAAATAATAAATGATCTTTCTTTAGATAAAAGAGAAACAATATATATTGGTGATAGTTTTTCTGACTATTTAGCTTCTAAAAAAGCTTCTGTTAAATTTGCATATGCCAGTTATGATAATAGAAATAGTACAAATGAATACGATTACTTACTTAAAAATGTAACTGATATTTCAAAACTTATTTATAAAAAATAAAAAACAAAAAATTTATGGGACTATACAAAATGAAAGGATGATTTTATGTATAGTTCTTTTTTTCGTTTTTTCATAATTATTTTGATTGTTATAACTTTTTTTAATATTATATACTCTGCATCTTTTGCTGGGCTTTTATTAAATAGCTCAACAAATTTAGATGAACTTGAAATTTTAGATGCATCTGGATCAGAGTTCTTTTGGCCACTTCCTAACAATCATCGAATAACTTCTTATTTTGGTAAAAGGAATGCTCCTACAAAAGGTGCTTCAAGTTATCACTCTGGGATAGATATTGCAGCATCTGAAGGAACAAAGCTTTATTCTTGTATATCTGGGTATGTAACTTTTTTAGAATTTAGCGGTGCAGGGCGGATATACTATCACTGTAGAATCAGATACTAATGATTACACAGTTTCATTTTGTCACATCTCCCCTAATTTTAAAGTATCTATAGGTGATTATGTTGTAAAAGGAATGAATATTGCAGACGTTGGACCTAAAAATGTATATAATGTTAAAAATAATCCTTATAAAGATTCAAATGGCAATCCAACTAATGGAGCCACTACAGGGTGCCATCTTCATCTTACTATAAAAAAAGGTGGAATAAGAATTAATCCTTTAACATTATTCGATATATAAATCTTATATAGAAAAAATAAAAGTAGCAAATAAATGCTACTTTTACCATATATCATTCTTCATTATCTTCATCGTCAGACCAATCTATATCTATTAATCTTCCACATTCTGGGCAAGGAATTTCTTCTATTGATTCATCATATTCTGTTTGAAACTCAAACCCACAATATGGACAAGTTATAAATATATCATAATCTTCCATTTCTAATAATTTCTCAAAATATTTAATTCTTTTTTCTAAATCATCAATTCTTTTTTCTGAATCATTTTGAAGCTTTTCTAGATAATTAATTTTTTCATCATACTTATTAAAAATGCTATCATAATTTTCAATTACATCTTTAACAATAATATCTATTTGCTCTTTTGCATTATTAAGTTCTGCTTCATCCTTAATATTCTTTTCCAAAGTTTCGATAATTTTTCTATAAGTCTCATCTAATTTTGACACTTCTTCTTGTTTTCTCCTTTTAAAATTAGATTCTTTCCATATATTCGCCAGTTCTTGTATCTATTCTGATAACATCTCCAATATTTATAAATAAAGGAACTGATATTTCATAACCATTTTCAAGAGTAGCTGGCTTTCCAGAAGTAGTTGTTGTATTTCCACTAAATCCTGGTTCTGTATATGTAACTTCAAGCTCTACAAACATAGGTGGCTCTACTGCAAATACATTTCCTTTAAAAGATAATATTTTAACATTCATATTTTCTTTCATAAATTTTAATGCATCACCAATTTGTTCTTTATTTAATGGTATTTGTTCATATGTTTCATTATCCATGAAATAATACAAACCTTCATCATTATATAAGTATTGCATATCTCTTTTTTCAATTTCTGCACCTTGTAATTTTTCTGATGGATTAAATGTTTTTTCAATAACAGCTCCTGTAATAACATTTTTTAATTTCGTTCTAACAAAAGCAGCTCCTTTTCCTGGTTTAACATGTTGAAATTCAACAACTTTAAATACTGAATTATCCATCTCGAATGTTGTTCCATTTCTTAGATCTCCTGCCATATATACGTCTGCCATAAATAACCTCCTATTAATTTATATATTTATTTTTTACTTAACAAAATCATTCGTTTATTTATAATACTACAAATTTCTAATAAAATCAAGTATTTGATGTACTTTTAAGTATTATTACTTATTAATTATCTTTTTTATTTTCATTAATTACTTCTATTTTAGGTTCATTTATATTTTCTGAAGATGTAACTACTACTTTATCTTCTTTTCTACCTTTAACATAAAGATATAAATTTACTGCTAGAGCTAGAATAACTACTATTGCATCTATTGTAAAGAAACTAATAAATAATACGTCAAAAAGTGCAATTAATGCATGAACAATTGCATATATTATAAATAATATTTTACTCGTTACTAATTTCCATTTTTCAGGATCCGTGCTTGTTTCCAAAGCTTTACATATTTGCATAAATATTATCGCTCCAGCAAAAATAACTATTGTTATCAAACCTATTGCTACAATAACAACCCATAATGCTGCTGTCGCAAAAAATCCTGCTCCCATCGCAAGTCCATTGAAGAGTATTGCATACCCTTCTACATCTCCAATTTCTCCATCCTCATCACTTTCTCTAATTGATTCAATATTATTTCCTAGTTCATCTGTTGCATCTATTATTACATCTAATGAATTTACTCTAATAATAGTACATATTATTGTAGCAACTATACATACGATTAATACTTTAGTTATTGTAGAATATGCTTTTTCCATAATTTCTCCCCTATCATACTTATTTTTATATATTAAATTATTAATTTTAAATAATTTTATAAACTTTTTATTATTGTATAATCTTTACTAGATTTAGTTAAAGTAACAGATCCTCCTTTTGTAACTTGTACAGTATCTTCAATTCTAACTCCAAACCTTCCTGGAACATATATTCCGAGGCTCTATTGCAACAACCATATTTGCCTTTAACATATTATCATAATTTGTTGTAAATATTGGTTGTTCATGTATATCAAGTCCTACACCATGTCCTGGCGCATGCATTGCAACATAACCATGTAATTTTAAGTCATCATTTATATTTCTCGTTAATACTTTAATATTTGCTCCCTCTTTAATATCATTTAATGTCATTTCATTATTTTTTAATACTAAATCATATACTTCTCTATATTCATCTTCCACATAATTTACAAATATAGTTCTTGTTATATCTGAACAATATCCTTTATATCTGCAACCAAAATCGAGCAATATTATATCCCCTTCTTTAATCTTCCTTGTCGTTGGAACTGCATGTGGCATTGATGAATTATGACCTGAAGCAACTATTGGTTCAAAAGAAACTCCATCTGCACCATTTATTTTCATAAATCTTTCTATTTCAAAAGCGATTTCTTTTTCTGTCATACCTCTTTTTATAAATGTTTTTAAATACTCAAAACATTTATCTGTTATTTCACAAGCCTTTTTAATATTTTCTATTTCTCTATCATCTTTAACAATCCTTTGACTTTCTATTATACCTTCAGTTTCCATTAAATTTACTCTATACATATGCATATAATTCATATAATCATAGTATGTAACATATTTTTCTTCGAATCCAACATTTTCACAAAACATGAAAAAACTTGCGTAATCATCTTTTGATAAATGTTTTTTGTCATTTACTAAAATCTCATCATCTATAGTCAAAATCGTATTTACAGATTCTATATATCTACTATCTGTAATAAAAATATTTTCTCTTAATGTAATAAGTAAAGTTCCTTCTGCTTCTATTCCTGTTAAATATTTTATATTAGTTGGGTTCGATACAATCATCCCTTGTAAATTTAGTCCTTTTAATTTTTCTCTAAGCCATTTAATTTTATTATTCATTTCAAACCCCTCCTATTCTAGTTATGTAATTATTTATTTATCATATTAAAAATCCATTCTCCAGAAAAGAACCACCAAAGCATATTAAATAAAATCATCTCTGGAACAAATATTGCGACAAAAGTTGCAATTACTATGAATGGTCCAAATGGAATATATTCACTTGGTTTCTTAATTCTAAATAAAATAATTAAAATACTTATAATAGCACCTATCAAGAAAGAAAGCACTGATATTATAATTATACTTTTAATACCAAATAGTAATCCGAAGAACTCCTACAAACTTTACATCCCCCATTCCCATTGCCTCTTTTCCTGCAATAAGGCCTCCAATAAGGGTAATTATTAAAAATATTCCTCCGCCTACAAACATTCCTGCTAATCTATCTAAAGCTATACTTGTTCCATTAGGATTAAATACTCCATTTGCAAATGCTGAGATCATACCTACTTCCATCATATTAATTACTATTCTATTTGGGATTATTTCGTGCTTTACATCTATAATAAATACAGAAACAAGCATTGGAATTATCAAAATATAAGAAATTAAATCAATATTTGCATACCAATTTTTTAAATCTACGCCAACCACATATAATGTAACAATATATAAAATAGCTGTTACTGTCATAATTATATAATGTGGTTCAAAATTAATTTTTAAATATTTTAAAGTTTCTTTAGAAAATATTTTTTTGTGTTCTGCAAATCTTTCATTAAGCATTCCAAAAACTTGTCCAACAATACATCCTAGTAATCCTAATATTAAATATATTCCAATATGTATATCATTAAAGTACATTTTATTTACCTTTCTTTTCTAAATATCTTTTAATAATAAAATTTTCAATTGGTCTTTTTATCCAAGTTATAAATATATCTTTTTTAGCCACCTGTTTTACAAGTATAGAAAACATATTACATCTATTTGCTCCAATAACATCAGTAAAAATTTGATCTCCTACTGCTGCTACCTCTTCAGGTCTTAACTTAATAAGCTCGCATGCTCTTAAAAATCCTGATTTAAGCGGTTTTTTAGCAAATAAGATATATGGCATTTCTAAAGTATGAGCTACTTTTTCTACTTTATCTTTTTTATTACTATTTGAAAGAATAATACATCTTATTCCTTCATCTTTTAAATTTTTACTCCAAGATTCTGCTCCATCTATCAAATTTCTATCATAATCTATTAGAGTATTATCAACATCTATAATAAGCCCTTTTATATTATTTTTTCTTAATAATTCTGGGTTAATATTTTTAACACTATCTAAATATAAATCTGGATAAATATTCATTTTTTCCTCCAATTTTCTTCAATAACATATTATCAATATGTCAGGTTTTTGTCAATTTATTATTGATAATAAATTTCTTTATTGTTATACTTACATAAGGAATTAATAATTATTTACTTAAGATAAAAGGAGGATATTTTTGGAGGAAATAGAGAAAAACAAAAAACATAATTTAAGATTATTTCCATTATATAAAATGATGTCATGGGATTTGCTTTTCTTTTATGCTATTTCATTCTTATTTTTAACTGAAGTTAAAGGTTTCTCAACTGCAGAGATATTATTTGCAGATGCTTTTTATCCTTTATTTAAAGCTATTTTACAAATTCCATGTACAATTTTAATAGATAGAATCGGAAAAAGAAATAGTCTTGTTATTGCTAATACATCTGTATCAATGTTTGTATTATTAACAATTGGATGTAATTCAATAATTGTGCTTATACTTGCAAACTTATTTAACGCTTTTGGCTTTGTAATCAAATCAACAGCTGAACCTAATATCTTATATGAAGCACTTTCTAAAGGCCCAAATAGACGTACAATTTTTTCAAAAAAAGATGGATTTTGTGGTGCATTATTTTATTATTTTGATGCAATTACTTCAATTGCCGCTGGATTTTTATTTGTAATAAATCCCTATTATCCACTAATACTTTGTTTAATTATGACTGTACTTTCAACAATTCTTTCATATGCATTTAGAATAATACCAGTAGATACTACTTCTTCTGAACTTGATTCTAGTGGTGAAGATGTTCCTTCCCAAAATAACTTATCTATTTTTAGACATATATTTAATTATTTCAAAAAGTTATTTTCAGGATTTAGATACATATTTAGATCTTCAAGACTTCGTTCACTAATATTATTTAATGGGCTTTTTGCTTCTTTTATCACTATAATGGTCACTATTAGAAGAAGCTTACTAACAGATATTCATTTTACATCTGAACAATTCGGTATTACTTTCGCAGTACTTGGAATATTATCTGGTTTATCTTCTTCAAAAGCACTTGTTTTTCATAGGAAGTTAAAAAACAAAGTTCTTACTTATCTAGGATTATATTTTGTGTTTTCTGTAATAATCTGTGGATTAATCGTATTGCTTGATATGCCATATAATATAATGCTTACTATTATGTTAATAATGCTAGGAATTCAATATATTCTAAAAGGTCCTTACTATACATTAATAAAACAATATTTACTTAATTTTTCATCATCTAATATGAGAATAAATATTTATTCTGCAAACACATTTATAGAAGGTGCTATATCTGCTGGTATGTCATTTTTAGCAGCCTACATGCTTACTCATATGTCTTCTGCCTATGTAGCAGTAATGCTTGGATGTACAACTTTTATAGTAATGATATTTTTACTAGATTATATGAGATATAAAGTTGGATTAAAACCAGAAGAATATAAACCAAAAGAAATTAATATAGATATACAAAATAAAGAACAGAAATAAAATTTTCTGTTCTTTATTTTTTTATTTTCTATATTTATAAATATATTTTTATTTTTTAATCTTTACAAAAGATATGTTTTCCAATTGTAACAACTTGTGTTTTAGACCATATCCATTTATTTGTGGCTGTTGAAGGATTGAAATAAAAAGTGCATCCATATGTTGGATCCCAACCATTTAAAGCATCTTTAGCAGCACTTATTGCAGTCTGGTTTGGTGTTAAATTAATTTGGCCATCTCTTACAGCATCAAAAGCACCTGACTGATATACAACTCCTGATATTGTATTTGGGAAAGATGAACTTTTTACTCTATTTAATACAACTGCTCCCACAGCCACTTGTCCAACATATGGTTCTCCTCTAGCCTCAGAATATATAACTCTACTTAATAAATTCAAATCACTAGATGTAGTATTGGCGCTATTTGATGAATTTTGTGAAGATTGTATTCCCATTTTAGCTAAGGTATTAGTTCCTGCTATTCCATCAACCTTAAGTCCATTTTTTCTCTGAAACTTTTTAACAGCTTCTACTGTTTGAGTCCCATATATTCCATCAACATTTCCCGAATAATATCCCCATCTTTTTAATTTATCTTGTATTTTTCTTACTTCTTCTCCTCTTGATCCATATTTTGAAAGAGCATAACTTACACTCGTCAGATTAGATATATAAAAAGTTGATGATATCATTCCTATTAAAATAACCACTAGAATCATCATTATTATTTTCTTAGATTTTTTCATAAAAATACACCTCTATCTTTTTTACTATATTTTTACCAATAGAGGTGTTATTATTCATTTTTTATTCTAAAATAATCTTATTTTTCATGTTTTAAAAAATACCAACTATATTTTCATTTTCATCTAAATCAATATTTTCTGCAGCAGGTCTCTTTGGAAGTCCCGGCATAGTAAATATGTTACCAGTAATAACTACTAAAAACTCTGCACCATTTTTAACAATAATTTCTTTTACATGAATATCAAAAGGCTCTTCACACAATAAGTTTTTAGGATCATCTGAAAAAGAATATTGAGTTTTTGCAATGCAAACTGGATAATTACTTATATCAATTCCTGCTTTTCTAATTTCTTCTAAATTCTTTTTAGCTTCATCTGATATTTGAACATCTTCTGCTCCATATACTTTTTTAGCAACTTTTCTAATTTTTTCTATTACATCATCTGAATCTTCATACATATATTTAAAATCAGATTTTTCATCACATAATTTAATTACTTTTTTAGCTAAATCCTCTGCTCCTTTTCCACCTTTTGCCCAAACTTCTGTAAGACTTAGCTCAACACCTTTTTCTTTTAATCTCTTTTCTAAAAGTTTTATCTCCTTATCTGTATCTTGAAGATATCTATTTATAGCTACTACAACATTTAAACCAAATTTATTTTTTAGATTATCTACATGTTTTAATAAATTTTCTATTCCTTTATCTAAATATTCTAAATTTTCATTTTCAATATCATTAATTTCTTGTCCACCATGATATTTTAGAGCTTTTATAGTGGCCACGCACACTACTGCATCTGGTTTAAATCCTGCTTTTCTACACTTAATATCTAGAAATTTTTCTGCTCCTAAATCTGCCCCGAATCCAGCTTCAGTAATTACATAATCACCTAATTTTAATGCCATTTTAGTTGCAATAATACTATTACATCCGTGAGCAATATTTGCAAATGGTCCACCATGAATTATTGCTGGATTTCCCTCTAAAGTTTGAACAATATTTGGATTAAATGCATCTTTTAATAAGACTGTCATTGCGCCTTCAGCTTTTAAATCTTTTGCAAATACTGGCTTATCATCTTCATTATATCCGATTATAATATTTCCAAGTCGTCTTTTTAAATCTTTCAAATCTGTAGCTAAACAAAAAATAGCCATTATTTCTGAAGCAACTGAAATATCAAATCCATCTTCCCTTTTTGTCATTCCATTTTCACTTGAAAGTCCAACTTCTACTTTTCTTAATTTTCTATCATTTAAATCTACACACCTTTTCCAAATAACTTTCTTAATTTTAAGTTCATTTCCATGAAAGATATGATTATCAATCATCGCCGAAAGCAAATTATTTGCAGAAGTAATAGCATGTATATCTCCTGTAAAGTGTAGATTAATATCCTCCATTGGAACTACTTGTGCATATCCCCCACCTGTTGCTCCTCCTTTTATTCCAAATACAGGTCCAAGTGATGGTTCTCTTAGTGCTAAAACAGCCTTTTTATTTAATCTATTTAATCCATCCGAAAGTCCAATTGCAACAGTTGTCTTTCCCTCTCCTAGTGGTGTTGGATTTATAGAAGTTACAAGTATTAATTTTCCATTTTTATTTTCATCTATTTCATTAAATATTTTATTTGAAATCTTAGCTTTATATCTTCCATATGGTTCAACATAATCTTCTTTAATATTTAACTTATCTGTTATCTCTGTAATCTTCTTCATTTTTATACTTCTTGCAATATCAATATCTTTCATATTCTCCCCTCCAAATAAAAAAATTATACCTACTTATTTTATATAATAGGTATAATCTTTTTACAACTGTTTATTTAAAATTTATTTAAATTTCTATGTAATTACTTAAAATATTAATCCTGCTGTAACACCAATTACAGCTCCAACTATTACTTGGAAAGGAGTATGTCCTAATACTTCTACTAATTTTCCTTGTACTTCTAAAGGTTTTAGGCCCGGAGTCTCAATTAATTTATTAAGTAAAGCTGCTTGCTTCCCAGCTGCCCTTCTTACTCCTGCTGCATCATACATTACAACAAAAGCAAATATAAGTGATATTGCAAATATTCCTGAACCAAATCCATACTCTTTACCAATTAATGTTGCAAGCGACGTTACTATAGCACTATGAGAACTTGGCATTCCACCTGCTCCAAATACTCTTTTAAAATTAAATTTTTTATTTTTAATTAAATCAGTTATAACTTTAATTGTTTGTATACAAAACCATAAAATTAACGGTACATATACAAATTTATTTGTAAATATATCTGTTATCATCTCTATACTCCTACATCAAAATTTTCTTCTTCAATCTCGCCATTTTTTTCTAATAAAATAGTTATTTTCTTTTCAGCACTTTCTAACTTTTCATTACATAGTTTAGAAATCTTCATTCCCTCTTCAAATTTTTTCATTGAATCATCTAAATTTAGTTTATCACTTTCTAGTTCTTCTGCTATATTTTCTAAATCATCCATTAATTCTTCAAAACTTTTTTCTTCTTTCATAATTTTCTCCTATTCTAAAAATTAAAAATCTTCAATATTATTTTGCTCTGATTGTATATTAGAATTTACATTATTTTTTTTACTTTCTGCTAATCTATTTTGCATATTTATTATCATTGCAAAAGTCGCTATTATAACAACGAGTACTATAGCAGGAACAAATTTTAATATTTTACTTATTATATTATTATCTTTTTTATTTTTATTTTCCGTTTTATTATACATTTAATATTATTCCCCCTATAATACTTTTGCTTTTTTAGTACCATCTAAATATTTTAAATCTATTTCCATATTCTCTTTTAAATCATGTGCAGATTTAATTACTTTACCATCTATTTCACTTATACAGTATCCTCTTTTTAAAGTCTTAAGTGGGCTTAAAGCATCTAATTTAGATATAAGCTCTACATATCTCATTTTTGATTTATTTACCTTATCTGAAATAGTATTTTCTATTTTACCTAATAAATCTTCTAATTTCAAATATTCATCTTGAATTTTTCTTTTTGGATCAGTAAATGCTTTCGATTTCATACATTTTTCATAACGCATTTTCATTAAATCTAGTTTTCTAGATAAAAGAGTTCTATATCTTTTTTCATATAATTTGATTCTATCTTTTAAATCTTCTACATCTGCAACTGCAAGTTCTGCTGCAGCAGATGGTGTTGGTGCTCTTAAATCTGAGACAAAATCAGATATACTAAAATCTGTTTCATGTCCTACAGCAGAAATAATTGGAATCTCAGAATCATATATTGCTCTTGCAACTACTTCTTCATTAAAAGGCCATAAATCCTCTAAAGATCCTCCTCCTCGAGCAAGAATTAATACATCTGCTAATTTTTTATCATTCATTATTTTAATTGCCCTTGCAATCTTGTCTCCTGCTCCTTCTCCTTGTACAGGTACTGGAAATAGACGTATATAAACATTTTTATTTCTTCTTGTTGAAACATTTATTATATCCCTTATAACAGATCCTGTCTGAGATGTAAGCACTCCTATTACTTTTGGCATTAAAGGAATCTTTTTCTTATGAGTTTCATCAAACAACCCCTCTTTTTCAAGTTTCTCTTTAAGAGCATTATATGCAGCATACAAATCTCCTACTCCATCTTCTTGCATAGCTTTGCAATATATTTGATAAACTCCATCTCTCTCAAAAACAGATACAGTTCCAAAAACATTTACTTTCATACCATCTTTTGGCGTAAAATTAAGAGTAGCTGTATATGATTTAAACATAATGCATTTAATCAAAGATTTATCATCTTTTAATGTGAAATACATATGTCCTGTATAGTGATGTTTGAAATTTGATATCTCACCTTTAACAAACACATTATTCAAATATTCATCTTCAGCTACTCTATCTTTTATATACTTATTTAAATCACTTACTGATATAGGTTCTATTTTCAAAGTTTGTTTCCCCCATAAATTATTCTTCTGAATTCTCTTTTATAATACTTGCTAATACTCCATTTATAAATTGTTTTGATCCATCATCTCCATATTTTTTAGCAAGTTCTACTGCTTCATTAATACCAACTTTATATGGTAAATCCATAAATTTTATTTCATAAATTGCTAATTTTAAAATAGCAAGATTTACTTTCGAAATTCTATCTATTGACCAATCTTTTTTTAAATTTTTTGATATTAATGATTCTATTATTTCTCTATTTTCTTTAATTCCATTTACAATTTCTTTTAAATATTCTATTGTTTTTTTATCTTTTATTTCATTATTTTCTATATATAAATCTATTTGTTCTAATTGATTTTCTTTTTGAACTTCTAATTCATATAATAACTTAAAAACTAATTCTCTTGATAATGATCTATTCATTTTATTCTCCTAATAATTTATTACAATCTATCTATTAATTCTTTTAGTTTTTCTTTTATTTGTTCTTTATTTTTTCCAAAATAATACCCTGCATATATTCCTGCACAAATAACTAGAAGTGCAATTACAACTTTATAAATTCCTGTACAAAGTAAAAGTATTGCAATTAATGCTCCTATTATTTGATATTTGTAGTTTGCTAAAAAATTCTTAAAATCGTCCATATAAGTTCCTCCTAATATTTCAATTATTCTTGAACTCCTCCAAGTTGTTCTATGTTTTTAATTTTTATATTTATTTCTTTAATATCTAAATCAGTTGCTTTTTTTACAGAATCTTTTATCTTAGTTTGAATATCTGCAGTAACATCTTTAACTGATGCACCAATATTAACTGAAAAATTTAAAAATACTAAAATATTATTATTTTCATCAAAATCTAGTTTTGTACTAACATTTGAAACATCCTTATTTTCAGCAACTACTGTTTCTATTAAATTATTAATTGATTCTTTAGTAATTAATAATTTTCCATTTTTATTTTCAAGTAAAATTCCTGAACTATTTTCACTTGAACTTTTTCCTCCATTAATAATATTTCTAATAGACCATATAGCTAATACTACAGCAACTATTATTACAATATAGAAATACTCATTAATTATCTTTTCACAATAAGAAACTATTTCTGATACACTTAATATTTCTACTACAGCTAATCCTACAATTATAGTAATTGCAAAAATTATTAAAGAAAATATTTTTAGACTAAACTTATCAAAAAACTTCATTTGATTACTCCTTTATTAATTAAAACTAATCTATTATATCTACATCTTTTTCTTCAGGTGCTTTTTCTTTTGATATAACGTTTACACCTTGAACATGAATATTAACTTCTTGTACTTTTAGTCCAGTCATTGATTCTACAGCAGTTTTTACTCTATTTTGTATTTCAAATGCAATATCTGGAATTCTTACACCATATTCAACTATAATATTTACATCTATTTTTGTATTTTTTTCATTTACTTCTGCTTTTATACCTTTTGCCATATTTTTCTTACCAAATACTTCAGTAAGTCCTAGTCCTCCTGACATAGAACACACTCCTGGAACCTCAGAAGCTGCAACTCCAGCGATAACAGCTACGACATCTTCAGAAATTTTTATTCCTGTAGCATCATCTACAGAGACAAGTTCTTCTTTATCATCAGTCTTTACGTTAGTATCTTTTTCGTTTTCCATATAAAAACCTCCATTATACTAATGTTATTTAAATAGTATATCAGTTATTCTTAAGTTTTACAACAAAATTTACTCAAAACTTATATCCTTCTTCAATTTTATTTCCTCTTAAAAAATCTTTTATATTCATTCTTTTTGAATTCTCACCTTGAATTTCTAAAACAGATAATATTCCTTTTTTAGTTTTTATAAATAATCCTTCTTTTTCATTTGACTTTACTACTGTTCCTGGCACGATATTTTTTAGATTATCTATATCCATATTTTCTTCGTTAATAGCTATAGCTTTCCAAAATTTTATCATTTTTCCATCTTTATAAGTGTAAGCTCCCATTATTGGATTTAATCCTCTTATTAAATTTTTAATTTCTTCTGCTGTTTTGTTTTCAAAATCTAATTTTGCCATTTCTTTTTTTAACATAGGAGCTAAAGTAAAATCATCACCTTGTTTTTCTCTCGGAGCTTTTCCTTCTTCTATTAATTTTACTGTTTTTATTAAAAGATCTGCTCCTATTTTAGATAATCTATTCCAAAGTTCTCCTGTAGTCTCATTTTCTCCTATTTCTACTTTTTCTTTTAGAATCATATCTCCTGTGTCCATTCCCTTATCCATATACATAGTTGTAATTCCTGTCTCTTTTTCTCCATTTATTACAGCCCATTGTATTGGAGCTGCTCCTCTATATTTAGGAAGTAATGAACCGTGTACATTTATACATCCAAGTCTAGGAATATTTAATATTTCTTCTGGAATAATTTTTCCATAAGCTACTACACATATCAAATCTGGATTTAAGCTTTTTATTTTTTCAATAAATTCAGTATTATCTCTAATTTTTAATGGTTGCTCTATTTTTATATTTTTACTTTCAGCATATTCTTTTACAGGAGATAGAATCATTTTCATTCCTCTTCCTTTTGGCTTATCTGGATTAGTTACAACAGTTAAGATGTTGTAATTATTTTCTACTAAAGCTCTTAAAGAATCTCTAGCAAAATCGGGTGTTCCCATAAATACTATATTAAGCATTATTTTTTCTCCTTACTTTTTTCAATATCTTCCTGAGTTATAACTTCTAATGTTCCTGGTATCATTTTATCTTTAAAAACAATTCCTTCTAAATGATCACATTCATGTTGAATACATTGAGCTAAAACTTCTTTTGCTTCTATTTTTATTTTATCACCATTAATATCTAATGCCTCTACTGTAACTTCATTATATCTTTCTACTTTAGCAAATTGATTTGGAAAACTCAAACATCCTTCATCAAAAGGAACTTTTTCACCTTTTACTTCTATGATTTTAGGATTAATCAAAACAAATTTTGAAACTCCATCATATAAATCTATAACTACTATTCTCTTTAAAATTCCTACTTGAACTGCAGCTAAACCAAGCCCATCTGCTTTATGCATTGTTTCAAACATATCTTCTACAAGTTCTTTGACTCTATCATCTATAACTTCTACTTCTCTTGAAACCTTTCTTAATATTGGATCTCCTTCTTCTCTGATATTTCTAATTGCCATTATTGCCTCCTACTTTAATTCATACTTGTTGGATTAATATCAACTACAATACTTGTGGTATTAAATTTATATTTATACACCGCTTTTAATGCATTATCTATTATTTTAAGTACATTTCTATCTAATTTACATTTTAATAGAATTCGCCATCTATAAGTGTTTTTAATTTTATCTATTGGTGACGGTTGTGGCTTAAATATATTCATATTATTATACTTAAATTTAATCAGATTATTATAAATAATATCACAAACCTTTGGTGCTTCATCTATATTTTTCGAATTAACTCTGATACATATTATATCGCAAAAAGGTGGATAATTCAACCTTTTTCGAAGTTCAATTTCCGCTTCATAAAACTTTTTATAGTCTTGTGACTTTGAAAGACTTATCGCATAATTATCTGGATTATAAGTTTGTACAATTACTTTTCCTTTTTCTTTTTCTCTTCCAGCTCTTCCTGCAACTTGTGTTATAGTTTGAAACGTTCTTTCTACTGCTCTATAATCATCTATTCCGAGAGAAGTATCTGCTGCTACTACTCCGAACCAAAGTAACATTTGGAAAATGATGTCCTTTTACAACCATTTGTGTTCCTATTAATATATCAATATTTTCATCTTTGAATTTATTTAATATTTCCTCATGTCCATTTTTCTTAGTAACAGTATCTATATCCATTCTAATTGTAGTTGCTTCTGGAAAAAACTTTTTAACTTCATCTTCTAATTTTTGTGTACCGCTTCCGAAATATTTAATTCTACTACTACCACATTCAGGGCAAGTCTTTTTAGGAGATTCTTCATGTCCACAATAATGACATTTTAATTTATTTTCATACATATGATATGTAAGAGTTATGTCACAATTAGGGCATTTTATTGTGTATCCACAATCTCTGCACATAACAAAAGTAGAATATCCTCTTCTGTTTAAAAATAATATTGTTTGCTTTTTATTTTTTAAATTTTTTTCTATCTCATCATGTAATTTATTAGAAATCATAGATCTGTTTCCACTTGCAAGTTCATACCTTAAATCTACTATTTCCATTTCTGGGATAGATGCATTATTTGCCCTATTATTTAGTTCTAAAAGCTCTATATCTCCTTTTTTAGCTCTATAGTAATCTACTACATCTGGAGTAGCACTTCCTGAAAGTAATATCGCATTATTTTGCTTACATAAATATCTTGCTATATCCTTAGCATTGTATCTAGGAGTCATATCTGATTTATATGAACTATCATGTGATTCATCTATAATTATTATTCCTATGTTTTCTGCTGGTGCAAATATTGCAGATCTTGCACCTATTACTATTTTAGCATCACCATTTTTTATTTTTTGCCATTCATCATATCTTTCACCTAAAGATAATTTACTATGTAGAACTGCAATATTATCTCCAAATCTTGCTAAAAATCTATCAACCATTTGAGGAGTAAGGGATATTTCTGGAACAAGTACTATTGCAGATTTTCCGAATATTTATAACTTTTTCTATTAACTGCATATATACTTCTGTTTTACCTGAACCTGTAATTCCATGAAGTAAAAACTCACTATATTCTTCATTATCTATCATAAATTCCACAGTATCATATACTTCTTGTTGTTCTTTATTTAGTTTTAGTTTTTTATCTCTTTCAACTTTCTTGTGAATAAATGGATTTCTATTTACCTTTTCTTCAACAATTTGAACATATCCATTTTTCTCTAATGTCTTCATTATTGATTTACTAACTTCTGTAATTGCTTCTAGCTCACTTATATTTATTCCATCATTTTCTTCTAAAAATCTTAGTAATTTAATTTGTTTTTCACTTTTTAGTGTATTTGTTTGTATATCAAATTCAATTTCATCTGATGTTTTATTTAAATACACAAAATTAAGTGTCTTATCTTTTACTCTGTTTTCTATATTTTTAGTAGCTGAACCTGGTGGAAGCATAAGTTTTATACAATCAGAAATGTTGCAAAAATATTTCATAGACATAAGTTTTGCAAGTTCTATATTTTCCTTAGCAAGTAACCCATCTTCTATTTTTATTATTTCTTTATTTGCAAATTCTGATTTCTCTTTGAAACCAATAATATAGCCTTCTTCTTGCTTATTTCCTCTTCCAAAAGGTACAAAAACTCTATTACCGAGCTCTATTTTATTTTCTAAATCCTGTGGCACTATATAATCAAATGTTTTATTTAATGCTTTTGCATTACTATTTATTATAATTTCAGCAATCATTTATTTACCTTTTTACCTTTTTACCTTTTTTATTATTTTATCCTTAAACAAATTAATCTTATTAATTTGTTTACTTATTAAGTATATCAGATATACGAAAAAAAACAAATACTCATTATTTAAAGTATTTGTTTAATATATTTTTTTAGATTCTTTTTTATAATTTTATCTACTTTTCATTTAACCATTCATTATATTTTTCTAGTATTTTATCTCTTACTTGCTCTACTGTTAAATTTGTAGTATCAATAACATAATCATAATTTGACATATCATCTTTATGTATTCCATAAATTTTTAAAAATCTGTCATTTTCTAATTTTACTCTTTTTAACATATCTTGTTTTTGCTCTTCTATCGTGTCAAATTTTTCTGATGTTTTTCTCTTTTCATCATAAAAAGCCCTTTTAGCAGCAACATCTGGGTCAACTTTTAGATATATTTTAAAAGAATATGGCACAGCATACCAGCCAAGACGAGCATCAATAATTAGATTATCATGTTCTTTGGCATATCCTGCAGCACTTTCTTCTATTTGATTATCAATTTCTGGATGATCTTCTACATAGATATTAAATTCAGTAATATTCATTCCTAAATTTCTTGCGAGCATTCTTGCATATTCACCATTTCTATAAATCTCATATCCTAAAGTTTCTGCTAAAGCAGTAGAAACGGCTCCTTTGCCGCTTCCCAAGTCTCCGCATAGAGTTATAATATGTTTCTTTCCCATAACACACATTACTCCTTTGCTATTTCTCTTTCTTGATCTTCTCTTTCCTTCTCTTTTTCTTCTTCTACATTAATCATTTTTACTTTTCCTTCAGCAATTTCTTGTGCTGCTAAAGTAACTTTTGAAGCTTCTTTTTTATCAGTTAATGGCTCTGCTCCATCTGCAAGTTGTCTTGCTCTTTTTGAAGTAATTACTACTAATTCATATCTGTCTTCTACTTTTTCTAATAATTCACTTACACTTGGTTTTACTAACATTTTTAAAATCCCCCTTAATTATTTTCATCATCTACATCTTTGTCTAATCTTCCTGCTACAGTTTCTGGCTGTACCGCAGACAATATAACATGTCCTGAATCCATTATTAAAACAGCTCTTGTTCTTCTTCCATAAGTAGCATCAATCGCCATTTTAGAATCTTTGGCTTCTTGAACTAATCTTTTTATTGGAGCTGACTCAGGGCTAACTATTGATATGATTCTGTTTGCAGAAACAATATTTCCAAAACCAATATTAATTAGTTGCATAATATATCACCTCTATTCAATATTTTGAATTTGTTCTCTGACATTTTCTATTTCTGTCTTTATCTCTATAACTCTATTTGTAATATCTAAGCTATTTGCTTTAGAGCCTATTGTATTTATTTCTCTATTCATCTCTTGTATTATAAAATCAAATTTTTTTCCAATTGGTGAATCTTTTTCTATTAAATCTAAAAATTGTGATATATGACTATTTAATCTTGTTAATTCTTCTTCAATAGAACACTTATCAGAATATATTACAATTTCTTGAGCTAATCTATTTTCATCTACTATATCTGTATTTAGTAATTCTTTAATTCGTGTATTTAATTTTAATATATATTCATCAATTAGTCCAGATGAAAACTCAGAAATTTCTGAAACTTTAGTAGAAATACCTTTAATTCTCTTTACAATATCAAGTTTCATCTTATTACCTTCTATTTCCCTCATATTTATAAAATTAGCTATAGCATCATCTAAACACTTTTTTAGCTCATTCCATATTAATTCTTCATTGTCTTCATCTTTTATATTTAAAACATCTGGATATTTTGTAATATCTACAACATTTAAATCACATCTTATTCCTGTTTCTTCAGCCAAAGATTTTAGTTCATTAATATATGCTTTAGCAAGTTCCTTGTTAAGTTTTATTTGTTTACCTTTTTCACTAAAATCTTCCATTGTAATAAATACATCGATTTTTCCTCTAGAAACATTTGCTAATATTTCTTTTCTTACTTTATCTTCTAAGTATGCAATTGTTCTTGGCATTTTTACTGAAATATCTGAGTATTTATGATTAACGCTTCTTATATCAACTGTATATTCTCTACCATCTATTTCATATTTGCTTCTTCCGAAACCAGTCATACTTCTAATCATGATTAATCCACCTTCAATTTTTTTATCTATTTATTCAATTTAATCTTCTGTTACTTTCTTTTTTGTTTTGTAGTTTTTTTAACTGTAGTCTTTTTCTTTTTATTTTCTGTTTCTTTTGAACTCTCTTCTACTTTTTCTTTAGTTTCATTCTTTTTTCTTGAAGTTTTTTTAGTTACCTTCTTACCATCAGATGTTGTTTTAGTTTTTTTATTTTCTTTGTTATTATCTAATTTTTCTTCATTTTTTTCTTTCGTTTTATCTACCTTTTTAGTTGTACTAGTTTTTGTTTTCTTAGTCTCAGTATCATCTGATTTTGTTTTCTTACTACTTTGTTTATTTTTTTCAGTTTTCTTTTTTGGTGTTTTTTTATTATTTTCTAATATTGCTTTTATTCTTTGCTTTTCTTTTTTATCTTTTTCTTCTTTCAATCTATAAGAAGAATCACTGCTATCAGTATTTTCAAATTTTTTAGAACTTTCTTCATCTAAATAAGATATCTTTTCATCTTTGACTATTTCTTTAACATCACTTCTGCAACTTATATATCTATTTTTATTAATCACATATATAACTATACTCTTTATAGCATAATAAATAAAAATGTACACAGCAGATGTTGTAAATAAAAATTGAGCTATACTATTGTGATAATAATAAACATATGGCATATATAATGTAATTACGCTTAAAACAAATAATTCTATAGCATATGACAAATATGTTCCCCTTTCTGTCTTATAAGCTTTTTCTATAAAATAAATTGTTGAACATATTAATATTACTGCAAAGACTTTCAAATCGTTTTCAAAAACTTCTTTTTCAAGTCTCATATATCCTAAATTTAAAAATATAAAATATATAAGTACTGCAAGAGCAATTAGTAAATTAACAAATATCTTTTTATATATTTTTTGTTTTTCTTCTTTTGGCAATTTTATTTTAGTACTTATCTCTTTTTGTACATTTTCAACTTCACTCTGTTCCATTATTTCCCCCTATATCTCCAATCTCATACATTAAGATAGATGATAAAACTATAGGCGCTGTTTCTGTTCTTAAAATTCTTTTTCCTAAACTAATGCTTTTAATATTAGAATTTATTAACTTATCTATTTCATCTTCTTCAAAACCACCTTCTGGTCCAATAATAAAAGCAATGTTTAATTTATCTTTGTTCATTTTTTTCAAATTGCTAATCTCTTCTTTTAAATTAGTTTTATTTTCTTTTTCATATGCAACAAATATTAAATCATATTTTTCTTCTTTTGAAGCTTTACAAATATCATCTATTTTTTCTATTTTATCTATTTTTAAAATATTCTCTCTTCTAGATTGTTTTGCTGCTGCCTCAGCAATAGTTTGCCATCTTAAAAGCTTTTTTTGTTTGTCTTTACCATCTAATCTTACTACACATCTTTTCATCTCTACTGGAACAATCTCATATGCTCCTATTTCAGAACACTTTTGAATAATTAATTCCATTTTATCAGATTTTGGTAAAGCTTGATATATAGTAATCTTAAGATTTTCTTCATCTATATCTTTTTTTGCAATTATATCACATTCTATTTCTCTTTCATGAAATTTTTTAATCTGAGCAATATATGATAAATTATTTTCCAAGCAAATAATATTTAACTTATCTTCTTTGTTAGCTCTTAAAACATTTTTTATATGATTATAATTACTTCCAGATAAAAATATCTTATTTTCTTTAATCTGATCTTTTTTTACAAAAAAATTCAACTCTATTGCTCCTTTGCTCTCAAAGTATTATACCAAAAAAAAGCGATAAGTACAATACTTATCACTCTTTTATTTAAATTTACTTATTTTGTTTATTCTATTTTATTTATAATTATGCAAATTTAATTAACTTAATAAAATTTTTAATGTCACTATTTATCTCATTTAATTTATTCTTCTTTTCTTCTTGTAATTCTTTTTTAGTAACTTCTGTTTGTCCCTCATTGTTTTCAAATTTCTTAAGTTTCTCTTTAAGCTCATTTATTTGGTTTATAGTAATTTTATTAATATTTTTATAATATTTTATTTTCTCAAAAAAACCATATGGAATAATATTTGACGAATTCCAATCAATATCAATTTGAGAAGTTATTGTATCACTATCTATCATAAATGTTTTTATTAATAAATCTTTAAAATCCAATAATTCAAAATCTCTATCAGGAGAAGAATTTAACTTATTAACTATCTCTCTTACTGTTTCTCCTTGATAATTCTCTTTTGCAGTATAATACTCATTTTTTATCAAAGAACTTTCAAGTTTCTTTTTCTCTATACATAATTTTCGATATTTTTCCTCTCCTGTTAATTTAGAAAATAAACCAGTTTTATAATCTAAATAAGATATTTCTTTTTCTTTTTCTCTCCATTTTGCAACATAAATTAATCTTATAGCTTTTTTAAATATTTCTTCATTTTGAGTATGTTCTAATTTATTATTTTCTTTTTCTATTTTTTCTACTAATTTTTTTAAATTATTATCTATCTCTTTTTTTGCATTAATTATTTGTTCTTCTTTATCATATGAATTTTCAATAAGAGTAATAACTAAGTCTTTTAGGCTCTCTAAATCATCCAAAAGTATTTTATTTAAATTCACTTTTGGAATACCTAAAATCTTAGCATTTTTATTACAAAGTCTAATTCTTGTATTTAATTTATCTGTTTTTGAGATTAATATATTTATTTTATTTAAACAATACATTAGATTCTCAATGCATTCATTTGTTTCTTCCAATTTTCCTCACTCTTATCTTTCGTTTAAAATTAATTATTAATAATTATTAGTAGAATTATACTATTATTGTACTGTAAGTGTTTTATCTATCGCATTAAATGTAACATTATATACAACTGTATCTACTGTTACAACAAATGTTAGAGAATTTCCTGATAGAACAATATTTGAAATAACATAATTTGAAGGAATTGATGCTCTTGTTGTTCCACCAGCATTTTCTAAATCTGATTTAATAAATGTTGCTAAATCTCTTGATGTACCACTTGGGTTTGTTGCTTGATAATTAGTAGTTACTGCAGTAATTGCAGTCTGCAAAGTCTCTTGTACTTGCTCTCTGCCAGCATTTGTAGCAGGTGGTGTTAATCCTCCTGAACTATTACCACTATTTTGAACATGTTCTTTTATTGAAACTCCCATTATAGCACCTGATGCAGAATATGTTGCTTCTACATCATATGTTTTTCCAGCATCAATTAATCCTTTTAGATTTTGCATATTTGTAGCACAACCTTCAACATATTCCACAGAGTTTCCAGTATATCCGGCCTCTCCGATTAAACCTGTTTGAGTATCAATTGTAGAAGCATCTATAGATATAAATCTTCCTGCTGTACCAGCATTATTTATATTACTTGTTACTATAGTATCTATCATACTTCTAACATCAACACCATTTTTTGACTCTCCTATATATGCAGTAATAGCTGAATTATATAAACTTACATCTTGCTCTGTCATTTCAGCTAATGGGTCTGAAACTGTATTTTCTGTTTGATTTTGATCTTGTGTATTATTTGATTGAGCTGAACTTACATCCATTTCCTCTTGTTCATTTTCTTCTGATGATCCAAGTGATAATAAAATAATCGCGATAACTATTATAACAATTGCTACTGCTGCTATAATAATTGGTATTAGCATTTTTTTATTCATAACTATCCTCCTATTTATTTAAAATAATGTATAATTAATTATTTTATACTAACGTAAAATTATGCTTCTGTTATTGTAACAAGATTCACATAACCATCTGCTCCATATGATACAGAAATATTATATAACTTTCCTGTATTTATTCTTGTATTTTGAGCTTGCATTTGAGAATTACAATTTTGAACTTCTGTACTAGTATTGTTTTGATTTCCTGCTATTCCTATTGTCGTACCATTTATATTTAAAGCTATAAATCTTCCTGGGTCACCTGCATAAGAAGTATTAGTTGATATTATAGCCGCAATACAGCTTTTTGCATCTATACCTTTTTTACCATTTCCGGCATATACTGATATTCCAAAATTATATGTTTCAATTGCCTGTTTTTCAAACTCTGTCATAGTACTTGTTTCTGGAGATGTAACTGTGTTTGTAGATTGTGTATTAGTTCCTCCAGGCACTGAAGATCCTACAGTATTTGATAGAGATGTATTTTGCATAACTTCTCCAACCGTATTTGTTTCATTCGTAGTATTTGACTGAACTTGACCATTTCTTTCAGCATTTTCTTTAATAGTTATTCCTGTAAGTATATTTCTACTCCTATCATATGTTTCATCTATTTGATAGTATTTAAGTGTATTTATATATGATTTTAATGTTTCCATTTTGCTTTCACAATCTGCTACATATTCCTGAGAATTATCTAAAGTTCCTCCTTCTCCAATTACTCCAATATCTTGTGATATAGCCGTTGCATCTATTGAAATAAACAATCCTGCTTTTCCTGCATTAGTATTATTACTTTCAATAATCTTATCAATTATTGTATGAACGTCTGAGCCTAAAACAGCCTGTCCAAATCCTATACTATTTGTTATTGCTGTATTGTAATTAGTTGCTTCTTGTTCTGATAAAGAAACAGCCTTTTTTTCCTCTTCACTATTATTTTCTGAATCATTATTATCTTTTCCAGATAAAGCTACAAGAGCAGCAGAAACAATAATAATTAAAACTGCTACAACAGCTATTATTGGTATTAATATTTTTTTATTTTTCAATTTTTACCTCCAAAAAACTATTCTTCTTCTACTGTTATTTCTTTAACAAGTCCATTAGTATCATACATTCCTGTAATTGTGTATCTTTTTCCTAGGTTTACAGTTGTTTTTTGTGATGACATTTGAGAATTACAATTTTGAACTTCTGTATCAGTATTATTTTGATTTCCTGGCACTCCTATAGTCGTTCCATTAATTGTTAATGCTACAAATTTTCCAGGATCTCCTATATGAGTTGTATTACTTGATATTATCGCATCAATACATGAACGCACATCAATTCCTTTTTTATTTGTTCCTATGTATGCTATAAAAGAAGAATTATATAAATCTTTTTCTTGACTTGACATTTGAGAAGTTGCTTCTCTAATAGTTCCTTGAGCACTATTATAAACTCCTATCCCTATTCCCATAATTAAAATTGGTAGCATAGATAATAGCACTGAAAAATATACTATACCTTTTTGAGATTTTAAAAATCTTTTCATTTTATTTTCCCCCTTAAAAATTAATATTACATTTCTAAAACTGTATAATCAGAAAGATCTGGAATCTTTATATCATCATCTGTAACATTTCCAGTTTGATATCTATAAATATATGTTATAGGAAATTTATCTCCTCCTTCTGATTTATTTGTTACTACATATTTTGTAACCATTCCAGTTTTTGTATCAAGCCACATATTTATATTTTCCAAATCGCTATCTAGTGTTATTGATGCACATTTGATACCATTTACTTTTTCATATTTATTAAATGTATACGAATAATTCTCATCTTCTAGACTTTTTATTCCTGCATATAATCTAGTATTATAACTTTCTAAAACAGAATCAGATGTGTATGTATAAGCTTCTTTATTTTCTCTATCAACATATACACACTCTGCTGTATCTATATTTAAATATTCTTCATAATCAATTTCTTTCATGTAAACCATATTGTCTTTTCTCTTATAGTCTGCTACTATTTCTTCTCCATCTTGTTCTATAACAAGTTGACAAGAAAAGTTATCTACTGTTACTGATTTTTCTGCAAGTTCTATCGCTTTTTCCTTGCTTAATGGTTTAAAGTTTTTACTGTAAATTAAGTATCCTAAGGCAATAATAAATATTATTATAATTATTACAGTTGGTACTGCTAAAACAAATTTCTTTTTTTCTTGCATATTTATTCTCCTTTTTTACACTTATTAGTATATATTAATTCAAATAATATAGTCAATAAATCTAAAGTAAAAAAAGACACTTTTATAAAATATTTAAAAGTGTCTTTTTTATTTTTATTACTTTTATTTGGCAAAAGTAAATCTATTTATTTTACTAATATGATTTATAATTTTATCAGAGTTTCAACTTGTTTAATATAATTTAATAATTTGCTTTTTGCAGTTTATTTTTTTATTTAATTTATTTGGGGACTATACTTATTTTTATTTAATTTTTTATAATATTAATTTATTTTTTAAAAATCATTTCCTATACGAAATGGAATAACCTCCTTTCCTTATGTATTAGCAATTACTTTGGTTAATGTAAATATTTATATAAATAGATACATCTGCCAAAAATTCAATATTTAATTTTTTCTCTTTTATTTGCAATTGGGGATTTAATATCTTAGGACAAGATATTATTTTTAGAACAAAATTTACATTAACTAAATAATTAACTTGTCTAAATTATAGCACCGAAAAATAACCATTTCAAGCAGTTTTCATCGACAAATTCTCTCTTTATTCGAATATATAAATAACTAAAAAAGTAAAAGCATATGTATTTCTACATATGCTTTTATTCTAGAAGTGTCTTCCACTTCTTCTATCTCCTCCCCTTGGATTTCTATATCTTGGTTCATATTTGCTTCTATCTATATCATCATTATAATCATTTTCTGAATTTTCATTATTTACATTTTCACTATTTTCATTTTCTTCAACATTTTGATTATCTGGTGAAGATACAGAATCTTCTAAGCTATCTGTTTCATTATTATAATCATCTTCATCATCAAAATCCTCATTATATTTTGCTTCATATCTTCTTAGTTTTTTAGATTTATCATAAGCAATCACTCCAAGTATTATTGCTATTAATACAGGTAGAGCAATGCTTCCTACTAATATACCTTTTTCAACTTTTTCTTTATCTAAATCAAAAGGTAAACCTTTATTTTTTTCTTCTAATCTAGCCTCAGCTTCTTTATCTTCTGGATAGATAACTTCTTCATTAGCTTCTGGTATATCTTCTGCTGATTCAACAAATCTTATAGAATATGTTGCATATTCTTTTTCATCATCTAATACTGTTATTAAAACTTCATAAACAAATTCATCATCTTCTGAACCTTCATTTACTTTTATCTCTGTTTTTGCACCCTCAAAATTTACAGCAGATTTCACAAGTTCTTTTAATTCATCAATAGATGAGAATTTAACATTTCCTATTACAACATAATAATTATATACATTTGTATTAAATTCTTGATTTAATTCATATCCACTTATCTCTAAAGATGAAAGACCTATTCCACTATTCTCCTGATTTTCTTCTTTTCCTTCATTTTCATCTTCTTCATCTATTTTATTAGGAGTTACTTCTTCTTCATCAACTTCTTTTGTTACACGTATTGTATATGTTTTCTTTGTTCCATCTTCTGCAGTTACTGTAACTTTAATTAAGTTAGTACCACCTTTTAAGTTAGTGTTTCCTGATACAGAATATTTTGCTTTTGAGCTTGATGTTGTAGCATATACAGATAAACTATTTACTGAACTTGGTACTTTTACATTATATGTTGTCTTATTTTTGCTAAATCCTGAAAAATCATATTTTGATGGATTTACACCAAGCATCTTTAATGTTGCATCTGATGATTTAGATGAGCTAGATCCACTAGAACCTGAACTACCACCTGATGAACTACTTCCACCTGATGAACCAGAACTTGCTTTTTTAGCTGTTATAGTTACTGAATCACTAACAGAAATATCTTTATTTGGATTATTTGCATCAGTTACATCTCCAGATATTTTAACTGTATAAGTACCAGCTTTAGAAGGTTTAACTGTATATTTTTTAGTAACAGTCTGATTCTTTCCTTCCATATTAGCTCCAACTATTGATCCTGACGCACTACCTGAAACATGCACATTCCAAGCTGCTGCTTTTACAGTTACTGTTACAGTAACACTTTTTCCTACTGTAACAGACTTCGAACTTGCAGATATTGATGCTGATGCAGCTTTAACATTTGAAAACATTAATATAAATAACCAAAAAGCTACTGTAATTGATAAAATTTTTAATTTCTTGTTCATTAAAATTTCTCCTTTGTTTCTTACAATGTAATCTTTTTACTTTCATTTAAATGATTAACTACTGTTAATAAGTCTGATGAAGATATTGTATCACTTCTATTTGCATCACAGGCTTTTTTATAAGCATCTTTTAAAGGTTTATTTCCATTTAAATGATTAACTATACCTAATAAATCTGAAGAAGTAATTTCTCCATTTCCGTTAACATCTCCAAGTACTACTATATCATACTCTTTACCGTTTATAGTAACTGTATAACCAGTAGCAAGAACTACTGAAGTAGAAGTAATCTCTTTACCACTACTATCTTTTATCTTAGCATCTTTATATGTGTTTTTAATATTGCTTGCCTTTGCACCTGGAGCAAGGTCTACTAATTTATCACTTTCAACTATTTCAAAAGGTTTTGTTGGTTCTGGTTCTTTTTCTTCACATTTCTTTAGATACTCTTTACTTATATATCCAGTAACCTTTGTGCCATTCCATTTTTTCTTTGATTTGTCATAAGATGTTGCTTTGTAATAAGTAACTTTATAGAAGTTTCCTGATGATCCCTTCTTAGCCATTATCATACCTCTTCTAGCTGTTCCTAAAGAAGCAGATGATGTACTTGCACTCTTTCTAATATTTACACTAGAATTTACATCAACCCAGTAAAAATCTCCTTCACTCTTACTTAAAGTAGTTTCTTGCTGTACTGCTTGTGATGGCATATCATCATATACTGGAATATTAAATGTTAAAGTATTATCTAATAGATCCTCATTTGTGTAATATGTAAATAAATTATATGCTTGACTTGTTGGATCTTGAATATTAGTCATATATTGATGTCCAAAGAAATATTTTGATGCATATGTCTTCTTTCCATCAGACTCTTGTAATATCTCATTTCCTACAACATCAAATTTATAAAAATATTTAGTATTTTGTCCAGCACTAATATAATTGTTTGCTAAAACTATTGTAGCACCTTCTATAATAGCAGTTCTAGGATCTGTCCATCCCATTTCTCTAGCTTTTTTAAGTCCTCTTTCTACAGCACCTGATCCGTCAGTTGCTCCATAGTTATAGAAATTATATAGTCCTTCATATCCATCTACAGTTCCAGATACTGCTTTTGGAAGGCTGTAAGTTCCATCGCTCTTCTTACTTCCTCTTCCTACTTCTTGGAATATTGTAACTAAAATATGCATTGCACTTACATCTGATTCTTCAGCTGCATCCATAATCGCATCTACATATGTATATTCTTTTCCATCTATTTTGAATTTTCCACTTAGGAAACTATTTTTTGCAGCATTTTTAATAACTTCTTTTGTTATATGTTTATCATAAGATAAATCTAAGAATTGGAATACTTGTGCTTCACTTAAGAAATTTCTAGGGTCTAAGTAATAATTTACAGTAGATGATGATGCACAATAATAATTACTATCACCTTCTTGTCCACAAACACATAATGCTTTAGGATCCATTACAGTCGATCCGTTTTTAAAATATATTGTATTTTTCTTACACTTGTTTTCTGCTGAAGAAGATGTTAGTTCATCCCAATCTATTCCTGTATAATAAGCTTTAAATACCCAATTTGGATGAAGCTCTTCTAACTTTTTTAAATACGATTGATAACTTTTTGGGAAAGCTGAAATTCCTGACTTAACATATTGAGTATAACTGCTGCTCATAGAAACAGCTTTACTCTCATTTTTCACGAAAAAAACACTAAATGTTACTGTTAATATTGAAAAAATTAATAAAATTGATAATAACTTTTTAGAAATATTCATTCGTATACTATCCTCCATTTTATCTAAAAGTAACAAAATATTACATGTATAGTATATATTATCTCTTTTTTGACGTCAACCTTTATAAAGTATTTTTTTAGCCAATTTTGTGATATAATAGTAAAAAAATTTTGTGAGGTAATTATGAATAAACCAGAACTTTTATCACCTGCTGGTGATTTTGAATGTTTAGTAGCTGCTGTTCAAAATGGAGCAAATGCTGTCTACTTAGGAAGTAGTCTATTTAGTGCTAGAGCTAGTGCTACTAATTTTGATTTTGATGAATTAAAAAAAGCAATAGAATATGCTCATCTAAGAGATGTAAAAATAAATCTAACATTAAATACTTTGATAAAAAATCAAGAATTTCTTGATGCTTTTGAAGTTGCAAAAAAAGCATATGAATATGGTGTAGATGCAATTATAGTTCAAGACTTAGGCCTTGCAAAACAATTAATTAAAGCTTTTCCAGATATGCATATACATGCAAGTACTCAAATGACAGCACATAATCTAGAAACTGTAAAAAAATTAGAAGCATTAGGATTTAAAAGAGTAGTTTTATCAAGAGAATTAAGTATCGAAGAAATTAAATATATATGCAAGAATACTAATGTAGAAATTGAAGTATTTGTCCATGGTGCTTTATGTATCTCATACTCTGGTCAATGCCTTCTATCTAGTATGATTGGCGGACGTTCTCGGAAATAGAGGAACTTGTGCACAATCTTGTAGATTGCCTTATGAACTACTTGAAAATGATAAAATAATTGATAAAGGATATTTATTAAGTCCAAGAGATTTATGTTCAATAGATAATCTAAAAGAATTAATAGATGCTGGAGTTACTTGTTTTAAAATTGAAGGCCGTATGAAAAAGCCAGAATATGTTGCAACCGTAACTTCAATATATAGAAAATATATAGATGAAATTTTAAATACAAACAAAAAATCTACTATAACATCATCTGATTTAAATGATTTAATGCAAGTATTTAATAGAGGCTCTTTTAGTCATGGTCATCAAGACTCTCTTCCAAATAAAAATCTTGTATTTAAAGAAAAACAAAATAATATGGGGATATATATTGGTAAAGTCTTAAATTACAATAATTCAAAAGGATATATAAAGCTAAAACTTGAAAATTCTCTTTCTTTAGGAGATTCAGTAAGCATAAACGACTCTACATATCATGTATCTGAACTTATGAAAAATGGATTAAATATTAAACAAGCAAATATTTCTGATATAGTTACTATAGGTAGAATGAAAGGTTCAAATATTAGAATAAACTCAAATATTTATAAAATACAAAGTAAAGAATTATCTGATAGAGCTTTAAAAAGTTATTCAAATGTGGAAAATATTAAAATCCCTTTAAAAGCTACAATCATAGTACATAAAAATAAACCAATAACTTTAAATGTTGAAACTTTAGAAAAAAATAGTGGTTTCTTTAGCAATATAAATGTTACACTTTTCTCTGATATTACTCCACAAGAAGCTACTAATTCTCCTATTACTAAAGATAAAATAATTACTCAGTTATCTAAAACAGGAAATACTGAATTTGAATTTAAAGAAATAAATATTGATTTAGAAAATAATTTATTTGTACCAAATATTTCTTTAAATGAACTTAGAAGGCATGCTTTATCTAAAATAGAAGATGTAGTTTTAAACAAATTATCAAGAAATTATAATAAAGATTTTAAAAACAAATTTGAAGATACTGATAATAGTTTAAATAATACTAAAAATAATATTAAAATGACTAATAAAAAAATAAATATATTATTAAATTTATTACATACTGAATATGATTACACATTAATTAATGGTGTAGATAATGTTTATATTCCTTTTAAATATTTTATAGATAAAAAATATAAAGAAACTATATTGAAAATTACTAATAAATTTAATACATATATTTATCTTCCTACTATATCAAAAGATTATTATTTAAATTTTATAAAAAATAATTTATTAAAAATAACTGAAACATATAAAATCTCAGGATTTGTAGTTTCTAATCTTGGAGAACTAGAAATCCTAAAAAATATATTTAAGGATAAGGAAATTAATATTACAGCAAATTACACTTTTAATATTTTTAATAATTATTCAGAAGAAGAACTTTCCTCTTTAGGATTTAATACTTTTACTATTTCTCCTGAACTGGATAGATTTAGTATTACTAGTATATTAAAAAATAAAAAAACATCTTCAGAATTAATTATTTATGGAAAAATTCCAGTAATGAACTCAAATTATTGTTTACTAGGAAATTCTAATAAATGCTATAAGGAATGCTTAAGAAAATGTGAAAAGAGTAATAAATATTATTTAAAAGATAGAATGGGATTTAAATTTAGAATAATTCCAGATAATTCTCAGACAATAACTACAATTTATAATAGTAAAATATTATCTATTTCTCCTTTAGATTTTAACTCTGATAATTATAGGATAGATTTATTAGATGAAAACATTCTTGAAATTAATAATATAATTTCTACTATAAAATCTGGAAATCGATTAGAAGGAGAAAATTATACAAATGGAAATTTAAATAGAAATATATAACAAAAAATAAAAGGGGGCTTTGGCCCCTAATTTTTATCCTGAAAGCTAAATTATTACAAACTTTCAAGATATTCAACTGCGCAGTCAGCAACAGCAATATCAGCTGCACCTCCTGCAATCTTAGGATTATAAGCATACCTCTGTCTCGTTATCCCATCAGGGCACGTCACTTCTATTTTACATATAATAATTGAAGTTGCGTATTCCCCATTTGAGATAAGAGCGTATGAATTTTCATCCACCTGCTCTAAACGATACTCGTTGCCACAAGCATAAAATTTTGTCATGCTAATACCTTTCTGCCACTATCTAAAGTGGTCTTCATGCTACAATAAAGTTTCATATATATTATACTATGTTTTATGTAAATTTTCAAACTTCAGATTATTTAACAATTAAAAAACACACTTTTTGGTGTGTTTTATGTTTGTTTAGTATTTAAGTGGTCTGCTACTCAATTTAATAATTAAATCCATATTATCATCTCTAGCTGCTTTATTTTTTCTAATCATTCCACATTTCTTGCACTTAAATACTATAACATATCCCTTTTTTGAATCAATTTCTATTCCAATTGGCTCTAAATCTCCATGACATGTTTCTTCTCTATCTCCTGGATTTTTATCAACATGTTTAGAATGAAGGCATCTAGGGCAATGGTTTCTACAAGAATACTTTAATTTTTCAACCTTGTATCCACAATATTCACATGTAAAGCTTTCATCTATTTCTGTAAAATTTGGCATTTTCTTTTCTCCATTATTTTAATATAAAAAATTATAAACTAATAAGGCTCCTATTACTAATAAAACAAATCCTAAAATCTTTATTCTTTTAGCAATAACATTTTGATCATCTTTAATTTTTTTAAGTCTTTCACTCTTACTTAAAAGGCGTGCATCATATATAAATATTACACCTATCATACATAAAATTAGTCCGATTATTGTTAAAAACTCACTCATTCTAAACATCCTTTTAAAAATAAACTCGTATATATATAATAGTTTGTTTTTATAAAAAAGTCAAGGGACTCCCGGCTACAGCCGAAAGTCCCTTGTGATCAGCATAGTTTTCATCCGTCAATCTCCTTAGCTTATATTTTCTTAATTATCTTATTTTTATTTGTTTTTTATATTTCTATTCTATCTTTAAATTTATCATTTACTAACTTCTTTAATTTTTTATTTTCTTCTTTTTCTAATTTTGGATCTTTATTAATTATTTCTATAGCTATACTTTGAACAAGTTTTAATACTTGCATATCTTCAAATAAATTAGCTATTTTAAACTCTGGAAGTCCATGTTGTTTAGTTCCAAAAAATTCTCCAGTTCCCCTTAATTCTAAGTCCTTTTCAGATATAATAAATCCATCATTTGTAGCTTTCATTACATTCATTCTTTTTCTGATTACATCTGAATTTCCTTGATATTTTAATATACAGTAAGACTTATATTCTCCTCTTCCTACTCTTCCTCTTAATTGATGAAGCTGAGCAAGCCCAAATCTTTCTGCATTTTCTATTACCATTATATTTGCATTTGGTACATTTACTCCAACTTCTATAACAGTAGTAGAAATTAATATGTCAATTTCTCTATTTTTAAATCTCTCCATTATCTCATCTTTTTCTTTTGGTTTCATTTTTCCATGAAGATATTCTACTTTGTAATCTTTAAATACTACATTTTTATATTTTTCAGCAAGTTCTAAGACTGATCTTGCATCTATTTCTTCACTATCTTCTACTAGTGGACAAACGATATAAGCTTGTCTACCAGAATCTATTTGCTCTTTTATAAAATTATTTACTCTATCATCCATATCTTTTGTAACTGGAAATGTATCTATCTTTTTTCTATTTGGTGGAAGTTCATCTATTATAGAAATATCTAAATCTCCATATAGGATAAGTGCTAATGTCCTTGGTATTGGAGTAGCAGTCATTACTAAAACATTTGGATTATCTCCTTTTTTTACTATTGTACTTCTTTGTCTTACACCAAATCTATGTTGTTCATCTGTTACAACTAGCCCTAGATTTTTAAATACAACATTTTCTTCTAAAAGAGCATGTGTACCAATTAAAATATCTATTTCACCATTTCTTAATCTTTCTAATATGTCTTCTTTTTTCTTTTTACTTATGCCACTAATTAAAAGTTCACACTTTATTCCCGTATCATCTAAAAGTGCAGTAAAGCTTTCTAAATGTTGAGTTGCAAGTATTGCAGTAGGAGCCATAATTGCTGCTTGATATCCAGATTTAACAGCTTTATATGCAGCAATTTCTGCAACAACTGTTTTACCAGAGCCAACATCTCCTTGAAGCAATCTATTCATTGGTTTAGAAGATTCTAAATCATTATCAATCTCTTCAAGTACTCTTAATTGTGCTTTTGTTAATCTAAATGGTAATTTATCAATCAATTCTGACATTTTTACATTTTTATCAAAAGCAATTCCGTCATTTTCTACTTCATATTGGCTTTTAAGTGAAAGAAGAGCAAGTTGCATAGAAAGCAATTCCTCAAACACTAATCTTTTTCTTGCTATATTAAATTTTTCAAAACTATCTGGAAAATGAATTTGTTTTATAGCAGTATTTAAATCGCATAGTTTATATTTAGTTAATAAATACTCTGGAAGAGTTTCTTCTAATTTTTCATCAATTTCTGATAAACCATTTTCTATAATTTTTCGCAAAGTATTTTGTGGAAGATTATATGTAGTAGGATAAATAGGTATAATTTTTCCAGTATTTTTTGAAATGCCATCTCCATCAAATACTGGTGATATCATATCTGTTTTATTAAATTTTTTATTCACTTTACCAAAAAATTTATATTTTTCTCCAACCTTAAACATATTTTTTAAATAAGATTGGTTATACCATGTAATCTGACATGTACCTGTATCATCTCTTACTATTAATTTATACATTGTAAAATTTCTTCTAATCCTTATTTCTGACATTCTTGATACTGGCATAGCCTCAATTAATGCTTCTTCTCCATGAAGAAGATCTATTATCTTTTTAGGAATACTTCTATCTTCATGTGTTCTTGGATAATATGTAATTAAATCTTCTAGTGTATATATTCCAAGTCTATTAAGCAATGTAGCTCTATTAGGACCTACACCTTTTACATACTTTATTTCTTTTGATAAATCTGGCACTTTTATATAACTCCTTTATTTATTTTACAATAATATATCATTTTTTTTACTTTTCTCCAATATCAATTTACTATTTATACAAATAAATATTGATAATTCTATTAAATGCTTTTATAATTATCTTATAAACCAATTATTCTCGCACTGGTAAAAGGAGTGATAATTTTGACACGGCTATGGGAATGTACTTATTGTGATGAGCTAAAAGCACTCATCAATCAAATCACATCCGAAAAACAGAGGACTTACTTTCTTAAGGTCTTTGACCGTATGGGCGAATATGTCACTGAACATGATGATGACTTTGACATGACTTTTGGAGAGTATTTTGAACGGTTTGAACAGTGAAAAAAAGTGGCAGGGGTTCCTGCCACTTTTTTATTTTATCTCATTTAATACTAAAAAATATTAATAATATTATTTAATAGTTATTCTTATAAAACTTATTATGCAGTTGTTGCAGCATTGTTTATCCACTTTCTAACAAAAGGAACCATTCCTAATATTACAACACCATTACTAATTACTATTATTACTATTGCAACTTTTGTCATACTTGCTAGTTCTTCTAATGAATCTACTACTTCATCTGTTTCTTCTGAATATGACATATCTCTTAAATCTGAAATACTCTCATCTGTTTCTTCTAAAGCTTCTGTTATATTTGACATATTCATGATGTTATAACCTACTAATAAAACAGCACATATAACAAGAACTATTATTATATTTCTTATTATTGAATTTTTATTATCATTATTAATGTCAAATTTTTTTATTATTCCTGATGTAGCATATCTACATGATATAATTATAGTCAATATATTTACTATCACATATCCAACAACCATTATCTTATATGAAGACAATACATCTAAAACTGAATCTAAATCTAGCGGGTTATAGTTGCTAGCACCAGCGCCAACGATTATTCCCAATATAAATGAAAATACAAAACTAACTGCAAAGCACCATAATATTAATCTCCAAATATATCCCCAAGTGATTTTTCCAATACTACTTTTCATTTTTCTTCTCCTCTATCATCTTTTGTGCTTTTAAATTATGCTTCTTGTTTTTCTTCTTTAGGCTCTGAAAGCCATTTTCTTTCAAGTGGAATCATTAATAATACAACTGCTACATTAACAATTACTAATACGATTGTCATAGTATTTACAAAATCTAAAATTTCCATAGCAGTATCAAGCTCTTCTTCCTCTTTATCAGTTACATAATCAGAATATCTCTCTGCATATTCTGCATCTTCATTAGCTTCTTCAAAAGCCATGTCTAAAGCTGATTTTATTCCTAAATTTAATAATGCAATAAGTACTGCCCAGATTACTAAAAATATTGTTATATTTTTAATAACTCCTGATCTATTTGCGTCAGTAAATTCATATTTTTTCTTAATCTTTGATGTTGCAAGTCTACATGATAAAAATACTGTAAGAACTTCTACTACAAGTAATCCTATTAATAAAGTTTTTATAAAGCTCATTCCCTCATCTAATGATAAAGTATTAACATCTTCAATTCCTGAAGTTGCTGCAACAGCTAGTATTATAGTTGCTACAATTCCTATTACAATTGTCCATATAATAACTTTTGAAACATATGTAAAAGTTATTCTTCCTGCACTTTTCTCCATTTTTCTTCCTACCTTTCTATATTATTTTATTTATATTTTTTATTGCTTAAAATAATTTATTTAAAGCAAAACATTAAGTACTTATTTTTTTATTTTATTATAATTTTAAAAGAAATATTTTACTAGTACATAAATGATTAAAATATATTCACAAATAGCTATTGTTGGAAAACCTATCACAAATCTAACCTTTTTAGTCTTATGCCTACAAATTACCATTCCTAAATTTGTACCAATTCCTCCACCTAAAAAAGTTATATAAAATAATACCTTTTCTGGAATTCTCCATCTATTTCTTTCTGCTTTTACTTTATCGATAAACATAGCTAAAAATCCTATACAATTAATTATTATTAGATAATATATTATATATCTTACATCAATAATATCTGATAAATTCATTCTATCTCCTACTTTATAATTCTTATTTTCCTATTTAAACAAATAAACTCATTTGATTTGATTGTGTCATTCCCTCTAAGCAACCAGCTGCTTTTAATAATTCAATTACAGATTTTCCGACTTTACCTCTTTGTTGGATATCATCTATACACATAAATTTTTCTTCTTCTCTAGCTTTTACAATGCTTTCCGCAGCAACCGTACCGAGACCTGGAATACTATTTAATGGTGGACGTATTCCATCTTCCTCCATTATAAATTTCTTACTATCTGATTTATATAAATCAATTGGCAAAAATTTTATTCCTCTTTCATACATTTCGAGAACTAATTCTAAAATTGCATACATATTTTTATCTTTAGTCGTCGCAGAATTTCCTTGCATGTCAATTTCTTTCATTTTATTTATGACTTTTTCTTTTCCATGAATCATTATATCACTGTCAAACTCATCTGCTCTTATTGAGTAAAAAGCTGTATAATATGCTTTAGGCTCGTGTACTTTAAACCAGGCTATTCTAAATGCATTTGTTACATAAGCCGCAGCATGAGCTTTAGGGAACATGTATTTAATTTTTTCACAAGATTTTATGTACCATTCAGGAACATCATGTTCTTTCATTATTTTTACATATTCTGCCCATTTTTCAGGATCTTTTAAAGCTTTACCCTTACGAACTGTTTCCATTATCTTAAAAGCATGATTTGGTTCTAATCCTTTTTTCATTAAATAAACCATAATATCATCTCTACATCCTATTGCTTCACTTAATGTAACAATTCCTTGATTAATTAATTCTTGAGCATTATTAAGCCATACATCTGTACCGTGTGATAATCCAGAAATACTTATAAGCTCACCAAACGTCGTTGGTTTTGTATCTACAAGCATTCCTCTTACGAATTTTGTACCAAATTCAGGAACACCAAAAGTTCCAACTTGTGAATGTATTTGTTCTGGAGTTACTCCTAAAGCATCTGTAGAACTAAATATTGACATTGTTTCTTTATCATCTAGTGGTACTTTAGTTGGATCTATTCCTGTTAAATCAAAAAGCATTCTTATCATTGTAGGATCATCATGACCTAATATATCAAGCTTAAGTAAGTTTTGATCTATTGAGTGATAATCAAAATGTGTTGTTATTATATCTGAATTAGGATCGTCTGCTGGATGTTGTACAGGAGTAAATTCATATATTTCTCTTCCTTTAGGTACAACTATAATTCCTCCAGGATGCTGTCCTGTTGTACGTTTAATTCCAGTACATCCTACTGAAATTCTTTCAACTTCTGCACTACTTACAGGAATATGTCTTTCTTCATAATATTTCTTTACATATCCATATGCAGTTTTATCTGCTATAGTACCTACTGTACCTGCCTTAAAAGTAGTACCTTTTCCAAATATTACTTCTGTATATTTGTGAGCTTTTGCTTGATATTCTCCTGAGAAGTTTAAGTCTATATCAGGCTCTTTATCTCCATTAAACCCAAGGAAAGTCTCAAAAGGTATATCCATTCCATCTTTTGCAAGATCAGTTCCACACTTTGGGCATTTTTTATCTGGAAGATCAAATCCATTTTTTACTCCATAATCAGTAAAATCAGAATATTTACAATTTGGACATCTATAATGAGCAGGAAGTGAATTAACTTCTGTAATACCTGTCATATTAGCTACAAAAGAAGAACCAACAGAACCTCTTGAACCTACTATATATCCGTCTTCATTAGATTTCCATACTAGTTTTTGAGCAATAATATACATAACAGAAAATCCATTAGATATAATTGAATCTAATTCTTTCTTTAATCTAGTCTCTACTAACTCTGGAAGTGGGTCTCCATATAATTCATGAGCTTTACTATATGCAATATCTTTAATAGTTTGTTCACAACCTTCAATATGAGGAGGACATTTCTCTCCTGAAATTGGACTTATTTTATCGCACATATCAGCTATTTTATTAGTATTTGTTATAACTACCTCTTTTGCCTTTTCTGGTCCTAGATATGCAAATTCATCTAGCATTTCTTCAGTAGTTCTTAGATAAAGTGGTGCTTGAATATCTGCATCAGCATATCCTTGACCTGCTTCTAATATTCTTCTATAAATCTCATCTTGTGGATCCATAAAGTGAACATCACAAGTAGCAACTACTAATTTATTTAATTTTTCACCTAAAGCAACTATTTTTCTATTTATGTCTCTTAAAGCTTCATGATCTGGTACTGTTCCATTTCTTACTAAGAAATCATTATTTCCTATAGGCTGAATCTCTAAATAATCATAATATTTAGCAATTTCCTCTATTTCTTCATCTGATTTTCCTTTTTCTATTGCTTGATAAAGCTCTCCTGCTTCACATGCACTTCCTAAAATCAAACCTTCTCTATATTTCTCAAATAAACTTTTTAATATTCTTGGTTTTTTATAAAAATAATGTAGATGTGAAAAAGAAACTAATTTGTATAGATTTTTAAGTCCAACATAATCTTTTGCAAGAATAATTGCATGATATGATGGAAGTTTTTTGTATGAGTCTTTATCATTTCCAAATAATATATCTATATCATTAATTATCTTTCCGCCTTTTTCCTTTATTTTTTCAAGCATTATATTAAATATAGCGACTAATGTTTTTACATCATCTAGAGCTCTATGAGCAACTTCAACTTCTATATTTAAATTACTTGCTATTATTCCTAATTTATATTTTTTAAATTCTGGGAATATTACTTTTGCAAGTCTTAAAGTATCTATATATGTATTTTCTAATGAATATCCATATTCTGCAAAATTATATTTTAAAAATCCAATATCAAAATCCGCATTATGTGCAACTAAAATCGAATCACCTATAAAATCAATTATTTTAGGAATTACTTTATCTATTGTTTCTGCATCCTTAACCATATTATCAGTTATATGTGTAACTTCAACAACTTCTGGTGGGATTGGTTTTTCTGGATTTACAAAACATTCAAATTCATCTATTACCTCTCCATTTTTTATTTTTATAATACCAACTTCAGTAATCTTCTCTGTTCTAAATGAAATTCCTGTAGTTTCTAAGTCAAGCACACAATAAACAGAATCAATAGGTTGTTCTTTAGCATAAAAAACACTTGGATCTTTATCAGGTACAAAATATGCCTCTACACCATATAATACTTTTAAATCTGGATTAGCTTTTCCTAAAAATTTATGCGCATCTGGAAAGCTTTGTACAACGCCATGATCAGTAATTGCAATAGATTTCCAGCCCCAACTTACAGCTCTTTTTAATAAGTCTGCACATGCAGTTACTGCATCCATTTGACTCATTTGTGTATGCATATGAAGTTCAACTCTTTTTTCATCTGCATTATCCATTCTCTTTTTCTTAGGGTTTCCTGCTGTTTCTATAATTGTATTTGCCATTACAGTAATTTCTTTTGCAAAATTATCATAAGATGCATTTCCATCTAGCTTTAAGCCTTTTGCAGATTGTATTCTTTTCATTGTATCTTTAAACTTTGCTTTTTCAACAAAAGCTTTACAAGTTATAGTGCTTGTTCCATCATAAAGATTGAACATAATAATTACTTTATCATTTTTTATCTCTCTTGAATCTGAAGATATTACTTCACCTTCTATACATACTTTCACAGTATCTGGTGAAATATCTATTATTTTTGTAAGCGGATTTCTTAAAGTAGCATTTCTACCATATATTAATGGAGAATTTTCTTCTGCAATTTGTTTTTGTAAATCTTCCATTTTTGGAACATTTGCATATTCCCCTGATTTTACATTTAGAGCTGCTTCTCTTTCTTCTACTTTTCTTCTATCTTCTTTCATTGCTTCAGCTCTAGCTTCCTTAGCTTGTCTTTCTAGCTCCATAAAAGCTTGTTTTTCTTCATTTTTAAGATATTCTTCATATTTTTCCATATCTTCTTTTGTAACTTTATCTACATATTTTACTTTATATTTTTTGTTATATAAATTTGTAATTAAATGTTCTAATCCTTTATCAAACCTTTTTGAGCGTAAAAAATCAGCCCCTTTTACTTTAAGTTCGATATCTATATCATCTCCATCTATCACTAAACTACTGTTAGTTAAAATAGCTTTTGTAAGAGGCTCTTTTTTGGACATATATTTAGTAAGTTTTTCCCAATCTTCTAAAACAGTATTTTCTATTTTAGCATCATCATTATATTTAATATTTAAAATTGCTTTATTTACAGCAAATTTATTTACTAGGAAGTTCTGAAAACTTTCTAGTTCATCTACATTAATCTGCTTTCCACTAGTTAAATCAATCTCTAATTTATTACTTTTTTTAAATAGATTTATATTTGTTATATCTGCATCTTGCATACTATTTACTTCTGAATAATCATTAAATACTTCTTTAACTTGTTTTTGCATTTTCCTTTTTTTGCTCCTTTTAGCTAATTGTTATTTTCTTCTCCAGTTCCTAATTTTTCTTTTATATCATTAAATACTTTATCTACATTTTTTATTGAATCTATATATATATGTTTTTCTAAAAGATTTTTAGAAGCTGTTTTAATATATATAGTTCCAATTCCAAATATTTTTTCAAATCTCGTTTGATTATATGATATTTCTTTAACATCTGTATAACTAATTTCTATTTTTTTCTCTTTGAAAAATACTATTTTTTTATAAACAAATTTTGTCATGTAAAATGTACATTTTGAATGATTTATCTTATATTTATCATACAAAAACACAAATATCTCTGCTAAAATTACTAATATAATAAAAATGATTGATTCTAGCAAAAATTCTGAAGCTGTAAGTATTAGTACTGCACAAACAATAATTGCAATAAATAATGATTCTAAATGTTGCGAAAGTTGATACCCAAATACAAATTTTCTTTTAAATTCATATACTTTAACTCTATCAGCTCTTTTTTCTTCTTCTTTTAAAACTTTATTCATACAGTTATTACACAATTCTCCTTCTTTTTTTAGTTCAGCTCCACACATTTTACATCTCATAATAATCCCTCTTTCTTTTATCATAAGTATTTATTTAAAATAATCTCAGTATATCATTATATGATACATATATTGATAGTAAGATTAATAATGAAAATCCTATTAATTGAACTGTTATTTCAAACTTTTCACTTAATGGTTTACGTCTAATAGCTTCTATTAAAAGTAATAATATTTTTCCACCATCTAAAGCTGGAATTGGTAATAGATTCGTAACACCAAGTGATAGAGAAATAACTGCAAGTAGATATATAAATTCTGCAAAAGTCGTTGTAGATGCTACTGTTGATGATATTCCAACAGGTCCCATTAGTTGATCTGTAGAAACATTTCCTGTAAATAATTCTTTTACATTATATAATAATGAGCCTGAGAAATCTACAGTAGTCCAAAAGCCATAATATAAATTATTTTTTATATTTTTATCTGCTACTTTAAACATTGTTCCTATATAATATTCTTTGTTTTCGATAGGAATAATATCAAAATCAACTTTTTCACCATTTCTATCTACTGTTAATTTAACATTTCCTTCAGAATTTTGTATTAATTCTATTGCTCTTTTGTAATCTTTATTTACTTCTTCACCATTTACACTAAAAATAATATCACCTGACTGTAATCCTACCTTTTCTGCTGGTGAGTTTTCATATATTGATTCTATTTTACATGATGCAGTATTTTCATTACCAAGATATATACCTATAGTTTTAGTTATCTTTTCTGTAGGTTTAAAATCATATGAAATCTCTTTTCCATCACGTAAAACTAAAACATTAATACTTTCTCCATTACTTTTCTCAACTTCTTCAGTTATATCTGAATTTAATCTAATCTTTTTATTATTAATTTCTAATATTTTGTCTCCAGGCATTATTCCAACATTATCTGCAGCATATGTATCTACTACTTCTGCTACTGTTGTTGAATAAAAATTTCCAATAGAACAAGCAAGTGCAAAAAATACTAAAAGTCCAAAAACTATATTTACTGTTGCTCCTGCTGCAACTATTAAAATTCTTTTTGGAATAGAAAGTTTACTAAAAGATCCATTTTCATCTGATCTTTCATCTTCTCCTTCCATGCTAACAAATCCACCTAATGGAAAAGCTCTTATGCAATACCTTGTTTCTTTTCTTTGTTTTGAATATAATACTTTTCCAAATCCTAATGAAAATTCATTAACTTTTACTTTAAATAATTTTGCAACTAAAAAATGTCCTGCTTCATGTATCAATATTAGAAAACCCAATAAGAAAATAATTTTAATAGCATTTATTATAAAAGAAATCAATATTTCCTCCTATTTACATCATTAATATATTAATTAAATAATAAGCAAATGGTGCTGCAAAAATAACACTATCTATTCTATCTATCATTCCTCCATGACCAGGAATTAAATTACTATAATCTTTTATTCCAACATATCTCTTTATTGCAGATGCTGAAAAATCACCAATTTGTCCTAATATTGCAAGAACAAATCCTATTATTCCTGCTACTATATAATTAATATTCATTGCAAAAACATTATTTAATAATATTGTATATAATATGACTAGTAAAACTCCACCTACTGTTCCTGCTACACAGCCCTCTATAGATTTATTTGGGCTAATTTTACTAAATTTGTGTTTTCCAAATTTGCTACCAATACAAAAAGCAAATATATCACAGCCCCAGGTTGCTAAGAATATATACCATATGTAAAACTTTCCAACGTTTTCTAATCCATAAAGTAATGCTAAAAATGCTATAAATCCTATAATATAAATATATCCAAATAAACTAACTACTATATCAGAAATGTTTGTCTTCATTTCTCTTACAATAACTATTGTAAATAAAACTGCAACTATTGTTACTAAGCCAAGTCCTAAAAACTTAGTAATCATATCTATAGGGATTAAATGTATTCCAGCAATTGAAGATGCTAAAATATATCCTAACCATTTAACTGGTTTTATATCTTTCTTCTCCATAGCATTCATATATTCATGAATACTAATTATAGCAATAACTGCTAAAAAAACATCTAATATATACTTATTTCCAAAAACTAATAATAAAGCAATTATTGGCAGTCCAAAAACACCTGACAATATTCTTTTTATTCCCATAACAAACTCCTTTTATTTTCCACCAAATTTTCTATTTCTCTTTTGATAAATTTCAATAACTTTATCTAAATCCTCCTCATTAAAATCTGGCCAATTTTTTTCAACAAAGATAAACTCAGAATACACTATTTGCCATGGTAAAAAATTGCTAGTTCTCATTTCTCCAGATGTTCTTACAACAACATCTGGATCTGGCATACCACTTGTATATAAATTATTTGATATTATTTCTTCATTAATATCTTCGATTTTAATTTCATCTTCTTTAACTTTTTCTGCAATTTTTCTTACTGCTTTTACTATTTCATCTCTTCCGCCATAGTTAAGTGCTATATTAAAATTGATATCTGTATTATCTTTTGTTCTCTCTTCTAGTTTTCCTATTGTACTTTGCATTCCTTTTGGAAGAACAGATATATCTCCTAAAACTTTAACTTTTATACCTTCTGTATCTGCTCTTTTGGCATAACTATCAAGATATGCTTGTAAAAGAAACATTAAAGCACCAACCTCATCTTCACTTCTTTTCCAATTTTCAGTTGAAAATGCATATACTGTTATATATTTAATTCCAACTTTTTTTGCATATCTAACTATTTTCTCTAAAGTCTTTGCTCCTTCTTTATGTCCTACTTTTATATCTAATCCTCTCTGTTTTGCCCATCTTCTATTTCCATCCATTATGATAGCTACATGTACTGGTAAATTTGATGTTTGCATACCTTTCTCCTTATATAACTAAATTGACATTATCTCTTTTTCTTTTTTCTCTAATATTACATCTATTTCTGCTATTTTTTTATCTGTTATTTTTTGAATTTGTTCCTCTGCTCTTTTTAAATCGTCTTCTGTCATCATACTTTCTTTTTCAAGATCTTTTGCTTCATCAATACCATCTCTTCTTATTGATCTTACAGCAACTTTTGCTTCTTCAGCTAACTTTTTAATATCTTTTACTATTTCTTTTCTTCTTTCCTCATTTAATTCTGGAAATACAAGTCTTATTACTTTGCCATCATTATTTGGATTTATTCCTATATCTGAAGCTAAGATTGCTCTTTCAATCTCTTTTAAAACACTTGCATCCCAAGGTTGGATTACTATCATTCTAGCTTCAGGAACAGATATTCCTGCGACTTGATTAATAGGTGTTGGTACACCATAGTAATCTACTGTTATTTTGTTTAATATTGCAGGATTTGCTCTTCCTGCTCTAATTTCTGATAAATTTTCTTCAAAAACACTTATTGATTTGTCCATTCTTTCTTCAATTTCATTAAATTCCATATCTAAAAAATCCTTTCTTTATTTCTAATATATTTACCATCTTTTGTATTATTATAATTAAATAATTATTTTTTATTTAACTAAAGTTCCTATAGTTTCACCTTCTGCCGCTTTTACTATATTATCTGGTTCAAATATACTAAAAACAACTAAAGGAATATTGTTTTCCATGCATAAAACAGTAGATGCTAAATCCATTGCTTGTAAATTTTTACTTAATACTTCATTATAGCTTATTGTATCATATTTTATAGCATCTTTATCTTTCTTTGGATCTGCAGAATAAACTCCATCTATCGTTTTTGCAACTAAGATTACTTCTGCATTCATCTCACATGCTCTTAATGCTGCACATGTATCTGTTGAAAAATATGGATGTCCTGTTCCTGCTGAGAATATTACTACTTTTCCTTCTTTTAAATATTTTTCCATATTTCTTTTAGTATATTTTTCAGCTATTTCATTCATTTCTATTGCAGCTAAAACAACAGCTTCAACTCCTCTTTTTTCTAAAGCATCTCTAACTGCTAGAGAATTCATTACTGTAGCTAGCATTCCTATATAATCAGATGTGGTTCTTTCCATATCATGATTATCTCTTCCTCTCCAGAAATTTCCTCCACCTACTACTACACCTATCTCAACTTCTTTTTCATGTAATACTTTTATTCTATCACATATTTTTCCGACTGAATCAGGATCTATATTAGTTTTCTTATCTCCTGAAAGTGCTTCACCACTAATTTTAAGTAAAACTCTCTTGTACATTTTTCTAATGACCTCCATACTTTTATACTTTTCACATTTTATCATATATTATATAGTTTCGCTACATTTTTTTAATATTTGTTTAAGTATTTTTAACTTTTTTACTTTAACAAATTTTATACAAGAAAAAAGATTTGAATATAATTTCAAATCTTTTACTTATAATTTTATTTAATCATTTTAATTTTCTTTTTTCATTTTTTAATTTGATTCCCATCTAACAAGTTTTATATCTTTATATGTTGAAAGTACATCCATATACTTTTGATACTCTTCTTCCCAAAGTGCATTTGGTACTTTATCAAAAGCGTCAAATACTCTTTCAGCTTCTCTTAAAAACATTAATTGTTCAGTTGTACTTAATTTTTCATACTTCTTTGAAAATGCATATAATTTATCTAACATTTCATTTGCTTTAATAAAAGACCAAAAATCCTTAACTTTCATACCTGCCATTTTAATCTGTGCTACGGCAAATGCAATTAACAATACAATTATAGCAAGAAGCATTACTATTATCATTAGTGCTCCACTCATAAAAATACTCCTTATACTACATTATAAAAAAATTATAGCACATAAATATTTTTATATCAATTTTTTATATCAATATTTTACATTTTTTTATTATTTTCTACTATTTTTCATTTTATTTTTAATCAACTATTAAATTGTTCTTATCATCTAAATAAACATTTATTATACTCTCTTTTTTAACATTATTATTAATAATTTTTTCAACTATTTCATTTTCTATTAAGTTTTTAATATTTCTTTTAATATCTCTTGCTCCATTTTGCTCTTCATTGCTATTTTCTAAAATATAATTTGTTACATCTTTACTTATATTAATATAATATGATGATTTTTCAAATCTTTTTACTAAATCAAAAATATACTTTTCAATTATCTCTCTAATATCTTGTTTTGATAACTTGTTAAATACAATAATTTCATCAATTCGATTTAAAAATTCATTTTTAAACGTTTTATTTACTTTTTTAAGAATATCTTTTCTTACATCTGAAGTAATTTTTTCATTTTTTTCTAAATTATTTTTAAAACCAATCTCTTTTTCTCTTCTATCTAACAAATGTGCTCCTACATTAGAAGTCATTATTATTATAGTATTTTTAAAATTTACTTTTTTTCCTCCTCTAGAATCAGTAAGTACTCCATCTTCTAATATTTGAAGGAAAATATCTAAAACATCATTATTTGCTTTTTCTATTTCATCAAATAATACTACACAATAATTTTTTCTTCTAACAGCTTCCGTAAGCTTACCTCCTTCGTCATAACCAACATATCCGTGGAGGAGCTCCAATTAATTTTGATACTGCATTTTGCTCCATATATTCTGACATATCAAATCTTATTAAAGAATCTTCATCTCCAAATAATTCTTTATTTATTTTTTTTGCAAGTTCAGTTTTGCCGTACTCCACTACTTCCTAAAAGCAAAAATGATCCTATTGGTCTTGACTCTTCATTTATCCCTAGACTATTTCTTTTAAATATATTTATTATCTTTTCTATTGCTTCATTTTGACCAATAATTTCTTTTTTTAGATTATTTTCAATTCTTCTCATCTTATTAAATTCATTTTCATTGATTTTATTTATTTCTATCCCTGTGATATCAGAAACAACATTCCCAATATCCTTTTCAGTAATTTCTATTATTTTATTATTATATTTATTTTTCCATTTTTCATTTTCTTTATAAATCTTTTTCATTAAATCATTTTCTTTATTTTTTAGTAGTGCTGCATTTTCAAAATTTTCAATCTTAATATTTTCTTCCTTTTCTAGTTTAATTTTAGACAATTTGCTTTTTAAATCTTTTATATTTTCGGGCATATTAAAAGCATCTAATTTAATTCTAGAACAAGCCTCATCTATAAGATCTATTGCTTTATCAGGAAGATTTCTGTCATTTATATAACGTATAGATAATTCGGTAGCAGATACTATTGCTTCATCTTTTATTTTTACATTATGATGTGCTTCGTATTTATCTCTAATACCTTTTAGAATTAAAATAGTATCTTCTCTTGATGGTTCTTCTACCATGATTGATTGAAATCTTCTTTCTAAAGCATTATCCTTTTCAATATATTTTCTATATTCATCTACTGTTGTAGCACCTATAAGTTGTATATCTCCTCTTGCTAGAAGTGGTTTTAATATATTTGATGCATCTATTGCTCCTTCTGCAGCCCCTGTACCTACAATCATATGTATTTCATCTATAAATAAAATTATATTTTTATTTTTCTGGGCTTCGTTTAAGCATTTTTTCATTCTTTCTTCAAAATCTCCCCTATATTTGCTCCCTGCAAGTAACATAGAAATATCTAAACTTAAAATTTTCTTTTTCTTTAATTCATCTGGTACTTCGTTATTTGCTATCTTTTCAGCTAGTCCTTCTACAACTGCTGTTTTTCCAACTCCCGCATCTCCAATCAAACACGGATTATTTTTCATTCTCCTTGATAATATTTCTATAATTCTTTTTGTTTCTTTTTCTCTACCAATTACTGGATCTAGTTTTCCCTCTCTTGCTTTATTTGTTAAATCTATACTATATTTTTTCAATGTTGGAATTTCTTCTTTTTTTACTTCAGAAAAAATTTCATATTCAGAATCAATACTATTTTTAGTATTTAATACATTTTGAATTTCTATATATGCTTCTTTTAGATTAATTCCTAAATCTATTAACATTTTATTTGCTAAAAATTTTGGATCATCTAATATTGCTATTAATATATCTTCAGTTTCAATCAAATCTCTATTTTCTTTCTTTGATTCAATATATGCATTTTCAATTAATCTTTTAGTCTTAGGAGTAAATCCAACTAATTTGTAATTTGAATTATCTTCCTCTATTCCTATATACTCTATGATTTTTTCTCTTACTTTTTCTTGAGATATATTTAGTGAATTTAATACTTTTCCTGCAACACTATCTATATTTTTACTTAATCCATATAAAATATGTTCTGTGCCTATATAAGAGTGTTTTAATTCTTCTGTAATTTTGCTTGCTTCATTTAATGCTTTTTCACTATTTTCAGTAAATTTATATTCCAAGTTTTTCACTTCTTTCTATAATTTGTTATTTATTTATATTTTTAACATTTAAATTATTGTTATACATATTAATTATTATATTTATCTAAAATATAAATTAAAAACAAAAAGAGAAGATTACATAATCTAATCTTCTCTTTTTTTATTTGTTATATTCGCTAGCCTTTCAGCAATTCTTTTTTGTTCTTCTAAAGTTTTCCACTTATAAAAACTTGGAATAAATTCACCAAAATTATTTTTATATCTTGAATATTTCTTCATACAATCACCATTTATATTATTAGCATCTTTTTAAAAAATATTCTAAATTATATTATTTATTAATTTTCTTTCTCCATTTTGTCTTCTTTTAAGTTTAAATCTGATGTACAATGACAGCATTTCGTTGCCCTATAAGGAATCTCGGATAAGCAATATGGGCATATTTTTGTTTTAGGTTCTTGATTTTTTTCTTCTTTTTGATTTCTTTTTTCAATTTTCTTTGTAAATTTCATTATTGGATTTTTATTTAATGTTTCAGCAACTTCTTTATTTAAATCATCTATTTTCTTATTTAGCTTATTTATATATTTTAAAACTAGAAATATGCTAAACGCTATTAAAAGGAAATTAATTATTGCTGTAATAAATGATCCTATTTGAATTTTAGCGGCTCCTCCAAATATGTCAATAACCCAATCTTTATAATTTACTCTCCCTGTAAATACACTAGTAAATGGCATTATAATATCATTTACTAATGATGTAACTATTGATTGAAATGCACCACCTATAACAACACCTACTGCTAAATCTAAAATATTTCCTCTCATTGCAAATTGTTTAAATTCTTTAAATAATGACATACTTTTCTCCTTTTGTAAAAAATATTTATAATAATTTTACCATAAAAATATTTATATGTTTATATTTTATAATCCTAAAATAACAATTGCAATATTAAAGAATAACATTACTGAACAAGTATCTACTATTGTGCTTATTAGTGGAGCTGCCATTATTGCTGGATCTAGATTTACTTTTTTAGCTGCAATCGGTAAAATACATCCTAATGTTTTAGCAAGTATTGTTGTTCCAATTAAAGTAAGCCCTACTGTTATTGCTATTTTCATATCATTATATTGAAGCATTATTCTTATAAAGTTTGCAATAAATAGTCCAATTCCTACTATAACTCCAATTCTTATTTCTTTCCATATTGCTCTGAATATATCTTTTGTTGTAATTTCATCTTTTGCTAATCCTCTAATAATCAATGTTGAACTTTGTGATCCACAGTTTCCACCAGTTCCCATTACCATTGGGATAAATGCTACAAGTAAAGGAATTGCTGCAAATGCGTTTTCATAATGAGTAATTACAGCTCCTGTTACAGCAGATGAAATCATTAATACTAAAAGCCATATAAATCTATTTTTTGCATGTTTAAATACACTTGTTTTAAAATAAGAATCTTCAGATGGTGTTATAGCGGCCATTTTTTGAAAGTCTTCTGTTGTTTCGTCAACCATAACTTCCATAGCATCATCAATAGTAACAATACCAACTAATCTATTTTCTTTATCTACTACAGGCATAATATTTACATCATATTTATCAAACTTTTTAGCAACTTCCTCTTGATCATCTTCTGTCATAACACTTATAACATCTGTTTTCATTAAATCCTTTATAAAATCATTTCTTTTCGCAAATATTAAATCTCTAAGTTGTACAACTCCTATCAATTTTCTAGTCATTGATAGAACATAACATGTATATATATTGTCTACATTTCCTATTTTTTTAATTTTTGCAAAAGCTTCTGTTACTGTCATATTTTCTTTTAAATCAACAAATTCAGTAGTCATAATGCTTCCAGCACTATCTTCTGGATAATTCAATAGTTCATTTATTATTTTTCTATCTGCTGATTTCATATTTTTTAAAATACGTTTTACAACATTTGCTGGCATCTCTTCAATCAAATCTACTGTATCATCCATAAATAATTCATCTATTACTTCTTTAAGTTCTGTATCTGTTAATGCATTAATTAATTTTTCTTGCATTTCTGGTTCTAAATATGCAAATACTTCAGCGGCTTTATCTTTGGATAATAATCTGTAGACTACGATTAAATCTTCGTCATCTAATTTTTCTAGAATTGACGGTATGTCAGCACTATTCATAACATCTAATTCTTGATGTAACTCCATTAATTTCTTTTCTTTTAACAATTCTAGTACATTTTCTTTCATCTTATTATCCTCCTTTTTTATTCTTTTAAAATACAAAAAACTTGTCACCTCGGTTTAAGTGACAAGTTTTAATATAACTTAAAACATTATTAATAAAGCTTTCACCGTACAAGCTTTAGCAAATTAAAGGGCAGTGTAGTTGCATTAGAATATGCCTTCATTTATTCGACATGTTCTGCTAACCCTCTCATAGTGTCTCCACTATTTTGCGGTAGCAACCCGTATCCCTATATTGCCTCACCTACCGAGTCTTCTTTTTTCATATTCATGCTTATATATTATAAAATATTTTAACATTTATGTCAACTATTTTTCGACAATTTTTGACTTGATTTTATTTTTATCTTAAATCACATTTAATTTTTGTACATATTCCATCTTTAAATTCAAAATGGAATATTCCATAAGTAACTTCTTCTTCTTCAAATAATCTTTTGGCAGAAACTACTTGATCATTATTAATTGTACACTCCACATCATTTCCTACATCTATTTCTACTTTTATATCTGTTTTTTCATATACATATGAATCATCTCCATAAAGATTTACAAAATAATTTCCAGTAGATTCATCTTTCTCTAAAAAATATATTTTATCTGATTCTTTAGAAACAAATATATACTCATTATGCTCATCTGACCATGTAAAATAATAATTAATATCATCTACTACAAGTGGTTCTTGATTTTTTAAATAATCATATTCATTTTCTGTAATAGTATATCTTGTAAGTAGCGTCCCTCTTAATTTATATGTATCATTTTCTTGTTTTTTTACCTCTTCTATATTTACTGCTTCATATTCTTTTAAATTAGAATTTATTACTCTATATCCATCTTCTGTCATAATAATTGCTTGCTCTATATTATTTTCATTTCTTACTTTATTTTCATTATATGTTAGCACTATAAAATAAATGGCTATTGCTATTAATATTAATACTATAATTGAAATTAAAAATTTGTGACTGTTTTCTTTTTCACCCATAAATAGCCTCCTTTTTATTTTTCTCTTTACTTATAATATCTAATTATTTCTATTTAGTCAATTAGTTTATAAATCAATTTATAAAAAGGAGAAACTTTATATTTTACCAAATTGTAAGTGATGGAAAATTGATTTCATAAGTTTCAACATTTGTTAAATCAGGTTCTTTTATATTTTCATCAGTCACTACATCAAACCTTATTCCTCTATCATACTCTTTTTTGTCTTTCGTTAAGAATAATACTTTATCAAACTCAGTTCTTTTAACAATTACACCTGTTTGCTTATCTATATAATATTTAATCTTTAATGAAGAATCTATTTTAGAATCAGTTTCTACTATTAATGTATCCCTATCATTAATTTTTGTAATTCCTTTATATTTGAAGTCAAAATTCTCTGTATCATAAATAGTACTATAATATCCAAGTTGAGTATTTTCCATTGGGAAAATGATATTTTCAAAATCAACAACTTCTCCTACACTGTCACTATCATAATCGTCAATAAAAATCATTCTCCTACTACCATCGGTTAAATTCATCCAGTATTTTAATTTAGAATCATAATAACAAGCAAGAATATTATCTTTATAATAAAATTCTTCTTTTCCATTTTCAGTATTTACTGTGCGATAATAATTATTATATTTTGAACCATTGTCTAACAGTTCTATTACTTGGTCTCTAGTATATTCTTCATTGTTATTTTCGATTTTATCATAATTTAAATAAATCTCTCTAATTACCAAGATTAACATGATTAATACTATAATTATTAGTATTGTAATCAAAATTTTCTTTTTCATATTAATTCCCCCTTTATTATATTGTAATTATAAATAATAAAAATTTTTATTACAATATTTTTTGGAAAAAATAGGTTTTATTGTAAATATGTGGTATACTTTCATTGATAAAATATTTCGCGGAATTCTAAAAAAGGGGAATTAATATGAATTTAATAAAAAAGTAACATGTATTCTCATAATTTTTTCTTTATTATTTTGTGTTCCATTAATTTCTAACGGATTATAAAGAAATATTTTATCAAATAAATAAAGCTGAAATCATTTTGATTTCAGCTTTATTTGGTGGGCAGGGATGGATTCGAACCATCGTAGACTCTCGTCGCCAGATTTACAGTCTGGTGCCATTAACCACTCGACCACCTACCCAAAAATGGTGCGCCCTCAAGGATTCGAACCTTGGACCCACCGGTTATGAGCCGGTTGCTCTGACCAACTGAGCTAAGGGCGCATTGCTTAATGCAAGTCTTATTATAATGTAACTCAAAAAATATGTCAATACTTTTTTAAAATTTTTTAAAAAGTTTTTTATTTTTTTAAAATATAAAAGAGCAATATTTTAAATTGCTCTTTTATATTTCACTTAGTATTTTAGTTATATACCTTCTCCTCTTCCTTCTGGAAGTGCTGGGAATTCAAGTACAACTTTAATTTTCATTATATATGATATTGTTCTAACAATTTTTGAATTTTTAATTCTTTGCCATAATGATGGTTTAACATCAAATCTTGTTTGTTCTATATATTGAGTATCTAAAACTGGTTCTTCTTTTACCATTTTTACATCTGGTTTTAAAGCTACTGTTTGTCCAACTTTGTTTCCAACTGGAGCTACTGTTTCTTTCTTCTTAGGAGCCTCTTCAACTTTATCTACTTTAACCTCTTTCTTAGGAGTAGACTCTGTAGCTAATATAGGATTTACCTTTGCAGGCTCTTTTGCTTCTACTTTTTGAGCAGCTTTAGCTTTTACTTCTTGTACAGTTTCTTCTGGTACAAATTCCTCAACTGGTGCAGGAATATATTTCAAAGCTTCAGCAATTTCTATTCCTATATAACTTAAAGCTTTTGATTTATCTTCAATTCTTTCCATGTCAATTTCAATATGGAAGTTAGATTCAAGATTATTAATTCTTGCATCAACTAATTTTAAAGCAACTGTCTTTTCTTCTTCAGCTCCATTTGCGATTATTCCTAATGCTTCTGCTATATCTTCTGAATATTTATCAGAAGAAGTTTCTAATTCTTTTTCCCATCCTTCTGTTTTATCTTTAATAATTGCTAATGTTTCTTTTAATTCATAAGCAAGTGCTATATTTTTCTCTCTTTGAATTATTAACTCTTCAATCTTTTTAGTATTCTCTTCAAATTGATTTGTAGCAAATTCAACTAGATCATAACAAGCTTTATATACACTTCTAGGGAAGTTTTTCTTTTTAGGATATTCCACTAGATAAGTTTTTATTGAATCAATTAAATCTTTAAAATAAGAATCCTCTTCTAATTGAATAATTTGTTTTTTACTTCTAGGATTTATCATCTTTTGGACTTTTTCTATGTTGGATAAAATCTTCTCTTCCGTGATTACCATTCTCACGTTTACTATACCGGTTTTATTCATACTTAATTTTTCTAATATTGCTGATAAAAATGGCATTGTAAAACGTACCTCCTTCGTAAATCTACTTATTCTATGTCTATTATATATTTTTCGGCATAAAACTACAATTACTTTTACATGTTTTTTATTTTACATTTGGATTACATTTTTGTTACAAGCACCATTTTTTTAAATATTTTTCTTATTTATTTAAAATCTTTTTCATTTCTTCATGTCTTTTTATTTTTAAAGTAGTAGTCTTTATTAATTCCTCTTCTGTTAGTTCAACATTATTAACACTAATAGCTTTATAAGCAGGAACTAATTTATTTATTTCTTTTATATGATTTAATATATATTTTTTAATATCCTCCATATTATCTGAGTTAATTATTTCCTTTATTACTTCCTTGTCATACACAACTTTTGCATGTAATGTTAAATCATTCTCATCCTTATTATCAGAAAGTCCATATACCATTGATTCTTTTACGCCCTCTAATTTATTAATTAAAGTTTCTGTTTCTTCTGGATAAATATTTTTACCATTTTTTAGAACAATTACACTCTTTTTTCTTCCAGATATAAATAAATACTTATCTTTATCAAAATATCCCAAGTCACCTGTATAAAACCATCCATCTACAATAGCTTCATCCGTTGCTTCTTTGTTTCCAAAATACTCAAGCATTACAGAAGGTCCTTTTACTGCGATTTCTCCTATTCCTTCTTCGTTTTTATCTTCAATTTTAACATCTATACTTGGAAATACTTTTCCTACAGACCCATATCTTCTATATTTATCATTTTCTGCAGCAACTACAGGAGATGTTTCAGTAAGTCCATATCCTGCATATGTTGTAATTCCAAGATCATTAAATCCTTTTTGAACATCTTTGTCTATTGCAGCTGCACCACTTACAAATAATCTCAAATTTCCGCCAAAATTATCATGTAACTCCTTGAAAATTTTCCTTCTAATATCTATATGTATTTTTCTTAGGAAATTACTTATTTTAATTCCTTTTTTTATTTTTTCTAATTTTCCTTGCTTTTCAATTGATTTCATTACTCTTTTGTACATGTTTTCAAAAAGTACAGGAACTGAAATCATAACACTTATTTTATATTCTCTTAAATTATCTTGTATATGCCTTATTCCATCACAATATGCTACAGAAGCTCCTTTATATATTGGATATAAAAATCCTACTGTTGCTTCAAAAGTGTGATGTAGTGGTAAAAAAGATAAAAATGTATCTTCTTCTGTGACTTCTATTACTGAAGCAATATCCATTAAATTTGTACATATATTCTTATGACTAAGAGCAACAGCTTTTGACATAGAAGTTGTCCCAGAAGTAAATAACATTATCTGCATTTCTTCAGGATTTATTTCTGCACTTAAAAACCTCTTATCACCTTCATCTATTAATTTTCTACCACCTTTAATTAACTCTTTAAATGATAATATTTTTCCATCTTTCTTTTCTGCATCCATACAAATATAATATTTAATCTTATTTTTCTCATTTTGTTCTTCTATAAATTTTTTCATTATATCTGTATATTTGTCACTATAAATTATAGCCTCTACTTCTGATCTTTCTATTAAACTTCTTATCTCTTTTTCTGGAAGAGCTCTATCTAAAGGAACAACTATTCCAGTTCCACATACAACTGCTAAATAACTAACAGCCCATTCATATCTATTCTCACTAATTATTGCTATTCTCTTTGATTTTAATCCTAAGTCTATTAATTTAGTTCCAAGAGAATCCACTTCATCTAGAAACTCATTATATTTTTTGGTTCTTATACGTCCTTCTACATCAGTTTTAAATTTAAACGCTGTCTCATCACCAAATTCATTTCTTGTTTTAGTTATCATATCTTTTAAAGATTTGATTTCTACATAATCATGGATTCTTTCATTCATTTTATATTCCCCTTTTTATTAATATTTTAATCCCTCTAATATATTTTCAAACTCTTTAGACAAATTTTTAACATCTAATTCTTCTTTTCTATTTAACTTAACTATCATAGTAGCACAAGTGACTGCAAATATCTCAGCAGCTATTACATTACTGTCTCCTTCTCTAATTTCTTTTTTCTCCATTCCTTCTTTTACTATTTTTTCAATCTCATCAATATATCTTAAGACAGTCTCTTTGCATCTAACACTTCTTGGATCATCTCCCCATATTTGACTTAAGAATATCTTTATTAGACTCTCGTATTTTTTTAGTATTCTTATTTGAAGTACAATAACTGCTCTTAATTTATCTATTGAATTATCGAACTTTTTGATTTTGATTTCAATATTATTTAATAATAACTTAATTCCTTCATCTACTAAAAAATTAAAAATTTCTTCTTTACTAGAAAAATGATAATACAAAGTTCCTTTTGCAACACCTACAGTTGCTGTTATCTCTTCTACACTAGTTGCATCATATCCTTTTTCAGCAAAAAGTTTCATAGATGCTTCAAATATTTTTCTCTTTGTTTTATTCATACTATAACTTCACCCGTTTTTAATAATTTCTATTATTATATAATCTTATCCTCTTTTTTTCAAGTAATAAAAAATTACACACTAAGCATACTTCTTTACTTTCACAACTAATCTATCATTTCTTGTATTTCTTATAAAACTATCTACAATATATTTGCCTTTTCCTCTAATTGTAATAATGTCACTTATTTTAATATCTTTTGATGCTTTAAATACATCTTCATGATTTACTAAAACTCTACCTTCTTCTATTAATTCGCACGCTTTACTTCTTGATGTTTTTGCTATCTCAGATACAAAAGAATCTAATCTCATTGAAGATATTATAATTTGTATATCTTCAAATTTCATCATTTTTTTCTTTACATTTTTTATATCCTGAATTGTAATATCAGCTTTTCTAAATCTTGTTAGTAATTTAAGATTTTCTGAAAAATATAACTCATTATCTTTAAATATTAAAATATCTGCCCCAGACTCATCTAATATAATATCACCAACTTTTTCTCTTGAAACACCTAATTTCATTATTCCTCCTAAAAAATCTTTATGAGAATACTTACCTTTTAAATTATTTGGGATATTAATTCTTATTACTGAAAAAATATTATTTAAATTACATAAAACTATATCTTTTGTTAACTTTTCTGGATAGAATATTAAAGATTTTCTCTCCGCTTCTTCATATCCTCCACTTAAAATATATGTATCAATTCTTTTTTGTTTTAAATATTTTTCTACTTTTTTAATTTCTGTTTCATACAAAAAATCTGTATGTGTTATTTTATTTCTAGTTTTTGATAATTTAATCTTATCATCAATCTTAGCATAAAAAAACTTATCTATATCATCTAATTCTTTTTTTATCATATAAATCTACCTATCTATATTATTTTTCATTATGTTTTTTCTACCATTTTTAAAATATTTTCTTTTATACTATCTTTATCCATTTTATATTTTTTCTCAATTTCTTTAACCGAACCTTGCTTAATAAATTTATCTGGATATCCCATATTTAAAATTTTAATTTTTTCATCTTGCTTTATTAAAATATCATTTATACTGCTAGCAAGTCCTCCTATTAAATATCCATCTTCTATTGTGATTACCTTTTTAGTTTTTATTGCTGATTTTAAAACTTTTTCTTTATCTAATGGTTTTAAAAATCTTATATTAATTACTTCTACATTTATATTTTCTTTTTTTAAATCACAAGCTACTTTATAAGCATATTCAGTCATCTTTCCAATTGAAATAATTGTTATATCTTCTCCTTCTAATAAGACTTCGGCTTTTCCTCTTGATATTTTATTTATGCTTCCATATTCTAAGCTATCTTTAGAATTTTCTCCTTCTTCCTCTCCTCCTCTTGGATATCTAATTGCTATTGGTTTATTTGATTTAATAGCATATTCTAACATTTTTTCAAGTTCTAAGAAGTTTTTAGGAGCCATTATAGTGATATTTGGAATGCTGTTTAAGAAACATAAGTCTAGTAATCCTTGATGAGTTTCTCCATCACTTCCAACAATACCCGCTCTATCTACACATATCACTACTTGCAAATTTTGCATACATATATCATGAACTATCTGATCATATCCTCTTTGTAAAAAGGAAGAATAAATTGGAATTACTGGTTTCATACCTTCTTTTGCAAGTCCAGCTGCAAATCCTAAAGCATGTTGCTCTGCAATCTCAACATTAAAAAATCTATCAGGGAATTTACTAGCAAACTCATTAAGCCCTGTACCATCTTCCATTGATGCAGTTATTGCTACTATTCTTTTATCATTTTTAGCAAGCTTTACTAATTTTTCTCCCATTACTTTAGAATAATCTTTTTTCTTCTTTTCTAATTTTTCACCTGACTCTAAATCAAAACTTGATATTGAATGAAATTTATTTGGATTTTTTTCAGCAAATTTATATCCTTTTCCTTTTTTAGTTATAATATGAATCAATATTGGTCCTTTTACTAATTTACAACTTTTAAAAACATTTTCTAAAGCTTCTATATTATGTCCATCTACTGGTCCTAAATACTTAAATCCTATATCTTCAAAATACATTTTTGGAATAATTAATTGTTTTATTCCCTTTTTTATATTTATTATCAAATTAATTATTTTTTCTCCAAGATAAGGAATTTTTCTTAATATCTTCTTTACTACTCCATTAGACTTTTCATATAATTTTTTTGTCCTAAGATTAGTAAGCATCCTTGCCATACCACCAGAATTTTTTGAAATGCTCATTTCATTGTCATTTAATATAACTATTAAATCTGTTTTACTATTTCCCGCATCGTTTAGAGCTTCTAAAGCCATTCCTCCTGTAAGAGCGCCATCACCTATTACTGCAATTACTTTATTATTTTCTTTTTTTATATCTCTTGCTTTAGCCATTCCTAAACTTGCCGAAATAGATGTACTACTATGTCCTGTATTAAAGCTATCATAATCTGATTCTTCTGCTTTAGGAAAACCAGCTAGTCCATCTTTTTTTCTTAAAGTTTTAAATTTATCTTTTCTACCTGTTAATAATTTATGAGTATATGTTTGGTGTCCAACATCCCAAACAATCTTATCTTTAGGCATGTCAAATACACTGTGAAGTGCTATTGTAAGTTCTACTACACCAAGATTTGAAGCCAAATGCCCTCCATTTTTTGAAACGACATCTTTTATTTCTTCTCTAATTTCTTCTGCTAAAATCAGTTTTTCTTCTTTTTTCAGTTTTTTCACATCATCTGGTAAATTTATTTTTTCAAGTATCATACTATTCCTCTATAAATTTTAAATAATATATCCAACAATTGCAGTAATAATTATAGGAACTGTAATATTATCAAGTCCTTTTACTGATATTGCTTCTAATATAGTAGCTATAAAAGCTATTAAAATAGATTTTGCTATTAAATAATCTACACCTATGAATGCAAATATTAATACAGATATAATTAAACTTACAATAAACATTGTAGTAGATCCAGCAATTGATTTTGTGCTTCCAAATATATTAAAACTTTTACTTTTTATACTTTGTCCAACAACTGCTGCTAAACCATCTCCATATCCCATGATAAGTATTCCTGGAAGTGCAAGTATTGGCTTATTAATATAAAAAGTAACTAAAGACAATATAGTAAGTGAAATAGCATAATATACTGTTCCTATTCCTTCTTTTTTATCTTCTCTTTCCATTATTTTTATTAAATTATATTTATATGATAGTGAATTAATTATGACAAAAAGCATTGGTAAAATAGCTGCGATTATGAAATTATCAAAAAAAGCTAGAGATATAAACCAAATATTAGAAAGCATTATATGAATATATTTTCTAGTAACTTCTTTTCCTTTTTTCTTAAATAATTTTGAAGTTAAAAATATAACTAATATATATATACTAGCAACTATTAATCCTATTACATTGTTCATCTTAATATTTCCTTTTTATACAAATTTTTACTGATTATATCAGATTATATGTTAAAAGACAAGTAAACTAAACCGTATCCTTTATGGAAACGGGAAAGGAGCAAAAGCCAAAACTTTAGCTTTTGCTCCTCCCTCTTAGTCGCATTCAGGTTCGTCTGTTATTCTCCAAGTTGCCACAGCAGAGTTTATCAGCCTGTCTAAATTCTCCTCGGTGAAAATTCCAGTCTTCGGGTAGAAAACAGTAGCCAATCCCTCGCTTAAATCCACACCCAGGAGAACGAAATACTGATTTCCGAACACCCCTTTCAGATTGTAGTGCTCCTCATCATTTGCAAGCACTACATGCGCGAAGAACTTATCCAAACCTATCAGATCCTCGACTATCTCTTCCGGCTTAATCCTTTCAGAGGACAACCCAACATTTTTCTCAAAATCGTCAAACCACGATTCGTATGTGGAATTTCCGTATTCGAAAAAATCTGCCTTGTATCCTCTTTCGTAAGCCATATCCGCAAGCTCTTTTGCAGAAAACTCTTTCGGTCCTGCAAAAAGGTTAATCAGGAAAAGAGTCGCATAGATACCATCTCCTGTCATATACAACGTTTCTTTTTCGCCATATCGTATCCTCGAAGCTTCTGTGCTTATCATGACATTAAGATCATATCCATATCTTTCCGGATTTTCTCCTAACTTGTCTACATTGAACTGCACAAGTGCCTGACCAACTATAGGATAAGACTCCCCTCTTTTTACTTCCTTCCGCAACTTTTCAATATACTGTCCCATTTAATCTCCTCCATTCTGAATCTTGGGACTATCCCATTACTGGGATAAAACAATATTGCTACATATTAATTATACCATAATTTACATAATATATCAATTTTTAAGAGAGTAGCTTAACAGCCACTCTCCTATTACTTTCATAACTTTTACATATATTTAAATAAACAACAAATAATAATTTAATATTTATTTAATTGTTTAGTCTTTTTTTCCAAATCTTTTGAAAAATTTTATAATTATATTTTTAATTTTAACAAAAATATTTTCATTGTGAACAACTAATTCGTTATTACTTTCCTTATTATCTATATTATTCTTTTCATCTACATTGCTTTCTTTTCTATCTTCGATAATAGGACTTTCCATATCTAAAGTAAATATATTATATATTCCCTGAAGTTTCATTGTCTCTTCTAATGCAACTAATTCTTTTTGCAAATTTTCATCATCGCTCTTGTTCCAATATTTCAAATATAAATATGCTAAAATCTCTTTTGTTTCTTCTGATATTTTATTTTCTATTATTTCTCCTAATTCTTTTTCATTTTCGTCTATTTTAAAATCATATTCTTTTGATTTATTCTCAGAAATTTTAAAAATCACTTCAAAAGGAATCTCATCAAAAGACTTTTGATCTATATATAATAAAATCTCATAAATTTCTGATAAAGCTTCTCTAAACTTTTTATCCATCTTTTCACCTTTTCTTTAGTATTATTATAGTATATTAATCATTAATAGAATATTATTAAAAAATTTTTTTGTCAAGAAATGATTTTATCTTAAATATAACTTAGTATTAATTAATTCAGCTTAGAATTTGTTTTGATAACTTAAATTTTAGCATACCTACTTTAGTTTTCTTGTTTTCCAAATCTCTTTTCATATTATTTATTTGTCTATTATATAAATCATTTAATCTAATCAAATCTTTTTCAGACATTTCACTCATTAAAATCTCTTTACTTTCAAATCTTCTTTGTAATTCTAACAATTCTGGATCTTCTCTATTATCTACTCTTAAATAATTTAAGAAGTCAGACTCATATTTAGTAGTATATTCTTCTTCCTTTGATGTAGACTCACTTATAGAATTATTATAATTACTACTTTGATTTTCATCTTTATAAATTTCATTAGAATAAATATCACTTTTTTCTATATTATTTTTAGTATCTTTTTTAAATAAATTCTTTAAAAAATTTAAAATCTTTGTGAATATATTTTCCTTTTTTTCAATTAAATACTTATCTTTCATTTGTTACCTCTATAAATATTCTATTTTTCTTCACCTTGTCTATCTTCTTCGCTTTTTCCTTTTTTGTCTTCTATACCTTTAGCTTCTGTTTCTAAAGCATCAAGCTCTTTATCAACTAATGCAAGTTCATCTTCTAAAGCTCTTTTATCATCTAATCTACTTAGTAATTGCTCCTCTAAAATCTGTCTATCATCAGAACTACTTTCATTACTACTTTTATATTCAGGATAATAAGAAATCATCTCTCCATATTTTTCTGTTTCCCAAGATTTCACAAAATCTTTTCCTCTATCAGAATATTTTGCAAGTGTATCAGCTACAATTCTTTCTAAATTTCTTCTTAAGAAAATACTATTTCCCTCACACATTTTGCAAACATCTTCTATAGAGGTGCCCTTTTTTAATTCTTCAAGTAAATCTAGTGCTAAATCGAAAGCTCTAACCTGTCTTTCAGACTCTCTATCTAAATCATAATTCATTCCTACAAAAAATGATACATCAAAATCAAAATCTTGCATTAAATCTTCAGGAATAAGACCTTTTCCTCTTTCCATATACTTTTTCTTAATATCCTCTATTGATTCGTCTGTAACCACTTCTCCGACTACAAATTCAATTTCTTCATTTGCTTTCTTATCTTCTCTCATAATAGCCCTCTTTTCTCTTTTTATTTATTATCACATTTATGAAAAATAATTTCAAGTATATGTCTTTTACTTTTTCAAGCAAAAAAATAAAAGAAACCAAATTTTACTTTGATTTCTTCTATGGCTGGGGTACTGTGATTCGAACACAGGAATGTCGGAGTCAGAGTCCGATGCCTTACCGCTTGGCAATACCCCAATATTATTATATTTGTTATTATACTTTGTTTTACTAAATTTTACAATACTTATTATAACACTTTTACAATATTCAAGATAAGAATAAATAAATATTCTTATCTTGAATATAATAAATTTAAAAATTCTACATCAATTTATTTTATCTTTCCTAATTTTTATTTACTAATATTATTCATATTTTGAATTATAAATTCTGTTAATTCTTCTGTATTATTTTTCTTATATACCTCTATATATTTATCTCTGAAATCATATAGCTGACTATAATTATACATATTACTCTCAATAGCTTTAACTAAAGTATCTGCTTTTTTAAATGTAGCTTCTCTCATTTCTTTTGTAATATCTACATTTAATCCTCTATTTTCTAGATACTCCCTTATATCATATACATAAAAATAAAGTGGTTTATTTAATATACATGCTTCATATGCTATTGCAGAATAGTCTGTTATAATAATATCTGCAATTTTTAGTAAATCCATTGTTTCAAATTTTTTATCTACTATATAATCATTATCCTCTTTTTCTATATCTAAAGGATGTTTTCTAATTATTAGTCCATATTTATCTTTATTAATTTTTGCTATTAAATCTGAAGAATTAATATCCTTTCCTTTTCTAAATGTTGGAACATATAATATTATTTCTTTATCTTTATACTTAGGATATTCTTCTAAAAATTCTTCTTTTAGTTTATCATCTCTTATCTTTAAATAATCAATTCTTGGAAGTCCTATAAGTTTAATTTTATTTTTTGGAACATTAAAGGCCTCTGAAAAAAATTCGCCTGTTTTTTTGCTTGGAGCTAAAACATAATCATAGTTCTTGTGCATTCTCATTATTTCAATAATTTCAGATTTAGTACCTTCTTTTTTATCTACAACTTGATATCCAAATTTTTTAGTTGCTCCTGATGCATGCCACATTTGTATTATAACTAAACTTTTTTTATGTTTTAGTAGACTTATAGGAATTGAATATCCATCTATTATACATACTTTAGAATCTGCTAAATTATTCATTATCTTTAGCATGTAAAAACAATATCCTACCTTACTTATAAAACTTTTTCCAATCATTTTATACATACAAACAATCTTAATATCTTTATATTTTTTCAAGCTTTCTTCTAAAAGTCTAAAATCTAAACTTTTTTTATTAGATTGCCTACTAAGTAATAATACTTTATTTTTCGTCTTTTTTAGTTTCAAAATGCTATATATTAAATTTAAAATAAATCTACCAATAAATACTAATATTTTTAATAATTTTATTTTCATTTCAAATACTCTATACTCTCTTTTATTTTATACTTTACGATTTTATCATGTAAAGCATTTCTTTTCAAGTCATTTCCTTTTCAGAAATTATTACAAAAAATAAAAAGTAGCTTAAATCTACTAGATTAAATCTACTTTTTATATTTTACATTTTACAATTTATTATTTTTTCTCATCATCTTTTTTATTTCTAAATAAAATTTGATTATTTCCATATTCATCTTCTTTTTCTTTTAAAGCTAAAGTATTTTTATTTTTTAATTTATCAATAAAACTTCTTTTATCTTTATATTCTTTTTTATTTTTCTTTTCTTCACTTTCTTTTTTCATTGCAAGTGCAGCTTCGATTGTCATCGTTTTTTCATAATCTATGATATTATTTACTGGGTTTAAATAAATTCCTTCAATAAATTCTTCTTTTTCTGGAAGATCTGTTACTCTAATATAATTCAAATATTTATTTATTATATATTTATCTTGTTTAGATTCTAAATCTAAATCAATATTTAAATTATTATATCTCCAAATAACATGTCTTTCATAATCAGTAAACATATCATTTTTAGATAAATCTTCATAATCATATTCTATTTTAAATTTACAATTTGCTATAGTAATAGTTATATTACTCCATAGATTTGGATGCTTTTCTTCAGCTATTTTTCTTAATTTTTTTATATCACTATATAACTTATCTATAAGCTCATTATAATTTTGCTCGTCAATATTAAAAAGTGATGGAATTTCATAAACATTAATTGGATCTTTTTTCAATAGACCTTTTGGAAAATAATAAAAATACATTTCTCCAATAGGTTTTTTAAAAGGCTCTTCAATAATAGCAGCATATAAATGTATGCTTTCCCACTTTTCAGGAATCATATAAAATAACTTCTTTTGTATTTCTTCAAAAACTTTTCTTTCTTCAAGTGAACCTATCATTTCTTTAAGCCTCCTAAAATTATTTTTCTATTAGACTTTCTCCTGTCATTTCTTCTGGTTTTGCTAAATTCATTAGATCAAGCATTGTTGGTGCTAAATCTGCAAGTCTACCTTCTTTTAATTTAACATCTCTACCTATTAGCACTAAAGGTACTGGATTTGTTGTATGTGCTGTATGAAGTTCACCTGTTTTGTAATCTATCATTTGCTCTGCATTTCCATGATCTGCAGTAATTAATAAAGTACCATCATTATTTTCAATTGCATCTACAACTCTCTTTACACAACCATCTAAAAATTCTAATGCTTTTACTGTAGCTTCTAAACTTCCTGTGTGTCCTACCATATCCGGGTTTGCATAATTTAAAATAATTGCATCATATTTTCTAGAATTAATAGCCTCTACTACTTTATCTGTTACTTCTCCTGCACTCATTTCTGGTTTCATATCATAAGTTTCTACTTTTGGAGATGGTATTAATATTCTATCTTCACCTTCATATTGTTTTTCTTCTCCGCCATTAAAGAAGAATGTAACATGTGCATATTTCTCTGTCTCAGCAATTCTTAATTGTGTTAGTCCAAGCTTGCTTATATATTCACCAAATGTATTTTTAATTTCTTCTTTTTTAAATGCAATATGAACATATGGTAGTAAAGTTTCGTCATAATTTGTAAATGTAACAAAATATGTTTTTACAAAATTTCTTTCAAACCCATCAAAATCTGGATCAACTATTGCTCTTGTAATTTCTCTTGCCCTATCTGGTCTAAAATTAAAGAATATTACAGAATCATTTTCTCCTATAGTTGCAACTGGCTCATCATTCTTGCATATTACACTTGGTTTTACAAATTCATCAAATATTTCTTTTTGATATGAATTTTCAATAGCAGCTGTTGCTGAAGAAAATTTATGTCCTTCACCATTTACTAAAGCATTATATGCTTCTTTAATTCTTTCCCATCTCTTATCTCTATCCATAGCATAAAATCTACCAGATATCGTAGCAATTTTTCCAACGCCTTTTTCTTTCATCTTTTCTTCAAGTTCTGCAATATATCCATCTGCAGAAGCTGGTGGTGTATCTCTACCATCTAAAAAACAATGTACATATACATCTTCAAAATCTTTTCTTTTTGCAAGTTCTAATATTGCAAAAAGATGTCTCATATGGCTATGAACTCCACCATCTGATAATAATCCTAATATGTGTAACTTACTATTGTTTTTCTTACAATTTTCAATTGCTGCAACAAGTTCTGAATTACTAAAGAAATCTCCATCTTCAATAGATTTTGTTATTCTAGTTAATTCTTGATAAACTATTCTTCCTGCACCTATATTTGTATGTCCTACTTCTGAATTTCCCATTTGTCCTTCAGGAAGTCCAACATCTAGTCCACTTGTATGAATTATAGTGTTAGGATATTGTTTCATTATTTCATTTATATTAGGGATTTTGGCTAACTTTACCGCATTACCTTCTGAATTTTCATTTATTCCAAATCCATCTAATATCATAAGCATTGTTGTTTTCTTATCCATATTTTTACTCCTTTTATTTATCATAATTTACAATCTTTGAAAATTCTTCTGGATCTAAACTTGCTCCTCCAACTAGTCCACCATCAATATCTGAAGTTTCAAATAATTCTTTTGCATTTTTTGATTTTACACTTCCGCCATATTGAATGATAACTTCAGCTGCAACATCTTTTCCATAATTTTTTTCTATCTCATTTCTGATTTCTTTTATACTATTATTTGCATCTTCTGATGTTGCTGTTTTTCCTGTTCCTATTGCCCAAATTGGTTCATAAGCAATAATTGTATTTTTAACTTCATCTTTGCTTAAACCGTCTAAAGCTAGTTTAGTTTGAGTTCTTATAATATCATTTGCTAAACCTTGTTCTCTTTGTTCTAATGTTTCTCCAACACATACTATTGGTTTTAATCCGTGTTTAAAAGCAGCTTTTATTTTTTTGTTTACTGTTTCATCAGTTTCATTAAAATATTGTCTTCTCTCAGAATGTCCTATTATAACATATTCTACTCCAATAGCTTTTAACATTTCTCCAGAAACCTCACCAGTATAAGCTCCACTATCTTCAAAGTGCATATTTTGAGCTCCTACTTTAATATTTGTTCCTTGTGCTTGTAATAATACATAAAATAAATCTGTATATGGGGCACATATAATTACTTCATTTTTAGTATCTTTTACAAGTTTTGCTAAAGAATCTATAAATTCTATAGCTTCATTTGGAAGTTTATTCATTTTCCAATTACCAGCAATAACTTTTCTTCTCATATATATTCTCCTTTTAATTAATTATTTTCAATATATTGATAAGATATTAACTTACCATCCTCATCATACTTAAATTTTATAGTATATTCAACAATATTCTCATCGTACATACCATCATATTTTATATTTTTATATTCTCCCTCTTCTTTTGTTTCATCTATATAAATACTATCTGCAGTAATTAAAATATTTTTCTCTGTTTCACTATTTTCTTCTTGCGAAACTTCAACGACTTCTTCATTTACTGGATAAAACCACATTGATTCTTCAAATTCTTTATCAAATATATAATAACCTCTAGATCTAGAATATAACTCATGGTCAATTTCTTCATGAACCAAATCAGTAACTCCAAAAAACTCTTCTACAATATCATCAATTATTTTCTTATCTATAATATATTTATTTTCTCCGTCTGAAGAACTTTGTTTTTCTAATATATTACTATATCTTCTAAAAGCAACATTATTTGCAAAATTAATCATATCATTTTCATCAAATTGTTTTTCATAAGTAGAATATTCCAGTCCTATCATTCCTGCTAATAAATCTTCATTTTTAGATAAAAACATAATTTTCTCACTATTTGAGATATTACCTCTTTGTCCATAATAAGATATTTTTTGATTATTAACATTCTCATTTTTTTGAACTTCTTTAAACAAACATATAGATACAATTATTAAAGAAATTGCAAGTACGATTGTAAGTACAATTAAAAATATATCTAGCTTCTTCATTAATTAAATCATCCTTTATTTATCTTGTAAACATTCTACTCCTGGTAATTTCTTTCCTTCTAAGAATTCTAGTGAAGCTCCTCCACCTGTTGAAATATGAGTCATTTTATCAGAAAGTCCTGCTTTTTCAATTGCAGCTGCAGAATCCCCACCACCAATTATAGTAGTAGCTCCTTCTAAGCTTCCTAATGTTTTTGCAATCTCGTTTGTTCCTACTGCAAATATTGGAAGTTCAAATACTCCTACAGGTCCATTCCATACTATTGTTTTAGCTTTCTTTAATTCTTCTGAATATAGTTTTATTGTTTCTTCGCCTATATCAAATCCTTCCCAGTCATCTGGAATTTCTGTTGATTTTACTGTCATAGTTTCTGTATCATTGCTAAATTCTTTTCCTACCTTTGTATCTACAGGAAGCATCATTTTTACGCCTTTAGCTTTAGCTTTTTCTAATAAACTTTTTGCTAAATCTAATTTATCTAATTCACATATAGATTTTCCAACATTATATCCTTGTGCTTTAAAGAATGTAAATGCCATTCCGCCACCTATAATTAATGTATCTACTTTTTCTAATAAATTATCTATAACATTTATTTTATCAGAAACTTTTTTACCACCTAATATTGCAACAAATGGTCTTTCTGGATTTTCTAATGCATTTCCTAAAAAGTTAATTTCTTTTTCCATCAAAAATCCTGAAACTGCAGGTAAATATGCTGCAACACCAGCTGTAGAACTATGTGCTCTGTGAGCTGATCCAAAAGCATCATTTACATATACTTCTGCAAGTGAAGCAAGTTTTTTAGATAATTCTTCATCATTTTTTTCTTCACCTGGTTCAAATCTTACATTTTCAAGTAATACTATATCTCCTGGCTTCATTTCTGAAGTTAATTTTTTAGCAGATTCTCCTACTACATCTTCTGCAAGTTTAACTTCTTTGCCTAATAATCTAGATAATTCTTTTGCAACAGGAGCTAAAGAAAATTCTTTTTTTACTTGTCCCTTTGGTCTACCTAAATGAGAGCAAAGAATTACTTTTGCATTTCTTTCTAATAAATATTTTATAGTATCTAATGAAGATACTATTCTTCTATTGTCTGTTATATTTAAATTTTCATCTTGTGGAACATTAAAATCGCATCTAACTAATACTTTTTTATTTGTTACATCTATATCTCTTACTGTTTTCTTATTCATAAAAACCTCCATATAAATTATAAAATATTTTTTATTTTATAATTAACTAAAATTAATTTAATTAATATAAAAAGGAACGGCGCCCTTTGGTCGTTCCTTTTATTTTTATTCTATTTTTCAGGGCGCTTTTTATTTAGTTAAAATTATTATTTGTGATCTACGCTAGATATATAAATTAATAAATCTACTAATTTATTTGAATAACCCCATTCATTGTCATACCAAGCAACTAATTTAACAAATGTATCTGTTAATTGAATTCCTGCTTCGCTATCAAAGATTGATGTATGAGCATCATGTATGAAGTCTGATGAAACTACTGGTTCATCAACATATTCAACAATACCTTTCATTTCATTTTCAGAAGCTCTTTTTACTTCTGCACAAATTTCTTCATATGTTGCAGGTTTTTCTAAGTTACATGTTAAGTCAACTACTGAAACATCTACAGTAGGTACTCTAAATGACATACCTGTTAATTTACCATTTAATGATGGAATAACTTTTCCTACAGCTTTTGCAGCTCCAGTTGAAGATGGGATAATATTAGCAGATGCTGCTCTACCACCTCTCCAATCTTTCTTAGAAGCACCATCAACTGTTTTTTGTGTAGCAGTTGTTGAGTGAACTGTAGTCATTAATCCTTCTTTAATACCAAATTTATCATTAATTATTTTAGCAAGTGGTGCTAAACAGTTTGTTGTACAAGATGCATTTGAAATAATATTCATGCTTGGATCATATGTTTCATTATTTACACCCATAACAAACATTGGAGCATCTTTAGATGGTGCACTGATTATAACTTTCTTTGCTCCACCTTCTAAGTGACCATTTGCTTTTTCTGTTGTAGTAAATACACCAGAACATTCTAGAACATATTCAACTCCAAGTTCTCCCCAAGGAATATTCTTTGGTTCCATTTCGTTGAATACTTTTATGCTTTTTCCATTTACAACTAATTCATTATCTTTTCCTTCAACTGTTCCTTCAAAACGTCCATGAACTGTATCATATTTTACCATGTAAGCCATGTAATCAGCTGCTATAAATGGATCATTTATTGCAACAACTTCAACCTCTTTCTTTTCTAATGCAGCTTGGAATGCTAGATTTCCTATTCTTCCAAAACCATTAATACCTATTTTTATTGACATAAAAACATCCTCCTTTATATTTAAAAATATTTTAAACAACTTTAAAAATTGAAATACATAATTTCAACCAAGCACATTTTATACCAAAGATTAATATATTTCAAGTAATTAGCCATATTTTTTTATTCTTTTTTTAAGTATCTTCCTATATTTTACTTATATTCTTAACCTTTTTTCATATTTTTAATCAAATTTATTAAAAAACAAAAAAGTCCGCAAAAAAATGCAGACTTTATTTAATAACTAATATTTATTTCTTTTCCATTTAATTTCTAATTATTATAATTGTTCATTTTGACCTTTATTCTTTTTATTTTTGCCAAGAGAAAATAATCCTGAAAAAGATATTTCTTGGAATAAAAAGTCATGAACTTCAGTTAATACTTTTTCTTCTTTTGGTGATAATTCAAGTACTAAATCTTTCTTTAAGTTTATCTCTTGGAATAAAAATGATTTTACTTTACTCCACATACCAAATTTTGTAGGTAATTCGCTAGAATTAACACCTGCACTAGCATTAACATTTTCATTTTGATTTGTTTCTATAAATTTTCCAGCATATTCATTATTTGTTCCCATTTTTACATCATCTATTTTCATATATATTCCTCCTTGGTATAAGACATAACTTGCCTAACTTATAATATATTTATACTATATATGACTTTTTTTATCAATAATTTTCGTCCATTTTTTTGTATCTTTTTAATTACAAAAAAATTACTATTTTGTAACAAATTGCTAGTTATATTTTTACATATGTCATTACTACTTCAGAAAATTTATATACAAATCAAGCAATCACCTTTTTCTTCTATAGCTTTTACTGTAACTATATCATTTATTTTACTTTCATCTAATTTGGCTTTACACATAATATAATTTTGGGTATGTCCTTTAATGTATTCACCATCTTTTTCTTCAAATAATACATTTACATTTTTTCCAATATAAGATTTTAAATATCTCTCTTCGTTTTCATTAGACAACTTAATAAGTTTATGACTTCTTACATCTTTAATAGCACCAGAAATTTGATTTTTCATCTTATAGGCAACTGTTCCTTTTCTTGGTGAATATTTAAATATATGCATTTTGTAAAAATTAATTTCTTTTAAAAATTCATATGTTTTTTCAAAATCTTCATCAGTTTCATTAGGAAATCCTACAATAATATCTGTAGTTAATATAACATCATCATATAATTTTCTAAGTCTTTTTGTAACCTCTAAAAACTCTTCACAAGTATATTTTCTATTCATCTCTTTTAAAGTTTTATCACATCCACTTTGAAGAGATAAGTGGAAATGATGACACATTTTAGTTACTTTTTTTAATCTCGTACAGAATTCATCAGTTATTAAAGTTGGCTCTAACGAACCTAATCTTATTCTTTTTAAATTATCTATTTTATTTATATCTTCTAACAAATCTATTAATCTATAACCATCATCTTTTTCTTTACCATATGATGATATATGAATACCTGTTAAGACAACTTCTTTAATTCCTCTTTCTGTAATCTTGCTTATTTCCTTTAGTATATTATCTTTATCCCTACTTACTATTCTTCCTCTTGCATATGGAATAATACAATATGAGCAAAAATTATTACAACCATCTTGTATTTTTATTACAGCTCTTGTTTTTTCAGTGTAAGTTACAGTTCCGAATTCTATATACTCATTATTATTAGTATTGTCTTTAGAATCATATATAAATTTACTAGAATTATTACTATTTTTATTTTCCAAAAAACTTTCTATATATAAATCAATATCTTTTTTCTGTTTATTTCCTAAAACTAAATCAACTTCATCTATTTTTTCAAGTTCTTCTCTCGAAACTTCTGCATAGCATCCAACAGCTATTATATATGCATCTTTATTAATCTCTTTACATCTTCTTAATAACTGTCTTGATTTTCTATCTGACATATTAGTTACAGTACAAGTATTTATAATATATATATCTGCAAATTCTGTGTGTGATACAATATCATACTTATCAGATAATTTCTGTATCATTGCATTAGTCTCGTATTGATTTACTTTACACCCTAAAGTTACAAATGCTATTTTGTATCTCCTATTATTTTCTTCCATTTCTCCACTCTTTTCTACTTTTATTATTTCTATATCTAAATAAAACCCTTAGAAATATTACTATTACGTTTATCTAAGGGCTTTATTTTTATTTTCTATCTATTAAATCTAAATTATCTAAAGCTTTTCCTGTACCTAGTGCTACACATGAAACCGCATCTTCTGCTATCATAACATTAATGCCTGTTTTTTCTTGTAACAATTTATCTAAACCGTCTATCAAACATCCTCCGCCTGTCATATAAATACCTTTATCACTTATATCAGCAGCAAGTTCTGGTGGTGTTTTTTCTAAAACTGAATGAACAGCATCTACAATTAATCCTGCTGGTTCATCTAATGCTTCCATCATTTCACTTGAATGAATTGTTAATGTTCTTGGAAGTCCAGTTATCAAATCTCTTCCTCTAATATCCATTTCAACATCTTGTATTTTAGGGTATACACAACCCACATTAACCTTTAAGTCTTCTGCAGTTCTTTCTCCTATCATTACATTATATTTCTTCTTTATATATTTAACTATAGCTTCGTCAAATTTATCTCCTGCTACTTTAATAGATGTACTTACAACTGATCCTCCAAGAGAAATTACTGCAACATCAGTAGTTCCTCCTCCAATATCAACTATCATATTTCCACATGGTTTTGAAATATCTATTCCTGCTCCAATTGCCGCTGCTAATGGCTCTTCTATTAAATATACTTTTCTAGCTCCCGCATTTGAAGCTGCATCTATTACTGCTTTTTTCTCTACTTCTGTAACTAAAGAAGGTATACATATCATTATTCTTGGAGCAAATAAAAATCTCCCTCCAATTTTATTTATAAAATATTTAAGCATTTTTTCTGTTACAGTATAATCAGATATAACACCATCCCTCAATGGTCTTGTAGCAACTATATTTCCCGGAGTTCTTCCAAGCATTCTTCTAGCCTCATGACCTACAGCTAAAACTTCTCCTGTTGTATTATTTACAGCAACTACTGATGGTTCTCTAAGTACTATTCCTTTACCCTTAACATATGCAATTACAGTAGCAGTACCTAAATCAATTCCTATATCTTGTCCAAACATCAGTATCTTCCTTTCCTCTTTTTACACGTAAATTACAAATTCATTACGATTATATTACACCTTATAAAAAATTTCAATTGTTTTTAATCGTTTTTTATTTTTTATATTATTTTATTATATTTAATCATTTAACTATATTATTTTAATATTTTTTCTATATTTTCTATAAATTTTTATTTATTAATAATTTATATTAATTTTATTTACTATGAATAAGTATTTTATACATAATATATAAAAATTTCAATAGCAAATTTTTATAAAATTCATTATAAAATGTATAAAATCTTCTAAATCATTGTTTTTTTCTTGATTTCATGAGATAATATTTGTTACTTAAGGAGAAAAATATGGATAAAAATAGTTTAAAAAAATTAGAATTTAATAAAATAGTAGAAATTTTATCATCTTTTGCAGTAACTGATAAAGGAAAAAAGCTATCTTTAAATTTAGTTCCTTATACAAAAAAAGATGATACTATAAAAGCTCAAAATGAAACTAAAGAAGCTCTTACTCTATTATACAGAAAAGGCTCTATTCCATTGACAGCAGAGTTATCAGATATCAGTGAGTATATTTTATTATTAGAAAAAAATAATTTTTTATCTGCAAAAGCTCTTTTAGATATTGCAAATGTATTAAAAACATCTAGACTTCTAAAAGAATATTATTTTGAAAACCCATTAAATGAGACTGATGCGCTTAATAATTATTTTAATAATTTATATACAAATAATAAAATTGAACACACAATATCATCAGCTATAATTGATGAAAATACTATTTCTGATGATGCATCTTCTAATTTAATGTCAATCAGAAGAAATATAAGAAAAGTAAATCAAGAAATAAGAAATAAATTACAATCACTTCTTAGTTCAAAATTTCTACAAGAACCTATTATTACAATAAAAAATAATAGATTTGTAGTACCTGTTAAAAATGAGTATAAAACTAATGTAAATGGATTTGTTCATGATATTTCGACTAGTGGATCTACTGTTTTTATTGAACCTATGAATGTATTTGAATTAAATAATAAATTATCAGATCTTAAAAATGAAGAAATAATTGAAATAGAAAAAATTCTTCAAAAATTATCTTCATTGCTATTTGATCTTGTAGGTGAAATTAAAAATACATTTAACTTAATAGGTTTAATTGACTTTATATTTGCTAAAGCTAAATATGCCAAAGAAATTAATGGTATTTACCCTATAATCTCTGATAAAAAAGTTATAAATCTAATTGAAGCTAGACACCCATTAATAGATAAGAATAAAGTAGTTCCAATTACTCTTTCATTAGGAGAAAAATATACTTGTCTAGTAATTACTGGTCCGAATACTGGTGGTAAAACTGTTACTCTTAAAACTGTAGGTCTATTATGTTTGATGGGAATGGCAGGACTACATATTCCTGCAAAAGAAAAAAGTTCTATTTATGTATTTGACAATATTTTTGCAGATATAGGAGATGAACAAAGTATTCAAGAATCATTAAGTACATTTTCATCACATATGGTTAATGTAGTAAACATTACAATATCTGCTACTAAAGATAGTTTAGTATTGTTAGATGAATTAGGCTCTGGAACAGATCCTTTAGAAGGAGCAAGCCTTGCTACAAGTATTCTAGAATTTTTATCAAATAAAGATATACTTACTGTCTCAACAACTCATTATCAAGAAATCAAGCATTTTGCAATGGTTAATGATAAATTTGAAAATGCTAGTTGCGAATTTGATATAAACACTTTATCTCCAACTTATAGATTACTAATTGGAGTTCCTGGAAAAAGTAATGCATTTGAAATAAGTAAAAAATTAGGTTTAAATGATGAAATTCTGTCTAGAGCAAAAAGTTTTATGACTGATGAATCGATAAATATTGAAGAATTATTAAAAAACATCTATGATAATAAACTTTTAATTGAAAAAGAAAAGGAAAAAATTCTAAAAGATTCTGAAGAAATAGAAAAAATTAAGAACTCTCTTCAAAATGAAAAAGATGATATTTCGTCAAAAAAATCTGAAATAATTTCAAAAGCAAAGGAAAAAGCTAAAAATATAATTTTAGAAGCTAAAGAAGATGCAAATGAAATTTTAAAAGAAATGGAATCATCTAAAGATACTAAAAAATTAAATAAATTACGAAAAGATTTAAATGATAAATTAGAAAATTACAAAAAAAATAGTGAAACAACATCTAATAATATACAAAATAGTTTATCTAAAGAAGATGCTAAAAATGGTGTTGAAGTATTTATTCCATCATTAAATCAATCAGGAATCATAGTATCAAATTTAAGCACTTCTAATAAAGTAATGGTTCAAATCGGAAATATAAAAATGAATTTTGATATTTCCAAATTAATTAAAAAATCTAATTCTTCTACCACTACTAGTACAAACAATTTAAGTAAGGTTGCTAATTATTCTAAAAAAACTTCTTTTACTCCAAGAGATGTTTCTACAGAAATAAATGTTATAGGATATAATGTAGAAGAAGCAATTTTTGTAATAGATAAATTTTTAGATAATGCTTGTATGTCTAAATTAGAGACTGTTAGAATTGTTCACGGAAAAGGTACCGGCATTCTGGGAAAAGGAATTCAAAAATTCTTGAAATCTAATCCTCATGTTAAGAGCTTTAGATATGGCACTTTTGGTGAAGGTGAAATGGGTGTTACTGTTGTAGAACTTAAATAATATATAAATGCATTAAATATAACAATTAAAAAAGCTAGTGATAATTAATATCACTAGCTTTTTAGATAATATTATATCTTTTATAATTTTCTAAATACTCCTGCTACTTTTCCAAGTATTTCACATGTTGGAACAATTATAGGATCCATTGTTGGATTTTGTGGTTGAAGTCTTATATGATCTTTTTCTTTATAAAACGTTTTTACAGTTGCTTCATCACCAATTAATGCAACTACAATATCACCATTATTTGCAGTATTTTGTCTTTTAACTAGAATATAGTCTCCATCTAAAATCCCCGCTTCAATCATACTTTCTCCTCTAACTGTAAGCATAAAACTTTCAAAATTTCCTACAAAATCTACTGGAATTGGAAATGTATCTGTTATATTTTCAACTGCAAGTATTGGTTCACCAGCAGTAATCTTTCCAATAACAGGAACATCTACTAATTCTTTACCATTATATAATGGCTTATCTAGTCTTTCTTGTCCATCCATTCTTCCGCCTTTTAATACTTTTAGTGTTCTACCTTTTTGAGTCTCTTTTTTTATAAACCCTTTTTCTTCTAATGAGTTTAAATATCCATGAACAGTTGCAGTAGATCTTAAACCAACAGCTTTACAAATTTCTCTTACAGAAGGAGCATATCCTTTTGTACTTATTTGTTTTTCTATAAATTTCAAAATAGATTTTTCTCTTTTAGTTAAACCATTTTCATCTTTTTTTCTCAATATAATCAACTCCTGATATTTTACTTCAAAAAAATCTTACCATAAAAACTTTTGGTTGTCAAACAAAAGTTTTGTTTTTTGTTAATTATTTTTTGTTTTTTCTTTGTTACAATTTTGTAATTTAAAAGTAATAAGAATAACATCTAATTTTGTTGAAAAAGCTATACTTAAATAATATAATGTTTATATATATAATTTTAAGGAGAAGAATATGAATTTTACTAAAGATATTTATTTAAACACAGACAAATTATATGAAAATTCTAGTCTTATAATTCTATATAACGGAATGCTTTCAAAAGATCAGAATAATAAAGTATTCCTTCATTATGGTTATAATGATACTTGGGATAATCCTGATGAATTAAAGCTTAAGAGAACTGATTCTGGTATGCTTGGTGTACTTAGAGTATCATCTGGAAATAGTTTTCAATTCGTTTTTAGAGATAATAATAATGGCTGGGATAACAACAATAATTCTAATTATATATTACCTATTTTAGAAAAAGAAGATACTGTACTAGAATTTGGCCCTGAAGATGCTGAAAAGGAAAGCAAAAAAGAAGAATCTATGCATTCTGAAAATTTAGATTTAGAATCATCAGTCTATGCTACAGATGAATTTGAATTTCAAGATTCATATAATTTAGAAACTTCTTCTATCCCTCATAATACAGTAGTTAATAAATTTGAATTTGACGATTTTACAAATACTTATTTTATAAAACAAGAAGTTATTAATCGTCCTAAGACAGAAGAATATAAACCTTTAGATGATAGCTTTTTAGAATTTTCTTCAACAGATCAAGTAGAAGAAGTAAAAGTTTCTGAGTCAAAAATTACTGCATCTACTCCTATAGTTGATTTTGCAGAAAATGTTGCTAAAGAAGAAAACAAAGAAACTTCTCTAGTATCATTAAAAGATTCAAAACCTTCAAGAAGATCATCATGGTATATATTAAAAAGACGTGTTAAATTAGCTGTTTTAAAATTTGTTAAATTAGTTAGAACTGCTTTAGAATATAATACCGAAAATAATAAATAAAATAATATTATTAATATAAATGAACATAAAATTAAACTAAATAAAAATTAAATAAATAAATTAATAATTAACTTAATTAAATAAAAAATAAAAAAGAAGCAATGCTTCTTTTTTTATTTTTCTATAAATTAATACTTCTTTGAATTACTAATTATACCATTCAAATTCCCATTCTAACATTTTAACTGTATCGCCTTCTTTAATTCCCATTTCTCTTAATTTATCTTCTATACCTATTTTTCTCATAGTATTTTGTAAATATGCCATAGATTCATTATCACCTATATTTACTCTACCCATAAGTCTTTCAACTGCAGGTCCAGTAACTACATAATCACCATCAATAATTTCAATTTTGAATTCTTCTTTTTCATCTTTTAAAGTATATACAACTTTATCTTCTATATCTATAATATCTTCTTTTGGAAGTGTTTTTAAAACTTCAGCTGTTCTTGTAAATAATTCTGATATTCCTTCTCCTGTAACAGCAGAAATTTTAAAGATTTCTATATTATTATCTTTCGCTAGTTTTTCTAGCTCCTTATATCCTGTATCATCTTGCATAATATCTGCTTTATTTGCAACTATTATTTGTTTTCTTGTACTTAATTTCTCATTATATTTTTTAAGCTCATTATTTATTGTATTATAATCTTCTACAGGATTTCTTCCCTCTATTCCTGAGCAATCAATTACATGAAGTAAAAGTCTTGTTCTTTCAATGTGCCTTAAAAATTGAAGTCCAAGCCCAACTCCTTCACTTGCTCCTTCAATAACACCTGGTATATCTGCTAATACAAAACTCTCTCCGTTTTTAGTTTTTACAACTCCCAGATTTGGATAAATTGTAGTAAAATGATAATTTGCTATTTTAGGTTTTGCAGCTGTTACTCTTGAAAGCAATGTTGATTTTCCTACATTAGGGAATCCTATAAGACCCACATCAGCAAGTAATTTCAATTCTAATATTACTTCTTTTTCAATTCCTTTTTCTCCATCTTGAGCAAATCTAGGAGCTTGTCTTGTTGAGGTTGCAAAGTGAGCATTACCTTTTCCTCCTCTTCCTCCTGGAAGTACTAGCTCCTTTTGTCCATCTTCTGATAAATCTACAATAACCTTTCCAGTCTCAGCATCTTTTACTACTGTTCCTTTTGGTACTTTTATTATTAAATCTTCACCACTTTTACCATAGCAGTGTCCACCACTACCATTTGCACCTGATTGAGCCTTAAACTTTTTATTATATCTAAAATCAATTAATGTATTACTATCTGGATCAACTTCAAAATAGATGTCTCCACCTTTTCCTCCATCTCCTCCATCTGGACCACCAGCAGCAACATATTTTTCTCTTCTAAATGTTACAGCTCCATTACCACCGTCTCCTGATTTAATTAATATTTTTGTATAATCTACAAACATCTTTTTTAATCTCCTTAATTTTATTCATCAAAATAATTAAGCATCATCGCTTTTTTGATTTTCTTCATAGTCTCTTTTGCAGTTTTTCTTGCTTTTTCTGTACCTTCTTTTAATATTTCGTCTACAATTTCTGGATGAGCTTCATAATATGCTCTCTTTTCTCTAATTGGTTTTAATGTATCAGAAATATTTTTAGCAAGTTCTTTTTTACAAGCCACACATCCTCTTTTTCCTTCTCTACATTCCCTGCATATATTTTCGCATTCAGCTTTATCTGTAAATAAATTATGATAATAAGCAACCATACATACATCAGGATTTCCTAAATCATCTTTTTTTATTCTAGCAGGATCTGTTACTGCACTCATTACTTTTCTATTTATTTCTTCTTCTGAATCAGATAAATAAATTGCATTTCCTAAAGATTTGCCCATCTTTTCATTACCATCTAGTCCTTTTATTCTCTTTGTAGATGATAATAATGCCTCTGGTTCTACTAATACATCTCCATAAACACTATTAAATTTTCTAACTATTTCTCTACATTGTTCAATTAGAGGTAATTGATCTTCTCCAACTGGTACTAAAGCTCCTTCAAAAGCTGTAATATCTGCTGCTTGACTTACTGGGTATCCTAAAAATCCATAAGTTACACTTTCTCCAAAAACATCTCTTTTTTGCTCAATTTCAGTTTTTACTGTTGGATTTCTTTGAAGTCTTGCAATAGTTACAAAATTAGAATAAAAAACTGTAAGCTCTGCAGTCTCTGGTACCATAGATTGTATATAGATAGTTGTTTTCTTAGGATCTATTCCTATAGATAAATAATCCATCGCAACTTCTCTTACATTTTTTCTAACTTTCTCTGGATTATTAAAATTATCTGTTAATGCTTGCACATCAGCAATTAATATATATGGCTCATATTCTTCTTTTTCTTGAAGCTCTAACCTAGTTTTTAATGATCCGAAATAATGACCAATATGTAATCTTCCTGTTGGTCTATCTCCTGTTAATATTCTTTTCTTTTTCATAATTTATATTCTCCTTTTAAATCATTTTTATATTTTATAAATTTAAAAGTTAATTTGCCATCGTTTTTCTATATATGTTTGATAAAATAATTTTATTTTCATAATTTTCCTCCGATTATAGACTATTATATTATACTGTATTTTACCTTATTTTACAATAATTATTGATTATTTACATAAAATTATATTAATAATATAAAAGCTGTCCCCTCATGGGGCCAGCTCGTGATGCGATTTGAAGTACTCAGTAATTGCTTCTCTGAGATTCAGCGCTTTTTCATCGCTGTCGAAAAACTCATCATATAGTAAATTCTGAAAAGCTCTTCCAATAACTCTAAGCTGAGTCTGCTTAACAAGCCCGTCAGGACTTACTATATACTCAGTTTTCCGATTTCCACCGCACTCTGTTGATACTTCTAAAATTTCCACTTTTGCCATAATACCCTCCTGACTTCCCAGCACAAGAACGCTGGTACTTATTAAAACATAGTTTCACTGCATCGCCGATTATTATATAAAAATTGTTGAAATATGTCAAATAAGCATATGTGATTTACATAATTTGTATAAATTTCTTTTCTTTGATATAATAAAAATATACAAATTAACTAAAGAGTGTGTTTTCTCACTCAAGATTCAAAAAGAGAGAAAGGAAGATTCAAGATGAAAAAGGAAGAGTTACTACGGAGGATTGATGATGGAAAAATCTCTTTTGAAGAGATTAAATCAGAGAATTATGATTTTGATGTAATTCTCCAAATGTTTAATTTCTTTATGGAGAACGAAGCAATGCAACTTGCAACACCAGAACAGCAAAAATACCTGCTGTCAAATATGGGGTGCTACAATGCCAAACTTTATAGGCAACTTGCTCCGTACATTAAGCCTGAAATCTGGGCTGATAGCAAATTTGCATATATGATTTTGGCAAGATGTGCACCCGATTTTTCAAGTTCGGATGAATATATCCGCGAATTCCAAAAATACGTGCCGCTTATAAAGAAGGCGGAAGTCGAAAATAATGCTATGTTAGGTGTATGCTCCGGTGATTCCGAAGAGGAAGTCCGTGCACATCAAGTACTCAAACTTCTAAAAATAACAACCTCTCAAAACTAGGGCCATAAGGGCCCTTTTTTATTTATATATTTTATACTCTCTATCTATAATTACTGCCCCTTTACCATTTATGTTAACTATGATATAATATTATTATTAATATATAAGGAGGTGGCATTATGAGCGAGCATCAAAAGCCTGAAGGCTGCATGTGCATGGGAAACTGTGCAAAGTGTAAATGCGGCAGAAACACATCGTCCACCGATGACAAAAAAGATGCAAGCACTAAACCGTACTTTGGCGACAGCCCTGACGATTTAGAAGCTAAGACAACTGAGTTCATTGATAAGCACTTTAAATAAGTGCACTTAATTTATGAACCTACTTTTTTGGGTCACGCGATAACCAATTTCGCGTGGCTTTTTTATTTAAAAAAGCTTTGTACTATATTAGTACAAAGCTTTTACTTAATTTTTATGCTACTAGAATTCTACTTTTTCTGAAATCCATTTTTCTAAATCTTCTATTTTTACTCTAACTTGCTCCATTGTATCTCTATCTCTAATTGTTACTGCATTATCTTCTAAAGTATCAAAATCTACTGTAATACAATATGGAGTACCTATCTCATCTTCTCTTCTATAACGTTTTCCTATACTTCCTGCTTCATCATAATCACACATAAACTTCTTAGATAAGTTTTCATATACTTCTTCTGCTTTATCACTTAATTTTTTAGATAATGGAAGTACAGCAACTTTATATGGAGCTAAAGCCGGATGTAAATGTAATACTGTTCTTGTATCTCCACCATCTAAAGCTTCTTCTTCATAACTATCACATAAAAATGCAAGTGTTACTCTATCAGCTCCTACTGAAGGTTCAATACAATATGGAATATATCTTTCATTTGTTTCTGGATCTAAGTATGTCATATCTTCTTTTGAATGTTCCATATGTTGTTTTAAGTCAAAATCTGTTCTATCAGCAATTCCCCAAAGTTCACCCCATCCAAATGGGAATGCATATTCTATATCTGTTGTTGCATTACTATAATGAGATAGCTCTTCTTTAGAATGATCTCTTAGTCTTAAATTATTTTCTGTCATTCCCAGAGTTAATAACCAGTTCTTACAAAATTCTTTCCAATATTTATGCCACTTTAGGTCTTCTCCTGGTTTGCAGAAAAATTCAAGTTCCATTTGTTCAAACTCACGTGTTCTAAAAGTAAAGTTTCCTGGAGTTATTTCATTTCTAAAAGATTTTCCTATTTGTGCTATACCCATTGGTAATTTCTTTCTTGTAGTTCTCATAACATTTTTAAAGTTAACAAAAATACCTTGAGCTGTTTCTGGTCTTAAATAAATCTCCGCTGTTTTATCTTCTGTAACACCTTGAAATGTTTTAAACATTAAATTAAATTTTCTTATATCTGTAAAATTTGTTTTTCCGCAATTTGGACATGGTACATTATTTTCTTTTATAAAATTAACTAATTGTTCATCTGTCATACCATCTGCTATCATATCTCTTCCTTGCTCATGAGCCCACTCTTCAATTAATTTATCAGCTCTATGTCTTGTTTTACATTCCTTGCAATCTATTAGTGGATCACTAAAACCTCCAACATGTCCTGAAGCAACCCAAGTTTCTGGATTCATTAATATTGCCGCATCAAGCCCTACATTATATTTGCACTCTTGTACAAATTTTTTCATCCATAGTTTTTTTACATTGTTCTTAAGTTCAACACCTAAAGGACCATAGTCCCAAGTATTTGCAAGTCCTCCATAAATTTCTGAACCTGGATAAATAAATCCTCTTGATTTGCATAAAGAAACCATTTTTTCCATTGAATCAACTGCCATAAAAATTCCTCCTTTTCACTTCTGCTAGGAATCAAAAAAACTTTCATACCTAGCTTTTAATTTAGCTAGGGACGAAAGTTTATATTCCGCGGTTCCACCCTATTTGGTTTTTAAAACCCACCTTCATTTTTAAAATTGCTCCAAAGCTCCATCCTATACCTTTATGGCTAAGCTTTCACCTTACCTTAGCTCTCTAAACATAAATAAATATATTCCCTCTTTATCAACGCAATATTTTATTTTGGCTTTTAAATATTTTAATACGTTTTATTTTCTTTGTCAACCCAAAAATTATATTATGCTTTTTAAAATTAATAAATACGAACACAACCTGTGGATAACTTTTAAACTACCGCAAATTTTAGTCTCTTTTTTATTTCGTTTTGTTTGGTTTAAATATAGTATAAATATGTAAACTTGCATGAATAAAGCATTACGCGGCATTTTAAAATATTATGTAACTTAATAATTCACTGTAAACTAATTCTTGTCAACCTGTGGATAATGTGGATAACTCTGTGAATAACTTATTTATTCGACAAAATTTAACCTAATTTATGCACAGGTACCTGTGCATATTTATTTTAGTTTACGAAAAATAGATTTTATTATTTTATTATGTTTATAGTATCTTTGTTTGCTTAATCTACTTCTATTCCCTAATTTTTCTTATATTTTATTGATTTTTTCCTATAAATTTCTCTTTTTGTAAATTATCTAAGCTTTTTCCACTTTTTTCTTCCTAAAATATAATTTATTAATTACATTATATATTTTTTTAATAGATATTTAATATTAAATATTAAAATAAAATTTTAGGAGGTTTTATATGAAAAAATATGTTCTTATTACTGTAATACTTTGTCTTATCGCATTATTTTCTGCTATAAATATTGCAAGTGCTAATTTAACAGTAACAGATGCACAAACTGCTCAAGCTGTAAACTCACTTATTACATATAAATCATCTGAATTTTTATCTGTTTTAGACAGTACTGACGAAATAAAATCAATATCTGTAGAAAATGATGAATTAAACAATACTGACTTTTATAAAGTAGAAACAAATAATTATTTATTAAAATTAGACACAGATGATAAAAACGTTACTGGAATTTATGCAAAAGCATCTGATACTAATTTTACAAAAGAGTCTACTGAATCTGAAGCTAGAGAATTTATAAATACTAAATACGAACAATTAAATCTACCTGAAGATTATGATTTAGTATATCTTGAAAAAATAGATGAATATACTTGGGAAGCTGATTTTCAAAAAAAATATGGTGACGTCTACAATATGTATGAAGCAGTAAAAGTATTCTTCACACCAGAAAATAATGAAATTATAGCACTTACTGTATTTAATGAACCATATGAAAATAATGAAGAAACTAAAGTTACAACTAAAGAAGCAAAAGAAATTGTAAGTAATGAATTAAATATTGATTCAAAAATAATATCTGAAGAATTAACAATAATAAAACCAAATAATTATTTTGAAAATTCTAATGATAAAGACCTTCATAAAGCTTGGGTTTTAACAACAGAAGATAATGAAAGTATTTATGTTGATGCTATAAATGGCGATGTTATAGGAGGTGACTGTATAAATGAGTAAAAAGATAGTTTCAATTTTTTTAGTAATATTATTATTTATAACTATATTCTCTACTACAGCAAATGCTGCCGCTTCTGCTAAAGTTTTTGCTAGCAGTAAAAGTGCATACTATAATGATTGTGCTGTATATGCTAAATATGGTTTAGAAGATTTAGGATATTCAGTTAGCACGGTTACTGGTGGTATAACAAAATCTTCAATGCTAGACTGGATAGGAAACACTGGAAATGGATATGCTTTTTATGTTCACACTTTTGGTGGAGATGGATATTTTAATGATTACTCAGGTAAATCAATTGATGCTGATGATATATCTGGTAATTGGGATTTAGTATATATAGATTCATCTTATAGTGCTAAAACTAATGAACTTGCAAGAGCTTTTCATACAGTTGGATATTCTGATAGATGTTTCCTAGGTTGGTATAATCCTGTTACTACAGCAAATTCAAATTCTTTTAATTATTATTTCTGGACAGAATATGTAACTCATGCAACAATTAGATCTGCTGCACTTGCTGCCGCATCAAGAGTTCCTGGTGATGGTACTACTCCTATAAGATTTTATGGAGATACTTCTTATGATGGATCAGCTCGTTAAAAAAGACTATATCCATATAGGTATAGTCTTTTATTCTTTCTCTTCAACAGTATAAGTTCCTTCTAAAATAACTTCTCCTGTCTCTACATCTATTTTTATATTCTTATTTTCATTATATATAATCTCCCAATAAAATTTCACTTCATAATTATTCCTATATAAAGTATTATTTAATTCATCATAATGAATTTCATTTGTATTATAATAATTTATATTTTTCTCTATCTGTCCCATATTTATTCTTATATTTTCTATAGAATTTACAGTATCATATTCTTTTAATATATCTATAGCTTTATCTTTTGTAATATTTACATTCTTTTCTTGTTTACCATAAGAAATATTTAATATGCTAATAATCTTGTTAGATGTAATATCATATTCAACATAAATACTATTATAAATATCATCTTCTGTTAGAGCATATAAAACATCTAGAATCTTAGAATCTAATTTCTCGCTTTCATAATAACTTATTACTTTATATTCTTTGTTTAAATTTAATAATTTATAACATTCATCAATTTCTTTTAAAATATCATCTGTAGATAATTCCTTTTGGCTAACATCTCTTTTTTCTGTTAAATCAGAATAATCTACAAGTATACCATTTTCAGCATCAATATCTATTCTAAACTTATTATCTAAATATAATGTCCAATAAGTTTTATTATAAAGTCCATCTTTTATAAGTTTAATATCTTCATCATTATAATTTTCAGTTATCTTTAATGCTTTTAAATAACCCTTAATATTATCGCTAGCTTCTTCCCTAGTAATATTTACAGTAGACTCATCGACTTTCTTGTCTCTTTCTTCTAAAGTATAAGTCTCAGGATTCTTAACAAAATGTTCATAAACTTTATATGATGCATATACTATTCCTGTAAGCATTGTAACTGATATGATAATAACAATAATAGAAGTAAGCTTCTTAACCTTTTTATATCTGCTTATCAAGTCTGGATATTCTTTTTCTAATACCTTTTTCAATGATTTCTTAGCTCTATAAATTAATTGTTTTATTTCATCTTCACTTTTATCTAATACTTTAGCAGCGTCTTTATATGAACGTCCTTTTAATTTTACTAATATAATAGCTTCTCTTTGAAGTTCTGATATTTTACTCAAAGCTTTATAAAACTCATCAGCCGATTCTCTATTTTCAACTAATTCTTCTGGATTTACTACTTTCTCTTCATATAACTCTGTTATATTCTCATTGAATTTATTATTTCTTCTTTTTATTTTAGAAGAATATGACATTAATATATTTCTTGCTATTGCTAGTACTAAATTTTTAAGTTCTTTTTCCTCTTTAGGTTTCTTATCTTCTATCATATTATATAATGTAAGAAAACTATCTTGCATAATTTCTTCAGATATTGTTTCATTTCTAGTCTTATAGTAAATGTAATTAAAAACTTTTTTGTTATATTTATTGTAAAAATTATTAAAATTTGTTTCTTCTATTACTTTTCCCACTTTTCTCCCCTTCTAAAAACATATTTCTTACATATTTTAATAAAATTCTTAAAAAATTTCAAATTTTTGCGTAACTTTTTTTCGAGTTATAAAATATATATTATATAAGACATAATTCGGAGGAATTATGAAAAAAGTTTTACTATCTTTTAAAAACTTATCAAACAGTAAAGATGTTTTTAATTTTATTACACTTAGGCATAATGAAGATATACATATTGTTGGATTATCTGATAATTATATTGAAACTATGGCTTTATTATATAAGTATGTGCCTGATTTAATATTAATAGACTCTGAATCTTTTGCTGAAATTAATTTGAATTTACTTACATATTTACCAACATTTTATATAGATGATAAATCAAAATTATTAAATGAATCAATTTATAATTCTATCTTTATTAAAATTTATAATAATTTTGATCATTTATTTAGTAATTTTAAAACAGATCAAAAAAGTATAGTAACCAAAAAAATAGAAACAAAAATCATAAGACAACTTAAAGACTTAAATTTTAATTTTAAACAAGCTGGTACTAGATTCTTTTTAGAAACATTAATATTTGTTTATGAAAATAAAAATCCAAATATTTTAAATAATATTAGTAAAAACATTTATCCAAATGTATCTAATAAGTACCATACAAGTATTAGCAAAGTAAAATGGAATATAGAAAAATCAATATCATATATGTATAATTTTAACTTAAATAATTATCCTGGACTTTTAGATAACTACTTGTCTTTTGATTTCACACAAAAACCAACAACAAAAGAATTAATAGTTCTTTTAAATAAATTATTGTAATTCTCTTTTGTTATGCAATACTCTAGTCCTGAATTCCTTTCCAAAAGAATTCGTATACAATTTTTTACTAGAGTATTGCATAACAAAGGAGAATTATTTTAATACACAAAAAAGATGTAGATTATTAAGCTACATCTTTTTTATATTATTCTTTTTATTATATTATTGCTTTTTTATTGCTAATATTTTAAATTGCATTGTTCCTGCAGGAGCTTCTACTGTAACTACTTGATTTTTCTTTGATCCTAACAAAGCAGCTCCTATAGGAGATTCATTAGAAATTTTATTTTGAGATAAATCTACTTCTGTTGATCCAACTATTGTATATTCAACATCTTCATCAAATTCCATATCATGTACTTTTACAACGTTTCCTATTTGAACTGTTTTTGTATCAACTTCAGATTCATCTATTATCTTTGCATATCTTAATTTATTTTCTAATTCAGCTATTTTTGTTTCATTTGAAGCTTGTGCATTTTTAGCTTCATCATACTCTGAATTCTCAGATAAATCACCAAAACCTAAAGCAACTCTAATACGTTCTGCTATTTCAGCTCTTTTTTCTGTTTTAAGATATTCAACTTCCTTTTCTAAATTATCATATCCTTCTTGAGTTAATAATATTTCTTTGTTCTCCTCCATATTATCGTCTCCTCTCCTTAAGTTTGATTTTTTACTAACGGTACTATATTACGATTATTATATTTTTTTGTCAAGTCTTTTGGTAGTTTTTCTTTAAGCTTTTTTATCCTTTTTACTTTCAAAAACTCTCTTCCTCTAATTATTCCATTATTTCCTAAAAAGCATTTTATTTCTACACTATCAAATTTCAGCTTTCTTTCTATTTCACTTTGTATTAAATTATTTTCTATAATAATAGCTTCATACAATAAAATAGGATTTACATCTTCTAATAATTTTACTATTTTATTATATTTTTGTGGAAGATATATTAAATAATCAGTAATATTTATTCCTTCAAAAAAATTAGAATATATTTTTAAATTATTTCTTATATTAAATATAATCGCTTTTCTAGGCATGGCACACTGACTAAATTCATCTAATAAAAAATCAAGATTTATTATTATATTTGAATTTAATAAGGTCTTATCTTTATTTGTCGTTACATTTAATATAATTCCATATTCTTTTTTTAATTCTTTTCCTAATCTATCAAATTGCCTTATATTATCTGTAATTAAATTTATAATTTTGCATTTTTTTGCTAATTCTATAATGCCAGAAACTCTTATATTATTTTTATATTTAATTAGAATAGATATTTCGTACTTTTCCATATCCATTCTTTGAATATTAGATATATATTCTATACTTTTATATAATAAAGATTCATATAAAAATTTTCCTTCTATAATATTAATATTGTTATTTATAAAAATTTTTTTTAATTTCTCATCATTAAATAAATTATTAGATAAAATTACATTTTTAAAATTATATTTTTTGATTTTCTTAATATTTCTTAATAATCTTAGATTTCTATTTTTCTCTCTTCTTATATTTATTTTACTAATTAATCTATTTTTAATTTTATTATTTTTTACCAATTTTATATTTTTATTTTTTTCATTAATTATATATAAAATATTTAATTTTAATCCATCATCATCTAAATCTATTATTTTTTTTATATTTTTATTAAACATTTTCATATAATAAAAAATACATTTGTATATGATTTCATTTAATTTTATAAATTTAAATTTATCTATTTTTAAAATTAATTTATTTTTTAATTTATATATTTTTTTAAATCTATTTAAATCTGTAATTTCATCAACAAATAACAAATGCAATCACCTCTCATATTTTATATCTAATATATGAGAGGTATTATTTTTTATTCGTATTATTTTTTATCTACTTTGATATGAATTTCATCTAATTGTTTTTTAGTAACTTCTCCTGGAGCTCCCATTAACAAATCTTGTGCTTTACTATTCATTGGGAAAGCACATACTTCTCTAATACTTTCTTCTCCTGTAAGTAGCATTATCATTCTATCTACACCAGGAGCGATTCCAGCATGTGGTGGAGCACCATATTGAAATGCATTAAATAATGCAGAAAACTTTTTATCAATTACTTCTTTACTATATCCTGCTATTTCAAATGCTTTTATCATAATTTCTGGATCATGATTTCTAACAGCTCCAGATGAAAGTTCAATACCATTACATACTATATCATATTGATATGCCAAAATATCTAATGGATTTTTAGTATTTAAAGCTTCTAATCCACCTTGTGGCATTGAAAATGGGTTATGTCCAAATTCTATTTTTCCATTATCAACTCTTTCATACATTGGGAAATCAACTATCCAGCAGAATTTAAATACATTTTCATCTATTAATCCTAATCTTCTTCCAAGTTCAGCTCTTATCTCACCTGCTAATTTTTCAACTATTCCTTCATGTTCTGCTATAAAGAATATTGCATCACCAGCATTTGTATTTGTCCTAGTTAGCATTTCTTCTCTTTCTTTATCTCCAATAAATTTAGCAATTGGTCCTTGAAGAGTTCTATCTTCATTTACTTTAAGCCAAGCTAAACCTTTCGCTTTACATTCATTTATAGCATAGTCTGTCATTCCTTCAAATAAAGTTCTAGTTTGCAAAGCACCATCTTTTACAGATATTATTCTTACTATTTTATTTTTAAATACTTTTAAATCAACTCTTTCAAATATATCTGTAACATCTTGTATGATTAGTGGATTTCTTAAGTCAGGTTTATCTGTTCCATATTTTAATAAAGCTTCCTTATAAGGTATTCTTGGGAAAGGATATTCTGCTATCTTTTTATCAGAAAATTCTTTAAATGTGTTATATAACACTTCTTCCATAACAGAAAAAACATCTTCTTGATTTGCAAAAGCCATTTCCATATCAAGTTGATAAAACTCTCCTGGTGATCTATCTGCTCTTGCATCTTCATCTCTAAAGCAAGGTGCTATTTGAAAATATTTATCTATTCCAGATACCATTAATAATTGTTTAAATTGTTGTGGCGCTTGTGGAAGTGCATAAAACTTTCCTGGATAAATTCTACTTGGTACTAAATAATCCCTTGCACCTTCTGGTGATGAACTTGTAAGTATTGGTGTTTGAACCTCTAAAAATCCTCTTTTTATCATTTCATTTCTTAAAAATTGTATTACTTTTGCTCTTAATATAATATTATCTCTACATTTTGGATTTCTTAAATCTAAATATCTATATTGTAATCTTAAATCTTCTCTTACATCTCTACTAGATTGTATATCAAAAGGTAACATTTTGGTTCTTTTCCCTAAAATTTCATAACTTTCGATAAATAATTCAACTGTACCTGTTTCTATATTTCTATTTACAGTCTCTTCATCTCTTAATCTAACTGTACCTTCAAAAGATACTGTTGATTCTATAGGAATTCTTGAAACTTCATCAACTAATTTTTCATTTCCTGATGCAACTACTTGTGTAATACCATATTGATCTCTTAGATCAATAAAAATTACTCCTCCTAGATCTCTTATTGTCTCAATCCATCCTGCAAGCTTAATTTTTTCTCCAACGTGTTTTTCTCTTAATTCTCCACACGTGTACGTTCTGTACTCCTTCATCTTTTTTTCTCTCCTTTTTTATTTATTCGGGACAAAAAAACAAAAATCTTTCATCCCTATAAAAGGGACGAAAGACTAACTTCCGCGGTACCACCCTAATTGGAAATAAATTCCCACTTTTTAAGGTTTGCTCCAATGTGTTTCATAATAGTATTATTTAAAACGCTTTCAGCCTATGGCGTTTTTTCTCTAAAAAATAATATTATTCTATTACTTTCCATCTTCATCGCAAAATTTTAATTTATTAAAATAAAATAAATTAGCTAGTATTTTTCTAGCTAATTCAATATTTTAAACTATTTTTTCCATTCTGTCAAATTTTATACTAAAATTATATTAAACATCTAAGAGATTATACTTAAATTCTAGTATTTTTTCATCTTCATCAACTTTTATATACATATCAAAATTTAACTTTTCATCTATTAAGCCTTTAATAAAAAATCTATCTAATATTATGATGTTTGATAATAATTTTTCTGTAGAAAGCAGCTCATTAATATCTATCCATTCCGAAGAATTCTCTTCAAAATCTCTTGGAATACCTTTGTATTTCTTTGTTAAAAATATATCTAACATATAAATCCTATCTGGATATTCTACTTTCATTAAACCTTTTTTCACTATTTTATCTTTAAAAATAGTAATTCCAGTTTCTTCTTTCATCTCTCTTATGCAAGTATCTATATTAGATTCATTTTCTTCTATTTTTCCTCCAGGAATCTCATAATATCCTGCTTTTTTATTTTTCTCTTTATATTTAGTAACTACTACTTTATTATCTTCTATCAAAAAACATCTTACAGCATGTCTTACTTTCTTTTCCATTCTTAAACACTCCATATTTTAATATGTATACCATAATCCTTGGCTTTTAAGCTCATTTATTATTTGTTCATGTTCTGCATTTGTATTTGAAAAGTATACTTTACCATTTTTATCTGCAACAAAGAAAAGAGCGTCTGAATCTGATGGATTTAATGTTGCTTCTATTGCAGATTCACTTACATTTGATATTGGTCCTACTGGAATTTTTCCTTCCATATTTGGGCCACGTGTATTATATGGGTTAGCTGTGTTTAATTCACTTTGTGTTAAATCTCTATCTCCCATATTTACCTTAAAAGCATAATATGTTGTAACATCACTTTGAAGAGCCATTCCTCTTTCTATTCTGTTTAAAAATACTCTAGCAATTCCTTTTCTATCTTCTGTACTAATTCCTTCATTTTCTACTACAGAAGCTAAACTTAAAAATTGATGAACAGTATATCCTTTTGAGTTTATTTCAATTTGATATTCTGATAATACTTTATCTGTTTGGTTTAACATTATTTTAATTATATCATCTATACTCACATCAACACTTTCAAAAGTATACGTATCTGGATATAAATATCCTTCTAAAGGATAATATATACTGTCATCTAATATCTCATCTGTCAAAAACCAGTAATTTTCTATTAAACCTTTTGCATATTCCTTACTCTCAAATACATTCATAACATCTTCATATGAATTATTTGTATTTTCCGAAATAATCTTAGCAATATCTCTCATGTTCTTTCCTTCTGGGAAAGTTACATTTATCTCTTTTATAACTACATCTCCGGCTTGAAGTTTGTTCACTATTTCTTCTACAGACATGTTTTTATTTAAATCATATGTTCCAGCTTGCATATTATTTACTTCATTTAATTTACAATAAATTTTAAAAACTAAATCGTCTTTAATTAGATTATTTTCTTTTAGCGCTTCAGCTATTCCTTCTGTACCTTGTCCAGGAACAATATCAACTATTACGCTTTCCAAATTACCATCTTGAACTGGTCTTAGAGATAGTTCATACCAAGCAAATACTGCTATAGCACCTATTACAATTATTAAAAATAAAATTATTAATATTATTTTTAATACAGATTTCTTACCCTTTTTAGCATTTTCTTCTGCTTCTCTTTTTTCTCTTCTACTCATATTTACCTCTTTTCTTTAATTACTAATAATTAATTTTTTATTTTAATAAATTTTTATTTATATTTTCATTCTAATTAAATTTAATTTCTATTTTACCTGTATTTATTTTAATAACTTTACTCTACACTATTTGTTACTTCTTTTAATGTATTTTCATCTAAATTATCTTTTTTAACAACTATTAAAGAAATTCCATAATCATTTAAATATGGTCTAAGCTCTGCTAAAAATCTATAGTAATTTTCCGTATTATTAATATTATCAAAATTTACCTTTACACCTTTTAATCTTTTGCTCAATGCAGTATCTAAAATTCTTAATATAAATTCTTTTCTTGACTCATAAGAAGAAGTTATCTCATCAATTCCGCTACTAATATCATTATTAGATAATTCTGATATATCATCATTTTCTTCTGGTTTTATCTCATTTGCTATATTAAGATTTTCTCTAACAACTTTTTCATTAAATAAATTTTTTGTTTTTATATACCCTACATGCCCATCTCTTGACTGTACTTTTGTCCATTTATCATCTTTAGAAATAATAGTAACTTCTTCACCTTTTTTTAATTTTTCTATTGTTTTTGAAAAACTTGTATCTTTATATTTTAATTTATCTTTCTTATTTAAATATGCCACTTTCTTTTCAGTATTTAATGAATCAATATTTATTATATTTGTATCTATATATTCTTCTATCTCTATATTATATGCTTCATCAATATCAGAAATTGGAATATAATAAACACCTTCTTTTTCTTTAATTTTATCATCTATTTTTAATGAAAGATTATTTATTTCAATCTCATTACTATTTTCCTTCATTAAAATCACTTTGTTTTCTGAAACAGAAATTATATTATCTTCATTATTAATGTTTTCAACATAAGTACGAACACCTAAAAAGTTATTTATATCATCTACAGAAATATACAAAGTACTATTCTCAATAAATGGCATATACTTAAAAGCAGTATCGTTACTGTTGATATATACTTTTAACTCATTTGTATCTTTTATATAGTTTGGTGCAAAATTAAATATTAAACATAATAAAATTAATTCTAAAAGAACAATTATAATTCTTCTATATGTTTTAAAAAAATTATCTTTATTTGAATTTCTATGTCCTGAATTTTTGCTTCTCACTTTTATACCTCTATTTATATTTTTTATATTTTACTTTTTAAAGTATATCATAAAAGATACGTTTCACAAATATAATTTAGTAAAATAATATTATTTATTACAAAAGAGTAATCAAATTGTCATATTTTTTCAAAAATCTCTTTATTTTAGGCGAATTTTATGGTATAATTGTAGTGACTTTTGAATTAAGATAATTATTTCAATATATATAAATTTTAGGAGGAAAAAATATGGGCGGATTTGTTGTTTTTGTTGTGATAATTGCTCTACTAGCTTTTGTAGCATATCACACAATCAAAGTAGTTAGACAATCTGAAGTATATATTATAGAAAGGTTAGGTAAATTTCATAAAATAGCAGATGCTGGACTTACAATAATTATTCCATTTATTGATAAAGTTAGATCAGTTGTAAGTTTAAAGCAACAAACAATGGAAATACCACCACAAAGTGTTATTACATCTGATAATGTTACAATTACAATAGACACAGTTGTGTTTTATAAAATAATTGAACCAGCAAAAGCAGTATATGAAATCCAATCTTTAAGAAAAGGTATTGAATATTTAGCTATCACAACAATTCGTGATATTGTTGGTAAAATGGAACTTGATGAAACATTCAGTTCTAGAGATATGATTAATGATAGATTAAGGATAATTTTAAGTGAAGCTACTGATCAATGGGGTTGTAAAGTAGATCGTGTTGAAATTAAAGATATTACTCCTCCAGCAGATATTAGAGATGCAATGGAAAAACAAATGAACGCTGAGAGAAATAAAAGAGCTTTAATTCTTGAAGCTGAAGGTAAAAGACAATCTGCTATTACACTTGCTGAAGGTAGAAAAGAAGCTGCAATATTAGATGCTGAAGCTCAAAGAGAAGCTACAATTAAAAAAGCTACTGGTGAAGCAGATGCTATAAAACAAGTTGCAGAAGCTAAAGCAAAAGAAATTCAGTTAGTATATGATGCAATCAAAGATTCAAATCCTGATGAAAAATTAGTTCAATTAAAATCACTTGAAGCTCTTCAAGAAGTTGCTAAAGGTGATGCAAATAAAATATTTATACCATTTGAAGCTACTCAAGCTTTAAGTAGTATAGGAGCAATAAAAGATGTTGTTACTGACAATGTAAAGAAATCTGCAAAAGGAAAAGTAGCTAAAGCAACTACTCAAAATACAAATTCTACTGCAGTAGCACAACCTTCTCAAGATGTTAATTCATCAAACAATAATAATGTTACAAATAATCAATAATATAGATTTTTGTAAAACTTTTAAGCACTAAAAATAGATGTATTTAAGTTAAACTTAAATACATCTATTTTTTTATCTATACTTTTTTACTATATCTTTTATATTCTCCACTAAAAACTTTACATCCTCTACTGTATTGTACTTTCCAAACGTCGTTCTTAATGCAGAAGATGCAATATTAATATTAGACGTAGTATTTAATATTACACTTGATGGTTTTATAAGTCCTGCACTGCAAGCAGATCCACTTGATGCACATATTCCTCTTTCATTTAGTAGTTCTACCATTTTTGATCCTTTAATCCCTAAAAAAGAAATATTTGCATTCCCAGGTAATCTTTTATCTAAGCTACCATTTATATGAATATCTGCTATTTCATTTACTACTAATTTTATATATAAATCCCTTAAATATTTTACCTTTTCTATATGATTTGTAAGTTCTGAATCGATTAAAGATATAGCATATCCCATTCCTACTATACCAGGTACATTCTCTGTTCCTGATCTTTTATTTTCCTCTTGATGTCCTCCATCTTGTTGTCTTTTAAAACTAATTCCGTTTCTAACATATAGCGCACCTACTCCTTTTGGTCCATAAAATTTATGTGCAGACATTGATAAACTATCAATATTACTTTTTTTAACATCTATTCTCAAATTTCCTATAGCTTGAACACTATCAGTATGAAAAATAATATTTCTTTTTTTTGCTATTTTCCCTATTTCACTAATTGGCTCTATTGTTCCAATTTCATTATTAGCATACATTATAGATATCAAGATTGTATTATTTTTTATAGATTTTTCTAGTTCATCTATATTTATAAAACCATTCTCATCCACGTCTAAATACGTTACTTCGAATCCTTCTTTTTCAAGTGATTTGCAAGTTTCAAGTACTGCTGGATGCTCAATCTTACTAGTAATTATATGATTTCCTTTTGATTTATTTGCTTTTGCAATACCTTTTATTGCTAAATTATCACTTTCTGAACCACAACTTGTAAAATATATTTCTTCTGGATAACAATTAATCGCTTCTGCTATCTCTTTTCTTGCGTTATTTATGGCATATTTATTAGATCTTCCAATATCATACATAGATGAAGGATTTCCAAATTCTTTATTAAAATATGGTATCATTTTATTTATAACTCTAGAATCTACTGGTGTAGTAGCTGCATAATCAAAATATATCATTTAAATTATTCCTTCCTAATAATAACATTATATATTTATATTATTAATTTATGAATCTAAATTTAATATTGTGTATCTAACTTAAAAAAAATTATTTAATTCAAAATCATATTTTTTTGATATATGGTCTAATATAAATTCGAGTCTAGATATTGAATCTAATGCTTGTTCAAAATTATTTGATTCAGAATAATTGTATAATGTACTAATCTCTGTTCCTACTTTCTCTAGTTCATTATGTTCTATATAATAAGATAAAATATTATTATTATCCTCCCATTTTCTTTTAATATTTTTAACATCTAGAATCAATTCATTATAAGTACTATTATTGTTTTTCTCTATATCCTCTTCATTTAAATTCTTTACAAATACTATTTTTTCTCTCATATTATCTAAATCATTATTCATATCACTTATTTTTTTATCTGTTATATTACTTGTTAAAATATCTGCTATAACAACAATAATAATTATTATCAGTGAAATACTAATTTCTTTTTTCATTCTTATTTCCTTTCTTATTGGCATTCATCTTCTCTTGAAAAAATATATTATTATCACCGTCAATAGTAACAATTAAAGCATCTTTTGCATCATATCCGAATTTCTGTATTTCTTTTTCAAGCCATTTATAATCTTTTCCTATTTTCTTTAAATTTTCTTTCATTATTACACCATCTATTACTAAATCATAAGATATCCCTTGATATTTTTTATTTAAATTTAAATCTTGAGCAGTAATATTTTGCTTTTCTGGTTTTAATATAACATTTACTTGTCCGCTAGTTTCCAAAATAGCATATTCTACATCTGCAATATTTGTAATACCATTTCCTCTTAATCTTTCTTGTAATTCATTTATTGTAAATCTTTCTTTTAATAAAGTTTTTTCATCAATTCTGCCTCGATAAATTAATATAGATGGCCTGCCACACAAGAATCCTCTTAATTTAATACTTTTTATATTTGCATACGAGATTACCAAATGTGCAAGCAATAATCCAAGTATCGGTATTATTCCGTGTGAAAGAGGTATTCCAGTATCAGCCATTGGGGTTGAAGCTAAATCTGCAATTACTATTGCTATTGTAAATTCAAATGGTTGCATTTGGCCAATTTCTCTTTTTCCCATTATTCTCATAACAATTAATACTAATATATATAAAAAAAGCGCTCTTGCAAAAATAATTAACATATTAATCCTTCTTTACATTTTTTATTTTTATTCTTAATTATATTTTTTACTTATTTGTAAATAATATTCTTAAAATAATATTTTAAATTAGAATAAAAATTTTTTTGTTGTAAATAATATAGATATAACCTGCACAGTCATTTATATTTTTACTATTAAAGAAGGAGGTTTTCTAAAATGAATGATAATGACTCTAATGTACAAAGCGCTTCATCAGTTGGAACTTGGGGACAAATTATTGGTAGATTAGTCGCAGCTGCTATAATACTTGCAGTAACAGCATTTTTTACTCCAGGTTTTACTATTAATAATATATGGGCTCTAGGATTAGCTGCAATTGTTTTAACAGCTATGGACTATTTAATAATTAAATTTACAGGTTTGCATGCTATGGCGTTTGGTAAAGGTTTTGTAGGATTTGTTCTAGCAGTAATCGTACTATATGCAACTCAATTCTTTGTAAGTGGTTATACAATATCTTGGATGGCTGCTATAATAGGAGCCCTAATCTACGGTATAATTGATTATATGATTCCTGGAGAACAAGGTATGTAGCAAAAAAGAAGCTTTAAGGCATTTCTTAAAGCTTCTTTTTATAATATCTTATATGAATAAAATTTTATTTTTTCTTTGTTTTCTTATGAGTTAAACTCCAATCTTCTTTATTTAATTGTCTTTGTCTTGCTATACTTAATGCATTGCTTGGTACGTCTTCTGTAATTGTTGATCCTGCTGCGATTACAACATTTTTACCAATATTAACTGGTGCAACTAAATTTACATTAGACCCTATAAAAGAGTCATCTCCTATCTTTGTTTTATGTTTTTCAGCACCATCATAGTTACATGTTATTGTTCCACAACCAATATTTACGTTCTTTCCAATTTCACAATCCCCCATGTATGATAAATGTGGTACTTTGCTTCCTTTTCCAACTTTAGTCTTTTTAATCTCTACAAAACTTCCAATTTTAACATTATCATCTAGAACACAACCTTCTCTTATATATGCATTTGGACCAATTTCACAATTCTCTCCTATTACAACACCAGATTTAATTGTAGTATTTGGATGTATTACAGTATCTTTTCCAATTTTTACATCATCATAAATATATGTACAATTTGAATCTTCTATTGTAACACCTTCTCTCATATGCTCCATATTAATTCTCATTCTTAATACTCTTGTCAATAATTCTAATTGAATTCTATCATTTACACCTAAAATCTCTGTATTATCTTCAACTATTAAAGCACCTGTCTTTAAGCCTTTTTCACTCATTATCTTAATAACATCTGTTAAATAATATTCCCCTTGTGCGTTATTAGGCTTTATTTCTTTAATAGCTTCTAATAATTCTTCTATATCAAAACAATAAATTCCTGAATTAATTTCTTTTATTTTTCTTTGTTCTTCTGTTGCATCTTTTTCTTCAACAATTTCTATTACTCTACCATCTATATCTCTTATAATTCTTCCATAACCTGTTGGATTATCATACATAGCTGTAATTATAGTTGCATATTCACTGTTATCTTCACTTCTTTTTATTAATGCTCTCAATGTTTCCTCTCTTATTAATGGGACGTCTCCATATAAAATAAGAACTTTTCCTCTTTTTCCTTCTAAATAAGGAACTGCTTGCATTAAAGCATGACCTGTTCCAAGTAATTCATCTTGAATTGCAAATTTTGCTCTATTTCCTATGGCATCCATTACAGATTCTTTTTGATGTCCTACTACGCAAATTATTTCATCAGATCCAACTTTTTCAGCAGTATCTATTACTCTATTTACAAGCTCTCTACCATATATCTTATGTACTACTTTTGATTTATTAGTCTTCATTCTTGTGCCTTTCCCTGCAGCCATAACTACTGATATAATATTTCCCATTTACACCATCTTCCCTTTCCTTTTTGCTTTTATAAAGCATTATATTTATAAAAGAATTTTATCACACTACTGCTTAATTTACAATATATTTATATTTTTAAAAAATGGAGATAAGAAAACTTATCTCCATCAATTTATATTCTTCTACAAATACATTTAGCAAATATTATAATAGATATTATTGCTATTATTAATATAGTAATTACTGCTATAAAATATGCTAAACTTAGAATGCTTACTAAATTAATTGCTGATTCTAAGACGATTCCTAAAGCAAAAGCTAATATAACAGATAAAATTGCAATTACTATTTTAAAACAATTACACTTATTGTTGCATTTTTTGTTACAATTTATTATTATATCTGGCTCCATTTATATCACCTACTTATTTATATAATTATAGTATATTATATGAATCTATTGTTTAATTTGTTTGTCTTCAATTTTTATTTCAGAAGCCTTTTTTATCATACTATAACCAAACTTTTCTTTTAACAAGTCTATTGTTTTATCTATTTTCTTATCTTTTGACTCTTCGCTTACATCAAAAAGAGATAATTGAATTTCATCTTTTTCAGAAAGTCCATCTACCCTAATTCCAATTAATCTAATTTTATCTCCTTTATATAATTCTTCTAAAAGTTCTTTTGCAGCTTTTGTTATTTCTTTTGACGAATCAGTTCTATTTGGTAACTTTTTTTGATGTGAATAAACTTCAAACTTATTATTTTTAAGTTGAACATTTACAACACTTGCAACCATATTTTCTTTTCTTAATCTATAAGATACTTGTTCACTTAATCTTACAAGTACTGGATTTAAGTCTTCTAAACTTACCATATCATATGGCAGAGTTATACTATTACCTATTCCTTTAGGTCTACTTTCTTTATAATTTACTTCTTCATTACTATTGCCATTTGCATAAGACCATATCATAAAACCATATTTACCAAAATGTTTTATCATAAATCTTTCATCTTTTTTTGCTAAATCACCAATAGTCTTTATCCCCAATTTATCTAGTTTTCCTAGTGATTTTTTACCAACCATAAACAATTCTGAAATTGGTAAATTCCACATTTTGTACTCAATCTCATTTTTAAATAATGTATGTATTTTATCTGGTTTTTCAAAATCAGATGCCATTTTTGCTAAAATCTTATCATCCGATATTCCTATATTAACTGTAAATCCTAATTCTCTTTTTACTCTTTCTTTTATTTCTATTGCAATTTTTAAAACATCTTCTCCAGGTTTTATAAATTCTGTTAAATCCAAAAAACATTCATCTATTGAAAATCTTTCAATTTTATCAGTATACTCACAAAATAATTTATATAAATTATCAGAATATTTTTTATATAAAGCGTGATTTGCTGGAATAGTAATAATACTTGGGCATTTTTTTCTTGCTTGATAAATAGGCTCTCCTGTCTTTATCCCAAATTGTTTTGCTATATTACTTTTAGCAACAACAATTCCTCTTCTTTTTGACTCATCCCCACCTATAATTGCAGGAATAGTTCTTAAATCTAATTTATCACCATGCTTTAATCTATCTACTGCACTCCATGATAAAAATGCATTATTAACATCTATATGTAATATTCTCTTTTCCATATAAATCACCTATAAGCATTATAGAACAATTGTTTTTATATGTCAATCTAATTCATTCAGTTACTTCATAGAAATTATCTTTTCCCAAGGAAGATTTTCTTTTCCGAAATGTCCATAATTTGTTGTTAATTTATATATTGGCTTCTTTAAATCTAAAAACTTGATTATTCCATCTGGTGTTAAATCGAATATTTTATAAATTTTATTTGCAATATCTTCTTCAGGAATAGTATTTGTTCCAAAAGTTTCTACATAAATAGATATTGGTTTTGCAACTCCAATTGCATATGAAAGTTGTATTTCACATTTTTTTGCAAAACCATTTGCGACGATATTTTTAGCTATAAATCTAGCCATATATGCTGCAGATCTGTCTACTTTTGTAGGATCTTTTCCTGAAAAAGCTCCTCCACCATGACGACTATATCCACCATATGTATCTGCAATAATTTTTCTTCCAGTAAGTCCGCTATCACCTAGAGGTCCACCTATTACGAATCTTCCTGTTGGGTTTATAAAAAACTTAGTATTATTATCTAATAATTCTTCTGGGATAACTTTTTCAATTACTTCTTTTAAAATATCTTCTCTAATCTTTTCTAAAGGGACATCTTCTTTATGTTGAGTAGATACAACAACTGTATCTATCCTATATGGCACATTTTTCTTATATTCTACTGTAACTTGAGTTTTTCCATCAGGCCTTAAATAATCTAATATACCTTCTTTTCTTACTAAAGTTAATCTTCTAGATAATTTATGAGCAAGTGATATTGGAAGTGGCATAAGCTCTTCTGTTTCATCTACTGCAAATCCAAACATTAACCCCTGATCTCCTGCACCTTCTATCCCATCTTCTTTCATCTTAGTTTCTAATGCATTATCAACACCTAAAGCAATGTCTTCAGATTGTTTAGAAATATTTATATGAACTTTGCAAGTTCTATAATCAATATCTGTTTTCTCATTATCATATCCTATTTCTTTTAGAGTGTTTCTAACAATTTTCTCAATATCTACTATTCCGTTTGATGTTATTTCACCTGTTACTATAATTTCTCCTTTACTTGCAACTGTCTCACAAGCTACTCTTGAATTTTCATCTTGCTCTAAATATGCATCTAAAATACTATCTGATATTAAATCACAAACTTTATCTGGATGTCCTTCTGTTACGCTTTCTGATGTAAATAATTTTCTCATTTCTTTCCTCCTATAAAACAAAAAACCTTTGCAAAAGCAAAGGCAATAATCTTATATTTTATCATCCAAAGCTTTTGCTTTGTCGGTATTAGCACCTTAAATCTTCAGGTTGCTGTGGAGTCATAAAGCCGAATCTCTCGTCCACTCTTGATAATTTCTTATTTAATTTACAAAATCTATTATACACTCTAAATTAATTTTGTCAATGATTTACATAAATAATATCATTAAAATTTTAAGTCTTTTATTTTAGAAATATCTATATTATAAAATTTTTCATAAACACTTTGAACATCTAAAGAAGTAACTTTAGATTTATCTAATTGTAATTTATCTATCATGTCTAATACAGATTTTTCATCTTTTCCCTCTATTTCTAAATACGTTGGTATCATAGGCCATGAATCAATGTCTAATTCTACGTCATCTAAAATATATCTGATTCTATTATTTTCTTGATATGCTTTACTAAAAAATCCAATTTTATTTAAGAACTCATTTGTTAATTCTAAATCAGAAACTTTAACTTCTACCTCTTTTGTGCCATCAATTTTATCACTAGTAACATCTTTATATGTAAGAGTTGTTTCAGTCCCGTTAGTTCTCAATCTTATCCATTTTCCATTTTCTTTTGGAATAGTATCATATACGTATCTTTTTTGGTTATATTCTCCTACTTTTTTTGCATTTAAGTTTTCTAATTTTTTTATTATCTCTTCTTTGTTTATTTCTAATACTCTTACCTCATATTCAGTTTTCATTTCACATCCTCCTTTTTTTATTATAATCATATTTATTATAACATTTATTTTAAAATCTAATTTTATTATGCATAAAAAGTAGAAGTATAAATACTTCTACTTTTGTAATTTTACTTTATTTAAATATTTTTTTGCATGTTTTTTTATCTCTTTCATTTTCTTTTTAGTGTCTGGGTCTTTATAATCTATCCTATCTATTAATTTATCTATACATTCATTATCTTTTATATATTGTATTCCTATATCAAAATTAAAATCATAAATCCAACCTGCAAAACATACCCAAAAGTCAAGATGCGTAACTCTATCTTCACATCTTATTTGTTTATGATTCATAAAATCTTCATAAACTTTATCACTTATTTTTTCATTTTCTATTTCTTCTTCTTTTGCATCAAATAAAGTCTCAAATTCTTCTGTATATTTTATTCTTAAATTATCTGTTTTATCTGCATCTCTTATAATTTTACTATGTAATAATTCTTCTTCAGATAAACCATCTTCTATTTCATATTTATTATGATTTTTTATCGCTTTTAATATGATATTATCATATTTTTTATCTTTGATAAAACTTCTAATCAAATTATTTTCAAATAATATTTCAACACCATACTCTGCATGATCTATCTCTTTTGAATCTATAAAACAATCATATTTTTTTGCTTGCTCAAATCTTCCAATATCGTGCAATAAAGCTATTAATTTTGCTAAATTAATATTTTCTTCATCAAGACCTAATTTTGTCGCAATAAAACCACTCATAGAAACTACTCCATAAGTGTGTTTTATTTTAAGTTCGATTTTATCATCCTCAGTATTATATTTTTCAACATATGACTTAAATACTTTTTCTGCTTTTACTAAATCTATCATTTCTTTCTTCCTAACTATTATAAATTTTATTTTATGATTTTTACTATATTTTCTTTTCTTGGCTTTGCTTCAGGGTAATTTCCCATTATATAACCTAAAGCAAGCGATCCTACACATTTATAATTATTAGGAATTTCTATTTCTTCTCTTAATTTTTCTCCCTTCTTACTGTTAAATAAATCTTCTACACAATTTATCCAACATGCACCTATCTTTAGAGCAGTAGCTGCAATATACATATTTTCTATTGCACATGATGAATACTTAACATATGTATTACTATTCTCATCTCCAAAAACTAATATTACTGTAGGAGCTCCATAAAAAGGACTTCCATCTCTTCCTGTAATTTGCATACATTCATTTACAAGTTCATGCATCATATCTTCATTTTGAATAGCAACAAAAGCATATGATTGTCTATTCATACCACTTGGCGCATATCTTCCACATTCTAAAATTATATTTAAATCTTCATCACTTATTTGCTCTTCTTTAAAATCTCTTATACTTCTTCTATTTAATATATTTTGGATTGTTTCGTTCATAAAAACCTCCCTTATATTATTTGCTTTTTAAAATACGTATACATTTATATATTATATTTTTTTATAATAATCAATACATTCTGTAATATATTCTATAATTTTTTATAATATTATTTCTAAATCTTTTTAAATATTATCAAATAATATTTTCTTTGTCCATGCAAATTTTAAAAGTAATATAAATGATATAAAAATTTAAATAAAATAAAAAAAACGATATATTTAATATATCGCTTTTTCCATGTATTTTTGACTATGCTATTAATGCATTAGTTTTAAGCTTTTTTTGCAATTTCAGCTATTTCAGTAAATGCTTTTGGATCAGAAACTGCTATCTCAGCTAACATTTTTCTATTGATTGTAACATTAGCTTTCTTTAATCCTGAGATTAATTTACTATATGTTAAACCATTCATTCTAGCTGCTGCATTTATTCTTATAATCCATAATTTTCTGAAATTACTCTTTTTATCTTTTCTTCCTACATAAGCATACATACCAGATTTCATAACAGCTTGTTTAGCCATTCTAAATCTGTAGTGTTTTGCACCATAGTAACCTTTTGCTTGTTTAATTACTTTCTTATGTCTTGCTCTTGTAGTTCTTGCTGTTTTTACTCTTGCCATTTATATTCAACTCCTTTTTTACTCTAAATTTTATTGATATGGTAATAATTTCTTTACATGTGATTTGCATGTATTATCTAATAATCCGTCTTGTACTCTTGCTGTATGTTTTTGTCTCTTTGTTTTATTTGCTAATAAATGTCTTCTATTAGCTTTTGTTCTTTTTACTTTTCCGCTACCTGTAAAACCGTATCTTTTACTTGCAGCTTTATTTGTTTTTAATTTTGGCATAATAATTCTCCTTTCTATTTCTTAGCTAGTATTAAAAACATTGTTTTACCTTCTAAACGAGGTGGCTTTTCAACAACTGATATTTCAGCAAGCTCTTCAGCAAATTTATTAAGAACTGTTTCTCCTGCTTTTACATTGTTTAATTCTCTACCTCTAAATCTAACAGTGAATTTAACTTTGTTTCCTGATTCTAAGAATCCTCTTGCATTTTTGCATTTGAACTCAAAATCATGGCTACCTATATTTGGAGTAACTCTTACTTCTTTAATTTCAACTGCTTTTTGATTTTTTCTAGCTTCTTTTTCTCTTTTTGCTTGTTCGAATTTGTATTTTCCATAATTCATTATTTTACAAACTGGAACTTTTGCATTTGGAGAAACTAAAACTAAATCTAATCCTTTGCTTGCAGCTAAGTCAATTGCTTCTTCTGTATTCATTTCTCCTAATCTTTCACCGTCTTGGCTAATTACTTGTACTGTGCTTTGTTTTATTTGCCCATTAATAGGTAATTCTTGTTTTATATAAAACACCTCCACATCTTTGTACGTTCATTTTTCATATAAAAAAATGACTTGTTTTCTAAAAACAAGTCAATCCACAAACTAAAATCATAATTAAACATAATAAATAAATCTCATTTATATGCTTAAATATTAAATTTTATTACCTTTTTCCATAACTTAGATAAGGTGAGAAGTGGATGACTTCTTCTTGAAACTTCATATATATTAGCACATTATTTTATATTTGTCAACATATTTTCATTTAAACTTAAAAATATTTATAAAATGTTTTTTTACCGAAAACCTTATGCAGGTTTTCGGTAACCAAGAGAGTGTGCGGGTTTATTGGTTACAGAATTTCAAGCTCTTGTTCTGTTTGGAAAAATTCTTCAAGCTCCTCTTCAGGAATCATTTCACCTGATTCGATTATGTCCATTACTTCGTAAAGTTCTTCAAGTAATGATTGTGTCTCGGTGATATCGTCCTGTAAGTCCTCGCTCATTTTTTTGTGGTTATCAAGTAGCTCTTGTAGCATGACCTTCGTATCTTCATTTTCGATGGTCTCTAGCTGATTCTGATAAAATCTAATTATATTCTCCTCATTAAGTTGTTGAACAGCGAGAGAATAAATTCGATTCTCGAAATATACTTGGGTATTTTTCATCTCACCCATGAGTAACTTCATAAAATCGTCAGATTCCGAATCGCAGATTGAATCAAAATCAACTACTCTATAATCTGCTGACAAAAGTGCTTCCTGATCATCGATTACTGCTTGCATTTCGAAAATCTGATTTTTAAGGGTAACTCTTTCCTTTATCAGACTAAAACAAAACAGCATCATTGAAATGATTACCACTGCAATTGCAATTTTCCCGAGAATATTGAAAAAAACTTCAAATGGGGTATCGTACTCTTTTAACTTATCCTCAATTTCTAGTTCCATCTCATCCCGTACATCTTCACTTGCAGACATTTCTTCAATCTGCTCCTGCTGGTTTTGCCCAGCTAACTCTTTGCTTTCATTTCCTTTTTCTATCATGTCATAATCCCTCCTACATTAATTATAATGAAAGCACACTCTCTTAAAATAGATATTGCATAATATATATTTCTATATAGTATGCTTGGCAAAAAAAATGCCATATCTTTTTTATTTTATCATATTTTAAAGCATTTTTCAAATCTTTCTAATTTTGTATTAATTTTGCTTGACTTTTTATGAAATTTGTATTAGAATAGTTACGCATTGTATTTAAAATATGTATTTATAAGTTACTTCTCCCCGGTAGTAGTCTTATAAATTATATATAGATTAAAAATAAAATTTATGAATGGAGGGTATTTATTACCATGAATAACACTACATATAGCGCTAAAAAAAGCGAAATTGAAAGCAAATGGTATATAATTGATGCAGCAAATAAACCTTTAGGTAGAGTTGCTACTGAAGCTGCTAAATTATTAAGAGGAAAACACAAACCAACTTATACACCAAATATTGATACAGGTGATCACGTAATTATATTAAATTGTAAAGATGCAATCTTAACAGGAAAGAAATTAGATCAAAAAGTTTATAGACATCATTCAGGATACATCGGAGGAATGCATGAAACATCAGCTAGAGTAATGATGGAAAAATCTCCTGAAAAAGCAATGATGCTTGCTATAAAAGGTATGCTTCCTCATACAAAATTAGGAAGACAAATGGTTAAAAAATTAAGAGTTTATGCAGGTAGCGAACATGAAAATATCGCTCAAAAACCAGAAGTATGGGAGGTAAAGTAATATGGCAAAGAAATCAGAAAAAATAGTTTTTGCTGGAACAGGTAGAAGAAAAAAATCAATAGCTAGAGTAAGACTTACAGAAGGAAACGGAACAATTATTGTAAACGGTTCTCCTCTAGATGAATACTTCGGAACAGAAATATTAAAAGTTATCGTAAAACAACCTTTAACAGCAACAAATACAGTTTCAAAATATGATGTAATTTGTAAAGTTCAAGGTGGAGGTTATACAGGTCAAGCAGGTGCTATAAGACATGGTATAGCTAGAGCTTTAGTTGAAGCAAATTCTGAATACAGACCAATATTAAAATCAAACGGATTCTTAACAAGAGATCCTCGTATGAAAGAAAGAAAGAAATATGGTCTTAAGAAAGCTAGAAAAGCTCCACAATTCTCTAAGAGATAATATTTTAAAGCAATTATTAAAACTCAGAAGGTTAAATCTTCTGAGTTTTTTGTTTTTATATTTTTTATTTCTTATTTTCTATCTAATTTTTATTTTTTTATTTACTTTTGATAATTTCTTTATTTCTATAAAACAAGTTCAGCCAGGGAATCTCTCCCCTGGCCTACTATCAGTATTTAGTTTTCAATTCTACTTCTTCATCCACTCAATCTCATCTAGTCCAATTTCGCGGTATATTACTACAATAGGATCTTCGTACCCTCCTTTATACTCATTGATTGGAACAAAGCTTTCGCTTCTAGCATTTATTGCCATTTGCAATTCCTCGTCTGTAAGAATCGTCCTTGGCGCAATTTCAGAAAGAATCTCTTCTCTTGTTTTTGTATACCTTTGTATTATACCATGAATTTACATAATGTCAATTTTAAAAAACAATATATAAAAAGAGACCTCTTGGGCAAGCCCAAGCAGTCTCTTCTTTGTCAGCATCATTTGAATCTCTCCTCCGAAATCCACGCAATCTCGTCGAAGTCTAGCTCTCTTTCAATCAGCACTATCGGATCTTTGTATCCGCCTTTATACTCTGTGATGGGAACAAGCGTCTTAGCATATTCTGCATACGCAATTTTTAACTCATCTGTGTTTAAAGTTGTTCTCGGAGCAATCTCGTCAAATAACCGCATTCTCGTTTCTTCGAACTTCGCAAAGTCAACAACATATATGTCATTAGCATATTTAGGTGATATCGTTACAATGTATGAACCAAACCATGAATCTCCCATGTTGAAACGCACATGTTTGGGCATCAAATCAATATTGCCCTCACAATTCGGAGATGTCCAGATAAATCCTTCATCAGCTTTTTCTGGTAATTCCTCGCTTATTCTCAAATCTACAGGTACCAGCCTTCCTTTTCTCCCAAAATATGCATGCCGATTTTCTGGCTGAAGACTCTCCTTATCTTTCTTTCCCTCAGTGATTCGTTCACGGTCTATTGCATCACAAAGGCTGTATAACAGCTTCCATGGTCCGTTATACGGAATAAGCTCCTGCTCTACCTCTGCAACAGGCTCTTTTTCTGGAAAACTAAGGATGTAATCGAGAACATTCTTCTCTAAATAATCTGCAAATCTCTGATATAAATCCTTAAGACTTATAATCCTAGGCTCATCACCTTCGGGATCATATTCCCTTCCCAAGTCATTATCAGGGATGAGATTAAGAGATCTTACCTTTCCCGGTTTATCTCCTTCATACATCAGGTATCTTCTTGGCTCTCCATTGAGTTTCGAATTCACCTTCACACTATCGAAGAACCACTCTTTTTCTTTTTCCCAGTCTTCTCCTACATACAGATAGTATCTAGGGCCTGACTCATCAGAAAAAACCTCAAGCTGTTCTCTAGGAATCCATATCTCATGGATAGCAGCTGAATCATTCCATCTCTGACAGAGTTGTCCTTGACTTCTAGCAAAAAACATTTTGAAATCTTTTCCTTTTATTTCTGATACATACTTGAACTTTTCCTCACCCGAACCGTATGTGCAAAACTCCACAGAGATTTCAGGAACTTCCCAGTTCCGCTTCTCTAAAGCTCTAACAATCTTCTCGCTCATCAGATCGATAGGATAATACTGACGTGATCGTGGATACAGAAACCGTGGTTTAATTGTTAATACTGACATAATCATTCCTCCTTAAATTGTTACGGAGGAATTGCACTCCCCCGTATTTTCTTTTTATTTACAGGTTGTGCAATAACCGATTATCTTATTAATTATACCACAAATTTACATAATATTCAATTTGTTGCATATAAAAAGGGCAAGCTCCCTGTGATAAAACTCACAAGAAGCTTGCCCTTTTTCTCATATTATCAGTTTCTTTTTACAACATCTTCAGAGATCCAATTTATCTCGTCAAAATCAAGTTCTCTGCATATCAGGACCAGAGGTTCTTTGTAGCCACCCTTGTATTCCGTTATAGGAATTAGAGTTTTTGCTCTTTCAGCATATGCCAAATTCAACTCCTCGTCGCTTAACGTATCTCTCGGTGCAATCTGCTCAAACAAGCTCATCCTCGTCTCATCGAAAAGAGCATTGTCCACAACATATACATCGTTTGCATACTTGAGGATGATGGATACAAGGAAGTCATCTCTTATAGACCCCATTGCATTTTTAATCTGCTTATTTAGGCAGCCATAGTTCATTGCTTCTGGATTCGTATCAGCCCATATAAATCCATCATAGGCTTTTTCCGAAAAGTTACAAGTATTCTGAACGCTCAATCCCACAAGCCTTCTACCTCTACCGAAATATGCATGACGATTCTCCGGTGTCAGCTTTTGAGGATCATTCATTCCCTGGGTGATGCGTTTTTTCTCGTCATAATCACACAGGCTAAAGATTTCCTTCCATGGACCTTCATAATGAATCAGCTCTACTGCAGGTTCTTCCACAGCCTCCTCTTCTGGGAAACTTTCAATATACTGAAGTACGTTCTCTTCCAGATAGGTTTTAAAACGATTATACATCTCCGGTATACTGATTCTTCTGGGCTCATCCCCCTCAGGCTCATATTCGCGACCTAAGTCGTCGTCGTATATCAGTTCATTTACAGTTCTTAAATCCCTTTTATATCTGATATACTTTCTCGGCTTTTTCCTTAACTTGGAATGTACCTTTATAGAATCCATAAACCAACTCTTGTCAAGATTCCAATCATCTCCCACATAGAGGAAATAAGTAGGTCCAGACCCATCGTCATAGACTGTTAGCTCCTCATTCGGAATCCACAACTCATGAATAGCAGCTGTGTTATTAAGTTTTGATGGTAAAGTTCCCTGAGGTCTACAGAAGTACAGCTTGAAATTTTCACCATGGACATATTCAACTCTCCGGTATTTTGCTTCTCCGGATCCATATGTGTGAAAATCAACTGTTATTCCCGGAACACTCCAGTTTCGTTTCTCTAGCCCCTTTACGATTTTCTCTGTCACCTCATCAAACGGAAACATCCGTGATTTTGGATACAGAAACTTTGGTTTTGTTGTAAGTACTGACATATCGTCATCCCTCCTTAAATTCTTACGGAGGAATTGCACTCCCCCGTATTTTATTATTTACAGGTTGTGCAATAACCAAATATCTTTTGTATTATATCATAGATTTACATAATATTCAAACTTCATTTTATTAATTCATCTCATATTATATAAAATAAATATCATCTTAAAAGAAATATAAAATTTGTAGCTTTCTAAAGTTTTTTTAGATTCATAGAAAATAAAAGAGGAGCGCACTACTCCTCTACATTTAGTGGTATCGCACGCTCCAATGATACTAGTCCATGATGAAGATTTTTTTGAGACTATATTTCAAGTTTCCGTACAGGAACTTATATAAAACCTCATCTTCATCAATATTCTCTGCAAAAAGCACATTGAAGGGTTCGCTCTTCCCTGTCTGTGGAACTATAAAGACCGCAGCTGCAACTTTGTAGCCTTGATTTCTGATAATTGGTGCAACCATATCGACTGTTGCATAAGCTTCTGTCTCAGAGATATGGTCCTTGACGCCCACAATGTATTTAGGCTTTATGCCCCTTCTCTTTGTTGCTTCTTTCAGAAAATTCCGAAACTCTTCTGATGAATTAAACTGTCTGTAACTTTCTTCTAATATCATTTCTTTTCCTCCTACAAAAAATTTTTTTATAGAGTTACATAAGCTAAATGCTATAAAAAAAATAGCTAGCTTATCTTTTATTATATCATATCTTTAAACTTTACTCAAATATTTCAAAATATATGTGTTTTTCTCTTTTTTTCTAATTTAATTTAACTCGATCTTTCTTTTACAAAAATCCTATTTACTAATTACAAAAATGCTTATATAATTTTAATCTGGAGGGGGTATGATTAATGGAAAAATACGATTTAATCATAGTAGGAGCTGGTCCTAGTGGTGTTTTCACAGCATATGAACTAATAAAATTAGGATTGGCTAAGAAAAAGAAAATTTTGTTAATTGATCAAGGAAAATGTGTAGAAAAAAGATTTTGTCCACTAGAAACTGCTGGAAAGTGTGTAAATTGCAAACCTTTCTGTAATATTACAAGTGGTTTTTCTGGAGCAGGAGCTTTTTCTGATGGTAAACTTACTCTATATAATCCTGATGACGAAACTATAGAAGTAGGTGGTGCTCTTCCAGATTATTTAGGAGTACCAAAAACAAAAGAATTAATGGATTATACTGATAATATTTATTTAGATTTTGGTGCTGATACTAAAATTGAAGGAACTCAATATAAAACTGAAATAAATGAATTAAAGAAAAAAGCTAAAGAAAATGGTATAAATTTAATAAACTCTTATATTAGACATTTAGGAACTGAAAAAAGTCATGAACTATATGGTAAAATTGAAAAATACTTATTAGATAATAATATAGAAATTCTTTTTGAAACAACAGTAACAGATTTATATGTAGAAAATAATAAAGTTAAAGGTGTTTATTATGTATCTTCTTCTAAACTAGATGAAGATCCTACATTAATATTATCTAATACAGTTGTAATTGGTGTTGGTAGAAAAGGTGCTAGCTGGCTTTCTGATATATGTAAAAAACATAATATAGAAACAGAAGCAGGAACTGTTGATATTGGTGTAAGATACGAACTTCCAGATGAAGTAATGAAAAATGTTAATAAATATATGTATGAAGGTAAATTTATAGCAAGACTTCCACCTTATAAAGATAAAGTCAGAACATTTTGTCAAAATCCTAGTGGATTTGTTTCAAATGAAGTTTATGATAATTCACTTACACTTGTAAATGGTCATTCATACAAAAACAGAAAAAGTACTAATACAAATTTAGCTATACTTGTATCTCATCATTTTGAAACACCTTTTAATGAACCTATTAAATATGGTATAAATATTGGAGAAAATACTAATCAACTTGCTAATGGTTGTGTATTAGTTCAACGTCTTGGTGATATATTTGCTGGAAAAAGGACGTGGCCAAAAGAACTTGAAAAAAATAGTGTTGTACCTACTTTAAAAACAGCCGAAGCTGGAGATATAACTTTTGCAATTGGATATAGAACTATGACAGATATATTAGAATTTATAAAAGCACTAGATAAAGTTATTCCAGGATTTGCTCATCCAGATAATTTATTATATGCGGCCGAAATTAAATTCTATTCTAATCAAGTAAAAATTGATAATAATTTTAAAACTAGTGTAAATGGATTATATTCTATAGGCGATGGCGGTGGTCTTACTCGTGGATTAATTATGGCTTCATGCAGTGGTGTTCAACTTGCAAGAAATCTAAAAGATATAATATAAATTAAATTTATTTGTTTTAGCATAACTAAAGAAGAAAAAAACTGGGATGATTGAATTGTCTTTCATCCCAGTTTTTTCTTCTTTCAGTTAAAATCTCTTTTTACTGTTTTGGCAATTTATATTAGTATAATCTACTTTAAAAAAGCCTATGTCATAAGTATTTCAGCATGATTCTATATAGAATCCCGATTATAATGTATTGCTAATTCAAGTTTTAATTAAGAGGATTACCTTGAATTAAATATCGATAAGTAATGATATAAACTGAAACCTTTTTTGACTAAATCCTCTTAATTTATAAGAAGTCACGTTTCTATTTTACCATACATTAGTTCATTTGTCAAATTATGTTAACTTTTAAATTTAATCAATCATTCGTGTTTGATCTTCTGCCTCTAAACTCTCTATATCATAATAACTATCTGGTGTATCTCCTACAATAATTGATTCAATCAGTAAAATTTCATTTTCTACTCTTTCATTTATATTACTTATAGGAGTTGTTATACTAATATCACATCTTAATTCTAAATAAATTCTATGAATAGTCTGATTTACCCCTGCTGAATAAAATTCAGATTTTAGATTATTCGAAAAATTTCCTATATGATCTATTTTTAATTTAATATTTGGTCCAATTCCAGATAACAGTTTATTTCCGGTAAGAGCTCCAAGCCTTATATCTATACTTGCTTCGTGCTCATTCGTATTTAATATTTGTTTTCTCATAGCATCTGTTACTTCATCAATTATTTCATTTAATACAAATATATTTATATCTATTAATTGAATATTACCATTATTATCTTTTTCAATTTTAACTAAATCTTCATATTTATATTTTTTCATTGTTAAATCTGTTTCTGTATTAGCAAGTTCAGTAGCTAAAAGTTTAGCTTTATTTCTACAAGTACTATCAAAAATAGGATAAGCTATATATTTTGTAAATAAACTTATTAAAATAATTAAACCTAAAAGAAAAATAATTATTAAATTTTTCTTTTTCATTTTAAATCTTTTTCTTGAATAAATAATATCAACCATACACTTAATTAAACAGCTTTAGGGATATATAATTTTTGCCCTATACTTATCTTATTTTCATCTTCTATATTATTTATTTTAACAATCTTATCTACTGTACTTCTAAATTTTTTAGCAATTTTCCACAATGTATCACCTTTTTGTACAAAATATATAACTACACTATGATAATTAAAATCCATTTTATTATCTTCGGAAATATTATCAATTATATCAAGCTTAATATATTCATTTTGACTATTATAAATATCTATCTCTATTTTACTATCTACAGTAGAATCTGGAAGAATTATAAAATTTGAATTTGCAATCTTTAAATCTATTTTTTCATAATCTTCTAATGTCTCAAAATCAAATTCAAAATCTACATTTAAAACATCTATATATTTATTATCAAAGGTATTAAATAAATATGTTACTTCAGCATTTGCCGTATATTTTATTAACCCATTATACTTCTCTTTTTTTATTATATTTAAGTAAATATCTGTACTAAATAATTGATTAATATTATCTATTAATACTTTATCACTTATATTTTTCGTTAATAGTTTCTCATTAGTTTTATTTTCTATATTAATAGTTTTTTTATCATATTTATATGTATTTTTTATTCCATAAAAATCTTGTATTAAATTTAATTCTTTTATTTCATACACATCACATTTTATATTAAATTCCATTACTAGATTTATTGAATTTGCTGATATTATTTCATATTCTAAATTGTTTAAATTAATTTTCAATTTTGCTATATTTTTATCAGAAACATTTTCTATATCTATAAATGCCATTAATGGAAGATTTACATTATACTTATTAATTTTGTTTTCTTCTGTTTTATATAAAATCTCTAGATTTAAATCTGCCTTAGCTAAAACTTTATTATAGCTTATTTTACTCTCTATGTTCTGAATATCATATTTTAATTTAACTATACTTTCTAATTTTTCTACATCTGTAATCTTTAAACTCTCTTTTAAAGTTGCTTTATTCTCCCCTTTTCCTACAATACTATTTAGTTCTACTTTTCTTTCTAGTTTTTGTATTTCACCATTATTCTCTTTTATCTCTTTTATTATTTCTACTTCATTCTCTTTATATAGTTTTATATTTACATTTGCTTTTACTAAAATATTAATTTTTCTCTCATTTAAAATCTTAACTTCTATTTTAGTAATATAAATATTCTGAATACAATCAAATATCTCTGAATCATTTATTTTATCAGAATCAATTATTTCTGAAAATGGAAGTACTATATCTAGCATGCTATTTTCTTCATCACTATTTAAATACATATTAAATATAATAGCTTTTCCATTAATTTTAATCCTATTAGATTGTAGTTCTAAATTTTCAATAAATATATTTCCATTTGCTATAATATTTTTTACTACATCTTTTTTTACATCTGGAATTATATAATTCTGCTCTAATATAATCTCTTTATTAATATCTTGAACCATTTCTTTTAATTTAATCTTATCTTTTATAATATCCATATTTATCCTCCTTAGACTTTTATTATTATATGTATATTAAAAAGATAAAAAAAAATTCCCTTTTTAAGGGAATTTTCCATTTATGCAAATTCTTCTCTATTCTTTTTTGAAATTATTGCTGGTGGTTCTAATGTTTTAAATCCTTCTCCATCAAATATTTGAATTTCTACTGACTTTGTAAATATATCAGTATAATTATAAGATCCTCTTCTTTCGTTTTCTTCAAATTTTACTCTGAAATAACTTGGGTATGCTTGCTCAATAATGGCTTCTTTTTCAAGTGGCTTACTTCTTTTGCCAGGTGACTCTTTTATTATAATTTTTTGCCCTATTTTTGCCTCCATATCCTTTCTTAAACTCATAATATCAGATTTATAAATCATTTCATCACCTACTTTTTAATTGTTAGTTAAAGTATATCATCGCATGATGAAATTGTCAAAAATCCAATGTTTGTGTCGAAATCTTGTAATCGTTGGTACTACTTGTTTTTATGTCTTTTTGCTGTTCATTTAACGTTTGCTTTACATTTATATTACATTTTTATTAAATTTGTTGTTTTTTGTCTTTTTAGCTAAAAGCATCCTCTAGCTTTAGTTCCACCTATTGATTTATATCCAGATTTTAATTCAGGTATTATTTCATTTATTGATATAAATGAATTTCTATCAGTATTTGCTACTTTATTTGCCACTATTAAAGGATCTTTGTAATCTATTAATATTCTTCCTGGTGATGATGCAAAATTTGCTCCTTCTGAAATTATTGCTTCAAAAAAACTCTCACATGCTCCTGCAATTATAGTAAATTTATTTTCATCACTATTCCATTTTCTTGCTTCTTTTACTGTTTTTGCAAAATATTTAGAATTTTTATAATTATTAATATCAAAATAACCTTGTCCTTTTTTTATCATTAAATCATGCCCTGTTGCAACTAAAATATCTGGATTATATTTTTTTAATAAATTCCTAATTACTATACATTGTTTAGATTCTGGTACACTTTCTATTATCGCTTTTAAATTTAAATTATTATAATATGAATATGCTTTTCTAGCATATTTAGGATCTCCATCTAAATGTAATATTATTGCTCTTGATTTACTATTATTTTTAATTAAACTTCTTGTCTTCATTTTATATCACCTAGTATAAAATATGAGATATACATATACTAGGTGATATAATTTTATTTTAATAAATCATTTTCTATTTCTAATAATCTATTATATTTACATATTCTATCTGTTCTACATGGTGCACCAAATTTTACTTTTTCAATATTAAGCCCACAGGCTAAATCTGATATAAAAGTATCTTCTGTCTCTCCTGATCTATGTGACACTATAGTTTCATATCCATATTCTTTTGCAAGTTTTATTGTATCTAAAGTCTCTGTAACTGTTCCTATTTGATTTGGCTTAATTAGTATGCTATTTGCTAATTTCTTTTCTATTCCTAATAATAATCTCTCTTTATTAGTTACAAATAAATCATCTCCTACTAATTTTATCTTATCTTTTAGATTATCTGATACCTTTTTCCAGCCATCAAAATCATCTTCTGATAAACAATCCTCTATTGAAATTATTGGATACCTTCTAGATATATCATTATAATATTCTATCATTTCATCTACATTTTTTAATTTCCCTGTTTTCCAAAAATAATATTTTCCTCCTTCTTTTATCTTTTTAGCTTCTTCATACATTTCATTTGCAGCAATATCTAAAGCTAGAAAAACATCTTCTCCTGCTCTATGCCCTGATTTTCCAATTGCTTCTAAAATTAATTTTATCGCATCTTCATCACCTTCTAAATCAGGAGCAAAACCACCTTCATCACCAACTCCTACACTTTTGCCCGCTTTTTTTAAAACTTTTTTTAATTCATTATATATGTCAAATGCTATCTCCATTTTTTCTTTAAATTTTATATTTTTATTTGGAACAATCATAAATTCTTGTATATTTATATTATTATCTGCATGTTTTCCACCATTTAAAATATTGAACATTGGAGTAGGCATTTTACAACCATTTATTCCTCCTATATACCTATAAACCTCCATATTAAGTGATTTTGCAGCAGCTTTAAGAGTAGCAATAGATACTCCTAAAATTGCATTTGCCCCTAATCTAGATTTATTAATTGTACCATCTAATTCTATTAATCTTTTATCTATTTTTCTTTGATCATAAATATTCATTCCTACTAATTCATTTTTAATAATTTTATTTACATTTTCAACTGCTTTTTCTACACCTTTTCCATTATATCTTGTTTTATCATTATCTCGTAACTCACAAGCTTCATATCTTCCAGTAGAAGCACCGAGACGGAATTATAGCTTTTCCTATATCTCCAAATGCCGTCCTAACTTTTACTAATAAAGTTGGATTTCCCCTTGAATCAAGTACTTCTACAGCTTCAACATTTTCAATTTCTAATTCATTTTCCATAAATAACCTCCTTTTTTATACTTCTTATATTATTTCCAATTTTTATCTTTATATTTCAAATGTTATTAATTTTATTTTTGAAAAAAAAGATAAGAGAACTTTAAAAAATTCTCTTATCTTATATTAATATTCATTAACTTACTTTATTTTTTTGTTCAGTATATTTTAGCTTTGTCGCCATCCCTCCCCTTATATGTCTTTCTGCTTTATTTTCATCTAGTATTTTTCTAACTTCTAAAAATAAAGGCATATTTATTTTCATTAATCTCTGACTTACATCTTTATGAACAGTGGATTTAGAAATACCAAATTGTTTAGCAGCTCCTCGTACTGTATCTTTTGTATCTATGATGTATCTAGCTAGCATTACTGCTCGCTCTTCTATTGATATATTTTTCATAAAGAAACCTCCAACTAGAATACTTTGTTTAATTGTATTCGTTAGAGGTTTTCTATATGACTAATTATATTTTTTAAAACTTGTATATGCTAAAAAAGAAGCTTTATACAGCTTCTCCTTCGTTAATGAGCAAGATAATGCAATCCTTCTTTGCGTATTCTGCAATTACCGGATACACTGCCTCTTTAAGCTCTGGAATGTTTGCTACAATCCAGATAGGCTTATCTGTCAAGATATGCCCTGGCCTCATTGCCATGATAAATGACTTATGCTCATCTTTGTAGAACTTATCAATCTGTTCCACAATCGTCTCATTTTCTAAGAGACCTTTGCTTATTCTAAGCCATGTGTTACCACCTGCAATGTGGTTAGGATAATCTTTCAGCCTTTCCAGAGTCTTAAAACCTTTGGACTTTTTCTTTTCCTCAGAATAGATTTCATCCTTAATTTCAAAAATCTGTTCAAGAGAGTTTCCTCTCCAGCTGATGAGCTTTTCTAGCTCTTCTTGTGCAAAAATCTTTGCCCATTTGTTTTGTTCCATTGTGTCTACCTCCTCTAGCTAAAAAAACAAAACATGCACTTTAAGAGTTAAAGCAAAAAACATTTCATCTGCTTCTGTCTTATAAATCCAAAATAAAGTGCATATATATTATACAACCGTTTCTATATTTATGTCAACTGTTGTTTATTTGATTTATCTACTTTTTATATATTCCATACTCTTCTGCCAGTTTTTTAAATGATTTTAGAGATTTTTCTATAGTGTTGAAACTTGTACAATACGCAATTCTTACATATCCTTTGCAACCAAAAGAATATGCTGGTACTACTAATATATTATATTTTTTTGCTCTTGAAGCAAATTCTTTATCATCTTCTGATGGTGATTTAACAAATAAATAAAAAGCGCCTTCTGGTTTAATACATTTAAATCCATATTCTTTAAGTTTACTATATAATAATTTTCTATTTTTATCATAAATATTCATATCACAAGTAATATCTGTACATTTAGAAACAACTTTTTGCATAAGAGATGGAGCATTTACACATCCTATTACTCTATTTGCTATTGTAATTGCAGTAATTAAATCTTTAGAATCTTTTACCTCATCTTGTACTATAACATATCCTATTCTTTCTCCTGGTATTGCTAAACTTTTGCTATATGAATAAACAACTATAGTATCTTTATAATATTTAGTTATAAAAGGAACTTCCTTTCCGTCAAACACTATTTCTCTATATGGTTCATCTGAAATTAAATAAATATCTCTTTCTAATTCTTTCTCTTTTTTCATCAACACTTCTGATAATTTTTTTATAAAAGATTCATCATAAACTACACCTGTTGGATTATTAGGATTATTAATAATAACTCCTCTTGTTTTATTATTTATCTTGCTTTCTAATTCTTTTAAGTCTGGAACAAAATTATTACCTTCATTTGGTGATATAACAACTATTTTTCCATCATAATTTTCTATATAACATTTATATTCACTAAAATATGGAGCAAATACGATTACTTCTTCATCCTTATTTAATATTGATTTAAGAACTATATTTAAACCACTAGCAGCACCAACTGTCATAATAAAATTATCACTTTTAAAATTAGTATTATATTTTTTATTTAATGATTTAGCTAAAGCATCTCTTACATCTTCGAATCCATTATTGCTTGTATATCCATGAATAATATTTTGCTTTTCATTTTCAAGTAATTCAATAATCGAATCTTTTACTTTACTTGGTACAGGAGTGCTTGGATTTCCAAGGCTAAAATCAAAAACATTTTCTTCTCCATATATTTTTTTTAATTTTTTTCCTTCTTCAAACATTTCTCTTATAACAGAATTATTTTTTACTAATTCTTTCATTTTATCAGAAATCATATTAAACCTCCCACTTTACTCGTAATCATATTTGAATTAATTATAAATTCCTAATATTCTACTATAATTTGCATTTTCTTTTAGTTCATTTAAAGCATTTGTTGCATCTATTTTATCAATATCAAAATCTACTAGAAAATAATATTCTCCAAGATTAGTCTTAGCTGGTCTTGATTCTATTTTAGTTAAATTTATATTATGCTTATCAAATATACCAAGTATTTTATATAAAGCTCCTGGAACGTGTTTTGTAGTAAATATTATTGATATTTTCTTTTTATCGAAACTTTCGTTTATTTTTTTAGATAATATCCAGAATTTAGTTTGGTTTAAATTATTATCTTGAATATCTTTATCTATTAGTTTTAATCCATATTTATCTATGCAAGAAATATTTCCAATACATGCTGAATAATCATTTTCTAATGAATATTTTGCACCAAGAGCTGTACTTAAAACTTCTTTTATCTCTGCATTTTTTAAATTTTCTTCTAGATAATTCCTACATTGTGATATAGCCTGAATATGAGAATATACTATTTTAATATCTTCTATATTATACTTTTCTTTAGCCATTAAGTTCTGATTTATTTTCAATATATATTCTTTTTCTACATATATATTTTCATTTTGAATTAATGTATCTATGGCCTCTGTAACACACCCTTGTAGCGAATTTTCTACTGGTATAATACATTTATCTACATCATTGTTTTTTAATGCTATAATAGTCTCTTTAATCGTTTTATACGGTATTTTTTCATACATTTCATCAAAACAATTATCACAAGCTTCATTTGAAAAAGTTCCAACTGGTCCTAAATATCCTATTTTCATATTGTCTCTCCTAATTTTTTGCTTATTATATAATATTTCTTAAATATTCACAATAATTAAAATAAGCCTAATGTGCAAGTATTTATTTTGCATTTTAAGCTTATTATTTTATAATTTATTTCTATTCTTATTTTACTTTTTTATTTTAAATAATTATATTAAATTATTTATTTCTATAGTATGAATCTCCATCACCTTTAATATTTACTTCTTCAATAAAATACCCAATCATCTTTGATTCTTTATAAGTAAATATTGATAAATTATCTTCTTTCTTTCCTCCAAATATTAAATTATTCTTTTTGTCTTCATTTAATTTTTCTATTTGTTCTTTTGCATATCTTATAGCATCATCAAATGGCACAGTAGTAATAGTAATATCTTTAAATTCATCTTTTTTAAATATTGTTATTGTAATTCCATCTGATTCTTCAACTATTTTCTTCATTTCTTCTAAGACTTTTATATATTCATTAATTATTTCTTCATCTTCATATTTTTTAGTTTCTTCTTTTATATCTTTACTTTTTCTAATTAATTTTATAAAAGCTTCTTCATCTTTGTTTTTTGGTTTTATATCTTTCAGCTTTATACTTGCATCTTCATAATTATTCAAAACAAATGAATTTAGAGCAGATGAAAAAGTTTTTCCCCTATCTTCCCTATATGAATTAATCTTTAAAGTAATTGCAAAAACTACTATTACGATTGCTAAAATACAAATTAATATTGCTAAAGTCTTTGGCTTTATTTTAAATTTTTTCTTTTCTTCTTTTTCCGCTTCTTCATGAGGAGATACTATCTTTGCCTCTACAACTTTATCTTTTTTCTTTTTTTTAAAAAACATATTTTTTCTCCTTTAATAATATATTAAAATAATTATAATTTTTTAATATTCTTCTATTTTAACATACACTTTTTCTTCTTCTGAATAAACTTTTTCTATTTCTAATTTAGTAATTTGATTATCATCTTTAAATGCTAGTGTATTCATTGCATCTAAAACAATTTTTTCTATATTATCTATATCTGGTTTTTTTGTAGGACTAATAATTCCATTTAACATTAATTCCTCATTTTTCTTATTAGTACCTTTTGGAATCTTAAAATATGCAATAATACTTACCTTCACTCTTCCCTCTATTGGAATATGTCTTGGATATTTAAGAATAAAATATTGCTTTGCAAGTTCTTCATATTCTTTAGTTTTATTTGGAGTATATGCCCTACAAGTATATGTATTAATTCTTGGTCTTCCTTTCCCAGTAACAGGTCCTGGTATTTCAAATTCGTATATCATTTATCTTTTCCTTTATTTTTAATCTTTATTTTTATTTAATAATTATATATTATTTTAAAAATTAAAACAATTATTTATATAAAAAGCGGGACATTTCTGTCCCGAATAATCTTTTGCAGTCCCAGAGGACTACTCCTCAAGAGTCATTTCATAGCTATCATAATTATCATGTGAATATCTTTCGGAAATTCTGACACTTATAGTATCACCAATCTCTATCTCGTCATACTCTTCCTTATCCACTTCGATTTCGCCTTGGTTATTTTCTCCCTTATCGTATTCGACAATTAATACATAGATATCCTTTTTGCTTTTGAAAGTACCTTGGGGCATATTCGTTGCAGTATTTAAAGCCACATTATTAACCCTTTTGGAACCATCGCATTTGTCTACTACAATCATATCCTCATAGTATACTTCATATTTGGTATCCTTTACGGCTAACCAAATTAGAAATACTACTAACAAATAGATAGATGCAGCAACACCTATCATCCGTAAAACAAATTTAACCGTTTCCTTAATTGACTCTTTCTTCATTTAAAATTCCTCCATTGTTGTTTTATTTTTTATTCTATAGAGTTTCTATTTTAAATTATATATATAATAAATTTCTTATGCAATACTATTTTTTTAAATCCGACTGATGATTATATTTTAGGCATGGATTGCTTTTTAAATGAATAATTTACATACTCTTTTATAAGGGTTTATTTTTCATGCCCTTTTTTCTTCTTTTTTTGAGAACTTTCCTATTAAACAAAAAAGAACTTTCAATACAATTTTTTGTATTAAAAGTTCTTTTATCTTTTTTAATATCTTAACTATTAAATTTAGGTAACAACTAATATTATATTTATTATCTAATTTTTACTTTTGATAAATCTATATCTGTTTCGTCATAATTTTCGATATAATCTAATATTTCATCAATTGTGTTACATACATAATATAAAGATCTACAATCATCTGTAATAAAATGTTTATCTACAGATACTTGCATCATGTTTTCCATATTATCGAAATAATTATTTATATTCCAAATTACGATTGGTTTGTTATGTCTTCCAAGTTGTTTTAGTGTTAGTATTTCAAAGAACTCATCAAAAGTTCCTATTCCGCCAGGAGCAATGATAAATGCATTAGATTTTTCATCTAATAAACGTTTACGTTCTCTCATTGTATCTGTATGAATAAATTCTGTACAATTATCATAAGAAACTCCGTCTACATTGAAAAATCCTGGAGCAATTCCTAATATATATCCTCCTTTTGAATCAACGCCTCTAGCTACGGCACCCATCATACCATTAGCACCACCACCGAATACTAATCCGTGTCCTCTTTCAACAATTTGTCTTCCTAGTTCTTCTCCTGCTTCTAAAAAGCTTTTATCAATTTCACTACTAGCTGCACCATATACGCAAATTTTCATAATATCATTCCTTTCTCTTTATGCTTTTTTGTGTTTGATGTTCTAAATTATACTGTTTATGGCTAGTATATATTTAGCAACTTTAATATCTTTTTCATATGTATGTGTAATTATATGTATCACACCAGTATATTATATCAATAACTTATAAATTTGCAATAGTTATTTTTACTTTTAATTTAATTATCAATTTCATTGTTTATTTAATTTCAATTTGTTATACTTTATGTGGAGGGTACTTATGAAAAAACTATTTAAAAAAAATCACGTAGATGAAGATTCTAAATACCATTATAATGGTAATGGAAGTCAAACAAAATTACATTTAAAAATAATAAGATTAATTGCTATTGCAGTATTTATATATTCACTTATCTCTATTATTATATGGCAAAGAGATAATTCTAATACAAAAAAAATAATGTCATCTATTTATGATAGCATGGATTTTACAAATACTATTCAGATTACAGATGAAAATGGAGCAACAGCAGACGTAGTTGATTTTTCTAAAATTAAAAAGAAAAATAGTTCTACTGTAGCCTGGGTTAAAGTAAATGGTACAGATATAGATTATCCAGTAGTACAACATAAAGATAATGATTATTATTTAACTCATAGTTTTGATAAATCAAAAAATAGTGCAGGTTGGATATTTTTAGATTATGAAAATTCTAAAAAATTTGATGATAGAAATACTGTTATATATGGACATAACAGAAGAGATGGATCAATGTTCTCTACTCTTCAAAATATTTTAGAAAAAGATTGGTATTCAAATGAAAATAATCAAACAATTACATTATATACTCCAGAAAAAACGCTACACTATCAAGTTTTTTCTGTTTACAAAATAAAATCAGAAACTTATTATACAAAAAATGATTTTAAAGATGATTCTGAATATGAAGAATTTTTGAAAAAAATTACTGACCGTAGCACACATGATTTTGGAATAGATGTAAAAAAAGATGATGAAATATTAACGCTTTCTACTTGTGGTAATAATAAAATTTATAGAGTTGTGCTTCATGCAAAAAGAATAAATTAATATTTTTATGTATATTTGATTTCAAACAATTATTGACTTTATTTTACATTTTTTATATAATACCAATTAATACCATTGTTATTTGGTATTATACTAACATGTGTCATTCTTTTGTACATCTGTTAGTGTGAAAAAATGGAGGAGATTTCTTGAAAGGAGTTTTTATGCGGATTAAATTAGTATCACAAAAATTAGTAATATTATTACTACTATTTACATTATCATTAACTATCCCTATGTCAGTTAATGCTGCGGAAATTTCAGAAACAGATAATACTTCTAACAACTTTGCAGTTCCGTACATGACAAATTTAAAAACTGATATGGGCCGTTTTACAGATGTTTATCGAGCATCGTTCAATATTCCTTCCGGACTCAAGGAAGTCAAGCTCATGTTGGCTATGAATGATGTAGATGCAAGTACAGATACCATAAACATTGTTATTTATAAAGGGTCAAATCAAATGGTAGGTAAATATACTGTTAATTCAGGTACGAAAAGATATACATTCTATCCTGCTACATCCGGAACATATACTTTACAGTTGCAAGGCACAGGTACATATTCTTATTCGTACGCTATTTACTACATGTAACTTTTAAATCTATCTCCTCCATTTCTTACAAAGGATTTTGTAATATCCCTTTGTAAGTTTTATTTTTAATACAAGGAGTTAATATGAAAAAGATAATTTATTTAATCCCATCTATAATAATATTATTTATTTTTGTTTTTTATATTGGAAATATTTTCAGAAATTATTATATATTTACAAAAATAAATGAATCTTTTAATAATTTTTCAAATGCAGATTCTCTATATATAAAAGTTTACTTTGGGCAGGATAGCACTACTCAATACGAGTATATGCAATATAATGAAAAATCTGCTCAGACAGTTTCAGAAATAAATAATACTACTAATGAAAACAATCTTTTATATACTACTTATTTTGATTCAAACGATTACTATGATATTCAGTATAACTCAAATACAGTAACAAAAAATTCTGGAAACTCACTTATTATTTCATACTTACCTACTCTACCTTATTCTAGTCAAACAAATGAAAATATATTATCATCATCTTCTTTGAGATGGCAATATTCTTTTTCTCTTGGAACTAGGATAAGTTCTAAAACTTATAATGGAATTGATTGTTATGCAATAACATTATTAGAATACGATAAAATGTACCCTGATAGATTTTATACAATATTTGTAGATAAAAATACATTTATTCCTATCTATATTAACGACAATGGTACAGAAACTTTTTATGAGATAAAAACAAATACTATTAATGAAGATGATTTTAATTTTCCATTAACTACAGAAGAACTTGAAAACTTAAATGATTAAAAATATCTCTTGGAGGATTTTATGAAAAAACTATTTCAAATATCACTTTTTATATTAGCTTTAATATTACTTATATTTATAATTTTATCCGTTCGAAAATATATTTATATTACTAAATTCATAAATAGAATAAACTCATATTCTAGTATGGATAACCTCTCTTTATCTGTAATAGATACATCAAGCCCAAATGATAAAATAACATTTTATAAATTTGAAAACATTTCTTTATATAAACAAAATAATAAAACTATATATAAAGATACAGATAATACATACTACTTTGAAAATGATGAATTAGAAGATGATACTACATCTGATTATTCAAAAATTATAGAAAAGACAAATATATTACTTCCAAGTATTGACTTAAATAATTTTTGGAATAGATTAAAACTTTCAACTTCATTTGATACTAATATAATTACTCATACTTATAATAATGTAGATTGTTATAAATTTACTTTTATAAATTATGATGAAAAAAATCCTACTGCAATTTATACAGTATATTTAAACATGGAAACTTTTGATCCAGTATTTATTCAAGTAAATTCAAATAATTATGAATACAACATTTCTGAAAACTCAGTTACTAATGAAGATATTAAAATTCCTGAAATATAAACCTAAAATTGTTTCTAGAGTTAATACATCTATTATTTCCATCTTTAAATCAGAAGTATAATTTGAAATTTACATTTTTTTATTTTTGTAAAAAAATAAAAGAAACTTATAAAATTAAATATATTATAAGTTTCTTTTTTCATTTTATCTACAATTTAATTATTTACTATTTAGTCATAGCTTCTTGAATTGCAACTGATACAGATACAGTAGCACCAACCATTGGGTTGTTACCCATACCGATTAATCCCATCATTTCAACGTGAGCTGGTACTGATGAAGAACCTGCGAATTGTGCATCTGAATGCATTCTTCCCATAGTATCTGTCATACCATATGAAGCAGGACCTGCTGCCATATTATCTGGGTGTAATGTTCTTCCTGTTCCACCACCAGAAGCTACTGAGAAGTATTTCTTTCCTTGTTCAATACATTCTTTCTTGTATGTACCTGCAACTGGGTGTTGGAATCTAGTTGGGTTAGTTGAATTTCCTGTTATAGAAACATCAACTTTTTCTTTATGCATTATTGCAACACCTTCTCTTACATCATTTGCACCATAGCATCTAACTTTTGCTCTTGGTCCATCTGAATAAGCTGTTTCATTAACTATTTTTAATTCTCCTGTATAATAATCAAAATCTGTTTGAACATATGTAAATCCATTGATTCTTGAAATAATTTGAGCTGCATCTTTTCCAAGACCGTTCAAAATTACTCTTAATGGTTTTTGTCTTACTTTATTTGCATTGTTTGCAATTCCTATAGCACCTTCTGCTGCTGCAAAAGATTCATGTCCTGCTAAGAATGCAAAACATTCTGTATCTTCTGATAATAACATTGCTGCTAAATTTCCATGTCCAAGTCCTACTTTTCTGTCATCTGCAACTGAACCTGGAATACAGAAAGCTTGAAGTCCTTCTCCTATTGCTTTAGCAGCATCTGCAGCTTTTGTACATCCTTTTTTTACTGCTATAGCTGCACCTAATGTATAAGCCCAGCATGCATTTTCAAAACAAATTGGTTGAACTCCTTTTACTATTTCATAAGGATTAAATCCTTTTTCTTTACATATATTTAAAGCATCTTCAAAATCTTTTATGCCATACTTTTCCATTACTGGTTTAATTTGATCTATTCTTCTCTCATAATTTTCAAATGTTACTGCCATTTGTTTACCTCCTTAAAATTTTCGATTACTAATTAATTAGTATCTTTTGCCTAAATTTCTATTCTTACTATTCTTGTCTTGGATCTATTTTCTTAACAGCTTCATCAAATCTTCCATATTTTCCTGAAGCTTTTTCAATTGCTTCCATAGGTTCAATTCCTTTTTTGATATTTTCCATCATTTTTCCTAAGTTAACAAATTTATATCCTATAATTTCATCATTTTTATCTAATCCTATTTCTGTAATATATCCTTCTGCAAGTTCTAGATATCTAGGTCCTTTTAAGTTAGTTGAATAAATTGTTCCAACTTGGCTTCTATGTCCTTTTCCTAAATCTTCTAGTCCTGCTCCTATAGTTAAACCACCTTCAGAGAAAGCTGATTGTGTTCTACCATAAACGATTTGTAAAAATAATTCTCTCATAGCAGTATTAATAGCATCACAAACTAAGTCAGTATTTAATGCTTCTAATATTGTTTTTCCTACTAAAATTTCACCAGCCATAGCAGCTGAATGTGTCATTCCAGAACATCCAATTGTTTCTACTAAAGCTTCTTGTATAATACCTTCTTTTACGTTTAATGTTAATTTACATGCTCCTTGTTGAGGTGCGCACCATCCAATACCATGTGTTAATCCTGAAATATCTTTTATTTCTTTTGATTTTACCCACTTTCCTTCTTCTGGAATTGGTGCTGGTCCGTGATTTGCTCCTTTTGCAACTTTGCACATATTTTCTACTTCTTGTGAATAAATCATATTTACCTCCTATATTTATTATATTTTTACGTGTGTATTGTATCACACTTTTTTACCGTATTCAACTAATTAAACTTTATTTTTCTTCCATTTCTTTCATACATTTCAAGTGTCATTAAATAACTATATATTTTTTCATCTATTCCTGGAACATTAAATATCTTTTCTAGCTTAAATCCATTTTTCTCTAATCCTTTTGAAGATGGTTTATTCTTTTCCATTACATATCCTCTAAAATTCTTTGTATGTATAACTTCAAATGCAAATTTTATCATGCTTGGAAGTATCTCAGAATAAATTCCTTTATTCCAAAACTTTTTCTTTAAATAGACAGTACATTCAAAAGCATCTTCATTATATAAATCTAACTTTATCAAAAATACACCTATAAATTCATTTGTATCTTTAGATATTATTGCAAGAGGAAGTTTATTACCATTTATAAACTCCTTTTTATAATCTTTTAACATCTGCCTTGTATCTAATATAGATTTATGTATATCCATATTTAAATTAGTAATAACATCTTCATCACTTAATATCTCGAAAATATCTTTTTCATCAGTATCTTTAACTAATCTAAATTTGCATCTATTAGTTTCTTCTTTTTCAATCAATTCAAGATTATTCAAATAAAATTCCCCCTACATATTATATATACAAACTTTTATCATCCATATCATTATACTTGCTTTACAAATTAAAGTAAATACAAAATTATAAAGAAAAAATTCTAAAAGTATCTAATATTATTTAACTTAATATTTAGTAACTTTTAGAATTTAAATTTTGCATTTTTTCTTATAAAACTTCATAAGCTGCTACTATTACTCTTCCTCTTGATACATAGAAATCAAAAACAATATCTTTATCAGTAGTATTTTTAAACTTGAAGTTTTTAACTCCATATGCTACAGCAGCCTCATATCCATCACTATTTAAATATGATACACCAGCGCTATGATCATGTCTTTCAATTGTTTTCATTTTTAATTTTCTCGTACATCCATATAAAGTAGTTGCAACTTGGCAAACACCTCCACCATAGCCAGGATAAACCTCACCATCAATTATAACATTTGCAACTTTATATCCTTGTTCTTTTCCGCAAGGTCCTACAACATCAAACCAATTAAAAGTTTCTCCACTCTTTAATGTAATCTTTTCTATTTTTTCTGATGCTCTATTCATATTGTAATTTCTTCCTTCTGGACTACTATTTGAGTATGTAGTATATGTTTTAAGTAATTTATATTCTTTGTTTGATTTTGTTCCTATATATTTTTGTAATACATATCCTGTTTTTCCAGATGATGATTTTACTTTATACCATGTCTTTTTATATGATAAGATTGTAACAATATCTCCTGGTCTTAATGTTTGAATACTTTTCGCATCAGATGACGGAGTCTTTCTAAGTAAAAGAGAAGTCTTTACCTTAACATAACCTTTTTGTGGAAGTAATTCTTTATTTTCATCTTTTTTACTTTCTTCTTTATTCTCTTTTTCAGGTGCCAATTCTTCCGTATTTTCTTTTGCCTCTGGAACTCTTATGTTGCTTTCTGCTTTATGTCTCATAGTTGTTTCAGCATAAGCAACAGGAATATATATACTAATACTTATTGCAATAAGTATAATTACTACTATAGTTATAATTATATAGTTTTTTTTCTTCATTAAACTCTCCTTTGTAGCTTGATAAATAGATTATATATATTTTATGATTTAAATACAATAATTTGACAATTAATTTTTATTTTTATTAATTATTTAATTATAATTCCTAACATTTTAGAAAGCTCTACTGCTTGATATGGACTTACTATCATATCTTTTAAATCTTTTATTTCTACAGATATTCCATCTATGTTACATTCAGTAAAATCAAATAATCCTAGTTTAGTTTTAAAAAATCTTGAACCTAAAAAAGAAACATTTTTTAAATCTAATCTACTAAATCTAACATCTTCAAATTCCGAACCACTAAAATCACAATCTTTGATATTACATTCTTTTATATTTGAATTATTAAAATTTGAATATTTAAAATTAGATTCATTTATCTTTATTTGATTTAATCTTGTCATAATAAAATTAGAACCAATAAATTTACAATTTTTAAAATATACATTATTAAAATTACTTTCTTCAAAAGAAAAATTAGAGAAATCACAATCTTCAAATATAACATAAGTAAAATATGTTTTTTCTAGACTTCCAGAAATTTTACAATTTTTAAATAAGCAATTTTTAAACTCAATATTTTTTGAGTTTACATTAAATTCATTTTGGTCTCTAAATATACTATTTTCTATATCTATTTCATCTTTTATAGCAATATCAATCATTTCTTGTAAATTATTTTCTTTTGAATCTTTTAATAAATTATATAAATCTTCCATCTTTTTAATTTCCTTATTCTAATTATTTTTATATACTTATTTAGCTTATTTTTAATCTATTTTACATTAAATTTTTTAACATTAACCTTTTTAAATTTTATTCTATTTTGTATCATATCATATTTAATCTTATATTTTACTCTTTTTTTTGAAAAAAAAGAACATGTAAAACATGCTCTAATTTTATTTTTTATTTTAATATCTTTTTTTCTTAATGTCTAATCCATTTAATTGAAGTTTTATTTCAATAGTACTAATATCACTTTGCTCAAAATTAATATTTCTTAAATCCGCTTTAGTCATTGAACATAGATCTTCAACTTTCATTATGTTATTTTCCTCTAGTCTTTGCATAACATCATCATTTAAATTAAGTATACTTAGATCTTCTTTTAATAAATTTGATTTCATTTTTATCATATCCTTACCTTAATTGATTTGTTAGTGTAACAATTTAAAATCACTTTTAAAATAATTACTTTTTAATTATAACACATTTCAGCTTCAGTTACCAACTCATTCATTAATTCTTTTACAGTAACTATTTTATCTATTCTAGAAACATTACTTCCACAGAATATTAATCCTTCTTTTAGATTTCCTGTAACAGAATTTATTAAAGCTTTTGTAATACAGTATGGTGTAGTCTCTGGATTGCAAGTCTTAATACAAGCTAAACACTTCTCTGGTTTTATAGGTTCTTTTTCAACTTTTTCTATAAACTCATTTCTTATAGCTCTTCCAGGCATTCCAACTGGACTTTTAACTATTTGAATATCTTCTTCTTTTGCATTAACATATGCTTCTTTAAATTTGATATCAGCATCACATTCTTCTGTTGCAACAAATCTAGTTGCAATTTGAACTCCAGAAGCTCCAAGCTTTAAACATTTAGCAATATCTTTTCCAGTAAAAATTCCTCCAGCTACTACTACTGGTATCTTTTTATGGAATTGTTCCTCAAATTCTTTAACTTTATCTACAACTTCTTTTGCTATATCAAATATAGACTTTTTCTCTTTTAATTCTTCCATAGAAAATCCTAAATGTCCTCCTGCTTCAGGACCTTCTACAACTATCATGTCAGGTATATGATTATGTTTTGCCCATAATTTTATCATAAGACCTGCTCCTCTTGCAGATGATATGATTGGAGCGATTTTTACTTTAGTACCTTCAACAAGCTTAGGAAGTTCTTTTGGAAGTCCAGCTCCTGATATTATTAGATCTATACCGCTTTCAATTGCTTTTTTTACATTCTCTTTATAAAAATTAGTAACTGTCATAATATTAATTCCTATAATACCATTATTACTAATTCTTTTAGCTTCTTTAATATGTTTTTCTAAGCTTCTTAAATTAGCTTCTTTAGTATTAGTTTCAAAATCAGGTTCATCAAAACCAATTTGCGCAGTAGATATTATTCCAATTCCACCTTCTTTAGCAACAGCTCCTGCAAGCTTTGATCTTGAAACTCCAACTCCCATTCCTCCCTGGATAATAGGAATTTTAGCTACTAAATCTCCTATTCTTAATTCTGGTAATTTCATAATATTCCTTTCTTGAGATATTAATATTTTAAATTAACTTAATTAATAACTAATATATTTAAAGTATCTCGTCTCACTATAAAATTTTAGATTCCCATTATGCTATATCCACTGTCAGCATAAACTACTTGACCTGTGATTGCTCTTGACATATCACTTAGCATAAATGTAACTGCATTTCCAACTTCTTTTGTTGTAACATTTCTTCTAAGAGGTGCTTTTTCTTCAACTACATCTAGAATTGAATTAAAATCTTTTATTCCTTTTGCAGATAATGTTTTAATAGGACCTGCAGATATTGCATTTACTCTTATTCCTTCTGGTCCTAAGTTAGATGCTAAATATCTAATACTACATTCAAGTGCAGCTTTTGCAACACCCATTACATTATACCCTTCTAATACTTTAGTAGATCCATAATAAGTTAATGCTACTATACTTGCATCATCAGCAAGTACATCTAATTCTTTTGCAATTCTACATGTTGCAACTAATGAATATGCACTTACATCATTAGCATGTGCAAATCCTTCTTTTGAAGTATTTATAAAATCATTTCTTAAATCTTGTGTATTTGCATGTGCAATACTATGTAATATACCATTTATTTTTCCGTATTCAGCTTTTATTTTTGTAAATAATTCAACTAATTCCTCATCCTTTGATGCATCACATGTGTAAGCTTTAGATCCTTCAAATTCAGAAATTAATTCTTCTATTTTCTCTCTGTTTTCTTCTCCCATAAAAGTAAATATTAATTTAGCTCCATTTTCATATGCAGCTTGTGCAGCACCATATGCTATACTCCATTTGTTTCTAATTCCCATAATTAGTACTGTTTTTTCTTTTAACATAATTTAAACTCTCCTTTATTTTTATTTAATATATTCACCTATTTTTCTAAATTTTTGATATCTTTTTTCTATCAAATCATTTCCATCTAATTTAGATAATTCATCTAATTGTTTAAGTATTTCTTTCTTTATACTATCTGCAACTGCATCTACATCTTTACTCGCTCCACCCACTGGCTCATCTATAATTGTATCTACTATATCAAAATTATACAAGTCTTCAGCTGTAAGCTTCATTACCTCTGCAGCTTCTTTTGCTCTAGTTCCATCTTTCCATAAAATACTTGCATATCCTTCAGGAGACAATATAGAATATATTGCATTTTCAAGCATTAATATTCTATCTCCAACACTGATTGCTAAAGCTCCTCCACTTGATCCTTCACCAATTACTACAACTATAATTGGAACTTTTAATCTACACATTTCAAGCATACTTCTAGCAATTGCTTCACCTTGACCTTTTTCTTCAGCTTCAATTCCTGGATATGCTCCTTTTGTATCAACAAAAGTAATTATTGGTCTATTAAACTTTTCCGCCTGTTTCATAAGTCTTATTCCTTTTCTATAACTTTCAGGATTAGGCATTCCAAAGTTTCTTTCAATATTTTCTTTTGTATTTCTACCTTTTTGCTGAGCAATAATTGTAAATTTCTTATCACCGATTTTAGCTAGACCACAAACAGTAGCTTTATCATCTTTTGAAAGTCTGTCACCATGAAGTTCTATAAACTCATCAAAAATTCTATCTATATAGTCTAATGCTGTTGGTCTTTGTGGATTTCTTGCAAGATTTACTTTATCCCATGCAGTCATTTTTGAATAAGCTTGTTTTTTTAAGTTTTCTATTTTCTTTTGTATTTCATCAACATCATTTAGATTAATCTGTTCGCCATTTGCAATGTTTTTTAAATCTTCTAAATTTTTTTCTAAATCTTCAATTTCTTTATTTATGTTTTCTAAATTTGACATCTAAAAACCTCCTTAGCTATGGTACTCTAGTAATTTAGATAATACTTGTTTCATATCTTTTCTATGAACAATCTTATCTACAAAACCATGTTCTAGTAAAAATTCTGATGTTTGAAATCCCTCAGGAAGTTCTTGTCCAATAGTTTGTTTAATAACTCTTGGTCCTGCAAATCCTATCATTGCTTTTGGCTCTGCTAAAATTATATCTGCAACAGTTGCAAACGATGCTGTTACTCCACCATATGTTGGATCAGTTAATACTGAAATATATAAAAGCCCTGCTTCATTTAATTTAGCTAGTGCTGATGTAGTTTTTGCCATTTGTATTAAAGAAATAATTCCTTCTTGCATTCTAGCTCCACCTGATACACTAAATATAATAAGTGGTAATTTAAGTTCAATTGCTTTTTCAATAGAATATGTTATTTTCTCACCAACAACACTTCCCATACTTCCCATAAAAAAGTTGCCATCCATTATACATATTACAGCTTTTTTACCTTCTATATCTCCTATCCCACATAAAACAGCTTCATCTATTCCTGTTTTTTCTTTTAATGTCTCTAATTTTTTCATATATTCATCCATATTAAGTGGATTAGAAGTTTTAATATTTAAATCGAATGGAGTAAATGTGTTTTCATCAACAATTTGTTTAATTCTTCTTCTAGCAGAAATACGAAAATGTTTTCCACATTCAGGACACACACTGTAATTTTCATGAAGAATATCTTTATAAATTATCTCTCCACAAACATCACACTTTACCCACTTTCCTACTGGTATATCAACTTTATTTACAGTCGAAGTATTATCTGTGCCTCTCTTTTTTAATTTATCTACAACCATACTATCTCCTCTTTTAATTCAATATTTAAAATTATTTATATAATAATTCCTTACATATCAAATTCTTTTTTAATAAATGATGTATCAAAGTTTCCTGTTTGGAAATTTTTATTATCTAAAATTCTATACAAGAAATCAATATTTGTATCAATTCCGTCAATTACACATTCATCTAATGCCCTTTTCATTTTTGCAATTGCTTCATCTCTATCTTTTCCATGAACAATTAATTTTGCTATCATTGAATCATATACTGGTGGAATTTTATATCCTGTATATACAGCAGTATCAATTCTTACTCCATTTCCACCCGGAAGATTTAATTCTTTTATTTCTCCTGGTGATGGTCTAAAGTTCTTATAAGGATTTTCTGCATTTATCCTACATTCTATACTATGACCTGTAAATGTAATATCTTTTTGCTTATATTCTAACTTTTCTCCTGATGCTATTTTTAATTGTTCTTTTACAATATCGATACCTGTTACCCACTCTGTTACTGGATGTTCTACTTGTATCCTTGTATTCATTTCCATGAAATAAAAGTTTTTATCTTTATCTACTAAAAATTCAATTGTTCCGGCGTTTGCATATTTTGCAGCTTTAACTGCTTTTATTGCAGCTTCGCCCATTTTTCTTCTTAATGTATCGTCTAAAACTGTAGATGGACTCTCCTCTAATACTTTTTGATTATTTCTTTGAAGTGAGCAATCTCTTTCTCCTAAATGAATACAATTTCCATATTCATCAGCTAATATTTGTATTTCAACATGTCTTGGATTTACTATACATTTTTCTAAATATAATTCATCATCATTAAAAGAAACTTTTGCTTCTTGTTTTACTATATCATAGAAGTTAGTTAATTCTTCTTCATTATTGCATAGTCTTATTCCTTTTCCTCCACCTCCACTTGAGGCTTTTAGCATTACTGGATAACCAACTTTTTTAGCAACCTTTTTAGCTTCTTCTAAGCTATTTAATTTTCCATCTGATCCAGGAACTGTTGGAACACCTGCATCTTTCATTAATTGTTTTGCATTTGTTTTATTTCCCATTAAATTAATAACTTCTGCAGAAGGTCCTATAAATTTTATATTGCTCTCTGTACACATTTTTGCAAATTTAGCATTCTCAGAAAGAAAACCAAAACCTGGATGAATTCCATCTGCTCCTGTTACATTTGCAGCTTCAAGTATATTTTTTACATTTAAATAGCTTTTAGCAGGAGCTGCGCTACCTACGCATATTGCTTCATCTGCTAATTTTGTATGCAAACTATCTTTGTCTATATCAGAATAAATAGCAACAGTTTTTATATTCATTTCTCTACATGCTCTTATTATTCTTACTGCAATTTCTCCTCTATTTGCAATTAATACTTTATTTAACATACTGCTTTTCTCCTTTATTTACTTTCATAATTAAATATGATATAATTTTGTATGTCATTTTGTAGAAAGGACTGATTAGTATGACATCTATGACACCTAGTTTGGCAATTGCCAAGTGCTATGCAGATTATTTAGGATTTACGGTGCGTTGTTTGTTTAAATCAAATTCCACAATTTTAGTGGAAAGAACTCATTTTATTACAAACTTAAATCTTGAATCGTATGATCCAGTTTTTGAAAAGCCTTGTAATCCAATCACATCTGCTGATGCACATGCAGGACTTATTTACACTACAGCTATTTTCAAAGCATATACTAGATATGGTAAACACAACAATCGATTTTATATCAAGTTTGGTCATTTTCAAAAAAAACCAGTTGAAAATGAAATCGTGCGCATTTCTGGAAATCCTATCTACTATGTCTTACATGACATGTTAAAACGTTCAGGTTTTAGACTAGTTAGAATAGAGACTATCGGAAATAACCAAGATCTTGTATACTGTCTTATCGAAAAAGCTTTGTAACTACCTGCATACAAATCGATGCGAACGCTTCCACTTTTGGAGGTCTAGCATCTTTTTTCATTTTATCCAACTATTGCAAATGTAAGTTCACCTTTTGCTGCAACCTTTCCATCCACTGTTGCAACAGCTTCTCCTACACCAATAGGTCCTTTTCTTTTTATTATTTTAACTTCTAATTTTAAAACATCTCCAGGAACTACTTGCTTTTTAAATCTTAATTTATCAATACCACCAAATAAAGCATTTTTACCTTTATTCTCTTCAAGTGAAAGTATTGCAACAGCTCCTGTTTGAGCTAAAGCTTCAACAATTAATACTCCTGGCATAATTGGATTTCCAGGAAAATGACCTTCAAAATGAGGTTCATTTATACATACTGTTTTGTATGCTGTACAACTTTCTCCAGGAACATATTCTTCTACTCTATCTATCATTAAAAAAGGTGGTCTTTGTGGAATAATATCCATAATTTCATTTATATTTAACATTTCTCTATACTTCCTTTTCTATTTTTAACGTTTCGTTATTTCCTATAAAGTTATTTGATTATAAATAATGGTTTTCCATAGTCTACAATTTCTTCATTTTCTACTAAAATGTTTACTACTTCTCCATCATATTCTGATTCAATCTCGTTCATTAATTTCATAGCTTCAATAATACAAAGTGTGTCACCTTTTTTTACTTTTGAACCTATTCTTACAAAATTTTCTGCAGTTGGAGAAGATTTAGCATAAAATGTACCAACCATTGGTGATTTTACAACATTACCTTCTACTTTTTTTGCTTCTTTTGGTGAAGAAAGATTATTATTTACAGGTTCACTCTTAACAGTATTTTCTACTATTTTGGGAGCTACTTGCTCAGTAATTATCTTCTCTTTAATTTCATTTTTCTTAAGGCTAACTTTTGTACCATCTGGAAATTCTATTTCAACTTCTGATAATTTTGAATTTCCTACATCATCCATTAACTTTTTAATATCTTTATATTCCATAATTTTTCCTTTCAAATTATAATTTTTTATTATTCTTCATATTTTTTGAATAAAATTGAACTATTATGTCCACCAAATCCTAATGAATTAGACATTGCATATTTTACATCTGCTTTTCTTGCAACATTAGGAACTATATCTAAATCACATTCTTCATCTTTAACTTTATAACCTATTGTTGGAGGAACTATTCCTGTTTCAATAGCCTTAATACATGCTACTGCTTCTACTCCACCTGCTGCTCCTAATAAATGGCCTGTATGTCCTTTTGTTGAGCTAACCATAACTTTTTTAGAAGCTTCTCCAAAAGCTGTTTTTACTGCCATAGTTTCGTATTTGTCATTTAATGGTGTTGCTGTTCCATGAGCATTTATATAAGTTACATCTTCTGGATTAACTCCTGCATCTTTCATTGCGTTTATCATAGCTCTTGCTCCACCTTCTCCATCTGGTGCAGGTGATGTAATATGGTATGCATCTGATGTTGCTCCATATCCTACTATCTCAGCATATATTTTTGCTCCTCTTTTCTTAGCATGTTCTAATTCTTCAAGTAATAAAATTCCAGCTCCTTCTCCCATAACAAATCCGCTTCTTTCTTTATCAAAAGGTATACTTGCTCTTGTTTTGTCTTGCTGTTGTGATAAAGCTTTTATATTTGTAAATCCTGCTATTCCTGTTGGTGTAATACTAGCTTCTGTTCCACCAGCTATCATTACATCTTGATAACCATGTTTTATTATTCTAAAACATTCTCCTATAGTATGTGTAGCACTTGCACATGCAGTTGTCATACAGAAAGATTCTCCTTTAGCTCCAACTTCTATAGCAATGTTTCCAGCTGCCATATTGTTAATAGCCATTGGTATATACATTGGAGATATTCTATCTGGTCCTTTTTCAAATAATGTTTGCGCATTATTTTCTATTGTCTGAAGTCCCCCTATACCTGAACTTACAGCAACTCCAAACCTTGTTTGATCTATACTATTTATGTCTAATGAACTATCTTTCATAAGTTCTCTTGCTGCAACTAATGCAAAATGTGAAAATCTATCTAATCTCTTTGCCTCTCTTCTATCGAAATGATCTTCTACATTAAAGTTTTTTACTTCTCCTGCTAATTTTACTTTAAAATTTGTTGTATCAAATAATGTAATTTCATCTATACCACATTTTCCAGAAATTAAACCGTTCCAAAATTCATCTACATCATTTCCAACTGGTGTTATTGCACCTAATCCTGTTACTACTACTCTTCTCATTATTTCCATCCTTTCCTTTCTACATTACCATTCCGCCATCAACATTTATAACTTGGCCTGTAATATATTTGCTATCATCAGATACTAAGAATTTTACAAGTTTTGCAACTTCTTTTGCTTCACCCATTCTTTTAAGTGGTATTTGATTTAATATAGCTTCTTTTACATTATCACTTAATACTTTTGTCATATCTGTTTCAATAAATCCTGGTGCTATTGCATTTACTAAAATGTTTCTACTTGCAACCTCTTTTGCTAAGCTTTTTGTAAATCCTATTACACCTGCTTTTGAAGCTGAATAATTAGTTTGTCCTGCATTTCCCGTAATACCAACTACTGAAGATAAATTAATTATTCTTCCATTTTTTTGTTTAATCATAAATGGAACTACATTTCTAGTCATATTAAATGTTCCTGTTAAGTTTGTATCTATTACTGATTCAAAATCTTCTTTTTTCATTCTCATTATTAATCCGTCTCTTGTAATACCAGCATTATTTACAAGTACATCTATTCTTCCGAATTCTTCCATAGCTTGTTTTGCAATATTTTCACAATCTTCAAATTTAGATATGTCCCCATATACTAAAAAGCAGTTTACGTTTTTTTCTTCTATTTCTTTTTGTGTCTGTTTTAATTCGTCATTTGCGTTTCTGTAATTCAAAACTATGTCATATCCATTATCAGCAAGTTCTAAAGCAATTGCTTTTCCTATACCTCTTGTTGCACCTGTTACTAAAGCAACTTTTCTTTCATTCATACTAATTTTCCTCCTTTAAAATTTTTAGTGTATTTTCAAGACTTTCTTTGTCTTGGATATTTAATACTTTAACTTCTTTATTAATTTTTCTAATAAATCCTGATAATACTTTTCCAGGTCCTATTTCAATAAATGTATCTACACCTTGATTTATCATATTTTCTACTGATTTTGAAAACCTAACTGGGCTCATTACATGTTTTGCTAAAATGTCCTTTATATCATCATCTTTTGTATATTCTTTAGCATCTAAATTTTTTATTACTTTCTTTGTGAAATTCTTGTTTATTTCTATTTTATCTAATTCTTCTCTTAATTTATCAGAAGCTGCTTTTAATTTTTCTGTATGGAAAGGTCCGCTTGTTTTAAGTTCTACTACTTTTCTTGCTCCTAATTCTTTTCCTTTTTTCAATAATTCTGTTATAGCAACCTTATCTCCAGATACAGCTACTTGACCTGGACAATTATAATTTGCTGGCACTATAAATCCATTTTTTATTTCTTCTTTACATATTCTTTCTACTTCTTCATCAGGAAGACCTATTACAGCAGCCATTGCCCAATTACCTTCTGGAACTAAAGACTGCATATATTCTCCTCTTTTTTGAATAATTCTTAATCCATCTTCTAAAGAAATTATATTACTATAAATTAAAGCTGCATATTCTCCTAAACTTAATCCTGCTGAATATGAAGCATCTATACCATTTTTCTTTAATACTTCAAGTATTCCTAAGCTCATTGTTAAAATTGCAATTTGAGTATTTTTAGTTTGTGATAATTCTTCTTCAGTTGATTCAAAAGTAAGTTTTGCAACATCAATTCCTGTTACTTCTTTTGCCTTATCATATATTTTTCTTACTTCTTCAAAACTTTCATATAAATCTTTTCCCATTCCTACTGTTTGAGCACCTTGTCCTGGAAATACAAATCCTAATTTCATAATATCCTCCTGACTCTAATTTACTTTATTTTTATTAATTATTATTTTCTCTTGAATTTTTTAAATTATATTTCTAGTAAAATACAACTAATATTTAATCCACCGCCATAACCTAGCAAAATTATTTTATCATTTTTATTAATTTTATTTTGATTAAAAATTTCGCTAAAAGCAATAGGTATACTTGCACAAAAAGTATTTCCTACATTAGATAAATTTGTATATACTTTTTCTTGAGGTATATTTAGCCTTTTGGAAATGCTATCTAATATTCTTTGATTAGATTGATGTGGAATAATATATTTAATATCATCGATATTTAATTTGTTCTCTTCTAATATTTCTTTTATTATTCTAACTGTTTCTGTCACAGCAAATTTATATATAGCTGTTCCGTCCATATAAATTTTTTTATTTATATTATCACATGTTAGGATGTCTGAATTTTTAGAAATATTTCTTATCTTACTTTTATATAATTTATCTTTGTTTTCATCTTCTTTACCTATAAGTATGCATCCAGCTCCATCTCCAAATAATATAGAAGTATTTATATCATCATCATTTATGTAATCTGACAATTTTTCTACTCCAATTACTAGTGCTTTTCTCGCTTCACCTAATTCTATATACTTTGCCGCAATATCAAAAGCATTTGGATATCCACCACATCCTGCTAAAATATCTAAGCAAATACATTCATCTATGTCTAGTTTTTTTTGAATATAATGAGATATTCCTGGCATTAAATTATTTGTACTAGTAGTTGCTACAATAATTAAATCTATCTCATTAACATCTTCTAAATTTTTCACTATATTTTTGCATGAATTATATGCCATTAATTCTATCTTCTCATCTGCAAAAAATCTTGTTTTTATTCCTGTTCTCTTTTCAATCCAATTTTCATCTAATTTAAATTTTTTATTAAAATAATCATTATTTATCTTATTGTTTGGTAAATAACTATCGCTTGCCAAAACTTTTATTGAATTCATAAAATTTATCTCCTATACACTAGTACATATTTTATATTTTTTTGCTAAAAATTTCATTAGTCTGACTGGTCAGTTTTGTTTTGGGAAATTTAAACTAAATTTTAATCTATATATAAAAATGATTCTTTCTATTATAATATTTTTTTCATAAAAAGAACCATTTTTAATATTTTTTATCTATTATTAAAATTCACTATCTATTTCATTTATTATATTAATTAACACTTTTTCTATGTCTTCTTTTCTATTTGTTTCCTTATACATAGAAGTTGCTATATCCACTATTTCTTCATCAAAAACATCTTGATTTATATTAATTCCTATTCCTATATAAAGATTTTTTACTAGTTCACCTTTTACTTCTGTTTCTGTTAAAATGCCACAAACTTTTTTATTATTTATAATAATGTCATTTGGAACTTTTATATCTGCTGTAATATTATAAATATTTTTAATAACATGAATTATTTTTTCTGCTAATTTAATTGTCAAATATTCATATTCATTTACACTTTTATTTGGTTTTAAAACAATTGTAAAAGTTAGATTTTCATTTTTAGTAGAATACCATTTTTGATTTTTCGTTCCTATTCCTTTTGTTTGATTATTCACTAAAATAACTGTACCACTATCAATATTATTAATATTTTCTTTTGCATAAATCTGAGTAGATGGCAATTCTTCAAAAAATACTAGTTTGTTTATTGTTTTATTTTTGCTTATTTCTTTTTTTATTTCTTCAATATTCATAATTTAATCTTCACCTTAATTTTATTTATTTATTATTTTTTTAAATCTTCTAAATCTTCTTTAAATATATTAAATGATTCTTCATACAATTTTTCATCTAATGGATCTACTCCAGCTATTTTAAGTGATTCTACTGGGCTTTTTGTACATCCCAATTTTAAGAATTTAAAATAATTTTCAAGCTGTTTTTTATCATTATTTCTTAGTCTGTTTGCAATTACAGTAGCACAGCACATTCCTATTGTATACTTATATACATAGTAATTATAATAAAAATGTGGTACTCCATAACAAGAATATTTTTCATACTCATGAAGTTTTACTTTTCCGCCGTAATATTCATTAATTAATTTTTCATATAAAGATGTAATTACTTCACTAGAAAGTCCTTCATTATTTTCTACCATTTTATGAAGTTTATCTTCAAAGTTTGCAAAAAATGGTTGTCTATAACAAGTTCCAACAAATTCATCTAACTTTTTATACAATAAATATTTTTTCTCATCATCTGATGCAGCATTATCTATTAAATATTTCATCAGAAGCATTTCATTTGTCGTTGAAGCTACTTCTGCAACAAATATCCTATAATCACTATCTACATATGATTGATTATTATGAGCTAAATATGAATGAACAGAATGACCAAGTTCATGTATCATAGTAAATACTGAATCCAAATCTCCTGTAAAGCTCATTAAAATATATGGTCTTGTGTCATAACATCCACTAGAATATGCACCATGTCTTTTTCCTTCATGAGGCATATAATCAATCCATCTTTCATTTTTTGCTTTTTCTAATATTTCTCTATATTCAGGTCCATATACTTCAGTAACTTTGAATATCAAATCCCATGCTTCATCTATTGTGAATTTTCTAGACTCTTTTTCTTTTACTGCTGGGTATCTTACATCATATGAATCAAGTTTTTCTTTTCCAATTAGTTTTGCAGATAGTTCCATAAAATCTACAAAGTAATTATGATATTTTTTATTTGCAGTATCTAATATCATATAAAATAATTTCTCATCTACTTCATCGCTAAATGTTGCAGCTTCTAAAGAATCCTTAAATTTTCTTACTTTAGAATAAAAAACATCTTTTTTTAAGTTTCCTTCCAATGTACATGCAAAAACATTTTCTCTATTTTTATATTCTATTTTAATATTTTCATAAGCTTGTTTTCTTATACTTTCATCATCATTTTTATAAAATACTCTTGCTGTTTCTTCATTTAAAAACTCTTCTTTTCCGTTTACAATTACAGGTTTAAAATTAGGTCTTATATTTGTATATGTTTTGTAAGATGAATCTAAAGCTCCTCCAGCTAATGCTAAAACTTCCTCTACCTCATCAGATGCCATATGTGGTTTCATTCTTAAAGTATGTTTAATCATTCTTTCATATTCTTTAGCTTTATTATCTTTAACAAATTCTAAAACCTTTTCAGAATTTTTCAAAATCATTATACGTACAAATACAGTTTTATTATTATATTCTTCAATTAATCCTTGAACATTAGAATATAATCTCTGTTTTTCTCCATTTGTTGGTTCTGTATCTATACTTAAATGCGTATAAGTGTACATCTTTTCTAATTTTCTATCAATACTTTCTGAAAATTTCATAAAATTCACAAATGAATCAACATCATTTAAAAAAGTATCTTTATATTTTTCTATATCTTTAATTTTATCTTTTACTTCACTAAAATCTTTGTCAAATTCTTCAGAATTTTGATATATATCTTCTATGCTCCATTTATACTTTTGCTCAATCTCTTCTCTTTTCATTTTATCCCTCCTAATAAATATTCTTAATCATTGTATCACAATTATTCTAAATTTCATAATATTATCTAATATTTTTGAATATATATTAATATCTGTTATTTGTATTTTTTTATTTAGGAGGTTTTTATGGAAAAAAATAATGAATGGCCATTTGACATGCAAGACCCTTTTAACCCACTTTCACAATATGAACAAGGATATATGTATTATAAGTTTCTAACTCAACAAATAGAATATAAAATTAAATGTAAAGAATTAGAAAATTTAAATTATAATTCTAAAAAAGTTGGTTAAATATTTATAATACAAAAGATCTAAGATAAGTTATAACTTACCTTAGTTCTTTTATTATTTTTATAATTATTATAATTCAATTTTATCTACTACTTTATATGTATCCATATCTATAATATTTATATTTGTATCTGCAAGTGTATATAAATAATCACCAATATAAATTATTCTTCTTATTTCATCATTATATTTATATGATGAATTTTCTGATTTTATTTTTTCACTCTTTACTTTTATCTCTTCTATAAATTTATTATTTTCTAAATCTACTTTAAATATAATTGCTCCATTAAATGTATCATCATAACTTTCATCAGAAATATTAGCTGGCAAAGCTAGCAACTCTTTTTCTTTTGAACATAGCACTGCTTTATGATTATTTAAAGCTTCTGAATATCCGTAGTTTTCCCCTAATATAGTATTAAATAATTCTTTTGGATTATTTAAATCACTTACATCAAACATACTGATCTTGATACCTTTTGTTGTTACTGATCCATATTTAGTAACTTCTGTATTCATTCCTATACCAATTATATGAGTATCATCATAAGGATGCAGATAGCTACTATATCCTGGAATTTTTAATTCTCCTTTAATTTCTGGATTTACTGGATCTTTCAAATCTATTACAAATAGTGGGTCTACTTGTTCAAATGTTACTACATATCCAATATCATTCATAAATCTAACTGAATATATTTTCTCTCCTTCTGCTAAACCTTTAAGACTTCCTACTTCTTTTAAATTCTCATCTAATATAAATACATTATTTACTGTATCATTTTTTTCATTATATCCTGTAGTCGCAATTCTAAAATATCCATTATATTCATCCATAGAAAATTGATTTAATACTGTTCCATCTACTGTTCCTTTTCCTAAAAATTCTATATTATTATCTAGTAATTTAAATTTAAATATGTCAGTCTCTGAATTATAATCATAAGTTCCAAATACTCTACTGTATTGTGAATCATATTTTGCTTTTGTTACATATATATTATTTTCACTACAATAAATTTCATTCCCAAGTCCTAAAAATGTTTCCACATTTGCTTCTTCATTTTTATTAATATTTACAGCTGTAACTAATGTATATGAAGAATCTTCAGAACCTTTAATATAGTAAATATCTGTACATTCTATAGTCTTATAGTCATCTCCTGATATAGTATCTTTATATGTTGGAAGTTCTATCTCTACCTCTTGTTCTTCATAATTTCCAGTTACATCATTATATACATAATTATACATGTTATTATATTTTTGTGAAATTATATATAAATTATCTTCTATCATTCTTGAATCTGTATAATCACCTACTGATATAACTTCTCTTTCTTTTTGTATATTATCTTTATTTTCTATATTATAAATCACAGCTACTGTCTCTGTTGTAGATTCTTTTTTCTCATCTTTATTGTTTACTCTTGTTTCCATTACAATTAATTTATTGTTGTATAAATACATTTCACTGGCATATAAATATTTATATCCTTCTTCATTAATATTAATTTCAGAAATAACTTTTCTTGAATCTACATCTATTATTTTTATCACATTCTTATTTTCATAACTTTTTGTATTTGAATGATTTATTAGATAATAAATATATTTTCCATCTGTTTTTACAATATCTGCTTCATCTACATTTTCATGTTGTACATTTGTCTTAGAAAAATCTGTAGAGCTATTTGATTCTTCTTTTGTACTTTCTGTAGTTGTAGTAGCATCATTAATAATTACACTTCCTTCTAGAGCAGAATTATAATATCTATCATTACTTGACGCATCTTTTATTATCTTTTCTAATTCTTCTATATTTTTAATTTTTTCTATACCAGCTTCTTGAAGGTCAGCTTTAGCTATTATTTCATGATTTTTAACTATATTTTGATTAAGATTTTCATTTTCTGTTTTATTTAATTTTAACTTATTAGTTGCTATAAATGCTCCAGTAAGTATTACTACTAAACAAGCTGCACAAGAAATTAATCTTTTTAAAACTATTTTTGATTTATTATTTTTATTGTAATTTTCAATAGAGGCTTTTATGACTTTTTCTTTTAAATCTTCAGGAGCTTTTATTTCATTTACTTTTTTTATGTACTTTTCTTTATTATTCATCTTCGAATCCTCCTTTCAATCTTTCTTTTAGGATTTCTCTTGCTCTATAAAGCCACGTCTTTACTGTACCTTCTTTTTTCGAAATAATCTTAGATATCTCATTTACCTTATAACCTTCATAGTAATACAAGTAAATGACAAGTTGATAATCTTCTGGTAATTTTTTCACTTCTTCTAGTACATTATCCATATTTTCTATTTTCTCTTCTTCGTATTTTATATTTTCATCTAATTCAATATTTCTTTTGTTCCATGGAGCTTTAAGATAATTATTTGATGTATTTATTGTTACTCTTATAAGCCATGCTTTTTTGTGTTCTTCTGATTTAAATTTTGGAAGTTTTGAACTAAATTTTAAAAACACATCTTGATATATATCTTCAGCTATATCTTTTGTTTTTACTCTTGTAAGGGCAATTCTATATACCATATCAGAATACATATTAATTGTATTTACAATATAATCTTGACTAGTCATTTTTTACCTCCTTACTATTAATACAATCTATTTTAATCTTTGGTTTCAACTTTCTTTGTTTTCTTTCTATTTTTTAAATTTTACTTCTATTTTTTATTTTTTATTTTTAATTTTTAATTTGAAGCAATTTAAAATAAATTCATAAATTAATAAATTCACAAAAAATAAAAGCATTATAAATTACTTTTCAGCAATCACTAATAAATTACTGTAAGTTTTTATAATGCTTATACAATATTTTTTATTCTTCCTCAGATTTATATTTTTCTTTCATTCTAACATATCCAAGCTCAATCCACTCATTGTATGCTAAATTCAATTTAAATAATAATTTAGGTTTAGCGCCTGCTCTGTTTTTATCTACTACGCAAACATAATATCTTAAATCTGGATCATCAGAATCTTCTAAATCATGACATTCTATAAATCTATCAGAATCAGAATATTCATATTCAGAATAATTTCTTCTATGAATCTGCTTAAATAAAGAAAGTGTATCAAATACTTCTTTTACATTTTTACTTACAGATAAATCATTAATTGTTAAGTTTATAGGTAATGTAGTATTTTCTAATAACTGAAGTGATGCTCCAATAAATATATTAAATTTTTGTGTAAGTTCTGATAGTAAAGTAGCTGTTTTCTTAAGTTCTTCATAATTTCCAATATTATTTACATCTGTTTTTAATGTATCATAAAATACATATTCAATACCATCTTTATACATGTAGTTAGATATAACTTCATGAAGGTCATTATTTGTATATTCTGTTAAATGAACAAAATATACAGAATTATCTATTTGCTCATTAACCCAATTTGTAACTTCCATAATTTGATTAAATTCTGAAGATTCTTCTGCTAATCTTTTTATAAAATCTGTATGTGATTCATTATCTAATTTCTTAATAAAACCTTGTTCATCTAATAAAACTTCTTTTGGATTGTCAGCTCTAAATTTAAATTCAAGTAATTCTCCTTCATTTTTTCTCATTACTTGTTTATGAAATTTTTGCATTTCCGGGTTATTAATAATAGTAGTAAGCAAACAAAGTCTCATTTTATCTTCAGTCATTTCGTTTGAAACTATTAAGACTTTTTTCTTATGCAAGAATGCAATATTTGCTGCTAAATTTACTGCGAACCTACTTTTACCAGCATTAGATGGCATAGCATATGCCATAATTTCACCTTTTCTAAATCCCTTAAAAACTTTAGTCATAATAGGAAATGGAGTTGGTATACCTTCTCTTAATTGATTTTTATCATCAAGCCAGAATTTTGCTATATCTTTATTTAATACAGCTTGGCTTAATCTATTTGTTACATTTAATTGCTTTATAGCCGCTTCAACTTCTTCTGCAGTCATATCTTTATATCTATCATAACTTTTGATTTCAAGAATCTTTTCTTGCATTACTCTTGTTGGAGCTTTCATATAATTTTTCTTTAAAATAAATAATTTCTTTAATTCCCTATATATTAATTCAAAATCGTATTTTTGATCTAATGGAGCCTGTGCCATTGCATATTTTATATCATATAATTCTGGAATAGCTTTTGGAAAGTTAAACTCTTCTTTTAATTGTGGTGGGGCACTTTTTTCTCCTTCTTTGAAGATTACACTTTTATATAAATTCATTATAATTATACTTGAAAAGAAACATGTGTCTTTCTCAAAATAATATTTTGATATTGCATTTGGTGTTCCATATAAAAGAGCAATATATAATGTTTCTAATGTCATATTTTCAAGCTCTTTTGGAAATTCTATGTCTGGAATATCTTCTGGTATTCCAACATTTGACATCTCTTGAGCTTTTCTTTCTCTTTCCTCTAAAACATTAATTTGACCTTGTATCTGATATATAAATTCATCTTTGTCAAATTCTTTTTCTTCTACTTCTTCTTTTTTTAACCTTTCAGCTTCTTCTTCAGCTTTTCCTTTATTCAATATTTTAGTAAGATTCATCTCTAGTTCTTTATATTTTCTTTGTTCTTCTGTTTCTTCTTCGTATCTCACTCTTACTTCCTCCAATATATAAAAAATTATTTTGTCATAACTGCTAAAATTGCACTTCCTTTACTAAACATCTTTTTACCTATCATATAAGATTCAATTATATTTTTTGAAGCTCCATTTATTTTTGACTCATCATTTGTATAAATATACGCAATAGTATCTCCTTCTTTAATGTAATCATCCATTTTCTTTTCTAGTACTATACCTGATGTATAATCCATTTCGTCTGATGCAGTTTTTCTTCCAGCACCTAGATATATAGCAATATTTCCTATTCTCTCTGCATCTAGCATTTGAACATATCCAGAATAAGGTGATTTTACTTCGAATTTATATTTTGCCTCTCCTAGTTTTGAATAATCTTCAATAAAAGATATATCTCCACCTTGTATTTCAATAAGTTTTTTAAATTTCTCGAGTGCTTTTCCTGATTTAATTGCTTCATCTATCATTTTTTTTGCATCTTTTTCATTTTTTGCTATACCATACATTAATATCATTTGACTTCCCACAGTATAAACAACTTCTTTTACATCTTTTTCAAAGTTTCCTTTTAAAGCCTCTACAGCTTCTATTACCTCTAATGAATTACCAATACTCTTTCCTTGTGGTTCATACATTTTTGATATGACGCACCTTACTTCTTTTCCAGCTAATTTTCCCGAATCCATTAATAATCTTGCAAGTATTCTAGCATCTTTATAATTTTTGATTGAAGAGCCATATCCACATTCGATATTTATTAGTAATTTATTTGCTCCAGATGCTATTTTTCTACTCATTACACTTGCAGCAACTAAATTTAAATTATCCATGCAATCAATTTTTCTTCTTAAATCATATAGTCTTTTCTCTGCTGGTGCTATATCTAATAAATTAGTAGTTACACTAATTTTTTCATCTTTTAGATTATCCTTATATTCTTCAATTGTTATATCTGATCTAAATCCAGGAATTGATAATAGTTTGTCTCCTGTACTTCCACCAAGTCCAATTCCTTTTGATGTAAGCTTTCCAGCAGGAATATCTAAAGATGCAAGTATAGGAAGAAGTATTAATGTTACTTTATCTCCAACTCCTCCTATAGAATATTTTTCCACAAAGTTTTCTGAAACCTCTGACATGTCAATCTGATCACCAGACTCAGCCATTGCTATAGTTAAATCTTTTATTTCTTCTTTTGTAAGTCCATTTATACACATTGCCATTACAAGTCCAGTAGCTTGATAATCTTCTATATTTCCTTTTCCATATTCTTTAACAAAGTATTCTATTTCTTCTTTTGTCAATATTCCTTTTTTTCGTTTCTTCGTTAGTAAACTAATAATATTCATATTAGAAACCCTTTCTCTATAATTTTATTTATTTATAAAATTTTTAATAAAAGTTTTTCTATGTAACATACATGGTCCATATTCTTTGATAGCTTCAATATGTTTTTTTGTACCGTATCCTTTATGTCCTTTAAATCCATACTCCGGAAACACTTCATCCCACTGCCTCATTATCCTATCTCTTGTAACTTTTGCTATTATTGATGCTGCAGCAATACTATATTCCTTAGCGTCTCCTTTTATTATAGATTTATAAGGAATTCCTAAAGTATCTATATTTGTAAGTGCATCAACTAATATTAAATCAGGTTTAACTTTAAGTGAAGATATTGCCATTGTAACAGCCTCTTTTGTAGCATTTAATATATTTATTTCATCTATTCTGTTTTGATCTACTATTCCTACTCCCCATGCAATAGCTTCATTTGTTATTTCATCATATAATTTTTCTCTTTTCTTTTCAGAAACTTTTTTTGAGTCATTAACGCCTTCAATCATTGAGTCTTTAGGCATTATTACTACGCCCACAACAACAGGACCAGCTAATGGACCTCTACCTGCTTCATCTATTCCTGCTATATATTCAATATTCTTTTCATGTAATTTTTCTTCATCTGCCTTTAATAATTTTAATCTTTCTTCTTCTTTTTCTTTCATTTTATGACTCCAAATCTTTTAATTTTCCTAAAGTATAATACATATTTCCATTTGTACTTTCATATCCTCCTGAATAATATACATCAATTGGATCAATATCTTCTTTATCTACCCCTTCTTCGCTATTTTCTTCTGTTAAATCATATTTAACACAATAATAATATTCATCTGTTGGAGTAAAATCTATTCCCATACTCTTCATATCTTCACTACTTAGTTTATACCATTTTTCATTTCTTATTTCATCGCCTTCATTTAAAGTAACTTCTTGTCCTAATAATTTTGAACCCTTGTATAAATGTTCATTATATATTTCTTCTGCTTTTGCTTGTATTAATTGCATTTGAGAAACTCTATCTGCAAGCTCTGTCTTTTTCCTTAAATTACTACCTGCAGTCATCGCAATACTTGCTACTACAACCATTACGATTACAGTAATTATAAGCATTGCCATAGTAACGCCTTTTTCATTTCTTAACATCTTAATCCTCCGTACTTTACTTTTTATCTTTTATTTTATCTTTTATTTAAGTTATATTTAACATTATAATTGTATTATATATTTACATTATGATTTTTTCAACAAAAAAACACTTTATAATTTAATTTTTTAAACTTAATTATTTTACTCGTATTTTTATCGTTTTTAATTAAATTTATTTACAATTTTTAATATAATTTTAATTTTACAAATATTATAATTAAATTATAGAAAAAATTATTTATTAATTTATTAATTTTAATTTTATTTTATTTTTGTATATGATATTATTTATAATATAGATTATAATATTGTATAAAAATATTATTTAAATTCTTAAGGAGGATATGAATAAAATGGATAATGATTCAAACAATAAAGAAGTAAAAGATGATGTTTTTGTAAATTCAAGTTCAGATAACGGATTTCAAAAAGTAAAAATGTCAGATAAAAAGAAAAAATCAGTAAATTCATATTATTCTGGAAAGCCAAAAAGTGGATTTATTAAAAGCGTTTTTGTTCCATTTGTAAGTGGTATTGTTGGAGCATCTCTAGTTCTTGGAATTTGCCTTTACGTTCCAGCAGTAAATGAAAAAGTATTTAATAAATCTACTTCAGGAGATAATAAAAGTGCTGTAATCAATTATCAAGCTGGTAAAGTTTCAAACAGTGTAAATTTAGCCGATTATTCAAATACTGCAATATCTGTTGCAAACAAGGTATTACCTTCTGTTGTTAGTATAGAAATTGAATATACTGTAAGTTCTCCATCATTTTATGGAAGAGGAACTAATTCGTCAACTTCTGTAGCTTCAGGATCTGGTGTAATAATCACAACTGATGGTTATATTTTAACTAATAATCATGTAGTAAGTGAAGATTCTTCTAATTCATACTATCAAGTATCTACTGCAAATAAGATAACTGTACATTTATATAATGATGATAAATCTTATGAAGCTCAAATAGTTGGAACAGACGATGTTACTGATTTAGCTGTTTTAAAAATTGATGCTACAAATTTAACTGCAGCCGAACTTGGGGACTCTTCAGAACTTTCAGTAGGTGAATTTGTAATGGCAGTTGGTAATCCATTAGATATGAACAATACAGTTACAGCAGGAATTGTAAGTGCTTTAAATCGTGAAATTACTGATGAAAACAATACAACTTATAACTTAATTCAAACTGATGCAGCTATTAATGCTGGTAATAGTGGTGGTGCTCTAGTAAATGCTGATGGTAAAGTTATAGGAATAAATACTTTAAAATTATATGGTACTTCAGTTGAAGGAATGGGATTTGCTATTCCAATAAATGATACTTTAGATATTATTGATCAATTAATTACTTTTAATAAAGTAAAAAGACCTTATATAGGAATTTCAGGAAGTGATATTTCTGAAGAATACTCAAAATACTACGACCTTCCACAAGGTGTATATGTTAATAGTGTTGAAAAAGATGGTCCTGCTGAAGCTGCTGGATTAAAAACTGGAGATATTATTACTAAATTAAATGATACAGAAGTTAAGAATATGACAGAACTTACAAAAGCAAAAAATGAATGTAAAATTGGAGATACTGTTTCTATTACAATCAATAGAAATGGCAAAAACCAAACTCTTACATTAACTTTAGGTGAAACACCTTAATAAATCAAATATATTTTTAATTTATTATTAATCAAAATAAAAGCTGATATTTAAATATCAGCTTTTTATTTTTTCTATATTATATTATTTTTTATTTTATTTTATTCTATTCTATTTTATTATATTATATTTTATTTTTTTATTTGTTTTTTATTTAAATTTTTAGAGTTCTCTTTCCTTCTACTATATTATCAGACTTAACCTTATAAATTGCTTTATCTTTATAGAAAAATGCAAACACTATAGAACTTATAGGAATTACAAATACTATTCCAATGAAACATGATATCAAACTCATTATTACTGGACTAACTATTCCAGAATTAATTAAGTCAATAAAACTTGATGAAGATTTCATTGAAAAGACTATTGATGTTAAAAGAGTTCCTAAATAAACAAATAATAAAGTATATAAAATGTTACCTATCTCTTCTCTTCCTATTTCCATTCCGTTTTTAAATAAGTCTTTTAATCCCATCGTTGGATTTTCTATCTTTATTCTGCCTAGATTATTTACTATTTTTAATGATAAACTTATGCATCCACCAAGAGCAGCTATTAATGTTCCAGAAACATATAAACTCATCATATTAATTCCTTCATCCATTTTGAATAATGACATAAAGTACATTGTAAGATCTCCATCTAATCTTGCAAAATACCATACTAATAACATAAGTCCTGTAGCAATTACTATTCCGCTACCTGTCCCTATAATTCCAGATAAAGCCATTTTATTTAATCCTATATTAATAAAGAATATAAGCGCTGTTATGACTATTGCTGTAATTAAAGAAAATAATATTGCATTATATCCTTTTGAAACATTAAGTCCATATATTAAATAGATTGCTAAAAATATTATTGCTAAACATATTATAGGTTTTATAGCTTTTTTTCTGCATATAGCTATAATGCTAATTAAAAATATTGCTAAAAGTCCTAACAAATAATATTGTCTTACATAATCTCCAACTTGTATATTTGAAATTTCTCCATCCTTTTCTATATATCTAATATATACAATATCACCCTCATTTAACTTTCTTTCGTCTTTTTTGTTAATAGAATCATATTCTATTTTCTTTGTTGTTTCTACTTTTTCTTCTTTTCTATTTCCATCTAATATTCTTAATGTCAAGTCTTGATATTTTCCATTTATCCCATTTTCTTCTTTTTCGTAAACATCCCCTGCTTCTATAATTTTTGCCCTAACATTTACTGAATTTTCATTAGATTCAAATATAAAAGTAGATTCTTTATTATCATTTTCATTATTTTCTTTATCTTTTGTTTCTTCTTTTTCTTGTGACTTAGAACTCTCCTCTTTTTTATCTTCCTCTTTCTCATTTGCTGCATATGCTTGACCAATAAATATTTGTAATATTATCAATACTATTACTAATATCTTGGAAAATGTCTTGGTTTTCACTTCTTTTCCTCCTTAAATTTTAGTATACTAATACATCTAGTTTTGTATCATAATTATAAATAATATATATATCGCTTTCATTCGAAACTAGAAAGTTATTTGTGTTTTCTATCTTATACATATCACTATTTAAGTCTCTCACTACAGATGCATATCCTGTTTCAGCCTCTTTTTCATTTAAAGCTTTTAGTTTATTATTAATATCTATTTGTACATTATCTGGAGTTAATCCTTTTGCATTCATTACATCACTTAATGTTACACTTGTCTGTTTTGATAAATTATAATTATATGTTTTTAATATTATAGTTTGATTAGCATTATCCCCTTGTTTATAATGAGTTGCTTTAATTGCTAAAGATAATAGATCTCCATTTACATATGAAATATAATCTACTGTATATACTGTATATAGCTCTGTACTTCCTTTAATTTTGGCAATTTCATCACTGAAAGTTTTAGCTATATCATCATTCATTGATTTTGCAGTATCATTATTAATATTGATAACTGGAATTTGAGCATTTATATTATATAACCCTTCTGAATTTTCTACTACATCTTCACTTGTATACACAAGAGCTTGGCTTTCATCAATTTTACTCACTCCAATTTCTGTTTGACCTATTAATTGATTTGTAAATATAGTATCAAAACTACTAGCTAACTTATCCTTTTCTTCCTCTTCTTTTGCATTTGCCACAGCACCAAGCATAAATGGATCAGCATCTGAATATTTATAAAAAAATTGTGCATATATACCGACACATATTGAAAGCACACATAATAGTGCAACAATTACTAAAAATAAAGTTCTATTAAGTCCTAAAACTTTATCTGATTCATTCTTTGGATTATTAATATTTGTATCCATATTTATAGTCCTTTCTTCTCATTTGTACTCATAAAATTTTAATTTATTATATCATTGTTAATAAATAATTTCAAACCTTAATTTTTATTAAAAAATGAATAGTTTAGAAGTTTTTGTTATTGACTATTAAACACTTTTGATGTATTATATTATGTACGAAAAAAAGGTTTTTCGTAAGTTTAATTTAAGGAGTGTAAAAAAATATATGTTATGTTCAGTATGTAATAAAAACACAGCAGTTATTTTTATTAATAAAATAGAGAACAATAAAAGTAAAGTCGAAGGTCTTTGCTATAATTGTGCTAAAGAAAAAGGCATCAATCCTCTAGAAGTTCTTGCAAAACAAGCTCATTTATCTGACGAAGAATTAAATGATATGTCAGAACAACTAGAAAATATATTTAATGATATTTCTGAAAATTTATCTGAAGAAGATTTGGAGAATTTCGATAAAAAAGATCCTTCAATTGGGCCATTTTTAAATTCAATATTCGGATTTAATAGTACAAACAATCAAGACTCAACTTCAGCAGAATCTGCTTCAGATCAATCTAGAGAAAGGAAAAAAGTAAAAACAGAAAAAAGACCTAAAGATAAAAAGAAAAAATTTTTAGATTCTTTTGGTACTAACCTTACAGAAAAAGCATCTCAAGGTAAATTAGATAAAGTTATTGGTAGAAATAAAGAAATTGAAAGAATTACACAAATATTAAATAGACGTTCTAAAAATAATCCTTGTTTAATTGGTGAACCTGGAGTTGGTAAAACTGCAATTGCACAAGGTTTAGCAATTAGGATTGCTGAAGGCAAAGTTCCTGCTAAATTACTTAATAAAGAAGTTTATCTTTTAGATATGACTAGTATTATAGCTGGAACACAATTTAGAGGTCAATTTGAAGCTAGAATGAAATCTTTAATAGATGAATGTAAAACTTATGGAAATATCATTTTAGTAATAGACGAGATTCATAATATTATAGGTGCAGGTGATGCAGAACATTCTATGAATGCTGCAAACATTTTAAAGCCTTCTCTTTCAAATGGTGAAGTTCAAATTATAGGTACTACAACATTAAAAGAATATAGAAAATACATAGAGAAAGATTCAGCTTTAGAAAGAAGATTTCAACCAGTTTTAGTTGAAGAACCTGATATTAATGAAACAATAGAAATAATAAAAGGAATAAAAAAATATTATGAAGATTTTCATAAAGTTTTAATTTCTAATGACGTTATTGAAAAAACAGTAAAAATGTCTGAGAAATACATTCATGACAGATTTTTACCAGATAAAGCAATAGATTTAATAGATGAGGCTTGTTCAAGAATTAATTTAAATAACAAAGAATTATATGAAATTCAGATAATAAAAAATAAACTTGCAAAAATAGCAGAAGAAAAAGAAGAAGCTGTTTCTTCTGATTCAATTGAAGATTATCAAAAAGCAGCTGATTTAAAAACTAAAGAATGCAATTTGAATGATAGATTAACAGAACTTACAGAAAATTTAAAACTAACAGAACTTACTGTTCAAGATATAGCAGAAGTTATTGAAAGTTGGACTAAAATTCCTGTTACAAAAATAACTGAAGCTGAAACACAAAAATTATTAAATCTAGAAACAAATCTACATAAGAGAATAATCGGACAAAATGAAGCTGTATCTGCTGTTGCAAAAGCAATTAGAAGAAATCGTGCAGGACTTCAAAGCACAAAACGTCCACCTTCATTTATATTTGTTGGACCTACTGGTGTTGGTAAAACAGAACTTGCAAAAGCTTTAGCATATGAAATGTTTGGTGATGAAGATTCAATAATTAGAATAGATATGTCTGAATATATGGAGAGTCACTCTACTTCTAAATTAATTGGTTCTCCTCCAGGATATGTAGGATATGATGATGCAGGTCAATTAACTGAAAAAGTTAAAAGAAAACCTTATTCAATTATCCTTTTAGACGAGATTGAAAAAGCTCATCCAGATGTATTTAATATTTTATTGCAAGTATTAGATGATGGTAAATTAACAGATTCTCAAGGTAATACTACAAACTTTGAAAACACTATAATTATTATGACTTCTAATGCTGGTTCAAATTTAAATACAAATTCAATTGGATTTGCTAAAGATACTGTAAGTAAAAATAAAATTAATGATGCTCTAAAAGAATTATTTAGACCTGAATTTTTAAATAGAGTTGATGAAATTGTAACATTTGATAGCTTAACTAAAGATGATTTATTACAAATTGTTGATTTATTATTAAAGAATACTGAAGAAGCTCTTGATAATAAAGAAATCAAATTTCAAATTTCAAAAGCTGCTAAATTATATATTCTTGAAAAAGGTACAGATTTAAAATATGGTGCTAGACCTTTAAGAAGAGCTATTCAACGTTATATCGAAGATGAAATATCTGATATGATATTAAGATCAGAAGTTTCTGCTGGTGATACAATATGTGTAGATTTTAAGAAAGATAATCTAACATTTAAAGTAAAAAAGAATGTAGATATAAAAAGACCTACTAGAAAAGAAACATTAAAAGAAATGGTAAAAGAAGAAAATAAAAAGAATTTAGAAGTTCAAGAAAAATTAGAAGATAAAGAAACTAAAAATAAATAAAATTATTTATACTTTAAATAACTAATTTAATTAATTAAATAACTGCAAAAAATAAGAAAAAAATAAATGTAGCTTTGCTACATTTATTTTTTATTTCTATTTAATTTAATTTTTATTTTATTTAATTTCTATTTTATTTTTTTGTTTCTATCCTGTTTTTATCTTATTTTTATTTTCATATTATCATAATATTATTAAATATTTTACTCATAATTTTCAAGAAGAGCATTCAAATTTGAATATCCCTCTACATTAATTCCTTTATATAGTTCCTCTCTATCTTCATCAGTTAAATATTCTATATCTATATCTGTTTTATCATATAATTTTTTTTCATTATTTTCATTCAAGTTATAAATTACAATATAACCATTCTCAACTCCGCACTAAATAATGCTCATTACATATTCCATCAAATTCTTTAAACAAAGATATTTTATTTTCAGAAAACTCAACAATTCTCCATCCAGCATATTGTTTTTCTAGTTCTTCTTTTGTTAAATTAATCATATCATATGGAACATCTACTGAACTTGTAATTGTATGTTTGCATTTTTTATAATACTTATTTAGTATTATCGTAGCCGAATGTGAAATCTTCTTTTCTTCAGACGAAGTCTCTAAAGTAGTTTCATTAACTTCATTTACAATATTTTCTTCTACCCTATTATTTATAGAAATAGAATTATTGTTATCCCCTTCTGGAATAATAAATTTATAAATCAAAAAAATAAAAATTAAACATATTGAAAAAAAACATGTTACAATAAAAAACTTTTTCATAATACCAATCCTCTTTTTTCTTATTATTGGTATTATTTTCTTTTATTATTCATTTTATTATTATTATTTTTTTTACTTATATTTTTCTATTTTCTCAATAATTCCATATTTATTTACTATAATTATAATTTCACCATCTAAATCTGTCCTATATATTTTACTTTTTAACTTTTTTAACCTTTCTAAAACAGAACTACTTGGATGTCCATAATTATTGTTTTTTCCTACTCCAATTAATGATATTTTAGGAGATACTAAATCTATTAATTTCTGTATAGACGAAGTATCTGCACCATGATGAGCTACTTTTAATACAGTAGACTTAAAAGTACCTTTCGAACTTTTATATTTATCAATTATTGCATTTTCTGCTTCATACTCTATATCTCCTGTAAATAACATACTAAATTTTTCATAATTTAATTTAAATACTAATGCATTATTATTAATACTATTTTCTAAAACTTTATTTTCTTTATCTGGCCATAATACATCAATATATGTTTCTTCATCAAGTAAAATCCTATCCCCTGCATCTAGTAATATTAATTCTATATTATTTTCTTTTATTTTTTCCACTAGAGAAATCAAATTATTACTCTTTTCAAATTGAATTGGTAATATTATTTTATCTACTTTGATATAATCTAATAAAGTTATAATTCCTCCTACATGATCATAATCTAGATGAGAAATAATTATATAATCTAGTTTTTTTATTTTTCTTTTTAAAAAATATGGTTTTAATATTTTTTCTCCAATGTCATAGTTTTCATTTCCTCCGCCATCTATTAAAATTTTTTTAGAATTTTTTGTTTTAATAAATGTACAATCTCCTTGTCCTACGTCTATAAAAGAAATCTCCATTTTATTTTGAACGAATAATATATTTTTACAATGGAAAAACATATAAATAAAACAAGGAATAAATATGGATAATATAATTATTTTAGAAAGATTTTTATTTATGCATGTTAAAAAATATTTTTTTATTTCTTCTATTTTAGATATTAACTGTTTTTTTGAATATTTACTTAAAATAATATAAAATGCTAAAATTCCAAGATAAAAAATAAAAATTTCTAAAAGATTAAAACTAGAAATTGTAATAGATGATAATGGTATTTTCGAACAAAATAGTGCTATATAATCTACAAGATATAAAATTAATTCTATAGAAAAATTTAAAAGAAAGAAATTTGGAAAAATCAAATATATTATTCCTAAAATCTCCAATAAAATAACTAGTGGTCCTATAAGTAAATTTGGTATTATATATGTAAAAGAAATAGTATTCATGCTGTAACTCATAATTGGAATAATCATAATATTAGCACTTATACTAATTATTACTGAGATTTTAATATACTCTTTAATTTTATATATAATATTTTTTCCTTTAATTTTTGAAAACATTTTTTCTATATTTGAAGAAAACATAATTATTCCCATAGTAGTAAGATATGATAATAAAAATCCCATATCAAATATAAAATATGGATTAATAATTAATAAAATAACTCCTGAGAGCAATAAATTGTTTAATACATCACTCTTTCTATAAAAAAGTTTACTAAGTAATAATAATATTCCCATAATAACAGCTCTTGCTACCGATGCTGAAAATCCTATTATATATAAAAACATTATCAATATTATAATTAAAATTATTTTCTTAAACTTATAATTATTTATAAACTTATCAATTATGACTCCGACAAAAACTATTATAAATGATACATGTGTTCCTGAAACTGCAAGAATATGAGATATATTACTTTTATTAAAATTTTCTACTACTTCATCTTCTATTAAATCTGTATTTCCAATCAATATGCCAATCATAATTCCCGGATGAACTCTAATATTCTTTGTAACTCTGTCTATAACAAAATCTATAATCTTATATCTATATAAGATTAACTTGTTATACTCTTTTTCTATAATTTTAATATCTTGACTTTTTTCTATATTAATACTTCCATATATATTTTTCCTTTTCATATAATCTTCATAATTAAATATTTTAAAATTATTATATGATGATATAGTATCTAATTTTCCCAAAATGCATACATAATCTCCTGGAAATATGTCAAGAATCTCATTTTTGTTTATGTAACTATTAAACTTTACATTTTTATCTTTGAAATTAATAATATTATCTTTATCAATTACTATATAATCTACTCTAATTTCAAATGATGCTTTAAATTCTGATGTAGTAATATTACTTACAACTTCTCCATAAAAAAATATATTCTGATAATCTTTTTCTACTATATTTTCAATATTTGCTTTTAAAATAGATTTACTATTTTCTATCATAAAAAAATATATATTACTAATCATTATAATTATCAGAAAAAAAATTACGCCTTTAAATAAATAAGATCTTATATTCTTTTTAATATTTACTATAATTATTAAGATTATGATTAATATAATAATTAAATTCACTGCAACAAAAAAGACTATACTTTTAAAGTATAGTCCAATAATAATCCCAATAATAAATCCCGTCGCTAAAATTTCTATATTTTTAATATTTATCTACTCCTATTTTATTATTCTTCTTGCTTCTTTATAATTTCTTACATAGTAGCTATCAGATAAACTTGTTATCTTAACTCCATCTGATGGATTTGATGCATGTATAAATTTATTATCTCCAATATATATTCCAACATGTCCTGTAAATATTAATAAATCTCCAACCTTCAAATTAGATTTCTTAACATATGTTCCATTATTTGCTTGTGCTGATGAAGATCTATTTAATTTATATCCAAAATGTCCATATACATATTTAGTAAATCCAGAACAGTCAAATCCAGTCTTTGGAGAAGATCCTCCACTTACATATTTATAACCTAAATATTTTTTTGCATATGCAACTAATTCTTTTCTCTTTTTATCTGCTGAAGAAGATGATGATGAACTTGTTTCTTTTTTAGTAGTATCTTCTTTTTTTTCTTCTTTAGAAGACTCTTTTTTATCTTCCTCTTCTAATTTATTTAAATCTACTATTTCAATTTTTCTTGATCCAGATCTAGAAGTTCCTTTGACATCATCTAATGTAACTAATGATTTTAATACATATCCTTCTAAATCATCTGATGTTTTTACCTTATACCACCCATTTTCCTCTTCTAATACTGTAAAAACTTCATTTTCTGCTAAACCACCTATTGATTTATACTCAGTACTTGGTCCTTCTCTTAAATTAGCAGCACTTGCAGATAAATATGCTGTTTTATTAATTTCTTTAGTTGAAGATTCTTCTTTGCTATCTTCTTCTGTATTATTAGTAGATTCTAATAATTTATAATTTGGCATCCAACCTGATAAATTTTTATAAGTAATATATGACCAATTAGATATTGTTTTCTCAACTTTTATTTTTGTGTTACTTTTTATTTGGCCTATCTGTGAAGATGATAATGTAGGCATTAAATATAAATTAGAATCTGAATTTACTGTATCTCCTATTTTAGTATCTTCTTCTGTATCTGTTTGCTCGCTTTTTTCTTCATCTTCATTATTGTTATCCACATTTTCTTCACTTTCTGTAGTCTTGTTTTCAGAAGTATCATTCTCTTCTTCAGTATTCTCAACTTCTACATAATCTTTATGAATATATCCGTCTTTATCATCATAACTTACTTTGTAAAAATCTCCTTCTTCGGAAATTACTTCTACTTCTGTATTTTTGGATACTGTTTCTATTATAGATGAATCTGTACTTGCTTCTTCTCTTATACGTACTGAATTTCCAGTAACTTTTCCTGTTGCTGCAAAAACTGTTGAAGTACTAATTGCGCATGTCATAGCAGCTCCTAATAAAGTTATAGCTATTTTTTTATTCATACTTTATTAAAACCTCACTTTTTTATTAACAGATTTAGTATATATTATTTCTTATCTCTTTGTCAATCAGCATAAATCAAAAAACTCATAGCATTCTATCAAAATACTATGAGTTTCTTCGTTTTTTATCATCTATTTATTAATTTTCATATTCTTTAGAATCTTTTACATCTTCTAAATCAAGTTTAATATGAACATCTTTTAATTGTTCTTCTGTTACTTTAGAAGGAGCTCTCATTAATAAATCTCTTGCTTTCTTATTTTTTGGGAAGGCTATAACTTCTCTTATATTATCCTCTCCTGCAATAAGCATTACAATTCTATCAATACCTGGAGCTGCTCCTGCATGTGGAGGTGTTCCATAACTAAATGCATTATATAAAGCACCAAATCTATTTTTTACATCTTCTTCTTTATATCCTGCAATCTCAAAAGCTCTAATCATAATTTCTTGATCATGGTTTCTAACAGCACCTGAAGCTATTTCATATCCATTACATACCAAATCATATTGATATGCATATATATCTAATGGATCTTTAGTATTTAATGCTTCTAATCCTCCTTGAGGCATTGAAAATGGATTATGATTAAAATCTATTGTTCCTTCATCTGATAATTCATACATTGGAAAATCTACTATCCAACAGAATTTGAATATATCTTTTTCTATTAAGTCTAATCTTTTTCCAAGTTCTATTCTAACATTTCCAGCTATTTTTTGAGCTTTTTCAAATTCATCTGCGACAAAGAATATAGCAGAATTTTTACTAGCACCTACAAGATTCATTAATTTATTTTTTTGTTCTTCTGTAATAAATTTAGAAATACCACCTGTCAAATTAGATTCTTCATCTACTTTAACCCATGCTAAACCTTTAGCTCCAAATTCTTCTACCGCATATTCAGACATTTGATCAAAGAACTTTCTTGGTCTATCTTGCATATTATCTGTTTTTATCACTTTGATTGTCTTTCCTTTAAAAGCATTAAATTCAGTATCTTTAAAAATCTCTGTAGCGTCTTCTATTACTAAAGGATTTCTCAAATCTGGTTTATCTGTACCGTACTTATCCATAGCTTCTTTAAATGGAATACGTACAAATGGAGCTTCAGTAATCTTTAATTTACTATTTTTCTTAAATACATTTGGTATTACCCTTTCTAGTACTTCAAAAACATCTTCTTGTGTCGCAAAAGACATCTCTAAATCTAATTGATAAAATTCTCCTGGTGATCTATCAGCTCTTGGATCCTCATCTCTAAAACAAGGTGCAATTTGATAATATTTATTAAATCCAGATATCATTAATAATTGTTTAAATTGTTGTGGAGCCTGTGGAAGTGCATAAAATTCTCCTGGATGCAATCTACTTGGAACTAAAAAGTCTCTTGCTCCTTCTGGAGATGAATTTGCTAAAATTGGTGTTTGTATTTCAGTAAACCCTTCTTTATCCATTTCATCTCTCATTGTTTTTAATATTCTAGATCTAAGTAAAATATTTTTATGAATTTTATCATTTCTTAAATCTAAAAATCTATACTCTAATCTTAAATCTTCTCTTACAGAACCTTCATTTTGCTTTTGATTTATCTCAAAAGGTAATACATTTCTACATTTTCCAAGTACTCTTACATCAGAAGCAATAATCTCTATATCTCCTGTTGGAATTTCTTTATTTTTACTACTTCTTTCTGATACTTTCCCAGAAAAAGAAACTGCACATTCTGTTGTAAGATCTTTAGTTTTCTTATCCATTTCTTCATTATCAGAAATAATAATTTGTGTAATTCCGAATTCATCTCTTAGATCAATAAATTTCATTTTTCCTAAATTTCTAATTTTTTGTACCCATCCTGCAAGTCTTACTTCTTGTCCTACATTTTCAATTCTTAATTCACCGCAATTATGTGTTCTGTATTCGTTCATAAAAATTCCTCTTTTCCACTAAAATGTTGATTAAAATTATATACCAAAAACACTAATATATCAATACTTTTATAAACTTATTAAAATTCATTTAATTATTTTATTAATTTTTTGTATTGTACATTATTTTTATTATTTGTTATAATATATTTGTAGTTTTACACATTTATTTAAAAGGAGGAGAACATTATGAAGAACTACGAAATTGCTAATGAGGAAAGAGTTTTTAAGACACCGAGGATGGAAGGCGTAAAGCGGACTTTGAGAGCTGCTGACGGTGATGAGTTCACTCACACTATCATCAAATCTCAGCCCAGCGTGGCAATTATCGTCCGCAAGGATGGTAAGATTGCATTCATTCGCCAGCTCCGGAGCACTACAAATCAGTATTACATTGAAATTCCGGCCGGACTTTTAAATGAGGGTGAAGACTCCATTCTGGACGCTGCAAAGCGTGAAGTCCGTGAGGAAACTGGTCTTATTGCTAAGAATGTCAAAATTCTGGTGCAGGGGCCGTCTCTGCTGGATCCGAGTAAGTCTGATGAGGACTTCGGAGTTGCAATTGCTGATGTCTGCGGTCATAAAAAACAGATTCTGGACGAGAACGAACGTATCGATTCTGAGCTGATTTGGCTGCCTGAAGACGAGGTCTTCTCCAGGCTCCGCCAGCAGATGAACGAAGGCGTGCCGTTCTACGATGGACTGTTCCTTTCCGGGCACACCATGTACGCACTTCTTGCGTACAGCTTCCTGCGCAAATAACGCGCTTACGGAAGTGGTCCTTTTCGAGGCTTGGGTCTTCCCGAGCCTCGCCATTTTTATTTATTATTTAATTATTCTTTATGTTTTTGGTTTTATAATTTTTAACATTTCTATAATTTTGTTTTTATTATTTATTTAATTTTTTCTAGGCACTCTATTAAACATTCTTTAGTAAATCTATTTAGTTCATTAAAATCTTCACTAGATTTATATTTTTTTATTATGTTATCCTTAACACAATATGCTAATTTATAATCTTCTTTCGTTATTTCTCCTCTATCTAAAGATTCTTTTAATTCATCCTCATCTAATATTATAAAATTATTCTCTTTTGTTTGTACAACATCTAAATATAAATCTTCTGCATATGGCACATCTTCCATATATATTTTTCTTGCTATATCAAAATATGTTTCTACAAAATTATTATTTTCGTCAAATATTGCACTAACAACAACATTAGATTCTAAACCATATATTTGTAACCATCTATATCCATCTGCGTGCATACATTCTTCTCCGTCTTTTCTTGGAACATACCACTCTTTTTTTACCTTATCTGAAATAACAAGGTAAGCTATTATATTTTTTTCATTATAGTTTTTTTCTATTTTAGAACATCTCTTACTTATTATATTTTTATGATTTCTATAATCTGCATATTTTATTTTCATATTAATCATCTCTTTTTTATTTTTCAGTTATTAATTTTTAAATTTTCTTTTTTATTTATTATTTAAAAAAAGTTAAAGCAAGTAATAATATTTATTACCTGCTTTAAAAATTAACTATAGAAATTATTATTCAACTATTGTCATTATCATTCCAGCTTGATCTACATAATTATCTCCATCTTTAATAGAAAATCCATCTTCATATAAAGTCATTGATTCAGCATTATATAATTTTTGACCTTTTTCATCACATACGTATTTATCAAATCCTGTATCATTAGAATATGAAATAAAGAATCTTCCTTCACCTAGATATGTGCATTCTTCAGCACCTTTTATTGGATCAAATTGTTTATTTCCTTCTTTATCACATATTGTAACAAATTTTGTTCCACTATCATTTGAAGTTATGACTCCATAATAGCCTTCATCAGACATAGTTGTTAATGATTCAACATTTTCCTCTTTTATAGAAACTTGTTTTTTACCATTTACATCATAATATCCATAACTTATATCATAATCTCTAGTTTTATCATTGTATTTTCTAATTTTTACTGCTAATAAATCATTATTAAGTTTTCCATATACTGAATCTACATTTTTTACTATAGTTGTTGTTTTTCCTGATTCTTCGTTAATTTTTACTAATTGATCATCATAATCTAATATTATTATACTATCATCATCTTCTGCTATTATTTCTTTAATCAATCCTTTAATTGTTACATTTTTAGCAACATCAACTAAATAAACTTTATCATATCCATCTGTAATTATGTTTTCACCAATACCTTCCGTCATTTTATTTAATTTTTCATTATCTGCAGATAATTTTAAAATCCAATTTCCTTCAAAATCTATTATTCCATATTGAGTTTCTGCTTTATCATACTCATCTATTTTTTTACTTACAAGAGCACAATCAGCAAGAGCATCTTCAGAAATGATTTCATCAAAAGCTTCATTATTTTCATCAGTTGTTATTATTCTTCCTGTTTTATCTATAATTGCTTTTTTATAATTATTTTTTGTAATTAAAGCAAATCCTTCGTCTGAAAAGTCAGTAACTTGTTCATATTCTTCTGGTAATTTAAATACTACTTTTCCTTCTGTATTTATACATACCCACTGATTATTTAATTTGCTCCATGCCACATCATTTCTAAATTCTCTTTTATCAGTAGTAACAATTGTAGTAGGAGTAGATTCTGTTACAGTATTTTGTACAGAAACATTTTCTTCCATATTTCCAGAAATATCATTCATCGCTTCTTCTACGTCCTCTTCTAATTTGTCACTCTTTTCTTCATTTTCAAAATACTCTTCAATCTCTTCTCTAAATACTAGATAAAATCCTCCTGCTAAAAGAATTAATATTATGATTATGATTAAAAAAATCTTTAATTTTGATTTTTTCTTTTTTGGCTTTTCTGAACCTGATTCTTTTTTTACTTCTTCCTTCTTAGGAGTTTCTGAAATTGCTTCATCTTTTTTAGGTTCTTCTTTTACTTCTTTTTTTTCTTCTTTAGTTTCTTTTGGCTCTATTTTTTCATCTTCCTTAGATTCTTCTGTAGTTTCAACCTTATCATTATTTTCTTTAACATCTTCTGAAATATTTTCAACTTGTTTTTCTTCTTTAGGTTCATCTACTTGTTCTGATAATTTTGATCCACATTTTGTGCAAAACAAGCTGTTTTCTGGTACTTCTTCTCCACATTTTTTACACTTCATATCTCATATCTCCTTTATAAGATTTAAAATTTTAAAATATAATTTTTAATAATTATATAATAAAACTATATTAAATTCTACTACTCTAATAATTATTTTATATTATTTTTATTCTTATTATATTCTTTACTTGCTTTTATAAAAGCTACAAATAAAGGAGCTGGTCTATCTGGTCTTGATTTAAATTCAGGATGAAATTGTCCTGCTATAAAAAATGGATGTTTATTATATTCTACAATTTCTACTAATTCACCATCAGGTGATGTTCCTGAGCAGATTAATCCTTCTTTTTCAAACATTTCCTTATAGTCATTGTTATATTCATATCTATGTCTATGTCTTTCTTCAATATTTTCTGTTTTATATATTTTATATGCTAATGAATTTTTCTTTATTTTGCAAGGATATTTTCCAAGTCTCATTGTACCACCTTTTTTAGTAATTCCTTTTTGATTTTCCATTATATGAATTACAGGATGTCTTGTATTTTTATCAAATTCAGCAGAGGAAGCATCTTTTAAATTTAGTACATCCCTTGCAAATTCAATTACTGCAAGTTGCATTCCAAGACATATTCCTAGAAATGGAACATTATTTTCTCTTGCATATCTGATTGCTTCTATCTTACCTTCTATTCCCCTATTTCCAAATCCACCTGGAACTAAAATTCCATCATATTTTCCAAGTATTTCTTTTACATTATCTTTATTAATTTTTCCAGAATCGACAAATCCAACTTTTACATTCACATTATTTGCAAATCCACCATGTTTTAAACTTTCTGCAACTGATAAATAAGAATCTTCAAGTTTCATATATTTTCCTACAATAGCAATATTTATCTCATCTTTAATCTTTCTAATCTTATTTATCATTGATTCCCATTTGTTATTATCTGGTTTTGTTTTTTTAAGCTTTAGCTTTCTGCATATTGCATCTCCTAATCCTTCTTTTTCTAACATTAATGGTACAGCATATAAATTATCTGCAGTTAAGTTTTGAATAACATCTTCTTTTCTAACATTACAAAATAATGCAAGTTTCTCTTTGATTTCCTCTGGAATTTTTTCATCAGATCTACAAACTAATATATCTGGTTTAATTCCCATTGATTGTAAGTCTTTAACTGAATGTTGAGTTGGTTTAGATTTTATTTCTTTTGAACCTGAAATATAAGGAAGCAATGTTACATGTACATATGCAACATCACCATCTTCTTTTTCAAGTCCTATTTGTCTAATAGCTTCAACTAAAGCTAATCCTTCAATATCTCCAATAGTTCCACCTAATTCAACTATTGAAATATCTATATCTGTTCCCTCTATTGAATATATATTCTCTTTAATTTCATTTGTTATATGTGGTATTACTTGAATTGTTTTTCCTAAATATTTTCCTTCTCTTTCTTTATTTATAACACTTTGATAAATTTGACCTGAACTAACTGATGATTTCTTGCTCAAATTTTCATCAATGAATCTTTCATAATGTCCCAAATCTAAATCTGTTTCTGCACCATCATCAGTAACAAATACCTCCCCATGCTCATAAGGGCTCATTGTTCCAGGATCTATATTTATATAAGGATCAAATTTTTGTATTGTTACCTTATATCCCCTATTTTTTAGTAATCTTCCAAGTGATGCCGCAGTAATACCTTTTCCTAGCCCTGATACTACTCCACCAGTTACAAATACGTATTTTTTGTTCATATCGTAATACCTCTCTTTCTCCAAAAACAAAAAAACAGATTAAAAAAATTGGTTTTTTTTTTAATCTGTTTCGCACAAAATTAATATGAATTTATCTTAACACTTAATATAAATTAATTCAATAGTTTTATAAAATTTATTTTTAAATTTAATTTACTTGTAACATTGCATTCTTATCTATAGTAAGAATCTCATTTCCGTTTTTTCCGATTGAAAATGAAACATTATAAGTTCCTCTATTTTGTTCAGCTTCTATTTCAGCCATATAACTTCTTATTACATTAACATATTCTTCTGTTTTATCTTCTGGAGTAATTTTTGAAAATTCTATTGCCAATATATCTCCATCTGAAGCGATATCTGCTATATCTTGATCATACTCATTTATTACAAGTTCCATTAATTCTTTTGTAATATCATAATTAATATTTGTACCTTCATAATTTTTAAGTGCTGATAAATCTATTGCTCTATTTTCATTTAGTACATATTCTCCTGTCCCATTTGTAACTTCATTTGAAGCAGTATTTGTCTCATTTGATACTTCATTTACTTGTGAAGTTGAATCAGCTGCATCAGATGTTTCTTCATTTTGATCTTGATTGCCTTTTATATATTCTATTACTTCATTAAAAGAATATCCTTGAACAACAATTTTAAATCCAAAAAAACCTATAATTCCTACTATTAAAATTATAATTAAAACTAAAAATATAGTAATAAGTCTATCTTTTATCATAATTAATTCCTCCTTAAATAAATTATTAAATTTATTTTAATTATATTTTTTTAATTATTTTTAAATCATTTTATTATTTTTAATTGTTAATTAATTTCTGTTTCTTTGTTTTACCGCTTCATAAATAATTATTCCTGCTGAAACTGAAGCATTTAAAGAAGTAATTTTTCCTTTCATAGGAATCTTTACTAGCATATCACAATTTTCTTTTACAAGTCTACTTATTCCAAAACCTTCACTTCCTATTACAATAGCTATATCTCCTTTTAAATCTTGATTATAATAATATGTATTAGTATTCATATCTGTACCAATTATCCATAAACCATGTTCTTTTAATTTTCTTATAGTCTCATTAATATTATTAACCCTAGCAATTTTCATATGCTCTACAGCTCCTGCTGATACTTTGCTTACTGTGCTATTTACAGTAACAGATCTTCTTTTAGGAATAATTATACCATGTACTCCTGCTGTTTCTGCAGTTCTTATTATAGATCCCAAATTATGAGGATCTTCTATACCATCTAATATTAGTACGAATGCATCTTCATTTCTTTGCTTAGCTAAATCTAAAATATCTTCCACTTCACAATAATTAAATGGTGGTACTACAGCAATTACTCCTTGATGATTATTAGTTTTTGACATAAAATCCAATTTTGATTTTTCAACTTCTGTAACTACTACTCTATTTTCTTTTGCAATGGCAATAATCTTATTGATTGAACCATGTTTTTCTCCTGCTTGTACAAATATCTTATTTATATCCCTATCTGAATTTAGTAACTCTAATACTGCATTTCTTCCTTCCACAATATCATCATATGAATTTTCGTCATTTTCATAATAATTTCTTTTTTCATTATTATCATATGATTTATGCTTTCTATATCCATTATCATTTTGTCTTTTCTTATTTTTGCCTTCTTTAATATTATTTTTCATAAACACCTCTACCTATTTTTTAATTTGTTTAAAAGCTAAATCTAAATCTCCTTTTAAAGGAATTACATCCCATCCAATAAGTTCTTCTTCATATGGTTTATATATATCATTTTTTAAAAAAACTTTTTTTCCGTTTAAAGAAGCCCATTGCAACTTCTGCAAAGCTATTAGCACCTATATAATTTTCTAAATCACCTTTTGTCTCATTTACGACTAATACTGCATCAGTTCTATCATCTGATATTTCTTTAAAATGTAACATTGAAGCATCTTTTTTACTCATGTCTACAATAAATTCTCTTGGCACTACTGCTTCATATCCTCTATTTTTTAATTCTTCTCCTAGTCTTAATACTTCATCTTTAAATCTCTTACTTCCACATAAAACAACTCTTTTCATATATTATTCCTCCTCATCTAATTTTAGTACTGATAAAAATGCCTCTTGTGGAATTTCTACATTTCCAATTTGTCTCATTTTCTTCTTACCTTTTTTCTGCTTTTCTAATAATTTTTTCTTTCTAGTTATATCTCCACCATAGCATTTTGCAAGTACATCTTTTCTCATTGCAGATAATGTTTCTCTTGCAATTATTTTTCCACTTACAACTGCTTGGATTGGAATTTCAAATAGTTGTCTAGGAATTACTGTTTTTAATTTTTCTGCCATTTTTCTACCTCTTGTATAAGCAGAATCTTTATGAACAATAAATGAAAGCGCATCTACTGCTTCATTATTAATATAAATATCTAATTTAACAAGCTCTGCTCTTCTGTACTCTTTAAATTCATAATCTACCGATGCATATCCTTTTGTTTTTGATTTTAATGTATCAAAAAAGTCATATATTATTTCATTTAGAGGAAGTTCATATTCTAAAGTTACTCTATTTGAATCTAAATATTTCATATCTATGTATTTTCCTCTTCTTTTTTGACATATATCCATTACATTTCCAACAAACTCTTTAGGAAGCATAATTTCTGCCTTTACTATTGGTTCTTCTATATAACTTATTTCTTGAGTAGGAGGAAGATCTGTTGGATTATACAATTCTATAATATCACCATTGGTTTTATGTACTTTATATATAACAGATGGTGCAGTCGTAATTAGACCTAAATCAAACTCTCTTTCTAATCTTTCAATTACAATTTCTAAGTGTAACAATCCTAAAAATCCACATCTAAATCCAAATCCAAGTGCTACAGATGTTTCTGGTTCATATTCTAATGCAGCATCATTTAATTTTAATTTTTCTAAAGCTGTTTTCAAATTCTCATATTCACTACCATCTAATGGATACATTCCGCAATATACCATTGAATTTGCCTTCTTATATCCAGGAAGTGGTTTATCTGCTCTATCTAACTTATGTGTTATAGTATCTCCAACATGCAAATCTGATACAGTTTTAACACTAGCCGCTATATAGCCTACTTCACCTGCTTTTAATTCTTTTGCAGGAATATATTCTCCTGCACCGAAATATCCTACTTCAGTAACAGTAAAAGATTTATTAGTTGCCATAAATAAAATTTCGTCTCCTTCTTTTACAGTACCTTCTTTTACTCTTACATAACTTATTGCACCTTTATAATTATCATAAAAAGAATCAAATATTAAGCATTGTAATTTTCCATTCTCGTCTCCATCTGGTGGTCTAATATCAGTAACTATTCTTTCTAGCACTTCTTCAACATTTAGTCCAGATTTTGCAGATATACATGGTGCATCTTCTGCTGGAATTCCTATTATGTCTTCAATCTCTTTTTTTACTTCATCAGGCCTTGCGTTTGGCAAATCAATTTTATTTATAACTGGAAGTATTTCTAAATTATTATCTAATGCTAGATATACATTTGCAAGAGTCTGTGCTTCTACACCTTGACTACTATCTACTACTAAAATTGCTCCTTCACATGCAGCTAAACTTCTTGATACTTCGTAATTAAAATCTACATGTCCTGGAGTATCTATTAAATTTAATATGTAAGTCTTTCCATCTTTTGCTTTATACTCCATTCTTACAGCTTGTGATTTAATAGTAATTCCTCTTTCTTTTTCTATATCCATATTATCTAACACTTGACTTTCCATTTCTCTTTTAGATAATACTCCTGTCATTTCTATTAACCTATCTGCTAAAGTTGATTTCCCATGATCAATATGTGCTATTATACTAAAATTTCTGATTAACTCTTGTTTATGCACTTTATATCCCTTTCCTTGATTTAAACTTTTGCTATTATATTTTAACATAGTATTTCGATAAATGGCAATATATCAATAATAAATAAAAATAAAAATATTCTAATCATATTTATTTATAATTAGAATATTTTTATTTAATTTTATCTTATTTTCTTATTTATTTTTACCAATTTATATTATAAACCAAATTGCCCCACTTGGAATTGCATATAATACCCATCCAGCTGCAACAACCCAAGCCCAACCTGGAATATTATAGTCATTAACATCTATTGGTTTGAATCCTTCACTCTCATCAATTAAAGATTTAATTTTATCAATTGCATCATCTATAATTGTTCTTTCAATTGGAGCTTCATCAGTAAAGTCTACCTTATAATTATCTATTCCATCTGCAGTAAATTTTGTTGTAAATTCCCTAGATTCTCCTGGTGCTATATCATTTACTGTCATATATCTTGTTTGAAGTAATATATCTCCATCATAAGCTCTAATTCTAATATATTTTCTTGCAATTGTAGAAGATGAGGTATTTACTACTCTACCTGTAAAACTACCTTGTCTTCTATTTGCCTTTACCTCCACTGTTTCTACATTTAATCCTTCTTCTGATTTTGTAATTTCTGTAGTGTTTGACAAATTATTATATGAATTATTAAGGATTACATCTGCTGCAAATGTTGAGAAAAAGAAAAACGCTACTACTACAAGTACATATGTCCCCAACGTTTTTAATCTACTCATAAAAACTCCTCCCGATTTTTTCCAAATACTATTTAATTATACCACACTTTTACCTATTTTTCAATAATTTTACTTTATACACGTAGTATATTAGATATTGTTTTATATTTCTCTTTATTTCTCTTTAATTTTATAATTTATATTAATTTAATTTCTCTACTTTGTGAAATAGAATAAATATATACATCCTTAATTTCAGTACTTAAAGCACTTTCAAGAGCCTTTCTATAAAGATCTAATTGAATTTTATATTTTTCTTTTATTTCTAAATCATCTTTAAAATAATCAGTCTTATAATCAACTAAAACAATATTACCATCTTTTTCTTTAAAATATAAATCAATAATACCTTGAACTAATATATTTTCTTTAGAATTATTTTCAAAAACTTCAGAAGCTTTAACATATGTATAAAAAGGTTTTTCTTTTTCTATAATTTCTGCTTTTCTTATTCTTTCTGCAAAGTCTGAATTTACAAATTTATATATTTTATCTATTTGTATAGTATTTTTTTCTTCTTCTGTAATTATTTTATCATGAACCATTTTATTAACAAACTCTTTTATTTCGTCTAAAGAATATTTTCTTTTTAAATCTAACTTTTGAAAACATAAATGCATCAAAGTACCTCTCTGTGCTGCTGTAATCTTACTATCTTGCATAAATTTTGGTTTAATCTCTAAAACTTCTTTTTCAAATTTATCTATTACATCATCACTTAAGTTTCCTATATTGCTTTCTAGTTCATCTTTATTTTCTAAACTTTCCTTTATAACTTGTTCTTTATTTTCTGCATTTATTATTTCTTTAATCTTTGTAATTGAAGTTTTACTAGGAATAAGTGTATCTTCTATATTTTCATATTTCCAATTCAAAAGTTCATCTACTTTTTCAAGATTTTTATTATCAGAAAAAGCTATTCTAGTAATACTTTTATTCTCTTCTGTTTCAAAAGTAATTTCTTTTTCATTTATAACTTTAAGATCTATATAATCTCCTATATTATCTTTATTATTTAAATAAACAAGCTCTATCCAATCTAGATATGAAATATATTTTTGAATTAATAAATGATTAATCTTATTATTATCATTTTCGTAAATATTTAATAATTCCTTTTTATTTTCAAAGTCTTTTTCGAAATCGTTTTTTACTCCTGTAATAATTAGTTTTTCTTTTGCTCTTGTTAAAGCAACATATAAAACTCTCATCTCTTCTGATATGCTATCTATTTTAGATTTTAATCTGATTGATTCTCTAGCTAAAGTATTATATTCAATCTTTCTTTCATAATTTATATATTTAGGTCCAAGCCCTATATCTTGATCTAATAAAATATTTTCATTTAAAGACCTCATATTAATTTGTTTGTCACTTCTTGCTAAAAAAACTACAGGGAATTCTAATCCTTTACTTTTATGGATACTCATTATTCTTACTACATTTTCGTTTTCTCCAATAATCTTAGCAGCTCCCATATCATTATTTGATTTCTTTATCTTCTCTAAATATTTAATAAAATTAAATAATCCTTTAAAACTTACTTTTTCATAATCTTTAGCTTTCTCAAATAAAAGTTTAAGATTTGCTTGCTTTAATTCTCCATTTTTAGTAAGCCCAACATAACTATAATATCCAGTATCTATATATATTTTCCAGATAAGTTCATTTAAACTTAGATATTTTTCTTCTTCTCTCCATTTTCTTAGATTTTTGATAAAATTATCAATTTTTGTTTTAGTTATATTTTCTATATCCTTACTATTTAATGCTTCTTCTAATGAAGTATAAAAATAACAATTTCTATTTACTAGTCTAATTGATGTAATTTCATCATCAGAAAAATCACATATTGGTGATCTTAGTACAGATAAAAGTGGAATATCTTGATATGGATTATCTATTACTTTTAAAAGTGAAATTACCTTTTGTATCTCTAAAGATTCTAAATAGTCATCACTTGTATCACTAAAAACAGGGATTCCAATATCGTATAATTCTTTTTCAAAAATATTGCTAACAGAAGATGTTGCTCTTAACAAGATTACAATATCTCTATATTTTATATTTCTATATCCTTCTTTTTTATCAAAAACTTTATAATTGCTATCAATTAATTTCTTTATTTCGTAAGCAACATATTTTGCTTCAAGTTCTGCCTTTTCTAGTTTTCTTTCTTCATTGCTTTCATCTACACTTATAGAATCTTTTATTTCTTCATCTTCTAAGTCTTTATAAATATCTTCTTTTTCTTCGTCTTGTTTTAAATCTATTACATGTAATTCTACTTTTCCTGCATAATTAATATCTTCTTCAGGATCTTCAAAATTAGCTGAAAAATTAAGATATTCTTCTTCATTATAATCAATATCTCCTAAACTTTTACTCATTATATTGCTAAAGATTAAGTTTGTAATATCTAATATAGATTTTCTACTTCTAAAGTTTTTAAAAAGCTGAATTTTAGTTCCATACTCATTTGTATCTACACCATATTTTTCGTATTTATCTAAGAATAATTCTGGTCTGGCTTGTCTAAATTTATAGATACTTTGCTTTACATCTCCTACCATAAATATATTTTTTCCATTAGAAATTGATGTTAATATATATTCTTGAACTAAATTACTATCTTGGTATTCATCGATTGCTATTTCTTCAAATTTATCTCTTAATTTTAAAGCCACATCACTTGGTTTTCTTTTTCCTGAATCATCTTTTTTCATCAATATATTTAATGCACTATGTTCAATATCACCAAATTCCATTATGTTTTTTTCTTTTTTCTTCTCATTATAAATATTAGTAAATTTATTTACTAATTCTCCTATTGACTTTAAAGTACTATACATTGAATATATATCCTCATAAGCTTCTTTTGATTTATATACAAATGTTTTTCCTGTTATTTTTTTAAATTTATCTTTTATGTGATCTCTTGCAGATTTTGCAATATCTTTTATATCCATAACTATTTTCTTATCTGAAGGCCAAGTTTTAAATTTTAAATTATTTACAACTTCATAAGCTTCATCCCATGAATATAATGAATTCACTACATTTTCTAAAGATTCTATATCATCTAGAAGTACTAATACATATTTTTCAAGTTCTGCGTATTTGGAAATTTTTGATTTAATCAATTTCAAATTATTAATTTCATCTATAATTTCATTCTTATAATTTTCAATTAAAATTTTACCCCAAATAGAATCTATAAAATCTTTATCTATTTTACTTTCAACATTAAATTCTTCAATTTTAGAATTCAACCATTCTTCAGGATATGGATTACTTTGTATTTGATCATATATTCTAAGTACTAAATCTTTTAAATTTTCATCTCCTCTATATGTTGCATATGTATTAATTAAGTCAATAAAGTTATTATCTTTGTTTAAATATAATTCTTCAAATAAATCTTCTAAAGCCTCTTGCTTTAGAATTTCTAATTCTGTATTATCAGCAATTCTGAAATTAGGTGATATTCCTATTTCATAAAAATTATTTTTTACTATATCTAAGCAAAATGAATCTATAGTACAAATACTTGCTTTATTTAGAAACACAATTTGTCTTTGTAGATGTATATTGTTAGGATCTTCATCAATTTTCTTATATAGAGCATTTAAAATTCTCTCTCTCATCTCTGATGCCGCAGCATTAGTAAACGTTACAATTAAAAGTTTATCAATATCTATTCTATTATTTATAATTTTCTGAATAATTCTCTCTACTAATACTGTTGTTTTACCACTTCCTGCAGCAGCTGCTACTAAAATATTAGAACCATTTTCTTCAATTGCTCTTTTTTGTTCTTTAGTCCACTCTGGCATTTTTATCTCCTTACTCTAAAAATCATGCTTTTACTAGCTTAATTCATAACATTATTTATCTTTTTTTAACATGTCTTTTAACTTTTTTAATTTCTCTCTTCTTCTTTTTGTTTCTTCTTTATCAATTGTAATTATATTATCTTCTGAAACAGTTATAATATCTCCATCTTTTGCTTCTTTTGGAAAGTTTGTTCTTTCGATATTTTCTATTTTTCCTGTATTATAATCTTCTACTACTGCAAAATTTTCTTCAAATCTATCTATTATATATTTTTTCATAATATTTTAAATCTCCTTAAATATTATTTATCCTCATTTTATATCTAAATTTCCTAAACTTCTTTTTCACATTATACTTTATTAACTTTATTTTTTCAATTTATTATTTTTTAATCTAATATCTTATAAATATGAAATGGGTTCCCTGAACCAGGGAACCCACAAGAAGTTAACGCAACTTCACGAAAACATTGTCCAGTTTTATAACTTGGACATACTCAAAACCGAAATCAACAGCAACCCAATAAATAGTGTTTCCTTCAAGTAGCACATCATTTGCAGAAACAACAATTGGATTTGGCAAATGACCATACCTCTCAACAAAGTGAGTAACTCTTTGGTACTTTTTCTGGTTTCTACCATCATCTGGGATTGGTCTTGCGATGATATCTTTAATATCCATCGAAGTTGTCCAATTCCTTGGAAGATCAAAACCTCTTTGAAATCTAATCTTTCTTTTTTTCCGATAGATGCTCATTCTGTAGCGTTTTCCATCTTTTTCGTTCATAGTCCTAAAAACCTTAAACTCATAATAGTTCAAGTCGCTTTTTTTATTATTGCAACTCTTACATGCTGGAGTCAGATTTGTAGGAATAGATACACCTCCAAAGAACCTAGGAAACATATGATCCAAAGTCATCTTTGATTTTTTGACGGTCTTTCCACAGTAAGTGCACACTTTTCTACCATTCAGAGCATAACATAAATCATACGCCAACTTTTCCCAAGAAATTAAGCCGTTAATATATAAGGTATTTTTTCTTACATAGGCACTTGCGGTCCGGTCATTGGTATAATATATGAATTTGCTCGGTAAAGGTATTTTCATACATTACCACCTCTTTCTATTATTTTCTGCTTGCATAGTATCACGTTTTTATTTTTAATTCAACAATATTCGTCATTATTTTTAATAAAACTTATTAAACAATTTCTTTTGTTGAATTTATTATAAATTTATAATATACTCTTATATATTTATTATGGAGGAAAATTAATGAACAATTTTGACTTATCTATTTATAATTTTATATACGGATTAAATAGTCCAGGTTTAACAATGTTTATGAGAGTAATTTCCAGTCTTGGATCTGCTATTGTAATAATTACTGCACTTTTGTGTATTTTTTTACTATTTAAAGATAAAAAAATATTTTTACAATTTTTCACCTTAACAATAGTTACTAAAGTAATTAATCATATAATTAAAATTATCGTAAAAAGAGAAAGACCTAATGTTTTAACTTCTATATCTGTAGAATCGGGATATAGCTTTCCTAGCGCTCATACTATGATTTCTACAGTATTCTATGGCTTTATTATTTATTTAATAATGAAAAATGTAAAAAATAAAAAAATAAAAAATATTTCTATTATATCTCTTTTTATAATTATATTCTTAATTGGTATTAGTAGGATTTATTTAGGTGTACATTATGCAACAGATGTTATCTTCGGATTTATTTTTGGATTTATAATTTTATTTATATTTATAAATTTAATTTATAAGAAAAGTAGAAAAAATATTTCATTTGAATTAAATAATGATTCAAAAAAATCTGAAAACATAAATAAAATTAATAGAACAATAAAATCAAGTAACAAAAGGGAAAATAAAATTAAGAATAAAAAATAAAATTATTAGGCATATATTTCTAATCAAAAAAGAAGATTATAGAATGTTAATCTACAATCTTCTTTTTATTTTATTTCCAATATGTTGTTGGATTAACATTTTGACTATCTAATAACATTTCAAAATGAAGATGTGGCTCATCCACAATCTCAAAGGCTCCACTACTTCCAACAGTACCAATTGTCTGTCCTTTTTTAACACTATCACCTTGTTTTATAAACTCTGCAGATAATAAATTTGAATATACAGTTTCAAAGCCTTGACCATGATCTATAGTAACAGTTAGCCCATATCTTGGATCATCTTTGATTGATTTAACTTTTCCATCTTCTGAAGATGCTACTGCACTTCCCTTTTCTGCTTTTATATCTACGCCATAATGAGTTGTCCATTCTTCTAAAGTCTCAGAATATATTAAATTTGTATCAGAATAATCTCTATATATTTCTCCTTCAAGAGGAACTTCAAATGAAAGTTCTTTTTTCTCCTCTTTTGCTTTATCACCTTCACTTTTTTTATCTGATTTATTCTCTTCAGTATCTACACTCTTTACTTCATTTTCAACTAGGTTTTCCACTTTTTTTTCACTAGATGTATTTTCAGTCGTATTTATTTCATTTATTCCCTTATCAGTACTAGATGTCGTACTTTCAATTATTTCTGTTTCCATTGAATTCATCTTTTGTGCCGCTATTTGTTTATCTGCATCTAATTTATTTTGATATAAAGAAAGTACAAATACAAGTGCTATGGCAGTTATAAATAAAACTATCCCAGAAATATATAAAATAGCTTTTAGCTTATTTTTATCTTCTACATAATACCTTTTTCCGCTCATTTAAATCCTCCTTATATATTCTAATTTTAATTACAGTATTTGCACTTTTTTATAAAATATTCAATTTAACAAATAAATTTTAATAACTTGCATTTTGAACATCTACACCTGAATAAAAATGTTTTATTATTTCAATATAATTTTTCCCTTGCTTTGCTAATGTGTTACTCCCTGTTTGACTAAGTCCAACTCCATGCCCATATCCTTTAACTATAAATTTAATATTATTCTTTCCTATATCTATAGAAAAATTTGCAGATCTTAATTCAAATATTTTCCTTACTTCCACTCCACTTAATGTCTTATTTCCTATCTTTATTTGCTTAATTCTATCTCCTTCTGTATATGAAATAATTTTTATACAATCTTTATCATTAAAATCAATTTTAAAATCTTTATATTCTTTTTTCATTTTTTCTATAAATTCATCTTTTTTTAATGAAACTTCTGATGAATATTGTTTATATGTATCTTCTCCTGAAGTCTCTACACTCTGCAAATATGGATATCCTTCTCCACCCCAAACGTATAATGGTCTTTCAGTTTTTCCGCCGCTATTAGAATGAAAAAAAGCATTTATCACTTTACCTTTATAAGTTATAATTTTTCCTTTTGTACTATCTACAGCCTCTTTTATTTTCTCCCATTTTTTATCTTTATCTGTTTTCCAAGCTTTATATCTTTCGCCTTTAGAAATCCATGCTTGACAACATCCTGAATCATCGCAAATATCAGCATTTTTATGTTTAGATGAATTAATTATCTTATATAATGTATATGTCCTTGCTACTGTAGCTTGTGCTTTCAATGCTTCTATTTCATAGTCTACTGGCATTTCAGCTGAAACCACATTATACAAATATTCATCTATATTTACACTTTCTATTTTCCCTGTATCAGAATGTAATAATTTTATTTTTTCATATTTTCCATAGTCATAACTTCCATCTACTATTCCCTCACCGTAATTCTTATTTGCTATTACTTGTTCTATTTTTTCAAATCTAGAAGTAAAAATTATTGGAATCAAAAAAAATAAGATTATTACAATAATCATATATATTAATAATCTTTTCACTTCTTAAATTATCTCCTTTATATCTTCTCTCATTTTTTGAAGTATTTTTTTCTCTAATCTTGATACCTGTACTTGGCTTATTCCATATATTTTAGCAACTTCACTTTGTGTTTTTTCCTTAAAGTATCTTAATAAAATAATATTTTTTTCTTTTTCATCAAGTTTTTTTAGTGCATCTTTAATCATAATTCTTTGAACTATATTATTTTCTGGATTTTCATTTTTTTCTATTATTATTTTTTCTTCTTTTTCTTTTATACTATTTGTAAAACAATACTCATTAATTGATTCTACACTACTATTAATATTTTGAGCTAATATAAAATCTTCTTTTGATATTTTTAACTCTTTAACAATCTTATCCATTGAAACTTCTTCATTATTTTTTTCATACTTTTCTTCTAATAATTTTATCTTATAATTTAACTCTTTTAATCCCCTGCTTACTTTAATCATTCCATCATCTCTTAAAAATATTTTTATCTCTCCTATTATATATGGAACTGCATACGTAGATAATTTTGTATCATAAGATAAATCAAATCTCTTTACTGCTTTAATAAACCCTATTGCTCCTATTTGAAATAAATCATCTAATTCATATCCTCTATTTTTAAATCTTTTTACAATACTCCATATAAGTGCAGAATTTTCTGATACTAGCGTTTCTAAATCTTTTTCTGTAATATTCTCATCACTTACATTTTTCACTAGTTTCTCCTTAAAATTTTATCTTTATGTACATAGATCAGTATCTCTTTCAAATTCTTGATCTATTTTTGAAATTTTCTTTTTCATAGTAATCTTAGTTCCAAGACCAACTATTGATTCTATTTTTAATTCATCCATAAAATTTTCTACGATTGTAAACCCCATACCTGATCTCTCCAGCTCAGCTTTCGAAGTATATAAAGGCTTTCTTGCAAGTTCTACATCCTCAATGCCCTTTCCTGTATCTGAAATTTCAATTACAATTGTATTATCAATAATTTTAGATATTATCTTTATTATTCCATCAGATGTATCATATGCATGAATAATAGAATTTGTTACAATTTCAGATACTGAAGTTTTAATATCAGATAATTCTTCAATAGTTGGATCTAACTGAGAAGCAAAAGCTGCAACTGTTATTCTTGCAAAAGCTTCATTACAAGACTTACTTATAAATTCTAGTTTCATTTCATTGTCATACTTATTCTTCATTACTAACCTCCTCTATATTTAAAGTAGTTATTGGAATAATTTTTAAAACTCCTGTCATCTCAAAGATTCTTCTTATATTTGGCTTTACATTTATCATTTCCATTTTTGCACCTAACATTGCAGCTGTTTTATATCTTCCAATTACCATTCCGATTCCGGCACTATCCATGAAGCTAACACTATTAAAATCAAGTATAACTCTTTTAGGATTTCGTCTTTGAATCTCATAATCTGCATCCCTCCTTAATTTTTCTGCCATATGATGATCTATTTCTTCTGTTATTTCTAAAATTAAAAGCTTGTCCTTTTCTATATATCTCTCGTTCATATTTTCCCCCTTTAATATTAGAAATTCTTTTATTTTTATTATTCTTTTATTTACATTATTTTCCTTTGAAGAAAAAATAGAAGTTTTGCCGAATTATGAGAAGTTTTCGACAAAATATTTGATAGATAAATAAAAAGAGATAGAATTAACTATCTTAACTCTATCTCTTTTAACTTATCTAGTCTTTATTTATCTATGCTTATTTTAATTTTTCTAATCTTTCTTTTACTGCTTCTAACTTTTCCTTATAATTTGCAAGTTTTTCTTTTTCTTCATTAACTTTAGCTTCAGGTGCTTTTGAAATAAATCCTTGATTAGAAAGCATTTTTTCTCCTCTTAATACTTCTGCTTCAAGCTTTTTCTTTTCTCCTTCTAATCTTTCTATTTCTTCTTTAATGTCAACTAAATCTCCTGAAGGCATATATACTTCAATTCCACTATTTACAATAGCAATAGCATTATCTGGAATATTTTCTTTTTCTTCTTTTACTTCTAATGAACTTCCAAATCCTAGCTTTAATAAAAATCCTTCTGATTCTTTTATTTCGTCTTTATATTCTTTAGTTACAAATATTAATTTAGCTTTTTTACTAGGATGAGCATTCATATTTGCTCTAACATTTCTAATTTCAGTAATTATATTTTTAAGAATTTCTATTAAATATTCTTCTTTTTCAAATATGAAATTCTCTGAATAATCTGAATAATTATCAATCATTATACTTTCTTTTACATCATATAATTTTGTATAAATCTCTTCTGTTATAAACGGCATAAATGGATGTAATAATTTTAAAGCAGATTTAAGTACTCTGTTTAAAGTATATTGAGCAGCATATCTTGACTCATCTTCTTTGTTATATAATCTAGTTTTTACAATCTCTATATACCAATCACAAAACTCATTCCATATAAATGAATATATCTTATCTAAAGCTACTCCTAAATCATAGTTATCAATATTATTTTCCACTTCTTTCATAAGTTTTGTTACTTTACTTAATATCCATTTATCTTCAATTTTTAATTCTTTTAAATCTATTTTACTTAAATCTTTAGCATCTTCTAAATTCATTAAAACAAATTTTGAAGCATTCCATAATTTATTTGAAAAATTTGCTGCTTGTTCTAATTTTTCAGGCATATATCTTATATCATTTCCCATTGTAGTACCAGATAAAACTGAAAATCTTAAACTATCTGCACCATATTTATCTATAACATCTAAAGGGTCCACACCATTTCCAAGAGTTTTTGACATCTTTCTTCCTTGACTATCACGAATAATACCGTGAATTAATACATCTTTAAATGGTTCTTTACCAGTAAATTCTAAGGCCTGAGTCATCATTCTAGATACCCAGAAAGTAATAATATCAAATCCTGTAACTAATGTATTAGTTGGATAAAATCTCTTGTAATCTTCATTTTCTGTATTTGGCCAACCAAGAGTTGAAAATGGCCATAATGCTGAACTAAACCATGTATCTAATGTATCTTCATCTTGTTTTAGATGTGTGCTTCCACACTTTTCACATTTTTCTGGTTTCGTTTTAGCAACATTAATATGATTACATTCTTCGCAATAATATGCTGGAATTCTATGTCCCCACCATAATTGTCTTGATATACACCAATCTTGTATATTATCAAGCCAGTGAAAATATTGTTTCTCATATCTTTTTGGAATAAATCTTGTTTTATCCTCTCTTACACTATCAGCAGCTCTTTTAGCTAAATCCTTCATTTTTACAAACCATTGTGTAGATATCTTAGGTTCGATTGTATTTTTACATCTTTCACATTTTGCAACATTATGAGTATAATCTTCTTCTTTTACTAAAGCTCCTATTTCTTTTAATTTTTCTACTATTTTTTCTCTTGCTTCCAATAAATCCATTCCTTTATATTCTGGAACTAAATCACCCATTTTAAAATTATCATCAAATACACTTACTATTTCTAGATTATGTCTTAATCCTGCTTGATAATCATTCATATCATGAGCTGGTGTTATTTTAACACATCCTGTTCCAAAATCTTTTTCAACAAAATCATCTGCTATAATTGGAATTTCTTTATTCATTATTGGTAATATACATGTTTTTCCTACTAAATCTTTATATCTTTTGTCATCTGGATGTACTGCTACTGCTGTATCACCAAGCATAGTCTCTGGTCTTGTTGTTGCAACTACAATATACTTATCCTCATCTTTTATCTTATATCTAATATGCCATAAATGAGATGGTTCTTCTTTATATTCAACTTCTGCATCAGATATAGATGTATTACAACTTGTACACCAATTAACCATTCTTTTGCCTTTATAAATTAATCCTTTTTCATATAATCTAACAAATTGTTCTAATACCGCATCTGACATGCCTTCATCTAAAGTAAATCTATTTCTATCCCAATCACAAGAGCATCCTAGCTTTCTTTGTTGTTTTTGGATAATTCCACCATATTCATGAGTCCAATTCCAAGCTTCTTCTAAGAATTTTTCTCTTCCTAAATCTTGCTTTGTTTTTCCTTCTTTAGCAAGTTTTTGTACAACTTTCATTTCAGTAGAAATAGCTGCATGATCTGTACCTGGAAGCCAAAGTACATCATAACCTTTCATCCTTTTATATCTAATTAAAATATCTTGTATAGTTCCATCTAATGCGTGCCCCATATGAAGTTTTCCAGTTACATTTGGTGGTGGCATCATTATACAATATGGTTCTTTTGTTTTATCCATACTAGGTTTAAAATAACCTTTCTTTTCCCAATTTTCATAGATTTTGTCTTCAAAATCTTTTGGATTAAATTTGTCATTTAATTTATGTTTGTTTTCTTCCATAAATAACCTCCTAAAATAATTTTACTTTATATTCACTTTTAAATATTTTTCCTGGTTTTAATTCAATTAGATCTTCTTTTTCTTCAAATATTCGATTTGAATCTATTTTATCTGCTGTATTAAACCATGGTTCAATACAGACAAATGGAGCTCCTTTTTTAGACCATATTGCAAGATAAGGAAATCCTGTAAAATCAAATTCTAAAATCTCTTTATCTTCTTTTTTATTAATTAATTTTAATTTATTTGATTTTATATTTGTCATAATAATCGCATCTTTATCAAAAGTATCTTTTCTAAGTTCTATAATATTATTTTTTATAATACTTCTTGCATCAATGCTAGTATTATTTATTAATCCATCTGTTAATTGCTCTATTTTAATATTTTCATCTTCATGTTCTTCTTCAAATTTTAAATAATAATCTCCTGAAGAATAATCACATTTAAAAGCAGGATGAGCACCAAGTCCGAATATTATCTCTTTGTCATCTATATTTTTTACTTCATAAATTGTACTAATACTGTTTTCTAAATTATCTATTTTATATGTAATATTTAATTCGAATTTAAATGGGTATTTTTTTAAGGTTTCTTCATTATACTTTAAACAATATTTTACTTCGTCTTCACTTTTAAAAACTTCTTCGAACTTCATATCTCTTGCAAAACCATGTTGTTTCATTTCATATGTGTTTCCTAAAATACTAGTTTTATTATCTTTAAGCATTCCTACTATTGGAAATAATATTGGGGCATGTCTATTCCAAAATTCTTTTCCATCATGAAGATATTCTTTTCCATCTTTTTTTATAGAAGTTAATTCTCCTCCTTCTTTTTTTGACTCTATTTTAATCACTTTTTTCCCACCTTTCTATAAACAAAAAAACCTCACCCAGAAATAAGGGCGAGGTCTAAATCGCGGTACCACCTTAATTATATATTTTTTTATAAAACTAATATAATCAAAATTTCTATAATTAAAAATAATAATATCAATTTTATTTTAATATACATCTTAAATTAGATTTTAACGTATCTTACACGGATATATTTACTAATAATTCAATATATCAGCTCCAAAGCTACTTCAATTTATCTTTTCTACTAGAAGCTTCCAGCGTAATCACTTCTATTCTCTATTAGATAGTGTTAAATTTACTACTCTTTTTCATTGCTTTTTTATTAATATAAATATTTATAGCATATAATTATGCAATTGTCAACGTTATGTTTACTTTGTAATAACTAATTTTTATTACTTTATTTATAAATTCTATAAATCTTATTATTTATATCTTGCACTTCTCCAGGTTCTATTAATACTTCATATTTATCAAATCCTGTATAATCTAATACTGTTTGTAAAACCTGTTCATCGTTTGCAGCAGTAACTTCTACTCCTAAAATAAATTCATCTTTATTCTTTAATTCTTCATCATCTTTAATCCACCATAAATCTTCTTGTGCCATAAGCATCGTGTTTTCATAAGTCATAAATTCTGGTAAAAATTGAATATGATTAAATAATAAATATCCTACATATACATAATCACAATCTCTGTGTTCCTCTGCAACCTCTAAATACTTATTATATCCTTCATACAAATAAGATGGTTTTTGTGTAATAAATCCATATCCAGTAAGTCCAATAACCATTGCAGCTACAAGTAATATCTCATAAGTCCTGTTATCAAACATACTTCCTACCATCATTACAACAAATATTGTTGCTATTGGAAGTACATTCATTATATATCTAAGTTCGACATATGGAGCAATTTTAGCAATTATCATTATATAGCAAACTACTGGTATTGATATTAAACAAAATATTGGTAAGTTTTCTTTTTTCTTAACAATTATTACTACAAATATTGATAATATTATAAGTGCAATTCCAATAATATTATTAGCTCCAAAATTATTTAATATTAATTCTGCAAAAGCTTTTAATCTTGGTCCATATAATTCATTAGCGAAAAATCCAACTCCTCTTTCACCAAAGAACATATGATATAAAGACATTGGGAATATTAAAATTCCTATAATAGCTGAAACTGCAAATATTCCAACATATTTTGCTAGTTCCTTATATTTTTTCTTTATTAAGAAAATTATTCCCATTATAATAACAACAAGCAAAGCATAGAAACAGAAGAAATACTGTGTTAAAAATCCTCCCACCGTCGTTAATATCAGTTCTATAATTTTTCGTTTATCTATATGATAATCATTTTTTACAATCTTAATATTTAAATATAAAAATACTATTGTAAAAAATGTAAGCATCATATACATTCTTAAAAACACAACTGTTGAAATTCCTGCAATACTTAAGCCATATAATAATACAGTAAGTATTGAAAGTTCTTTCTTATCTATTTCAATTAATATTTTTCTCATAAAATATGCTGTAAGTATAAAAAATGCAACATTTATACCAAAAATAATATATTTACTACTATTATTTTGAAATATTGAAGAAACCGTATTCACTATTAAATAAAATAGTGGGGGATGAACATCACTTATTTGATTCCAGTATACAGATGAAAAATTAAATGCATCTCCATTTCCTGTTACCTGCATATAATCTATTGCCTCTTCCCTTGTTCTCCAAGTATTTTCTTGTTCATCTGCTTTTTCTTTAATTAACCTGTCCTTTTCTTCAGTATTGTCTATATAATATTTTTTAACATTTCCTATAATGTCAAAAATATTTCCTTGCATTATATATTCATCAAAGAAAACTTTTTCAGGATCTATTTTCCAATCTGAATAAAACACATTTGAATATGTTGAATTTGATGATCCATATGAAAATATTTCATCACAATGGAAACCTTCTTTTTTATTTATAAAGAAAAGCATTACTAATAATATTAAAACTAGTGAAACACCAAATAATATTCTTTCAATTAGTACTGCTTTTGTTTTTACAGCAAGGCTCTCTTCTTGCTCTTTGTTTATCTCTTCCATTTTATTCTCCTAGTTTTTTTATTTTTTTGCTATTTAAAGCTTTTTAAATTATACTTTTTTATTTTACCACATATTTTAAAATAATCATACTATTTCAACATTATTTTCTCCAACAATTTCTTTAAATACATTTACAATCTCTTCTGTTAAATAAATTGCTCCACATGGTTTTACTTGAGCTTTGTCTACAACTTGAACTTTAACATTAACTCTATCTCCACTAAAGAACTTAATTGCCCCTCTTAATCTTTTTTTAGTTTTTTCATCTAGTTCAGTAATATCTATTTGCATTGTTGTATATCTTTTCTTTTGTTTATCAATTTCGTTTTCATTAAATTCTCTTATGTCTCTTACTACAATTTTAGGAGTATCATCTTCTTTTATACTTAATCTTCCATCTATTAATACAATATTTTCATCAAAAAGAATATTACTTACTCTATTATATACACTATCGAATATTATTATTTCTACACTTCCATATAAATCTTCTACCGTAACAAATGCCATAATTGTATTCTTCTTAGTATATTTTTTCTTTACAGAGGTTATTGTTCCAGCATATTTTACATTTTGTCCATCTTTAAAATTTGTATCACTGTCGTTATCTCCTATTTTCTTTAAATCTAATGAATTAATATTAGTATTTTTAATAATACTTTCTCTAATTGAATCTAAAGGGTGTCCTGATATATATATTCCAAGCATTTCTTTTTCTTGTGATAATAATTCTTTTTTATCAAGTTCTGGTAAAACTGTATAATTATATTTTATCTCATCTGACGCCTCATCTGATACTATATCAAACATAGTAACCTGATTTGCTAGCGAATTTCTATTCTGATTATTTATTGTATCTAATATTCCCTCAAATGAAGCTAAAAGAGTGTTTCTTGTCTGTTCCATATCATCAAAACAACCTGCTTTAATAAGAGATTCTACACACTTTTTATTTATATTTTCATCTTTAATTCTTTCACAAAAATCAGTAAAACTCTTAAACTCTCCATTCTTATTTCTTTCATTTACAATATTATTTACAGCAGCTACACCAACATTTTTAATACTTCCCATTCCAAATCTTATCTTTCCATCTTGTACTGTAAATTTAGTAAAACTTTTATTTATATTTGGTTTTAATATTTCTATATTTAATCTTCTGCATTCATCAATATATACAGGAACTTTATCTAAATTTCCTAAAAAACTATTTAATGTTGCTGCCATAAATTCTTCAGTATAATAATATTTTAAATATGCTGTCCTATATGATACTACAGAATATGCAGCAGCATGTGATTTATTAAAAGCATATTTTGCAAACTCTGCCATCTCATCAAATATCTTATTAGCAGATGCTTCATCTATACCGTTTCTTATACACCCTGGAACTATAATATTTCCATTTTCATCTACTTGTCCATGAATAAAATATTCTCTTTCTTTTGCCATTACATCTAACTTCTTCTTACCCATTGCTCTTCTTACTAAGTCAGCTCTACCTAGAGAATATCCTGCTAAATCTCTTACTATTTGCATAACTTGTTCTTGGTATACCATACAACCATAAGTTACATTTAATATTGGTTCTAATGCTGGATGAGTATATTCATTATGTCCTGGATGTCTCTTTCCTTTAATATACCTCGGAATTTGATCCATCGGACCTGGTCTATATAATGAAACACCAGCAATTATATCTTCTAAACAATCTGGCTTTAATTCTTTCATGAAATTAGTCATTCCTGCACTTTCAAATTGGAATATTCCGCATGTATTTCCATCTGCCCATTGTTTATAAACATTTTGATCATTCATATCTTTGTCAAATTCAACATTTATGCCTCTTGTTTGTTTAACAAGTTTTATACAATCTGATATAACAGTTAAAGTTCTTAATCCTAAAAAGTCCATCTTTAAAAGTCCAAGTTCTTCTAAAAGAGTCATTGTATATTGTGTTGAAACATTACCATCGTTCAAATATAGGGGTACATACGTATCTACTGGATCTTTTGTAATTACTACTCCACAAGCATGTGTTGAAGCTTGTCTTGGAAGTCCTTCAAGTGAAATTGCAATATCTATTAATTGTTTAACATTTGGATCTGAATCATACCATTCTTTAAGCTCTCTATTTTGCTCTAAAGCTTTTTTAATCGTTATATGAATCTCCATTGGAATCATTTTTGCAAGTTTATCTGTCTCAGAATATGGAAAATCTAACACTCTTCCTACGTCTCTAATTACCATTCTTGCTGCCATTGTACCAAATGTTATAATTTGTGATACATGATCATTTCCATATTTTCTCCCAACATAATCTATAACCTCTTGTCTTCTTTCATAGCAAAAATCAACATCAAAATCTGGCATACTAATTCTTTCAGGATTTAAAAATCTTTCAAAAATTAAATTATACTTTATAGGATCTATGTCAGTTATTCCAATACAATATGCTGCCATAGAACCTGCACCTGATCCTCTTCCTGGTCCTACTGGAATTCCTACACTTTTAGCATAATTTATAAAATCCCAAACTATTAAGAAATAATCTACATATCCCATCTTTTCAATTATTGAGATTTCATACTCTAATCTATCTTTTAATTCTTTAGATGGATTTTCTCCATATCTATTTTTAAAACCATCATAGCAAAGTTTTTTAAAGTAATCTGCATGTGTTGCAAACTCTTCTGGAACATCATAATTTGGAAGTTTTGTAACACCAAATTCAAAATCATAATTACATTTTTCTGCTATTTTTACTGTATTTGATACAGCTTCTGGTATGTTTTCAAAATAATCAGACATCTCTTCTTTAGATTTTATATAAAATTCATCTGTCTCAAATCTCATTCTGTCTTCATCAGACATCTTTTTACCTGTCTGAATACATAATAAAACTTCATGATTATATGCATCTTCTCTTTTTAAATAATGTGCATCATTCGTGCCAACTAATGGAATATCTAATTTTCTTGCAAGTTCTATTAATTTTTGATTTACCATTATTTGCTCTCTTAGTCCATTATTTTGAATTTCTATATAATAATCATCTTTAAATAAATTTTTATACCATAAAGCAATCTCTTCAGCTTTTTCCATATTATTTTGAATAATAGCTTGTGGCACCTCTCCCGCTAAACATGCACTTAGACATACTAATCCTTCACTATATTTTTCAAGAATTTCTTTATCTATTCTTGGTTTATAATAAAAGCCTTCAACAAAAGAAAGGGATACTAGTTTAATTAAATTTTGATACCCTTTTTTATTTTTTACTAACAATATTAAATGATTATATCCTGCATCAATTGAAGCTTCTTTATCAAATCTAGTTCTTCTTGCTACATAAACTTCACATCCAATAATAGGTTTTATATCATTTTTCTTGCATTCCTTATAAAATTCAACTGCACCATACATTACTCCATGATCAGTAAGAGCAATAGCATTCATACCAAGTTCTTTTGCTCTTTTAGGTAAATCTTTAATTCTACTCATTCCATCTAATAAACTATATTCACTGTGGACATGTAAGTGCACAAAATCAGACATAATCCTTCTCCTTTTTTTACGTAAATATATCACACTATCCCCAATTTATCAACATAATTTGGAAAGTTACAAACACTTAATTTTTCTTGACAATGTTATATTTCTGTATTATACTTAAGCTCCAATAAGTAAGCCTTACCACATCTAAAAAAGGTGTTTAAATAAGGAGGCATTGCTTTTGTGATAGTTGCTTAGCAATCCCATGCTACACCCTGCGACTATTACAAGTATATATTTTTGAGAAATAATATTCTAGTTGAATTTATTTTTTATAATATATATTTAGGAGCAATAAACCGACCTCTTGGATCTTTCCAAGAGGTCTTACCTTTTTATTATTTATAATAATTTTATTATATCTGAAATATTTCCATTTTGAACTTTTGGAATCGATATAATCTCAAATTTAGATACTTTGTCTCCAAATTGTATTTCTACAACATCTCCAACTTTTACATCAAAACTTGGTTTAACAACCTTTCCATTAATTGATACTCTTCCCATATCTATAACCTCATTTGCAACACTTCTTCTTTTTATTACTCTACTCATTTTTAAAAATTTGTCTATTCTCATACATTCTCCTTTATTCTTTTAATAATAAATATTAAATTTAATATTCAACCTTTACTAGATATAATCCATGTGGTGGCAAGGTCTTACCTGCTCTTTTTCTATCTTTTGATTCAATAATTTCAGGAATAGATTTTTCATCTATTTTTCCAAGTCCTACGTCTACTAGTGTCCCAGCAATTATTCTAACCATATTATATAAAAATCCGCTTCCCGTTAAAGAAATTATTATTCTATCTCCATCTTTTGTAACATCTGCATCAAAAATAGTTCTAACACTGCTTTTACTACTTGTACCACTAGCTTTAAATCCTTTAAAATCATGTTCTCCTATAAAATGTTTTACTGCTTTTTTCATTTCTTCTACATTTAATTTTTGTGGCACATGATATTCTAAGGCTCTATATATTGCTGTTCCAGTTTCTGAATTATTTATTACATATTTATATGTTTTTGATTTAACACAATATCTACTATGAAACCTTTCATCGACTTCTTCTGCTGATTTTATTACAATACTCTTTTTTAATTTTGAATTAATTGCTATAGCAAATTTTTCTATTGGAATCTTATCATTATTAGTTACAAAATTTGCTGTCTGACCAAAACTATGTACACCTGCATCAGTTCTTCCAGAAGCTATTAAATTTACTTTTTCATCCCCTGTAACTTCGCAAATTGCCCTTTCAATTTCTCCTTGTATATTCAATTTATCTGGCTGTTTTTGCCATCCATTAAAATTCTTACCATCATATTCTATTATTAATTTAATATTTCTCATTTTATTAGTACCTCATATTTTAAATCTATCAAAAGCTATTATATTACATATTTATACCATTCTTAAGTCATTTTGTAAACAAATAAAAATTACAAATATCGTAATTAATTTATTTTAAGATAATAAATAAATCATCGGATCACCTTCTCTTGGCGACCCGACTTTATTCATCACATTTAATGAATAATTTTATCAATGTAGAAATTTTTTAAATCTATAATATATTCCACATTGACAGGAGTTGATATTGCGCACTCTCTGAGCACCGCTTCGAAAAAACCAGTTTCTGCAGTAATACTGAGTTTGTTTTTTTCTCTTCCAAAAAATCTTTTTCTCGGATGAAACTTCTTGTTTTCCGGAGCATCTGCATTCTGCATTATTGACAGAACCTCACTATAGACGACTTTCTTTACAATAGAAGGTTCTTTCTTCATCCTCTGATTCCAGTACTCCACTTCACCTAAGTCATCCATAGCAGTTGCTCTCCAGAATTCGAGATTTTCTAAATGATTCCGGCTAACACATTCTGCAAAAGCAGTAGCTACATCTTCTAAAGACTTTCCTTCAAAGATTCTTCCTTCTCTTCTTTCCATACATCCTTCTCCTTACTAAAGCATCTCTGTGACATGATTATTATATCATCAATACAATTTTTAATCAATTATGTAAACAGCTTTACTTGCTTAATATCCAATCTACAATTACTTTTTTTATTTCATAGTATTCTTGTTCTGTAAATTGCATATTAGCAATACAAAATCTTCTACTTGATATGTGAGAACAAAACATACATTCATATAAATTATTACAATCTTGAATAAAATATGAATTTACTATTTTAGCAGAACATATTACATTATAACTATTAGAACAAGCTGTGGAATCATCTACTCTAATACAATTTATTGAATTTCCTGTTCTTTGAGAAGCAATTACTCCTTCACAATCTCCACATCCATCTGAGAAAATCATGTTTTTACATTTTCTGCAATCTGTTGATCTAAATATATTTTCCGAATCATATATAGTATCACTTTCAGATACATTTATTGAATTATATATTCTCTCTGTCGTTGTAAAATTAATTCTATTCCATATATTTATTATGTCTTCTAAAGACTTTATTTCTCTTTTAGAAACCATCCACCCTTTCGCTTTATCATATTTTCTCATTGTATCTTGCTTAATATATTTTTTAGAATTTTCCATTTCAGACCATGTTATTTCTCCTGTCACGCTGTCTTTAACTTGTTTTGGGAGTTTAACATCAAAAGCAAATTTTTCCTCTAGTTCCTCAATTGTAAATGGACATTCTCTTCCAAATATATTAAAAAATACCTTTGAAATTTCTTTTTCTACTTCTAATCTATTCATATCTTATTTTTCTCCTACTCGTAGATTGTGATTCCATTAATTTTTTTATATCAAACTTATTATCACCAATTTTAAATCCTATATTTTTTAATAACTTATTTTTTCTGTTATCATCTTTAGCATCTGGCTTCATTAATATTTGATTTTTATTTTTGGGGATTGGTTTAAAATCTATTGTTCTAGCTCTAAATGCAGGAATAAGAACTCCATTTTTAGTTATTCTTACTATACAATCTCTATTTGGTAGTTCTGTTAAAAGTTTAATCCTATTATGATATGTATTTTTTACCGCCATTTCCATTTGTAATTGATTATTTAAAATCATAGCATCTTCTCTAGAAATTCTAAATGAATAATAATTCATTACATTTGAAAAAATCGCATCTTGTAAATCTTCACTTATTTGTCCAAAATATTGCCCTGCAAGTATTATTGACAAATTATATTTTCTAGCTTCAGAAAGTAAATTTTTAAGTATTGGATTTTCTACTACAGCAACTTCATCAATTATTAAAATTAAATGTTCTAAAAAAGCATGTCTTTGAACTAATTGAAATATTACTCCCATTATAAGTCCCGCTATTGTTTTAGTAACTTTTTCTCCAAGTTCTGCTTGATTTAAAGAAAATATAGTTAAAAAATTATTTCTAATCTCATTTTCAATGTTTTTTTCATTTTTTTCTCTAAAGCATGGCAACATTTGCATTTCATCAATAAGAGCAATTATCGGAGATATAGCTTCAGTATATGAATTTGTCTTTATCTCATTAAAATCAGAACCAAAAAACTCTTTGATATGTGATTCTACATCATCAGATTCTCTTAACAATTTATTTCTAAATTCAGTATCTATTATTAATTTTCTTAAATTTTCAAAATCTAATTTCTCCTTTTTAAGTAATAAATAAATACTATGTCTTAACACTCTTTCAAGCTTTGAATTAAATTCTTCTCCAAACACACTTTTTAATACAGTAAGTAATATTTCTGTTCCACTACTTACATTTTTATTTGAATTAATTAGGAGGTCAACACTACTAGATTTTTTCTTCATATCAATTACTTGTGTTTCATCCAATCCACCTATATCATTTTCTATTGAACTATGTGGATCTATCATCACAATTTTGTAATCTGCTTTAAAATTTTTATTATCATAAATATTTTTTATCATTTGCGCTATAAGTTTAGATTTTCCAGTTCCACTTCCACCTACTATCAATGAATGTTTATCAAAATCATAATTTTCAATATTTAAAAAATATTTATTCTGTGAATATGGAAAAGTATTTACTTCTAGCATATTGTCTTTCTTTTCATCTGTTTCAAACATATGTATAGATTTTTGAATTTGCAAATATTTACTTCCTTCTTTTACATATGAAAATCTAGTATGCTTTGAAAAATCAACACTAAGTTGAATATGAGGAATAAAAAATATAGTTCTTCCTTTTGATTTATTCCCCCTTTCATGTTCAAAATATAATTTAGCCTTAGTAAAATAATTAGTTTTAGAAAAAGATGTAAAAGTAATTTCAACTTGCTTTAAAAACTGTCTATATTTTGATTCATTTCTATCATAAATATCTACCAAGTTGTTTTCATATTTTCTTACTAAATATAAATATTCTATTAAAGTCTTTTCTCTCTTAAAAGAATCTATTTTTTTTATCAGAAAACTACCTGAACAACTAAGAACAGTAGGAAGTTTTTTTCTAGATACTATATAATATTTAATTACACTTCTTTCGATTTTTACATATAACTTCCAACTTCTAAAAAATCCATTTAGATTTGAAATCTCTAATAAAAATTTTAACCATTCATTTTCATCTATATAGTCAGAAGTTAAATATATTTCATACATATATCTCTTCATACAGAATCACCATCTTAATATTACTACACAAATTAAAAATAAGACTGACTTTTTCTGTATGAAAAAAATCAGTCTTAAATTTTTATTTATCATCTTTAATTTATTTTATAATTAATTTTCTATTGGAATTAAAAACTCTACTATATTATCATGATAATACTCTAGCTCTGGAAGCTCTCTAAATTTATATTTAGTACTAGGAATAAACTCTTTATAAAATCGTTGTGTCACATTTTGAATATCTTCAGTTTCTTGAGAGTTTATTTTAAATACAATCCATTTAGATTTTGGTATTACTATTTTAGAAAATCCTTTTTTATTTATTTTTTTATCAGTCAATACCCAATATGCACATTCTTTTTGATTAAATCTATCTTTATACGATGTCATCCCATAATTAAAATTATCATATATATCTTTATATTTCTTTTCTAAGTCTATCCATAATCTAGGAGCTATCTCTTTTATATGTCCTATATCTGTTTTTTCGCAAACACCATATAATATAAATTCATCCTTTTCTATAATACTATATTCTATACTCTGTCTTTGTTCTACGTTTTCATTAAATGATATTCTTGAAAAAACTTTTAATCCATCAGGATGTTTTTTTACCTGACTTGGTTTTATACCATGATATTTTTCAAATGCCCTTGAAAATGATGTTGCATTATTGTATTGATATTTTATTGCAATATCCATTACTGTTTCATTCGTATTATATAAATCATATCCTGCATTTGATAATCTTCTTTTTCTAATATATTCTGATATTGATATATTACACAAAACATAAAAAATATTTTGAGCAGAATATTCATTCATCTCTAAAATTTGTGATATTTTTTTATAATCAATCTTATCTTCCAAATTACTTTCTATATAGTCTATTGCTTTGTTTAATAAAGTATAAATATTCATTATTCTTCTCCAATTTTTATAACTTTTTTCTCTAAAAATTAATTTTATTATCTTTTATTTTTTCTTTTATTCTTTTTTAATTAATTTTACCAATTTATAAATAATTGATAAAATTCTAATTCTATTGTATAATTATACAATAATAATTAATAAAAATCTATAAATTATAAAAATTAAGAGAGGATAAAAAATATGGCTATCAAGTTAATCGCAAGCGATTTAGATGGTACTATTATAGATGAACATAATTTTATATCTCCTAGTAATCTAAACGCTATTAAAGATATAAATACTAAAAAAATTAACTTTGCTGTTTGCACTGGAAAGTCATATTCTATCGGCAAATCTCTATGTAATAATTTTAATGCTACCTATGGAGTATTTGGAAACGGTTCTCAAATTGTTGATCTTACTACTGGGAAGTCTATATATAAACATGTCATTCCAAATGATGATATAAAACTTTGTATTGATATTGCTGAAAAATATAATTTACATGTACATGCATATACTGATAAAGAAATTATAACAACAAACTTAAAATATATGGATCTTAGAAATTATAAATTAAATCCTACTTCTGGATCAAAATTTTTAATTACAGATAATTTATATAAATGTATTTTAGATAATAATTTAGAAATACTTCAACTTATAATCTCTAGTGATAATCATTTAAATATTGTAAGAAGTGAAATAGAAGATTTGTCAAACTTATCTATTACTACATTTTCTAAATTTGGCAAATATAAAGATATGATAATAAATAAAGAATATGAATATTTATCTATTGCTCCTCAGAATACAAATAAAGAAGAAGCATTATCATTTTTAAAAAAATATCTGCATTTATCTAATGATGAAGTTATGGCTGTGGGAGATAATTTAAATGATTTAGAAATGCTAAAAAATTCTGGAATAAGTATTGCTGTCGCAAACGCTTATGATGAAGTTAAACAAATTGCAAAATATACTACTCAAAAAGATGTTTCTCAAGGAGCTTTTGCTGAAGCTGTTTATAAATTTATTGATTTTGATAATCCAAATATTACTACATAAGTTTTTAAAATCTTTACATTATTTTTTTCTTATCAAAATAAAAAATTAATACGAAAAATATAAAAAGCAGATGATTTAATTTCATCTGCTTTTATTTTTACTACTTTTCATATTTTTTATTTTAATCTTGTGATTGCTTTGGAAGAGCTTTTTTCTTTTTGTCGTCATTTTCTTTTGGTTCAACAATTAAATTTTTAATTAATATTTTCTTTAAAGTCTCATCTTTTACATCTGCAATTAAAGTTCCATCTTTTGCAATTGATATTTTTCCTGTTTCCTCAGAAACTACTACAACAATAGCATCTGATTCTTTTGAAATACCAATAGCTGCTCTATGTCTCGTTCCAAGTTCTTGTGGAATACTTGGATCATTTGAAAGTGGAAGCATACAAGATGCAGCCGCAATTTTATTATTACTTATTATTACAGCACCGTCATGTAGTGGTGTTCTAGTAACAAATATATTACATAATAATTGTGGAGATATTTCTGCATTAAGTTCAATTCCCGTATTAATTATATCATTTAATCTTATATCTCTTTCAAAAACTATTAAAGCTCCTGTTTTTGTATTAGACATCTCTTGAGCTGCTATTACAACTTTATATATTTGCTCTTTAGTTCTAATTTCTTTATCTTTCATTTCAAGCTTGAATATTTTTCTTATGCTACCTGTTCCAAGCTCTTCTAACACCCTTCTAATCTCTGGTTGAAAAATAACTACTATTGCAAATACAAAACCTGTCATAAATTGTGTTAATATAAAATTAACAATTGTTAATTTTAATATTCCACTTATTACTGTTGCAATCAATATTATAATGATACCCTTTATTAATTGCCACACTCTAGTATCTTTTATAAAAGTTGCCATTTTCAATATACAAAATACAACTATAGAAATATCTAATATAAACATAGCAAGTTCAAATGGATGGCTTAATAAATTTTGCACATATCCTATTATATTAACATCTACAAATTTCTCGAAATCATTTATAAAAGACTCCATTATACACCTCTTTTACTAATTTATTATCTTAAATATATTACAAGTGGATATACAATTGATGCAATTAATCCTAATACTAATATACCTATAATTATTCCTGATACGATTTTTGTAATTAATTTTCTTTTATCCATATTTACTTTCCCTCTTTCTTATGTATATAAATTCACATCATATAAAATTTATATCATATTACATATATTTTTTCAATAGTATTTACTTGTTATTTCTGCCTATTTTTGTTACTTTTAGGATTTAAAAATACTTTAGAAAATAAAATTTAAAATTCTCAAATTTAATTAAATTTTTATATTTTTTTATCATTTTTTTGTATTTTTTATTTTTTTCTACGTTTTTTATGGATGTTGTCTTTTAAAAAGAACTATGCTATAATGTGTATGCTTAAATTTGTGCCTTGAAAATTTAATTATAAATATTAATAATTTTCTTAAAATATTTCATAGTTAATTTTTCATGTATAAATTATAAATTGTATATAAAACTATTTATATAAATAATTATTTAAGGAGGTTTTTTATGAAATTTGACGAATGGAAAGACTTCGCAGGTGGCGAATGGCAAGATGAAATTAATGTTAGAGATTTCATTCAAAAAAATTACACTCCATATGAAGGAGATGCTTCTTTCCTAGCAGATGCTACTGAAGCTACAAAGAAATTATGGAATGAAGTTTTAGATCTTTACCAAAAAGAAAGAGATAATGGTGGCGTACTTGCTATATCAAGTGATGTTGCTTCAACAATAACGAGCCATGGTGCTGGATATATTGATAAAGACTTAGAAAAAATAGTTGGACTTCAAACTGATGCTCCTCTTAAGAGAGCAATCATGCCAAATGGTGGTATAAGAATAGTTGAAAAATCTTGTGCTGCTTATAATCAAAAAGTTTCAGATAAAATAGAAGAAATATATCACAAATATAGAAGAACTCATAATGATGGTGTATTTATGGCGTATACTCCAGAAATAAGAGCTTGTAGATCAGCTCATATTTTAACAGGTCTTCCTGATGGATATGGTCGTGGAAGAATAATAGGAGATTACAGAAGAGTTGCTCTATACGGTATTGATGCTTTAATAGAAGATAGACAAAAAATATTTGCTGATACTATTGCAAATGACTTAACAGAAGATATCATAAGAGAAAGAGAAGAAATTGCTGAACAAATTTCTGCTTTAAACGAATTAAAAGAAATGGCTCAAATGTATGGTATAGATATCTCTAAACCTGCAAAAGATGCAAGAGAAGCTGTTCAATGGTTATACTTTGGTTATTTAGGAGCTATTAAGCAACAAAATGGTGCAGCTATGAGTATTGGTAGAACTTCTACTTTCTTAGACATTTATTTTGAAAGAGATATTAAAGCAGGAAAATTAACTGAAGCAGAAGCTCAAGAAATAATGGATCATTTTGTTATGAAATTAAGACTTGTTAGATTCTTAAGAACACCTGAATATGATGAATTATTTAGTGGTGATCCAGTTTGGGTTACAGAATCAATCGGTGGTATGGGAATTGATGGTAGAACATTAGTTACAAAAAACTCATTTAGAGTATTACACACATTAACAACTTTAGGACCTGCTCCAGAGCCAAACCTAACAGTTCTTTGGTCTACTCGTCTTCCAGAAGGATTTAAAAATTATTGTACAGAAATGTCTATAAAGACAAGTTCAATACAATATGAAAACGATGACTTAATGAGAGAATACTGGGGAGATGATTATGGAATTGCTTGTTGTGTATCTGCTATGAGAATTGGTAAACAAATGCAATTCTTTGGTGCTAGATGTAATTTAGCTAAAACTTTATTATATGCTATAAATGGTGGTAGAGATGAAATTACTGGAAAACAAGTTTCTCCAAGATTTGAACCTATTACATCTGAATATCTAGATTATGATGAAGTTATGGCAAAATTTGATACAATGATGGATTGGATAGCAAGAGTTTATATAAATGCTCTAAATATTATCCACTACATGCATGATAAATATTGTTATGAATCTCTAGAAATGGCTCTTCATGACAAAGACATTTTAAGAACTATGGCTTGTGGTATTGCTGGTCTATCTGTTGTTGCTGATTCATTATCTGCAATTAAATATGCAAAAGTAAAAGTTATAAGAGATGAAACAGGTTTAGCTACAGATTATGAAATTGAGGGAGATTTCCCTAAATACGGTAATGATGATGACAGAGTTGATCAAATTGCTGTAGATATTCAAAAGAGATTTATGGATAAATTAAGAAAACAAAAAACATATAGAAATTCAAAACCAACAATGTCAATATTAACAATCACATCTAATGTTGTATATGGTAAGAAAACAGGTAACACTCCTGATGGAAGAAGAGCTGGTGCTCCATTTGGACCTGGTGCAAACCCTATCCATGGTAGAGATGTAAATGGTGCTTTAGCAGTATTAAACACTATTGCAAAACTTCCATACAGACATTCTGAAGATGGTATCTCATATACATTTGCTATTACTCCTGCTACTCTTGGAAAGACAATGGAAGAAAGAGTTAAAAACTTAACTGCTTTATTAGATGGTTACTTTGTACAATTAAGTCACCACATAAATGTAAATGTATTTGATAGATCTTTATTATTAGATGCTATGGATCATCCAGAAAAATATCCTCAACTTACAATTAGAGTGTCTGGATATGCTGTTAACTTTGTAAAATTAACAAGAGAACAACAATTAGATGTTATAAATAGAACTATTCATGAAAAAATATAAGATATTATACTTTAATAACATTTGATTAATAAAAATAATTTTTATATAATATGAAGTGTCTTCTTATATTAGGACACTTCATATTTTTTAATTAAGTATATTTAAATTTATTAATAAAAAAACTAGTAAAATAAATAATTATCAAAATGTATTTAATTAAGAAATATTAGGAGGATTTTTTTATGGGAATATTAGATACAACATTAAAGGTTCATTCATTCGAAAGTCTTGGAACGGTTGACGGTCCTGGTCTTAGATATATTATTTTTCTTCAAGGATGTCCTTTAAAATGTAAATTTTGTCACAATAGAGATACTTGGGAATTTAAAAATGCTGGTACGGAATATTCTATATCTTTTTTAATTAATAAAATAAATAGATTTACAAGTTATATAAAAGCCTCTAATGGTGGTGTTACAATATCTGGTGGAGAACCTTTACTTCAAGCTAAAAATTTAACAGTATTATTTAAGACATTAAAAAAGATGGGAATACACACTTGCCTTGATACTTCTGGAGCACTTCCTATAAATGATGAAATTAAAGAATTACTAAATTATACTGATTTAGTGTTATTAGATATAAAACAAATAGATGATGAAAAAGCGAAATCTTTAACAGGTGTATCTAATAAAAATGAATTAGCATTTGCAAGATATTTAAGTGATAATAATATACCAATGTGGATTAGACAAGTCTTAATTCCTGGATATACTGATGATGAAAATGATTTATTAAAATTAAAAGAATTTATTAATACTTTATCTGGTGTTGAAAGAATTGAACTTCTTCCTTACCATGATTATGGCAAGTTCAAATGGAAGGAACTTGGCGAAAAATATGAATTAGATGATGTAAAAGCCCCTACTCAAGAAGAAATTGATAGAGCTAAAAAAATATTAGGAATTTAAGTTATTTTAAGAAATAAAAAAATAAAATTATTATTAAACAAAATATTTTATAAATATAAAAGTATAAAGACTAGGCACCCGCATGGGTGCCTAGTCTTTATAGCATATAAACATATCATATATGCCTTCATTATTTAATTTTTTCATTTGTTTAAATTCCCGAATATTCGCAGCTTCCAAGAATTCTCTCCGCCGTACTCGAACAATTACGTTCTTTCCACTTTCAATCATCTCGCAAGCCTCTTCTTCAGAAATTTTAGTTAACCTACCTTTTTTTGTATCAATTTCATCGTAGGTTGTCGCTCTCATATTCAACCCTCCCATTGGATGTAAATATTTGAAGCTTGGTTTATACGTTTCTGACAGTATTATACATTCTTTTGTTTCTTATGTCAACCGAATTGATTTTTATGTAAAATTGTAGTATAATTAATAGTGAATATCTGATTTTTAGATGTTCATCGCAACTACTAACCCTTTCACAGCCTAAAAGGAGGGCAAAAATATGTTAGCATTAGCAAAAAGAGGTAACATTAGACGGATGGCGGAGCTTGAAACGCCAAATATTTCTATTCCCGTGATTCTGCCGGAATCCAGTGCACTTAGCAGTGATTACATCATGCAGTGCATTAATGATGGCATCTTCACAACGTCTTATCCTGCTGCAAAGATCATGTTCAGAGCACAGAATATTCTTCAGATTCATCGTGATCTGAACGAACATTGCTCTACACTGTATCGCCGCAGAATGGCCGAAAAACTTGGCCGCCCGGATAGCGCAGAGGTGGAATTTTATGTTCCTTCCCCTGAAAAATATGATGTGGCTCTGTTGCACTTCATCGGGCTTACGGTAGAGGAAGAAATGTATGCTCTGAGCATCACGGACGCCAACCGGAAGTTTGGAAAAGGCAACTTCATGCACATCATCTGGAAGCCGGAGGAGCTTTTCGGTGAGAAGAAGGAGTTGGCAAAGGCCATGGGAATCAGCAAACCGTCTGCAGAATTCTTTATCCCGTTCCCGTACGTGTACGGTGGACTCCGGTAAAGTTTTCTCATGAGTAGTTGGCGGGACTCGGCGTGTGCCGGGTCCCGTTTCTTTTTATTAATATTAATATTTATATTATTATGCTTTTACATTAATTAATCATTTTATTCATAATTTACAATTTCAATTTTCTAATTTGCTTTTTATTTTTTAAAATCCTGTTTTAGGTAATTTCTTTTCACTAACTTCTCTTGTTGTAATATTTATTTTATTATTTGTTATACTTATTAATTTCTCTTCCCCATATTCTATGTTAAATTCGATTAATTTTTCATTTTTTTCATATCCTTCAGGCGCTTTTATCTCTTCTATATAATATTTTCCTGGAAGAATTCCTTCTATAGTAACTAAACCGTTTTCATCAACTGTTATATTTTCATATATAATATCTTTATTTTTATCATATACATTAAATATTGCTCCATCTAATTTCTCATTTGTTTCATAAGAAATCTTTTCAATAGTAACTGTTGTTGGATTTTTAGGATAATCTATTTTGCTATTTTTAGTTGTTATTTCATATGATACTCCAGCTAAAGCGTAATCTTGCAAAGTACTATTTGGTGCCTTTCCATAAAGTACTGGTTTTGTATCCAAATTTGCATCAACTAATATATTAAATTCTCCTTCACTTTCTAATTTATCTATTGGAATTAATACTTTAAATCTAACATTATTTTTAAAAATCACGTTTTCTTTATTACTTAAATCTGTAATTTTAATTCCAGTTATATTTGTACCATCTAATTTTAAATTAACTTTATTAATATTAATATCTGATTCTATTTTAAAAGATTTACTTATATATTTTTTATCGATTTTATCCACATTCCATTTTTTATCTACTTCTTCTATAGTAATATTTGGTTCTTTATATGTTTCATTACTACTTTTTGCAGTATCAACTATTTTTCTTATTGCATTTAAAGTTCTTTTTCCAGCTTCTCCTATTGGTTTAAATTTTTTATCTATATCATAATCATATAATATGCAATAAACAGCCATTTTTGTAGCAGTATAGGCTTCATCTATATCTTTTACTCCTAACGTTTCTAAACTTTTATATGGATACCCATTAATTATAACTTTTCTCACTAATTCATTATCTACAACTTTATCTATTGTAACAGAATATCCTTCTACTTTTCCTACACCATCTAACTCTTTATTTAGGCAATATGCTGGATATTCCTTTCCATCATTTTTATAAAAAACTTTAGCAACTACTATAGTTCCTCCTGTTGGAATGTTTATTAGCAGGCTTTTACAATTACCTTTAGAATATAAATTAGCTTTTTCTATACTAAACTCTTTTGCATATAAATTATTATTTATAAAACATAAAATTGATGTAATAAGTAATAAGACAGATATAAATTTAATTATTTTTCTATTATGCATTTTCCCTCTCTTTCTATTTTACATATCTTCACTATTATATATTTTTTTCGCTTTTATACATCTTCTATATTCATCTTTATTCTCTACACAAGTAATTAGTGTTAATTCATTTTTTTTATTTTCTAGCACAGTCCAATCAGTATCTAATATTATTCTTTTTTCATAAACTTCATAAATATATTTTTTTCCATTATAGAAATAGTTAATTCTATCTCCTAATTTTAAATTTTTAATATTTTGAAAGTAGTTAACCTTATACCCTCTATTATGTGCAGCAAGACCAATATTACCTGTCTCTTTTTTTGTATTTTCAAAATGTCCTATATATTTATTTAAAGTATTCTGATCAGTTCCTTCTGATATTTTTGCTTTTAAATTAATTGAATCAATCTCTAATCTCCATTCTTTGTCTATCGCTTTATTTTTACTATTTTCACTTTTCATAAATTTATAACTTTTATTAATCTTATCTGCTCTTTTATAAAAATAATCGATAGAAGAATTATTGCTCTTATATGTATCTATTCCTAGTCCTAAAAATTTAAAATCAACTTTAGAATATATAAATATAAAAGTTAAAACCACTAATAATGAAAATATTATTGAAATTTTGTTTATTTTATACACTTAAATTCTTTAAACCACCTCTTTTTTCTAGGTAAATTTGCATTTTTATGTTATAATATTAATAAGGATTCATATGAAAGTAGCAGTGCCGAAAGGAGGCATTATTTTATGGCAAGAAAAATACTAAATGCCATATGGAACCTTGCAAAAGGAATTATTATCATTGTTGTGATAATATTCTCTCTTTTGTACGTGATGGACCAAAATGAACCTGGTTCATCAGCCTTAATTACAAAAGACTGTAAGGTATACGAAGATCCTGCTGCTGGTATAGAGTCTGATAGAACTCTATCAGCATGTAATGTGGTAGAAAAGATTGGAGATCCTAATTCGTATGGGTATACGAAGATTCGGTTTTATGAATCAGAAATAGGATACGTTCCATCTTATCTCGTACTGGACACATCAGCACTTTTGCCATCTGAAATTTCTGATGCAACTCGTGTTGCAAAAGTAAACTTAGATAGAATGGATATGTCCGATTCCGATGAAGATACCACATGCAAAATACTTCGCGACTTAGTTCGCGATCAGGAGGAAACACCAATAAGTGGTGTATATGTGTCAGTAAATAAGGAAAGAAAAGGAGTTTCGCTTCTTACTTCTACTTTAGAGAATCTTCACATACCGTATGGGTATTTTGTAAAATGTGATGATTTTTCTAGCACTCAGGAGCTAATAGATTTAGTTTCTGAAGAATTAGTAGATACAGAAACAAAGTATAACATTCTTCCTTTGACATTCGACCTTACTGGCAGCAGATTCTCTGAATCTGTGATAAAAAATAAATTTTCGGAAGATATTGCATTTTCCGGAGTCCGCTCTGGAAATAACTACTGGAGCATCATGCACGAGGAAAGCGCAGATGATGAGTTTACATCCAGTAATAATTTTGCGATCGAAATCGAATATGAAAATGATGATGCAGAAGAATATATATCTCTTGTGCATCTCAATAATGAATCCTTACTTTTTTCGGGAATTCTCGAAAAATACAATACTATAACAGAATAGCTGCTACTGGCGGGGGAATCTTTCCCCCTGCTTTTTTTATTTAATTAATATTTAAACATTTAATCTTTGGGATTTTAAATCGACCTAAGGACTAGATCTTAGATAAAATTGCAATTTTATGTAGATTTAAAGTAAATAAATAGTAATACTTTTTTCATGTATTGTAAAGCTTTTTTCATCTTACTGTTTCGAGCTTTTTCGACTTTTCAAATATTATACTATATATATTAATTTTTTATATTGTTTTTCAGAAAAATGTGATATAATATATTACACTTATATAAAAACTTTTATATAAAATTTTTTTGTTTATGGGATGGTAAAAATGAAACTTGCAACAGACAATTCGACTTTGGCTGAAAATAAATTATTAGTATTATACATCTTAAATAAAGTAGGAAAGCCTATTAGCCAAAAAGCTTTATTAGAATTAATTGTTTCAATTACAGAAATGAATTATTTTTATTATCAACAATTCCTTTTAGATTTAATTGAAAATAAATATGTTATTTCTTATGAAAAAGATGAAGAAATACTTTATATGATAACCCCTGAAGGTAAAAGGGCAATCGAACTTACAGCTGATATGATTCCTGGAATACTTACTTTGCAAGTAGATAACTCTTTAAAATCTAATTTAGATGATATAGAAAATAAGTTTTCAATCTCCTCTGATTTTATTCCTATAGATGATAATCATTTTACTGTAAAGTGCAAAATAATCGAAAATAATAACATAATGTTTGAAGTGCAAACTTTTGCTGGATCAAAAGAACAAGCAAAAACAATTGTTGATAATTGGAATAATAATGCAGAAGATATTTATCCAAAAATACTTGAACTTCTTACAGAAAAAAAATAGCAGCGTTTAGAGATTTTGTTTTTCTCTATCCGCTGCTTTTTTTGACTATTTTATAGTCTTATAGATATAGCGTGAGTACGCTATAATTACTGCGCCGATTACAACCAAGAATATCTGTAGAGCCAGAATCCCTACAAACACTCTGCTACACATAAGTAGCGCGCAGAAACCGGAAACTCTTCCAGCTGCTAGGAACATCTCAGTTAAACTTTGGTGCTCAGCGTCAAATCCTGAAAAAACTCTTTTGTCGAGGCTTTCATACCGTGCATACCCGTTTAATGTTGTCAAGATACAAATGAATACCGCACTTACGAGCTTATACACTATGAACGTTCCTCTTGTAACATTCATTGCAAATATTATGACTACTATACTTGGTACAATAGCAGCTACAATGACTGCTTTTTTCATTCTCTCTGGCTTGTAGAATCGCCTTACTGACCATGTGATAATTACACTGCTAAATGCAAAAATTGTGCTCAATACTCCAAGATTAAATGATGTCTCATAGAGCATCAAAATCAAGATGGTCACAATCCTGTCAAGAACTGATGTTACAATACCGTTGCAAAACGATATTTTGTAAAAGTTTTTAACAGCTTTGCCCTCCCTTGTTTCTCTAACCTTCTTAATAAATGCTTTTAGGTTGTATTTTTTTGGCTCCTCTTTAGCATCTTTTATAAAGAAAGTTATCATAATCTGTACTGCTATCAGAATAAGCACAAACCCAGTCATCTTTGTAAATGATGCAACATTTAAATATGCACCAATAGTAACCGGGAATACGATACTTACTATGCTAACAGTAATGCTTGAAGCTGTGCAGTATTCTTTTATCACACTTCCTTCTTCATTGCTGGTGTTGATCCCAATCAGATTAGAAATTGGTGAATAGTAACACCCTTGTGCAAGTCCAAAGATGATTGCTAGAACTTGATAGTACTCAATTACTCTTTCTTCAAGGGACATGATTAAAATAAGTACAACCGCATTAAGTACTATTCCTGTCCGAAGTGTCGCTTTGCTATGTTTCTTGCTGAAGTTTCCAAATATCACAAACGAAAATGCAATCATTATGTATACTCGGATGTAATATTTAGCTATAACCTCAGTTGAGTTACTTGCAAGTTCATAGAATCTTGCTACCAAGAACGTATGAAAGTACACGTCCATGATGCTCATAAGAGCACCAATCATAATAAGTGCCACCGCTGTTTTTGTTAATTTGCTCCGTTTTCTTTTCATATAGTACCCCTCTCTTTTCCAGTTATTTTAAGGAATGTTGCTATATTTAATTATATCATTTTTTAAAATATTATTCAAATTATGTAAATTTTAAAAAGTGAAAAAAAAGAAGTATTTTTATCTACTTCTTCCTCTACCTCTTCCTCTTGAACTTCTACCAAAATCCATTGTTCTACTTCTTTGTTTAGTTCTTTCTCTTTCGCGAATTCTCTGTCTTTCTAGCAATCTATCAGATCTATAAAGCTGTCTTACTGTTGTTACTCTTACTAGTATATCTACTGAATTAATATATTCTTTACTTACTAGACAATCTGGATATTCTATTCTCTTTTTCTTCGCATAAGCTTCTGCTTCTTGATCCATAATTTTGACATCATCGTAGTTTTTTCTATAAAATACTTTTCTTTCTAATTCTTCTTCCATTATAAAATTCCTTTTCTTTTTTATTTTCTTATTTAATTTGTTTTCTCATTAATTTTTTAATTTATTTCTCATAGCTTCATAAAGTATAATAGCAGTTGCTACAGAAGCATTTAAGCTTTCTGTTTTTCCTATCATAGGAATTTTCACTTTATTGTCTGCTAAATCTTGTATTTCTTTTGAAACACCATTTGCTTCATTTCCTATTACAATTGCACTTTTGCTATAATTTATATCATATATGCTATCATTTGTATCTAATGATGTTACTATTATTTTTATTTTATGCTTCTTTAATTCTTTTACTGTCTTCACTAAATCATCACTTTCTATGATATTAATTCTAAAAATAGCACCCATTGTAGATCTGACTACTTTAGGACTAAAAACATCACTACTTCCTTTTGATATAATTACTTGTTTTAGATTTAAGCTATCTGCTGTTCTTAATATAGTTCCCATATTTCCTGGATCTTGAATATTATCTAAAATTAAAGTTAAATTCTCATCATATTTTATTTCTTCTTTTTTATCTTCTTTTTTTATAATCGCCATTATTCCTTGAGGAGTTTTAACATCACTAATTAATTTAAATATTTTTTCACTAACATATATACAATCTAATTTTGCAATTTCATATTTAAGTTCATTATAAATAGTTCCTTCTAAATTACAATCATCACATATTATAACTTTTTCTATTTTTGCATTTTCGTTTATTGCTTCTTCTAAGAGCTTTATTCCTTCAATAATAAATTCTCTGCTTTCTTCTCTATATTTTTTCTCGCTCAATTTTCTAATATGTTTTACTATTTCATTATCTTTACTTGTAATAACCATATTAACTCCTTTTTAAAATTATTTATAAATTAAATATTTCCTAGAAATTCTTTTATTTCATCAGTAATTTTATTTACATCTCTTAAGTCAAAAGTTATGTATGGACTTTTAGCTGGTGAAAATCTAATTCTATTTACATATAAATTAATTAATTTGTCAACTGTATTAAAATCAAATGTTTTTTCGTCAAAATAAAATACTACTCTATCATCCCTTTGTACTATCTTATTTATATTTTTCTCTCTTGCCATATTTCTTATTCTTGCAATATCTAATAATTTTTCTATTTCTTTTGGAAGAGATCCATATCTATCTATTATCTCATCTGTTACATCTGCTATATCATCTTCAGTTTTACATAAAGCAATATTTTGATATATCTCAATTTTTTGTGTAGAATCGGAAATAAAATCATCTGGAATATAACTTGAAACATTAAGTTCGATTTGAACATCTACATCTTCTGTTACTTCTATTCCCTTCATTTCTTTTACAACTTCATCTAACAATTTACAATACATATCATATCCTACTTGCTCCATATGTCCATGTTGATATTCACCAAGTATGCTTCCTGCACCTCTTATTTCAAGATCTCTCATTGCTATTTTAAATCCTGATCCAAACTCAGTAAATTCTTTAATTGCTCTTAATCTCTTGTCTGCAACTTCTGAAAGTAATTTATCTTTCCTATAAGTTATATATGCATATGCTTGTTTATCACTTCTACCTACTCTTCCTCTTATTTGATACAGCTGTGCTAAACCTAATCTATCCGCATTTTCTACTATTATAGTATTTGCATTTGGTATGTCTATCCCTGATTCTAAAATAGTTGTACATACTAGCACATTTATTTTTTTATCAATAAAATCTTGCATTATCTCTTCTATTTCTCTACCAGTCATCTTTCCATGTGCAACAGCAACTTTAGCTTCTGGTACTAATTTAGAAATCTCATCTGCTTTTTTTATTATTGTGTCTACTTTATTATATAAATAAAATACTTGACCTTCTCTTTCTAACTCTTTTGTAATAGCTTCTCTTATAACTTCATCATCATATTCTAAAACATAAGTCTGTACAGGACGTCTATTTTGTGGTGGTTCGTAAATTACAGACATGTCTCTTATACCTACTACTGACATATGAAGCGTTCTTGGTATTGGTGTAGCTGTCATTGTAAGAACATCTATATTGTTTTTTAATTCTTTTATTTTTTCTTTGTCTTTTACTCCAAATCGATGTTCTTCATCTATAATAAGTAATCCTAAATCCTTAAAATCAACATCTTTACTTAAAATTCTATGAGTACCAATTAAAATATCTATTTCACCTAGCTTTACCTTTTTTACAATCTCTTCTTGTTCTTTTTTTGTCTTAAATCTATTTAAGACTTCTATTCTAATTGGATATTTTTCCATTCTCTTTTTAAAAGATTCATATTGTTGATTTGCTAAAACTGTTGTTGGAACTAAATATGCAACTTGCTTTTGATCCATTACTGCTTTAAATGCTGCTCTTATAGCCACTTCTGTCTTTCCATAACCAACATCACCACATAAAAGCCTATCCATTGGTCTTGGTTTTTCCATATCTTTTTTTACTTCATCTATACATCTTAATTGATCATCAGTTTCTACATATTCAAAATCATCTTCAAACTCTTTTTGCCAAGTAGTGTCTTTTGAAAAAGCAAATCCCGCCATCTTCTGTCTTTTTGCATAAAGCTCTATAAGTTCCCTTGCAACTTCGCGAAGATTAGATTTTACTTTATTTTTAGTATTAGCCCATTCTTTACCACCTAATCTTGTAAGTTTCGGTGCAGAGTCTCCTGATCCTATATATTTTCTTATATTATCTAATGAATTAGTTGGTATATATAAAATATCATCATCTTTATATTTTACTTTTATATAATCTTTTGTTATACCATCTGCTTTAATAGTATTTACACCTATATACATTCCTATACCATGAGTTCTATGAACTATATAATCGCCAACTTTTAAATCATTAAATATTACATTTTCTCCCTCTTTAAAAGCCATAGAACTTTTTCTTCTTTTTGGTTTTGCTGTGAAAACTTCTTCAACTGGTATAACTAATAATTTTATATCAAAACATTCAAATCCAGCAGAAAGAGTCCCAGTTGTAACATATGCCACCCCTGGAACTAAATCTTCTTTTAGATTTTCGCTATATGTATGTTTTATTTCTTTTTCATTTAATAAATTTAAAGTTTTCTTTGCATTTTCAGTGTTACCTGATAGGATTACTACATATTTTTTTTCTCTTTCTGCTTTTTGTATTTCCTGAAGTAGTAAATCCATTGAACTACGAAAAAAGTTGACCTCCCTATAGCTAAAGCTATATCCGTTTCTTTTTGCATGCATACTTTCTTTATCAACAAATCCTACATCTGTTTTTTCGAGATATATTATTTGTCTATCTTTATTTTCTTCTACAATATTTGAATACTGTTTTAATGACTGCAATATTTGAGGTGCTATTTTCTTTTTGTCTATAACTGATTTTATTACAGCTTCATTATCTTTTATAATATTTTCTGATCTTGCTTTTATTTTTCCAATTTCATCATAAATTATTAAATAATCATCCGGTAAATACTCTAAAAATGAAATTGTATTATTATAAAAACAATTAAAATATCTATCAATTTTGTTAATATAATTTCCATTTTCAATTTCTTTAATATCATCTTCTGCAATCTTATCAAAAGAACCTGTATAACCATAATTTCTTATATTTTCACATACTACATCAATTGGATTTTCAAGAATAAATTCAAATGCAGGATAGATATCCACTTTTTTAAGCATATCTGTGGATCTTTGTGTTGAAATATTAAATTTTCTTATTGAATCTATCTCATCTCCCCAAAATTCAATTCTAATACCTTCTTTATTATTAATTGCAACATCTAATATTCCACCACGTATGCTAAATTGTCCTCTACCTTCTATTAAGTCATATCTCTCGTATCCTAGCATAATTAGCTTTTCTTTAATTTCTTCTAGATTCCATTCTTCATTTACTTTAAGTGTTAATTTATTTTTATAAAGTGCTTTTTTATCTACCATTGGTTGCATTATAGCTTCTATTGTAGTAATAATCACTTTATTTTTCTTATTTACTATATTATTTAAAACTCCAATTCTTTCATACAATGTATCTTTACTTTCGGCTAAATAGTCATATGCAAAAATTTCTCTTTTAGGAAATAATTCTACTTTATTTGTAAAAAAAGATAAATCTTTTAACAATTTTTTAGCCTGCATCTCATTATATGTAACAATGCATATTGGTCTTTCAGAATAAAATTCAGTAGCATATGCTATATGTGATTTAGCAGTATCTGTTAAACCTGAAAGCATTATTGGAGATACTTTATTTTTAACATCAGAAAAATAACTATTAAATTTCTTTACATTTGGTAATATTTTTACTAATGGTTCCATTTTTCCTCTCCTTAATTTTCACTAGTTAAATATTATATCATATACTATGTTTATTTTCAAATAAATTATACCAATTTAAACTGAATCTATTATTTTAAATACTTAAAAACATACTTATTAAAATACCATTTTATAATTAAAGATGGCGCCTAGCAGAACTCTGCATGGCGCCACAGCATCAATCCTCCTTTTCCGTCTTAGACTTTTTCGTTTTTTCAGAAATTACAAAAAAGGGGTGAGTGTTTTCAAGATAATCTACATCTTTAAATCTTTCAGTCACTCCCAAAAGATCAGATGCGACAATAAGACTTTTTTCATCGCTAAATAATTGTGCGATTGGTCTTATTTCATTATCTTCGAGATTCACATCTCTTTCATAGCAAAAACTTCTGCTTTTTACAAGCCTTATAAACTTCCCCTCTTCGTAATTGAATACTAAAGCCGCTGAGATGATGCTTAAATTCTGGTCTACTTTTCTCTTCAGTCCTTTGACCAGAACAAGGAGTTTTACCTCTTTTTCTTCTGTTTCTGCGAAAAATTGAAGAATTTGACCTTCTATCTCCTTGGCAACAAGTTTGTCTTCATCATCTAGAAAGTATAATACATTTCTTTTACAATCTTCGTTGCCATATTCGATATTAAATCGCTTTCTCAGTTTCCGTGAAACTTGTGATAGTCCGAGTCTCATTTAAATACCTCCTTAAAAATAATAAGACTGTTTTTTTATTATACCATATTTTATATAATCAGTAAAATTTTATTTAGGTAGCAATTAATAATTATATAATGCTTTTCTAATATAGCATATTATTATATGCTTAATTTAAATCAGAATAGCTTTTAACAGTTTTTTATTTATTTTAAGTAAAATAATACTAGTAGTAACTAATTTTTGAATTTTAGTGAATTTCGTGGTATAATATATGTAGGTTGCACTATTGCACCAATAACTTTAGGAGGTATTCAAAGATGGCTTACACCTACACTGGAACTAAAGACCGGATCAAGGCTTTGAGTCTTGGTACATGGGAACATTCTGTAACATTCGAACATGCTGGTTTCTTCAAGGTAAATAAGCTCAACTTTAGAGCATATAATTTCTTGGAGACATCTCTTATCGGAGATGAAGTTTGTGTTGCAATTTCTCGTGGGGAGGTAAAGTGGATTAAGAAAGCCTAAAACAAAAGTCACCTGCTAATTATATGCTAATGCAAGCAGGTGGCTTTTGCCATTTTATTATTTACTTCCATATAATATTATATGGAGGGATTAAAATGAATTCAAAATACTTTTTTAAAAATAATAAATGTTTTCTTATAGTAACCTCAATTATATTTATAACTTTAATTCTTATTTTTATTATATTTTTAATATCAAATAGTCGGAAGTACTGAAGAAAAGAATATTTTAACTGCTGTAAGTAAACAAGGTGATAATACTACTTTGCGGAAATACTACTATTAACTTTAGTCAAAATGAACTTGTTATAGGAAATGCTATTTCACACGCTCCTGGAAGTGACATTATAAATATTAATGAAAATGGTATTTATCAAATATCTTACCAATTATTTGGCACAAAATCTGGAGCAGGATCATTTAACTTTAATTCTGTTTTACTAGTAAACAACCTATCAGTTGATAGTACTTTCAATGAGGGACCCGTATTAGAAGATATAGTAAATAACCGTCAAACATTAACTAGTACTGTAATTTTAAAATTAGATGCCGGAAGTACTTTAAAATTATTTGGAACATCTATTGAAGATATCAATTACCAAAGAGCTAGAATTGATATAGAAAAAATTTATTAAAAACTTAAGAATCCGCCAGCTTTCAAACTGGCAGACTCTCTTTTTTCCCTTATTATTACCCTTTTTAGAATCTGAGCTTTGTAGGCACGCTACCTACATCGACTGTAATTCCGATTCTTGCTCCTGGCGGAAGCTCCACGATGAATCTTTCATCATAATCCGTTTCTATCAGCATTACACTATCGGAATAATCCTCTACGCTAGAAAAACAATCAAAGACGCCTTTGGATTTCAGCGTCTCCACCTTTATCTTATTTCCGTCTAGACGCATATTCCAGATTTCAACTCTTTCGTGGCCCTTCACGTTCACCGCATAACCAACTACAGCTCTTCTTGACCCTCTGGTCACATCAGGAACAAAAAAAACATTATTTTCAGTCTCAACTCTTAAAAGTCCCAATCTCATGTCCGTAAATGCCGATATTGGTGTTTCTTTGACTGATTTCACTTTCGGATCAGTACTATAATCTTCGATGAAGTAAAATCTGTCAGGCACTCCAGCAACCGATCTGTTTAGACTAAGGGCAATTCTTTTTGTCTTAAGTTCAGTATCCATTTCATACCTCCTAAAATTGTGGTTGGAGGTATTGCACAGCATACCTCCAGAAATTAGTTAATAGTTAATTTCTAAGGACTACTGTGCTATATCGCTTAGTATTTTTATATTATAACATAAGTTTACATAATAATCAAATTGTTTTTTCTATCTTTTAATGTATAGATTAAATTAATCACCAACCCCAAAATCTGTATTTTCTATTAAAATATCGGCTCTATTATTATCTTTATATTTTGGATAAATCTTATTTAAAAATTCTTTTTTTAGTGCTTCATCTGCTGGTAATATATATTCCATTTGCTTATATAAATTTATACAAACTCTTTCAAAATTTCCAAGTCCCATTTCTATATCTTTTTCTATCTGTTCTATATTTTGCCCTTTAACTCCTACTAATAAATTTATTTCATCAAAAGTTTCTTTTAAATCTTCTAATGTAGGTCTTCCAAATCCTTTATTTAAAACATCCTCTCTAAATTTATCATCAAATGTCTCAATTCCGCCCTTTACTTTTAATTTAATTTTTAGCTTTTTGCATTCTTCTCTAAAAGACTTTATTTTATTTTTATAGATATAATGGCTTTCAATTATTAATCGTTTTATATTCTTTTTTATACAAGTATCTATTAATAATTTTTTACTTTCTTCATTTAGTTCGAATATACTTCCAGAATTTATTGCCTCTAATACACCGAATTCTCCTGTTACTCTTGATAAAGCTTTTTTATTAATTTCAATTTGTTTTACATTATCAGTCATCCTATCTGTATGGTAATTACAAAATTTACACTTACTCCAACAGCAACCATTTCCTATTAATAAAACTATTTCTCTTTTATCTTTTTCAATAATTTCTGAATATCTTTCCATCTATTTTTTCCTTTCAAATTTACACTCATATTATTTTACTTACTTTAACTTGTCAAGTTTTCATTGTTTTTTCTTAATTTATAAATTTTCACAAAAAAACTTCCAGACTCATTGATAATTATTTTAAACTTAATCAAAAAATCTGGAAGTTTATTTTAAATTTTAACATACTATGCTGATTTTAGTTCTAATCTTAGTTTATCAGCTATCATTGCTATAAACTCTGAATTTGTTGGTTTTCCTTTAGATAGATTTACTGTATACCCAAAAATATTTTGTACAGTTTCAAGTTGTCCTCTTCCCCATGCTATTTCTATTGCATGGCGAATAGCTCTTTCTACTCTACTAGATGTTGTTTTAAATTTACGTGCAATATCTGGATAAAGCTGTTTTGTAATTTGATTAATTACATCAATATCTTCAACAGTCATCATTATTGCTTCTCTTAAATATTGATATCCTTTTATATGTGCAGGAACACCTACTTCATGGATAATATTTGTGACTAACGCTTCTAAATTTTCTTTAGATTTTTCACTTGAATTTAATTCTATGTAGCTTTGTTTTGATTCCTTCACTATAAAATTATTTTTTACTGGTTCTACTTTATAATCTTTTAGTTCTTCTATTCTTTTTATTAATACTTCAATATCGAAAGGTTTCATTACATAATATTGCGCTCCCAATTTTAAAGCTTCTCTTGTTACTTTATCTTGTCCAACTGCTGAAATCATTACGCAAAATGGATACTTTTCTAGATTACTACTATTTAATCTCTCTAGAACTCCTATACCATCTAAATGTGGCATTATAACATCAAGTAAAACAACGTCTGGTTTTAATTCTTTAATCTTCTCAACCGCTTCTATTCCATCTTTTGTAACAGCTACTACCTCCATATCCTCATTTTTATCAAAATAGCTTTTTAATGTTGTTGCAAACTCCATATTGTCATCTGCAATTAATACTGTAATTTTCTCTTTCATTATCTCTCCTTTCAAATTTTAAAATTGTAAATTTATGACAATTTCTATTATAAAGGCATAGATAATGTATTTCAATAGTCACTCGCGAATTTTTTCTACTTTTTTCCTTTTTTATTAAATTTTATTTATATATTAGTATTTATTAGTGTTTATGATTTATTTTAGAATATATTCTTTTGATATTAATTCTATTTTATTTATATTTAATTTTCTGTCATCTACCATTCTTTTTATTTTTTCTAATTCTTCATCTGTTAATTCTATTTTTAATAAAATTTTTTCTCCATAATTTATATTTTCTATATTAATATTCTCATTTTTTAAATAATACTTTATATTATCTAAATCTTTATATTCTATTTCTATATTTAATACATTTCCATATACTTTTTCAACTATCTCTGAATTTTCTATAGCTTTTAATGTAGCTTCAGAATATGCTCTAACTAATCCTCCCGTTCCTAGAAGTATTCCACCAAAATATCTAGTCACAATTACTAATACATTACTTAAATTTCTTCCTTCTAAAATATTTAGCATTGGTGCTCCAGCTGTTCCTGAAGGCTCACCATCATCACTAAATCTTGCCATTTTTTCATTATCTAATCTAAATGCAAAACAATTATGTTTTGCATCATAATATTTTTTTCTTATTTCTTTCAATCTATTTTCTACATCTTCAATTGTCTCAACATAAAACAAATTTGCTATAAATTTAGATTTTTTCTCAACAATTTCTGCACTTACATTTTCCTTTATTGTATTAAACATATTTTCTCCTTCACAATTATTCATTGCTTTTTCCTGCTACATATCCTGTAGAATAAGCAATCTGTAAATTAAATCCGCCAGTATAAGCATCTACATCAATTATTTCCCCTGCAAAATATAAGTTTTTAATTAATTTTGATTCCATTGTTTTAGGATCAATTTCTTTAACATTTATTCCCCCAGCTGTAACAATAGCTTCTTCTATAGGTCTAAATCCATTAATATTCACTTCAAAGTTTTTTAATAATTCTACTAGATTTCTTCTTTCTTCTTTTGTAATCTCATTAATTTTCTTTTCTTCATTTATTTTAGACCTTTTAATTATAACTTCTATCATTTTTTTAGGAAGTAATTTATCTAATGAATTTTTAAATTGTTTGTTTTTATTTTCATCGAAATCTCTTCGAATTCTCAAGTCTAATTGCTCATTTGTTAAAGCCGGCTTTAAGTCAATAAATAATTTTATCTTATCGTTTTTCATTAATTCTTCAGAGTTTTTATATCTTAATAGATGAGCTGAACTACTTAATATAGTAGGACCACTTACTCCAAAATGAGTAAATAACATTTCTCCAAAATCTTCATATATTTTTTTATTTTTTTCTATATCTTTAAGAATAATTTTAACATTTCTTAAACTTAAACCTTGTAAACTTTTAACATCATTATCTTTTGATGTTAAAGGAACAAGTGATCCTTTCGGAGTAATGATTGTATGCCCTAATTTTTTAGCCATTATATATCCATCTCCTGTAGATCCAGTAAGAGGATAGCTTTTTCCTCCAGTTGCGAGTATTATTTTATCTGCATAAACTTTTTCCCCGCCTTCAAGTTCTATTCCAACAGCTTTATTATCATCTGCTAAAATACTTTTTACTTTAGTATTTAATTTAATTTTTACATTTCTAGTTTTAAGTTCTCTTTCTAAAGCATTTCGTACATCAATAGATTTATCTGATGCTGGAAATACTCTATTCCCTCTTTCAACTTTTGTTTTTACTCCGTTTTTATTTAAAAGTTTTATAATATCATCATTAGTAAAATTTTCAAACGCACTATACATAAACTTTCCATTACCAGTAATATTTTGAATAAATTCATGTATATCAATTGAGCTTGTTATATTACATCTACCTTTTCCTGTAATTAATAATTTTTTTCCAAGCATATTCATCTTTTCAAATAAAATAACTTCATTATTTTTATCTTGAGAGCTACTTATAGCAGCTATCATTCCACTTGGCCCACCACCAATAATTAAAACTTTCATAATTACACCTTAAATTCATTAATATTTTTTATACATTCTTTAACTACTTTCTCAACAAATATTTGACAATTAGTAGCTAATATTTTTGCATATTCATTATCATATATTTCTTTTAAAACTTCATTATTTGTTATAACTCGTATTCCAATAACAGGAATATTAAAATTTTTAGCTATTGTATATACTGCTCCTGTTTCCATCTCTTCACATAAAGTTTTATATGTATTATATATATACATAATTCTATCAGATTCCCTATTCCAAATTTCTCCTGATGCTATTCTGCCTTCATATATTTTTCCAGTATTATATTCATCTTTAAGTTCTCTTGTAATTTCTAATAGTCTTTCATCTGCAACATTATAAATATGATGTTGTTTATCTGTATAGAAAGCTCTCATTTTCCATCCTGATAGATCTGAACCGCTTCCTTCTTCTCTTCTATTTATTCTAAAAGCTGTTAGATTAATATAATCTTTTCCTACTACAATATCTCCTTTATGTATCTTTCTTCCGTGACCTCCTGCTGTACCTTGATTAATAATTAGTATTGGCAAATATTTAAGTATTGCTATTGAAGTTGATGCTCCAGCATTAGTCTGCCCTATTTTAGTTTTTGATACTACTACAGGATAGCCATCTATTAAACCTTTATAATATTTATATGTTCCAATTTCAATTTCTTCTTTATTTTCAATTACATTTATTAAATAATCTAGTTCTATATCAATTGCGCCTTGTATTAGAATAGGTTTCTCTTCCATATATACTTCTCCTTTGTATTACTAATTTTTATTATTCTCATACTAATTTCATAATTTAAGAAATATTAATATTTAAATCTTTTTTCTTTTTATTTTTATACATCACCTCTGCTATTATAAAAGCTATAATTTCCGCTAAAGTAAAGCTTATCCATACTGCATTTAATCCTAAAATATCTATTGAAAAATATATAAATAAAAATGGAACTATAACTTTTCTAATTAAAAATATAATAAGACTTTCTTTTCCATTTCCTAGAGCTTGGAATACTGAAGAAATAATAAAACATTGTCCTGCAAATATAAATCCAATACACAAGATTCTAAAAGCTATCTCACCAATCATAAGTATGTTTTCACTCACATTAAATATTCCTAAAATATTTTTTGCAAAAACTGCAAATATTAGAGTTCCTATTGCTGTAACTATAAATGAAATCTTTGAAAATAATTTTATAGCTTCAAGTACTCTTTCTTTCTTATTAGCTCCATAATTAAACGCTACTATTGGAATCATACCATAATTTAGTCCACTTATAATCATAAATATAAAACTCTGTGTTTTATAATAAAGTCCATATAAAGTTACTGCATCTTCTGAAAATTTAATTAAAATATTATTTAAAACAATTGTTGTAATAGGAGCTACTGATTCTAATATAATACTTGGAAGTCCAACTTTATATATTTTTGTAAATAATTTAAAATTAATATAGCATTCATTTAGTTTAGGTTTATAAATATCTTTTAAACAGATAATACTAAATAAACTAAATATCATTCCAAATGCAGATCCAATTATTGTTGCATATGCAGCTCCCTTAATTCCAAATGAAAAACAACCATTTACTCCATAAATTAATAATGGATCTAAAATTATATTAGTAATTATTCCTATAAATTGTGATATCATACTCAATTTAGCTTTTCCATATGCTTCTAAAATCTTGTTAAATATATTAGAGAAAATAGTAGTAAATGAAAAAATAACTATAATTCTTAAATAATTATATCCTAGATTTAAAATTTCTTTATTACATGTAAATAATTCAAAAAATTTAATTAATACATTTTTGTTAAAAATTAATATTACTAATAAAAAGCAAATTATTCCTGAAAGTAACGATGTAAAAATAATATTTTTTGATGTTTTTTCATCTTTTTTGCCTAACATTTTTGCAAGTAATGAATTTATTCCTATTCCGCTTCCAAGTCCTATAGCTGAAATAATTACCTGTATTGGAAATGAAAGAGAAACTGCAGTAAGTGCATTTTCTCCTATTCCTGATACAAATATTGTATCTACTATATTATATATAGCCATTGATATCATAGAAATAATCATTGGTATAGACAATTTAAAAGCAAGTTTTGATATCTTTTCTTCTCCCATTTTATTTCTCCGTATTCATCATATTTTGTATAGCAATTAATACTCCTAATTTTCCATATTCATATGTAAGAGCTCCTTGTTGATATGCTATAAATGGTTCTCTTATTGGCGCATCACAAGAAAGTTCTATTGATGAGCCCATTGTAAATGCACCTGCTGCCATAATAACTTTATCACTATAACCTGGCATATCCCATGGCTCTGGTACAGAGTTTGCGTCTACTGCAGACCCCATTTGTATTCCTTGACAGTATTTTATTAAATCATTTGGATTTCCAAATTCAATTGTTTGCACAATATCATTTCTTTTTTCATCATATCTTGGAGATGGTCTATAACCTAATTTCTCCATCATTCTTGCTGTAAATACAGCTGTCTTTAAAGCACTTGCTACTACATTTGGTGCCAAATATAAACCTTGAAGGAAACTTCTATTTGCTCCAAGTGATGGTCCGACTTCTTTTCCTTGTCCTGGTGAAGTTAACCTTTCTGCACAAAGTTCTACTAAATCGGCTCTTCCTGCAATATATGCACCATTACTTGCAATTCCACCTCCTAGATTTTTAATTAAAGATCCTACCATAATATCAGCTCCCACTTCAGTAGGCTCTTTTGTATCTACAAACTCACCATAACAATTATCAACCATTATAATTACTTCTTTATTTACTTTTCTAATTTCTTTTATTATTTTTTCTATTTTATCTATACTTAAACTATCCCTTGTAGAATATCCTCTTGACCTTTGTATTTCTATAAGTTTAATATCATTTTTTGATACTCTTTCAATTATTTTCTCCTTATCAAAATCATTATTTTTTAAATCAATTTGTTCGAAATCGATTCCAAATGATTTTAGTGAACTTTTATTTTCTTCAATTCCTATTACTGTACATAAAGTATCATATGGCATCCCTGTTATTGAAAGCATTTTATCTTTTGGCCTTAACATTCCAAACAAAGCAACTGTTAATGCATGAGTTCCTGATATAAATTGATTTCTAACTAAAGCATCTTCTGTTTTAAATATTTGAGCATATACTTTTTCTATTGTATCTCTTCCTATATCACCATACCCATATCCAGTTGTAGAATTAAAATGCATTTCAGATATATTATTATCTTTAAATGCTTTTAAGACTTTTAAAGAATTATATGTATTAATTTCTTCAATTTTTTTAAATTGCTCTTTTATTTCTTCTTCAGCTTCATTTGATAATTTTTCAATTTTTTCACTTATTCCTAATTCTTTATACATTTTATTACCACCTTTATTTTTACTTACTTTAAGACTTATTGATTATATCATAAGTTTTACATAAAATCTAGATTTCTTATCTTTTAAAACTATTGAAAAATAAACTAGAAAAAACTAAAAATAAAAGATAAAAGAAATTTAGGTTGCTAAAACTTCTTTTACCTTTTATTTTTATCCATCTATATTTGTACATTCTGTACCATTAAAAATATACTTTCCAATAAATGTTGGAGTTTCTAAATCTATCTTATATGTTGGATCCAATATTACTTCTCCTTTTGAATTTATTACTCCCCATTTGCCATCTTCATATATTCCTGCAAATCCATATTCATTTACTTCTGTTACTCTATCATATTTATAATCTACGATGACATTATCAGATGCATCTACAAATCCCCATTTGCCATTTTTCTCATCTGAATAAATGTTATTTTTTATATATACTGTTTTATTATCTACTTCTTTTCCATCTAATGTATAATAAATTATACCATCATCTGTTGTAAGTTTAATATATTCATTTACTATATCCATTTGAGCATTATCTTTAGAGACTAGTTCTCTCATATTTGCTGAGTAAATCGTAATATTATCACCTTTTGTAGCTACTATTAAATCCGTATTTTCTATTTCTTTTACATAATCATATTCTAAATTAAGTACAACTTCCATATCAGTATCTAAAACACCATAGTATCCTTCTTCATTCTGAGCTATATAATATTTTTCTGTGCTTGTTTTCTCAAGCCCAATATAATCGGAATCTTTTACTTCTTTTCCTGATAAATCAAAAACATAAATATCTTCTCCTATAGATGCATTTACATACATACCTGCAACCATTAATTGCTCATATTTAGGCTCAATTATGGTATTTAAATCTTTATCTAGTAATCCATAACTTTTATTTTTTCTAACTAAAAACATATTACTATCTTCTAAATAGTTTATTTCCATATATAAATAATCAGTATGATTCTTTTTATCCTTATAAATTGCACTTCTTCCATTTTGAGTTACTACAAGGTATACATCTTCAGTTTTCATATCTAAAACTCTATAAATATTTTCATTTTCCATTTTTAAAATTTCTTTTTCATTATTATCTATATATCCGTATAAATATCCATTTTCAGATTTTTCTCCTACTATATATCCTCCATTATTATATCCATCCTTTTTAGAATACCCATCTCCTGAAATAAAATCATACTTAATATCCACAAGTTCTACACCTTTTGGACTAAGTACTCCGTATTTATTATCTTTTTTTACTCTATATTCACCATATTTTCCTGGAAGAGATATTATCTCATCATATAAAGGTTCTGTTATTTTGTTTCCATTAAAATCAATTAATCCATATAAATTATTTTCTTTATATTTTAATCTAGTTGTATCTGCTTGTATACTATCTTCATTATAATCACTAGAAACTTCTATTACAGAAACATCTATATTATTATAAATGTTCTCTGATTTTTCATTTAAAATTTCTTTTTTATTTTCTTTATAAGTTATAAAAAGTCCTATATCTGTATTTGGAATCTCGATATTTTCATACTCTGGATCAATTATTATATTTCCATTTCTATCAACTACTCCATATTTATCATTTATATGAAGTAAAAAGTAAGTATGTTTACTTTCATTTAGAATCTCATAATCTCTATCCTTTTTATTAAAAATAATTACAACAGTTATAATTATTGATATTAATAATATTATTCCTATAACAGCTATCAAAATTTTTTTCTTATCCATAATACATTCTTCCTTCTCAATTTATGTTTTTATTCTACAATATTTTTTATTTTTAATCAATATAATTAACTTTAGAATTGACTTTTTTTAATATATAACAGATAATAAAAAAAGAGGGAGAAAATTATGAAAAATTTTAATGAAGTATATCAAAAAACTTATGAGGAAGTTAAAGCAAAACTTAATGAAAAGCCTCCAAAAAAGTTTTACCAAACAACAAATTTTAAGATTTTTTTTGTTCTTGGAATAATAATTTTGTTTTTTGCAATATATTTTAAAATAACATTTTTATTTGTTGGATATTGTATAATAGCAATAATTGCATATATTGCTATAGATTCTTCTCAAAAAAATGCAGAGTTTAAAGCAATAGTTATTCCTGCATTAGTAAGAAATTATGATGAACACTTATCTTTTTCTAAGTTTGGTAGTATTCATGCAGGACAATATAATGCTGCAAAATTTGAGTCTTATGAAATATTTAATGCAGAAGATTCTATAAAAGGATTATTAGATGGATATATTCCATTTAATATGTCCAATATATTAACTCAAACTACTTCTAGAGATGAAGATGGACATACAACATATTATACAGTATTTTCTGGATTATTTGCTGAAATTACACTAAGTAAAAATACAAATGCCGATATATTTGTACATAGTGATAAAGGATTAGTTGGAAAATTATTTAAATCTTCAAATAAGATTGAAATGGATTCACAAGAATTTGAAAAGTCTTTTGATGTTACTGCTACAGATAAAATAAAAGCTATGCAACTTTTAACATCTGATGTAATGGCAGATTTGCTAGATTTTAAGTCAAAAACTAAAAAAGCTTTTGAAATATCAATTAGAGGAAATAAATTATATTTTAGATTTCATTGTGGTAATGTGTTTGAAAAAGCTACTTTTAAAGATTTCTTAGATTTTGGAACACTTAATGAATACTATAATTATTTAAATTTCTCTTGTGAAGTTTCTAAAAAAATATTTAATCTAGTAAAAGAAACCGAATTATAGTATAATAGATAAAATTTTATAATATAAAAATTATTAGATAAAATAAAATGATTAAAGGAGTTTTAAAAATGACAGTATTTATTATAATTTTAGTTGTACTTGGACTTTTTGTATTAATCACTTATAACTCACTAGTTAGTAAAAAACATAAAGTTGCACAAGCTCGTTCTTCTATAGATGTATATCTAAATCAACGTTTTGATTTAATACCAAATCTTGTTGAAACAGTAAAAGGATATGCAAAACATGAAAAAGAAATTTTCGAAGAAACTATGAAACTTAGAACATCTTACTTTAATTCAAAAGATTTAGATGAAGCTAGTAAATTAAATTCAAATTGTAATTCTATTCTAGCTATTGCAGAAAATTATCCAGAACTTAAAGCTAATGAAAACTTTTTGAGTTTACAAAAATCCTTATCTAAAATGGAAAATCAATTACAAGCTGCAAGACGTTTATACAATATTGAAGTTACAGATTACAATACTAAATTAAATGTAGTACCAACTAATATAATTGCTAAATTATTTAATTTTAAAGAAGAAAAATTATTTGAAATAGAAGAATATAAAAAAGAAAATATTGATATTAATATTTAATCAATTAAATAAGTATAATTATAAAAAATATTATTAAAAATATAAAAAAACTAGCTAGATATATATAGCTAGTTTTTTCTATTACCTATTCTGTTTTATCAGACGTTTCTCCCGTCGTTCCTCCTGTATCTGGTTTTGTACCTGTATCCGGCTCTTCTGGCTTTTCAGCTGGATCTTCTGGATCTGTATTTTCATCTGGTTTTTCATCCGGGTTCTCAGGTTTCCCAGAATCAGGCTTTTCATCCGTAGTATCATCTCCATCACCATCTCCTGTAGTATTATTTGTTGTATTAGAATCAACCTCATTTGAAATACTATTTGAATCAGTTATATTTGTATCATTAGTCATATTCTCATCTGTTTCGTTTTCTATTTCTTCTTCCTCTTCTTCATCTTCATCTTCTTTTTCAAGTATTGTTGGAACATTCATTTTAACTACTGTATAAGAATCACCTGTATATTCATATGAAGATCCATCTAATATTTCTCCATTTGTAACTCTTTCAATCATATCTTTTGCATTATCTATACTTTCTTGATATGGAACCATTACATATAAAGCTTGACCACTATAAGAGTATGTATAAGCTCTTGCATCCCTACCAGTTAAACTATTTGAACTTATTGTCCAATCTCCTCCTGTGTCTAATTGCATATTTACAAGTGAAGCAATTCTATCTGCCGGCATATTTGTAACAAAACAATCTTGAACCGCACTTAATAATGAATTATATTGTGCAAGCATATTTGGTTTCATACATTTTTTAGCTATAGCATCTATCATAGCTTGTTGATTTTTTCCTCTTTGTCTATCTCCTTCTTTAAAAGCTTTTCTTTCTCTTACAAAAGAAAGTGCTGCCTTTCCATCAACTGAATTTAAACCTTTTTGATAATGATAGCCATCTTTAGAAGTAAATGTATAATCAGAATAAACATCTACTCCTCCTATTTCATCTACAATTTCTATAACACTTGTAAAATTAAATTTAAAATAATAATTTATTTCAATATCTAATAAATCTTCTATTGTCGCTACAGATTTATCAACTCCATAAATTCCAGCATGAGTTAATTTATCTGGATATCCTGTAGTTCCATGTAATTGTACATAATAATCTCTTGGAATTGATGTTAATAAAACTTGTTTTGTAGAAGGATTTATTGTTGCTACAATATTTACATCTGATCTTGAAACTGATGAAATATCTCCATATTTATCGATTCCTGATATATATACATTAAAAGTCTCTTCTGTAACACTAACATCCTTTGCTATACTAGTTACATTTACTGTTACTTGGAAAGTATATATAACTTTTGTATCTTTATCAAAATTATCTAGTGAAATCTGTTTTGTACTTTCGTTTTCAACTGTTTCTTCAGTTCCATCTTTGTTAGTTTTTGTAACTGTATTTACTTCTTCCTCAGAACTTTCCAAAGTAGTCATTGAGTCAGAAGAATCTAAATCATCAATCATAGCCTTAAAGCTATCTTCTAATACTATTGATTCAACTTCTCCTTCAAGTAAATCTTCGCACATGTCTTGAAGATTTTCATATGGTACTAAAGTTATTCCTTCATCAAGCTTATTAATCGCTTCTATTGATTCGTTCATTCCTTCTGCATCATTATTTAAGTAACCCATTGTTTGATTTTCAAGATCCTTTATTTCATCATACTCACTATCAACTTTTACAATTACTGAAAAGTTTAATGTCTTGTAACCTCTATCTAAGCCTTTTAAAAAATTCATTCCATTTCTAAAAACTAGTGCTCCATAGATAAAAACAAAAGATATAACTAGTGCTAGGAGCCCTGTAAGTATTTTTAAAACATCATTTTTTCTGTTTTTTAGCAATACTATAATTTCAGCAACATTTATTATAACAATAACAGCTAATAATATTGCAATAAATTTTAAAGGTAATACTCCACTCCTTATTGATTCATACATTAGATATAATGATGACAATACTAAAATAATTCTGCATATTAACCCAAATTTTGAAATTTTTCCATTTTTATTTTTTGTTTTAGTCTTAGTTTTATTTTTCTTTACTTTATCCCCCTCGTAAGCTTCATGTTTTCCCATGACAGTTTCTCCTTTTATTTTTATATTTATTATTTCTAATATTATTATTTTACATCACTTAGACTATATAGTCTATATTTTTTTCAAATTTTTTTCATCATTTTGTATACGGATACTATCGATTCCGCACATTACATAACCTATAATTAAAAAAATTATACTTATTATTACTATATTTTCACCAACTGCCTGTTTCCCTAGGAGATTATAGTCCAAAAATGAATAAATATATTTTCCCATTCCTATATTCAAATTTTGACTCAAATTAAAATTCCCTTGTATATAAACAAATATAATATATAAACTCGGAAGTATAGTCCAAAGTAATGGATCATATATTTTAAATCTTCTTTTTCTATCAAATAATAACCAATCAAAAATAGTAATACATGGTACTATATAATGTAATATTATATCTATTAACTCTAACCTTCTTGTTGGATCTTCTTTTAATCCAAAAGGTATTAATATAAAATGATATACACTCATTGTAAGTATTATAGAAATCGTAATTTCACCTTTTAAATGAGAAGAAATACTAGTATATCCAAACGTACCATATTTTTTTATATCAATTAAAGTTTTTATACTAAGAACAATAAACATTATAGTACATAAAAAATTACTAATCGTCGTAAAATATAACATATTTTCTATTTTTTTATCCACACTAAATACTCCAAGTTGTACAAATATTGTTATAACTCCTATAAAAGCAGCCACTATTCTATATATGGCTGCTATTTTTCTATTATTAATATTCATTTATTCTCCTTTATATATTTAAAACAAATTATTAGTTTTCTAATCCAAAACTAATTCCAATAGCATTATTGATTTTATCCATTAATTTGTTATCATCTATATGACCTATTTTTTCTCTCAGTCTACTTTTATCTATTGTTCTAATTTGTTCTGCAAGTACTATAGAATCAGACTTCAATCCTCCACTACTATTTCCAATTTGTATATGAGTTGGTAATTTATTTTTTCCTGTTTGAGATGTAATCGCTGCTGCTATTACAGTAGGACTATATTTATTTCCAGTATCATTTTGCACAATTAATACTGGTCTTACTCCTCCTTGTTCTGATCCTATAACAGGACTTAAATCTGCATAATACATATCTCCTCTTTTTATAGTCATATGTTTTCACTCCTAATATTCTATTTAGAAATTGTATACGAATATTTTAAATATTGCTTTAGATTTATTTTTTCAATTAATAATATTTATTCATTAATTGTTATTTCTTTATATAATATGTAAATTGTCCTGTTTTTGTTTATATCATATATTTCTAACTTTTCTATTTTTCCATTATTTTTATTTATATACAAGCTTTTGTATGCTACGTTTTTATCTGAAATATTTTTTAATTTTAAATTTACAACATAATAATTTTCATTTACCAAAATTTCTTTTTCATCTGTTTCTTTAAAGTTTTCTACAAATGTAGTCAAAAACAAATTATTTTCTATTAAAAATTCCCACGATTCATATATTTTTTCTAATTTTAGTGATGTATTTCTTATAATTACTTTATTATCTTCATGCTCAATTATTATTTTTTTGTTGTTTTCATATTCCATTTCTTGATATGAATAATTATCAATACATTTTTGGTTAATTATATATTTATTTTCATTTTTATTACTTTTAACTATTACTTCAATTTTTGCTTCATAATTGCTAATATTTAAAATATAATCATTTACATCTTCCTCATTCTTAATTCTGATATTATTATTTCCATTTTTTAAACTTTTATAATTAAATATTAAATAAAAAATCAAAAAAAATATTGCAAAAAAAATAATTGTAATAAAAACTTTTTTCTTCATCTAAATCACTCTTTTCGTTTTTATTACAATTCTATGAATTACTATTTTAAATATTATTGAATACTTTGTACTATTTTATATTTATATTTTAATCAAAAAATTCTTTAACAGCTTGTATAAAATCATCTGCTTTTTCAATTTTATTTACTTCACACTTAAATTTACTTGCATCTTTCATATTTTTCACATACCAGGCTGCATGTTTTCTTATTTCTCTAACTGCTGTATATTCTCCTTTTTCTTCTAGTAATAAAGTAAAATGTTTTATTATAGTATCTAACTTTTCTTTATTCGTCCTCTTAGGTAATTCTTCTCCTGTTTCTAAATAATGTATTATGTCTTTGAAAATCCATGGATTTCCAAGTGCTCCTCTACCTATCATTATTCCATCTACACCTGTTTTTTCAAACATTTCCTTAGCAGTTATTCCATCTACTACATCACCATTTCCTATTACAGGAATATTAACTGCTTCTTTTACTTTTTTTATCAAATCTAAGTTTGCTTTTCCTGAATAAAATTCTGATCTAGTTCTTCCATGAATAGTAATACAAGCAGCTCCATTTTTTTCTATAACTTTTGCAGCTTCTTCAGCTACAATATTATTTTCATCCCATCCTGTTCTCATTTTAACTGTAACTGGAACATTAGATACAGAAACAACACTTTTTACGATTTTGGCCACTAAATCCAAATCTAATAGAAGCTTACTTCCATCACCATTTTTTACAACTTTAGGTGCTGGACATCCCATATTAATATCGATTAATTCAGACTTCCCATCTAAAATCTTTGTGGCTTCTTTCATAACCTCTGGATCATTACCAAAGATTTGTATAGACACAGGTCTTTTCTCACCTTCCATATTTAGCATTTTCATAGTTTTTTCATCATTATAATAGATTGCTTTTGCACTAACCATCTCTGTCTCTACTAATCCACAATTATTTTCCTTGCATATTTTTCTAAATGCTAAATCAGTAATTCCTGCCATTGGTGCTAGTAATATATTATTCTCTAATTCTACATTTCCGATTTTTAATTTTCTTAAATACATTAATTCTCCTTTTTTATTTTATTCCAATTTTAGTCTATATAATTTTACTTATATATAAAGAGTAAGCACCTTTGCTTACTCTTTAGTACTTTTTACTTATTTTTATTCTATAAATATTGCTTTTTGTCTTCTAGAACTAATATTTAATAAAAGTCCTATACATATAAAGTTTGTAAGTAATGAGCTACCACCATAGCTTACAAAAGGAAGTGGCACACCTGTTATAGGTAAAAGTCCCATTGCCATTCCTATATTTTCAATCATGTGGAAACAAAATATTCCAGCAATCCCAACTGCTATATAAGAACCTATATTATCTTTTGCAGTTTTTGCAATGAATATGGCTTTCGTTATTAGAACTACATATAAAATTATAATCGCCGCAGATATAATAAATCCCATTTCTTCTCCGATTGCTGAAAATATAAAATCTGTCGTTTTTGGATGTAAATATCCAAGTTGAGTTTGATTTCCTTGGAATAATCCCATTCCGAATAAGCCACCTGCACCTATTGCTAGTTTAGATTGTATAACATTATACCCTGCTCCTCTTGGATCAGATTCTGGATTTAAAAATACTTCTAATCTAGAAAGAGCATGTGGTGGCAAATTAGAATAAATTATTGGTGCTAGTATCGCAATTAATAATATTGCACCAAATATATATTTTTTATTAATTCCTGCTGCAAAAATAATAAATAGCATAGCAAAAATATATGCCGTAGCTGTACCATAGTCAGGTTCTAAAATAATTAAAAAAATTGGTACTATTGCAATTAATAATACAAGAGCTAATTTATGTGGTTTGTTTATCTCTTTTTTTCCTTTTGCTTGAACAATATTTAATGTATATGTCATAAATAAAATTGTAGCGATTTTAGCAAACTCAGATGGTTGAAATGAAAAAAATTTAATATCAAACCAGCTTCTCGCTCCACTTATTGGCTCTGTAAATAAAACTATTATTAATAAAAATATAAATACACCATACATAAATGGAGAAAATTTAGTTATTGTATTGTAATTAATCATAGTTGCAGCTATTAAAAAAGGAATACTTATTCCAAAAAAGATTAATTGTTTAATAAACTCATCATGACCTGAATTACCAGTAGTCGAAAATAGTGCAATCAATCCTATAATAAATAGCAGTATGCTACAGACAAGTACTCCCCAATCCATATTTTTTAATATTTTACTTTTCATTATAAAACTCCGATTTTTAATTTGATTATGTATAAAAATAATAATATTATTTATCATCTTTATTATCATCATCGTCTTCTTCATCATCTGCAAATCTAACTACTACTTCTGCTTGTTCTTCTGTATCTGAATCTTGTTTATCATATGAATTTTCATCTATTTTATCATCATTATAATTTTCATTATCATTATCATCATCTTCAGTTGTATATCTATCATTATAAGTATTATCTGTTTTACTATCTTTATTTATTCTACTTTCATTTTTTATATTGATAATTGGAATATTTGCATATAAGGCTGGTGAGCCATTAGTTCCATCTTCATTTGGTTGATTTGTAAGTCTTACATCTATAGCCTTTTCATCTACATCTATATATTTTTTTATAACTTCAATAATTTCTTGTTTCATTAATTCTAAGAAATCAGCTGATACATTAGCTCTATCTTGCATTAAGACTAAGTGTAGTCTTTCTTTAGCTGTATCTTTTGAACTTTCCTCAAGAGATTGATCAGTTTTTATTATTCTTTTGAAAAAACCTGTTATTCCTTCAAACATTTGTGACCTCCAGTTTTTATTTTTTCATATTATTTTTTAGAAAATATATTTTTAACCTTAGCCATAATTCCTTTTTCTCTTCCAGGAACACTTACTTCTATATTTTCTCCTAATATTCTTCTTGAGATTTCAACATATGCTTTTCCTGATGGAGCTTTTTTATTTGATACTACTGGTTCTCCTTTATTTGTTTGAGTAATTATGAATTCATCATCTGGAACTACACCAATTAAATCAATTGATAACAAATCAACTATGTCATCAACGTCCATCATTTCACCTTTTTTAACCATAGCTGGTCTTAATCTATTTACTATTAATTCTGGATTCTTAATTTCTGAAGATTCTAATAATCCTATTATCCTATCTGCATCTCTTATGGCTGATATCTCTGCTGTTGTAACTACGATTGCTCTATCTGCTCCTGCAATTGCATTTTTAAATCCCTGTTCAATTCCAGCAGGACAATCAATTAATATGTATTCAAAATCCTCTTTTAGTTTAGAAATTAAATCCTTCATTTGGTCTTCATTAATTGCTGTTTTATCTCTAGTTTGAGCTGCAGGAAGTAAGAACAATTCTTTAAATCTTTTATCTTTAATTAGAGCTTGTCTTAATTTACATTTTCCTTCAATTACATCAACAATATCATAAACTATTCTATTTTCTAATCCCATTACAACATCTAGATTTCTAAGTCCTATATCTGTATCGACAAGTGCAACTTTTTTTCCTGCCAAAGCAAGTGCAGAACCTAAATTTGCAGTTGTCGTAGTTTTTCCTACACCACCTTTTCCGGATGTTATAACTATAACTTCTCCCATAAGAATCCTCCTTAAATATCATATTTCACATATTGTTTTCCCTCATATATATTATCTTTTTTTTCATAAAAAGTCAATAAATACGCACAATTTTTGTAATATTTTTGTAACATTATTCTCCAAAAGTTAAGAATCCGCAAGATTTTTTTTAAAATGACTTGTCCAATTTACATGTTTCTTATATAATGTGTTATGTGAGGAGGTTATTATGAAAAGATTTTTTAGAAGAAAGAAAAAATTAATTATACGTCTTAGTATATTACTTGCAATTATTATCTTTATTATTTTATTAATTTTATATATTCTTCCTAAAGCGGGCATAACTACAATTAATAAAAATAATTCTAATTCTTCAGGAGAAGTCGATGTCACAATAATAGATGAGCCTCAAGTTAAAGTCTCACTACCAGAATATATAACTACAGTAGATGATGCAAATACTTTAGAAAATATTCAAACGTCAGGTGATAATTCAAATACAATTATTGAGACTACAACAGGAACCAATGGTAAATCATATACCTCATATGTAAATACTGAAGAAAAATACTTTATTACTGTATTATCTGATGATAATAAAAAATTAACTATAATGTTAAGTAATAAAGCAAAAGATTTACTTACTAATAATTCAAAAGCAAAAATCGGTATAGAATACAATATTTCAAATATAAAAGAAGAAATCGTTGGAGTATACGATTTTATGTATTCTGACTATAAATACCCTATTTTATTATTACTTTCCACATCAGGAAAATTATATTATGTAGATATAGAATCTTCAATAAATTCAGGAAGTTTCAAAGCAGAAGGGCCAATTAAAGATGTATCTAACGTATATAAAATTGTTGCTGTAGAAGTTACTGATGGATCAAACAAATATAAGTCAGCAGTTATTACTGATTTAAATGAAATAGGATATGAATTTACTCTTGATATGATAGGTAGGTAAAAACTACTTTTTATATATTTATTTTTTAAGGAGGTCAAAATGGATAATTTGATTGAAATTAGATGGCATGGTAGAGGTGGTCAAGGTGCAAAAACAGCTTCACTTTTATTAGCAGATGCTGCTTTTAACACTGGAAAATATATTCAAGGATTTCCTGAATATGGACCTGAAAGAATGGGTGCACCTATTACAGCTTACAATAGAATAAGCACAGAACCTATTACAATTCACAGTAATATTTATGAGCCAGATTATGTTGTAGTTGTTGACGATACTCTTCTAGAATCTGTTGACGTAACAGCTGGTTTAAAAGAAACTGGTGCAATTATTATTAATTCTACAAAAGACGGAAATGAATTAAAAAAATTATTAAAAGGATATAAAGGTGATATTTATAAAATTGATGCAAGAAAAATATCTATGGAAACTTTAGGAAAGTATTTTCCAAACACTCCTATGCTTGCAGCAATAGTTAAAGTTAGCAAAATAATGACTGATGAAGAATTTTTAAACGATATGAAAGGTTCTTTTAAGCATAAATTCGCTAAAAAGCCAGAAGTAATAGATGGTAACATGAAGGCTTTAGAATTAGCTTTAAAACAAGTAGAAAAAATTTAATTAAGAAAGGATGATATTTAATGACAGAGGATAAATTAAATAACCAAACTTCTTGGCAAGATTTAACTATCGGTGGAAATATTTATGATGCTGGTAACGCTAAAGAATTTAAAACTGGTGATTGGCGTTCTCAAAAGCCAAGATGGATAGAAGAAAAATGTAAACAATGTGGTCTTTGCTTCCCTGTTTGTCCAGATGATGCAATACCTGTTGGAAAAGATCAAAAAAGAAAAGATTTTGATTATGATGCTTGTAAAGGATGTCTTGTATGTGTAAAAGTATGTCCTTTCAAAGCTATAGAAAAGGAGGATTAATATGGGAATAAGAGAAAGATTAAGTGGAAATGAAGCATCAGCAACAGCTATGAAACAAATTAATCCAGATGTTGTAGCCGCTTTTCCTATCACACCTTCTACAGAAATACCTCAATACTTCTCTACTTTTGTAAGTAATGGACAAGTAGATACAGAATTTGTTGCTGTAGAAAGTGAACATAGTGCAATGAGTGCTTGTATTGGTGCAGAAGCCGCAGGAGCAAGAGCAATGACAGCTACTTCTGCAAATGGTTTATCTTTAATGTGGGAAATGATTTATATTGCTTCAAGTTTAAGATTACCAATCGTTATGAGTTTAGTAAATAGAGCTGTATCTGGCCCATTAAATATTCATAATGATCATTCAGATGCTATGGGAGTTAGAGATAGCGGATGGATTCAACTATTTTCTGAAAATAACCAAGAAGCTTATGATAATTTAATAATGGCTCATAGAATAGCTGAACATAAAGATGTATTATTACCTTTAATGGTTTGTCAGGATGGTTTCATTACATCACATTCAATTGAAAATATTGAACTTATTGAAGATGATAAAGTAAAAGAATTTGTTGGAAAATACAAACCAGAACATTATTTATTAGATGATAAAAATCCAATGGCAATTGGTCCATTAGATTTACAATCATATTTATTTGAACACAAGAGACAACAAGCTGAAGCAATGAAGAATGCTAAAAAAGTTATTTTAGATGTTGCAAAAGATTTTGAAAAACTAACTGGAAGAAAATATGGTTTCTTCGAGGAATATAAATTAGATGATGCAGAAATTGCTATAGTATGTATGAACTCTACAGCAGGAACTGCAAAATATACAATCGATAGACTAAGAGAAAAAGGTATAAAAGCAGGTCTATTAAAAGTAAGAGTATTTAGACCATTCCCTGGTGAAGAAATTGCTGAAGCTTTAAAAAATGTTAAAGCTATAGCAGTTCTTGATAAAGCAGATTCTTTAAATGCTGCTGGTGGAGCTTTATATGAAGATGTAGTTACAGGTCTATATAATAAAAAATTATCAATACCAACTGTAAATTATATTTATGGAATTGGTGGTAGAGATACAAAATCAGATGATATCGAAAAAGTATTTAATGATTTATCAAAAATAGTAAAAGATGGAAAAGTAGATAATCATTATAGATATTTAGGTGTAAGGGGGGATAAATAATGCCATATAATCATAAAGAAATTATTGCTGAAAAGCCTTCAAGATTCACATCTGGTCATAGAATGTGTGCAGGTTGTGGTGCTCCTCCTGTTGCGAGAATGATATTAAGAGCATTAAAACCAGAAGATCATGCAGTTATTGCTAATGCTACAGGATGTATGGAAGTTTCAACATTTATATATCCATATACAGCTTGGACAGATTCTTTTATTCATACAGCATTCGAATGTACTGCAGCAACCCTATCAGGTGCAGAAGCTGCTTATAAAGCAATGAAAAGACAAGGTAAATTACCAGAAGATAAGGACACAAAATTTATTGCATTTGGTGGAGATGGTGGAACTTATGATATAGGTCTTCAAAGTTTATCAGGAGCAATGGAAAGAGGTCATGACATGGTATATGTATGTTATGATAATGGAGCTTATATGAACACTGGTATTCAACGTTCTTCAGCTACTCCAAAATTTGCTGATACAACTACTTCACCAGCCGGAAGTGTTATTCCTGGAAAAATGCAATCTAGAAAAGATTTAGCTAAAATAATGGTTGGTCACCATTTACCATATGTTGCTCAAACTTTAGCAATGGGTAACTTTAAGGATTTATATGAAAAAGCTGAAAAAGCTATTTATACAGAAGGACCTTGTTTCTTAAATGTCCTTGCTCCATGTCCAAGAGGATGGGGATATAATACTGAAGATTTAATGCAAATAAATAAACTTGCTGCTGATACTTGTTATTGGCCTTTATATGAAGTTGTAGATGGTAAGTATAAAATAACATACAAACCTGCTAAAAAACTTCCTATAGAAGAATTTTTACGTCCACAAAAGAGATTTAGACATATGTTTAAACCAGGAAATGAATGGATGATTAAAGAATTCCAAGATGAAGTTGATGCTAGATGGCAAGAATTATTAGATTTAGAGGAAATGACTAATAAAGAATAAAAATCATTTCTCTATATATTAACTAATTAATGTTATCAATATTTTATTTAATAAAATTCATATAATTTTTATACTAAAAAAACTAGTTAAATAAAGAATATTATTTCTTTTTTAACTAGTTTCTTTTTATTTTTTATTTTTATTTTTTCTCTTTTATAATTCCTTCTCTATAGGCATCAATTAATAGTTTTAAATTCTTTATCTCCTTTTTTAATTTTATTCCTATATCAGTATCACCAACAGATTTTCTTTCAACTTTATTTTCATTTACCATAATATCATATTTAATATCTATCTCATTTCTAATTGCATCATCCTTAGAATCAAAAGGTTCATTTGCAGACAATACTAAACCATGAGAATTATATGTTAATGTATATCCAGCTCTTCCTGTCTGTGATCTATAACTTTTTGCAAATCCACCATCTATTACTAAAAGTTTTCCTTCTGCTCTTATCGGACTTTCTCCATTTTTTTCTTTAACTGGCATATGTCCATTAATAATATGTGAATCTTCATCTTCTATTCCAAATTCTTTTAATATTTTTTCACATATTTCTTTAGATTCCACTAATTTAAAGTATGGATCTTTTATTTCTTTATGAGGTTCTTTATCATCAATAAAATATCTTTCAAATGTTGCTGCTTTATCTTTTCCAAATAAAGGAGAATTAGCAGAACACCATAAGTACCACATAAGATCTTCTACTTCTTTACTCTTTGTCTTATTTTTTCTTTGCGCAAAAGCAATTCTTGCAATAGTCTCTGCATAATCAAACAATTCTTTTCCTTTTACAGTCTTTCCAAGCATTTCAACTTCTCTAAAAGTTCCATCTTCGTTCATTGGAACACATCCATGGAATAATAGATTTGAATTAAATTTATTATACATAGAACCATTTAAATATAAAAATGATATATGTTCTTTTAGTACTGGACTATTTAAGAATGAATTTTTTAACCTCTCCATTAATTCCGCTTCTTCTTTGCTAAGTTCATATGGATCATTTCTATTAATTGTTGGGAAATTAGTATCATTTAAATCATATACTTTATTTTTGACTTTTACTTTTCCATTTACATAGTCAATTTTATCTAAAAGTAATCTATCACTCATTTTATATTCTGGATGTCTTTTTATCATTTGCCCTTCAATCTTAAATTGAATAATAGTAATAGCTTTATGTATTTTTGCAATTATATTTTTATCTGTATCTATATACTTATTATAATCATATACTCTGGGCATAAAATCTGCACATTCATCATCACTATATTTTTCCATAGCAAATGTTGAAAGTGGTCTAATATTTATTCCATAATCATCTTCTAAAGTATCTAGATTATCATATCTAGAACATATTCTAATTACATTTGCAATACAAGCTTCATTTCCACATGCAGCACCCATCCATAATATATCATGATTTCCCCATTGTATATCCAAACTGTGGAATTTCATTAATTCTTCCATTACGAGTTTAGCACTTGGACCTCTATCAAAAATATCACCAATAATATGTAAATGGTCTATTGCCATTCGCTTTATTAAATCTGATAGAACAACTATAAATTCTTCTGCTCTATCTAGCTCCACTATTGAACTGATGATTTGCTTGTAATATCTCTCTTTATCTTTGTAATCACCTTGTGAGTGTAATAGCTCATCTATTATATAATCAAATCCCTTTGGAAGTGCTTTTCTTACTTTAGATCTTGTATATTTAGTACTAACTTCTCTTGCAACTTTTATAAGTCTATATAATGTTATTCTATACCACTCATCAATATCATCTACTTCTTTTTTTATATACTCTAATTTCTCTTCTGGATAATATATTAAAGTAGCTAGTGTCTTTCTTTCTTTTTCAGTTATACTACTTTCAAATATATCCTCAATTTTACTTCTAATAATTCCTGAAGCATTTTTTAGAATATGTGAAAAAGAACCATATTCCCCATGAATATCGCTCAAAAATAGCTCTGTTCCTTTAGGAAGGTTTATTATCGCTTGTAAATTAATTATTTCTTCTGTAACAGCACTTATGTTTCCATAAGTATTACTTAATAATTCTAAGTATTCTTTAGTCTTGTTATCTATATTCATATGCCCTCCTTATAAAGGCAATTATACTATGTTTTTCTAAATTTTTCAAGAATCGCAATTTCTCACACTAATTAAAGTTATTTTTTATTAAATTATTTATTATTATAATTTTTTGTAAAAGTAATAAAAATAAAATAAAAAAGAACTAAACGAAATAATAAATAAAAAAATTATATTATAAAAATTATATAAAAAAAAATAAAAACTAGAAGTAAAACTTCTAGCTCAATACTTTTTATTTAAATTCGAATTATTCTTCGTCAGGTGCTGGTGCTCCAACTGGGCAAACACTTGCACAAGTTCCGCAATCTATACATTGTGATTTATCTATTACATATGTATTTTCACCTTCTGATATACATCCTACTGGACATGCTCCTGCACATGCACCACATTTAATACAGCTGTCTGATATTTTGTATGCCATAATCTACACCTCCCTTCGATGTTATTTTATATTATAATAGTCTTTTTACAATTTTTGCAACCTTTTTCTTAACTTCTTTTTCATTAACATCAACTAGTTTTCTATTTTTCATCAAAATTTTTCCATCTACAATTACTGTATCAACATCTGCTCCATTTGCAGAATATACTAAATTAGAACATATATCGTTTTCTGGATACAAATGTGTCTTATTTCTATTTATACATATAATATCAGCCTTTTTCCCCTCTTCAATAGTTCCAATTTCTTTATCTAATCCCAAAACTTTAGCTCCTTCAATAGTTGCCATTTTTAATATTTCGTATGCCGATATTTTAACTTTCTCTTGTGTATTTATTTTTTGAAGATATGCAGCAACTTTCATCTCTTCAAACATATCCATCGTAGAAGAAGTCTCTATTCCATCTGTTCCTAACCCTACATTAATATTTGCATCATGAAGTTTTGTTATATTACAAATATTTGATGAAAATTTACAATTACTCCTTGGAGTATGAGAAATCCCACCTTTAATTTTCTCTAAAATAGGTATATCAGAGTCTTTTATATATGTTCCATGAACTAATACTACTGGCACATCAAAAACGTCGCTATCGCTTAAATACTCGATTCCTGACTGTGCATATTTTTTCTCTATTATTTCATTTTCTTTTAGTGTTTCAGGAAGATGAATATGAATTCCTGTATGTAATTCTTTTGCTAAATCTACACATTTTTTTAAAGTTTCTGGATTACATGTATGTGGTGCATGTGCAGAAACATATATTTTTATCTTACTATCTTTTTTATTAGAATATTTTTTAAAATATTCTTTCGTTCTTTCTAGCTTATCTTTTATAGAATTATCAGTTACACTCCATGCAATTATTCCTCTTAATCCAGATTTCTCTGCAGCTTCTAACGTTTTATCCATTCTGAAATACATATCATTAAAAGTTGTTGTACCTGATTTAATCATCTCTATACAAGATAAATATGAGTTCCAATAAATATCATCTGGCTTTAATCTTTCTTCAACTGGAAATATAGCATTTTGAAGCCAATCTACTAATTTAATATCATTTTTGTACCCTCTAAAAATACTCATTGCCAAATGAGTATGAGTATTCACTAGTCCCGGCATAACAATCATATTTTTAGCATCAATTATTTTATCTGCTAGATCTAATATCTCATTATCTATCTTATAAATAATATTTTCTTTTATTAAAATATCTTTTTTTTCTATATTTGGAACATTTTCATTCACCATATCTAGAACTGTTGCATTTTTAATTAGTATATTCATTATTCTCCCCAAACTGCAAATTATCATACGTATATAATTTAAGTCTTTTGTGTAGCTAACTTATATATCATCTGTATTATTTTTGCTATCGATTTCTTCTAATTTCTCTAATTTTTCTAATTCTTCTAAATCTTCTTGACTTTCAACATCTAAATTATCTTCGTCAGTTTCTGCATCTTTTATAATTTCTATATCTTCCAATTTATATTTTCTAAAGAAAGTATCTTCACCATCAGTTAATTTTATTTTGACTATTTCTTTTAATGTTTCAATACCACAAACTTCTCCTGTACCTTCTTCACATTTTACAATAGCTCCAATTTTAGGAAGCTTTTTAAGTTTTTCTTCATAAACTTCTTGTTCATATTTTAAACAGCACATAAGTCTTCCACAATTTCCTGATATCTTAGATGGATTTAGTGATATGTTTTGCTCCTTTGCCATTTTTATTGAAACTGTTTCAAAATTTCCTAAAAATGTACAACAACATAATTCTCTTCCGCACATTCCATTTCCACCAATTCTTTTAACCTCGTCTCTTACTCCTATCTGTCTTAATTCTATTCTAGTCTTAAATATTGCCGCTAAATCTTTTACAAGCTCTCTAAAATCTATTCTTCCGTCTGCTGTAAAATAAAAAATTAATTTAGAACCATCAAATTTATATTCACAATCAATAAGTTTCATCTCTAAACCATGTTTCTTTATTTTTTCTTCACATTTTTTCATGGCTTTTTCTTCTTTTGCTTTATATTCCTGATACATTTTTTTATCTTTATCTGTTGCAATTCTTATTACTTTCTTTAGTGGGTTAGTTAATTTTTCTTCTTCAATTTCTTTGTTTGCAATTACTGTTTCACCATATTCATCTCCCATTGCAGTTTCCACTATAACAGGCATTCCTTTTTCTATTTCAAGTCCATTTGGATCAAAGTAATATATTTTTCCTGTCTTTTTAAATCTAACGCCAATTATTGTTTTCATTAACTCCCTCCCATATTTTAAATAACATATTGTCTAAACTCATATCAAAGTTATTATTAGATTTTAGCTTATTAATTGTGTTTTGAACTATATTAATTCCTGTTAAGTAATCAGCATCTTTTAATCCTAAATCATATAAAACACTAATCATAAACTCTAAAAAATCATATATTTCGTCTTTATCATATATGATTTTCCCCTCTAAATAAAATTCTAATTTACTCTTTTCTTTTGTTTCTTTTAAAAATTTTTCTATTTTTAAATAAGTATCTTTATTATCAACAATATTATTGATTTTTTTAATACTACCATTTAAATATTTAATAATATTAAAATCAAAATCATTTATATTAATATTAGTCTCTCTCTTAATATATTCTTTAATTTCTTCACCAGTTAATCTATTAAATTGTATTTTTGTACATCTAGATTTTATAGTAGTTAATAATAAATTTTCGTTTGATGAAACTAATATAATTGTCATGTATTCTGGTGGCTCTTCTAACGTTTTTAACAAACAATTTTGAGCATCTTTTGTCATTTTATCAGCTGCATTTATAATACATACTTTATTTTTAGATATTATAGGTTTTTCAACTACTTTTTTTATAAGATTTCTTATTTCATCTATTTTGATAACTTCTTCTTTTTCATTTAATAGCATAAAATCAGGATGATTATTAGAATTAAACATTATACATGATTTACAACTATCGTCACCTGTTTTATCATCACATAATATTGCCCTCGCAAATTCTTTTGCAAATAATATTTTTCCTATTCCCTCTACACCTTGAAATATATAGCTATGGCTTATTAAGTTATTTTCAATTGTCTTTCTTAAATCTTTTTTTAATGCGTCATTGCCAATTATTCCTTCAAAAATCAAAGCTATCTCTCCTAATCTATCTTTCCAAATCTATTTAATGGCCAAAATCTAAATACAACTTTTCCCTCGATTTTTTCCATTGGAACACAACCGAAGCATCTGCTATCTGTACTATGAGGTCTATTATCACCCATTACAAAAACGCAATTTTCTGGAACAATAATATCTGTAAATACACCATTCATATCCCCTGTTTCCACACCGTTTAAATAATCTTCTTGTAATTCTTCACCATTGATAAATACTTTTCCATCTCTTATTTGTACATGTTCACCAGGCAGACCAATAATTCTTTTTATATAACTCATTTTGTTCAATTCAAGAACATAATATGTAAATTTTCCAAATAGAGAATCTGGTGAATTCTCATACTTTGCAACTGGATTAGATAAATCTGCATCTTCCAAAGATACCATTGTAGTACTTGGTGCCTCAAAAGTTATTATTTCTCCTCTTTTCCAATCATGATTAAAAGTAACAGCTAATCTATTTAAAATAAGTCTTTCATTTTCTATAAAAGTTGGTTGCATTGAAACCTGCTTTACAACTGTTGGAGTTCCTACAAAATATCTAACAGTTATTGCTAAAACAACTGCTATAATAAAGCAATAACCCCATTCTATAGCATTCTTAACTTTTGGATTCAATTTTTATACCTCTTTTCATTATTGTTTAAGTTTTACTTAATCTTTTTTGCTTTTTTTAGTTGTCTTTTTCGTTGTGGCTTTTTTTGTGTCTTTCTTCTTTTCTTCTATTTTTTCTTCTGGTTCATCATCACTATCAAAAGAAAAAGCATTATCATCAAAATTTTCACTAAAATCTACTTTTTCTTTTTTTATGCTTTCATATTCTTTTTCTTCTTCTGTATCATTTCCCCACATAAAATCTTCACTAGTGCTATCATTATCGCTATTTTCCTCAGATTGTATATTTTCATCATTTTCTATCTCTGATTTAAGTTCTGTTTCTTTCGTATCATCCTCATCTATTAATGAAGTATTTTCTGCATCTGTAGTATCATTATCTATTGGTTCTTCATCTTCTTCATTATTCTCATAAAGACTCTTATCATAAGCATAAATATCTATATCATCATCTTCTTCATCTTTATCTGATATATCATTATTTAAATCTTCTATCTTAAATTCTTTCGATTTTACATTATTATCTAAATCAGAATCATTGTCATTATCTTTGACTTTATCGCTATTTTCTTCATTGCTTATACCTAAATCTGGTACATCTTCATCTGAATCAGAAAAATCTGGTAAAGGTTCTTCTTTAATCTCTGTAAATAAATCTTGTGACTCATCAGCTTTTTCTTCAGTTTTATTATCCTCATATTCTTCTATATCTTCATTCTTCTCTTCATTAGTTCTTCTCTTTCTAACCTTTTTAGGCATATTATCAATTTGATATGTAATAAGTAAAATAAGCACTATTATAACTGCAAATAGTATTATAAAAACAATCTTACTTTCAGCAACAACACTTGATTCTAATAATTCTCTCATAAAAACCACCATTCCTATCTATAAATTTTCTTTTGTAACATTATTTATTTTATCTAATTTTTGTTTTGTTGGAATTCTAATTACAACTTCTGTTCCTTTTCCAAGTTCACTTTTAATATCAATCTTTGAATCATTTCTATCTAGAATTTCTTTAGCAATTGAAAGACCAAGTCCTGTTCCACCCATTTCTCTCGTTCTAGCCTTATCAACTCTATAAAATCTCTCAAAGACTTTATCTATCTCATCTTCTGCGATTCCTATTCCATTATCTATTATTTTTATATATGCATCATTATATACAAATCCTACATATATTTTTATATACCCACCGTCTTTAGTATACTTGATGGCATTTGTCAAAATATTAATTACTACTCTCTCTATTCCTGATCTGTCCGCATAAACAGGAGGAACATTTGCTGTTACAAAACATTCTGCCTTATGATGCTTTTTTTCTATCTCAAATAATAATGAATCATATACAGATTTTACAAGGTCACCTAAATCAAACTCTGTCTTTTCTGTCTTAATCATACCTGTATCATATCTTGATAAAGTTAATAAATCACTAACTAATTCTGCCATTCTCTTTGCTTGTGTAGATATTCTCTCTAAAAACTTCTTTTCATCTTCCTCTGAACAACCGCCTTCTAAAAGAGTATCTGCATATCCTAGTATTGAAGTTATTGGTGTTTTAAGCTCATGTGATACGTCAGCAACAAACTCTGTTCTCATAGCATCTAATTTAACATGTCCTGTTATATCTTGAATAACTACTATTAGCCCTCCCGGAAGTTCACTTTCATTTTTAAATTGAGCAAAAAATAAATTTAAAGTCTTTTCACCAACTTCTATTCTTTGCTCAGTTGAAGCCATATCCTCAAGATATATTATTTTTTCCATATTAATATCTAATCCTAATTTCTTAAAAATCTTTGTAAACGTATCATCTTCATCAGATATTTCTAAAAGATTTTTTGCAGCTACATTAATATGTATAACTTCTCCATCAATATTAAAAGCAATAATACCATCTGTCATATGTAATAAGATAGTCTCTATCTGTTTCTTTTGTCTAGAAACTTCTTTTAAATTTTCTTGTAGTTCATCATGTATCATGCCAAAGGCTTTAGTAATACCTCTAACCTCATTTTTGTCATCACCTAAAAACTTTTCACCTGTTTTCTCATTTCCCGCTATAAGCTCAGCATGTTTAATAAGTTTCGTCATTGGAGCTATAATTGATTTTAAAATAAATGCACCTATAATTGCAGAAATCACTCCAAAAACGCCAATAGCAGCTAGTGTTAGTATTTTAGTTTTTTCAAGTTGCAAATTAATTATTTCTGAAATGTTTTCAACATTTGATAAACTAGATTTTATTTCACTTAATTGATTTGCAAAACTTATGCCTAAAAAAGCAAGTATTACCATTCCTAAAATCATGAAAATAAGAACTATTTTTATTTGAATATTCTTTAACATAATTTACCTCATACTTGTTTGGTTTATTATATCACTAATTAGGTATTTTTCAAGTATTATTGTCAATATGTAATAGATATGTAATAAAAAAGATTGGAACAATTTTATCCCAATCTATATTATCTTTATTGCTTTCTTTTATCCATATTTCTTTTGCTTGATTTTCTTTTATTCTTCTTTTTTTCAACAGAAAAACCAAATTTTCCAATTTTTTTATCTAAGGGATAATACCCTCCATTTGCATAAGCTATTAAATCACATTTACTTATATCAAAAGCTCCTTTTTCATTTATATATCTTTCATCTGCATTTATTGCTAATACATCAGCAATAAACATATGATGGGATCCTAATTTCTCTATTTTGCATACTCTACATTCAATTGATACTGGTGATTCTTTAATCATAGGACATTTAACAAAATTTGCTTTTTCTTTTGTTAATTTCATCTCTTTAAATTTATCAAATTTTGCACCGCTTCTTACACCACACCAGTCTGTAGCATATGCTAGTTTTCTAGTTGTAAGATTAATAACAAATTCTCCTGTATTTTTAATTATATTATATGAATATCTTTCAGGTCTTATTGATATATATACTTTTGCTGGATTTGTACAAATGATTCCTGTCCACGCAACTGTTATTATATTAGATTCTTCCATTGTTCCGAGACTCACCATTACAGCTGGAATTGGATATTCAAAAGTACCTGCTTTCCATGTTACCTTTCCCATTTTATTACCTACCTTTTATCTTGCATACGTGATCTTGCAATTAAATCAAATATAGTACGTTTCTTTTCTATATCAGACCATTCAAAAGCTACTAAAGTGTCTTTATCTGATGTATCTCCATTTACATGTCCCATAATTTTACTTGCAAAACCTCTACTTAATTGAATATTTGAATTTCCAACTAAAGCACCATTTCTTAATTTTTTTGCTAAATATCTTTTTACACCCTTTTTCTCTTCTGCTTCTGAATATTCTTCTAACATTTGTGTCATCATCCTGCAAGCACCTACCATATTTTCGTCAAAATATATTTTAGGTTTTGTTTTCTGGCCATTTTTTGTATACTCTGCTGATGCAATAGCACCACCATTAGTTTCTAATGCAGCTTCTAAGCTCATATCAGAAAAAATTTGATCTGCAAAAATAGTTTTTAATCTATCATCACTTGAAATTGCATCTACATCGATCATAGGAGAAAACACCTTAAATTTTTTAACTACTGGATCATGACCTTTTTCTTGTTCACTTAAATACGTTTTTTTAATTTCATATTCCTTTACTGTCATACTATCTGAAAATGTTGGTTGTCCAGTGTTTTGTCTTAGTGTTGCATATCCTAGTTTTCCTGTTTCAGATACTTCAATCTCGTCCCCTGCAGAATTAGATAATGTAATCATAGCTTCTGGTGAAGCATTTCTTATATATTGGATATCACAAACTTCTAAACCATTTATAGCTTCTGAAACATTTACATCATATTTTACATCATCTAATTCTCTTCTTTTAATTGGATTTTTTACAACATCATACAATTCTTTAATAGCTTTTTGTCTTCCTACTAATTCACATAACCAATCTAAATTATTTGTTGTAGCATTTTCTTCAATGTTTGTTGCTGTATCTAATAATAAATTTAGATAAATATTATCTTCTTTACCCTTTTCATCTTTTGGAAATATCAAAAATGGACTTCTTGTTTGCTTTCTATATTCTAACCTATATTTCTCAATACTATCTAAAGCTCTTTTATAAGCTGACTTTGCTTCTCTAGAAGAACAATCTCCTCCCCTTGATTTTATTTCATTTATAACAGCGCAATATGCTATTTGAAAATCAATTGTTGTCTCAACAGCTTTTATTTTATCTGATTCATCTATATCTAATACTTTTTCAAAAGCTTCTGCTAATGAATCTTCTGAAAAAGAATCTCTACTTGATAAAATTGCAGAAATTTTTGCCTGGTCTTCTACTTTAGAAATGTTTTTCGAAAAATTCATTAAAATAGAACCTCTATTGTTATATTCAATTGCTCCACCTTTTTCAAGTAATGTATATTGAATAGCAGCATAAATTTTTTCAAATTCAATTTTTGACTCAAAATCCATATTAGGACCAAATATTCCAAGTTTCATAATTCTATTATATTCATTTTGAATAGAATCTACAGTAATAATTCCTTTTTCTGGTCTTATTAATATTAAAGGTAGAAAATTACTTATTGCTCTAATTTTTGCTTTATTTATCTTATCATATAATTCTCTATCTTCTGAAGTTAGTTCATCTAAAAAATCACTTTTAGCATAAAATGTTTTTGATTCTACTTTTCTTATTTCGTCTGGATTTTTTATTACTCCATTATTTTCTTCAATTAATTCTGTTAATACTCCTGATGCTGCATATAGAGCACTTATTTTATCTTTTCTCACTTCTGAAGAAGGTTCTTCTGAAAATTCTGAAAGAGCATATAATCTTGCTACTCTTTCTTTTAATTCATTAATAGTAAGAACCCCATCACCCATAGACAATAATGTACTAATATATGCTAAATAATTATTAGGATCTTTTTCCATTTCATCTGCCATATTAGACACAGTTTCTCCTAAAACAATATTTCTTGGCATTTCAATTCTTCCAGAATGTTCTTGTAATAGCCTCGTTAAATCAGAATAGGCTTTAGAAACATATAAAATTATTTTATCATTATCTGCTATTGAACCTTTAAAAAATCCTTTTGAAAATCTTTTATATTGGTCTTCTAGCACATCAAAATCTAAATAATTTTTTGATTTATCTACTAATTGTTTTTTATAATTTACTCTATCATATAAAGAAATCATAATTCCTCCTTAATATTTTTATTGCTTTTGTTTAGCAAACTCAATACACGCACTAAGTTTATCATTTTCATGTACTATTATTACTTTTCCTTCATCATCATATTCAACTTCTCCAACGTAACCGCCATTATGTTCTATCGCTTCTTCTAAGTTTACATCTGAAAATAATAAATTTGCATGTGCTTTTGTAAAATCTTCATCTATTGACATCTGATTAATATTTAAATATGTGAAAATATTAAAATCTTTTTCTAATAAATTATTTTCTACATTTTTGCTATTATAAATTTTATGTATATGATAATTTTGAAGTGTAGTTCTATCTTGAAATAAAGGATGTCTTTTTCCAAATTGTCCAAATTCAAGATTTCCAATATGCTCAAAAATTATAATATCACCATATTTATTTTTCATTTTATAGGAAATTTTATTTTTTTCACAAGAAGTATATTTTAAATTTGATACTAATACATTACTATTTGAGGATTCTTGATTTGGATTAAATCCAAGACTAATCTCTTCATCAATATATCTTCTTTTGTTTTCATCTAATAAAATTTCTCTAGCTTCAGTATATAATAAATAATAAGCATATAAAGATATTATATTTTCTAAATCTTTATTATAATTTTTCTCTTCTTTTTCTAATCCTTTATTTAGATTTTCTATTTGCAAAGTATAAGATGTGTTAATTCTATATTTATCAGCATTTTGAGGAACAGATAAATTTCTATAAGGATTTACTCTTTCATACTTTAACCTTGCCATATTATTAAGTTCAACTTTCTTTTGATTTACTAAAATACAAATTTTATCATATTCTATCTTTACATCATTATAATTTGTTAAATTAGTATTACCTTCAATTATTTTATAAGTGACTAGATAATCAAATCTGAGCTTAATCAACTCTCTTATTCTCTCTTCATCAGTAGCTTTTAACTTATATATAAAATTCAAAAATTCTCTATATCTCTTTTCAACAATATCTTTAGATAACTTATCCCCTCTTGCAATTTGTTTAAAATAGTCGATAAATGTACTCATTTTTATCTCCTGAAAATTATATTTACATCTTTTGTTTAATAAATTTTATCATATACTCTAAATATATCAAGTATTTTTAAATTTAAAAAAAGAAAAAACCACAAAATAAGACTAAAAAATAATCCTATTTTCTGGTTTTTATAAAAATAAAAAAACTGGCAACAACCTATTTTCCCAGCAGGGTAACCCACAAGTATCTTCGGCACCTAGGAGCTTGACTTCTGTGTTCGGAATGGGTACAGGTATTTCCTCTTAGGTCATAGTCACCAGAAAATTTTTGTATGCTTTATTAAGCACACTCAAAAATACATAGATAAATATCTTTTTAGGGTAAACCTTTTGTGGTTAAGCCCTCGATCTATTAGTACTGGTCAGCTCAATATATTGCTACACTTACACCTCCAGCCTATCTACCAGGTCGTCTTCCTGGAATCTTACTATCTTACGATATGGGATATCTTATCTTAGGGTGGGCTTCACACTTAGATGCTTTCAGCGTTTATCCCTTCCATACTTAGCTACTCAGCCGTGCCACTGGTGTGACAACTGATACACCATCGGTATGTCCATCCTGGTCCTCTCGTACTAAGGACAGCTCCCTTCAAATATCCTGCGCCTGCGACAGATAAGGACCGAACTGTCTCACGACGTTCTGAACCCAGCTCGCGTACCGCTTTAATGGGCGAACAGCCCAACCCTTGGAACGTACTTCCGCTCCAGGATGCGATGAGCCGACATCGAGGTGCCAAACCTCCCCGTCGATGTGAACTCTTGGGGGAGATAAGCCTGTTATCCCCAGGGTAACTTTTGTCCGTTGAGCGACGGCATTTCCATTCACTACCGCCGGATCACTAAGCCCTACTTTCGTATCTGGTCGACATGTCTGTCTCTCAGTTAAGCTTCCTTCTGCCTTTACACTCTTTCGCGCGATTTCTGTCCGCGCTGAGGAAACCTTTGGGCGCCTCCGTTACACTTTAGGAGGCGACCGCCCCAGTCAAACTGCCCGTCTGACATTGTCCCCTAGCCAGGTAATGACTAATGGTTAGAATTTCAGTAACTTAAGGGTAGTATCCCAACATCGACTCCAGATAAGCTGACGCCTATCTTTCTCAGTCTCCTACCTATCCTGTACATAAATTACCGAAACCCAGTATCAAACTACAGTAAAGCTCCATGGGGTCTTTCTGTCTTGTCGCAGGTAACTAGCATCTTCACTAGTACTACAATTTCGCCGGGTACATTGTCGAGACAGCGCCCAAATCATTACGCCTTTCGTGCGGGTCAGAACTTACCTGACAAGGAATTTCGCTAC
>CALXET010000004.1 GCA_944387405.1 uncultured Clostridia bacterium
TCGTCATCATCGTGTCCATGTCCATCATCGTCATCATCGTGTCCATGTCCATCATCGTCATCATCGTGTCCATGTCCATCATCGTCATCATCGTGTCCATGTCCATCATCGTCATCATCGTGTCCATGTCCATCATCGTCATCATCGTGTCCATGTCCGTCATCGTCATCATCATGTCCATGTCCATCATCGTCATCATCATGTCCATGTCCATCATCATCATGTGTACGGTCAACAGGAACTCTTTCTGTTACTCTTTCTCTAGTTAATGATTCTAACTCGGAAATTATATTGTTTAACTGTTCTAATCTTCTACGTTCTGCATCTGTTAAAGGAGCACGATTTTGATTACCCTCTAATTGTTGTCTTTCTTCTTCTAATCTAGCAATTTGTTCTCTTATTGAATTTAATCTATCTTGTAATGTATTTACATCTTCATTTACAGTAACATTTTGAGGTGATTCATTTAATAAATCAATTGCAGCTGAATAGCTACTTTCACTTCTTCTTAATTCTTCTAATTGCCTATCTATTTCTTCTCTTCTTTGAGCATCTCTATCTTGAGTATTATCTCCTCTTTGATTAATTTCTCTTAATCCTTCTCTTAATTCTTGGAATTCATCTATTTCATTATCATCTAATTGATTTTGAATTGCATGTTCATCTTCATTTTCTATTCCTTCTAATTCTGGAACTACTCTACCTAAAACTTGTGCCATCATTATTCTTAATTCTGCTTTTCTTGCAGGAGTAGTTGAATCATTATTAAATTCTTCTCTTAATTCTTGGAATCTATCAATTTCGTTATCATCTAATTGATTTTGAATTGCATGCTCGTCTTCGTTTTCTATTCCATCTAATTCTGGAACTTCTCTACCTAAAATTTGTGACATCCTGTATCTTATTGCTTGTGCTCTTATTCTATCTTCTGGAGATAATTCAGGAGTATCATTCGTATTTTCTCCGTTTGCTCTGGCTAGAAGTGCATCTCTTTCTGCTCTATATGCATCTAATCTACTATCTATTTCTGAAGCTTCCACATAAGGTTTTTCATCTGATGTTCTACTTAATAAATCTCTAAGTTCTGGTAAAATATCATTTGCCCTTTGAATATCTGCTTCTGAAACTTGTTCTGTCTCTCTTTCTGTTGTAATTGTATATTGATATGTAGACATCAACATGTTTATACGATTTTTTGTTTCATCTGACACATTTTCAAGTCCATTTACAAAAGCTGTTTCTTCTTCTGGTGAACGAGTAATATCTGCATTTATTAGATTGTCTCTTTCTCTTGTTAAAGTATCAATTTCAGCTTGCATTCCATCAAGTTCCGCTCTTTCTTCCTCTGTAAGTTCAGGTTGATTTCTTGTAACTCTTACAAGTCTTATTGGAGTAACAACTCCATCATCCATTCCTTCAGCTCCATCTCTTACTTCAACATCATAATTATTAATATTTTCATTAATCTCTTCTTCAGACATATTCATTTCTTGTCTTAATATAGCTCTTACTAAATCTTGTCCTTGTAGTCTTCCATTTCCATATGTCTCAATATAAAGATTATCCATTCCTTCAACAGGTTCTCTTGTCTCTGTTTCTCTTGATCCTGGTTCAATTGTTCTCGTTCTAACTACTATACTTCTTGAAAGAGGTCCATCATCATATAAACCATTTGCATCTTCTACTGTTTCCATAGAATATTCATTAATAGTTGCATCTATTTCTTCTTCTGAAACTCCATTTTGTCTTAATACTGTCCTTATAAAGTCTTCATCAGAAATTCTTGGAAAATTATTTATATCCAAATCTGTTTCTACTTCTTCTCTTATTGTTCTTGGAGATGATTCTATTTCAGTTCTTCTTGCATCTAAAGCATTTCTTCTCTCTTCAATTAAAGCATCTAATTCTCTAGTTCTATTATTTACTATTTCTTGGTATTGTCTTGAATTTTGAAGATCTAACAAACGAGTTCTTTCATCTGTAGATAAATCACTTCTAGATAATTCTTGATTAATTCTATCTTGGTCATATGATAAATCTTCTGGTAAGTTAGAATTACTATTAGCTTCTCTTTCAGCTCTTTGTCTATTTATTTCTTGATATCTTCTAGCATCTTCTCTACTTATTGTTGTTAAAACTGGTTGCATTCTATTTTGATTTGCTAAAATTCCTTCATAATAATTTATTCTATCTTGTATAGTCTCTCTTGTTACAGCTTCTATTTCTCTATTCTCATATTCTTGTTCACCTTGAGTATTTTCTTGTTCAGTTTCTTGTTCGCCTTGAGTATTTTCTTGTTCAGTTTGTTGTTCATCTGTAGTTTGTTCTTCTTCGTTTCTATTTTGATCAGCTTGTCTTTCTTCTGTAATTTGTCTATCAACATCTCTTGATAAACCTTGGATTAATCTATTTACAACTACTTTATCTTCATCAGATAATTCATCAAGACCAAGCATATTTTGAAGTCTAACAAGCATCAATCTTTTTTGTCTAATATTTCCAGAATAAGCTCTAAAGTTTCCATCTCTATCATATCTAAATCCAACTACAGAGTCTAACATTGATTGAAGATCTGTATCTTGTACTCTTGATACTAAAACTCCTGGTTTTATACCAAAATTATCAGTTCTTCTTTTGTCTTCTGGTGGTGTTGTTCTATCTACTTCACCTATTTCTCTAATTCTTCTATGTAATTCTTGATAATTTTCATATCTTACTTCACCTTCTGAAGCTTCTAACTCAGCTCTTATATTAGCATTTTCACTTCTATCATTTGCAGCTACTTCTCTTGCGATACTATCTCTCATGTCAGAAAGAAGTGACTCTGCATATGTTCTTACTTCTGGAGTTAATCTATCTGATTGTATTAAATTATCTATTCTATTTGCAATAACTGTTCTATTAGAAATTGATCCAGTAGTAGATACTCTACCTTCTGTATCCATTACAAAATTTACTTGTCTATTTGTTAAAGGATATTCATATGAGCCTTCATTCTCATCATTTCCATTTTCTCTATTTTCAGATCTTTCTGCCATTTCTGATAAATTAGCTACTAATTCATCATATTCTCTATTTGCTGCTTGTTCTATTCTTTCTGCTCTATTTATTGCAACATCTAAAGAACCAAGTAATGTATTAATAGTTTCATCTATTCTTGTATCCTCATCTGTTCTTTCATCAGTACTTGCTCTTCTTCTGTCTCTTAAATCTGTTAGGGCTCTTGATAAGTCTCTTTTTCCAGCAGTTGGTCCAAATGCACTTAACTCTCCATTAGCTCCTATTCTGAATTTTACTTGTCTTGGAAAAGTGCTTCTATATGAAGTAGATTCTATTTTTGTAACCGAACTATTTAAATTTCTTCTTATCTCTCCTATATCATTTGCTCTTCCTATAGTATCAACGTATCCTCTAACTGCTGCTAATAATCTTTCATCGGAAATATTTGCCATATTTCTTTTTCCTCCTCACAATAAATCACTAACTCCATTATACCAATATTTAAACATTTTTTCAATATTTATGTAAACTTTTCGTTAGATAATTAACCTTTATATCATAATTAATTTGATTTTAACAATAAAACATATTTTTTTCAACGATTTTTCAAAAAATATTTAAATTTTAATATATTCGTCATAATTATGTAATATATAATTTTCTAAAATACGATTATCTCTATTAAAATCATTTCTTATGACAATACAAGATTAATATTTTTTTATTTTACTTTGCAAAGTTTTTAGTATTATTACTATTCTACTACATTATGTTAATCTTTGTAAAATTAATAATTATAATGTTAATTATAATGTTAGCTTATAATTGGTATTGCAATAAAAAAATTCTATTAATATTATATTAATAGAATTTATAATAATAATTTATTTAAATATTTTTTATTTTCTCTTTTAAAATATTAATAGATCTTTCTGACATCTTCTCATATCTTTCCATTTTATCTTTTATTCTTTTTTCAAGAGGTGGCAATATTCCAAAATTAGCATTCATTGGTTGAAATTTATCATTTTCAGTAGAAATATATTTTGAAAGTGCTCCTATCATATTTTCTTTGTCAAATATCAATTTCTCTTTTCCTTGTATTTTATTTGCAAGATTTATTGCTGAAACTAATCCTGAAGCAATAGATTCCACATATCCTTCAACACCTGTGATTTGTCCTGCAAAATAAATATTCTCTTTGTTTTTCATACAATACGTTTCATCAAGCAATTTTGTAGAATTAATAAAAGTATTTCTATGCATCACACCATATTTAACAAATTCAGCATTTTCTAAACCTGGTATTTTAGAAAATACTCTTTTCTGTTCTCCATACTTCAAATTTGTTTGAAATCCAACCATATTGTATAAAGTTCCTACAGCATTATCTTGTCTTAATTGTACAATTGCATATGGTCTTTTGCCTGTTCTAGGATCTGTAAATCCAACAGGTTTTAATGGTCCATATCTTAAAGTATCTTCTCCTCTTTTTGCCATAACTTCAACAGGCATACATCCTTCGAAAATTTCTCTTTTTTCAAAGTCATGTAATGTAACTACTTCTGCATTTATAAGATTATTATAAAAATCTTTATATTCAGATTCATTCATTGGAAGATTTATATATGAACTATCTCCTTTTCCATATCTATCACCATAAAAAGCAATATTCATGTTTATAGAATCTTTTTCAATAATTGGAGCTGCAGCATCATAAAAATGAAGTGAATCTTCCTTTATCAATTTTTGAATCTCCTCATACAATATATCTGAAGTAAGTGGTCCTGTTGCAATTATAGTATACTCGTCCTCATTTATTTTTGTGACTTCTTCCCTAATTATTTCTATATTTTCATTTTTCTCTATCTCTTCTGTAACCTTTTTAGAAAAAAGTTCTCTGTCAACAGCTAAAGCTTGTCCTGCAGGTACTTTTACCTCGTCTGCTACACGAATTAAAAGAGAACCTAGCATTCTAAGTTCTTCTTTTAGTAATCCACATGCATTAGTCTTAAGATTTGACTTAAATGAATTACTACATACAATCTCTGCTAGATTCTCATCACTATGTGCAGGAGAAAACTTTTTAGGTTTCATTTCATATAATTTAACTTTAATTCCTCTTTTTGCTAATTGGTATGCAGCCTCACATCCTGCAAGTCCCGCTCCAATCACATTTACTATTTTCTCCACTTTACACCTCGCCATTAATATTATTACTTTACTTCTTCTTTATCCTGTGTTCTACCTTTTGATCCTTTAGAAGAATCCCTATGTGTATTTGCTCTTGCTTTCTCTTCTGGCATTAGATAACTTGCATCCTTTGAAAGCATATCAGCATCATATTTAACAATTTCTGCAAATATGTCACCCGCTGTTAAATTAAGATTTTCTGGAATAACAATTCCTCTAGCATTAACCATTTCTAAAATTACTTTTCTTGTTTCTGCTTTTTTATCTGTTATAGCATCATCAGATATTCTATCACTTATTACTGCCTTTACCCTTCTTGCCATATCTAAATCCATTTTAGGATAAGCTTCAGTTGGTTTTACTTTAACATATCCTAATTTATCATAATCCATTGCAGAATGAGTTCTTTCTATTTCTTCATTAACTTCTCTTGCTTTTTCAGGTCTGACAGTTTTTGCTGGCATTATTACAATTCCATTAGACTTACTTTGCGCATTTTTTGCTAATTCTTTTATATTTGATTTTTTGTCATCAGAAAGATATCTAGAATCAACAACATCAATACTTGTTAAATCGTAATCAATGCTAAGCTCTGGTAAAGATTCGTCTTTTCTTGCTGCTTCAACATATCTATCTGCAATTCCTTCATATTTCTTATCTGTTTCACCTAAAGTAGCTAGTGTCTTATACACTGTAGGGTCAACTCTTTTTTCTTCTTCACTAGATAGATTAAATCCATTTAAAACATCTTTAGATACTGGATCTATGCCTTGCATTACAATATCACCATATCTTACAGGAGAATCAAATGTTCTTCCTGTTTTTAGCGCATATTGTCCATCAATAAATGCCATAGAGATTTTCTTATCTCTTACTACTTTTGGCAATACTTTTGTTTCTTCTGTATCTTTTTCTTCATCTTTTGTTTTTTCTTTTTTAGGGAATAATTTAATTTCTGGTCCATCTAATCTTTTAAATAAATTTGGTGGTACTAATTCTCTAAATTTTTTCTTTCCTGTTACAACATCTTTTATATTATAACCTGCATTAACAACAGCAGTTAATAATGCTACTCCTAAATTTTTTAGTCCTTCTAAGAATGATTTTTTCGGAGCATCTCCTTCTATATTTTTTTCCTTTTTTACATTTTCAACTTCTGCAAGTTCATCTTTATCATATACTTTTGCGAACTTTTTAATTGATCTATATGTTCCTCTAGATAAATCATTTTTTCTTGATAATATATATTTTAATTCAACTGGCATTAGATCTGGATCATTTTCCATTACTGCTTTTACAAATGTATCAGCAAGTTTTGTTTTATTTATAATATCAAAATCTATTAATAATCTATATACAGCTGGATCTATTTCTTTACGCATATTTTTTTCTGAATAATCTGGATTTCTTTCTGACATTAATTCTACAATTTGATTTCTTTTTTCTTTATCATATACTTCTTCTGGATCTACACTATGTATTTCTTTATTTCCAGAGTATAAGACATATTTTCCAGTTCTTGCATCAAAAACTATTTTTAATTTTCCATTATCTTTATCGGTTTCATCATCTTTTCCTGTTTCATCATCTTCTGATTCATCTTTTTCATCTTTATCTGAATCATTATCTTTATCTTTTTTACCTTCGTCAGAATCGCCTTTGTCAGAACCACCTTTTTCCTGATCTTCAATTCCTAGTTCTTTCATTTTAGCATTAACTTGTTTCATTAAATCATCTAAATCTTTTTTTACTTTTGGATCTAATGATTCAAATCCTATTCTACTTAATAAATCATAATTCTCTTTTATTCTTACTAAAGCATCTTTTAAATCACTTTCATAATCAATGTCAACTTTTTGATTTTTATCAATTGATTCTTGCAATGCAGCTTCCATCTTTGAAATAGTCTCTTTAATATCAGAAATTAGTAAACCTGTTGAAATTAAGAAAACTGGATTTATCTTAGAGCCTTTTTCACTATCCTTTTTCGAATAGTCTTCTCTTGTTCTAGTTAGTACTGACTCCATATTTTTAAGTAAATTAATATCAGCTGTTAATTTATTTCTATACTCTTCAAGTTCTGATGAAGTATGATTATTTTCATTTTCTCCATTTTCCTCTTGATTGTGATCTTCTCCATTACTTTGCTCATCATTACTTGGCTCATCATTATTTTTTTCTTCATTATCTTTTTTAGTTTCATCTTGTTCTTGCCCCTGATTTCGAGATTGTTCCTCTCTTTCTGGATTTTCTATAGAATTCTCAACAGCATCAATTATTGGATATATTGCATTTTTTATTTCATCTGATACTTCACCTGAATTATCAGATGCTATCTCTTCTAAAGAAGCAAGGAATGCTCTTTTTTCTTCTTCTGTACCAGTCCCACTAATTGAATAAGAAGCATCATTTAACAAATTTAATTCAATTCCGTTTGATAATGTTCTTGAATAAACTACTTGGTTTCCAACATCATCTATTCCGTCTCTTGATGAATATATTGGTCCTCTTTCATACATTTGACCTATCTCATTCATAGCAGTTTCAATTTCTCTTAATATATTTCTTAGGTTTTCGTTCATAATTTCCCCCTATTTATTATAATCTACGTTATATTATAGCATGCATATACATATTTTTCAATATTTATGTTAACTATTTTCTATATAATAAATCAAGTTTATTATACTATTACTAATACAATTTAGTAAATACATATTATAATTTTTTACACAATTTTGTAATTTTTTTAATCACATAGAATATTCTTTACTATGAAAATATTATTTGTACATAAATCTAAATTAAATAGTAGACTAATTATAAAAATTTTTTTAATTATATTTATAATATTTTTAATTATATATTCTCAAAGTAATATAAAAGCTGTAGTAAATTCAATTTCTCTATTTTTTGAAAAGGTTTTTCCTTCTCTATTTCCGTTTTTTGTAGCAACAGAGCTTCTATCTCACACAAATATTATAGAAATATTAAATAAATTATTATCTCCGCTTATGAAACCTTTATTTAATGTTTCCGGCAAAGGAGCCTTTCCTTTTATAATGGGAATATTAAGTGGTTACCCTACAGGAGCTAAAATTATTTCTGATTTTCGAAAAAGAAATATCTGTACTAAAGTAGAATGTGAAAGGCTTTTAGCATACACTAATAATTCTGGTCCACTTTTTATTATTGGAACTGTCGGCTCTTCTTTATTTTTTAATACCGAAATTGGATATTTACTTTTTATTACTCACATACTAGGAATGATTAGTGTTGGAATTATATTTAGATTTTATAAATCGAGTTGTTATAGACAAGAAAGTATAGTAGAAGAAATAAATATAAGTAATTTCTCATCAATTTTTACAGATGCAATATTTAATTCATTTAAAACTCTTTCAATGATATTTGGTTTTATAATATTTTTCTCTATACTTATCAACATATTATTAACATCTGGTGTTTTAAGTTTAATTAGTTCTACTTGGATTATTGGATCTATTTTAAGTTTTATAGAAATTACAAATGGAATTAATTATTTATCTTCTATTATAAGTAATAATTTAAGTATAAATATAGTTCTCACTTCTTTCTTTTTAGGCTTTGGTGGCTTGTCAGTGCTTATGCAAGTATATAGTATAATCTCTAAAACAGATTTATCTATAAAGCCATATATATACGGGAAACTATTACACGGATTTATTTCTGCAATGTATACATTATTATTTATAATGTGCTTTCCAAGTCTATCATTTAAAATATAAGAAAGAACATAGGAAATTTATTCCGATGTTCTTTCTTATTTACTTAATTTTGTTTAATTCTATCCATTATATTTTTAAGCATACTAATTTCTCTTATTTGATCATACCTTTTTGAATAATCATCCTCTGAAATTTCTGTTACAAATACTTTATTTAATAAATTATATTCCATCATCCACTTTAAATCATATATCATAGTATTTTCATTTTCGTGAACTCTTCCATGAGTTCTTTTGTCTATAAATCCGTCATTATTTAAAGCAGTAGCAAAATGAATTTGGTAAACATATTTTTCGCAAAGTTCTTTATCTAAATATTTTTGAATAAATGTTAGGAAATCCATTCTAATAATATTTGCTTTTACCTTAAGATGTGTAATATCCATACATGCTTTTAAATTTGGATGATTTATTAATTTGCATAACGAAAGAGGTGTACAAGTATTTTCTGCAATTATATATACATTTTCAATTAACAATTTATTATTTGTACCTTCTAAAATTTTTATATATTTCTTAATTTTATTTATAGCTCCTGTTGAAATTAATGTATCTATATTCCAAGTTGTATGATATAAGAGATTTATTGATATTTTATATTTTTTAGAAAGCTTTACTATATCATATAATTGTTTTTCAAAAATTCTCTCATCTTTAAATAAAACATGTTCGATATCATAATTCATTATTGGTGGATGAATAGTAACTTCTTTTATATTAGGGTATAATTCTTTAATCTTTTTTATTTTTGACTTAATATCTACTTTCTCAGTTTTTCCTTTTTCATCAAAAAGTTGTATTTCAATTCCTTCTGATTCATTTATAATTTCATCAAATTCATTAGAAGAGTTTATTAAATCTATTTTAGGGAAAATCTTGAAATTATTTAAATCTAACTTATTTGAATCTTTATAATCTCTATTCATATTTGTATATATATTTTCTTCTATGTTTTTATTCAAATTTTCATTATTTTCAATAACACTATTATTATCACTATTTATACTTATAAATTCCTCTTCGTTTTTTTCAAGTACATTACAATCAATTTTTCTTGCAATAAGTTCCATAAAATTAATAATTCTATAATACTTATATAAAACTTCTTTCTCTTTTTTCGTACCATATAACAAAGTATTATTCATGTTGTCTATAAAAAATCTACAAAACAACATATCTTTATTTACCATACATTCTAATGATATATTAAACTCTTTTTCAAGATTTACTATCTCACTTATTATAGAATCATCAATTATTTTTTTAGCATTTTCAATACTTTCTGAATACATATATAAACCAGACTTTTCTATATATAACTTTTCTCTTGTATTATTTGTACTATTTACCTTCATTAAATCCACTTCAGGTACTAATGATTGTAAAGTAGCATATGCAAAAGCTCCTTTAAAAGTCTCTTTTAACTTATTATTTTTTTGTCTCTTTTTTATGATAATATTAGCAAGTCCTATATGCCTTCCATTTTTTTCGCCATCCATAAACGAATTAGAATAAAAGTCATTATATGCCTTATCAAATCCTGATTTTCTATATTTAGATTCTGATATTTCTCCATTTTGCTCATATGTAAATCCATCTTTTAAATGAATAGCAAATTCTTCTAATATTATTTCTTTAAACTCAACTTTTTTCTTTAATATTTTTAAATTTTCCAAAAAAGTATATATAAATAAAACAATTAATGAAATTATCAAAATTATTAATGAAACTCTTTTTAAAGTTGCATTTACAAAAGTAATATTTATAAAAATCATTAATACCATTATAACTATAAGCAACATTTGAACTTGTCTTTTCTCTGTTTTTTCAAGTCGCAATATAGCTCTCTCTTTAGCGACTTTTTCATTTACCCAGTCACATATATCTAAAAATTCTTTAGGATATACTTTTCTTTTACCCATTATCTAATCACCATTTTCTTTTGTTTTATAATTTAATTTTTTATTATCATTTATATTTTTATTTTAATTATTAAAAATATTATATATATAAAATAATTTTCTTACAAGAGAAAATAAGTATAGATTTAAAGAAATATCTTCTTATTTATCTATACTTATTTTCTAAATTTTTTATTTATAATTCGTTAAAATTATTCTTATCTATTATTTTATAACTTTCTTACATTAAATTTTCTGGATTTAGTGGTTCTAATTCTGGAATTACAAATCTACCATTTTTTCTGATTAATACATCATCAAAATATATTTCTCCTCCACCCCATTCTTCAGTTTGAATACATACTAAGTCCCAGTGTATAGCAGAAACATTTCCATTAAACATATCAGTATATGCTCTTCCAGGTGTAAAGTGGAAACTTCCAGAAATCTTTTCATCAAATAATATATCATTCATTGGTTTTGTTACATATGGATTTACTCCTAACGCAAATTCTCCAATATATCTTGCACCTTCATCAGTATCTAAAATTTCATTTATTTTTTTAGTATTATTTGCTGTTGCATTTATAATCTTACCATCTTTAAATTCTAATACTATATCGGAAAATGATGTGTTTCTATATGTTGAAACTGCATTATAAGATATCTTTCCATTTACAGAATCTTTTATTGGTGCTGTATACACTTCACCATCTGGTATATTGCACTCACCTGCACATTTAATTGCTCCCATTCCTTTAATAGAAAATCTTAAGTCTGTTCCTGGCCCTACAATATGAACTTTATCTGTTCTTGTCATTAAATCCTTTAGTGCATCCATAGCTTTATTCATCTTTGCGTAATCTAGATTAGATACATTAAAATAAAAATCTTCAAACTCTTCTGTATTCATTTGTGCAAGTTGAGCCATAGATCCATTAGGATATCTTAGAATAACCCATTTTGTATTATCTACTCTTTCATTTGTTACATCTTCTTGATATTCCTTTTCATATAAAGACATCTGATCAGAAGAAATATTTATTGCATTTGTAATATTTTCTGAAGCTCTTACTGCAATATATGCATCCATTTTTTTCATTTGAGATAGTTCTTCATCTCTCATCATATTAAATACTTCTTTATTTCCACCTTTAATTAAAGCATTATTAATATTTTCATCTAATATTCTCACAAAAGGTCTTGCTTTAACTTTATATGCTTCTCTAATTAGTTCTTTTCCTAAGTCTAATGTATCTTTTCCATTTAAAGATATTAATACATTCTCATTTTCTTTAAGTTTAACACTATAATTTATAAGACCATGTGCTAGTTTTTTCACTCTCTCGTCAACCATAATATACCTCCTTTTCTTTATGTATTATATCCCAAGATTTTTTTTTAATCAAGAAAAAAGAGACAGTATCTATATCTGTCTCTTTCATCCATTAATATCTAATTATTTATTAATAACTTACAGCAGTATTAAAATCTCCTGTAGCATTTCCAGAAACACTATTCATTAATTCATTTGTTGCAGATGTATAATTTTCCATTTCATTTAAAATAGCATTATAATCTGTTGTATTAGTAAAATTTTTATTGTAATCATATGGTGAATAATCTGTTGTTCCTGTTCCTGAATTTGTTGTCATATTCATTATTGATTTGTAAATTTCAGAAGATTCAATATTTTTTACGTATTCTTCTAATTTTGGAGTAATTTCAGTAATATAGTTTTGTACTTCTGTTTGTGAATTAGTTCCTAATACATCAATAGCATTTGTTCTATTGATTTCTGGGATATTAACATCTGCTGTTTTTAAAGATTCTTTAACTTTAACAGTGAATGCCATCTTTGCTTGATTTGGTACTTCTAAGTTAAATTTCATTGTTGTATCTGCTGCATATTCAGTAGCTTCATTTTTAGTTACATTTACATTTGCACTAACATCTACAGCTCCTAAAGATTGACCATTTTGTTCAGCATTTACTTTAGCAAATATTTCTGATTCAGTATCAGATTTTAGGTTTACACCCATTTCTAAAGTAGCTTTTGCACCAGATTCATCAATTGATAATTGTAATGATTTTGTATCTTTATTATCAATTAATTTTCCAGTAGCAACTTCTTTGCCCATGTATTCTATAGAAATATCTGTATCATCTTTACCAAATGTAAATAATATAGAAGCTGAGTTATCTCCTTCTTCAAGAGCAAGTTCTAAACCATATGTTTTAAATACTGAAGAATAAGCAGTAATAACTATTTCTTTCTCACCTAAGTCAATTGTATCTATAGAATCTTTAATTTGTTTAACAGCTTGATCTATAGCTTCTTTCATTTGATCTTTAGATATTTCTTGACCACTAAATTGTGATATTATTCCAGTTAAAGCAGAAGCTTTTTCTACTATGATATCTTTTCCTTTATCATCTGAATCAAAAGCATCTACATAAGCTTCTATTATTTTTTGTACATCTTTACTGTCTAATGTTACAGTAACTTCTGTACATTTTTTGTCTTTTCCATCTACTTTGATTTCACCAGATTTAGTTTTAATCATATCTGAATCAATTTGCTCTTTTAATAATCCATCATATGTATCCTCAAAATGTTTAATTTCTTCATCTGTAAATCCAGATTTTGAAATTGCTGAGATTATAGATTCAAAGTCTGTAGATTCAATTACTTGGAATACTTGAGCAAGTTCAGCATATTCTGTTCCTTGAACACTATCTCCAAAAACTGCTAATTTCTTATCACTAAATGTTGGTAAACTAACTGATATAGCATTATTATTGTAAGATACATCAGCTTGAACCTCATTTAATAAATTAGCTATGCTACCTTTTACACTTCCTTCAAAAGCTTTATCTTTTGGATCAACTTTAAAATCTAAATTAATTTTTGCTCCATTAACTAAAGATTTTAATAACTCTACTTCTTCAGCTGAAAGCTTAGAATTTACCATTGTTCCTTCAAAAGAATCAATACTTCCTGTAATTTCTGCTGAATATTCGATATCTTTACCTTCTAAATTATTAGATATTTCGGTAGTATTATCTTCTAATAATGCATCAAGTGGTGCAGTAAAAGTTTCTTCTGCTTTTGAGATTGCTGAGAAAAGCTTAGATTTCTTTGTGAAATTAACTTTTCCTGTGCAAACTAAAAATATAATTGCAGCAATTACAAGAACTAAAACAACAGCAATGCCAATTATAATAAATTTCTTTTTAGATTTTTTTGGCATTTTAGGCTCTGAATTAACTTCAGGGTTTTGTTTGTTTAATTCTTCCTCCATAATAATTCTCCCTTCTTTAATTTAGTTTTATATAAAATTTTATAAAAAAATATTATATACAAAATATTTATACAATTTATTCAACAACAGCTGTATATGTGTGATTATAATTTTCTTGTCCAATTCTTACATCTAAATCCATAGTATATGTTATCTTATCTTCTGAATTTTTGACATTATTGCTAAAAGAAAATCTCTCCACATCTTCTCCTAATAAGGTTTTATCATAATATAATTGATTTCCTACTAGACCAATTGTTTTTACTTTTTTTTCATCTCCATCATTTATCATTATTCTAACTGCAGAGCAAGAATCATCCTCATTTTCATTCTCTTTAAAAATATAATATTCGCCATCTCTCTCAAAGTTTCCGAACTCTATTCCTGCTAAATCTTCATCTTCTATTAAAGTTAATAAAGATAAATTAATTTTTGAATAAACATTAGAATAACTTGTATCTTCCTGTATATCCATAACATTATTATAAAAAAATGATGTTATTCTTCCAATAATTACTGCTATGATTAGCAGTGCACCTATATAAATTATAAGACTTATAACTGTTACTCCATCTTCTTTTTTCATATGTACACCTCTTTTATATAATATCTTATAGTTTAAATAATTGCAACTACTTTTCTACTTAAAAGAACAAAAAAATAAGCATAAATCAAATAGTTTATGCTTATTTTTTCTGTATATATTTTTGCATATATTAAATATAAGATTATTGTAATTCAACAACTGCTCCAGCTTCAACAAATTTAGCTTTAATTTCTTCTGCTTCTTCTTTGCTAGCTCCTTCTTTAACAGCTTTTGGAGCACTTTCAACTAAATCTTTAGCTTCTTTTAATCCAAGTCCTGTAATATCTCTTACAACTTTGATTACAGCTATTTTATTAGCTCCAGCTTCTTTTAATACTACATTAAATTCTGATTTTTCTTCAGCTGCTCCTGCTGCTCCAGCTGCTGCTGGTGCTGCAGCTGCTACTGCAGATACTCCATATTTTTCTTCTATTCCTTTTACTAATTCTGATAATTCGATAACTGTTAAGCTATCAATTTCTTCTAACATTTTTTCTATTTTTTCACTCATTTTAAAATCCTCCATTTAATTTATTTTTTAAATTTAATTTGTAATTTAAGTTTACAACTCTTTTTCTTTTATTTTATTAATTTAAGTCTTAATTTTTAAATTAAGCTTGTTCTTTTTGTTTTGCAACTTGATCAAGTGCAACAGCAAGTTTTGAAATAGTTCCAAGTAAGCTTCCAGCCAATTTTGAAAGTAATTCTTCTCTTGATGGAAGTTGAGCTAATGTTATTAATTCTTCAGCAGAAACTACTTTACCTTCAATAACTCCACCTTTGATTTTATAAAAATCATTCTTTTTAGCATATTCATAAACAGCTTTAAGTGGTGCTAAGTAATCTTCTTCTGCTGTAATAACTGCAGTTGGTCCTACTAATAAATCTTCTAATCCTTCTATTTTACTTTCCTGTAAGGCTCTTCTTGTAATGTTATTTTTAATTACAGAATAATTTCCGTTTACATTTCTTAAGTTTTTTCTTAATTCAGTAACATCTTCAACATTAATTCCTCTGTAATCTGTTAAAAGAATTAAAGATGATTTTTGCATTCTTTCAGCTAAAGCTTTAACTTCTTCTTGTTTTTGTTTTAGTATAACTTCACTAGCCAATGTGTTTACACCTCCTATATTTATATATACATTTTTTAAAATAAAAAACTTCAATTTGCCAAATCTCGAGGCAAATTGAAGTTATATTTATACTTCACTTTAAATTTACCTCGGTAGGACTTATATATGCCTACTGTCTTTGGCTACAAACTATTTAATTATTTTTGGTTTATAAATAAACCAGGACCCATTGTTTTTGAAATGGCTACACTCTTAATATATTGTCCTTTTGCAGCAGCTGGTTTAGCTTTAATTATAGCATCTATAATTGTGTTATAATTTTCTACTAATTTTTCTGTTCCAAAAGAAACTTTTCCAAATCCTAAGTGAATAATATTAGTTTTATCTAATCTATATTCAACTTTACCAGATTTGATTTCGCTTATAGCTTTTGTAACATCCATAGTTACTGTTCCAGATTTAGGGTTTGGCATTAATCCTTTTGGACCTAATACTTTACCTAATCTTCCTATAACACCCATCATATCAGGTGTTGCAACGATTACATCATAATCAAACCAATTTTCTTTTTCGATTTTTGGTACTAATTCTTCAGCTCCAACATAATCTGCTCCAGCAGCTTCAGCTTCTTTAGCTTTATCTCCTTTTGCAAAAACTAAAACTTTTAATGTTTTACCTGTTCCATGAGGAAGTACAACTGTTCCTCTTACTTGTTGGTCTGCATGTTTTGAATCTACACCTAATTTAACATGTAATTCAACTGTTTCATCGAATTTTGCTTTTGGCATTTTTTCGATAATTTCAATTGCTTCTTTAGCATCATATAATTTTGATGATTCAACTAATTTAGCACTTTCTTGATATTTTTTTCCTCTTTTCATTTCTTTCCTCCTTTGGTACAAACGAGCTTTTACTCTCCCAATTTATTTTTTAATTTTAAACTTAAATCAATTTCTTTTACTAGTCAACTACTACAACACCCATTGATCTTGCAGTTCCTTCTACCATTTTCATTGCGCTTTCTATTGAAGCAGCATTTAAATCAGGCATTTTTTGTTCAGCTATTTGTCTAACTTGTTCTTTTGTTATGTTAGCAACTTTTTCTTTATTTGGTTTTCCTGAACCTTTTTGAATTTTTATAGCTTTTTTAATTAAAACTGCAACTGGTGGAACTTTTGTAATAAATGTAAAAGATTTATCTTTGTAAACAGTAATAACAACTGGGATTATCATTCCAGGTTGATTAGCTGTTCTATCATTAAATTCTTTAACGAATTGCATAATATTAACACCACTTGATCCTAATGCTGGTCCTACTGGTGGAGCTGGTGTTGCTTTTCCTGCTTCTATTTGTAATTTGATTACATTAATTACTTCCTTCTCTGCCATTTCTTTAGCACCTCCTTCTACTGAAAAATACTAATCAATTTTTTGCACTTGTGAAAATTCTAATTCTACTGGAGTTTCTCTTCCAAACATAGAAACTAAAACTTTTACTTTATGCTTTTCTTTGTTAATTTCTTCTACTACACCTACGAAATTTTCTAATGGTCCGTTTATTACTCTTACATTATCATTAACATCATAATCAATATTTACTGGAACTTCATCAAATCCCATATTTCTTATTTCTTCATCTGTAAGAGGAATAGGATCTGTTCCTGATCCAACGAAACCAGTAACACCTCTCGTATTTCTAACAATATACCAAGATTCTTCTGTTACTATCATTTTAATTAAAACATATCCTGGGAAAACTTTTTTTAAATTTGTTTTTCTTTTACCATCTTTAATTTCAACTTGTTCTTCCATTGGAACAACAATATTAAAAAAGTAATCTTCAAGTTCACGATTTTTAATTGTTTTCTCTAAATCTGTTTTAACTTTATTTTCATAACCTGAATATGTATGAACAACATACCATCTTGGTTCTGAGTTTTCATTGCTTTGAGACATCTCATAGCCTCCTTTAAACTATATTTTTACTCATCTGTTCCTTCTTCTACTGTATTTTCAGACTCATCTGTGTTATTTTCTTCTGCCACATTATTAGTTGTATTATCTTCTACTGAACCTTCAGTAGTATTTGCATTATTTGTATCAGAATTTTCAACTTGATTTATAACAGATTCTGCTTTTCCTACAATAAACTGATATCCATTATCGAAAGCTACATCTAAGCAAAATACTATAGCAGCTGTAATTAAAATCATACCGATAACAACGCTTGTATTATTAACAAGTTGTTTAGGTGTTGGCCAAACAACCTTTTTTAATTCAGCTCTAAATTCTTTGAAAAAACCTTTACTATTATCTTTTCTTGTTTTTTCCTTTTTTGATCTTTTTGTATCTTTAGCCATTTTAATTCCTCCTTAAAGGACTACACTATTTTGTTTCTTTGTGTGTTGTACGTTTTTTACAGTATTTGCAGTATTTAACTATTTCTAATCTGTCTGTGTTGTTTCTTTTATTCTTAGATGTCATATAATTTCTTCTCTTGCATTCTGTACATTCTAATGTAATTGATTCTCTTGGTCCCTTTGCAGCCATTTACTACACCTCCGTTTACTTTTTGTGAAGCTTTTTTATATTATTTTTATAACGATGTGAGCATAAAAATTAATTATGCTATAATACTGTATCACAAAACGCAAACTATGTCAACATTTTCCGCAATATATTTAGCATAAAAAATTCTTGTCCATTATCTTTTATTGCCCCCATTGTTTCTATCTATATTCTTATTACATCTACTATTATAAAATATACATCTATATCTAGCATTTCTTAAAACATTCCTACTAACTATTCCAATTCCATATCTCAATCTTTAGTTTTAGATATTTTATCAAAAAAATAATATTTATCTTTATTTTTTTGTCAGTAAAACATGTCAGAAAATTAGTTTGCTATATATAGTTTTAATAAAATATAAATATAAAGTAAAAAAGAGAAATCCTATTCAGGATTCTCTGTTCCGAGCCAAGTAACCAATCTCCCCCCTTTATCCATTTCAACAATTTTTACTTTTCCAATAATGGAAGGAAATTCTATACTCGATTTCAAAGAATACATTCTCCCTTCAATCTGAGTACGATAATTCATAGAAATCTCATTAAGAACAACATAAAATTCAGATTCAGAAGAAGTTTTTATAACATCTCCATAAACTCCAATATCCCTGTTTATACTCACTTTAATTTTGAGTTTATTGTCTTTGGAGAAAATATTCGCATCATATTTCTGTAATTCGTTAAGTATTTCCTTCTTTACAAAATATCCATTTGAAAAAATAAAATATTTTTCTCTTATTCTCTTTGGTACAAAAATTGTTGTCGTTGTATAATACATAAGTTGCCTCCTGCGGGGTTACCGCTTCATTTTCAAAAGTTCAATTAACTAGAATATTAATATAAATCACAAAATGTGTGCGATGTTTCTTACGCCCCATATAGTAATATTCATTTTGTTAACCATACATTTGAAAATCGCCCGTGTACATGTGCAAGCACTACAGTACTCACACTTGTAATAAGTATAGTACGACTCGCCGTACTATACTTATAGTATAACATATTATGTTAAATAGCGCAAATTAAACAGAATTATGTTTTGAGTTTATTTAATAATTCTCTTACATATTTCATTGTCGACATATCGTAATACCACAAAAGAAAAAGGAAGTTGTTTTTAATATAACTTCCTTTTTTCTTTTGTTTTATTTAAGTCTTGTTTCCAACAACATAATAACCTACTCCTCTTTTAGTTATTAATATTTTTGGATTTGCTTTATCTTTTTCTATTTTATCTCTAATTCTATTTACTGTAACATCTACTGTTCTTATTGCACCAACATAATCATCATATCCCCAAACCTTTTTAAGAAGCATTTCTCTTGTTACTACTTCTCCTGGTTGAGCTGCTAAATATTTTAGCACTTCAAATTCCTTTATTGTTAAATCAACTACTTCTCCCTTAACTCTCGCTTCTACCTTTTTAAGGTCTAATGTTAAATCTCCAACTACAACTAAATTTGTATCTTGTTCTTGAGTTTCTTGGGCATTATTTGAATTATTTGCATACTCTGGAGCAATCATCATTTCTGATTTTCTTAAATTTGCTTTAATTCTTGCCATAACTTCTCTTATTTTAAAAGGCTTAGTTATATAATCATCTGCTCCCATTTCTAGGCCAACAACTTTATCTAATTCTGTATCTTTAGCAGATATCATTAATATTGGTACATTTAAAGAATATCTGATTCTTTTACACACACTTATTCCATCCATTTTTGGTAACATTACATCTAATAAAATTAAATCTGGTTTTTCTTTTAAAGCAATTTCCACTGCTTGAGCACCATCATAAGCTTGTAATGTATTGTATCCTTCTTTTTGAAGATTATATACAAGTAGCTCCATTATACTTTCTTCGTCATCAACGACTAAAATTGTTTTTTTATTAAAGCCAAAATCTAATTCTTCCACTTAAGATACCCCTTTCTTCTATGACCATTATAATCGATACTTAATTTATATCATAAATGAATTTTTTCTACAAGCTATTTTTACATTTTTTTTACATTTCTATATCAATTGTAAAATCTCTGTTATTATCTAGTAATTCTATATAATCTTTTTCTGATAAAACCCCATTAATTTTAATAATCTTCTTACTATTATTTTTAATATTTTTTATATTTATTCTATATATTGAATCTTTATAAAGATATCTTATCGAAAATTCATCCCAATCATCTGGAATGTTTGGATTTATAAATAATTTATTTCCTTTAATTTTAAGTCCTAATATATTTTCTATTATAATCTTATAATACCAGCTTGCAGCTCCAGTATACCATGTCCATCCTCCTTTAGCATACATATCTTTATTAGTATAAACATCTCCAGCTAAAACATATGGTTCTACTTTATATTTTTTTATCAACTTATTATTATTTGAATGAAAAATTGGATTTAACATATTAATCAACTCAAAAGCTTTATCATTATATCCTAGTTTTGAAAAAGCAAGGCAAGTCCATAAAACGCCATGAGTATATTGACCTCCATTTTCTCTTACTCCTTCTTTATATTTACTTATATATCCTGGATCATATTCTTCATCTCTAAATGGTGGTGTAAGTAGCTTTATTAATTTTTCATCTCTATCTACTAAATATTTTTCAACATTTTCCATAGCAACTTTTGTCTTTTCTTTTTCTCCCGCTTCTGATATTACACTAAAACTTTGCGAAATACTATCTATCATGCACTCTTTATTTCTTTTACTACCTATAATATCATTTGTATCTGTAACAGCTCTAATGTACCATTCTCCATCCCAGGCAAAATTATTTAGAGCCTCTTTTAAAATTCCTTTTATTAATCTGTATCTTTTTATAAGATCTTCTCTATTTAGATTTTCAAGAATATTTTCAAATCTATTTAATATATCATACAAGAAAAATCCAAGCCAAATACTTTCTCCTCTTCCTTTTTCCCCTATATTACTAAATCCATCATTCCAATCTCCTGATCCTATTTTAGGAAGATTATTAGTTCCTAGGTTTATTCCTCTTTCTATCGATTTAATACAATGTTCAAAAAGTGTACCTTCCTTATTATACACATTATATTCCCTACATTTTTCGCTCTCATTGTCTTTTAATCTTTCACCCTGAAGATATGGGATTTTTATATTTAATATCTCATAATCTTCTGTAAAATCAATATATTCTATAGTATCATATACAAGCCATAAAAAATCATCAGAGAACTTTGTTCTTACTCCTAGATTTGTTTTTTCGTGCCACCAGTGAAGAACATCACCCTCAATAAATTGATGACTTGCTGCCTTTATAATAAAATCTTTCATATAATTAATATCTATATATTTTAATCCCAAAGTATCTTGTAGCTGGTCTCTATATCCAATTGCTCCACCAGATTGATAATATGCCGTTTTAGAATAAATTCTTGATGTTAATATTTGATATATACACCACGAATTTATAAAAGTATTTAATTCTATAGATGGTGTATTAACTTGCAGTGAAGATAATTTTCTATTCCAACTGTTTCTCACATCTTCTAATAAATTAATCTCTTTTTTCTTTTCAAATTTATAATCTGTTAAGTTTTCTGTTGTAATTAATAATACTATATCTTTACTCTCATAACTTTGAAGATTAATTTCATACTCTAAAACTACAGAGTTTGTCTTACAATAAAAATTATTATTTTCACTATTTAAATTTATATTTTCTATCTCATAATTTTCTACAATTACTTTTGGTAAAATTATATTATTATCTTTTCCAAAAAATTTTGACTTATCAAAAAAGATATTATTTATTTTTTCACTAGATATTATATTAACAGTCTTATCAAATTGATTTTTAAAAACATTTCTAAAACTAACACTTATAAACTTATCAGTACTAGATACTTTCTCATTATTTTCATTATTAAAATTAAATTTATTACAATTATTAACTTGACAAATTACATTACTATTTGTTTTATCTATATCCTCTCCTAATACCGTATTTATATAATAGTATAATTTAAATTTTCTATTTTCAGAATTTAAATTTTTCAAACTAATTACTATATTTCTTTTTTCATTTTTAATATCAACAAATATATTTAAATTTTGGAGTAAATCATCACAAACTTGCATAAAATTTGAGTAACCATGCCCATGTCTTACTATATAATCCATATTATTAGCAATTCTTGAAAATAAAGTCCAATATTTATTATTATCATTATCCTTTATATAAAAAATTTCTGAAGGGACATCTACTATTGGATCATTATCCCATTTCGTAATCCTATTTAATCTACTATTTTCTGCCCAAGTGAATCCTCCTAAATTATCAGTAATAATAGTTCCAAACTTTTCATTACACAAAATATTTATCCATGGTCTTGTTACTTCATTTAATATACTTGATTTAAAAATATATTCTTTAGTATCTTTTGAAAATCCACCTATTCCATTAAAAAATAATAAAGACTCATTAACTATATCTGAATAACTTTTATCTGTTTCGTTTAATAATTCAACATTTGAGTACTTATTTATACTTTTCTTTTCAAAATTATTATCATTAATGTAATAAGATTTATTTTCTATATCGTTTATATTTAATTTTAAACTTCCATATTTAATATCTAAACACAAACTAGATTTAAAATATAAAAGATCTAAATCATATTTATCTAAATCAAATTCATTAATAACAAATATCTTATTATTTAATAAATACTCCATTTGAGCTTCCCTAATCGCTTGATATATTAAATCTTTTAAAACAAGTTCATAACTATTTTCTTCTCCGTTAATAATACATAAATCTATATTTATATTTCTGATCATAAAAAATTCTAAAGCTTTTAATATTTCTTTTATTACATCTATATCGTCAATATTTTTAATATAAACTTCAAGAATTTTATTATCTCCTGAAATTCCAAATTTCCATAAATCGTTTATTAAATATTCTTTATCATATATTCTTTTTAATACATCATTTCTTTTAGGAATATCTTCAAACAAAATATGTCCTAGTAATTTTTGGTATACTTCTATCTTATCTCCATTTAACTGTAAATATTTTAACTCTTCTTCCGCTTTTGTTTTAAATAATTTAAATTCAGAATTTCTTTTTTCTTCATTATTATAATCATCTAATTGCTTAATAAGAGTTTCTTTATTTTCATTTACTGAAATAATAAAATCTATAATAACTTCTTCATTAAATCCTATTTTTATTTTTTTATTAATTGCTATTATTGGATCTACAGTATCTTTTATTCTATTTTCATAATTATTAGAATTTCTAACTAGTTCTGGAACCCCAAGATTTTTCCTTCCTAAGAAAATTTCTTTATCTATTTCAAAATTAGTATCAGAAGAATTTTCTTTTTCATTTGTAAACATTTTTATTCCAAAATAATATTTAGAATTTTCTTCATTTCTATCTTTTCTTCTTATTATGAAAATATCTTTTTCCCTAATATATTCAATATTTAAAAACATATTATTAAATACTGGATGTGCTATATCTTGTTTAATATTAGAAAATATACCTTCAATAACCCCTGTAACTTCAATCTCCGCTTCTAAATAATTAGAATTTCTTAATATAATTCTTCTAATTTCAGACGGATTATCTGCGGCTAATACTAGTTTATATTCACTTTCAATTCCGTCATTTAAAGAAGTATATTCTATTTTAGATGACGAAAAAGCAACATCATATTCTTTATTATTTTTAAAATCGTTAAAATTATATTTTTTACTACTTGTATTCATTGTAGACCAGATATTATTTGTTTTTTCATTTTTTATATAAAACCCATTTTGATTATTATAATCTGATTTTTCATAAAATCTATTTATTTGTATATCTTTATATTTACTATATCCTCTTCCGAAAATATCCATTACTAATGTATATTCGTCACTAGAAATAACATTTACCCTATTATATTTTTCTGTACTTTTATATACAATTTTCTTATCGTAATATTCATTTATATATTTTTGTTTTTTAAATTTATCATTAATATTTTTCGAAATCAAAATACTATTAGGCATTTTTTCTTGAAGCAAAATATCAGTACTTTCTATTTCTGGATTATTAAAAAATCTTTTATTCAAAATTTTATTATTTAATATATTATTTATCGAATTTAAAATTAAACCTTGATGATGTGCCATATACGTTTTTACAACTTTATAATTCTCTCCTCGTTTTAATCTAGTTTTAGTAAAATCTACAGATTCAAAGAAACCATATTTTCCACGTGTTCCTAATTTCTCTAAAATCCTTAAGTTTTTTATAGATTCATTTTGCTTAAAACAAAGTGATAAAAAAGTACTATATGGTGATACAACTAGTTCTTCTTCAAGTCCTCTTTTAAGTCCTAATCCTGGTATTCCAAAAGCTTTATATTGATAGTTCCCATTTAAATCTTTTACATTATATGCACTCTCAGAAATTCCCCATGGAACTTTTAATTTATCTGCATATTTTATTTGTGACATTATCATAAACTTACATGATTCTTCTAGTAAACTTCCTTCATAAAAATTCATATTAATATTTGGCATTAAATATTCAAAAGCTGTTCCTGACCAAGATATTAATCCTTTATATCTATTTGAAGTTGTAAGTGTCCTACTTAAATTTAACCAATGTTTTTCATCAATATCTTTTTTAGCTATTGCAATAAAGCTCGCTTGTCTAGCTTCAGATGCTAGGAAATCATAATATGAATCTGTAAGTTTCATAGATTCTACATCATAACCTATTGATAATAATTTATCATTTTTACTGTATAAAACAGAAAAATCTGTATCATCTATCATTCTAGATACAATTCTGTATAATTTATTAGATATTTCTAAAATATTATTCAATTTCTCGTTAAATTTATTTTCATCTTTATTTTTCTTCTCTTCTAACACCACATTTTCTTTTATTTTTCCACTATTTATATCACTCAAAAAAATTTTTAAAACATATAAATATCCTACAAAATTTCCACTATCTACTGTCGAAATATATCTTGGAGTAAGTGGTTTTAATGTTCTTATATTATACCAATTATATAAATGACCATTCCATTTATCTAGTTTACTTACTGTTTCTATAATCTTATTTAATAAAAATATACACTCTTCTAAACTTATATAATTTAAATCATATGCAGATATAGTAGACAAAATACTAAGTCCAATATTTGTAGATGATGTTCTATAAACAATATCTTGTTTTCTACCTGCTTGATAATTATCAGTAATTAAATAATTATTTTCCTCATTCATATATTCATGAAAAAAATCCCATGTTTTTTTACCTATATCATATAAATATTCTCTATCTGCATCTTCTAAATCATATTTATCTATTTTTTTAGAATCATCAATACTAATATACCATGCTATAAATGGAGCAAATATCCACAAAGTTCCCACAATCTCTGCAAATGGATTTAAAAATCCAAATAAAATTATTCCCAAAATTAAATTTGGAAACATTAATTTATAATAAGTTTCAATAGATGTATCATCTCTTTTTTCTGCATCTTCTGATGTAATCCATTCTAATAGCTTAACTTTTTTAATTAATCTATAAATAGTTTTAATAATAGCATTTAGTGAAACATAAGCAAATGTTGGTAGAAAAATAAAATTTAAAGATTGCTTTATAAATTCTCCTTTTATACCTGTAAAATCTGAAGAAAAATTTTTAGAAGCATTAATTATTTCATTATTATTAGATTTTTTAAATATTATTTTATCAATTACTGAATAAAATACTGATAAAAATATAGAAATCAAATCTATAATCATAAGTAAAAAATTATCTTCTATAATTGCTATAAAAAATATTAATAATTCACTTATCGGTAAAATACTTCTTCTTAAGTTATCATATATTTTAAATTTACTAATTAAATTTATATTATTTCTATCTCTTTTAAGCCATTTTAATAATTGCCAGTCTCCTCTTATCCACCTGTGCTCTCTTGAAACATATGAAGTAAATTTATACGGATATTTATCAAGTATTATTACATCATTTAATAATCCACATCTTAAATAATTTCCTTCTAATAAATCATGACTTAAAACTTCATTTTCATTAATTTCTCCGTCTAGGATCTCTGAATAAACTTCTAAGTCATAAATACCTTTACCAGTAAAAATTGCCTCTCCAAAGCAATCCTGATAAAAATCAGAAGCATTACTTTCATATATATTAGTACCAGGACTTCCTGAATATATTTTTGTAAATAAACTTCTAATAGAATCTTTTAACCCTATTCCAACTCTTGGTTCAATAATTCCATATCCGTCTATTACCTTTTTATTTTCTATTACTGGTTTATTTAAAATATGTGTCATTGCTCCTATTAAAGAAAATGCAGAGTTTAATACTAGATTAGTATCAGAATCCAAAGTAATAATATACTTAATTTTTTTATTAAAATTATTTTCTTGTAATGTATTTATTATAAAATCAGAATTATTTTTCTCTAATAAATATTTATTAAACTGATTTAATAATCCTCTTTTTCTTTCCCAACCTAAAAACTCTTGCTCTTTACTATTCCATCTTCTTTTTCTATATAGAAAATAAAATATATTTAATTTATACTTCTTATTTAAACTCTCTATTTTTTCCCTACCATATTTTATGATTTCTTCATCTATGTTTTCTACTTCTTTTTTTGAAGATGTACAATCTCCAAGTATTGCAAAATATATATTTTTACTTTTATTTGCTTGATAATAAACTTCTAGCTTTCTTATTAATTCATCTATTTTTTCTAAACTATTTAAAATTGTCGGAATAACTACAAAACATGAATTTTCTTCTGTAATATTATTATTCATATTAATTTTAGGAAGTTTTTTTATCTTTACGACTTTAGATGTTATATACATTATGAATTTTATATATATTTCTGATATAGGATATAGTAATAATAAATAACAAATTATGCTAAAAATAAAAGATAAATTTAATATATACACTATAAAAAAATTAATTATTAAAGGAATATAAAAAGTTGACCTTACAAATATAATTCCTTTTTGTGCAGTAGATTTATTACCTACTTTTTTTCCTTTTAAAATATAAATTAATTCATCTAAACCATTATCTATTAAATAATATCCAACATGCGCCTTTCTATATATCTTTAAATTACTTTTATCTATATTCTTATATCTATTGCAAAGTAAAATAATTCTACTAGCTATATAAATTTCAGATATACCAGTTTTCTTTGACAAATCTGTAATTACTTTTAAATACATATCTTTCGTATCTTGAGTCATCTTATCAAATATATTTACCGGATCTTTAGACAAAATTTCTTCTACTTTATTTAGGTTTTCAAATAATTCTTTAAAATTAATTCTATTAACATTTTTTATACTAATAATACTATTTCCTAGACTATTTTTTATTGTTGCAATATGAAAATGTTCTTTTCTAATTATTTCTGACACTGTCGTTCCTGTATACTCTACTTGTTCATTTAGAACTTCTAAATATGGATTTCCAACTCTTCCTTTTCTTTTTAACTTATAAGACATATATTCAATAAAAGAATCTTTTAAGTCAGAATAATCAAATTTGTTTTTTACATTTATCTTAAATCTATTTTTCTTGAATTGAAGTTCTTCTTTTTGATCTATTATTCTAGCACATATATCTTCTACTTTATATTTTTGAATTTGTGAAACATATATTTTCTCACAGCATTCTGATATACTTTCTATTAGACTAATCTTTATAAAACTAGGAAGCATCATTAGTTCTTCTGTAGTAAGTAATTTCTTTTTTTGATAGCTATCTACTGCGTATTTTATAATATCACTATCTAATTTTGAATCAGTATATCCTACAATTTCTGATGCTAATACATATACTCTTGAATATCCTTCATATTTTCCATCTCCTATTCCATTTAGCTTTTTATAATCACTTATTTTTATTTCTTTTTCTAAGTTTTTTACTGTTTCTTCTATCAGATAAAAATTATCTAATATCCACTCTCCTGCAGAATGAATTGATATTCCTAGTTTTAGATGTTCATTTAATAATTTATATGTCTGATAAATAAAATTAAAATTATCTTTCATTCCTGGAATAGGATATGTCCTTTTGCTTGATTTTGTAATTACATTATGACTTTCTGCAACTTTTTCAATATATTTTCCAAGTGCATACTTATCTAGAATTGCTCCTTTTATATTTAAATTTTTATAATATTTCATAAAAAACTCCTTAAAATCGCTTTTATAGTATTTTTTACAAAATATTTATATATATACATATTTATACTTTTAAATAATTATTAAATTCTAAAATCTAAATTATAAAAAATAAAGAAGTCAAAATCAAAAAGATCAATAAAATAAAAAATTATATTAAAATCAAAAATAGAATAAAAAAATAATTAAAATAATTACATAGATAAATAAAAACAAATAAAAAAAGGCTTTCGCCTTTTTTATGTAAAAACTTATTATATTATTAATTCATAGAAACTAGTTTTTTAACTACATTTCCTTCTTCTACAGTATCTTTCATAGCATTCATGTGGAATTCATAAGCTTGATCTATTTTACTTTCTACTGCTTCTTCAACTTCATTTTCATCTTTCTTTTCAGCTAAAACAAGTTCACTAATTAAAATTTGTTTTGCATTTAAAAGCATTTTCTTCTCTCCAGTAGATAATCCTTTTTCTTTTTGTTTGAAACTTAAATTTCTAACAATGTCTGCTACTTCAAAAATATCTCCTGTTTTCATTTTGTCCATATTCTCTCTGTATCTTTTGTTCCAGTTCATAGACATTTCTGTGCTATCTGCACCTAGAACCTTCATAACTTTTTGTGCTGATTCCTCGTCTATGATATTTCTGACTCCAACTTCTTCTGCTTTAGCAGTAGGAACCATAACTTTTACCTCGCCTGGCATTTTAATAATATAATACGATTGTCTCTCATCTAATATTGCTCTTTCCTCTATTGATACTATTTTTCCAGCGCCATGCATTGGATATACTACTTCATCACCTACATTAAACATGTAAGTCACACTCCTTTCAGGTAAATTTATTTTAAGCACATGTTTATTATACTATAAAATTTGGCAAAAGTCAAAGAAATTACCAATATAAATTTCACATAATTTTTGTAATTTGTTTGTAATATTTTTATAAAGCTCGTCTCTCTAAGCAATAAAAAAAATGTACCGAAAGAATGTTTTTTCACTTCTGTAAACCTAGACTTCTACTCCAAATCTATACCATCATTATCATTTGCTCTTTTTCTTTCCTCGTTCTTTTCTTTGCTACTATTTACTACAAGTGGCTCTACATCTATATGTTCAAACACTGGTGAAATCTTTTTAGATACAGTTAAAGCTCTGTAATTAGTCTTAGTAGCAAAATAATTTCTTTCACACATTATAACCTTATAATAGTTATCTAAAACTTCTTGTCTTGATTCTTCACTAAGCCCTCTTAAAGAAGGACATAAAAAATTATCTATAATTAACATTTCCGTTTCTCCGATTTTACTCTTTATTCCTTCTACTAAATCTCTTTCTTCATCTACATCAGTTATTGATAATATATCTTCTGCAATCTGATCCATATTTTTTGAAACTCTTTTAAAGTTCCTTTTAAATAAACTTCTATCTAATCTTCCTATTACTCTTTTTGCATCATTATAGTCAAATAGTCCGCAAAATAAATCTTCTTCTGATACGCCTCTTGCAAGTAACATCTGTCTTAGTAAATTTCCGTTTATAGAATATAGTCCTTCATCATTATATTGATTTGTATAAATATCTATTCCAAAAGCATTAATTACTCTAAACTCATCATCTTGTGCAACAAACATTTCAACTGCCGATTCATTAAAATACTCATTTTCTTTATATGGAGTTTCATCTTCTGAAAAAACGTCTTCTAAAGTATATCCAGAAACTTTATATGGAAATTTCTTAAACATTTTATTAATATATGTCTCTCCCATTATATGTGTAAGCTCATGTCTTAAAAATTCATATAGTAGCATTTCATCATCAATCACGTCTTCTTTTAAAGAAAGTCCAAACATGAAACCATCAACATATCCTATTCCATTTGGATTATCTTTATATTCTTTTACAATATCTATATATGAAATTATTTCATTTACTTTTTCTATAATATCTTCTTTCGGAATATTAGAATGTGATGATATATAATCTATAGCGGCTCTCAGTGGCATAATCAATTTAAGAACACGTTTGTCCCTTGAAAATTCTATATTAATTGCATTAAACTCAGTAAATAACTGATCATATTCAGAATCATATAAATATTCACTTTCTAGTTTATTTAAAAAGGCTTTTTCACTTTCTGTATAATTTCTATTATTATCACTCATAGAAATTCTCCTATATACAATATTTTTTATTTATCCATTTTAATTATTATATGTAAATTATATTTTAATTATATAAAAACACAAAATAAAATACTAGTATATGATTCTTAAAAGATATCAATACTAGTATCTATAGCTTATTTTTATGTTAAATCATTTTATTTTACATAAATCTATTTGCTTGTAGATCCAAATCCACCTACTCTTTTACCTGTTGCATTATCATTATCTACTGTTAAATACTTCATAAATATAGCTTGTCCTATAGCTTCACCTTTTTTTATCTCTACATCATGATCAAAGAAATTATAAAAAGCAAACATGAAATGACCATCATTATCTGGATTTTCATAATAATCACTATCTATTATTCCTACACTATTTGCCATTACTAAACCTCTTTTTCCAGGATTAGAACTTCTATTACATAACATATAAAATTCATCAGGCTGACAATATGCTTTTAATCCTGTTTTAACAAGAGTTGGTTTTTGACCAGGTTTAAATGCAGGAATTATTGTGTCTTCTGCAGCTTCTATATCATATCCTGCTGAATGTTCTGTTTTTCTTACTGGTAAGTTAATACCTTTATCCTCGAATCCTTTTGCTATTTCAAATCCACGTTTTCTCTCCATTTTTATTATTCATTCCTTTCTTCTTTTCTTGCAAAATAAAACGACTACTTAATAGTCGTTTTATTATTTTTTATTATTTTATATCAGCCCCATAGTATGCGTCAAGTAAAATTTGTTTTAATTCTTTTACTAGTGGAAGTCTTGGATTTGCTGTTGTACATTGATCTTCAAAAGCTCTATCTGCAAGCATATCAACTTTTGATAAAAAGTCTTGCTCATCAATTCCACATTCTTTTAAAGACTTAGGCATTTCTAATTTTTCCATTAAATCTTTAATAGCCTTAATAAATGATGATATTCCTTCTTCTTTTGTTGATGCAGGAAGACCAACTCTTTCAGCTAATTTTCTAATCTTCTCATCTGCTATAAAGTATTCATATTTAGGGAATGAAACAAATTTTGTAGGTTTTGTTGCATTATATCTTACTACATATGGAAGTATTATAGCATTTGCTCTTCCATGTGGTATATGATATTCTGCTCCAAGTTTGTGAGCTAAAGAATGGTTTATTCCTAAAAATGCGTTTGTAAATGCCATACCTGCTATTGTGCTTGCATTATGCATTTTTTCTCTTGCCATTCTATTGCTTCCATTATTATATGCTTCTTCTAAGTTTTCAAATACAAGTTCTACAGCTTTTTCAGCTAAACCATCTGTATAATCAGATGCCATATTTGAAATATATGATTCGATAGCATGTGTTAAAACATCCATACCAGTATCTGCTGTCATTTTCTTTGGAAGTGTCATAACTAAATCTGGATCTACTATTGCTACATCTGGAGTTAATTCATAATCAGCTAAAGGATATTTCATATTTTTCTTTTTATCTGTAATAACTGCAAATGAAGTAACCTCTGAACCAGTTCCTGATGTAGTTGGTATAGCAACCATCTTTGCTTTTTCTCCAAGTTTAGGGAATTTATAAGTTCTTTTTCTTATATCCATAAATTTTAATTTTAATCCTTCAATATCTGCATCTGGATGCTCATAGAATAGCCACATACCTTTTGCAGCATCTATTGGACTTCCTCCACCTAAAGCAATAATTACATCTGGATTAAACAAATTCATTGCTTCAACACCTTTTTTAATTGTATCAAAAGAAGGATCTGATTCTACTTCTGCAAATATTTCTGAGTGTACATATTTTTCTCTCTTTCTTAATTGATATAAAATCTTATCTACATATCCAAACTTAACCATAGATTCATCTGTAACTATAAATGCTCTTGTTATATCTGGCATCTTAGATAGATATTCTATTGATCCTGCTTCAAAATATATTTTTTCTGGAATTTTAAACCATTGCATATTTACTCTCCTTTTTGCTACTCTTTTGATATTTATTAAATTTACTGATGAAACATTATCAGTAGTTGAATTACCACCAAAAGTTCCACAACCTAATGTAAGTGATGGCATATTTGTATTATAAATATCTCCTATAGCACCATGAGTAGATGGTGAATTTACTATTACTCTTCCAGCTTTAACTCTTTCAGAAAATTCTAAGATTGTATCTCTATTCTCTGAATGAATAACTGCAGAATGTCCCATTCCACCATATTCAATTAATTTTTCAGCAAGGTTAATTCCTTCTTCTTTATCTTTTACTGTATAATATGTTAATATTGGACTTAATTTTTCTTTTGAAAATGGATAATCATCTCCAACACCTGTTTCTTTAACAAGTAATACTTTTGTATCTTCTGGTATCTCAATACCTGCTAAAGAAGCAATCTTATAAGGACTTTGTCCTGGTATTTTTGAATTTAATTTATATTTTCCATTTTCATCTTTATTAAATACAGCTTTTTGTATTTTTTCTTTTTCTTCTTTATTTGCTATATAACATTTTGCATCTTTAATTAATTTTTCAAAATCCTTTGCTATCTCTTTATCTACTATAACAGCTTGTTCTGAAGCACATATCATACCATTATCAAAAGATTTTGACATAACTAAATCATTTACAGATGTTTCTAACTTTGCTGTTTTATCTATATAGCATGGAACATTTCCAGGGCCAACTCCAAGAGCTGGTTTTCCGCAAGAATAAGCAGATTTAACCATTCCTGTACCACCAGTTGCTAAAATCAAATTAACATCTGGATGATTCATTAAAGCTCTTGTAGCTTCTATAGAAGGTTCTTCAATCCATAATATACAATCTTTTGGAGCTCCCGCTTCTACTGCTGCATCCCTTAAGATTCTTGCAGCTTCAGAACTACATTTTTGAGCTGATGGATGGAATCCGAATATAATAACATTTCTTGTTTTTGCAGCTATTAATGATTTAAACATTGTTGTAGATGTAGGATTTGTAACTGGTGTTACTCCTGCTATAATTCCTATTGGTTCAGCAATCTCTATATATCCTTCTTCTGTATTTTCATTTATTATTCCAACTGTCTTTGCTCTTTTTATACTGTGATAAATATATTCTGTTGCAAACATGTTTTTTGTAATCTTATCCTCATATATTCCTCTTTGAGTTTCTTCTACAGCCATTTTTGCAAGTTTCATATGATTTTCAAGGCCAGCCATAGACATACGTTTAACGATTTCGTTTACTTGATCTTGATCTAGCTTCATATACTCTTCTGAAGCTACTTTCGCTCTTGCAACTAAATCGTCAATCATCTTTTGTACTTTACTAATATCTTCCATACACTTCCTCCTAAATTATAAAAGTTCAGCATTAGTATATATGTAATAATTATTTTTTTCAATACTCATTTTTTATTATCTATAATAAAAAACAAAACAATATTACATTCTTTAAAATATTTTATATATTTTTCTCTAATTTATTCAAAAAGAAAAAGAAGCTCCCCCAAAAAGCTCCTCTTTCATAAAAATATTTTCATTTTAATCATTCCAATGTTTAATCAAATGACCAAACGCTAAAAGCATCGCCCAAAAAATCAGCACATAATATAAAAAAACAATTGGCCCTTTCTCCATTATCGCAATTGGTACTATTGCAATTTCAGAAAAGACTAAGAACATAGGTCTAAAAAATGTAATTACAAAAACTTCTTTGTACTCCCTTTTTGGGAATAATGTCTTATAACATTTTTGGATTAAATCACGTCTGTCAATTAAATCTAAAAATGTTATAAGCACGTACACAAGTAAGCTCATTACACCTATTGCCGCAATTAAAGATATTATAAAGTCCATCTGTCATACACCTCTGTGACTCTATTCAGTTCACAAAAAACATATCCTCCTACAATTCCGCATACAATCTTCATTACTATTATGCCACTTGTTCCAATTACTTCTGTCACAAACATAAATACCGCAAATGAAAGAGCGATAAGTATGATTAATCCAAGAAAATTGAACATCTTTTTTGTTCCATTTTTTATTTTGCTATTTGGATTCAAAATCACTTTTTTGTAATAAATCAAATTGCATACAAAAAAGGATATTGTACTAACAAGCAACCATGGCATTTCAGGAGTACTCTCAAACAATTCTAAAATCGAGATTACAGTGTAGAAGATGATAGTCTGTGGCCATAAAAGCCGAAGTATATTTTTGCTATTCTCAGACGCCTTACTAATTCTCTTGATAATAAAATATACTGCCAACATCACAATAATAACACACACCATAAATGCAAAATTCTTCATCTTGTTTCCTCCACAACATTACTTTCTTAAGACGCTTTTAACATAATGTACTACTGTAACTATTAATTGAATATACACAAGTATACTACATAAAGCTCCCATAAAAGTTCCAGAAATTGATGGGTACGTTATGATTCCTAGTACGCAAAGCAAAAGTAATACTGACCGCATTTTCCAAATAGTCAATTTGTTAGTATTCTTCACTCGCTTAAAACAACTTTCGTACATTTTCTCTATCCATTCCGTCTTATTAATTATCGAAAAAAATGTAACTAAATTGTACAGAATCATACTTACCATGCCAACACTTAACATAGTTGATTCTATTATCATTCCTATCATACTGCACTCTCCTTTAGTACATACTCCAACCATAACCACAGGTAACCGATATAGCTAGTCTAAACGATATGTCTAGCCAATTTTTTAAGTCAATAACAACGCCAAATATAAATGCGGTTACCACCATTGCACATATGAAAACATAAATAACTTTTCCAATATTAGACTTTATGTTACATTCACCTATTTTTCTCTCTAACATGTAAGTATATACGTCATATGTTATGATTCCTGCATAATACGCTACTGATATTAGAATGGATAATATGAGCCAGTCCTCTCTCTTTTCCATAAGCTTAAGCCAAATTGTTGCAACCATGACTACAAAGCTCATGAATATTACGGCCTGAATTGACGTACTTTTTCTCTTATTCAATTTTTTTACCTCCACAATCGTGAAAATACTTCACATTTAACTATAATTACAGAAATGTGAGTTTGGTTTACGAGTTACTAGTTTTTACTTCAGGTTTAACTTGATTTCCTTTACCATACTGCCTTCTCCTTAATAAATCTCTTAAATAGTTTCAAGAACTATATTCTGAACCTGGATTAGATTGAAATGAAAATTAATCTTTTTATCTCTCAATCCATTGGGGAACCAGGTAATTCCATAGGCAGATAGTATTTAAATGCCTTTCCTTTATAAAATTTGTAAATCTTCAATATTATATCATATTTTAGCACTTATTTCAAAAAAAGTAGATACTTACAAAATATAAGTATCTACTAACAATTAATTATATAAATAATATACCTTTTCTTTTTTATTTCTTTAATTCTTCCATAAACATTTTATTTAACATTTGCGGATTTGCTTTTCCTCTAGTTTCTTTCATAGCTTGTCCTACTAAATATCCTAAAGCTTTATCTTTTCCTGCTTTATAATCTGCTACTGATTGGCTATTGCTTTCAAGTACTTTAAGTACTACTTCTCTTATAGCACCTTCATCTGATATCTGAACCCATCCTTTTTCTTCAATTATCTTACTTGGTTCCTTTGGATTTTCAAACAATTCCTCTAAAACTTTCTTTCCTATGCTATTACTTATAGTACCTTTATCTATTAATACAACAAGTTCTGCTAAGTTCTCTGCAGTAAAAGGTATTTTGTCAGGTTCTAACTCTTTTTCATTCATTATTCTTGCAATATCTGACATAAGCCAATTACTTACAGCTTTTGGATTATTTGAAATTTCTGATGCTTTTTCAAACATATTAGAATAATATTTAGAAGATGTAACAAAGTTTGCTGCTTTTTCTGATAATCCTATTTCTTCAATATATCTCTTCTTTCTGCTTTCTGGAAGTTCTGGCAAAGCTTTTCTTATATTTTCAATATATTCTTCAGAAAGTTTTATTGCAACTAAATCTGGTTCTGGGAAATATCTATAATCTTGAGCATCTTCTTTATCTCTCATTGGGAATGTTCTTCCTGATATATCATCCCATCTTAAAGTTTCTTGAACTACTTCTCCGCCTTCTTCTACTACCTCAATTTGTCTATCAATCTCATAATCTATAGCTCTTACTATTGATTTAAAAGAGTTCATATTTTTCATTTCAGTTCTTGTTCCAAGTTCTGTAGAACCTTTTTTTCTAATTGAAACATTAACATCTGCTCTTAGTGAACCTTCTTGCATCTTACAATCTGAAATCTCAATATATTCAAATATTGATTTTAATTTTCTCATATAACTTTCTACTTCATATGCACTTCTTAAATCTGGTTTTGATACTACTTCTATAAGTGGAACTCCAGCTCTGTTTAAATCTACAAAGCTTCCTCTTCCATAATCATCATGATTTAATTTTCCAGCATCTTCTTCTATATGTATTCTTTCAATTCTAACCTTTTTCTCTATTCCTTTTTCATCTTCTATTGTTACATATCCATCATAACAAAGTGGTTTATCAAATTGTGATATCTGATATGACTTTGGATTATCTGGATAAAAGTAATTTTTTCTATCATTTTTACTATTTTGCTCTATCTTACAGTTTGTAGCAAGGCCTGCTTTTACAGCATATTCAACAACTTTTTCATTTAAAACAGGAAGTGTTCCTGGCATTGCCATACAAATAGGACAGCAATGTGAATTTGGCTCTCCACCAAACTCTGTTGAACATGAACAGAATATTTTTGTTTTTGTTGAAAGTTCACAGTGAACTTCTAATCCTATTACGACTTCATAATCTTCTCTTGACATATTATATCTCCTTCCTATTTTATTTTCTAAACTCTGGTTTATATTTTTCTCTGAAATTTACAGCTTGTTCTAATGTATATGCTGCTCTAAATATCTTTTCTTCTTCAAAATATCCACCTATTAATTGAACTCCTATTGGCATTTTTTCACTACTTAATGAATACGGAATACTCATTCCAGGAAGTCCTGCAATATTTACAGGAACTGTACAAATATCTGCTAAATACATCTCAAGTGGATTTGATGATTTTTCACCAATTTTAAAAGCAACTGTTGGAGATGTTGGAGTTAATATTAAATCATATTTCTTAAATAACTCTTCATATTGTTTTTTAATTACTGTTCTTACTTTTTGAGCTTTTTTATAATAAGCATCATAATATCCTGAAGATAATACATAAGTACCAAGAATTATTCTTCTTTTAACTTCTGGTCCAAATCCTTCACTTCTTGAATTTTTATAAATATCTTTTAAATTATCATAATTTTCACTTCTATATCCATATCTAATACCATCAAATCTTCCAAGGTTTGAACTAGCTTCTGCACAAGCTATTATATAATATGTAGCTAATGCTTGCTTTCCAATATCTAATGAACATTCTTCTACTTCTGCTCCAAGCTCTCTAAATTTATTTGCAGCATCTAATATAGCATTTTTTACTTCTTCATTTATACCTTCACCTATAAATTCTTTTGGAAGAGCTATTTTCATGCCCTTAACATCATTTTTTAAAGATTTTGTATAATCTTTTTTCTCAATATTCTCTGATGTAGTATCTTTTGCATCATGTCCTGCTATCACATTTAATAAAATAGCAGAATCTGTAACATCTTTTGTGATTGGTCCTATTTGATCTAAAGATGAAGCAAATGCAACTAATCCATATCTTGAAACTAATCCATAAGTAGGTTTTAGTCCAACTACACCACAAAGAGAAGATGGCTGACGAATAGATCCTCCTGTATCACTTCCTAGTGCCCATGGAACTAAATTTGCTGCAACTGCTGCTGCACTTCCACCAGATGACCCACCAGGTACCCTATTTAAATCCCATGGATTATATGTTTTATGAAAATATGAATATTCTGTTGATCCACCCATTGCAAATTCATCCATATTTAGTTTACCAAGGCTTATCATTCCATTTTCGTTTAATTTTTCTACTACAGTTGCATCATAAGGAGCAACAAAGTTTTCAAGCATTTTTGAAGAACATGTTGTTTTTACTCCTTTTGTACACATATTATCCTTTATTCCAACTGGAATTCCTTCTAAAGAAGTTCTTCCATTTTTCATCTTTTCATCTGCTTCTTTTGCCTTTTTTAATACTGTCTCTCTATCCTCTACAGTTACAAAAGCTTGTACATCTTTTTCTTTTTCATCAATTCTATCTAAATAACTCTTTACAATCTCTTCTGAAGTTATTTCTTTTTTATCTAATTTCTCAATAAGCTCATGTACTGTTAATTCTGTAATATCCATAAAAACACTCCTATCCCTTTAATTTAATTTTTTGATATAAATGTGGCCATGAAAATACTCTTTCAAAATTTTCTTCTGACAAATCAATATTTGAATTTGGCCTTGAATCCATTAAATACGTTTTTATTCCAATATCAGATACCGCTCTGCAATTATTAAAGCTATCATCTATAAAAAGCTCTATCTCATTTTCTTTTATAATCTTTGCTTTATTATTAGCATTTGTTATTAATTTTACATATGGTATTTCATAATTAGAAAGCCATTCTTCTGTAATTTTTTTCACATCTAAACCAGGAATATCAAATCTTGCAGTAATTAAATATATTTCATAATCTTCTGCAATTTTATTTAAATATTCTTTAGCAAAAGTTTTTGGTCTTACTTTGTGTAACATCTCTTTATAATATTTTTCCCAAAACATTACTGATTCAAGTTTATTCCAACCATGTATACTTTCTGTATAATTATGATCATAATAACTTTTATTATTTGATATATTTAAATCCCTTTTTAACTCCTCTAACGTATATTTTTGCGCATAATTAAAAATAACATCATAAGTATTTGATATTGTATCATCTATATCTATTCCAATTTTCATATGTATCTCCTAATTTAAAACTTTTGGTATTCTAAACATACCTTCATCTTGACTTGGAGCATTTTTAAGTAATCCTTCTCTATCTCCATAATCTATAACTTCATCTTTTCTAAAAACATTATAATTTTCGTTAGTTCCTATTGTCTCTCCTACACCTTCAGTATTTACACTATCTACTGTTTTTGCAAAATCTAATATTTCTTCCAAGTTATGTCTATAGCTTTCTATTTCATCATCAGAAATATTTAAACAAGCAAGTTTTGCAATATGCATTACTTCTTCTTTACTTATTTGCATAAAATCATCTCCTTCCATAACGGTAAAATTATATACCAAAAGCCTTAAAAATACAAGGAAATTACGCAAATTAAGAAATTTTTCAACCAAAAAAAGGATAGATTTTAAAAATCTATCCACAACCAAACAACTTTATGTGTAAAAATTATATCTTTTTCTCGAAAATACTATGTTTTCCATCAGAAAGCATTTTAACATCGTTTACTAATCCGATTTTTGCAAGCATACTCTTGATTGGATTTACAACACACTTTCTTAATGTATTTCTAAATCCTTTTAATCTATTTTTAATACTATTTTCTTCTCTTATTTTAATTTCTTCCTCAACAGCTAATTTGTCTACTTCTGCTTCTAATCTATTTTTATCAATATGACATTCTTTATATTTCATTTCTGATAATGAACCAGAAGCTGAAACTTTAATAACTCTAATTTTCTCTCTTTCTAATAATAATATATAATCTGTCATATCATAAATTCTAGCCTCAATATTTTCTATATGAAGAATATTTCTTGCTTTTGCAACATTTGGTATTTTTCTAATAGCTTTGTTTAAATTTTCAGATACTGGAAGATAATCTTCTTTTTCTGAATACATATATCCATCTTTATAATTAATTCTATTTACTGCATAAAAATCATTTTCATAGAATAAAAAAGAAATTGTTTTATCTCCATCTTTTACTCTATAACTTTTTATTTTAGAATAATCTAAATCTCCAATAATTTTACTATAATCATATGTTATACTACTACCAATTTTAAATAACTCTTCTTCCACGTTAATTTTTCTTCTAGCTTTCTTTGGATTATTTTCTTCAGTTTTTTCAATTATTGAAGCACTATCGTTTCTATCTGTTTTTTCACTTTTTTCAGCTTTTTGAACATAGTTATCCACAAGTGCTCTTACATTCTCACTAATGTTTTCCACCTCATATGTTTTGCCTTTAACTTTTTTATCTGACTCATCTATTTCTTTTGCTTCTTCTTTAGAGTCTTCTTTAATTACTGGCACAACTATAGTTTTAGCTGATAAATCTTCATTGCTATTAGAGTTATTTGTCATTTCTAATTTAATATCTTCTTTTTCATTATTATTAACTGCTTCTATTTTAACATCCTCTATTCTTTTGTTTGGTTCTTCCACTTTATATTCCCCTTTGTTTATAATTTTATTTTTAAAGTAGCTTAATTATAGTATTAAGTTTTTCTCTGTCAAGCTTTTTTGTATTTCATTTTTATTACAAAAATAAAGAAATATGGATTTTTATATACTTTCATTCATTTTTTTACTGCATTTTTTTGCAATTTTTAATAGTTTTTTAATATAAAAACCGTAAAAAAATAGCTAAAAAAAGTTACTTTGTCTTTTTGAAATTTATAAATTTTAAGTAAAAAAGTTAAAAATAAGATAAAACTAAGTAAAATAAAAAAGAAATAAAAAACATATTTAATACATTTTTTATTTCTTCTTTTATAAATTATATTAAACTGTAATTAGTCTTGTGTATATGGAAGTATTGCAATATGTCTTGCTCTTTTAACAGCTAATGTTATAGCTCTTTGATGTTTAGCACAAGCACCTGTTGCTCTTCTAGGTAATATTTTACCTTTATCATTGATAAACTTCTTTAATTGATCAGCATTTTTATAATCTAATTCAAAGTTTTTATCACTGCATAATACACAAACTTTTTTTCTTACTTTTCTGAATTTTGGATTGAAATCATCATCCATATTATTATTTCTCTTTTTATTGTTTGCTTTTTTATCTGCCATTATAATATCCCCCTTCTTCTAAAATTTTATTCTAGAATGGTAAATCATCATCAGAAGATACTTGAAACTCCTGACTATCTGCAACTGTTGTTCCAAAAGTATTTTCAAAGTTATCCCCTGTTCCATCTCTTCTACTATCTGCAAAATATGCTTCCTCAGCAATTACTTCAGTAACATAATGTTTTTGTCCTTGGTCATCATCCCAATTTCTTGTTTGAATTCTTCCAATTATTCCTACTTGTTGACCTTTTTTAAAATACTTACTACAAAACTCTCCTGTTTTGTTCCAAGCTACTATTGGAATAAAATCTGCTTGTCTTTCTTCACCTTGTCTTGCAAATCTTCTATTTACAGCTAGAGTGAAAGAAGCTACTAAAGTATTATTTGTTTGAGTATATCTTGTTTCTGGGTCTCTTGTTAATCTTCCCATTAATACAACTTTATTCATATTTTATCCTACCTTTCTTTTAAAGGTTTTATTAGTCTTCTTTTCTTACTACAATGAATTTTAATATTCCATCAGTAATTCTATAAACTCTTTCAAGTTCAGCTATAAATTCTGGTTTAGCTTCGAAATTGTATAATACATAATATCCTTCTGAATTTTTCTTAATTTCATAAGCTAATTTTCTTTTTCCCATTTCTTCTACTGATTCAACTTTACCTTCATTATTAATCATATCTTCGAACTTTTTAATTAATTCTTTCATACCTTGTTCTTCTAGACTTGGATTAATAATGATTATACTTTCGTATTTGTTCATTATCTACACCTCCTTTTGGCTATATAACCCGCACATATTTTCAGCACGAGTAAGGTTAACACGAAATATTTTAGCACAAATACTTTTATTTTGCAAGTTTTAGATAAAACTTTTATAAATTTAATTATTTTTTATATAAACAAATAAAAAGTATCTATAAAACATGAAATAAATTAAAATACAAATTTTATAGATACTTTAAACTAATATTATAATCTAGCCTTCATATGTTGTAATTTCAATACTTTCTATTACAACTGGATTTTCTGGTGAAGATTCTTCTCCCATATCATTTTCTTTTACTGGTGTTTTAGCAATTTTATCAACAACATCCATTCCATCTATAACTTGTCCAAATACTGTATATTGTCCATTTAAGCTCATATATCCACCATATTTTTTATACGCTTCAATTAAACCTTCATCATACCCATATGCCTCTAGTGATTGTGCCATCTCTTCTGATGGATTTGCTTGAGTTATAAAAAATTGACTTCCTAATGATGATGTTCCAACTCCAGAACTTGCCATACATAAAGAACCTCTATATGGAACTAATGAATCATCTATTTCTTCTTCAAATCCTTCACCCCAAATGCTTTCTCCTCCAGCACCTGTTCCTTCTGGATCTCCTCCTTGAATCATAAACTCATCAATTACTCTATGGAATGTTACACCATCATAATAACCATCCTCAGCATGAGTCACAAAATTTTCTACTGCTTTTGGTGCAACATCATTAAAGAACTTAACTGTAATATCTCCAAAGTCTGTAACATGAATTATAGCAATTGTTTCTCCTTTTTCAGGTTTTGCCATTTGTTTTTCTGCATTTGCCATATAATCAACATTTGCATTCTCGGATGTCTCATTTGATTCATTATTTTCAGCATTTTTCTCTGTTACTGTATTAGTAGAATTTTCTTTTTCTTCCTCTTCTTTTTTTGTTTCCTCTGGATTCATAATAATAACTACAATTATAATAGCAATTATTACTAATGTAATTATTCCAAGAGCAATTTTTCCACCTGTACTTTCCACATTCATTCCTCCTAATCACAATTTTAATAATTATATCAATACATATAATATAATTAAACTTTTTCATATATTATCATATTATATGAAAATATCCAATATTCATTGTTCAATTTTTGACTAATTCTAAAAATAGTTTGTTCTATGTCAAGAAACTGAACACGAAAAAAATTATTTTTTCTAACATATAATTTTTATTATGAAGTTATCATAATTTTTTTGTCTAAAAAAAACACATAATTGTTGACAATACCCGTGTTCTGTGTTAGAATATGTAACTGTAATCCGCTTAATTAAGGTTCATAAAGACTAATTAAGTTTAGTTACCTAAATATTTAAGGATTAGCGAGTATACGAAAAAGGGAGGTGTACTTAAATGTACGCAATTATTGAAGCATGTGGAAAACAATACAAAGTTTCTGAAGGAGATGTTGTATTTTTCGAAAAATTAGATACTGAAGAAGGTAAAAAAGTTACATTTAAAGATGTTGTTTTAGTATCTGATGACAAAAAAGTACAAGTAGGAAATCCTTATGTTAAAGGAGTTAAGGTTGAAGGAAAAGTTGTTTCTCATGGAAAAGGTAAAAAAATCTTAGTATTCAAATATAAAGCTAAGAAAAATTACAAGAGAACAAGAGGTCATAGACAACCTTATACTAAAGTAGAAATTACAGCTATTAAAACTACAACTGCTAAAAAGACAGCTGCAGAAGAAAAAGCTGAATAATTAATTGGAATTAATAACGAGACATATAAATAAATATGTGAAGGGAGTGAATTTTAAATGGCACATAAAAAAGGTCAAGGTAGTGTTAAAAACGGTAGAGACAGTGAGTCAAAGCGTTTAGGTGCAAAAAGAGCTGATGGTCAATTTGTTCAAGCTGGTAACATACTAGTAAGACAAAGAGGAACAAAAATACACCCTGGAAATAATGTAGGTATCGGAAGTGATGATACATTATACGCTTTAGAAAGCGGTGTTGTTAAATTTGAAAGAAAGGGTAAAGACAAAAAACAAGTTAGTGTTTACTCATCATCAGATAATAAATAATTTTAAAAATAAAAAACTGTAATTATTGCAGTTTTTTATTTTTTTATTTTTATAATTTAAAAAAAAGGTTGACAAAAAAATAAAAAAACTTTATAATATTATTTGTTACGGCGAGATAGCTCAGTTGGCTAGAGCATCCGGTTCATACCCGGCAGGTCGATGGTTCGAATCCATTTCTCGCTACCAAAATCAGCTAATAGCTGATTTTTTTATTATTAAATATGTTTAATATAAAAATAGTAGTATTTTATTATAATACTACTATTTTTTAATTATTATTAATTATCTTAGATTAGACATATCTTTCAGCGTTTTTTCATATTCCGCTTCTCTAGACATTAATCCTTCAAACTCTCTTTTAGCTTTTATTTTCTCGAATCTTTCTCTAATTTCATTAAATATTGATTCATTAATATCTAACCCATCTTTTGTAAACCTTCCCATATATCCATATTGACTCATACAATTTTCAAAGCACTTGTCTAATATATCATATACATCTAATTTACTATGACCGCTATAGCAATAGTTCTGCATAGCATCAATCATTTCTTTTGCTGTATTTTCAAAAAACATACGCCTTTTTGTGCCATTAGAATCCATATGTCTAGATATCTCATAACCATATAGTGTTGTACCATTACTTAATGTAATTGTGTCTTGTTTTCCGTCTTGATTTTTTGCAACCATTATCATTGGAGCATGTTCATATCTATCTTTAAAATAAGCTAGACTATTTGGATTAACTGAATAAAGATAATAAGGATATCCACCAAAATGACCTATATATCCGTATTGTGAATCACTTCTTTTGCTATCATATAAATCTGCTCTATTTAAATTATTTTGAGATAGCAAATATCTTTCAATTTCAAATTTAATTTCAGGGTTTGCCAATTCTTCAAAAGTGTTTTCACTAAATATATTGTGAACTTTTCCCAATCTATCTTTAAAAGAATATCCATAAACAAGTGTACCATCTTTTGTTAAGTATGAAAGTTGAGAATTATTATTCCCTATTCTTCGCTTTAGTTCACCATCATTAAATTTAAGAACTGACGTTTCTTTTAAAGTTGCTTGTCTTAACGTTCTTAAAAAAATTGGATTTATTTCATACATGCCTGTTATAAAGCCTTTATTAGAAAGCCTTCCAACATATCCATATTGTGAATTTTTATTCTGTACATCATATGAATCTGCTCTATCTATATTACTTTTAGATAATAAGTATTTTTCGACTTCAAACTTAATTTCTGGATCTGATAATTCTTCAAAAGTATTCTCACTATATATTTCATGCACTTTTCCTAATTTATCTTTAAAAACATACCCATATGCTACAGAGCCATCTTTCATTCTGTATCTAGCATGATATCCATCTTCTATTTTTCTCGTTAATGTACCTGTTGCAAAATCAAGCGAAGATGTCTTTTTCAATTTTGAACGTCTTAACATCTGAATGAAATCATCATTTACTCTATGATATATCATTGAAGAAAATTCTGTATTATAAATATTTCCAACATATCCGTATTGTGAGTTTTTATTTTGCACATCATATGAATCTGCTCTATCTATATTACCTTTAGATAATAAGTATTTTTCGACTTCATACTTAATTTCTGGATCTGATAACTCTTCAAAAGTATTCTCACTGAATATTTCATGAACTTTTCCCAATTTATCCTTAAATACATATCCATAAATATTAGACCCATCTTTTGTTTTATATTGAACTTGTAAACCATTTTCTAATACTCTTTTAGTTAATGTTCCTGTTGAAAAATAAAGAGCATCTGTCTTTCTTAATTGCGATTTTCTTCTTTCATTTATAACATCTGGACTCACATAATGATATGCTAGAGAAATTCCATTATTTTTTATCCTTCCAACATATCCATATTGTGAATTCTTATCTTGTACATTATATAAATCAGCTCTATTTATATTATTTTGAGATAATAAATTTTTTTCAATGTCGTACTTGATTTCTGGGTCTGCTAACTCTTCAAAAGTATTCTCACTATATATTTCATGCACTTTTCCAAGTTTATCTCTAAAAAGATACCCATAAAGCTCTGTACCATTTCTAGCTTTATAAGATACTTGAAATCCATTTTCTCCAACCTTTTTTGTAAGCTCTCCTGTTATAAATTTAAGTTTAGTTGTTTTTCTCAATTGCATATTTCTAAATGTAGATACTATCCTTGGATTTATGTTATGCCACAAAGAACCATAAGGACTAGATATATTTCCAACATATCCATATTGTGAATTTTCATCTTGAACATCATATGAGTTTGCTCTCATTAAATTAACTTGTGAAAACAATTCATGTTCAATAAGCCATTTTATATCTGGATTAGCTAGTTCCTCAAAAGTATTTTCACTATATATTTCATAAGTCTTTCCCCTCTTATCTGCAAGAACATATCCATATATAATAGTACCATCTTTTAATCTAAATTGTTTTTGAATTTTATCTCTATCTAAATTTTTACGTAATATTCCATTTGTAAAAGATATCTCTCCATCCTTAGCATACTCACCATAAGAATCGCTTCTACTACTATTTCCTGTAGAACTATTTGTATACTGACTTCTACTTTGAGAACTACTCCTTGTCGAAGAATTTCTTGATGCTGATTTTTTTTGCTGAGTAGTACTCTGTGAATATGAACCACTAGTTCTTGATTTATGACTTCTTCTATAATTATCTAAAGATTCTTGAAGATATGTGAACTCATCTGTATCACTAAGATTATGTGCTACTTTATACTCTTTCATTAATTCACGTATTGAATTTAATATCTGGGCAATACGATTACATGTATCTTGATCTTTTTTACTAAAGTTTCCTGTCACGTCAGGATGAAACTTTGCAAGTATCTTTTTAGCTTTTCTGTCTAACTGGCGATATGTATTCCCTGTCAAACTCAAATCTACTTTTTCGCCATTTATTTCTTTTTTTGAAATTTCTTCTAATTCTACTAATAATTTTCCTAAATTTTCTTTTCTAGTTCCCATATTTTTCTCTTCCTTAATTATTACTATTTTCTAATTTTTCTAATCTTTTTTTATAATAAAAATTAATTTCTAATATTTCAGCTAAAGTTAATAAATATAATTCATCTGTATTCTTTTTATAATAATCTATTTTTTTATTCATTTCTTGAACTTTGTTTTCATCATATTCAAATTCAATTTCAGTTACATCTTCTCTATTTGTTTCTTCTTTACCTAAAGCAACAGATACTAAATCTGAATTAGATAAATCTTCCCCTAATTCTTGTTCTTTACCTTTTGATTCTTCAAATTTTATATCTGTATTATTCATATCATTTTTTATGTCATTTTTTATAACTGCTAAATTAAAATTATTTCCACTTGGCACACTTGAATCATTACCTGCAAGTTCTACTGCAGGTAAGCATTTCGTTGAATTAAATCCAAATATTTTCTTTAAAAAATATATTAATCTATCTATCATATATCCCCCATCTAGATTTAAAAAATTTATAATCTACATATTCTTACAAAAAAATCATATCAATAATTTTCTTTATTTTCAACCATTTAATTTTAAAAAACAAAAAGATAATATATATTTTTACATATATATTATCTTTTTATAAATTATAAATTTTAATTATTTTTTAGATTTTTTATCTTTCTTTACTTCTGGAATTACAATATCCTTTTTATTAATACTTTTCTTTTTAGATACTAAGTCATTTATATGATCTTCAACTGGTGAAATATTTAAATCTTTACCATCACCTTGAACTATTTTAATTTCTTTATTTTCACTCATTTTACTAAAACTCCTATCCCATATAATCTTTTAATCTCTTACTTCTACTTGGATGTCTTAGTTTTCTTAATGCCTTAGCCTCAATCTGTCTAATTCTTTCACGTGTTACTTGAAACTCTCTACCAACTTCTTCAAGAGTTCTTGCCTTTCCATCTTCTAATCCAAATCTTAATTTTAATACTTTTGCTTCTCTTGGAGTAAGAGTACTCATAACTTCCTCTAATTGCTCCTTAAGTAATGTATACGCTGCTGAATCTTGTGGAGCTGGTGATTCATCATCTGGTATAAAATCTCCCAAATGACTATCATCTTCTTCGCCAATTGGTGTTTCAAGAGATACTGGATCTTGAGCAATTTTTTGAATTTCCATAACTTTTTCAACTGGTATCTCCATTTCCTCAGCAATCTCTTCTGGCGTAGGCTCTCTTCCTAATTGTTGTAATAAATGTCTAGATGTACGGATAAGTTTATTAATTGTTTCTACCATATGAACAGGAACTCTTATAGTTCTTGCTTGGTCTGCTATAGCTCTCGTTATAGCTTGTCTAATCCACCATGTTGCATACGTACTAAACTTAAATCCTTTTTTATAATCAAATTTGTCAACTGCTTTTATTAGTCCCATATTTCCTTCTTGAATTAAGTCTAAGAATAACATTCCTCTTCCTACATATTTTTTAGCTATACTTACAACTAATCTTAAGTTAGATTCTGCAAGTTTCTTTTTAGCCTCTTCATCATTTTCTAATACTCTTTTTGCTAAATCTAATTCCTCTTCTGATGTAAGTAGTGGAATTCTACCAATTTCCCTTAAATACATTCTAACAGGATCATCAGTGTTTGGTCCTTCTACATCATTTATATTACTAATATCATCTAATTTAAGATTTTCTACTTCTTCTAAATCTTCTATTTCTGGTTCTTCATCATCTATATCATCTTTTAGTACATCAACACCAAGTTCTTCGAACACATCAAATACTTTATCAATTTGATCAGGTGATATATCTTCTAACTGATTTGCAAGTTCTCCATAAGTAATCTTTCCTGACTGTTTAGCTTTTTCTATAATTTTAGTAGCCTTTTCCCTTGCTATATCTTTTTCATTTACTTTTTTTGAATCTTTCGCATCTTTAGAATCAGCAGTCTCTTTTTTCTTTTTAGCTTTTTCTTTTTCTACTTCTTTTACTTTTTCTCTTGCTTCTTCTGTAGGAATTGCTTCTTCTTTTTTTGTCTTATTCGTTTCTTTTTTTGCTTTTTCTTCTGGTTTTTTTTCTATTTCTTCTATGTCAATTTGATTTTCTTCTTTTTTAGCCCTTCCCATTATTTACCTCCTATTTCATTCTTGCTAGCTTCATAACTATACTACTTAACTCTTTTTCTAAACTAGCTTTTTCTTCTTTTGTTAATTCATCATTTTCTAATGATTGTATAATATCATTTCTCCTATCTATTAGTCTGTCCTTATTATAACTATTTATGATATCATCTATACATTTATCTACATCGCCAATTTCATAATCATCTGCCATAAGCATTGTAATATGACTTGTAATTTCGTCATCATCTGTAAAATAATTTAAAACCTCGCTAGAAATCTTTTCCTTGTTGTCAATTAATTCATATAATTTATTTATGATTTTTTTGTTAATATCATATTTAAAATCACTTTCAAATAAATTACTTCTAATCTTTTCTGTTACTTTTTCAGGATAATTTAATAGCAAATATATAACTACATTTTCTTTTTTTATAATTGAATCGTCAACTTTTGATTTCTTTGAAATCTGTTTCTTTCTAATTATTTTTTCTGGTTCTTCCTTCTTTGCCGTATTTGCATATTTTATTTTATTAACTTCTGAATAAATTGCTTCTTTTGATATAGAATATTCATTTGCAATTTTTTCTACATAAATTTCAAGTTCAATTTGACTATCCACCTCTGATAAAACTTTAGCTATTTCTTGTAAAAATTTAATTTTATCATTAGTATTATCTAAATCGAACTTGTTTTTTAAGACTTTAACTTTAAATTCGACTAATGAAATTGCATTATCAATTAGTAAATTAAATCTTCCTGTTCCATATTTAATTACATACTCATCTGGATCTTTAGCACCTTCCATCTGAAGTATTCTAACATCGCATCCTAAATTTCTTAAGATTTCCAATCCTCTTAAAGTAGCTGCTTGTCCAGCACTATCTGAATCATAGCTAATTATAATCTGTTCTGCATACTTTCTTAATAATCTTCCCTGCGCTTCTGTAAGGGCTGTTCCTAAAGATGCAACAACATTTGTAATTCCTCTTTGATATAAAGAAATTGCATCCATATATCCTTCTACTATGACAACCTTTTTCAAATCACCTTTTTTAGCTACATTTAACCCAAATAAATTTCTTCCTTTTGAATAAACAATATTCTCAGGAGAATTTATATACTTAGGTAAAGAATTATCTAATACTCTACCTCCAAATGCTATAACTTTACCTCTAACATCTAAAATTGGTATCATAAGTCTTCTTCTGAATCTATCAATAAACTGTCCTCTATCATTTTTATTTACTAAACTTGAAGCAAGTATTTCATTATCAGAAAAACCTTTTGATTTTAAATGATTATATAGCTCATTATATGTACCAGAGTATCCAATTAAAAAATTCTTTAATGTTGCATTATTTAATTTTCTTTCTTTTACATAGTTTTGTGCTTCTTTTGCTGTAGGTTTGTATAAGTTATCATGATAAAACCTTGCTGTTTCCTCATTTATCTTATAAACCTTATCTTTAAGCATCTGTCTTTGATTAAATTGTTCATTTTCCGTTTTAGGCAATTCTATTCCTGCTCTATCTGCCAGAAATTCCATTGTGTCTTTAAAATCTAAATTTTCTATCTTACTTATAAAATGAATAACATTTCCTCCGACACCACATCCGAAACAATGAAATATCTGTTTATCTGGTGAGACAGAAAAAGAAGGTGATTTTTCTTTATGAAAAGGGCATAAACCAAAAAAATTTCTGCCTTTTCGCTTTAGTTGAACATATTGAGAAACTGTATCAACTATGTCATTCGATGATCTTATTTCTTCTATTAATTCATCACTATATCGAATCATTTTATCCCTTCCTTTTAATAATATTCGACAGATTTACAATAAATCCTGCACAGGTTACATAATTTTTTAAAATTATATTACAATTATTAAACTTTTTTGTTACTTTACACAAAAAGCATGACTATTTCTAGTCATGCTTTTTATTAATCCCATATTGAAAATCTCTTTTTCCATTGAGCATATAATGTAATATCTCCATCTAAATCAACAATAGTATTTGAAGTAATTGTTTTTCCTCTTCCATCTTTTCTAGTATTCCATCCAACAAATTCATATACTCCATATGATGAATAATCATCTTTCCATCCATTAACATCAGCTGGTTGAGGCATACTTCCATACCTTTCACCATTATTATATCCTTTAACCTCTGTTTTTGGGCTATGAATAACTGGATAATTATAATCAAATGTTACATTAAATTGTTTTCTTTCTCTTACATATTTAGCATATAAAGTTGTATCTTCAGTAACATTTACTATTGAGTTTTCTGTAACCTTATTCTTAAATTCTCTTTCTAGATACCAACCATCAAACTCATAATTTCTATCATATGGTGTTGGTTCAGGTAAAGTTCCATATCTATTTCCATATGTTACTTCTTTAGTTTTTGTATCTACTGTACCATCTAATGGATTAAATGTTATTGTTATTCTTCTAGTCTCTGATCCGCCCCATACAGCATATAATTCTGTATCTGATGCTGTAGCAATCATATCTTCTGTAATCATATCTCCTTCTTTATTTCTCCATCCAGTAAATGTCTTTCCTGATGATGGTGGATCTGGGAATTCACCATATGGCTCTCCTAATACGTAATCTCTTGTTGTATATTTTGTTGATCCATTATAGAATGTTACTCTTATAGTTTCTACTTCATCTGACCATTGTGCAGTAACCCTTGATGGACTTCCTCTATATGCAGATGTATAATATTTGTCATCGTCCCCAAGCCATCCTTTAAAATAATATTCCGTCCATCCTACCCTTACTTTGCTCAATCTAGGCAACTCATATTTATCTCCATCTGCTCCATAATTTATAGTCTGTCCGTTATATTCTCCTTCATATTCATTTCTATCTGAAATTCTAATTACATTTGTAAAATAAATGCTATACTTATCAGAAAAATCATCTTCAGATAACTTAAGCTTTGCAAATTCTCTTGGAATAGTGTGATAATTAATATCTTTATATTCATATCCATCTTTATAATATACTGTTAATGTATCAGCATTTACAATATAATTAGATATGTCATTATTTAAATTTACACTATCTAAAACTCCAATGTTAATTGAATAATATTCTCTTTCTCCATCATTTGGATTAATATCATCTGCTACAAAGAAAAAACCTTCTCCTGTAGTAGGAACTTTCATATTAGTATAATAATATAACTGTATCTTGTCTTCTAATAAACTAATATCACTGTATATATCATTTAATTTTTCTAATCTAATACTAGTTCTACCATTATACAAAACAACTGATAGTATTGAAAATATTATTATTATCATAGCAATAAGTGCAACTAAAGTTACACCTCTCTCACTTTTTACCTTATTGGTAACTTTTTTCATATGTATCCTCCAAAATATTTTCAATTAAAAAATTTTAATACTATTATTATTTTATATCATAACATATACATTTTTTTATTACAAGAAAACAAAAAATAAATATAAGTTATTTAAAACTTATATTTATTTTCATTTTATAATTATGTATTTTTTTATTTATTTTAATAATTTTTGTTTATCTTTTTTATTTTCCTCAACCATATGATTTACAACTTCTTTGTACCCAAGTGCAATTACTACAATAAGTACTAATAAAAATGATAAAGCTTTAACTAAACCATCTTGCATTAAGACTATAGCAAAAATTCCAAGTGAAGCACAAAGTGCATATAAAATTAAAACTGCTTGTCTTTGCGTTAAACCTTTTTTTATCATTTTATGATGAAGATGACCTGCATCAGGTTTAAATATTGCTTTTAAAGATTTTCCTTTTATTACTCTTCTTATAATTGCAAATATAGTATCAAAAACTGGAAGAGCAAGTACTATTAATGGTAAAACTATAACTATTGCTGTATATGTTTTCGCTACACCAAAAATAGAAATAATAGCAAGCATATATCCTAAAAAGTTAGACCCTGTATCTCCAATAAATGTTTTTGCTGGATTATAATTATATGGCAAAAATCCTACTAAAGCACCTAATAATGCAGTTATTAATATAATTGATAGTATTATTGATCCGTTTAGTGCAAATATTATAAGAAGTGATACGCAAGAAATTATTGAAATTCCTGTTGAAAGTCCATCTAAGCCATCTATTAAATTAATTGCATTAGTAATACCTACAATCCATCCTATTGTAAGAATTATATTAAAAACATTAGTAAGTCCTAAATCATCTATAAATCCAATATTAACAGAATCAATAATAATACCAAAACTTACAGCAACTATCGCAGCAATTGTTTGAATTAAAAGTTTTACAAGCGCCGGAAGTCCTTTAACATCGTCAACAAATCCCATTGCAATAATTATTCCCATTCCTATAAAGAAACCTATAAGTTTAATATCATACCCATAACTAAATAAATCTAAATTATCTTCAATTGTCCCCATAACTAATAAATATATTACAGATATTAAAAATCCTGCTATTACTGCAAGTCCACCTAATCGTGGCATTACTGTAACATTTATTCTTCTTTCATCTTTAGGACTATCTACCGCTCCTAGTTTTTTAGCCAGTGTAATTGTTCTTGGTGTTATTATAAAACTTGTTATAAAAGCTAGCAAAAACGCTATAGCTATATCTCCCCACATAATTTACACCTCTATTTCATATTATCTTTTTCTATTTCTTCTATCATTTTTTGTCTTTCTAAATATCTACCATTTAAAAATTCCGTGGCAAGCCATATTCTAACTGCCCTTATTGCTTCATCTGATAAAATTGTATCTGCTGGAAGCGCAATAACATTTGCATTATCATGTGCTTTAGCAAGTTTTGCAGCTTCCTCATTTGTACATAATGCACATCTAATTCCCTTAAATTTGTTTGCAGCAATAGACATTCCAATTCCTGATCCGCATATTAGTACACCTCTATCACATTCTTTATCTTGAATTCCTCTTGATAAATCTGCTGCAATAATTGGATAATGAGTAATCTCTGTTGAATCTGTTCCATAATCTTTATATTCTATTCCTACTTCATCAAAATATTTTTTAATTTCATTTTTCAAGTTATATCCTCTGTGATCTGAACCAATTCCTATCATATGTACCTCCTATGTTCTTCTCTTTTTGATAATATCATACTTATATTGCAAATACAATATAAAAATATTATTTGTATAGAATAATAATAAAAGATCTAAGCATAAAATACACTTAGATCTTAATCATTTACATTATAAATATCTGTATGGGTTTACTGGATTACCATTTACTCTTACCTCAAAGTGTAAGTGAGTACCTGATGAGTTACCAGTCGATCCCACAGTACCAATTACTTGGCCCTTTGAAACTTTTTGTCCTACTTTAACTTTTCTAGATCCTGCTTTTAAGTGTCCATATAAAGTTACTGTACCATTACTATGTTTAATCATAATATATTCACCATAACTTATATATGATCCACTAGATGATTTTAAAGCTTTTGACTCAATTACTACACCATCTTTTGCAGCAACTACTGATTTTCCTTTTACCCCTACGTTAATATCTATACCAGTATGTCCTGCATATGAAGGGTAACTTCTGTTTCTAATATTACTTAATGAACATCCTTTTACTGGGAAAGTATATCCTCCTACAGATTTAACTGAACTACTTGAAGATGTATTCTTTGAGCTTGATCTTGATGATGAAGATCTACTTGTTGTTTTCTTTGTAGTTTTCTTAGTAGATTTTTTAGCTGTTTTTTTAGAAGATTCAACAGCTTTCTTTAAAGTAGTTTTAGCAACTTTAGCAGATTTAATATCTTCCTCAGCTTTATTTTTTTCTAAGCAAACTTCTGAAATTTTTGCTTTTTTTCTATCACTTTTTGATAATGTATTAATTACTTCTTTTGCTTCAGCTTCTGAAGCAACTGTAACTTTTTTCTTTCCATTTAATAAAATTGCATATGCTCTGTATGTTACTGTAGAATTATTTTGAAGAGCAGCTAAAACTTTATCTGTATCATCAGGAAGATCTCCACTTAAGAATTCTAACTGATAACTTGGTAATGAATTAAATTTAATCTCTGCAATATTTTCATCAGGATTATTTTTTAATTCTTCTATCATTTTCTGCATTTCTTCTTTATCCTGAACATATCCAATTATTTGTCCATTTAACGTAACTTTGTAAGATGGTTTATATTTAATATAAATGATTGATGCCATAACAAACAGCCCTACCGCAAAAAGACTAGTTAATTTCACAGCTCTTTTTGCATAATACATAATCCACTTACCTTTAATAAACATCCTCTCCTTTTTAGCTTTTTTTCTTGTCACGTATTTACCATTATACTATATATTATGCACATTTTCAAATAATGTATGTATCGTATAATACTACTATTTTTACCAATTTCTTATTGAAAAGTATTTTTTTTACTTTTTGCGACATTATCTTACGCATGCTCCATTTTTCTCTTCTTTTCTCTTGTTTTTATCACATAAAAAAGGCATATTATTGAATTTTTTCAATAATACACCCCTTATTTGAATTTATCTAATTATTTATTTTCTTCTTCTATTTATAACATAAGAACTTCCTGATACGGATTTTGCTTGATGTTTAACTTGAGCTCCAATTTCTCCTATTTCCAAAGTATTCCTAAATCTTCCTGGTTCAACTACAACAACTCCTATGGAAATTGATGTAAGAGGAAATTGTTCGATAATCCCTTTTCTATTTGCAACCTCAATATAGCCTTTTTCAATATCTTCTTTATTATAAAATTTAAGAACATTCTCATCAAAGTCATTAATTATTTTCTTACATATTTTATCATAATCTCCACCTGTTGCTATAGCAATGAAATCATCTCCACCAATATGTCCTATAAAATTATCTTTTGAATCAGCAGAATGAATATTTTCTACTATAGTTCTTGCTGTAAATTTTATTATCTCATCACCATTTGCAAATCCATATATATCATTATATGCTTTAAAATTATCTAAATCAAAATAAAGTATTGCAAAATTTTCTCTATTTAAAAGTCTTCTTTTCATTTCTGTTTGAATCTGTACATTTCCAGGAAGCCCTGTTAATGGACTTACTCTTCTATTTACTTGAAGAAGTCTTGTTAAGTTTTTTATAGTATAGTATATATATTCTTTTTCAATAGGTTTTACTATAAAATATTCTACTGATTGCTTTAAAATTTCCAGTCTATGATCTTTATCCCAATTAGAAGATATTACAATAATCGGAGTTATACTATTGTCTTCGTCTTGTCTTAATATTTTGCATACTTCTTTTACATCTACGCCAATTGTATCTTCATCTACTATAATCATATCTGGTATATTTCTTAAAACAACATCTATCTCTTCTGTTTTAATAGAAGTAAACTCATAATCTTTTTCTTTATGAAATAATTCTTTTAAGATATTTAGCGTTGTTTCTGTATTATCTATAATATAGATATCTCTCACGATTATTCTCCCTTCTTTTGTACAAACCTTAATATATATATATACTAAAAAATATATTATTTCAACATATTATTTAACATCTTTGTCATTATTTCTTTCGAAGATTTTTATTAATCTATCTGATTTCATCGTTGGAAATGCTTTTCTCATTCTTCTAGTACGCTTTTCTATTAATTCTCTTAGATCTTCTTTTCCTTTTTCTAGTTCATTCATTTTTAAAGCCACTTTATTTACAAAAGCATCAATTTGAGTTTCAAATTGTTTTCTAACAAGTCTTTCTTTACGCTTTCTAATATATTTAATAACTTTAATTCTCTTTCTAAATTCATCTTCAATCTCTTCAAATTTGCCAATTCTAATATTTGTTTTAATAATATTTATAGCAGTAATTGTAGTATCTACTACTATATATGTAATCGAAACAACTAAAAATACTGTCATATATAATGTAGGAATTTTAGATGCCACAGAAAATATAAATGGATTTAAAATTAAAATAAATATGCATCCAAGCACTCCCCAAAAACAAGAATTTAATAAACATACTCTTCCATTTATATTACAAAATCTATCGGAATAATCCCAATATTTTGTTTTAAATGTTATTTCTAATAATAATCCTACAATATATTCCCATATAGATAAAATTATAAAACTTGCAACAAATAGTATAAATATATTATTTTTTAAAGATTCTAGAGCGTAATACATTATTAATGCTCCATAACCATATATAGGACAAAAAGGTCCTATCAAAAATCCACTATTTATTATTCTCTTTTGTATAATTGATTTATAAAGAGATTCTAATATCCATCCAATAAATGAATATATTACAAATATAAATATTATTTCTGTAATAAGGTTCATATTTTATCTCCTATTATATGCATAATAATTTATAGCGGACACATATTATGCCCGCTACAAAAGTATTTTCATTATTTATCTTTAGCCTCCATAATTTACATATCCTTCAGCAGTTTCAGAATTTTCTTCTCCTTCTATCATAGTATATGCAGTAACTTTTATATCATTACGGCCTTGTTTTGTTACTTGAACTACTTCTCTATGTGATGTAGCATTATTTGGTATATTTACTGTTCTTTGTTCGCCATTTAATACTATATCTAACTTTGTAAGTGGTGTTGGGCAAGATACATCAACTATAATTTGGCTAAAATCAGCTGAAGCAGAAAAACTAATTTTTGGTTTTTCATAAAATACTAATCTTCTAGTCATTCTTGATTCATTATTTGACGTATCTACTGCAGTAACAACTATATCTGTAGTCTCTGTAAGTTCAGTTTCAAATGTTGTAGCAACTCTTGTAGGATTATCATCAGATGGATAAAGCGTTTCTTCTTCTCCATCTCCAATTCTATAAGTTACATATTGTAGCGCAGTCTCGTCTTCAGCAGATATTTCAACTGTTGTACCTTGAATTATAATATCAATAACAGGATCTATTACATCATTACCATTTTCACAGCTAAAATTAAATTCTTGTGTATATTTATTTCCACCTTCATTTGCAACTTCCCATACTTCTACTGTTAAAACATGATCTCCTGTTGGAATTCCAATATTATCTATTGTCATTTCCGTCTGATTATTTTTTGCTTTTTGTGTAGTACTTTCTAGATCATCCCATCTATACGCTACTTTTTCTATAACTTTAGTATGAGTTACAGATATTTTTACTTGTGATGTTCCCTCAATCTCTACTGCCGTTATTACAGGTCTTTCTTCTGGAGCTACAGCATTCATACCATTTTTTATCTTGTTATTATTTGCAAATGTGTATGAGCCTGATGCAACCAAAGAAACACCAAAAATAATCATCATTACAGCAAAAACTTTTACTATACTATATATATTATTTGAATTAGATGGGGCTTTCTTTTTCTTTGGCCCACTATGGTCTAATATCTGATTCAATTTATTATCACCTCATTATTACTTGAATTAAATTATATCATATAGACAAATTAATGTAAATAAAAATAACAGGCAAAAAATAGACAAATAGAAAAAATCTATTTGTCTATCAAAATCACTTTATTATTTTTAATACCAACCCTTTGAACATGAATGAATCCATGCTTTAGTTGGTGTTCCATATCTTCCTTTGATATAGCTTAATCCCCAGTTAATTTGAGTTTTATAATTTGTCATATAATCTGATCCATGTGATGACATTTTACTTGCAGGCATTGCTTGTGCAATTCCATGAGCACCAGAAGATGAATTGTGTGCATTTGGATTCCATCCACTTTCTTTATTCCATAAAGATACTAAACAATCAAAATCATAATCTGACCATCCAAGAGCTTTACATCTTGCTTTTGCATAAGCTTGATATTCAGCTTTTGATCCTGTTGCTCTTATTGCACCACTACCTCTGGCAGTAACTTGTTTTTTTCTAACTTCTATGATTTTATCAACTGGTTTTTTAACAACTTTTTCAGAAATCTTTGTTCTTTCGATTTCTTCATCATTTTCATATTTTACTTTATAAGTGATTTCTTTAATTCCATCTTTACCTTTTTGCACAACTGAACTTGTTGTTTTATCACCTTTTTTTACACTAACTTCTTTTTTTACTGTTTCATATGGAATTTTCTCTTGTTCTACAACTATTTTTTCAACTACTGTAGCTGATTCTTCAATAATATCAGACGAAACAATAATATTTTTTTCTTCTTTTTCATTTTCTTCTGCAATTTCTTCTTTTAATTCCTCTTCATTTTGGATTTTAATTACTTTTGCAGAATCAATATTTGAATCTAATGAAGGAATTACTTCTTCATCATCTAATAAAACAATATTATTTTCTTTTAATATATCTGATACTTTTGATTTCGATGTTAATACTGAAAGCTCTGTGTTATCTGAAAATCTAATTGTGACAGTATTCATTCTGCTAACACTTGCAAACACACCTGCTCCCATTAGTAATATCATTACTATAGCTATAAAAACAATTCTTTTAATTATCCCTTTGGATAACGATTCTTCTGTTTTCATATATCCCTCCTTAAAGTGACATTTATATTATACCTTGTTATCTATAAAATGTCAAATTTTCCACTTTTTGTACTATGATTTTATACATCTTGATACTAAAGGATTCTACGTTTGTTTAACATAATTTAAGTTATAACTTATCCATATTTTATTCAATTATTTAGCTGATATTACAAGTTTTATAAAATTGTTTACATTATTTTATCAATATGTTATTATATCGTTAAGTTAATTAGGTATTAATAATATTATTTATAAAGGAGGATATTCTATGGCAGGCGTTATCATAGTTGTTTTATTAGTGCTATTAGTTGTTTATGTTATTGTACTTTATAACTCATTAGTAGCAGACAGAAATAAAGTAAAAAATGCATGGAGTCAAATTGATGTCGAACTTCAAAGAAGATTTGATTTAATCCCAAATTTAGTAGAATCTGTTAAAGGTTATATGCAACATGAAGAAAAAATTTTATCAGCAGTTGCTGAACTTAGATCATCTTGGGCAAATGCAACTACAGTTGCTGAAAAATCAACATTAAATAATCAATTAACTGAAAGTTTAAAATCACTTATGGCAATTGCAGAAAATTATCCAGATTTAAAAGCTAATCAAAACTTCTTAGAATTACAAAATGAACTAGAAAATACAGAAAATAAGATTTCTTATTCAAGAAGAGATTACAATGATACAGTAACTAAATTTAATATTAAACTTGAAGCTTTTCCTTCAAATATTGTAGCATCAATATTTAATTTTAATAAAGAAGAATTATTTGAAGTAAAAGATGAATCTATAAGAGAAAATGTTAAAGTTAGCTTCTAAAAGGAAAATAAAAATAAAGAAAAAAACAAATAAAATTTTTAAAAAATATTGTTAAACTAAAAATATAAAGACCTATCTAACATTTTGTTAGATAGGTCTTTTGCTAATTAGTTATTATTTAAAGTTATAATTTAGTTACTATATGTTTTTATAGATTTAAATCTAAACATGTATCTCACTTATTATTAGAATATTTTTTATTTCTTAATATTCTTTTTATTATTTCTTTTAACCTTGATACCAGTATCAGCGTCAACAACTTTTAATTTAATTATAACAATTCCTGTTGCTAATATAATACATCCAATTGCAATTGCTATTAAGTATTCTATATTGCTTTTAAATATAGATTCACCAGTATAACCAGTTGGGTTAGTGAAAGTTACAAATTCTGCAGCATCTGTATCTCTCTCACCATTTAGATGATATTCTGTACCATTTTGTTCTACCTCTTTAGCACCTGCATAATCAGTAATTATACTTCCATCATCTTCTGAATATCCTGTTGCTGCTGTAAATTCTCCTCTTGCAATTTCTGCATTTCCAGGAACAGCTTGTGAATCCCTTCTACCTACTGTATTAGAATATACAAGTATTTCAGATAAGTTATTAAATAATAGGTCATCTGTTGATTCTTCTGAAGTAGTTGTCACACTTGTAGTAAGTGAGATTTCTCCGCTTGTTGCATCTCCTGTTTCTTTTGCCTTCTCTGGTACTAAATCTGCTATCATTGAAGGATTAAATATTTCATTATCAGTTACATATATATTCTTTCTAGATTCAGTATCAAATACATTTCCTTTATCATCTTGTATAACTTTACTTCCATCTTCAAGAGTAGTATAAACTGAATCTGCTAATAAGTTTCCATTTTTTAATTCATCAGTTGATATATTTACCCATGAAGCATTACTATTACCATTAGTTGAAGATGAATCAATTGATGTATTCGTATCAACATAATCTATTAATTTTTCTACTTTTGTTGTAACTATTTTGTCTGTATCATGATTTTCATTTGTATAATAGTTTAATCCAACATAATCACCATATACAATACCTTTTCCTGATACATAGTCTTCTTGTTCTTCTAACATTTCAACTTCTGCTAATATTTCTTCTTTTGCAGTTGTTGCATCATTAAAATCTGCAAGTAATCCTGTCCAGTCTACTTCTGAATTATTAACTACTGTAATTTTATATTTTAATTTAATAGTTAAATCTTTCATGTACTCATCGTCCATATTAATATAACTAAATCCTTGTTCTGAATCTGTCTTTGGAACTCTTATCATTTGTGTTAACTCATCAGATGCAGTCATATCAAAAGTTCCATCATCACTAATTACAGCCTTTAATATTTCTTCTGTTCCATTTTCCTTATATAATGTTATTTCAGACAAGTTCTTTGTAAGATCAAATACTGTTTCAGATCTCTTCTCTAATCCAAAGTCAATATTTCCAACTGAATATGTATATTCAGGAATTCCATCTACTATTTTTTCAGTGCCATAATCTATGTAATCTTGTCTTTCAATTTCTAGATTTAATTTTGCTGTATTTGCAACCATTTGAGTATTTTTTATTAACTCATCATGATTTACTCCGCTATTATCTGCTGTCTCTAATACTGTACCTACAGGATTAGAAATCTCTCTTGAGTAAGCTACAACTTTCATTCTTTGAAGTTCATAATCTCTTGCATCTGAAACCCTAGAATTTGCTAAAGTCTCATCTTTTAAATCATGCCATTCATTATTAAGTGTAGATTCTCCATTTTCATTTTTCATACCTACTTGGTATGCTGTGTTCTTATAGTCTTGACCATTATATTCAATATTTTCTTCTTTGTTACCATATTTAAATCTTACAACATAATTTCCAGCAACAAATCCTTTTAAATCATACTTTCCATCTTCAGTTACATCTGTTGAATTGTAACCTTCTTCTGCTACTGTTCCATCAAATGCATCTGCTGGCCATAAGTATTCGTATTCAATGTCATCAATTACGATTTTCTCTATAAGTTCTACATCTATATTTGATATACCTTTTTCATCAGAATCGTATGTACCATTTCCTACTTTTTGATCATATTTTAAATCTTTAGTCTCAGCATCTTCCCATACTAAACCATTTATTTCTCTATTTGTGTTATATAATTCAATATTTATTGCTGGTGCTGATTCAGTATCATCTTCATACCAAGATTTCTCATTCTTGTCAAAGTCTATATTATCAGGAGCAGAATCTTTATCAATTCTACCTGCAATAGATCCATCTTGGTTATATGTAGAATAGTTTGCAATTTCAGCAATATTATTCTTTTCTCCTAATAAGTTTGGTCTATCAGTTGAATCTTTATCTAAGAAACCTTCAGAATCCACTTCAAATGTAACGAATATTTCTACTCTTTCTCCAGCTTTTAATTTTAAATTCTTAAGTGAATCTGTACTCATTTTCTTATAATCTGAGCTTTCATTAAATCCAGATTCTTCTTTCCAAGAAATAGTTCCTGATGGATAATTTGCTATATCTTCTGATGAATTATAATAATATTTTGCAGCTTCCATTGGTGGTAACACTCTATAATATGTATCTTCTGCTATAGTCTGTTCTTCTCTTATACCCTCATCATTTAACACATTTGCTCTAATATCTTCTGATACTACTGTAAATGTAGAATCATAATAATCGTTTAATAGATTTACAACTTCATCGTATCCTTCAGATTCATTATAAGCAATAACTTTATAAGTTAAGAATACTCTAAGTTCTGTATCCGCTTTTATATCTTTTACTACATCTGCTGATGTTTCATATACTTTTGATCTATATGCATAATCTGAACTATATAGTCCTAAAGTATAAGGTTGAGCTTTTGCAGCTTCTAATTGTACATCTAGCAATTCTTTATTTGCCTCATCTTCAAAATCATATAATGTATTATATTTATAAGTTAATGATTTTTCATTTACAACAACTTGTGCTTTATATAAATCTTTTGCTACACCAAGATCTGCTTCATCTCTTTCACGTAATCCTAAATTAATATGTAACATATAATCATATATTGCTCTATATGTTGTAATTGTAACATTGTCTTCTTCTTTTACACTTATTTCTTCTACATCGTCTGCTGTTTCTAGAGATATTTCATCTTCGAATGGATATAATAATCCAGCAGCTCCAGTTGAAGCAGGCATCTTATATTGATCTATTATATATCCTTCATCATTTCTTGTAGTTAATGTAGATATTCTTCTTGAATTTCCATCTTCTTCTGATAGTTTATATTCCTCGGAAGTATAATTTAATTCATAAGTTCCATCTTCGCCTTTTGCTTCTCCAACAGTATTTCCATTATCATCCATGTCTTCTTTTCCATAGATTTCAGTAAATTTCTTATTAAAGTTATCTCTATCTTCTGCTTTTTCTACTGCCATAGAATCTTTTTCATATTTCTTTCTATTTTCAGTATCTGCACTAATATATTTTTCAGGATCTCCACTTCCTGTTGGTAAAAATTCAGTAGCTGTATAATTTTGTCCATCATACATAAATACTACATCATATTTAATTGTATAGTTTTCTTCATCTTCTTCATCAGTTCCAGGAACTAATATATTAGGAACTTCATATTTACCATTTTCGTCTGTATAAACAGGAAATTCAACCTTTGTCTCATTATCTTCTGCAAACATTGTTGCAAGTTCTCTTTTTACTTCATTTCCGCTATCATCCATGTATACTTTATATACATAAACTTCAGCTTTTTCATATGGCTTTTCACCATCTTCTTTTAATCCATGTGTTGTATCATTCTTTTTATCAGGTTCAGTATCTATCCAAACTTCACCTTCAATCGGAATAGTTAATTTAATAACTTTCTTAGGCTCATCATCATCGTCATCATCATCGTCATCATCATCTCCTGGAAGATCTCCAAAGAATAATGAGAATTCTTCATGTTCATACCATCTTACTCCAACTAGTCCTTCAGCAAGTGTTTGTGATGGTTGAGGATCTAAGTCTGTAAGCTCTAACCAATAATTCCATCTAATTATATGAGTATGGTAAAATCCATGTGAACATTTTTTAGCTCCACCACTACAAGCATATCCTGTAAAGTTACCCTCATCATCATATGTTGCTCTATGTGGTCCTGCGGAAGTTCCACCGCATTCACAATAACTTGTTTCCTCATCACACCATACAGCCTCTGATTCTGCTGACCATGTTGCTTTGAAATATTCTCCTGTTAATCTTTCATATTGTCCACCAGCATTCATATACTGGAATTCAAAATTTATATCTTCTATTTGTGTCATATCTTCAATATAATTTAAAACTATATAGAAAGTTTCTCCAGTATGAGGATATGGTGATGTGTCTTCCTCACTACTTTCAGAATCTTCTGAATTTGCAGAATCTCTATCTGGGAATACAAATGCCCATTCTTCTCTTGGAACCTCACCTAAATTACTATAAAGTGTTGCATTTACTATTTCAGAAAAGTTAATTGTTCCTCTTTCAGATGTTACAGACTCTTCATAATAATTTACCTTAAATGGTCCAATTAAATATTTATCTACTTCGCCGTCATAATATGCTTTAGCATCTTCATCTTCACCAGTAACAACAAAGTCAATTACTGGAGCTGTTACAGTTACTGTTTTACCATCTACAGTTACAGTTTTTTGTTCAGTAACAATGTTTCCATTTTCATCTTTTTTAGCCACTTTATTTATGTAAGCTTCAAAAGCTTCTGCTTCTTTTTGTAGAGCTGTTGGAGCAACTACTGTACTTCCACCAGCATCTGTTGTCCACCATGCATATTGAACATATGTATATGGGAAGAAATCAGCTTCACCTGTTATTTCTACATAATAATATTTTCCATCTTCACCTTCTGCAACGAAATTTTTAGCTTTTACTAATCCATCGTCACCTTCGTATAAATCAATACCATATAAAGTTTTTCCTTGAATTGTTATTGTTATATCATCAGTAACTTCACCAGTATATTCTTTATTTGTAATATTATAGAAATCTGATGCATTTTCATATGTGTTTTCTGACATTTCAGCTAATATATATGCCTCTGCTGGTGAGCAATTTATAGGATCTGATTTTTTATAATATCCATATGTTAAAGAATTTGCTCCTGTATATGGATTTTGAAAACTCTCATCAGTAGTGTATCCTGAAGCATCTTGTGATTCTTCAAATAATTTCTTACCTATATCATTTAATGTCAAATAAGGTTCAGATGATGATTTATCACCTTGAATTACTAAAGTACTACTATAGCTTGGTAAGTTTGTTCCTCTTTGACAACATAAAATGTTATACATTTCAATTAAATCTTGATGTCTAACATAAGGAAATTCTGGTGGATCTCCTATGCCTATTGAAACCATTTCATTTGTTGCAACAGCTAAAGATTTATATTGAAAAATACCAAATCCAATAGCAAGAATTGCAAATATGGCTAAAATTATTGAAATCCTAATAATTTTACTCTTATTATTCATATTAATCCACCACCTTTCTTCCTTTTAATACTTTTCTTATCTTGTACCTATTTTTTGTAAGTATATATATAACAATTATTGATATTATTGAAATCGTTATAATAGCTGACATATAAATTAATGTTTCACCAGTATGTACAGATATAATTACATCTGCTACTCCATAATCATCTTCACTTTGAACTCTGTTATTAGGAACAGAATCTCTATCTGCAACACCTGCAGCATTATATGCTTTTGTTATCTCTGCAGTATTATTTACTATTCCTGTATTTTCTTCTGTCATTTGTTTTGTAAGTACTAATTTAAGTTCTACTGTTTCTCCTGGATTAATTGCCTTATCTGCTAAAGTCTCATTATATAGATTTCCATCTGATCCTTCATACCAACCAGAATTTAAATCTTGACTAAATGATAAACCTTTATCTTTAAAGTCTGCTATCTGTTTTACATATCCTATTAATTCGCCTTCATTTTTAATTACAAACTTATATTCAATAAATACTTTTGAACTTGAAAGTTCATTTGCTCTAATATCTATTTTTGCAAGATCAGTATCAAAGTTTGTTTTCTTTGTTCCTTTATCGTTTTGAACTGTTACCTTTGTAACTTTCTTATCTAATGATAAATCGAATATATCTGCTTCAATTAAACCAACATCTATATTTGAAATACTTGTATTTGAAATTGTAATTGTATCTGTTAGACCAATTATTCTACCATCTAATTCTGACGCATATGCATCTGAATTTAGATTTTCTTCTACTCCATCTTTCTTATATTCTGTTAGTCCATATTTATTTGGATTGTAGTAAAATCCTACAAAATATTTACCTTGTTTCAATCCATCGAAGCTGTATATACCAGTTGTAGAAGTTTGCGTTCTATCAATTTGCTTACCTGTTGTAGCATTTACTAATATTACTTCTAAATTACTAATCATTCTATCATTTTTAGTATATTTAGCATCTTTATCTGTATCAAGCCATGCAGATCCTGTTATTTTGTATGTACGAGACTCTGTACTTTCATTATTAGTACCACTATTTGGTCTGTTTTGATTATTATTTCCAGTATTATTTTCTTTAATATTCTCTGATTTTTCTATAATATGTGTTACTGTATTTGTTTTCTTTGATTCAGGATCGTTTTTAGCTTCTACAGTAGCATAATTTTCAATAGTTTCATCTTCTGGAACAGCTAAAGTTACAGCTTTAACATTAATTATCAATTCACTATTTGGTTGTATACTTGTATATACTGTAGCATCTTCATTTTTTGTAACTACTTTTTTCATTTCTATTCCGTCAGATACGTAACTTAAGCTTTTTATCTTTACTTTATCAGGTAAATTATCAACTACTGATACACTTTTTGCTTTAACTAATCCTTCATTTTTAATAGTAAATTTATAGTTAATTATTTGACCTTCAGTAACATATTTATTAGTTACATCAGAAGTTTGTGAAATAACTAATTTTGGTTTTCCTATTGTTGTAGAAATCTCACCAGTTTTATATTCTTTATCATCTATTTTTACAGTACTACTTGTTACTATCTCATCTTCATATATACCTTCTGGTAAATCAGTAGTATCTACTACTAATTTCATATGAACTGTCCTTCCAGCTCCTAATGAATCTACTGTCCATACAAGTTTTCTTGAAGATTCATCATATGAAACTGAATTAATCTTTTTAAGTGTTATACCATCTTCTTCATGTCCTACTACATAAGCTTCTTTATATTTAACTAGATCAGGTAAAATCTTTTCAATTTTAATATCTTTCATGTCTTGTTCAGTAGTATTTTTTAATGTAACTTCATATGTCATTTCCTCATTAACATTAACTACTACTGTTTCTGTTTTTACCATCTCTGATAAAATTACATCTGATTCAATAACTTTATTTTTTGTTGTATTAGATGTTAATGGTTTTGCTAAATCTTTAGCAGAAACAGTTGCAACAAACTCAGCATATACATCTGGCACTGAATCTATTTTAGTTTCTTTATAAGTAATTTCTCCATTTTCATCTTCTATTTTTTCTATTAAACTATATGAACCATCTTCATTTTTAGTAAATCCTTCATATTTACCATAGTATTCTTCTATTGTAGGTATTTCATTTACTTGAACATCAAACTCGTAAGTTTTTTCTTCATTTGGTTTTAATGTTCCTACATTGTATGTTTTTTCTTTTTTAGTATCTAATGACCAACCACCTAAATTTTCAACTGAAGTTGTTGGTATATATGTTGCAAAAGTTGTTCCTTTTGGAAGTGGAACATTTATTTTTACATCTTCTGCATCTTCTTCACCAGTATTTTTAACTGTTACAGAATATTTAATGTATTCATACTCATGTACATCTTCTGTTCCAATGTTTACTGATGTTTCTAAAGAAAGCTGTGGCCCTTGACCAGTAACTAAACCTACCTTGTCAGCTTTAGATACAGATGCTTGATTTGCAACATCAGTTACATTTGTATAATATGTAGCAAAAGATCCATATAATTCTTCATTATGTTCTAGATTTGCAGGAATTCTATATTGATAATTAAATTCTAAAACATCTCCAGGATTCATCTCATAATTTTCATCACATACTATTAAGTATGATTTAATATTTGAAAAATCTTTTACATCTGTCATCCATCCGTTTTGAAGATTGTTTAAATCTTCTGTTGCTGTTCCATTTTCAGAATAATAAATCTTTACATTTACTTTATTATTTGAAGATGAAACAATACCTCTAACTATATTAGTATCAACTGTAGTACCTAAATTCTCTCCTGTTGAAACATCTGTATTTCCTTTAAAAGGAATTCTTCCAAGTATTTTTACATCTTTAACAACATTCTCATTGTTATTCATTACTAAAATATCCATTGTAGAAACTTTACTATCATCATATATCTCTATTTTATCTGTTATAGTACCTTGCATTACAGAAGTTACACTGCTTCCTGAATTATTGTAACTAGATATTGTGTTAACACTTACTAAACCAGATGGTGCTGTATATGAAACTTTAGTTTTAGAAGTTCCATATTCTTTTACTTCATTATTGTATGAAGTTGCATCCTCATTGATATAATTTAAAGTAATTTCCTTTTCTTCACTCGTAGCATATACATCAAGTACCATATCAGTATCAATTAATAAGTTAGTACCATTAGTTAAGTTATTTAAACTATAACCTTTTTGAGTTCCATCAAGTTCTACTCTAATTACTATATTATTAGATACTTTTCTCGCTGTTACATTTTTTATAGTAAATGCGTTATCAGCATTAATAACTGATACTTTATTTATTGTTACTTCTTTTATTCCTTCTGGAAGTACAATTTCAAATACAGGATTTTTATAAAAATCTGTACCTAATTTATTATTATTAAACTCAACTTTAAGTTCTACATCTTCATTTTTTACTATTGTTCCAAGTGATGATTTATTAATCAATAATGATGCATTTGTTGTTGTATCTATAAGCTTAATAGATGTTTTATTTTCTCCTATTTTATTTTCTACATCACCTTCAAAAATAATATTTCCTGAAACAGTATTTTCAATTTTCTCAAATGATTTTATTTCAGCAATATCAAAATTTGTTTTTAATATTTCTTTATCTACTATTATCTCTAAATTTCCTGAAGCTTGTGGTCTAGAAGTCTTTATTGTAATCTTACTTAAGTTTAATGATGCTAAATCTAAAATGTAATAACCATCTTCTGTTTTCTCTGTATTTTTTGTAATATCTAAGACTTTTTCACCTTTTTCATTAAAGATTTCTATCATTCCGTTTTCACCTAGAATATTACTAAAATCTACTTCAGAAACTTTAATATCTTTATAATAAGAAGTTTTATCTAATGAATATGATTCATTATCATCTGAAATAATATTTTCATTTATATCATTTAAAACGATATTTTCTATAAGAGATGTGTCTGCTATATTTACTAGATATTTATATCCATATTCAAATGTATAATTATTATTTTCATCATATTTATTTGCTAAAATATTACCTTTACTTAAATTATCTGCAAGAACTTCTGAAGAATAAGTTACGATATCCCCAACTTCTTCAGATACTGTGTATAAAGCATTAAATTCTCCAGAAATTTTTTCTGAAGTTCCACTTAAAGAAATATTAGATGTAATATTACTATTTAATTCTAGTGGAAATTCAACTTTATTACCACTAAATACATATGTAATAACAAAAGTCTCTGTATCTTCTACCACTTCATTATTATCTACTGTAATATTTATCATATTGTTAGTCTTATCAAAGTTCCAATTATTTTCATCAAAATTTACTCTATCATTGCTAATTACAGTAACTTTATCTAAATTCATATTAGGAATTTGAAGCGCACTTATATTAACCTCAGTATTTGCAATTGGCATATTTTCTTTATCTAGTCCAATTGTTACTAAAGTTTGCGCAATTAATCCTTGTTTATCCTCTGCTGAATAATTAACAAATTTAGAAAGGTTTGAACTAATTGTTACTTTTGAATTAGAAAGCCAGCTTAAACTCATAACAACTTCTTCATGTACATTTAATTCATTTCCATTATTATCAACATAGCTACCTGTTAAAATAACATTAGTATCATTTTTTAAATTATCAACTGTATCTGTTTCTTTATACTTGATTGGTATCGTTAGATCTAAAGTCTCATCATGATTAATTTGATTTAATTTAATAATGTTTTCCCCTATTCTTGATTCAACTAAATTATTGTTTTCGATTTCTCCAATCTCAAAATTTAATTTAGAATTTGACTTAAACTCTATCGAAGCATTTTTTAAATATCCAACATCCTTAATACCAATATCTAACTTAATAGCTAAATTTGCATTATCCATGCTTGATTGGTATTCATAACCTTTTACTTCTCCGTTATCCACAAAAGTAGAATCAAACAAAATATTTTCTATTGAATCTTCTTTTTGGACTTTTCCATATCCGCCTACGGCAGCATAGCTTACAGCTTGATTTAATAAAACTGCGCTATTTGAAAAAATAATAGCAAACATTATAATCGTTGCAATTATTCTTTTCCCAAAAGTACTTATTTTTAGCATTACACATCCTCCTCTATATAGAAAATTTCGCATTTTTACACAATAATGTACAACACAATTATACACCCTTATGTCAACTTTTTCAATGTTTTTGTTACATTTTTGTTACATTTTTTCAGTTATTTTAGGGATATTCACTTTTTTTAATATATTTGTATAATCTATATATAATTTATCCACAGTTTTTGTCAATATTTTCTACACAAAAAAAATACTTTTTTTGACTATTTTTATTAAGTTTTACACACCCTTTTATGATATGTATTTTTATCCACAAATATGTTATTTAAATATAAAAAGCAGAGTTATTAATTACTTTAATAACTCTGCTTTTTTAGGAGGATCATATATCTATTTTGTAATGCTATTTTTTACTTTTCTTTTTTATCATCCTCTACCTCTACTTTTGCAAATGTTAGCTTTCTGTTCATATATATTATTGCTAACATATATATTAATGCTATTAGTACTATTCCTGATACCTTTTCTACACCTGTTGATATTGTTATCATAACCTCTGATTCATCACTATTGTTTTGTAAGTTTTCTTCATCAAATCCTGACGGTGTAATTACTTTTTCTATTTTAGCTATATTCTTTTGCATTCCAAAATGTCCATCACCTTTTTTCCATGTCATTACTACTTTATATGTCTTACTCTTTCCTGCTTCTATTGTCTCTGTTTCATATCTTGCTTCTTCTCCTTCTACTGTCCATCCAGGATTATCTTTTTCACTCATACTTAAGTACTCTGGTATCTTTTCTAGTATATCTACCTTTCCTGCTATTTCTCCTTCGTTTGTTACTTTTATATTAAACACTACTTTAATATCTGTACTATTTATGCTCTTTCTATATACTTCTGCTTTTACCAAATCTTCATTTGTTATTCTTTGTGCTTTTCCTTCTACTTTCATACTATCTATTGTTTTATCTAAACTAAAGTCTACTGTCTTTTTCTTATAATAATATGTTACATAGATTGTATCTTTCATTGTTCCGACAGCATTATCTGGTAATTTTGATATCTTATAGTACTCTATTTGTTTTGCTGCTGTTACATATTCATCTCCTTCGTGCCCTCTTGTAACTTCTTCAGGAGCTATCTCTTCTTCTGTTCCTTCTTCTAAGTATCTTGTTATTACTTCTGCTGGTCTTATGTAATAATATGTTACTACTATCTCCTCTCCTGGTATCATTATTCCTTCTGGCTCTCCTACCACTTCTATGAAGTCATATCCTTCAAATTCTTTTTGCTCTGTTTTATATTCATCGTTTTCACTGCCTTCTATTATTACATCTTCTATTAATTTATTATCATTTGCTTTATCTTTATATTCTACTCTTATAGTTACTTTTTTCTTGTAATAATAATCTACTTCTATTAAATCTCTTTTCATTGTTCCTGTTGCATTTTCTGGATATTTTTCTTTTACTAGTTCATATCCTGCAATCTCTTTTTCTTTTGTTTCGTATTTATCGCCTTCATATCCTGTATGTTTTTCTTCTGTTATTACTTCTCCTGTTACATCATCTATATGTTTTTCTACTACTCCTTCTGAGATGTATTTGTAATAGTATTTTACTACTATTTCTGTTTCATATGTTTCATCTTCGTTTACTGTTACTTTCATCTCTCCTGTCGCATTCTCTGGTATTTCTACTAAGTCATATCCTTCGAACTCTTTTTCTTCTGTTCTATATGGATCATTTTCGTGTCCTTCGATTATTACATCTTCTGTTAACTTATTATCATTTACTTTATCTATATATTCTACTCTTACTGTTGCTTTCTTTATGTAATAATATTTTACTTCTATTACATCTCTCATCATTGTTCCAGTAGCGTTGCTTGGATATTTTTCTTCTACTAAATCATATCCTTTAAACTCTTTATCACTTGTTGTATATGGTTCTCCTTCTTGTCCTTCATATACTTCTTCATCTAACACTTCTCCTGTTATTTCATCTATATGTTTCTCTATTACTCCTCCTGATATGTATGAATAATAATATACCAATACTATTTCTTCTTTTGTCATTGTTACTGTTCTATTTTCTGGTTCTTCTACTAATACATATCCCTCAAAGTCTTTTGCTGATGATTCGTATACTTCTCCTTCTAGTCCTTCCTGTTCTTCTTCTCCTAATAATCCATCTGTATATTTATCTCTATGTTCTACTCTTACTTTTGTCTTATATAAGTAGTAATATACTACTTCTGTTCTTTCTCTTGTCATTTCTCCTTCTGTATTTCCACTATCTTCTACAAATGTATACCCTTCTATTTCTTTCTTATCTGTTGCATATTTTTGTCCTTCATATCCTTCTATTAACTCTTCTTCCGCTATTTCTTCTTTGCTTATTTTATCTATATATGTTACATGTACATCTGTATTTTTTGCATAGTAGTATATTTTCTCTTGTGATTCTTCTGTATATGTTCCTGTTTTCACTGCTGGCTCTTCTATTAGTGTATATCCTGAAATTTCTTTCTTATCGCCTGTTACATCATATTCTGTTCCTACTCTTCCTGTCTTTTCTACTCTTGATGAAATTTCTTCATTTGTATTTTTATCTATATATTTTACTACTAAGTCACCTTTTACTGCTATTTCTGTCTCATACTCTCCTTCATCTTCTACTGTCTTATTATCTGCTGGTAAATACATTACCCCTTTTATTTCATTTATCATACTATCTTGATATATATCTATATCTTTATATAGTACTTCTATTGTCTTTTCTACTCTTATTGTCGCCGGTACATTCTCTCCTGTTTCTAATGTATCTATTTCTCCTACATTCTCATACCATGTTATTGTTCTTGTCTCTTCATTATATGTTCCTCCATCTAAGTCTGATTCTTCTACATCTATATCATATGGTAATGTATCTTCTAAGTATACTGCTACTTCTCCTCTATATGTATCTATTACACCTTCATATACTATGTTATAACTTACTTTATCTGTTCTTTCGTCTATAGATGCTGTTCCTTCTTTTGTTACTTCATTTTTTATAATGTTTGCATCTTTTAATTCATAATAATAGATTACTTCTATCAAGTCTTTGCCCATATATCCATCTGCGTTTACTGGATACTTACTCATTATTAAATCGTATCCTTCAAAGTCTCTTTCAGATATGCTATATTCGTCTCCTTCTTTTCCTTCATGTAATTCTTGATATAATACTTCCCCTGTTGATTCTACTATATGTTTTTCTAATACACCTGCTGATATATGCGCATAGTAATATCTTACTACTATCTCATCTTTTGTCATTGTTACTGTTTTTTCTTCTGGTTCTTCTACTAATATATAACCTTCAAAGTTTTTAGAATTTGTTTCACATGTATCGCCTTCTAATCCTTTTATTATTTCTGTCTCCATTACATCATTTGTATTTTTATCTACATGCTCTACTCTTACTTGTGTGTTTTGTAAGTAATAATATACTACTTCAATTGTTTCTCTTGTCATAATTCCTGATGTGTTTTTAGAATCTTCTACATATGTATAATTATTTATTATCTTCTTTTCTGTTGTATATTGTTTTCTTTCATAACCTATTATATTCTCATCTGATGCAATCTCATCGTTTGTTACTTTATCTACATATTTTACATGTACTGTTGTATTTTTTGCATAATAGTATACTTTTTCTTGTGCTGCTTCTGTATATGTTCCTGCTTTTTCTGCTGGCTCTTCTATTAGTGTATATCCTTCTATTTCTTTTTTATCAGAACTTACATCATAACTTGCTCCTACTTTATCTGTCTTTGTTACTGTAGTTGATATTTCTTCGCTAGTATATTTGTCTAGATATTTTACATTAACATCTCCATAAACATTAATTGCTGTTTCTTTAGTTGCGTCTTTTGTTACATTTCCGCCTACATCAGGTAAGTCAACTCTTGCTGATACTTGGTTTGTCATACTATTTTGTAATGTATCTATATTCTTATATAATACTTCTATAGTTTTTGTTTCATTTATTCCTTTATCACCATTTGTATATGTATCTATGTCTCCTAGATCTATTGTCCATGTTATTGTTTTGTTTTCAGAATCATATACACCATCACCTAAGTTTGATTCACTTTCTTCAATTTGATATGGTAATTTATCTACTATACTTAATGTTCCTTTTCCTTTGTATTCACCAATAGTCGCTTTATAATTTAATGTATATGTTACTTTATCATTCACAGATGTAATTTCATCTGTTCCTACTTTTGTTAATGTATTTTCTTTTACTTCAAAACTTCTTACTCTATAGTAGTATGTTACTACTGTTTGTCCATCTGCATATGTTCCATTTTTATTTAGTGGATCTGATACTAATTCATATTCTGGTGGTATATCATCCGCTTCTTGCGTTGTATAATTTTCTCCTACATATCCATGTAAAACTACATCTTCTGATACTTTCTCTCCTGTTCCTTCTTTATAGTAATGTACTAATACAGTTGACTCTTTCTTATAATAATATTTTACTTCAACAGTATCTCTTGACATTATTCCAGAAGTATTTTCAGTATCTCTTGAATAAGCATACCCATCTATTGTTTTTAATTCTGTATCATACGCTTTTCCTTGATATCCTTGAATTGTTACATCATCTGATATTTTCTCATCAGTATATTCGTCTATATATTCTACATGTACAGTTGTATTTTTTGCATAGTAGTATACTTTTTCTTGTGATGTTTCTGTATATGTTCCCACCTTTTCTGCTGGTTCTTCGATAAGTGTATATCCTGATATCTCTTTCTTGTCGCCTGTTACATCAAATGCTGTTCCTACTTTTCCACTCTTTGTTACTTGAGTTTCTATTTCTTCTGATGAATATTTGTCTACATATTTTACTACTACATTTCCATTTACATTTATGTTTGTAGAATATGTGTCAGTAACTTCTTCTGTTTTGCTCTGAGCTGGTAAGTTTAATGTAGCTGTTATTTCATTTGTCATACCATTTTGTACAACATCTATATCTTTATATAGTACTTCTATATTCTTTTCTATAGAAACTTCTTCTGGAACATTTGCACCTGTTTCTAAAGTATCAATATCACCTAAATCAACATTCCATGTTATTGTTTTTGCGTCAGCATCATATGTTCCACCATCTAATTTAGATTTTTCTTCATCTATTTCATATGGTAATTTATCTGTTAATACTACATTTGCTTTTCCTATATATGTTTCTATTGTTGCTGCATATGTTATTTTATAACTTACTTTATCATCTCTAGAATCAATATCTGTAGTACCTTCTTTTGTTACCATATCTGTTATATTTGAATCATTTAATTTGTAATAGTAAACTACTTCAATTTTTTCTCTTGCCATATTTCCTGCTGTATTTCCACTATCTTTTTGATATGTGTAGTTTTCTATTTCTTTTTTTGTTGTTGTATATTCTTTTCCTTCATATCCTGAAATTGTTTCTGCTGTAGCTATTTCTCTTCCTGTATCTATATCTACATATTTTACATTTACTGATGTATTTTTAGCATAGTAGTATATTTTTTCTTGATTAGTCTCCGTGTATGTTCCTGTCTTTTCTACTGGTTCTTCTATTAGTGTATATCCTTCTACTGATTTTTTATCTCCTGTTACATCAAATGTTTTTCCTACTTTATCAGTTTTTGTTACTTTTGTCTCTATTTCTTCACTTGTGTATTTATCTAAATATTTTACTTCAACATTTCCATATACATTTATTTCTGTTACTTTGTTTGCATCTTTTGTTACATTTCCACTTACCTCTGGAAGGTCAACTCTTACTGATACATGATTTGTCATATTATTTTGTAATGTATCCACATCTTCAAATAAAACTTCAATTGTTCTAGTTTCATTTATAACTTTATCACCATCTGTATATGTATCTATATCTCCTAAATCAATTGTCCATGTTATTGTTTTTTGTGTTTCATCATATGTTCCACCATTTAAATTTGAAGCTCCTTCATCTATTGCATATGGCAAAGTATCTACTATATTTAATGTTGCTTTACCTTTGTATTTACCAATTTCTGCTTTGTAAGTAATAGTATATGTTACTTTGTCATTTACTGATGTTATTTCATCTGTTCCATCTTTTGTTAATATGTTTTCTTTTACTTCAAAACTTCTTACTCTATAATAATATGTTACTACTGTTTGTCCATCTGCATATACTCCATTTTTATTTACTGGATCTGACACTAATTCATATTCTGGTGGAATATCTTCAGATTCTGTTGTTTTATAATTTTCGCCAACATGTCCATTTAATACTACATCTTCTGCTACCTTATTTGTTGTGTTCTCTTCATAATAATGCACTAATACTGTTGCTTTCTTTTTATAATAATATTTTACTTCTATAGTATCTCTTGTCATTGTTCCTGATGAAGTTCCTTCAACTCTTGAAAAATCATATCCATCTATTGTTTTTTGTTCAGTATTATATGATTTTCCTTCATATCCTGAAATTGTTTCATCAGATTCTATTTCAGTATCTGTATATTCATCTATATATGTTACATGTACAGCACTGTTTTTTGCATAATAGTATAGTTTTTCTTGTGCTGCTTCTGCAAAAGTTCCAGTCTTTTCTGCTGGTTCTTCAACAATAGTATATCCTTCTACTAATTTTTTATCTTCTGTTACATCAAATGCTGTTCCAATTTTTCCTGATTTAGTTACATTTTCTGATATTTCTTCATCTGTATATTTATCAATATATTTTACAACTACATTTCCATTTACATTTATATTTGTATCTGAAGTATCTTCTACAGTTGTCTCTTTATCTTGTGATTCTAAGTATAATTTTCCACTTACTTGGTTTGTTAATTTGTTTTCAGTTAAATCAACATTTTTATACAATACTTCAATATCTTTTTCTATTGTTATCTTCTTTGGTACATTTTCTCCTGTTTCTAATGTGTCTATACTTTCTAAATCTATATTCCATGTTATTGTTTTATCTACAGGATTATATATACCTCCATCTAAAACAGCACCATTTTCTTCTATCGCATATGGTAGCTTATCAACTATTTCAAGTGATGCATCTCCTATATATGTATCAACTGTTGCTTCATAAGAAATTATATAATTTACTTTATCATTTCTTGAAGTTATTTCTTCTGTTCCGTATTTTGTTATTCCATCTACTATATTGGCATCATTTAATTTGTAATAGTAAACAACTTCTACTCCATTTCTTGCCATATTTCCTGAAGTATTTCCACTATCTTTTTGATATGTATAATATTCTATTTCTTTTTTGTCTGTTGTGTATTCTTTTCCTTCATATCCTGAAATTATTTCTGCCTCAGCAATTTCTCTTCCTGTATCTACATTAACATATTTTACATTTACTGTTGTATTCTTTGCATAATAATATACTTTTTCTTGTGCTGCTTCTGTATATGTTCCTGTTTTTTCTGTTGGTTCTTCTATTAACGTATATCCTTCTATTTCTTTTTTATCAGAACTTACATCATAACTTGCTCCTACTTTATCTGTTTTTGTTACTTTTGTTTCTATTTCTTCTGATGAATATTTATCCACATATTTTACATCTACATTTCCATAAATTTTTATTAATGTGTCTACCGAAGAATCTTTTGAAATATTTCCACCTACATCAGGTAAGTCCACTCTTGCTGATACTTGATTTGTCATACTATTTTGAAGAGTATCTATATTTTCATATAATACTTCAATATCTCTTGTCTCATTTATTACTTTATCACCATTTGTATAAGTATCTATTTCTCCTAAATCAACTGTCCATGTTATTGTTTTTTGTGTTTCATCATATGTTCCACCATCTAAATCTGATGCATCTTCATCAATTGTATATGGTAGTCTATCTATTAAAGTTAATGTTCCTGTTCCTTTGTATTTGCTTACTGTTGCTCTATAGTTTATCGTATATTTCACTTTCTGACTTTCTGAAGTAATTTCTGTTGTTCCAATTTTACTTAGTGAATTTTCAATTACATCAAAGCTTCTTACTCTATAATAGTATGTTACTACTATTTGTCCATCTGCATATGTTCCGTTCTTATTTACTGGATCTGACACTAATTCATATTCTGGTGGTATGTCGTCTGCCTCTTCTGTTGTATAGCTTTCTCCTACATATCCATTTAATACTACATCTTCTGATACTTTCTCTTCTGTTCCTTCTTTATAATAATGTACTAATACTGTCGCTTCTTTCTTATAATAGTATTTTACTTCTATTGTATTTCTTGACATTGTTCCTGTTGTATTTTCTGTATCCCTTGAATATACGTATCCATCTATTGTCTTTAATTCTGTCTCATATGCTTTTCCTTGATATCCTGAGATTGTTACTTCATCTGCTATTTCTTCATTTGTATATTCATCTATATATGTTACATGTACTGTTGTATTTTTTGCATAATAGTATACTTTTTCTTGTGATGCTTCTGTAAAAGTTCCTGTCTTTTCTTCTGGCTCTTCGACAATAGTATATCCATCTATCTCTTTCTTGTCTTCTGTTACATCAAATGCTGTTCCTACTTTTCCACTCTTTGTTTCTTTATTTGATATTTCTTCAGAAGTATACTTGTCAACATATTTTACTACTACATCTCCATTTACATTTATGTTTGTAGAATATGTGTCAGTAGTTTCTTCTGTTTTGTTCTGAGCTGGTAAGTTTAATGTAGCTGTTATTTCATTTGTCATATTATTTTGTACAACATCTATATCTTTATATAGTACTTCTATATTCTTTTCTATAGAAACTTTTTCTGGAACATTTGCACCTGTTTCTAAAGTATCAATATCACCTAAATCAACATTCCATGTTATTGTTTTTGCGTCAGCATCATATGTTCCACCATCTAATTTAGATTTTTCTTCATCTATTTCATATGGTAATTTATCTGTTAATACTACATTTGCTTTTCCTATATATGTTTCTATTGTTGCTGCATATGTTATTTTATAACTTACTTTATCATCTCTAGAATCAATATCTGTAGTACCTTCTTTTGTTACCATATCTGTTATATTTGAATCATTTAATTTGTAATAGTAAACTACTTCAATTTTTTCTCTTGCCATATTTCCTGCTGTATTTCCACTATCTTTTTGATATGTGTAGTTTTCTATTTCTTTTTTTGTTGTTGTATATTCTTTTCCTTCATATCCTGAAATTGTTTCTGCTGTAGCTATTTCTCTTCCTGTATCTATATCTACATATTTTACATTTACTGATGTATTTTTAGCATAGTAGTATATTTTTTCTTGATTAGTCTCCGTGTATGTTCCTGTCTTTTCTACTGGTTCTTCTATTAGTGTATATCCTTCTACTGATTTTTTATCTCCTGTTACATCAAATGTTTTTCCTACTTTATCAGTTTTTGTTACTTTTGTCTCTATTTCTTCACTTGTGTATTTATCTAAATATTTTACTTCAACATTTCCATATACATTTATTTCTGTTACTTTATTTGCATCTTTTGTTATATTTCCACTTACTTCTGGTAGATCTACTTTTGCTGATACTTGGTTTGTCATATTATCTTGTAATGTATCTACATCTGTATATAATACTTCTATTTCTCTTGTTTCATCTATAGATTTATCACCATTTGTATATGTATCTATATCGCCTAAATCTATTGTCCATGTTATTGTCTTTTTAGCTTCATCATATGTTCCGCCATCTAGATTTGATTCTTCTTCATTTATCGCATAAGGTAATGTGTCTGTTAGAGTTAATGTTCCTGCTCCCTTATACTTACTTATTGTTGCTTTATAGTTCAATGTATATATAACTTTGTCATTTACAGATGTTATTTCATCTGTTCCTGTTTTTGTTAATGTATTTTCTTTTACTTCAAAACTTCTTACTCTATAGTAATATGTTACTACTGTTTGTCCATCTACATATGTTCCATTTTTATTGCTTGGACTTACTGCTAATTCATATTCTGGAGGAATATTTTCTGCTTCTTGTGTTGTATAGCTTTCCCCAACATGTCCATTTAATACTACATCTTCTGCTACTTTATTTGTTGTATTTTCTTCATAATAGTGAACTAATACTGTTGATTTCTTCTTGTAGTAATATTTTACTTCAATAGTATCTCTTGCCATTGTTCCTGAAGCATTTCCTTCAACTCTTGTGAAATCATATCCATCTATTGTTTTTTGTTCAGTATTATAAGCTTTTCCTTCATATCCAGATATTATTTCTTTTCCATCTATTTCTTCATCTGTATATTCATCTATATAAGTTACATTTACTGTACTATTTTTAGCATAATAATATACTTTTTCTTGTGCTGTTTCTGAATAAGTTCCTGTTTTTTCTGCTGGTTCTTCGACAATAGTATATCCTTCTATTTTCTTTTCATCATCTGTTACATCAAATTTTGTTCCTACTTTACCACTCTTTGTTACTTGAGTTTCTATTTCTTCTGATGAATATTTATCTACATATTTTACTACTACACTTCCATTTACATTTATATTTGTATCTGCTGTATTTTCTACAGTTTCTTCTCTTTCTTGGTCAGGTAAATTTAATGTAGCTTGTATATTATTTGTTAATTTATCTTGTGTTAAATCAACATTTTTATATAAAACTTCTATATCTTTTTCAAAAGATATTATTTCTGGTAAATTTTCTCCTGTTGCTAATGTATCAATATCTTCTAAAGGAACATTCCATGTTATTGTTCTATCTACTGGATTATAAGTTCCACCTGCTAGATTTGATTCACCCTCATCTATATCATATGGTAATGTATCTACTACTTTAAGTGAAGCTTCACCTATATATGTATCTACTGTTGCTTCATAAGAAATTATATAACTTACTTTGTCTTTTCTAGATGTTATTACATCTGTTCCATCTTTTGTTATTTTATCTGATATATTTGCATCATTTAATTTGTAATAGTAAACTACTTCTGTTTGTTCTCTTGACATGTTTCCTGAAGTATTTCCACTATCTTTTTGATATGTGTAATACTCTATTTCTTTTTTATCTGTTGTATATTCTTTTCCTTCATATCCTGAGATTATTTCTGCTTCAGCAATCTCTCTTCCTGTATCTACATCTACATATTTCACATGTACTGTTGTATTCTTTGCATAATAATATACTTTTTCTTGTGCTGCTTCTGTATATGTTCCTGCTTTTTCTGCTGGCTCTTCTATTAGTGTATATCCTTCTATTTCTTTTTTATCAGAACTTACATCATAACTTGCTCCTACTTTATCTGTCTTTGTTACTTTTGTCTCTATCTCTTCTGATGTATATTTGTCTACATATTTTACTTCTACATTTCCATAAACTTTAATTAATGTATCTTTACTTGCATCTTTTGTTATATTTCCACTTACATCTGGTAATTCTACTCTTGCTGATACTTGGTTTGTCATACTATTTTGAAGAGTATCTATATCTTTATATAATACTTCTATCGTTCTTGTTTCATTTATAGCTTTATCTCCATTTGTATAAGTATCTATTTCTCCCAAATCAACTGTCCATGTTATTGTTTTTTGTGTTTCATCATATGTTCCACCATTTAAGTCTGATGCATCTTCATCAATTGCATATGGTAGTCTATCTGTAATACTTAAACTTCCTTGCCCTTTATACTTACTTATAGTTGCTCTGTAATTTAATGTATATGTTACTTTATCATTCACAGATGTAATTTCATCTGTTCCTACTTTTGTTAGTGTATTTTCTTTTACTTCAAAACTTCTTACTCTATAGTAGTATATTACTACTGTTTGTCCATCTGCATATGTTCCATTTTTATTTAGTGGATCTGATACTAATTCATATTCTGGTGGTATATCGTCTGCCTCTTCTGTTGTATAGCTTTCTCCTACATATCCATTTAATACTACATCTTCTGATACTTTCTCTTCTGTTCCTTCTTTATAATAATGTACTAATACTGTCGCTTCTTTCTTATAATAGTATTTTACTTCTATTGTATTTCTTGACATTGTTCCTGTTGTATTTTCTGTATCCCTTGAATATACGTATCCATCTATTGTCTTTAATTCTGTCTCATATGCTTTTCCTTGATATCCTGAGATTGTTACTTCATCTGCTATTTCTTCATTTGTATATTCATCTATATATGTTACATGTACTGTTGTATTTTTTTTTTTTTTATATACTTTTTCTTGAGCAGCTTCTGTATATGTTCCTGTCTTTTCTGCTGGTTCTTCTATAAGTGTATATCCTGATATATTCTTTTTATCAGATGATACATCATAGCTTGCACCAACTTTTCCTGTTTTTGTTACTATAGTTGCAATCTCTTCATCTGTATATTTATCGATATATTTAATATTTACTTGTCCATTTATATTTATGTTTGTATCTGCTGTATCTTCAACTTCTTTTGTAAATTCATTTGTTGGTAAATTTATATTTGCTGAAACATAATTTGTCATACTATCTTGTAATGTATTTATATCTTTGTACAATACTTCTATATTTTTTTCTATTGTTATCGTCTTTGGTCCATCTTCAAAAGTATTTATATCTGGTACATTTTCATTCCAAACAATACTTTCTCTTTCTGAATCGTATGATCCACCATCTAATTCAGATTCTCCTTCATTTATTGCATATGGCATATTATCTTCGATTACAATTTCAGCATCACCAATATAATCATTTATTGTTGCTTCATATACTAAGTTATAACTTACTTTGTCATTTTGTGAATCTATACTTGCTGTTCCTTCTTTTGTAATAGTAGCATCAACTGATGGTTCTTTTAATCTATAGTAATATGTTACAACTTGATCTTCTTTTGTATATGTTCCTGTTGCAGCTCCAACAATTGATACTACTTCATAATTTTGTGCAACATTTCCAGGAGCACTTGCTGTATATGTTTCACCTTGTTTTCCTTCTAAAACTGCGTCTGCTACTACACCACCATCTCTAGAAGGTACTTTTGTAGTTGTATTTGTTCCATCTTTCTCTTGAATATAATAATGTACTGTAACTTTTGCATATTTATCTACATTTGTTATTGTTTTTGTTTCTTGGTCAACACTTTCTTTTTCATAATAATCATCATATAGGTTCTCCTCATCTATTACATATTCAATCTCATTTCCTGATGAATCATATCTAGGAAGATTTTCAAACGTATATTCCCATGTGTTTTCTGAGGTAGCATATGATGAATTTATAACTTGTGTATATTTCGCCCTATTTCCTGTTGCAGATAAAGTAATATTTTGTGGACGTCTACCATCTGCATTATTGTCATCATCCCATACTTTAGTTACATGTACTTCTTTAGTATGACTAATTGGAATTGTTAAACTTGTATTTACTTCTTCTCTTTTCTCTGGTGTATAAAGTTCAACCGTTGAATATACCGTATTAGTTATACTATCATTCATTTTATTAATATTTTTATAAACTAAATTTATATTTTTAGGATAATATAAATGATCAGTTTCACCATTAAGTGCATCAACTTGTGATGTTAAATTCCATGTAATTGTATTATCATCCTCATTATATACGCCATAAGCTAATTCTGACTCTTCTTCTATAATAGCTCCTGCTAAATAATCCACCATTGTTATTGTGGCTTTTCCTTTATAATTTGATATATCAACATTTGCTTCAATAGTATATGGTACTCCGTGCTGTTACATCATCTATTTCACTTAATGAGCTTGTCTTCGTTACGGTATTATTACTAATAACACCTTCTTCATAACTATAGTAATAAATTACTTCTGTTCTCTCTGTTCCAATTATTCCAGTTGCATTATCTGGTGTAGATACAAGTTCGCAATTTGCAGGCACTTCTGAACTTGGACTTGTTGTATATTCATCTCCTGGAAATCCCTCTATAATTTCATCTGGTGCTAATTTTTCTTTTGTTCCTTCTTTATAATGATGTACTATAACATCAGATTGTTGAACTTTTGTAGGTAAATTAAAATATACTTGACAGTTAGAACTTCCTTTACCTCTCTCTAAATAAAATACACTTAAAGTATGTTCTTTTTCAGTATCACTATTCCAGTCTGAGCCTAAAATATCAGTTAAATTTGTTCTTTTATTTACAACACCATTTTCTTTTAAACCTTTATATAATATAACTTCATTATTAGCAAAATTAATGTCTGCTGATATTTGATTATGAATTCCTCCAATATCTATTACTAATTTTCCATCAATAAAAATCCATATGTCATCATCACCAGAAAATTCAAATGTAATATCTTCTCCAGTTGATGTCTGTCCATTTTCTGTCATATAAAAAGGTGTATGAATTTTCATTCCAAAATGATAAATAGCATCTTTATAATTTACCCCTGAATTAAATGGGAAGAATCCTTTTATTGCAGATCCACCATCACTATAATATTTAACTTTTTCATCTGACCATGCTAAATCAACATCACTTTTAGGAATACCATTTTCAAAATAAGCTTCAAATTGATTTGAATCAAATTTATAAAAACCATTTCCTTGTTTTACAAAAGGAAGTCCAACATTTGTATAACTATCTTTTCCTTCTTCTATATTCTCATCAAAAATACCATTATCTTCTACTTTAAATTGAATATTTCCATTTTCATCTAGTTCATTTTCAACAAGACCTGAATATGGAAGCTCTGGATCTCCAATTGAACGTACATTTTTTGTCCATCTATTCCAATCACTAGTTGTAAATTTATAATCACCTAATGTTGTTGTAGTTGCTCCTTCTGTAAAATATAAACCTTGCGAAGTTGTATCAACTACTCTACCACCGTACTCAAATAATTCATCTGGATCATATTTAAAAAATGTTGCATCTCTATAAGCAACTTCCCAATTGTCTTCAATAGTAATCGTTATTTCATTTGATGTAACAGTTTCTCCATCATACTGCACTGTTGCTTGAATTCTAACCGTTCCAATGTGTGTTCCTGTAACCTTATTTCCATTAATTTCAACATCACCAAGATTTTCAGAAACAGTAGAATATGCAACAGTTCCCACTTCTCCTAAATCTTGTCCATCATTTGTAATAACATGTACTTCTAATGTTCCATAATCTCCATCCTTAACAGAAATAACATCTCTGGTTGATGTTATATAAACTCTTTTTATATAACCAGATGCTCTTGTTTCTGTTAATGTTTGCCCTATCTGCGTAATACCCTTTTTTATGAAATTACTAGCTTTCTCGTTAGTACTAACTATCACTACACACACAAGTACTAAAATTGCAATTATAAATGCTATTACATTTCTTGGTCTTAATAAAGCTTTTCTTTTTCCTTTCTCAGTTTGATTTCCAAGATTCTGGCTAAACTTTTGATCCTTCCCTTGTTTCATTTTGGACTCCCCCTTAATAACCTTTCTTCTTATTATTAATTTAATTTTTATTATAAAAAGCTTATTTTTCTTGTAAATATCTATTAAACTTAATTTTTTCTTTATTATTACGGCGCGCTTTTCTTAGGGTTTTATTAAGTTTTTAATACAATTATTTTACTTTTTTAGTCTTTACGTCATTATTTAATAAAAACAGCTTACGGAAACCTCTTTTTTAAGAATTGTACATTTTTTTGATTATCCACTATTTATCTATTTGTTTACATTTATCCACAAAAAAAGACAGTTTAGTCATAATTAATAACATAAACTGTCTTTTACTTTTATTTTACTTTTATTTTTTACTTACTTTTCATATATTTTTAAACACATTACCTAAACTATCATTTATTACTAAATCAGCCCTACTGTCCATTTGAGTTGAATCTCGATTTATTAGCACTAATTTCTTTCCTTTAAAATAGTAAATTAGACTACTTGCAGGATATACTGTAAGTGACGTTCCTCCTATAATTAACACTTCTGCATTTCTTATATAATCCATACTTTTCTCTACAATATTGTCATTTAAGTTTTCTCCATATAACACTACATCAGGCTTTATTATACCGCCACAACTACATATTGGTACTTTATTACTATTAAAAACATACTCCGCACTATACTCTTTTTTACACTTCATACAATAATTTCTCAAAACACTTCCATGTAGTTCAAGTACATTTTTAGATCCAGCCTTTTGATGTAGTCCATCAATATTTTGAGTAATTACTGCTTTAAGTTTACCTTTCTTTTCAAGCTCTGAAAGTTTAATATGTGTTATATTAGGCTCATACTTAAGAGAGTTCATTTTATCTCTATAAAACTCAAAAAACTCCTTTGTATTATTTATAAAAAAAGAATGACTCAATATTTCTTCTGGTGGATATTTGTACTTTAAATTATATAATCCATCTTTACTTCTAAAGTCAGGAATTCCACTTTCTGTTGAAACACCTGCTCCTCCAAAAAACACTATATTATCACTTTCATTAATTATTTTTTGAAATTCTTCAATTTTTTTACTCATATACTCACCTTCATTTTATATTAATCACTTACATCTTATTCTTTTATAATACTATTTAATTTTATCATAATTCTTTAAAGTAATAAATAAGGACTCAGATTTCTCTAAGTCCTTATTTTTATTTACTATACTAAATATAGTTTATTCTTTTGTACTTTCTATTGTAATGTCATCTGTAGATTTTACCATAACTACTTTTAAAGTAATTAGAATAATACCAACTGCAAGTACTATTAAAGCTATAAGCATTACAATTATAAATATTGCTTGATTTTCCATTGTTTTACTTAAACCAGTAGGTTCTGTGAATGTTACGAAGTTTGCAGCATCAGCATCTAGCTCTGCTACATAGAATCCATTTGCTGCTGATTTATTTTCATCTATAGCTTTAAGAGTATTAAATGCATATTTTGTTGTTTGCATGTATTCATAACCATTAGCTTTTGTTTCTGAAGAATCTAAACCATCTAATATTGTAGCTGTTACTGGATCTTTAGCAGCATTACTACTATGTCCAGAGTTCCATATACCACCATCTGCAGCAGCTTCAGTAGTATTTACTTCTTCAATTTTTGCTATTTCAAATGCATTACCTGGAATAGCATACATTGATCTTCTACCAACTGAGTTTGAGTAAGCTAAAACTTCGGCTAAGTTATCATAGATCATATCATCTAAGTCAACTGAACTTTGAAGATCTACTTGTGTTTTAATACTAATTTCAGCTGATGTTGGTTTTTCTTCATTAGCTTCTTTTACTAGGTTCATTGTACTTAATTCTTTAGTTAAATCTTTATTAAATACATCTGGTTTGTATTCTGTATTATATGTATTTGGATATGCATATACATTGTATACAGTTGCTGGTTGATTTTGTAATAATCTTTGTCCTATATTATTTGCCTTTGTATCTCCTGTATCTAATTCATATGCTAATCTTCCTTCACCTTTATCACCTCTTTGAAGTGCTGGTGTTGTCTTTTGTGTCTTAACTATAGCATCATTGTTAGAGAACGCTACATTTGATTTAGATTCACTAATATATAATTCACCTGTATCATCTTGTAGATAATATTTTGGATTATCTCCAGGTATAACTGTATAAGAATCGTCTGAAATTAATCCATTTAGTGAAGCAAATGTAGATCCGTCTGTACCTTTATTATCTGCTGTAGCCCAGAATGCATTTTCTTCACTTACATCAGTAAGTGCTATTCCTGGATCAATGTAATCTACTAATTGATCTACTGTAGTTCTTACAGCATCATCAGTATAATCTTCACCAGCTACTGTTATAGTGCCGTTTGCAGCTTCTGTATTATGTGTATAGTAATATAATCCTGCAAATGTACCATATTTAATATACTCTCCTGAAGCCAAATTCTCGTTTGCTTTTTTAATATGTTCATTTAACTCTTCTGTTGTATATGCATCATTTACTATTGTACTTGAAGCATAATCAACTTCAGATTTATTAGAAACTTTTACTTTGTAGTCAATTATTAATCTTGTATTCTTTAAAGCTTCCTCTTCCATATTTATATATCTAAAACCTTGTACACCGTTAGCCTCTGGCATATCTATTCCAGTAATTTTGTCACTTTCCATATATTCTTCTATGACATCACCATTATCTTCAATTGTCACTTTATAGATAGGTTCATTTTCTTTTTGTAGTTCTATTCCCTTTAAGAATTTATCTACTTGTATAATTGTATCTGCTCTTCTTTCTAGACCAAAGTCTACATTTCCAATTGTATAAACTTTCTCAACATTGTCTTCATTATTCTTAGCTGCATCTAAGATTTGATCATATGATCCACCTACATTAACTGTAAATGCACCACCTGTACTCTTCTTAGTTGTACCAAAGTCTAGATCACTTGAATCTTCTATTTGTACTCTTAATTTAGCTGTATTAGCTTGCATTGCTGTATATTCTAGTAAAGATTTATATTTGCTTGGTTTTCCTTCTGTACCATTTACAAATTCATTTAATGTCTTATTTTCTTCTAGAACTTCATTTAAAGCAGTACCATAATTCTTAATTATATTACCATTCTCATCAAACATTTTCTCTGCTAAAGCAGTTTTTAAATCTTGTAGTTCTTTACTGTCTGCTACTGCTAACACTTCTGCTGTAGCATTATCTATTGTTCTAGAGAATTCTATAATTCCAAGTCTTCTTGCCTCATAGTCTCTTGCATCAGAAACTCTCTTTTCATCTTCACTGTTTGTTAATCCTTCTGTATTACCTGTTAAATCATGCCATTCATTATTAAGTGTAATTTGTTCTGTTAGAGCTTCATCTGTTTGATCATTATTTCTATGATCTTCATCAAAGTTTTCATCTATTATCTCTTGTGATGGGTTTACTATACCATCTTGATAAGATGTATTCTTGTAATCTTGTCCGTTGTAATCCATTGTCATAGCTGTATTACCATATTCGAATCTTACAACGTAGTTACCAGATACAAAGTTTCTTAATGTATAGTTACCTTTTTCATCTGACATTGTTACTGATGTATAATCAGGGATTGCATCACCAAATGCTTTATCTGGCCATACATATTCATATTCACCTTCTGGTATTTCTCCGTTTGTTTCATCTGCTGCAAGTTTAATCTTTTCAACTAATGAAACTGTTACACCAGGAACTCTTCCTTCTTCATCAGTAAATATACCATCACCTGTCTTAGTATTATCTGTTCCTTCTACTTCTTTATTTAAATCTTCTTCCCAAACAACACCATTTATCTCTCTTTCTCTTTGATCTTTATCTCTTAAGTATACTCTAAATACTGGTGCTGAATCAGTATCATCTTCAAACCAATTCTTATCTAGGATTGTATAGTTGATTCCGTTTTTCTCTAATGTTTCTGTCATACTGAAGTTTACGTTATCTGGAGCAGAATCTTTATCCACTCTACCAGAAACTTCACCAGCTTTGTAAGCTACGTTGTTATTCTTTCTTAATGAATCTTCTGTGTAGAAACTTGTGAAGTTAGAAACTTCAAGTACACTATTTTTATCTCCTAATAAGTCTTGTCTTGTTTCATCTTTTTTCTTTTGAGTTTTATCATATTCTTCATCTTTAGCTAAATTATATCCATCGTGGTCAACTTCAAATGATACGAATATCTCAAGTTTCTCACCTGGACGAAGTGTTAATTCGTTAGTTACACGTTTTCCACCATCTGCAGTAGTTGTCTCAAATGTATTTGTTGTCATTCTGCTATATGTACCACCTACTGTTCCGTCTTCAGCTGTTACTTCTTGATCAAATTCTTCATCAACTGTCCATGTTACTAAACCTTTAGCCATTGGTTCGCTTTCTTCTTCAGTTCTGTTTACTCTTACTAAGTTTTCTCCAATATCTTCGTCTTTATTATAGTGATATGGTGAATCTAGCATATCAGATCCTAATGGGTTATAAATTCTAAAGTATGATGGTTCAGCAACTATTTGCTCTTCTCTTACACCCTCTTCATTTTCAATTTCTGTTGAAACATTTTCTGTAATTAAAGAGTATGAAGAATCAAAGTAATCTGTTAACTCATTAATACTTATATCATGGTAATCTGAATCATTGTATACACTCATCTTATATGTTGCAAATAATCTTAATTCAGATTCTTTCTTAGCATCATATATTGCTTTAGTGATTTCTGTTTCACCTGAAGCTTTATATACATCTGATCTATAATAGAAGTCTGATGCATATAAACCAATCTCATATGCTACTCCTGCATTTTGCATATCAAGTAACATATTTAATTTATCTGCATATTTTTCATTTTCTAAGTCTATTAATGCACTATATTTATAAGTTAAATCATCTTGATTTACTGTTATACCAGCTTTATATAAATCTTGTGATACTGATACATCAACTTTATCTCTATTTACTAATCCTAAGTTAATATGGCTAAAGTATTCATTAATTGGTTTATAATATGTAAATTGTCCTTCAGCTCCAGTATCAATATATTCAAGTGGTATATCTTCTTTCTTATCTTCTACATGGATTCTATCTTCATATGGAAGTAATAATCCTGCTGTAGATGTTCTAGCTTTCATTCCATATTGATCTAATATATATCCATCATTATCTTTTGTTACTAATGTTGAAACTTTTCTTGTTTCAGCGTTATCTGTTGTATTCTCACTATCAGCTTCTCCTGTTGGATCTGTATCAAATCCTTGATCAGCTGATGTATAATTTAATTCTAATTCTTCTGAATTTTCTGAATCTGGATTAGAAGCTGCACCTTTTGTTGTTCCATCTGTTTGCATATCTTCTTTTCCGTATATTTCTGTAAATTTAGTATCAAATGCATGTCTTTCATCATATGTTTCAATTGCATATGAATCATTTGCATATGCTGAGTAATCTACTGGATTTGGATTTTCTCCTGCTCCATCTGGTGTTGCAGAAGTTGATTCAAATTTTTCAACTTTCTTAGCTGTCTCAGTTTCTCCTGTAGATGCTAAGTACTCTGTAACTTCATATGTTTGTCCATCATAGATGAACTCTACATCATATGATACTTTATATTTTTCTGTATCTAATCCTTCAATAGCAGGAACATTTAAGTATGCTGTATAGTCTCCGTTATCATCTGTATATAATCTCTTAGATCTATCATCTGATTCGAAGTCTATCTTATCTTCTAGTTTAACACTTCCATTTTCAGAAACTGTTTTCTTTCTATATGCATCTGCTAATGTTCTTGCATATTCTCCTGAAGTTACTTCTACGTATGCATCATCTTTCTTTTCGTATACTACTTTCCAAATTCTAACTTCTATCTTAGATAATTTCTTATCTCCATCAGCATCATTGTAAATACCGTTTGCTTTTACTTCTTCACCTTTTTCAAATGTTTCGAAGTCTTCCCAAACCATACCACCGATAGCTGTTGTTAAGTCTAATTCCATACCGTCTTCTAAGAATTCTATATCAGCGTCGTAGTCAACTATGTAAGCTGCTCCTGTTCCCATTTCTGTATCGTCTTCGTCATAGTCTCCATCTCCGCCTCCACCTGGTTCTCCTCCACCAGGTCCTACTGTTGTTTGTGTTTGTGATTTAGACTGTGTTCCACTTTGTGCAATTAATCCTGTGTCTTCTACAGTTGTTGGATCTTGTGAACTTCCTCCTTGGTTACCTGATCCACTGTCCGCACCATCACCTTCATTTCCATTATCACCTTCTTCAACATTAGCTGATACTCCATTATAATTAACTATTAACGTATCTGCACCATTTCCAGAATCCTTAAATGTTAATTCAATTTCTGCATTAACTGGTAATGCAATTCCAGCTTTAACAGCTATTACTTTACCGCTAAAATATCCAACTATCGATACATAAGGTCCATAATCTAAACTTCCAATATCCGTTCCACTTCCTGCATCTAAGTTTGAATTACCTGTTGCTAAAGATTGTATTCCTAATACCTTTCCCTGATAACATAATCCACTTCCGCATGAATCAGCTCTTATAATTTCTGCTGATCCACCACTTGATGCATTTGCTACTGTTACAAAACCATCGTCAGATAAACCTGCTGGTTTTTTACCATCTGCATTATAAAACATTGCAAGTCCTATACCATTTGGATTAACATCTACACCGTCTTCCTGAATATAAAAGTCTGGTACATCTATTTTCTGATGTACTTTAACAGTAAATTTATCAGAGACAATTGTAACAATTACATCCAATATTCCTGATTTCTTAATATGAATTTCATCTCCATTCATATCTCCAGCAGAGCCTCTAGCTTCAACATACCATGTAGTTTCATCACCAAATCCATTTGTTTGTTTTCCAACGCCTGTTGCAGTTTCTGAAGTATTAGCAACTAGCTGTGGAGCAGCTCCACCTATAACGTCACCATTTTTAAAATATAATTTTGTAGGATCCAAAAATCCTTCTTTGTTTAATTCAATCGTTGATCCATTTAATGATAACTTTGCTCCATTAGCATCTGTTGCCATAGTTGGTTGTACATATTCTATATAATTTTCAAAAGAATTTAAATAATCGAAAGAAATTGATGCATTTATAGTACGAGCTACCACCATGTCACCAGTTATCAATTCATATATTGCATCTGGTAAACTTCTTATTGCATAACTAAATTTAATTGAAATATCAATTTTAGCACCAGAAACATATAAATCTTTAAATTCTTTATCTGCAGTAATAGTAAAAGTATTATTATCATCATATTCGAACTTAGCATCTAATACTTTGCTACTAGATGTTAAGTCATATGAATTAACAACAACATAAGAAGCCCAATTCACTCCAGGAATATCTGGAATACCTAAAATATATGCTAAGTCCGTTCTAGTAGCTTTAAATGTAATTTTTATTGAATCTTCAGTTACTTCTGTTTTTACGTTTTGAATTCCTCTTTTTCCTTCTAATCCTTCAAAATTATATAACCTATTTACTTCATTCTCTGAAGGTTTTCCATCAGCTTCTTCTTTATATACTTCTGTTAAATTAACACTGCTTCCTTTTTCATTGGCAGTTTTCAATAAATTTTTTGCACTATCTTTTAAATTATATGCTAGCATAGTATTTCTACTATCATTGTCAAACGCCGTAACAGCACTTGATGTAGTTCCAGTTTTATACGCTTTCCAATATATTGTTAAATATGTTCCATGGAATACTGTAAATGTAGCACCACCATTCATATAGTGGAAATTAAATTTGAAGCTTGTTATAGAAGCTAAATCATCTAAGTAATCAAGCTCTATGTAGAACTCTTCATCACTATATGGGAATGGATAAGATGCATCTGTATCAACACTATTATTTGCTGCTCTTACTGCTGCATGATCATGTTCATAAACAAATCTATAGTTATCTGTTGAAATTAATTCTGTAACTTCTTTACCATCTCTATAGAATTTACCAGTAAGTAATGATTCTGTGATACCTGAGAAGTCAGCTGCTGGTCTTTCTCCACATTTTGTAATATATCTTAAGTAACTTACTTTAAATGGTCCAATTTTATATTTATTTGTTGTTGAATCATATAATACTTCTGCATTTTCTGATTCCATACTTGTTGGATAATCTATGTTAAATAAGTTTTCAGCAGAAACGCTACCTTCATATACTCCATCTACTGATTCAGGATTCTCTCCTTCTTCAGTAGTTTCTTCTGATTCTTCTTTATTAGAATCATCTTCTTTTATACTGCTACTACATACACTAGCCGCAATTTCTTGAAGTTTTTTACCATTTGATTCTCCTACATTTCCATAATAATCAACATCTTCTGGATTATGTCCATATACTGTTGCAAATATACATGCTGCTGATAAATAAGCTCCTTCATTAGACATATTTTCATTTCCAGAATATAAGTTTATATTACTATTTTTACTTGAAGATTCATCAAATGCTTTACCATCATTTATCACTGTTCCGCCAATATCTTTAGCAGCTTCTGAAACTGTATTATAAATACTATTTTTAGTATTTGAATCAGCATCTTTATTTGCACTTACTTGTCTTACAAATAATTTAACATTTGAATTTTTAGATTTAGCTGAATCAGCTATTTTTTTAGCTGCATCTCTAAATTCTTGTCCATTAGTTCTAATTGTATTTTCATCTTCTTGTATAATTATTACATCGTAACTTGCTAAATCTAGTTTGTTCCAATTATCAGAACCAATTAAATCTGTTAAATCTCCATTAGTACTTACACGGTTAAATTTACCGCTATATCCATAATCTTTTACAAATCCTACTAAACTATTGCCTAGTTGATTTGTTGTTTTATCTTCTGTTCCTAAATATAATATATTTAAGTCTTTGTTTTCATCTCTTAATTGTTTCTTGTTTTCTTTATCATCTTTATTTTCTTCTGCATTTCCAGTTACAGTTACTTTACATTCTGCTTTCATAGAATCGTTATTTTTAACTGCAACAGTTATTGTTGCTGTTCCTGCTTTTTTAGCTGTAATTTTTCCATTTGAGTCTATTCCAACAACATTTTTATTTGAAGTTGTCCAAGTAATATCTGTTTTTGCTAAATTATCAGGAAGCATTGTTAATTCTAATTGTTCTGTCTTTCCTGGATCTAATGTTACATTAGTTTTATTTAAACTAATACTTTCTACATCACTTGTCTCAACTTCACCGTCTCTAATGATTTCATATTTTCCATTAGGACTTAACATATTAATATATTCTTCGAAGTTTCTTGCTTCAGTTGCTAAACTATTATCAGGAACTCTATCTCCCTCTTGTACTGTTGCAACTGCCCACCAAGCAATTTGTACTGCAGAATAGCTTCCGCTACCTTCTGTATCATTTGTTTCAACTTCATAGTATTTTCCATTTACTTTAGCTACATATTTTGTAGGTTCATGTGCACTATTATATTCTACTGCATAATATCTTTCTCCATCTACATCTAAGTAGGCATCTTCATAAACATCTCCTGTATATTCTCTATCTGTAACTGTAAATTCAACACCATTTCCAGGAGTATTTTGGTCTAACTCTGCTAATATATATGCTTCTGCTGGTGTAGCTTGATGTACTTCTGCATCTGTATAATAACCATAAGTTCTACTTTGAGTGTCTACTAAGTCAGAATAATTATTTCCAGCAAATACTGTAGCACTTCCAAGATCGTTTATTGTTAAATATCCTGTTGGCTTACCTTGATCTGTCGTATCCGCTGTATGCCCCCCACTAACTACCAATGTTGATCCATATCCAGGTATTGCTACACCTTTTGCTGTACATAGTAAGAATGGATCATTTATATATTGTTCATATGTTATATAACCTGGTATTTGATAATTTTCTACATGACTTGGTACACTCTTTACTACCTTCTTAGCAAAAGCTATTTGCATAAAGCTTGCACTAATAACAACGGCTAATAACATGAAAACTGTTAATTTAATTATTTTACTTATTCTATTTTTTATTCCCATGTTATCACCCCCTTATTATTTCTATCTATTCTCAGTTTAATTACATACAATGCTATGAACAGAGTAATCAGAGTCGTTAATAATACCATTACATTAATCATTCCACCACCAGTATATACTGATACGATTACGTCTGCAGATCCTAAATCATCCTCTGTTGCTATTCCATTTCCTGCTACAGAGTCTACATCAGGTATAGCAGATTCGTTATATGATTCTGCAATCTCAGCTGTATTTGTTAAAATCTCTGCATTTGCTTCTGTCATTTGTTTTACTAAAATTAATTTGATTGATGCTGCTTGTCCAGCATTTATTTCTGTATTTGCTAAACTTTCTGTATATAATCTTCCATCTGCATCTTGATACCAACCCGGATTTAGGTTTGGACTAAAGATCATTCCTTCTGGAAGATGATCAACTATGCTCTTAGCATATCCTGAAAGTTCACCTTTGTTTGCTACTGTTATCTTGTACTCAACATATAATCTTGATGATGCAAGTTCATTTCCTCTAATATCAACTTTAGCTGTTGTTGAATCATTGAAATCATATGCTTTTGTACCAGAATCATTTTGTACTGTTATCTTTGTTACTGTTTTACTTAAACTTAAGTCAAACATCTTTGATTCTATTAATCCTATATCAATGTCACCTTGACTTGCTCCTGATAATTCAATCTTATCAGTGATTGCTAATCCATTAGCTACAACTGCATCTGAGTTAGAGCTTGCATTTGAACCTTTAACATGGTAAGTTGTTAATTTATATTTAGATGTATTATATCCAAATACTATGTAGTAACTTCCATTTTGAAGATTACTAAATACATATTCTCCAGATCCATCTGTAGTAGCTTTTTGTATTTGAGTATTATTTGATGCATTGTATAGTATTACTGATACGTTTGATAGTCCTGATTCTCCAGAATCTTTTCTACCATTTTCATTTTTATCGTTCCATGCTTTACCTGTAATTCTATATGTAGAATTTGTTTGTGTTTTTGGAGTACTTGGAGTAGATGTTGTACTATTTACTACAACCTTATCTTTTTCCTCCTCTTGTTGTTTTACAGGAGCTTTTTCTACTTTTTGTACTATTTGTGTGATAGTATCTGATGTCATTGAATCCATTTCATCAGATGTTACTACCCATGAACTTTGTACTTGTTTCTCATTTGCATTTATATCTGCTGCTTTACCTGTAAGTCTAATTGTTGCCTTGCATCCTGGCTCAATACTTAATGTTTTAGTAACTGTTTTATCTTGTTTTATTAATATTTGTGATTGTGCTTTATCATTATATTGATATGTTACTGAATTAATATTTAATCCTTCTGGAATTAATGATGAAATATTAATATCTTCAGCTAAACATAATCCTGTATTTTCTATTACTAAAGTATATTCAACTTTAGATCCAGCTTTTATATATTTATCATTTGTAGATGATGTATATGATATTGATAATTCAGGTTTTGTTAAAGTATGTAACCATTCATTAGAAGTATATTCAGATACTCCATCTCCTGTAACTTTAGCTACAAAGAAAATATTTTCTCCATTTTCTTCAACTTTGTTAACTTTTACTTTTAATTTAACGAATTTTGATCCATTTAATCTATCAAAACTATATGTTACTGTTCTTGAATTATTATCATATTTAGCACATTCAACTCTTTCTGTTGAAATACCATCTTCTAAGAATTTTAATGTATAAGCATCTGAATATGATACTCCTTTTGGAAGTTCTACTGTAATTCTTGGATTATTTATATTTCCTGTAGTATCAACTAATATATCAAGTTCTATTTCTTGTCCTTCTTTTACTGCTTGTACATAATTTTCTTCTGAAATTGTTACTTTAGCCTCAGCAGGTTTTACAACTGTTTCTTCTGATTGTGTATATATTGGTTCTTCTAAACCTTCCCCTTCAACTTCTGATGTAGAAGTTAATTTTTGATTAGCATCTTCTATGCTATCTGGTTTTTCCATTTCTTCTGTTGCATTATCATCAACTTGTACTTTATATGAAACAGATTTTGAAGTTCCTGCTTCTATTTCACCAATATCAATCTTTATTTCATTTACTTCAGGATTTAATACTAATTCTCCTGTTTCTTTTTCTTCTAAGTATGTTGTTCCTTCTGCAACTAAACTTGTTACTGATATATCTTCAGCTTTTGCTTTTCCATCATTTTTAACTGTAACTGTATAAGTAATTACTTGTCCTTCTTTTACTTCACCTTCAGCATCTGAAGTAGTTTCAACTGAAAGTACAGGTTCTTCAACTGTTTTTAAAGTAACCTTATTTGATTCTGATATAGTATCTACTCCATTTGCTTTATAATAAGTAGCAAGTGTTCCAAGTAATACATTATTAGCAGATAATTGTGCTGGAATTTGATATGTATATTCAAATGAAATTATATCTCCCACTTGAACATCTCCATTTACTACTATTAAGTATGATTTAATATTAGTATAGCTATCTACATTTTCTTTCCATCCGTTTTCTTCATTATTTAAATCTTTAGTTGCATTTGGATTTTCTGAATAGTATACTTTTAATTCTTTTCCTGCATTAGATAATTCTTTAAGTCCTGTTACCATTGAACTATCTATTGTTGTTCCTAAATCTTCTCCATTTGTTATATTTTTGTTTCCTTTAAATGTTGTTCTACCAAGTATTGAAACATCTGTCATAACATCTTCTGAGTTATTCATCATAGTTATTCTTGATTTAGCAACTCTTCCATCTGTATATGTAGGAATTGTTGCTGAAACATCACCTTGATTAATTGAGTATAATGTATTTTTTGAATCATCATAATTACTTAATTCTTGTACATTTAATACTCCAGATGGAGCAACTATATATAGTGGAATACTTACTTCACCGCAATTTGTAAGAAGTGTATTCTCTGTTCTTTCTACATCTAATGCCCATTCTACTGGATTTTCATATTCTGTTGCTGATTCGTTGTAGTAATTCATTTTTATTGTTTTTTCACCAGATGTTGTATATTTATCAATAGATATATCTGAATTTAAGATTATTGTTGTACCATCTGTAACTTCACCTAAACTATATTTAGTTTGTGTTCCTTTTAAAGCTACTCTTAATACTACATTTCCTTCTTTATTTTTATATCCCTCGATATTGCTTATTTCTAATTCTTCATTTCCATAAAGAATATTCATTGTTTTAACATTTATTTCTTTAACTTCTTTAGGGAATGTAAGTTCAAATACTGGGTTTTTATATAAATCTGTTGTATCATTATAGTTATTTAAAGAAATATTAATTTCTACATCTTCATTTTTAACAAGTGATGATAAATCACTTCTACTTAATGAAACTGTCGCATTTGATTTTGTTCCTGTTAAAGAAGTATTTGTTGTATAATTTCCAATTTCATTTTTAACTCCACCATCATACATAGCAGCTGCTACAAATTCACTTGTTAATCTGTCTATATTTATAGCTGTAGTTTTTCCATAAGATAATTTTCCAATTGCTTTAGTATTTACAACATTTAAAATTCCTTCAGCTTCTGGATTATTAACTTGAACTACTATTTTTCCAACTGAACTGTTGTAGTTTATAATTATATTTCCGTTTTCATCAGATGGTGTATCTTTATTTATTGTTACTAGAGAATTATTATTTTCATCTAAAATCTGAACATTACCATTCTCACCGATGATACTATTTAAATTCTCTTTATTTAATACTGTTGTTTTATAATATGTTTCATAACCTGCATTTGTAGTAGTAGGAAATTTATTTCCGCTTGCATCTGTAAAGTATTCATCTTTTTCTCTTATTTCTACTATATCTACTACTTCAGGTCTAGATATATTTATATTTAAAAGATTTGAGTATTCAGTTTCATAAAAGTTTTCTTTTAGATTGTAGTTTGCATAAACATTACCTTTACTTACACTTTCAGTTTGTCCTGTAACTTCATATGTAACTATGCTTCCCGTTTGCTCTGATAAATCATATTGAGCAACGCTACTTCCAGCTATATTTTTTACACCTTCTGCAGCAAATACATTAGTAGATAAACTTACTTCTCCATTTAGTAATGTATTATCCCCTAAATTTACATTTGAATATATAACAGTTACTACATATTCATCTTTTCCTGCTGGTGTATTATATATAGTATTTTCAGAATTATTAACTACAAATATATTTACTTTACCATCTACATATTCCCAGTTATCATCTGTAAATGCTACTTCACTACCTTGAAGTCCATTTGTTAAGGCTGTATTTAATGCAGATACTTGTACTGAATTAATTTGAGCTCCTTCTATCTGAGGAATACTTAATGATATTGTAGAATCTTTAATTGGGAATGATTCAGTTCCTTCAACTAAATTAGACTCTACTTTATATTGTACTAAAGCATAATCTATTCCTTCTTGTTTATAAGGTACATATTTTTCTACATTAGATAATAATTGAATTGATGGATCATTGTTCCATCCAAGCATTACTGATGTAGTATTTGTTGATTCTAAATTGTTTCCCTCTTCATCAACATATGTTCCTGTTAAGTTTAAGTTTACTTGAGAATTGATTTTAGATATATCAATTTGTTCTGGATTCTTAAATTCTATTGGAAGATTTATTTCAATCTCTGTTCCACCAGATATTTGATTCAAGTAAATCTTGTTTCCATCAACAAGTTGAATAAATTCTCCTGTTGCAATCTCTCCTTTAATTTGGAACATTTGATTATCTAAATCCACTAGCTCTAAAACTGGTGCTTTTAAATATCCTGTTCCTGTGACACCAACGTTAATGTTTAGTATCAAATTTTCCTCTGTTGTAGTTGCAACATATGAAGTTTGTCTTTGTGCAGTATCGCTTGATATACTTGCTGCAAATGTTATGTTTGAATTTGCCTCTGCCTGAGGTGCTGGATTTTCAGCAGCATAAGATACCACTGCAAAGCCAAGACCTGCAAAATCTGTAAGCATTAAGCAGATAAGTAAGACTGTTGCAACTATTTTTTCACTTAATTTTCTTTTGTTATGCATACTTTTCCCCCAAACCTTTCTTTTTATTTTCTATAAGCCTTATTTTAATTATTAAATATATCCTGTCAATCTTATTTTTATTCTAAATATAATATTGTCTAATTTTTTAGAATACTTATATCTACGGAAATTGTTTGTTTTCATCAAATATTACATTTTCATTAAATTTTAAGGGATTTTTGAACACTTTTTACTAAAAAATGTTTTTTTACAATTATGTATACCATTTTTTTATGATTTTTCACTCTTTAAAAAGACTTTTTTAAGGTATCTTTCTATATCTTTTGCTCTGTTTCTATATTATTTTCAAGGCTTTCACGTTTTTTCTTTTTACAATATTATTTTCTTTTTTAAATTCAAGTAAATTTTACTATAGAAAAAGTTATCCACATATTATTATCATTTTGTGCATAAGTTTTCTAAAAAAATAAAGAAGACTTTAAGAATTTCTTCTTAAAGTCCCTTTATTTTATTTCTCACCCAAAAGCTTACGTTTATCTATCACTAATTTAACTGTAATTCCAACTATGCCTAAGCTTAGAACTCCCATTATACTTAAAGCTATAATCATATATTTTGTTTTTTCTGCTTCTATATACTCAATACCAGTAGGTTCTGTAAATGTTACATATTCTGGAGCATCACCATCGATTTCAGCTAGTTTTACTGATACTTTTGATGGGTTACTACTATGTCCAGCATTCCATATACCTCCACCTTCTGAAGTATTATTCTCATTGTCTAATTTAGCTATTTCGTTTGCATTACCTGGTATTGTTGGTATATTTCCATCTGTAGGAGATTTAATAGTTTCATGAGATTCAGTGTCTTTATTATCTTCCATGAATGTTCTTCTACCTACAGTATTTGAGTAAATTAATACTTCTCCTAAGTTATTGTAATTCATGTTATCTGAGCTTTCCTCAGAATCAACAGTTACACTTGTGCTTATAAATATTTGTCCTTTTGCATTTTCTTCTCCATCGTAGCTTATTGGTGTTAATTCTTTAGTTAATTCTCTATTAAATACACTGTCTTTAATTGCAGTTCCACCATTTACTTTATAACTATATGCATTGTCTCTTGTGCTTTCAGTCTTTTGGAAATCCCATCCTGTTGAATCTACTTTTCTTGAACCATTTCCATTTCTTGAGTATTCAATATAAGGTCTTGCCTTTTTCTCTATAGCATCATTCATAGATGTTGCTATATTTGATCTAGATTCTGAAATATATAGATTTCCTTGATTATCTTGTAAATATTCTTTACCATTCTCTCCTTCAAATACAGTATATGAATCATCTGAAATTAGTCCATCTAAAGTTGTTATTTTTTCAGTTCCATCGTATCCTTCGTAGTTAAAGTTTGAATCCCAAGCACCTTCTTCTGTACCATTTGCTGAAGAATTATCTATAGATATATCTGAATCAATGTAATCTATTACTTTATCTACTGTAGTTTTTACAATTGCATCATTATATGTTATATCTGAATCATTTTCAAGAGGTACAGTAGCATCTTTTGTTTCACCATCTATTACTTCATTTGTATAATAGTAATATCCTGCGTATTCACCATAAGATATACCTTCACCTGTAGATATTGGTGTATACTCTGCTGTACTTGCAGAAGGATCTACTGTTCCTTCAATCTCATCTGCTAAATTGTTTAATTCTTCAAATGTATAAAGTTCTGATATTGTCTTTGATGTAAAGTCTACCTCAGATTCATTAATCACATCTAATCTATATGTTAATTTTACTGTTAAGTCATCAAAGTATGAACTTTCCATTGTAATATATTTAAAACCTTGTACACCATTTGACTGAGGCATATTTACTATTTTATCATCTTGTAGAGCACCATTTGAATCAAATTCTAGATTTCCATCATCTGCTACTTCAGCTCTTAAAACAAGTTCTGTTCCATTTTGTTTTGTTAATTCTATTTGTTTTAAGTATTTGTCTAATTGTATACTGTTTTGAGCACGTTCTTCTATACCAAAGTCTATATTCTTAGCATAGTATTTTTGTGGTTCTGTTTGTGTATCTTCAATGTTTTCTATTTCTTCTTTAGCAACACCTTTTACAACTTTTATAGATTGATCATCATTATTATATTTTGTATAGTCTATTTCGCTTGATCTTTCTACTTCAAAGTTAAGTTTTGCTGTATTTGCAACCATTGCAGTACCTGCAATAAGTTCATCTTGATTTTCTGCTAAAGTTCCTTTATCATTAGCTGCTAATACTTCAGCAATTGAATTATTAATTGTTCTTGAATATCCAATTACTCTTAGTCTTTGAGGTTCATAATCTCTAGCATCTGATACTCTTTCATTCTCCAAAGATTTTGCCTTATCATTATTTCCTAGGTCATGCCACTCATTATTTAATGTTGGTTCACCTAATTGATATAAGCTATCACAGTTTTCTTGTTCACTATCATTATGAGTATCTTTATTTGTCATTCCTGTTTGATATGATGTATTTTCGTAATCTTGTCCATTATATTTTATTGTCTTTTCAGTATTACCATATTCAAATCTTACTACATAAATACCAGATGTGAAATTCCTAAATGAATAATTTCCTCCACCACTAGTAGTTGTTACTGGATTATATCCTTGCATTACGCTACTTATATTATCTGGCCATACGAATTCATATTCTAGATATGGATTCGTATCACTATCTGACATACTTCCATCTTTAGTAATTCTTATTTTTTCTACTAAACTTACTGTTACTCCATCAATCTTTGTTTCTCCACTATCTAAGATACCATTTGCTGTTGCTGTATCAAATCCTGTATCGCTAGAAGAATCTTTATCTTCCCACACTGTACCATCGATTTGTCTTTCTTCTTCTCCTTCTCTTATATATATCTTATATATTGGAGCAGAATCAGCATCATCATCAAACCACTTCTTATCTAAAGTTACATCTCCATCTTCATCTTCTTCTGTCTTAGAGAAGTTAACATTATCTGGAGCTGAGTCTGAATCTACTTTACCAGCAAAGTCTCCTGCTTTATAAGCTGTTGTATTATATCTTATGCTATCATCTGTATAGAATGATGAATAATTTCCAACTTCTATAATATTATTCTTTCCTCCTAGTAATTTCTCTCTTGTTGCCTCAGTAGCTGATGCATAAGATTCTTCTGTTGCTTTTTCATAACCTTCTTTATCTACTTCATAAGTTACAAATAATTCTATTCTATCTCCAGGAGCTAATTTGAAATCTTCATTATTACTGCTGTGTCCAAACATATTTAATGTTGCTTTCTTATATGCTCCATCTCCAAATGTCTCACTTGATACATTCCATGTATTTTTACCAGTAAGTACATTTCTTCCAGTTCTTTTTATATTTGACTCTGCTAAATCTTCTTCACTATTATAGTGATAAATACTCTTAGTTAAATCAGAATCCATTAATGAATATACTCTATAATAAGGTTGCTCTGCAACTAATTTTGTATATTTATGTCCCTCTGAGTCTATAACATCTGCTGTTTGGTCTTGATTTACTAATGTAAATGCAGAATCATGATAATCTATGATCTCATTTATTGTAACATCTGCTGTATCTGAATCATTATAAACACTCATCTTATATGTTACATACATCTTTAGCTCTGTGCCGTCTTTCCATTCTTTTATCTTTTGACCAACTTCAGTTCCCGCTTCTTCATAAACACTTGATCTATAATAAAAGTCTGCTGCATATAATCCAAGTTCATATTTTTGATTTAGTGATTGCATTTCAAGTAATGTATTTAAATATTCACCATTATCTTTGCTTTCATAATCCCTTAATGTACTATACTTATATGTTACCTCTTGTTGATTTACTATAACTTCTGATTTATATAAGTCTTTAGATACACTTACATCTACATCTTCTCTGTTAATTAATCCTAAGTTTATTTGATGGAAATATTCATATACTGGGAAGTACCAAGATTCTTCTCCATCTAGTTTTACACCTTTATATTCTGTTAATTGAGCATATTCTTTTAAATCATCTGTTGCAGTTTTATCATTATAATGTCTTATATAAATTCTTTCTGTATATGGTAGTAAGAAACTTGCAGTAGATGTTCTTGATGCTAATTGATATTGCTCGCGGGCTAACCCATCATCATCTGTTACTAATGTAGAAACAATTCTGTCTTCTCCATCTGGTACTGTACTTGTATCTTCTATTTCTTTTATATATTCAGAATATAACTTTCCTTCATATTCTAATTGTTTTTCTCCATCTTTTCCTTTAGCTTTACCATTTGTCTTCATTGAATCATCTATTGGACTATCTCCATAGATTTCTTGATAATTTGAATCAAAGTATGGTCTTCCAAGTGGTATTTCATTTCTTCCACCTGCTACTGGTGTGTTTTTAGCATCTTCACTTGTACTTTCAACTACATATGAATCATTTTTATATTTTGAATAATCTAATGTTCCTGTAGATTTAGCATCTTCAGATACTTTTTGGAATTCAGCTAGTTTGTCTTTTACATTATCTTTTCCTGTAGATACTAAGTATTCTACTGTCTCATATGTTTGTCCATCATATATAAATTCTATATCATATGAAACAACTTGGTTTTCTGTTTTATTCTCAACACTAGGGATTTTCAAATATACTTTATATTCACCATTATCGTTTGTATATAGTCTTGTATTTCCCCAATCATATTCATCTGTTAAAGTAACTGTTCCGTCACCTTCAACTGTTTTTGTCTTATAAGCATGAGCAAGTTCTCTATTAACCTCTGTATATGAATCTCCATTTTTATTATATACAACTCTCATAACTCTAACTTCTACATTAGGTTTTCTTTCATCTACTTGTCCTTGCTCTCCTGCTTCTTCTGTCCATTTACTGTCGCCTTTACTTATAACAACACCTTTATCATACTTAATTCCTTCAACCCAGGCAAATCCTGCAATTTCAGTCGTTAAGTCCCATCCTCCTGCTGTAGCATATACTGCTTTATTTCCTCCTACGCTCGAATCATCTACACCTATTAGAGGATTAAAGTTTGCAAGCATTACATATAAACAATTTATAAATGGCTGACATGGTACTGTTGTATGACTCTTGTATTGAGCCCATACCCAGTAATCAAAATCATAATATTCATGTTTATGATCATGACAATGTTCTACCCAAGTACGGTCTTCTCCACTTCCATGATAATGTCCACTATCATAATGTCCTGTTGTTTCTTTATATTCTGCTTTTACTTCCCATTCGATAACATATGATTCTGTTTGTAATAAGTTTTCATATTCCGCACCACCATTCATCCAATGGAAATCAAATCTAAATTCTTCGACTGATGCAATATCTTCTGCATAATCTATCTCTATATAGAAATTTTCTTCTGGATAAGGATATGGATAATAGAAATTTTGTGTTGGTACATAATGTGAATAATCATTTACATCATAATATTTCATATCTCTTTGGTGATCATATACAATTCTGAATCCCTTTTTACCATTATAATAAGATTGATCTAATCTCATTTCTCTTGTTGATCCATCTACATCTTTTACTGTAAGTTTAGCTCCTGAGATTCCTGCAAAGTCTACTGCATCTCTATCTCCATACTTAGCTCCAGCTCTAATGTAGTTTAAATTCATAGGACCAATTCTATATGTATTAGTTTTAGAATCATATAATATATCAACATCTGATGTATCTATCTCACTTACTTTTGTAGCATAGTCTATATCAAATAATTGACCATTATATCTATTCTTCATTTCATCACCAGTTGAAGCTCCTGCTACTTCAAGAATATAGCCTTGAAAAGCCATCGCTTCTTTAAACAATGCACCTCCAGCACTTGTCGTTGCTTCATCTTGATAATAAATATTTTCATCTTCATTTTTATTTGGATCATATTCGTTTATCTCAATTGTACCATCTGGATGTTCTTGTCCTTCATCTGTTGATGTTCCTGAAGAATTACCAGATTCAGCTCTAACACTCCACCAAGCAACTTGAACATAATTATTTCTTACTGTGTTTTCGTCCATATGTGATAATATATATGCTTCTGCTGGATTAGCTTTTTCCGCTCCAGCATTTCTGTAATATCCATAAGTAATTGTTTTTATATCACTTCCAAATATTTCTTCACCTTTTGCTATAGCAGCAGCTATTCCAGCTTCTTTTGATGCTTCTTCATCTTTTATATCATTTACTCTTACATTAACTACATATTCTTCATCATATTTTCCGACTGTTGTAGCAGAAGTTAATTGTGGATCATATAAGATAGCTAAATGTCTTCCAGCATCTGTAGTCTCTTCTTTTCTTACTGTAGTTTGAATAAATCCTACTGGTATTCCTGTTGAATAATCATCCTGTCCATTAGATGATGTTAATCTAACACCATGTCCACAACAAAAAAGGGAGAAAAAGTAATCTCTTTTTTTATTTACAAATTCATCGGTACTCAAGAATACATTTGAACCAACAACACCTTCTCCTCCAAATGTTCCATGAGATGTTACTAATGACGCAATATCAGGAGCTGATAAATAAACAACTATTTCAGATCCATTAGCATAAGCAATTGCTGCTCTTACAACACTTGCACAAGGAACTAGTAATAATCCTAAAACTATAATTAAAGATATAATTAATTTATTTTTAATTTTATTCATATTACCACCTCCTCATTCTTTCTAATACATTTTTCTTAAATATATATACTCCCACGAGAGCAACTATCACAAATACTACAAATACTGCTCCACTAACTAGGCTTCCACCTGTTTCTACTGAAATTACAATATCTGCTGTTCCTAGATCATCTTCGTTATCTGCTCCATTTCCCGGAATAGAATCTATATCTTCTGCGCCATTTTCATTAAATGTTTCTGCAATCTCTGCACTATTACTTACTATACCTGTATTTTCCTCTGTCATTTGTTTAAATAATACTAACTTAATAGATTTTCCTTCACCAGGATTTATTATTTCATTTTCTAATGCATTAGTATAAATCAATCCATCTGGTCCTTCATACCAACCAGGATTTAAGTTTGCACTAAATATCGTACCTTCTGGAATATAATCAACTATCGTTCTTGCATATCCTGCAAGTTCTCCTTTATTTGATACTGTTATCTTATATTCCATATACACTCCAGCACCTTCTAGTTCTTTTGAATGTATATCTACTTTAGCAAAATTTGAATCATCAAATTCGTATGCTTTAGTACCTTTCTTTGTTTGAACTGTAATCTTTGTTACTGATTTATTTAAATTCAAATCAAATACTGATGCTTCAATAAGTCCAATATCTATATCTCCTATACTATTATTCTCTATACTAATAATATCTGTAATTGCTAAAGCATTTGTAAGAATTGCATCTGAATTCATTGAACTATCAACATCTTCTTTTTGATAATCTGTTAGAGCATATTTTGTTGTATCATATCCAAATACTATATAATACTTACCATTTTCTAGATTATCAAATATATATGCTCCAGTTCCATCTGTTTGAGTTTTAGAAATAGCTTCATTTGTTTCTGCACTATACAATGTTACAGATACATTAGAAAGACCATTTTCATTTTGATCTCTTTTACCATTTCTATTCATATCTGCCCATGCTCTACCTGTTATTCTTTGAGACTGTTTTGTAGCAGAATTATTACTATTTTGTCTATTCTCCTCTACCATAACAACTCTATTTCCACCATCTTGATTACTACTTGATGATGTTTCAGGTCTTTGCTGAACTATTGTTGTTATTGAATCTGTAGATATTGTTTTTTCAAAATTAATTGAATCTAATGTCATTACATTATCTACAGAAACTTCTTTTTGACTTATATCATTTGCTTTTGTCTTTACTTCAACGTGTAGTGTATCCCCTTCATCTATATTTACTACCATAGACATCTTATTTGCTGTAATAAAATTAACTTCTTCTACATTGTCAGGATTTGATTCTAAATAAAATGTTCCTCTTAATCCTTTAAGCTCTTCTGGTAACAAATCCATAATAGTAACATTTTGTGCTGGAAATTTACCTGTATTTTTTGCAGTTAAATAATATGTTATTTCATCATTTTCTTTTACATATTTATCTGTAGCACTTGATGTAAATGTTGTCTCTATATTTGGTCTAGCTATACTATTTACAATTTTATAAGTTGTAATTTCATCAACTCCATCAGCAGTTACTTTTACTTGAGATGATATAGGTTTTTCGATTTCATCAATATAATTTGTTCTAACGCGAACTGTTAATTCATAAGTCTCACCAACTGCTAGTTCACCTATATTTAAGGTATATATTCTTGTATTTTCATCAAAATTTCCTACTGCGACTTCTTCATTATATTGAATATCTTCATTGAATTCATAGATAAATCCTTTATCAAAAGTTACTCCTTCTGGAATTTGTTGTCTTATTGTTATATTATTAATTGTTTTTCCTCTAACAAATTCTACTGGTACAGGTTTATCCTCCGTATTTTCAGAAGTATCTTCTTCTGGTATTTCTTCTTCTGGATTTTCAATTTCTGTATTTTCTTCTTCTTTTAACTCTTGTAAATATTCTTCATATGTTTTTACTGAACCATCTGAAAACTTAACTTCTGTTATTCCCATAGATTCATCTGTGTTATTAGTAACGTTTATATAATAGATAATATCTGAATCTTCTCTTACTAATGCAGTTGCATAATTCTCTTTAAAATCTACTTCCAAATCAGCTTTTTCAACTTCTGCATCTTCTGTAGAATCTTCCACGATTGAAGAATCATCATCTGCATCTTCATCTGGATTTTCTGGAACTTCTTCAGGATTTTCTTCTGGTGTCTCTGGAACTTCAGGTTCTTCTATATTATCCATCTCTTCTGGTTTTTCTGGATTTCCATTTTCATCTAAACCTTCTGCAGAAGCTTCTACTGTAGCACCAGATATCTCTTCTGATTTTTCATTTACTTGAACTACATATGTATAAGTTTTTTCTTCTCCTACTGAAATATCTCCAACATCTATATTTACTGTTTTAATATCTTCTCTTCTTTCAAAGTATTCACCATCTGATTCATCTCTATTTTCATACTCAATATATGTTGTATTTTCAGGAATATTTAAAGTAACATTTACATCTTCTGCTATCTCTTCACCAACATTTTTTACTAATACTGTATATTCAATCATTTGTCCTTCAACAACTGTTTCTCCTGCATCTGATGAAATACTTACTTCTATTTTAGGAGCACTTACAGTTTCTAAACCAATAGTATCAGCTTCTTGTGATAAATTCTCATTATTTGAATTACTATAATAAGTATTAAATGTTGTATAAATATCTGTATCACAAGGAAGCATTCCTGGTAATTCATATGCGTATGTAAATACTGCTAATTCTCCAGGCTTTACAGAATCATCAAATACTATTAAATATGATTTAACATTCTCTAATGAATCAAATTCTTCTGTCCAACCATTATTTTCATTATTTAAATCATTTGTTGCATCTCCATTTTCCGAATAATAAATTTTTACATTCTTATAAGTTCCATAAGTTTCTGATAATTCTGATACCATTTTTGTATCGTGTGTTGTGCCTAAATCTTCATTTGTAGAAATTAATTTGTTTCCTTTAAAAGCAGTTCTTCCTAATATAGAAACATTTGTCATTTCTTCTTCACTATTATTCATTAAGATAACATCTTGCTCTACTCTTTTTTGCTCACTATTTGTTAATATTCTATCAGTTTTTCTTCCTTGATTAATTGAATAAATTTCATTATTGCCATTATAACCATCTGCCCTTTGAGCACTAACTACTCCTGATGGTCCTATAAATGATATTTCTGTTTCTGAAACACCATTTGTATTTAATAATACTTGATTATTTTTTTCTGTATCCATATTCCATGGAACTGATTTATTATAACTTGTTGCAGACTCATTATAATAATTCATTGTTATTTTATCTGTAGAAGATGGTGTATAAATATTTATTTTAATATCTACATCTAATATTACATTTGTACCTTCTGTTAATTCTACTAAACTATATTTAGTTTGAATTCCTTCTAATGATACTTTTAAAACAATATGTCCTTTATCGTTTTTGTAATTTTCTACATTTGATATATTAAGTTCATTATTTCCATATAGAATACTCATATCATTTACTTTTACTTCTTCAATTTGTTTTGGGAAAGTAATTTCAAATACTGGATTCTTATATAGGTCTGTTGCTTCATTATAATTATTTAAAGCAATTTTTAATTCAATATTATTTTTCTCTGCTAAAGTACTTAATACTTTTCTATTTGTAGATACAGTAGCTGCTGTTTTAGTTCCATCTAATTTAATACTATTTGTTACAACTCCTAAATCATCTTTTATGTCACCATCATAAACTGCTGCTGCAACATATTTACTTACTAGTTTTTGAAATCTCATTGCTGATTTTTTTGAATAAGATATATTTCCTATAGCTTTTGTGTTAGTAATACTTAAAATTCCTTCGTTTTCTGGATTATCAATTCTTAATATTATTTTTCCAACTTTTTCTTTAGAACTATAAGTTGCAATTATATTTCCGTTTTCATCTGCTTGTACATTTTTATCTAGTGTCAATAACACTTTTCCGTTCTCATCTAAAATTTTAAGACTACCTTTTTCACCTAAGATACTATCTAAATTTTCTTTATTTAATGTTGTTGATTTGTAATATGTCATATAAGAATTATTATTTAATGTAGAATATTTTTCATTTTCATCATTTTCAAAATATTCATCTTGTTCTCTTATCTCTACTGTATTTACAAAATCTGCTTTTGATATATTTATATTTGTTGCATATGTATAATTTGTCTCATAATAATCACTAGAAATATTATAATTTGCATACATATTTCCTTTGCTTAAAACAGGATTTGAATTTTGAACATCATATGTTACTAAATTTCCTTTTGAATCTTTTAAATCATATTCTACTTCTCCTGTTGCTTCTAAAGGTTTACTTCCTCCATTATTAAACACTGTTACTTTATTATTAATTGAACTTGAAAGTTTTGTATTTTCTCCATTTACAGCATATGTTACTGTAACAATATATTTATCTTTACCTTGTGGAACTATATATTTATTATCTTTTTCTTGAACTGGAGCATTTAAAACACTTATATTTACATTTCCTTCAGAATAATTCCAATTATCCTCATTAAATATTACATCACTTCCTGTTAGTCCATTTGTAAAAGCTGTACTTACTGCATCTACTGTTACATTTTGAGGAACTAAACTATCATTTTCTGGAACTTTAAATACAATATTTGTGCCTTCAATAGGTAGTGTCTTGCTGTCTTCGCTAAGTAAAAGATCTATTGCGTATTGTACTAGCATATATTTTGTATTATCTTGAGTATATTCAAAACTCTTTTCTACACTTGATGATAAATTTATACTACAAATTGAATCCCATCCAAGTGTTGTAGTAGCACTTTTTGTAAATTCTATGTGATTTGAATCTTGATTTACATAAGTACCTGTTAAAACGAATTCAACATTTGAACTACTCTTAAATGGATTATAGTATTCCTCGTTTTTTAGCTTAATTGGAATCTCTACTAAAACCTCTTCCTCTGAATTTAAACGAGATATTGTAATTTCATTTCCAACAACAGATTGTATATATTCGCAATCAATTCTTGTTTCATCAATTTCAAATACCTCATTTGATAAGTCTGCTATTGAAAGCACTGGATTTTTTACATACCCATCAGATACTTTCATTTTGACATTTAATTTAAGCCCTTCCTCTTTTGTATTTGCAACATACATAGTGCTATTTTCACTCGTCTCAGATGATACATATGCATTCATTTCGACATTTGCTGAAATGTTATCTTCGTTTTCCGTTTTTACACCTAAGAAAGCTGCAAATAGAGGTAAGCATTGCATAGAAACTAAGCAAAATACTATTAAGCTTACTATTAACTTCTCCTTCCAAGTGTTTTTAATAAACATATTTACCTCCACAAAACTATTTATTTATATATAATATAGCTTTATTTTTATTTATATTTATAATACTGTCAATGTAAGAAGTTTAAATAACTATACGACTGTTTTATTTTATTTTTACGGAAGTATATCTTTAATTTGCAATATTACATTTTGATTAATTTTTGTATTCATTTTTATTTGATTTTAAATTTTTTTAGTTTTTTCTTACTTATGTATACTATTTTTTTGACAAAAAATATGTATTTATTTTTTTCTTACATATCATTCACCATATATTTTTTCTTTCATAATATATGTTATAAACATATATTTTTTAGCTACACATATACTTTATTAGGAGGATTTTATATGACTGAAAGAGAACTAAAAAGTTTAATGGATATTTTATCTAAAATGGATAAAAAAGATCTTGAATGTGGCATTGCTAAAGCAAAACAAGTTCTAAACAATAAAACTTCAAAAGATCTTTTAAATGATATTACAAAAAGAAAGGATAATTAAAATGAATGAAGAATTGTTAAATGAGTTTTCTAGTATTCTTAAAGAAAAAAATATTGATATTAATAATATTTTATCAAATATTAATAGCGAAAATATTGACAAAAATGTAAGTAATAAAAATAAATATTCTAATTTTAACAATACTAAAGGAAATGAACAAAAAAATTCAGATTCAAATCAAGAAAAAAATATCCACAGCGAAAATTTTAATTCATCAAACAATTCTTCAAACATAAATTATTCAGACATAGAAAACATTATAAAAATTAAAAATGCTTTTGATAAAGCAAGTTCAACTAGCTTTCAAAATGTAGATCTTCTTACTGCCCTTAAGCCTTTTATGAAAGATTCTAGAAAAGAAAAAATTGATAAATATGCAAAATTATTAAAATTTGCAGAAGTAGCTAAGATGCTTGATTTATTTGGTGGTGATAAAAAATAATGCTTCCAACTTTACCAAATTACAATAATACTTTTTATAATCGTAGATATACGGCTTATAATAATTTAAGAACTTTTAATAAAATTCATAATCTTGAAAATATAGATTCTACTCAGGAAAGTAGAAAAAAAGAAAAACAAAATATAGAAAACAATGAATCTATCAATAAAAGTTCAAACTCAAAATCAGATAAACTTAATAATATGTTTGATACTAATTTTTCACTTTTTAAATACATAGATAATATACTTTCTATTGTAGATGGAGAAGATTTAATAATTATAGGAGTCCTTTGCCTTTTATATAAAAGTGATAGCCAAGATATTTTTCTTATGATTGCATTACTTTTACTTCTTTTTGACATTTAAAAAAGCCTAAAATATATAAATATTTTAAGGCTTTAATTATTTACTTATTATAACTATTATTCAGATTTATTATCAGACATTCCTTTTACTTGAGAAAGTTCTATTATAATATCATTATCTTTTAGGTATATAAAAGGTAATTTTCCATCTTTATTAGTTACTTCCTTTACTATGTTAGCAATTCTAACTTGGGTACAATCAATAGCATGTCCAGCAATTATTGCTTTTTTATTTCCATTTGCTCCTGCATGTGCTAATCCTCTTATTGTACCTGTTACAATTATATTTTCTCCTGCAACAACTTCAGCGCCATAATTTAAGTCACCAATTATAACTAAACTTCCTACAAATTCTTCTCTTTGTCCGGATCTTAGATTTCCATGAATAAATTTAGTTTGAGATGTTTCAATTTCTCTTTCAAAAGTGCTTTTAATTGCATGTAGCCCTAGGTCTTTAATCTCCGGCTCTTCCTTTTTTTCTTCGTTTTTCTTTTTATATTCTTCTCTAAATTCTATTTCAGTATTAGCTATTTCTTCAATCATACTTGTAATTCTGTCTTTTTCCTTTTCAGTTAACTGTCTACCTGTTACAATTGTTTTGAAATCTCCTCTACTATATATTCTCTTAAGCCTAGATTCTTTTGAACTTAAATCATAAAGCATTGCCTTTGTATCTGCTTCTCTTACTATTAAAATAACTTCATCCTTTGTTGTCATTATTTTTACTTTAGCTCTCATAATACATCCTTTCTTATCAATAACAGTATTTGCATATTGATAACATTATCTATATGTTTCAACTTCCTTAGAAGCTGTCATATCCTCTTTAACTTCTTCTACATTCATACCAAAATATTCATCAATAATCTCTCTTACAACTTCTGCTGTATAATTACCATGCCCTCCATTTTCTACTAATACTACAACTGCAATTTCAGGATCATCATATGGTGCAAATCCCGCAAACCAGGCATTAACCCAATTACCCGCTTCAGTAGAACCTGTTTTACCTCCAACTTCAATTTTAAATCCTTCGAATGCATTTACCGCTGTACCATCTCCAGAAGTAACTGATTTCATACCCTTGTGCACAGCTTCAATATATTCTTTTTTAATATCCATATCTTTTGTTGTATTTTCATCTGTTAAACCTAATTCCTGATTTACAAAGTTGTTTATCTCTTCAGTAGATACTTGATTTCCATTGGAAGAAATAACATTTTTTATTATTGTTGGATTTACTGCTTTTCCCCCGTTTGCAACCATAGCAATATATTTTGTCATTTGAAGTGGTGTGAAGTCATTATAACTTTGTCCTATTGCTGCAGATAAAAGACCTCCTTCTGTCATCTTCTCTCCTACAGCTTCTGCTGC
>CALXET010000005.1 GCA_944387405.1 uncultured Clostridia bacterium
ATTAATAATTAATTAAAAATAAAATATAAAAAAATAATTTAAAAATAAATAATTAATTAAATAAAAAAATAAATATTTAATAAAATATAAATTAATTAAATAATAATAAATATTACATAAAAAAATTTATAAATAATTTAAAAAATAATTACTAAAATAAACAAAAAATAATTAAATAAAAAATTAGAATTAAATTTAAAAAAATAATATAGCAAAAATTAAAAAATAAATTTAAATAAAAAATATAATTAATAAAAAATTAAAGATAAAAAAATAGAAAATATAAAAAATTAAAAATTAAAATAATTAAAAAAATAAAATTAAAAAAATAAATAAAATAAAAATTAATAAATATAAAAATTAAAAATAAATAGTAAAAACATAAATAAAATGGATGAGCAGAACTCAGGGAAATAAAGAATTAGAAAGATCTAAGCATTATTATGGTAAATAATTATAGTATTTAAAATTCATAAATAAAATAATATTAAATAAAAATAAAAATGCATTAAAAAGAATTTTAAGAGAAGAAAAAAAGTCAAAAATAAAAAAATATAAAAAAATATAAAAAAATAAAAGTCAAAAAAAGAATAATAAATAAAAATTAAAAAAATAAAAATAATTATAAAAAAGAAATAAAATAAATCTAACAAAAAAAGAAATAAAATTAATTATATTAATAAAAATTATTAAAAAATAATAAAAAAATAAAATATTACAAAATAAAAAAATATGAAAAATAAAATAAAAATAATAAATAAAAATAATAAATAAAAATAATAAATAAAAATAATAAATAAAAATAATAAATAATTTTAATAAATATAAATTAATTAAAAAGTCGAAAAATGAAATTTTTTGTATGTGAATTTTAATTGACAGAAAATATATGAAGAAGTAATATATTTAAAAAAGGAGGTGAATTAATAAAAACATTTCAGTTCAAGAATGGATTTCTATAAAAAATATATTTAATGAAGGTATAATTCAAACAAAAGATAATAAATTTTTAAAAATAATACAAGTTAAACCAATTAATTATGAATTAAAATCTAAATTAGAAAAAGATTCGATTTTGAGTTCTTATAAATTATTTTTCAAAACATGTAATTTTAATATTCAAATTTTAGTTCAAAGTAAAAAAGAAGATTTAGCTAATCATTTTTCTAGAATAAATCGAATAAATGAATTTGAATCAGAAAAAGTCAGGAATATTTATTCAAATTACTATGATTATATATGTAATTTGAATAAAAAGAATAAATCTTCATCTAAAAATTTTTATATCGTATTAGATTTTATTTATCCAAAAGAAATATCCAAAGAAACATTTCCAAATGAAAGTGAAAAACAAATTATATTTAATAATTTAACAGATAAATATTTAAAAGTAAAAGAATGTTTATCTCGTATGAATAATTTATGTATTGAATTAAAAGAAGAAGAAGTTATAAAAGTATTATATTCTTTTTTTAATAAAAGAAAGGAGTTTAAATATTAATTTTAGAAAAGAATTAGATTATATTTCACCAGCATATATTAATAAAACGAATCCAAAATATATTGAAATTGATGATTTGTTTTATAGTGGATTAATTATTGTAGATTACTATCGAGAATATAATGATATTTTATTAAAAAATATTATAAATAGTAATATTAATATGAATATATCTATATTTTATGAAAAAACAGATAGATTTAAGACAATTAGAGATTTAACATATCATATAGCTAATGTTGGAGTTGATTTAAATGAAAAAAATCAAAATAGGGAAGATATTGATATTGCAAAATATTCATATGATGATGCAAGATATATTAGAAGAGAAATGCAATTGAATAATGAAGATTTATATTATTTATATATGTATGTTAATATTTACGCTGAAACAATAGAAGAATTAGATTATTTAGTTAATAAAGTAGAGGGGTTATTAGAAAGTTCAGGAATGCAAACAAGAAGAGCTAATTTTAGGCAAGAGCAGCTATTTTTGGCATGTACACCAATTTTTGAAAATAAATTAGAAATAAAAGAATCAAGTAAGAAAAATATATTAACGAATGGAATAATTTCTACATATCCATTTATATCATCTTCAATTTTTGATGAGGAGGGCGTATTTATGGGAACTAATTTATACAATAATTCATTAATTTTTGTGGATAGATATAATAGAGAAAAATACAAAAATGGTAATATGATAATATTTGGCACTAGTGGTGCAGGAAAATCATTTTTTATTAAATTACAAATACTAAGATATAGATTAATGGGGATTGATCAATATGTAATTGATCCAGAAAGAGAATATGAGAAGATTACAGAAAGCTTAGAAGGAACAATATTTAAAATGCGGCCCAACATCGAATACATATATTAATATTTTTGATATTAGAGAAGAATCAATTGAAGAGTCAAAAGGATTTTTAGCAAGTAAAATACAAAAATTGAAAGGTTTCTTTCAATTAATATTTAGTAATTTAAAAGAAGATGAGAAAGCATTATTAGAAGATAAGATAATAGAATGTTATAGGAGCAAAAACATTACTTTTAATGATGAAAGTTTATATAAAATTGAAAAAGGTGTAAGAAAATTTAAAGAACCAAGAGATATGCCAATATTAGAAGATTTATATAATATACTGAAAAGTCAGAAAGTTACATCAAAATTAGCAATAGAATTAAAGCCCTTTATTAATGGTTCATTAAAATTTTTTAATAATTATACTAATATAGAACTTACAAATAAACTTATTGTTGCAGATATATATGATTTAGGAGAAGATAATATAAAATATGGAATATATATTTTTACAGAATTATTTTGGGATAAGATTAAAAAAGATAGAAATAAAGAAAAAGCTATATACTTAGATGAAATATGGAGGTTAATAGGAGTTACATCTAACAAAGATGTAGCAGGATTCATATATAAAATATTTAAAACGATAAGAAAATATGGTGGAACAGGAGTGGCAATTACACAAGACGTGTCAGACATATTTAGTTTAGAGGATGGTGCATATGGGAAAAGTATTTTGAACAATTCAAATATAAAAGTGTTTTTTTCATTAGAAGATGAAAATATAAATATATTAAGTAAAAATACAAATTTATCAGAAAAAGAAAAAATTGAAATTAAATCTTTAAGAAAAGGAGAGTGTATGATGTTCATAGATAAAGAACATTTACTAGTAAAAATAGAATGTTCTGATTATGAAAAAAGTTTAATTATATAGATGATTAATGTATTAACAGCAATATTAAATGAGAATATTAATTATAAATTGAAAGAATATGAAAAATTAAATTTAAAATATGATGATATTCAGTATGAAGAAGGGTTAATTGAAATATTAGAAAATAATAGTACAGATGTATTAATTATAAGTAGTATGTTATTTAAAAATAAAAATATTGAAAGACTATTAAAATTAATAAACAAAGACGGAATTGTTATTTTAATAAAATTAAAAGAAGAGATATTTGAAGAATATGATAATTTAATACAAATAGATAATAATACTGAAGATGAAATAATAAATAATATTGTAGATATTATTAGAAAAAGATTTGACATATCTATTAATAAAATAAGTAGTATTAATTATTTAAAAGAAGAAAATGAAAAAATAAAAAATGAATTAGAGATTTTAAAAAATAAAATAGAACAAAAAAGTGAAAATAAAATAATTAAAAAGATTAAAAAACTAATAGCTAAAAAAGAAATTTGTATAGAAGAAAATAAAGATAAAACTTTAAAAAAAGGAAAAATAATATTAATTACCGGAACGAATCAAAGTGGAAAAACAGTATTAACATCTCTAATAGGAAGTAAATTAAGTGAAAAAGAAAAAACTTTAGTAATTGATATGGATTTTATAAATAAAAATATAATTACATTATTTAATAAGAAAAAATTTAATAAAAAAGAAGATAAAAATATCTTAATAAAAATTAATGATAATTTAGAATTAATATCTGATTTAGATATAGTTATAAATGACTATAAAACAAATGTCTGCGAAAAATTAGATATATTGATTACTCAATTATTATACAAATATGAATATATATTAATTGATTTTGAAGTTGAAGATAAAAATACAGTTAATAAATATATATTAAATAAAGCTGATAAAATTATATTTTTAATAGAAGGTAATTTATTAAATATAAAAAAAGCTCAAAAAATTTTGGAAGAAATTACTCGTATTATTAATAAAAACAAAGTACAAATAATAGTTAATAAAAATAATAAAAATTTTATAGAAAAAGAGATTATAGAAAATCTATTAAATTTTAGAATAACTTATTTAATAAAATATTCAGATAACTTTGATAAATTTATTAATTCAAATGGAAGTTATAAATTCGAAAATAAAAATATTAAAAACTTTATAAACATAATAAAAAATTAGGAGGGAGATATGGAAGAATTATATATAGATGAAAAAAGAAATTTGGAATTAGATAAAAGTAAAAATGATTTTTTCAATACAACAGTAGGAAAAGTGATTGATAATACTGTAAACATTGCTATAAAAGCTTTAGTTCCAGATATCATAGACGATCAAGTTATAAATGTAAAAGATGCAATAATTGAAGGAGGGTTTAAGGAAGGCTTAGAAGAAATAAAAAGAAGTGGAACTAATTTTAAAGAAAGTATAAAAGGAATTATAACTGGAGAATTTAAAACAATTGAACAGATGAAAATTGCAATAAAAGATGGTGGTATATTAGATTTTGTTTCTCTTTGTGTTGATAAAGGTATAAAATGTTTATCAGAAAAGACAGGAATTGATAAAAGTACACTTAATTTAGTTAGTTCAGGAAAAGATTTGTTAGTGAATCAGATTACTTCAAGCATAGAAAATAAATTTACAGAACAATTAGAAGAAATTGAACGATTAGATAAGTATTGTGAAGAGTGGAAAGAGGCATATAATGATAAAGATTTAGGAAAAATAAATATTGTATATGAAAAAATAGAAGATAGTTTAGAAAATGTGATTCAAATTGAGTCTGTATTAAATAAAGTAAATAATATTAAGAATTTAAATGAATTAATTAACTCATCTGGTAATTTTGATTTAACAGACGAAGAGTTAAATTTAGCTAAAAAAATATAAATTTAAAAATAAACATTATTTATTAAAATTATTAATTAAGGAGGGAAAAAATGTGTTTGAGAAAAGTGATAAATAATGTTTATTTTTTATTGCTTTTATAGGAAAAATAAGGAGCAAAAAACTTGCATAATTTCTTACGGTTTAGTATAATACAAGAGGAAATAGAAAAAAAGAAAAGAGGTTTTTTAATGGACAAGCAAGAAGAAAAAATTATTGTACGAAATATTGAAGAAGAAATGAAAACATCTTATATAGACTATGCTATGAGTGTTATTGTTTCTCGTGCGTTACCTGATGTTAGAGACGGATTAAAACCTGTACACAGAAGAATCTTATATTCTATGTATGAAGATGGTATAACTTCTGACAAACCATACAGGAAATGTGCAAATACAGTTGGATCTGTTCTAGGAAGATATCATCCACATGGAGATTCTTCAGTATATGATGCAATGGTAAGAATGGCTCAAGATTTTTCTATGAGATATATGTTGATTGATGGTCATGGTAATTTTGGATCTATAGATGGTGATGGGGCTGCTGCTATGAGGTATACTGAAGCAAGAATGGCTAAAATAGCAGAGCAAATGCTTGTAGATATAGAGAAAAACACTGTTGACTTTATGCCAAACTATGATGATAGATTACAGGAACCAACAGTATTACCAGCTAAAGTTCCAGCTTTATTAGTAAATGGTTCTTCAGGAATTGCTGTAGGTATGGCAACCAATATTCCACCACATAATTTAAGTGAAGTAATAGATGGTGCAATAAAAGTTATAGATGAAGACAATATAACAGATGAAGATTTAATGAAAGTCATAAAAGGACCTGATTTTCCAACTGAAGGAATAATTCTTGGAAGAGAAGGAATTAAAGAAGCTTATACTACTGGTAGAGGTAAAATAACTGTAAGAGCAGAAGCAGAAATAGAAGAAATGAATGGAAATAAAAGAAGAATAGTAGTTTCTTCATTACCATATCAAGTAAATAAAGCTAGATTAATTGAAAATATTGCAGTACTAACAAGAGATAAAAGAATAGATGGAATTTCAGATATCAGAGATGAATCTGATAGAGAACATAAAGTAAGAATTGTAATAGAGTTAAAAAGAGATGCAAATCCACAAGTTGTATTAAATCAATTATATAAAAATACACAAATGCAAGATACATTTGGAGTAATAATGATTGCTTTAGTAAATGGCGAGCCAAAACTATTAACGTTAAAACAATGTTTAGAATATTATATTGATCACAGAAAGGATGTAATATTACGTAGAACAAAGTTTGATTTAGATAAAGCGGAAGCCAGAGCTCATATATTAGAAGGATTAAAAATAGCAATTGATAATATTGATGAAGTTATAAAAATAATTAGAGAATCATATGATGATGCAAAAGAAAAATTAATGGAGAGATTTGGATTATCTGAAATTCAAGCACAGGCAATATTAGATATGCAATTAAAACGTTTATCAGGATTGCAAAGAGAAAAAATAGAAGAAGAATATAATGAACTTATGAAATTAATTGCAAGATTAAAAGAAATATTAGCTAGCGAAACATTAGTATATCAATTGATTAAGGATGAATTATTAGAAATAAAAGAAAAATTTGGAGATGAAAGAAAAACAAAGATTGTAGCAGCTGAAGGTGAAATAGATATGGATGATCTAATTAAAGAAGAACAAACTATAGTTGCATTAACAAACTTTGGATATATTAAGAGAGCTCCAATAGATACATATAGAAGTCAAAGAAGAGGCGGTAAAGGAATTACTGGAATAGCAACAAGAGAAGAAGACTTCGTTAAAAAGATTTTCACTGCATCTACTCATGATACTATTTTATTCTTTAGTAATAAAGGAAAAATGTATAAACTAAGAGGTTATGAAATACCAGAAGCAGGTAGAACTGCAAAGGGAACGGCAATAGTAAACTTGTTAAGTTTAGACGCGGATGAAAAAGTTTCAACTATAATCCCTATACAAAATTTTGCAGAAGGAAAATATTTACTATTTGCAACAAAAAATGGACTAATTAAGAAGACGGCACTAACAGAGTATGTTTCTAGTAGAAAAACAGGATTGCAAGCTATAGCACTAAAAGAAGATGATGAATTAATTGATGTTAAATTGACAGATGGTCAAGACAATGTAGTTTTAGTTACTAGAAATGGTATGTGTATAACATTTGATGAAAAAGATGTAAGAGCAATGGGAAGAGTATCTCAAGGTGTTTTAGGAATTAGAGTTGATAAAGATGATTGTGTAATTGGAATGGAATCTGTTATAAGAGATAGTAAGGCAACACTTCTTGCAATAACAGAAAATGGTTTCGGAAAAAGAACAGAATTAGATGAATATAGAGTACAAATTAGAGGTGGTAAAGGAGTTATAACATATAAAGTAACAGCAAAGACAGGAAAGATTGTTGGAATTAAGATTGTTACAGAAAATGATGATGTTATGATGATTACTGATACAGGTACAGTAATAAGATTAGAAGTTAAAGAGATTAGTGTGCTTGGAAGGTCAACTCAAGGTGTTACTCTAATGAGAACAAATGAAGGAAAAGTTGTAAGTATTGAAAGAATAGAAGAAGAGTATAAAGATATGATAACAGATTAATATAAAAGAACTGCTACTTAAATTGTAGCAGTTCTTTTGTGTTTATTTTAAATAATTTAAATTTCTTATTTTTTTGATTTTAATCTAATATCTTCGCCATAGAATCTATATATATTATAATGGCCTGCAATTCTTGAACCTATACGCTCATTATATATTCTAAAAATACTTTTTAAATCTAAATTAGTGGAAATAATAGTTTTTGTTATCTTATTATTTTGATTTAATAATCTACTATTAATTATTGTAAATAATTCTGTAAATTTCATACTATTCATTGTTTCTGTTCCTAAATCATCAATAATAAGTAAATCTACACTCAATAAATTGTCCATAAAACTAGAAGATTGATCTTTGTCAAAACGAGCAGAAATTATATTATCTAGCATAACAGGTGCAGTTTGATAAAGCACTGTTTTTCCTGATTCTAACAATGATTTTGCTATACAATTAGACAAAAATGTTTTTCCTAATCCTGTAGGACCTAAAAACATTAAATTTTTTTCTTCAGGAGTATCAAAGTTCTTTATAAAGTTTTTACAAGCATCATATATTTTGTGCATGTTTTCTCTAGGTGATATATTAGAATTAAATAATTCAAAATTTGTTTTATCAGAATAAACATTAAAATCAAAGGTGTCAAAATTCTCTTTATCTAAATTTCCTATATTTGATTTATTATATTGTATATTAAAAATTTTTTGCTTCAAGCAATTGCACAATTTAGTTTGTCCAGAAGAATCTTTAACATATCCAGTATCTTTACAAATAGGGCAATCAAATACAGGTTCTAAATCCTTTGATTTTATACCATGTTCTTTGAGAATATTACATTTATCAATAATAAGATTATTTGACTGTACTTTTAAATTATTGAGATAATTTTCTTTTTCTTCTTTTGAAGAAATTAGTACAGACTTTAGTGTATTAATTGATAGAGAATGTAATTCATTTTCAATTTTTTGAAGTTCAGGAATTGAATTATAAATTTGTTGTTTTTTTATATCAGCTTCATTAATTGCTTGAATTCTTTTCGAATCATATTCAGTTAATAATTTTTTTAATAAAAAATTATCCATTTATACATCCTTTCAATTAGCAAATAAATTATCTAAATTATCATAATTCCTTTGGTTAGTATTATTGTAATTTGTAGATTTTTCTAATTTTTTAATATCCTTATCTTTCTTTTTCTGAGAAGAGATAAATTCTTGAATTTCTGTTGGTGTTTTTAAATTTCTATCATGCCAATCAGAAATCATCTTATCTAAATAATCAAAGCTTATATTAGATTTTGAAGTAGTTCTTTTTAGAGCAATTTCAATAATATCTAAATTATATTTAAAATCAATAGCCCATTTTTCAACATATGCATCTTCGTATGTTGTTAAATTTCTATTTAATCCGAGTTTTCGTATAATTTGCTTTTTTATAGAAGTTATTTTTTCTTGTTTTTGATAATAAGCATCTAAATCGGAAAAAGATTTAATATTGTTTTTATGCCAACTATCAGCAACTACTTGAATATAATTTCTATGTAAAGCAGATCTATCATAGCAGTAATTAAATAAAGCAAGCATTACTTGCTCATCAAAATCATATTTTTTAAACCACAAATCAATGTCATTATACCATGAAGGAGACATGATTCCTTGGAAAAATTGATTATTAATGTTTTCAATTGCTTTTACTCTGTATTTGTTCTTTTCACTTTTAGCAATATCTTCAGGAGAAGAAGATAATTTTGGGGAATATAACTTCAAAAGTTCTGTTTCTTGTATATTAGTTAAAATATATCCAGTAGTTTTTTTTACAATAACCCCACATTCTTCCCAATATTTAAAAGCTTCTTGAATAGTTTTTAATGGAAGAGCAAGCTTTTTAGATAAATCATTTATTTTGATATCTTTGTCATATTTAGATAAAAAAAGTAAGTATAAATATACTTTAACATAATCACCATTTGCCTGAGATAAATATTCTGTGAAAAAAACATCAGGTATTTCTGTTGATGAAAATAACATTGATTTATCATTTTGCTCTAACTTCATTTTTTACTCCTTCATATATAATAAAAATAAAAACTTTTTTGCATTATATCATCATAGTTTAATATTTACAATAATAAAAAAGATAAGAAAAAGTAAAATAATTGAAAACTAAATAGAGATTTTCTTGTATAAATAAACTTTTTGAGAAAATATAAATTTTATAAGAAAATAAATTATTATAAAAATATTTTCTTTATTTGATCTTAAAAGAGTAAAAAGCAAAAAAGGTAAAAAGAAAATTATAAATAATATTATTTTTAAATATATACTATTAATAAATAAATTTAATAAGAAAAATAGAATAAGAGAATATAAAAAATTAATAAATAAAGTAGAATAATCAATTATACCTAAAAATTTATATGAAAAATTATAGTTTTTTGGAAAAATAAAAATATAAATCACTCCAATCAATGAAAAGAATTTTTAATTGTTGATATTCCAGCTGTAATATCAGATGTAAATCCACTCGTGAAGTCTTTAACAAAAGAAGAAGCTTTAATAATAGAATAAAGAGCACCGATATACAATACCTTAGTAGTGGCATTACTTATATTATATTCAATTGAAGTAGTAATGAATAATATTATAGATACTATTAATTGAATACTTAATAAAGAAATAAAATTTTTTAGCCACATTTTAAATAACCATTTCGTTGAGTTAGTTGAAAAAGATAATATAAAAAAAGGAGATAATAGAATTAATAATTTAATAAGAATGTATCTATAAGAATATGTAATAATAAGATTAAATAACCCAAAACTAATAAAAATACTTAGTAGTCCATCAAAGCTAAAGAAACTTGGATTAGGAATGATTTCAGTAAAGTACATATCTTTTAATTGATTTCCTAAATAGGAGAACGAAATTTTAGAAGAAAATATAAAACTATAATATTCTCTTATGCAATCAGTTAAAATATCAAAAATATTTATTATTTGTTCACAAATAAAGTAAGAAAAGTTTACACAGATTGCGCATATAGTGAATTTAATTAAAAATTGAAATGGTTTTTCTACAGCAGTTCCAGAAAAATGAGAAAATAAATATGAAAAGGAATAATAAATTAAAAAAGCTAGTAATAGAGCATTTGCAATATCTATAATACTATGAGAATGATTATCTAAAAAAGAAATGAAGTAAGTATTGTCAATTATTTTAGAATCTATAAATGTTATTTCATCTAAAATTTCATAAGAATCAACATTAATTGAATTTAAAAAACTGGAATATAAAGAATTAATAGAAGAATTAATAGTCTCAGTAACTGATGATATATCCATGATTTTATCCTATTAATGCATTTATTGTAGATAAAATTAAATCAATACATAATATAAATGCATAAGAAAATAAAGATCCAGTTATTAATCTTTTTCCAGTTCTAATTTTTTCTTCATCTCCAAAACTGAATTTTTTCATTAAAATTCCACTACCAACAGCTACAGCTGCAGCAGGAGTGGATATATTTATTATCCACGATTCAATTTTTGTAAAGGCATCATTTAAAGTAGTAATTAATTTTGGATAAGCAGAATAAGAGGTGTTAGGCAGAAAGAAAAATAAAAGTAAAAATAAAAAAAGTAATAAAAAAGTAATTTTTAATTTATTATTATCCATAAAGTATCCTTTCTATAAATTTTTATTTAAAATAGGGTAATGTTTTAATTTTAATAGGAGGTAATATTTTTTCACCGGTAGAAATAAAAGATAAACAAGAGAATGTTTCTAAATCTAAAGTAAAAAAATTAGTATCATATGTATAATCAAGTTGTTTATAGGTATTTATACTTTCAGATATATTAGAATCATGAGAAATAAAAGAATTCGTAAATAGGCTATAAGAAGTTTGTTTAGCATTTTCAGATATTGTGTTAGAGGTAAAAGTTTTTTCTGTTTTTCCAATTTGCTTTTGGACTTCCTCAATAGTAAATAAATCATCTGTTCTAAACCAAAACTTATTAACAAGATTTTGTATGATAACTTTTGTTGAGGATTCATTATTTAAAGTGTTTAGAAGAGATGTATAACTTTGAGTTGCCAAAATATTTATACATTTTGCCTCTCTAGATTGAGCAAAAAAGTTAGCATCTGAAGAAGTTACATATTCATGGTATTCATCACTCAAAAAACATGAAATTCTTATGTCATTTGGGGATTTTTTTGAAAGATTAGATAGAACTTCTGATTGAAAGTCTAATTTTAAATATGCTGAAATGATTTTTGATAATGAAGTATATTCAGAAATATTCATATTAAGAATAACGATTTTTCCGGTTTCTAAAGCATTTTCAAAACCGAAAAAGTTAATTTCATTTTTTTTCGGGCAGAAAGTAGTTTTGACAAGTTGATCAGAAACAAATGTATTTGTTACTCTCGATATTTCTGATTTTATAATAGATAATACTCTTTGATCTATTGAAAAAAATTCATTTTGAAAAAAATCTAATATACTAGAAAGCACTTGTATATCTGAAGTAGATAATTTCTTTTTTAAGTATTTATCTTTTAAATAATTAATTTTTTCTTTGTAGTAATTAGGGTATAATATTATCTTATGTATTTCTTCAAAAGTTACATAATTATCATTATATAATCTGCATAGTTTAATTGCTTCAGTTAAAGTCTGTTCCGCTTTGTCGAGCCAATAAGAATCAGAAGTATTATTACTAAAAAGAGATAAAATAGAAATTAATCGATTAGCTAAAACTTGTGGCTTTAAATTTGGTTTATCTAAAGGATTATATTTATAATTACCGCCAAGTTCTATAATAATTACATCATTTGCTCTATTATACTTTTTAGAGTATAATAGCATTTGTTTATAAAAGTTACCTTTTACATCTAAAATTAGCATAGATATTTTTTTATTTTTATTATTATTTTCATATTTTATTATTTGTTCAGCAAAGGGGTATAGTAAAGAACTTGTTTTTCCACTTCCGATTGTTCCTGTTACTAATATATTTTGAAATAAGCCTTTATAAGGTATAAATATTTTATGATTATTATTATCAACACCGGCTAGTAAATTTAAATCATTAGTATTTAATAATGTATAATTACTATTAGAAATTTTTGAAACATCCTTGGAATTATAGTTATTATTTGATAGAAATTTGCAATTTGAAAATTTATTTACAAAATAATTAGAAAAAATTATTGATGAGATAATAGAGACTATGATGTAAAGTCTTTTAAAATAAAACCAAAATGTGGGATATTTTTTACATATATCAAAAGGATGAACTGAAAATGAAATAACAATGGAGTCTGCTAAAAATAAGTCATGAAAAAGAAAAAACATTAAAATATTTAAAAATAATGATGTAAAAATAATAGAAATAATTTTTTTTATTATTATAATGTGGACCTCCTAATGAAATAATTTTTTATTTAATTTTGCACCTTGTTTATTAAATAGGAAAACAGATTCAAATAAGTTATATAAAAAAGAAAAAATTATATATATATTGATAAAAAAAGTAATAAAAAAGGTAATGATTAAAAATGTCAATATTGGAATACCTCCTATAATTTCTGCATGATACAACATTTTATTAGATTTGTCTATACTTTTTTTGAAAAATGTGTTAAAATAATTTGCGACAAAGACTCTAAAGGAGGGATAAAGATGATAGAAAAAACAACAACAATAGGAAGTTTATTAGAAACAAATCCAGAAAAAGCTGAAATACTAATAAATGCAGGAATGCACTGTTTAGGTTGTCCAGCTTCTCAAGCAGAAACATTAGAAGAAGCTTGTGATGTTCATGGAATAGATGTTGAAGAATTATTAGAAAAACTAAACGCGTAAAATATAATATTACTGGGCATTTTGCCCAATATGCATCTATAGCTCAGTAGGATAGAGCGCTCCCCTCCTAAGGGAGAGGCCACAGGTTCGATTCCTGTTAGGTGCACCATTATTTTTATGGAGAATAAAATGAATAAAGAATGTTATATGAAAAAAGCTTTAATAGAAGCTAAAAAAGCTTTTGATAAAGATGAAGTGCCAATTGGGGCAATTATTGTAAAAGATGGAGAAATCATTGCAAAGGCTCATAATTGTAAAGAAATTAAGAAAGATACGACAATGCATGCAGAACTTATTGCAATAAAAAAAGCAAGTAAAAAGTTAAACTCATGGAGATTAACAGATTGTGAGATGTATACAACACTTGAACCTTGTCCTATGTGTGCTGGAGCAATAATTAATTCTAGAATAAAAAAAGTATACATAGGTGCTAAAGACGAGAAGTCAGGTGCTGCAGGAAGCGTACTAAATTTGTTTAAAGATTATAAGTTTAATCATTTAGTAGAAGTGGAACAAGGAATTTTAGAAGAAGATTGTAAAAAAATTTTACAAGATTTTTTTAAGTATCTAAGAGAAATGAAGAAACAGGAGAAATGATGAAAGAAGAAAAGAAAAAAGTAATAAAAAAGTATATATTTGTGTTCTTTGTACTTTTTGTCATACTTACATCTATATTTATAATGATTAAATACCAAGTTGAAGGTGAAACAAAAATGCCATATAACTTAGAACAAATTGTTATAAAAAGCACATTAGGATCAAAAAATTTAGATGGTGATGAATTGTGGAATCTAGAATTGAAGCAAGATAATGATATATATATTTATATAGGCAGAGATGAAAATAATGATGATGAAAATAAAATTGAGAAAGTAACTGTTGAAAATATATCAGTAAATGGTATTGAAAACACAGATAATATAAAAATATTATTACCAACAGGCGACAATATAGATAACATATATTCTAATAGTACAAAAGATTATAAAAATGAAAAGATTGAATTCTTAGGAAGCAATGTAGATAGTCTTGATAAGCATGAAATATGTGAAGATGGTGGTATGATTGCGTTAAGGGTTGAAAATTCTAATATTGGTACATATACTTCAAATAAAGATAAAGAAATTAAATATGACAGTAGTTTATTAGAAAAGGCAAAAATACCGGAAGAGAATTTAAAATTTAATATAAGTTTCGATTTAGTAATAGAAATCACATCAGGAGTTAAATACAAATCTACACTAAATTATGATTTACCTACAAATAGTTTTAAAGATTCAGGAACTAACACTAAAGTAATAGAAGATTTTTCTAATATTATTTTTAAAAGAGAATAAAAATAAATATTAAAAATTAAATAAAATTAAAAATAGTATTGATAATTAAAAGATATCATTATATAATCTTTAAAGTATAGTGATAGCTTTTGTGTGGAAAGTATGTTCAATAAAAAGCTATGAACCTCGTCAGATTCGGAAGAAAGCAGCGATAAATAGTGTATTATGTGATCACATGCTTTCCACAGAGGAGCTATTGCTATATTTTTATTTATATGAAAGAGGTGGTAAAATTGGCATATACAGCTTTGTACAGAAAATTTAGACCACTAAAATTTGAAGAGTTTGCAGGACAAGAACATATAACTAGGACATTAAAAAATCAGATAATGTCAGATAGAGTTGGACATGCTTATTTATTTAATGGAGGAAGAGGAACTGGAAAAACATCTGCTGCTAAAATTTTGGCTAGAGCAGTAAATTGTTTAAATCCAAAAGATGGTGAACCATGTAATGAATGTGAGATTTGTAAAGAAATTCTAAATGGATCTCTTACAGATGTAGTAGAAATGGATGCTGCTTCAAATAATAGTGTCGAAGACATTAGGAGTATTAGAGAAGAAGTTAACTTTCTACCTACTAAAGCTAAATATAGAGTATATATTATAGATGAGGTTCATATGTTATCTACAGGTGCATTTAATGCATTATTAAAAACATTAGAAGAACCACCAGCTCATGTAAAATTCATTCTAGCAACGACAGAACCTCAAAAATTACCTGCTACGATACTTTCAAGATGCCAAAGATTTGATTTTAAAAAAATTAGTGAAGAGGATATAATAAAAAGATTAAAAGTTATTTGCAAAGAGTCTAATATAACTATTACTGATGAAGCTTTAAGAACTATAGCAGTACTTTCAGAAGGTGGAATGAGAGATGCCATAAGTATTCTAGAAAGGTGCCTTCAAGATGGGGATACAGAAATTGCAGATGATAAAATAAAAGACCTAGTTGGAATTCCAAAAATAGAATATATAAATAAAATAACGGAAAGTATTATAGAAAAAAACGAAGAAAAAGCACTAAATACAATAGAAGAAGTAATAAATGATGGAAAAGATTTATATAATTTTCTATGGGAAATCATAAAATATGTTAAAGATGTCTTATTGTTTAAAGTTCAAGGAAAAGTGAATTTATATAATAGTGATGATTTGGAAAAGATTAAAAACATATCAGAACATGCATCAAAAGATGAGCTTTTTAGCATAATATATGAGCTTTCAGAACTTGAAAACAATATAAAATGGTCTACTCAGAAAAATATTATGTTTGAAGCAGGAATATTAAGATTAATAACAAAAAATAAATATAAAGATTATGGAGACTTAGAAGAGAGAATAGATAGATTAGAAGAAAAAATAAATAATGGGAGCTTTTCTATATCTCAAAATACACAAAAGACAGCAATTACAGAAGAAAAAGTGCAAAAAAGTGAAAGTGATTTAAAAAAAGAACCAAAAAAAGATGAAATGGTTGCAAGACAAGCAAAAAAACTTCAAAGTGAGAATTATTGGAAAGAAGTTGTAAACATATTAAAATCAAAAGGTAAGATTACTTTATTTACAAATTTGATCAATGCAAAAGCAGCAGAGATAAATGATATGCAACTTGCTATAGTAGGACTTTCTGCTTTTGGAAAAAGAATAGTAGAACAGCCTGAAAATAAAAAAGAGATAGAAGATGCTATAATGCAAGTTACAGGAAAAAAGATGTATATTACTATAGATGAAGAAAAAAATGTGATTTCTAAAAAAGAAGAAAATAATAAATTAGATGGTATAGACATACCAATTAATATTATAGAAGAATAAAAGGAGGAAAATATAATGGCAAAAAGAGGTGGATTCCCAGGAGGCATGGGAGGATTTGGAGGAATGAATATCAACAAGCTAATGAAAGAAGCAAAAAAAATGCAAGCAGATATGGAAAAATCACAAGTAGAATTAGCTGAAAGAGAATTTGAGAACACAGTAGGTGGAGGAGCAGTTACTGTAAAAGTAAGTGGTACAAAACAAATTAAAGAAATTAAAATACAGAAAGATGTAGTAGATCCAGATGATGTAGAGACACTAGAAGATTTAATTATGACTTGTGTAAATGGAGCAATGAATAAAGTTGATGTGGCAGCTGAAGAGAGTATGGGAAAATTTAATATACCAGGATTAATGTAATAAAAGAGGAGATAATGAATGTCAAGTTATTCACCATCAATTGAAAAATTAATAGAGAGTTTTGAAAAATTACCTAGTATAGGTCATAAAACAGCAATTAGACTTGCTTTTCATATGCTTGATTTGAATGAAGAAGAAACAAATGAATTTATAAATTCTATTGTTGATGCAAAAAAGAAATTAAAATATTGCTCAATTTGTTTTAATATTGCAGATACAGATCCTTGTCCAATATGTTCAAATCCAAAAAGAGATTCAAGTACAATATGTGTAGTTGAGGATGTAAGAGATATAATAGCAATGGAAAGAACACATGAATATAAAGGCGTGTACCATGTACTTCATGGAACAATATCACCAATGAATGGAATTGGACCAGAAGATATAAAAATAAAAGAACTTTTAAATAGAATTAGAGATACTAAAGTTAATGAAATAATAATTGCAACTAATCCGAGAGTTGAAGGAGAAGCAACATCAATATATTTATCTAAATTAATAAAGCCACTTGGAATAAAAGTAACTAGGATTGCTCATGGAATTCCTGTAGGTGGAGATTTAGAGTACACTGATGAGGTAACTTTGATGAAAGCAATGGAAGGAAGAAGAGAGATTTAAAATAAAAAAGATATCCACATGTTGATAACAAACTGTGGATATCTTTTTTACTTTTTAGAAATAATAATAAATGTTTTATAAAATTTTATATAATTTAAACAGTAAAAACTAAATAAAATTAAAAAAGTATAAAAAGGTAATGATTTAAATTGTTTGTATATATGCTTTTTAAAGAATTAATAAAATTACTAATTTACTTTTTTATCTTTTTTGAAAACCAATATTTTACTTAATATATAATTTAAAATTATAACAATAACCTGTGCAAAGATTTTTACAATCATATCATTAATGTGAAGTATACTTGCACCAATGTATAGAATTAGTGATTCAACACCTAGAGAAAATAGCCTTGATGCATAAAATTTAAAACACTCGATAAAACTATCTCTAAAAGATTTGTTTTTTGATTTAAAAACAAATAACTTATTAGTTATAAATGCAAATAAAACGGATAATATCCACGATAATACATTTGATACTAATATGTTAACATTAAACATGTTAGTAAAGATAGCATATGAGGCAATACTAATAATTGTAGTTAATACACCAAATATTAAATAATTTAAAATTTCTTCGTTTTTCTTATATAAATTAATAAATTTTTCCATAATTACTCCTTAGATTCTTTATAATCCCCAAGTAAAATTCTACATATATCTTCTGTAGAATTAGGTTTAGCAAATTTAGGAATATTAGATCGAATTTCTTGAATGATTTCAGGGTGTCTATATAAATTTTTTAAAACCCTAGCGCCATTATCATCTTTTTTTATCCAAATTGCAAGTTTATTTTTTTCTAAGAATTCTGCATTTTCTTCTTCTTGCCCTGGAATAGGATTAATAATTACTATAGGCAAATTAGATACTAGACTTTCCGTAGTAGTTAGACCACCAGGTTTAGTAATTACAAAATTAGATATACTCATAAGTTCAGGTATTTTTTGTGAATATTCATAAACTCTTATTCTATCTTCAGCATTATAAGATTTTACAATTTCAACAAATTTAGCATACATTCTTTTATTCTTTCCTGAAATAGCAACAACTTGAGTATTTTTAAACAATCTAATTAAAGCTCTTAAAATCATACGAGTTTTTCTTCTACCTAGTCCGAATTCTCCACCAGCAAAAAACAATATTATATCTTTATTTGGGTCTAGAGAAAGCTCCTTACATATTTGTTCTTTATTAAAATGCTCAGAAAATCTTTCAGAAACAGGAATTCCAGTAACAAATATTTTGAAATCAGCAATGCCCATATCAGATAATGCATTTTTTAAATCATAATTTGATACAAAGAAATAATCAATATAATCTGAATCTACAGTCCACTGAGGATGAGGAGCAAAGTCAGTAAGAACTGTAGCAATCTTACAATTTATTTTATGTTGTTTTTTTAGTTTAGTACACATTTGATTTGAAAAAGGATGTGTACTTATAACTAAATCAGGTTTAAATTCTTGTAAAATATTATCTAATTTTCTAGACATTATACTATTTGCCCCTGAAGTAATTTTAGAAAGAGTTCCAGAAGAAGATTTATCATAAACTCTTTTCCACATCCAAGGAGCTTTTTTTGCCATTTCTTTATATGCTGTAGTTGTAAGCTTGTTTAAATATTTATTTATATATTCAATACAATCAACCATCATGGTTTCTGTATCTGGATAATTTTTATCGATAAACTCTTTAATTGATCTAGCTGCAGCTAAATGTCCGCCACCATAGGCACCATAAAATAATAAAATTTTTTTCATAGTAAATCCTTTCCTTTTATTTACGTTCATATTATAGCATATTTTATAAAAAAATAAAAATATGAATAAATTTCTATAAAAAACTTAAAATACTAATATATTGAAAAGGAGAATAGTATGAGAAAAAGAAAAGAAAATTGTAAAGAAAAAAATAGAATTTTTATTGGTACAGTATTAATTCTTTTAATTATTATGGGATGTATAGTTAAATATGCTGTCGATAGATCAAATGAAAATGCTTATTATAAGGAAACAAATTATAATATGGCATTTGGTCAGTTAGTATATTATGTTGAAAGCTTAGAAAATTGGCTTGCTAAGGCGACAATATCAACAAGTGGAAAAAATAGTATAGAAACACTTACTGAAATTTCTAGACAGTCAGATTTAGCTGTAACATATTTATCACAAGTACCATTGTCTACAAGAGAATTAACAAAAACAGCAAAATTTTTAAATCAATTAAGTGAATATAGTCACTCTTTATCTAGAAAAGCAATATCTAATGAGGAACTTTCTCAAGAAGATTTAGAAAATATAGAAATGCTTCATAATTATTCGGTAGACTTAAAAAATGGACTTAGCCAAATGTACGCAGATATAGAAAATGGTATAATTTCGTGGAATGATATTACAAATGCAAGTGTTGATAATGAATATGTTCAAGAGGTAGATAATATTTCTTTAAGTACTTTAGTGGATATTGATAATACTTTTTCAAGTTATGCAGGTTTAATATATGATGGTGCATTTTCTGAACATATTGAAAAAGAGGATAAAAAGGCATTAGAAGGAAAAGATGTATCTGAGAATGAAGCAAAAGAAATAGTAAAAAAAGTTTTTTCTGATAAAAATGTAAAAAATATAAATTCAAATGGAGAATTGAAAGAAGCTAATATACCAGTATATCATTTTACTGTAGAAATAGAAAATAGCGATACTAAAGCATATATTTCAATATCTAAAAAAGGTGGAAAAATTATTATGATGACATATCCAAAACAAATTTCTGCAACAAAAATATCTAAAGAACAAGCAGATAAAATAGGAAAAGAATATTTGGCTAAAATAGGTTTTGATAATATGAAAGAAACGTATTATCAAGTAGATAATAATACAATCACAGTAAATTATGCGTATAATCAAGATGGAATAATTATTTATCCTGACTTAATTAAATTAAAAATTTCTTTACTTGACGGGGAAATATTAGGAATAGAAACAACAGGTTATATAAATTGTCATACAAAAAGAAATATTGAAGAAGCAAAGATAAGCGTAGAAGAGGCAAAGAAAAGTTTGAATAAAAAATTAAAAATAGAGAGTGAAAACTTAGCAATAATACCTACTGAATGGAAAACAGAAATATTATGTTATGAATTTAAGGGAAAAGTAAATGAAACTGAGTTTTTAGTATATATTAATGCTAAAACAGGAGAAGAAGAGCAAATACTTGTAATAATAGAAACAGAGGGTGGAATTCTTACAATGTAAGAATTAAAATGTTGACATAGTTTAACTTATAAACCTTACTTGTATAAAAAGTGCTAGTAAGGTTTATTTTTTAAATTTATTTGTTTTACAAAAATATAAAAAAGTGATAATATAAATGCAAATTTGTGAATATTAATATATAACAAATATGAAATTTAGTAAGGTGATTTTTATGAAAAATGTAAAAATTAAGGATGTATTAGAAAAAATTAATGGAGAAATTATATTTGGAAAAGAAGATGTTGAGATTGTCAATGTATCAACAGACACAAGAACAATTAAAGAAGGAGATACATTTATAGCACTAAAAGGTGAAAACAATGATGGAAATAAATATTGTAAAGTAGCTTTTGAAAATGGTGCAAAAATATGTATAGTTGACAATGTTTTATTATCAAAAGAAGATGAAAAGGCATATAAAAAGAATTGTACTTTAATAAAAGTTAAAGATGGAAGAAAAGCATTGATTGAGATAGCGAGATATAAGAGATCATTGTATGATATTCCTGTAGTTGCAGTTACAGGAAGTGTTGGAAAAACAAGTACAAAAGATGCAATTGCTAGTGTTTTATCAAGAAAATATAAAGTTTTAAAAACAGAAGGAAATTTTAATAATAATGTAGGATTGCCTTTAACAATTTTAAAATTAAAAGATCATGACGTTCTAGTTGTTGAAATGGGAATGAATCATTTTGGAGAAATAAGTGAATTAACTAATATAGCAAAACCTACGATTGCTGTTATATCAAATATAGGAACATCTCATATCGGAATATTAGGATCTAGAGAGAATATTTTGAAAGCAAAACTTGAGATATTAGAAGGCATGGATGAAAATGGAATATTAGTATTAAATAATGATAATGACCTATTAAATAAATGGAATAGTGAGAATAATAAAGTAAAAACAATGACATTTGGAATAAATAACAAAAGTGATATTCAAGGATATGATATAAAGCATTTTGAAACAAAAAGTGAATTTAAAGTAAAAAGTGATAAAAAAGAAAATAAAATTTGCATAAATAAGCCAGGAGAGCCATTTGTAATGAATGCACTTTCTGCGATAGCGGTTGGAAAGATTTTAGATGTATCTATTGAAGAGGCAAAGATAGCTCTAGAAAATACTCAAATGACTAAAAATAGAATGGATGTAGAAAAAATAATAGGAGATATTACAATAATTAAAGATTATTATAATGCAAGTTATGAATCAATAAAGCCAGGGCTTGAATATTTAATGTCATTAAGAGGTGGAAGAAAAATTGCTGTTCTTGGTGATATAAAAGAATTAGGTGATTTTTCAAAAGAGTTACATGAAAAAGTAGGAAAAGAAGTGATTAGGCAAAAAATAGATATATTAATAACTGTTGGAGAAGACGCGAAATTTATTGCAAAAGAAGCTTTAGAAGAAGGTATGAATAAATCAAGAGTACATATAACAAATTCAAACGAAGAAGCAGCAAAACTCTTAAGAGAAATAATGAAAAAGGAAGACAAAGTTTTACTAAAAGCTTCAAATAGTATGAAATTTGGCGAGATATATAATAAAATTAAAGAGAAAATTAAAATAGCAGTCATAGTTGGGGGTATGTCAACAGAACATGATGTATCACTTATGTCAGGAAAATCAATATTAAAAAATATCAACAAAGAAAAATACGACATTAAAACTGTATATTTAAATAAAAAAGGAGATTCATTTGAATATATAGGTGATATAGAAAATCTAGATAAATTAAATGAAATAGATTTAAAAAAAGAAGAAAATTTAATGAGTTCTTTAAAAGATACAGATATTATTTTCCCGGTATTACATGGCGCTTATGGAGAAGATGGTTGCATACAAGGTATCTTTGAGATTATGAAAAAACCATATGTAGGATGTGGAGTGTTAGCATCAAGTGTTAGTATGGATAAAGTATTTACAAAAGCAATTTTAAATAATGCAGGAATACACCAAGCTCCTTATGTTTGGATAAAAGAAATATATGGAAATTATGTTTATATGGATGAATATTCTAATGAAAAAACACTTGAGTTGTCTGAAATAGCAAAAAGAATAGAAAAAAGAATAAAGTATCCAATGTTTGTAAAACCTTCAAATGCAGGATCTTCGATTGGAATTAGAAAAGTAAAAAATAAAGAAGAACTAATAGACGCAATAGAGTATGCTGGTAATTTCGATAAAAAAATTATAATAGAGCAAGGTATAATAGGACGAGAAGTTGAATGTGCAGTATTAGGCAACGAAGATGTAATTGCATCTTGTGTAGGGGAAGTTTTATCAGCAGAAGAGTTTTATAGTTATGATGCCAAATATTCAAATTCTGAATCAAAAACAATAATACCAATAAAGAATTTAGACAAAGAAATTTCTGAAGAAATAAGAAAATTGGCAATTAACGTGTTTAAAGTTGTAGATGGAAAAGGTTTGGCAAGAGTTGACTTTTTTGTTGAGAAAGATACAAATAGAGTTATTTTAAATGAAATAAATACATTACCAGGATTTACAAATATAAGTATGTATCCTAAATTATTTGAAGCAGTGGGAATTGGATATTCTGAATTAATTGATAAATTGATTGAACTTGCAAAAGTTAATAATATAGGAGTTAAAGAATAAATGAAAACTGTAGAAGAAATAATAGAAATCTTAAAAAATAGGATATCAGATAAAAGATTATATCATTCAAAATGTGTAATGAATAGTTGTATAAAGCTTGCAAGAATATATGGCATAGATGAAAAAAAAGCTTCTCTAGTCGGAATTGCTCATGACAATGCAAGAGAGATGAGCAAAGAAGAATGGTTTGACTATTGTAATAAACATGATATTGAAATATCAGAAAATGAAAAATTAAATCCAGTTTTATTACATGCTAAAGTAGGAGCAAATATTGCAAAAGATGAGTTCGGATTTTCTGAAGATATGGTTGATGCAATAAAATATCATACAGTAGGACATGTACCGATGAATAGCCTATCAGAGATTTTATTTATATCTGATTCTATTTCGGAAGATAGAAATTATGATGGTATTGAAAAATTCCGTAAACTTGCAGAAGAAAATAAAGATAAGGCGATGTTAGAAATTATAGAGTCTACAATCAATTTGATGATATTTAGAAATAAAGATATAGATAAAAACACTATAGAATTAAAGAAATATTATTTAAATAAAATTAATCAAAAAAACAAGTAAAAACACATATGAAACAAATAAAAAAATGGCAATAATCATTAGGAATAGGTTATTGCTATTTTTTCTTAAAATTTGAAAAAATATCTATAAAATTATTTTCAAAAATATAATGGTGTGATATAATGAAATCGGAATTTGCAAGGATTCGGGGGATGTTAAATGATATTCAAAGATTATTACAAAATGTTAGGTCTAGAGACAAATAAAGTAGATCTAGAAGAAATTAAAATTGCATACCGAGAATCTGCCAAAAAATATCATCCAGATGTAAATAAAGAAGATAAAGTTGCTGAAGAAAAGTTTAAAGACATAAGTGAAGCATATCAAATTCTATCAAGACCTTCTTCTAAAAGAAAATATGATAGAAGTTGGAATTATTATGTAGGACGTAAAAAAAGAGCATATGAAATAAGTGCAAAGAATATTAATGCTAAGACCAAAGATTTTTTCAATATGTTTTTTAGAGCACAATCAGATGATAAACAAGATGAGGTAGAAGGTAAGAATAAAAAGAAAACACCTGTGAGAGGAGAAAATATAGAAACTGAAATAGAAGCTTCAATTGTAGATGGTTTTTTCGGAAAAGAAAAATCAATATCTTTAAAAGATGTAGATGGAAGTGCAAGAACTTTTAATGTGAAGATACCAGAAGGAATAAAAAACAATGAGAAAATTAGATTAATAGGTCAGGGTAAGCCAGGAAAAAATGGTGGAAAAAATGGCGATTTACTAATTAACATAAAAATTAGGAATTCCGGTAGATATAAATTAGATGGTATAGATCTAATTACAAAAATAGACTTATCTCCATGGGAAGCTGCATTAGGTACAGAGTTTACTATTACAGGATTAGATGAAGATGTAAATGTTATTATACCAAAAGGAACTCAATCAGGGGATAAAATAATAATAGATAATAAAGGTTATAAAGATGGAGAAAACAGAGGGAAATTAATACTTGAAGCAGAAATTATGGTTCCAACAGAATTATCTGAAGAGGAAACAAAGATTTATAATAAATTAAAGAAAATAAGTAAGTTTAATCCAAGAAAAAGTTAACATAAAAAGTAGTTTTGTATTGACAATAATCGGCATATTAGTGTATAATATTAGATGACAATCGCACAAAAGAAGAAAATACATTGCTGATTAATGTAGATAGGGGTGTAAAATGGGAGAGAGTTTTGGAAAACACTTTAGTATTACAGAGCCAAAGAGTATTAATACTGTAATATATAAAGTAGATAAAACAGATAAAGAACTTTTAGAGGATAATCCAAAATATACAATTGAGAGGTTAGACTATACTAAGGAATTGGTTGGAAATAATGTTAAAAAGACTTTTTATTTGTATGATCCGGCAGAAGAAGGCAACCAACTTATAATATTTTCTTTTGGAAAAGAGAAGGTTGTTATGAACATTGGTTACTTAGAGAATAGTACAAATACTGTAAAAATATCAAATAAACCAATACCTATGACTTGTAAGACATTGTATAATGAGGAAGACACAGAGTATAGGGAATTTTCTTATACTCCTAATTTAAAGAGGCCAATTACTATAATAGATCCTGAAACAACGGATGAAGTAAAGCCTATATTATATTTAGATAAAGAGACGAATGAAGTTAAAGGAAAATGTAAACTTAAAGCCAAAAAAAGCTATGTAGTTTTTGAGATAAGAGACAACAATGAGAAATAATTCGAAAGGGGATTTATATGGGAAATCTTGAGGAAAGAAGAAATAGTACAGAAGAATGCAGAGTTGAAATCGTACCAGATGCAGCTGTGAAAAAAGTTGTTAATATAAGTGGAATGGTAATTAATGCAACAGAAAAAGATAGAACAAACCAACTTCCAACTGGTAGAGATTCAGTAGATGCAACAGATGCTGTAACAATAGGAAAAGAAGGAACTTTTGCAATCGATGTACATGGACCAAGAACACTAGAGACAACAGAGACAACAAAAGAAGCGGAAGAAAGAGAAAAAGCAGAAGAAGAAAGAATAGCAAATATGCCTTCAGTAGCAGAAGATTCTGATACAAAATCAAGTTCTGACAGAAGATCTGAATCTGAAGGAAGATAATAATAAGATATAATACTAATGAAAAGGTGATTATATGGGAATTGGAGAAAAGATAGCTAGGGCTATTAATAAAATAAAAGGCAAGTTAATTGTAAGTTTTATACTATGGCTAATACTAGTCATAGTATTTGTTGCGCCTTTAGCTGGAGCAATTAGCGATGGCCTAAAAGTTGGAACACTTGCAATGGGTGATGGAAACTCATGGGAAGTGTTTTTTGAAGCTTTGGGAAGTTATTTAAGAAATCCAATAAATGCAATTGGTCATGCTCTAGCTGGAGATACTAATGGAATGTTTTGGAGTGTACTATGGAAATTTAGTTTAGTATACTTATTAGCAGTAACGATTGGAATTACAAAAGCAATTCCAAAACACGAGTATGATGGTATAGAAAATGGTTCTAGTGATTGGTGTACTAATGGAGAAGAATATAAAACATTAAGCAGTAAAAAAGGTATAATTCTTGCTGAGAAAGAATATTTGCCAGTAGATAAAAGAGGAAACGTAAATGTTTTAGTTGTTGGACGGATCTGGTGCTGGTAAATCTGCATCATACGTTATCCCGAATGCATGTCAATTATTAGGATCTTATGTATTTACAGATCCTAAAGGAGAACTTTATGATAAGACAGCAGGATATCTACAATCAAAAGGATATAAAATAAAAGTATTAAACTTAGTTAGACCACAAAATAGCGATGGATACAATCCATTATTACATATAAAAAATGAAATAGATGTTGACGTAATAGCAAATACAATAGTAAAAGGACAAAATACAGGAAATTCATCAGATCCATTCTGGGATGATATGGCCGAGATGTTACTTAAAGCTTTAATTTATTATTTAAAGGCAGTCAGACCACCAGAAGAGCAAAACTTAGCAAGTTGTTCAGAGCTTGTAAGAGCAGCAAATAGTAATGGTGGAGATAACTTGCTTACAAACTTAATGAATCAACTTCCATATGATCATCCAGCAAGGATGAACTATAAATCTATTGAAGTAGCTCCAGAAAAGACATATGGATCAATTTTGTCATCATTACAATCTAAGCTTGGTAAATTTGATTCAAGAGAAATAGCTGAACTTACTTCAACAAATACAATAAACTTTGAAGATATAGGAAAAGAAAAGACAGCAGTATATGTTATATCATCAGATACACATGCTGCATATGATTTCTTACTTACTATATTCTTTGCACAGATGATTCAACAATTATATGATTTTGCAGATGAAAATGGTGGAGCACTTCCAGTGCCAACATTCTTTATACTAGATGAGTTTGCAAACATTGGTAAAATACCAGATTTTGACAAAAAGATTTCTACATCAAGAAGTAGAAAAATATCATTTAGCGTTATTTTGCAGAACTTAGATCAGTTAGAAGCAGTTTATAAAGAAGCCCATGAAACAATTATGGGTAACTGTGATACTCACTTATTCTTAGGAAGTAACTCACAAAAAACAGTTGAATATTTTTCAAAAGCTCTTGGTGAAAAAACAATTTATAGAGAAAGTGAATCTGTTAATAAAGATAGAGCTGACTGGAAACAAGGTAAGAGTGTATCTGAACAAAATATGGCAAGAGCACTTCTAACACCAGATGAATTAAGAAGATTAGATGTTGATACATGTATTATATATGAAAAAGGTTTAAAACCAATAAAAGCAAATAAATATTACTATTATAAATATAGTACAGCTAAGACTATTGCACCTTATGCAGTAGATCATAATAATAGAGAACAAATAGATAGAGGAGCATGGAGAAAATTTAATCCATATAATCCTTATGTAGAAAAAGAAGAAAAAGAAGATTTAAAAATAGAAGAACTAGATGATTTATTTGAAGAAACAGGAGATGGAACAAAAAATAATAGTAGTCAGCCTTCTCAAACAATGAATAATCAAACTTCAAATAATCAAAATCAAGGATTAAATATAGAAGATAGTAAAGAGCAAAATTCATCTAAGAATTCATTTGAAGATTCATTAAAGACAAATGTAAATCAAGGAAATAAACAATCAAATAACAATAATTCAGCGGGTAGTAAAGAAGAATTATCAGATATACAGAAAGAATTAGAGGCAAAATTTGATGAATTATTTGGTTCAATAGAAGATAAAAAAGATAATAAGAATAATTAAAAAATAAAAACAAATGTTTTAAATAACATTGACTGAAAACATATCATTTGATAAAATTTAGTCAGTGTTATTTTTGTTATAAGGAGTATATAAATGAAATTTGTACATATTGCTGATATGCATTTAGATGCTAATTTTAATTCATTAAATAATATAGAAAGTTTACCTGAAAAAAGAAGATTAGAACAAAGAAAAATCATGAGAAAAATTATAGACTATATAAAAGAAAATAATATAGAATATTTTTTTATAGCAGGAGATTTTTACGAACAAGAATATATTAGAAAATCAACGATTGAATATATAAACAAATTATTTGAAGAAATACCAAATACAAAAATATTTATCACCCCTGGAAATCATGATCCATTGTTAAAAAATTCTTTTTATAATACATACAAATTTGCTTCAAATGTCCACATATTTGGAAAAAATATTGAAAAAATTGAAGAGAAAGAAGTAAATATCTATGGATTTGGGTTTACAGATTTTTATTGCAAAAATTCAGAAATAGAAAATATAAAAATAGACGATAAAAATAAGTTAAATATGCTGATTGCACATGGTAGTTTAGATGGTGGAAATGATGATTATAGAGAATATAATCCTATATCTAAAAAAATGTTAAATAAACTTGGGTTTGATTATATTGCATTAGGTCATATCCACAAAAAAACATATAATGATGAAATTGATCAAAGAATTGTTTACCCAGGCTCTACAATTGCTTTAGGATTTGACGAACTAGGATCACATGGGATGATTGTAGGAGAATTTATAAATAAGGATTTAAGTTTAGAGTTTATCAAATTAGACGATAGAGAATATAAAGAAGTAGAACTAGATATTACAAATATGTCATCTATATTAGAAATTGTACAAGAGATAGAAGAGTTAAATTTAAATGAAAAAAATTTCTATAAGATAATTTTAATTGGTAAAAGAAATTTTAAAATAGATTTAAAAGAGATTAGAAAACTAATAGATAATGACAATATAGTAAAACTAAAAGACAATACTAAGATTTCATATAATATTAATGAAATTGCAATGCAAAAAGATATAAAAGGAATTTTTGTAAAAAAAGTACTAGAAAAATATAATGCTAATATTATCGATAAAGAAACGATGGAAAAAGTTATAGAATATGGTTTAGAGGTATTATAAGTATGAAAATAAAAAATATTAAAATAAATGGATATGGAAAGCTTGAGAATATAGACATAGATTTAAATGAAAAAATAAATATAATTAAAGGAAATAATGAATCTGGAAAATCAACAATGTTAAATTTTATTTCGTCAGCTCTTTATGGTATTTCAAGAAACAAGAGAGGAAAAGATATATCAGATTTTGATAAATATAAACCATGGAATACAGATTCATTTTCTGGTAAAATCGAATATGAACTTGAAAACGGTGATGATTTTGAAATATATAGAGATTTTAAAAAGAAAAATCCGGAAATATATAAAAATGGAAAAGATGTAACATCAGATTATAGTATAGATAAGACAAAAGGTAGTGAATTCTTTACTGAACAAACAGGAATTAATGAAGAAATGTTTTTAAGTACATTTATGTCTGAGCAAGAAGAAGTAAAATTAAATAGAGCAAGCCAAACATCAATTATTCAAAAATTGAGCAATATTTTATCAACTGGTAATGAAAATATTTCATATAAAAAGACAATAGATAAAATAAATAAGAAGCAACTAGAAGAAATAGGCTCAGATAGAAGTTCAGGCAGGCCAATAAATATTGTTAATAATAAAATAGAAAAGCTTCAAGATGAGATTAATGAAATTAGTTCTTATAAAGATAAAAAATACGAATTAGAAAAAGAAAAACAAAATTTATCTAAAGACCTAGAGGATGAAAAATATGTATTAGAAATACTTAGAAAAGTGAAGACAATTAAAGAAAAAAACAGTATTAATAGAGAGAAAATTAAAATTTTAGATAATGAAATTGATGGATATTCAGAAATGCAAAATGAAAAACAAAAAGAGCTAGATAATATTAGGTTAGAGAAAAAAGAAATAAGAAAATCACACAAAGGAATATATTTAATTTTCATAATGCTAATTGTTATAATAACGGTATTATCAGTAGCTTTAAATCAAAAAGTATTATTAATATTGGATGGACTAATTGCATTAATTGGAATTATATTTTTTATAGTTGATAAAAGGAATAAAAAGAGATTGCGTAATAGTAATAAAAAATATATAGAAAAAATTAATAAAATTGAAGAAGATATGAATAGACTAGAAGAAATTAAAAAATTAAAATTCGAGGAAGTAAGCAAAATTGAAGATGAATTAGAACAATCTGAAAAAATAGAGAATGATAAAATTATAGAAGAATACAAAGATAATATGGATGAAAAACACATAAATGATATTTTATCCACAAGATATGAAGATATTGTGGAATTAATTAGTCAAAAAGAAGAAAATTTTTCAAATTACAAAGTCTCTGAAAAGAAAATGGAATTGGAAAATGAAAGTATAGTAGAAAATTTAGAGAATCTTGTATCATTAGAAGAAAATTTGGATAGACTATATGAAGAAAAAGATGAACTTGAAAATAAAAATGAAATTTATAATTTAGTAAAACAAAATTTAGAAGAAGCTTATGAAGAAATGAAATCAAATATAACACCTGATTTTATAATAGAAATACAAAATATTATTTCTGAAGCAACAAATGGAAAATATAATAAATGCTTAGTAGACGAGGATGGAATTAAGGTTGAAAATGAAAATGGAAGTTATATAGATATTGATAGATTGAGTATTGGAACAATAGATATGATTTATTTAGCTCTAAGAATAAGTGCAGCTAAATCAATAAGTGATGAAAAAATTCCAATAATATTAGATGAAGCTTTTGCATATTATGATAGAAATAGAATGAGAAATATATTAAAATATTTAGATAAACAAAGCAATCAAATACTAATATTTACATGTACAAATAGAGAAATTCAAGTACTAGAAGAGGAAAAAATAAATGCTAATATTATAACTTTATAGTTTTTATAAATTTTTTATAAAAAAATTAAAAAAATTATAAAAAAATGTTGACAACTAAAAAAAAATAGTGTAATATATAAAAGCAGTTACGAATAAGAACGTAACGCTTTTATTTATGGGCTATTAGCTCAGGTGGTAGAGCACTTGACTTTTAATCAAGTTGTCCCGCGTTCGAGTCGCGGATAGCTCACCAAATATCAAATGCTTGCATTTGATATTTTATGGCCCCTTGGTCAAGCGGTTAAGACATCGCCCTTTCACGGCGGAGACATGGGTTCGATTCCCGTAGGGGTCACCAATTTAATTAATGTGCCACTTTAGCTCAGCTGGTAGAGCAACTGACTTGTAATCAGTAGGTCGTCCGTTCAAATCGGACAAGTGGCTCCATAGAAAAGTCAACAGTTTTGAGAATACTCTTAATTGCTGACTTTTATTTTTTTATGAGGTGATTAAATGGAAAAAATCATAGTTGTAACAGGTGCGTCTAGAGGAATTGGAAGAGAAATTGCAAAAACTCTTTCTAGAGAAAATAATAAAGTAATTGCTTGCTATAATAATTCAGAAAAAGAAGCAACTATTTTGAAAGAAGAATTAGAAAAAGAAAATAAAAAAATAGATATTATTAAAGGTGATATATCAAAAAGAGAAGATTGCAAAAAAATAGTTGAATATGTGATAAATAAATATAAAAAAATTGATGTCCTAATAAATAATGCTGGTATTTCAACATATAATTTATTTACTGATATTACAGATGAAGAATGGAATAGAACAATAAATACGAATTTAAATTCTGTATTTTATATGAGTCAAGAAACAGTAAAATATATGATAAAACAAAAAGAAGGATCTATAATAAATATTTCATCAATTTGGGGAATAGTTGGGGCCTCTTGTGAAGTGGCTTATTCTGTTAGTAAAGCAGGAATAGATGGAATGACAAAAGCTTTAGCAAAAGAACTTGGGCCATCAAATATAAGAGTAAATTCTATTGCACCAGGACTAATTGATACTGACATGAATAATGATTTAACAAAAGAAGAATTAGATAATATAATAAATGAAACACCACTTTGTAAGATTGGAAAACCTGAAGATATAGCCAAATGCATTAAATGGCTTGTAGAAGACGAATTTACAACAGGCCAAGTAATTTCTATTAATGGTGGATGGTCTATCACTTAAAATGGATTTAAAAGAAAGATAAAGGCAAAAAAGTAATTGTAAAGAAGATATTAAAAAATATTTTAAATAACAAAAAACCCAAACAATAAAGTTTGGGTTTTTATAAATTTATTAATTTTCTACATTATTTTTTGAAGAAGTATAAGTTCCAGATACTAGTTTAGGTAAATATCTTAAAACTTTATATATAGCAAGTTTAATTTTTTTAGAGATTATATAAGATTTTCTAAGTTTTCTTGGAGAAGATAAACTTAGTGAATCATCTACCAAAATTAAATCTGTTTCTATATGCTCAATTGGAAATACGTAATTTTTTCCGTCATTATTATCCCATTCATTTTTACCATTTTTAAAACAGAAAGAAAGATTTTCATTATCTTCAAGTGTTAATTCTGCTTGAAAACCAAGATCAGATTTTTCCATCTTAATATCATTTACATTATCCCAATTTGGCCCAAATCCATAATGTATATATACATCTTCTGAACCATCTTGAAAAAATCTTCCAGTATATGAAATTTTAATTTCTGAATTAGGTGTTAATTTATCTGTGTTAAAAAATATATTTTTACATAATTCCATATTTTATTACTCCTTATATTACTTATCATTTGTTAAATATTATTATAATTATAAAATATTGTAAATTCAACAAATTAATACACAAAATGATAAATGTAATAAAAAAAATATATAAATGTAATAATTATGTTAAACTATACGTGTATTTTTCCTATAATATAGAAATCATCGTCTGGAGTAACAGAAAAATCTTTAACTAATAAATTATCAGCTTTTAGAACTATTTTATTTCTTTTATACATAAGTTTTCTTACAATAACACTACCATTATAACTGAATAAACCAAATTCTTTGTGTTCTGGTATAGCGTTTAATTCAAGATATACTAAAGTTCCTCTAGGTAAAGTACCCTTCATTGTATCATCTTGGATCCTAAAAGCAAGTGAGGCATAAGGAATTTTTGCTGGACAAGGAACTAAAGACTCCACATTAGAAATTAGTGGTATCTTGTCATAAGGGACATTATTAATTAAATTAAATTGTCTTTGATTATCAGTCAATTTTTTATCATATGTATAATATAAAGGCTCAAAAGGAACTTTTAAAGCATCACAAATTGACTTTAAAGCTTTTTGACTAGGGTTTCTTTCTCCTTTTTCGATATGAGTTAAATGCCCAACATTAATGCCAGTCATTTTAGCAAGTTCTGTTTTTGACATATTTCTATCTTCTCTTATTTTTGCAATTAAACTACCTAACATATAATAAAATCACTCCTATCATAAAACTTTGAATACATTATATATAAAAAAGACAAAATTGTCCAGTTTAAAAATCAAAAAAATTCTAGGGAAATAATGGATAAGTAAATATTGCACAAGGATTTATTATGTGATAAAATTACAAATGATATAGAAAAAGGAGTATAAAGATATGGGAAAAGAAAAGAATCTAGAAAGAGAAGACAAAGATATTATTCTAGAAGAATCAAAAGTTAAAAAAGAAAAAAAGCCTAAAAAAACAAAAGTTAATAAAAATACTCAAGAATATCTAGATCAGTTAATGAAAAGAAGGAAAAAAATCTTTGTAATCTCAATAATTGTTATCATTTTATTGTTTGTTATAGCAATTGCTCTTACAGCGTTTTCTATTGTAGCGTCAGTAAATAATAAAATAATTAGTGGTGTTACAATAAACGGTGTAGATGTTTCTGGACTAACAGTAAATGAAGCTGAAGAAAAGCTTAATAAACAAATTGAAGAAACAAAAATTAATGAACTAAATATAGAATATGAGGATTATAAAAATACAATAATAAGAGATGATTTAAATATTAATTATTCAGTAAAAAATGCTGTTGATAAAGCTTATAAAATAGGAAGAGATAATAATATAATATTAAATAATTTTAAAATTATTGGCACTTTCTTTAGTAAAGAAGATATAAGGATTGAAACCTCATATAATACAGAAATGATGGATTCTATTGTTGAAGATGTTTCTACAAAACTTCCTGGCCTTGTAGTAGAGTATACATACTGCATTGAAGATGATGAATTAATAATTACACCAGGAAAAGCAGGAATCGCTTTAAATGAAGAAGAATTTAGAAATGGAATTTTAAACAGATTTGCAGGAAATATATTAAATAAAGATGAGAGCATTATGAAAATTCCAGTAGTAAATAAAGAACCAGATGATATAGATATTGAGAAAATATATGAAGAAATACATACAGAACCACAAGATGCATATATTAAAAAAGATCCATTTGAAATTGTTGTAGATAAAGATGGAGTAGATTTTGATATATCAATGGAAGAAGCAAAGAAGATAGTTTCTGAAAAAGGAAAAGAAGAATATATTATTCCACTTAAAATCACAAAAGCAAAGAAAACTGTAAAAGATTTAGGAAGTAAAGCTTTTCCGGATAGACTATCTAGATATTCTACAAGATATGATGCAAGTAATAGAGATAGAAGTACAAATCTAGAACTTTCAGCAAAAAAAATAAACGGAACTGTATTATTGCCTGGAGAAGAATTTTCTTATAATAAAGTTGTAGGAAAGAGAACAATTGAAAACGGATATAAAAATGCTGCTGTTTTTTCAAATGGTAGAGTAGAAGATGGATTAGGCGGAGGTATTTGTCAAATATCTACTACTTTATATAATGCAGTATTGCTTGCAAATTTAGAGATAACAGAAAGAAGAAATCATTCATTTGTTACAAGTTATGAAGATCCAGGAAGAGATGCTACTGTTGTATATGGTGTTCAAGATTTTAAATTTAAGAATTCAAGAAAATATCCAGTAAAAATAGAAGCTTCTGTAAAAAATGGCGTTGCAACAATGACAGTAATGGGAATAAAAGAAGACGTCGAATATGATGTAAAAATCAGAGCTTATAAAACAGCCACAATACCTTATAAAACGGAGAAAAGAAAAAATGCTAATTTAGCAGAGGGAAAAGAAAAAGTAATCCAATCAGGTACAAATGGATGTAAAGCTGTATGTTATAGAGACTTATATTTAGATGGTAAAAAAGTAAAAACAGAACTTCTTTCGAGAGATACATATAGTACAATGAAAAGAATAGTAGAAGTTGGTACAAAGAAAACAAATAAAAAAGATACAACAACTTCTGATAAAAAAGATGATGAAGCTGATGAAGATGAAAAAGATAGTGAAGAAAAAGATCCAGTAAAAGAAGAGGATGAAGTTAAAGAGCCTGATACTCCAGTGCCAGAAACAGAGACAGAAGAATAATTAAAAATGAGATTTAAGAAAGAGATAATTTAATATTATCTCTTTCTTAAACTTTTTCTGGAATTTTATTTGTTTCTTGCTATTGACAAAGAATATATTAAAGTATTATAATAATTATTGTTAGTTGTAAACGCGCCATTAGCTCAGTTGGTAGAGCAGTTGACTCTTAATCAAATGGTCGGAGGTTCGATTCCTCTATGGCGCACCAATAAAAGTATTGTAAAATTCAATACTTTTATTTTTTTTAATAAATTTAAAGAAAATGAATATAATAATATAAAAATTCATATAAAACATTTACTTTACATAAAAAATATGCTATAATTTTAATTGTCCCAAGAAATGGGAAGGATGTTAAATAGAGGTGATTATTATGGAAGGTTTATACAATTCTCCATATGGAATAAGTCCATATAATATTGAATATCTTCCAAATGTAATGTTTGGTAAGGTAGACAAAGAATATTTATAATATAATAAATAATTTTAATTATATAAAATAGAAATAAAGAAGGATTACTATATTTTATAGTAATCCTTTTGCTGTATATAAATTTAACGAAGTATTTTTTATTCTTCTTTTTTATTGGTATTAGCATTTTCATCCTTTTGTCCTTCTAAATCCTCACTATTTGAAGATTCTTCAGTTATTTCATCTCCAACTATTTTATAAATATGTTTTAATTCTGATTTTAATGTTGAATTAGTTGAAGAGCTAATATTTTTCTTTCCTGCTTTATAATCTTCTAAAGCTTTTTCTATATCCATTACTAAATATTTTTGTTTAGATCCTGATGATGACTTATACATATATATAGGAGTGTAAGTTGCACTATCAATACTTATTTTACCATCTCCATGTTTAGTGATTTGAAGATCTAATATAATAGATTGCCTTGTATAATCATAGTATTGACCAGACATGAAATTGCCAAGAGAATATATTATAAATCCATCCTTAGTCGTACCATCTTCTAATTTTATTGTTCTTTTTTCCATTTTTTCAAGTACATGAGGATGACTTCCTAAAATTATATCTGCACCATTTTCAAATAAAAAGTCAGCTAATTCTTCTTGTTCATCAGTAGGATTTTGTTTGTATTCAGTTCCCCAATGCATACTAACAGATATCAGATCAACATCTAAATCTTTAGCAGCTTGCAAGTCTTTTTTTATTTTATCTTTATCAATAAGATTTACGGCATAAGATTTATCTTTAGGAACAGCAATTCCATTTGTACCATAAGTGTATGCTAAAAAAGCAATTTTAATACCTTTAACATCTTTTACTAAAATATTATTACTAGATTCTTCACTATCATATGTTCCCATGTGATCAATTTTTAATTCATCTAATTCTTTAATAGTGTTAACAATTCCGGTATATCCTTTATCCATACAGTGGTTATTAGCTGTGGATAAAACATCAACACCTACATCTTTTAAAGCTTTTCCTAAAGCTTCAGGAGTATTAAATGTTGGGTAGCTACTATATCCAATTTTTGAACCAGCAAAAGTTGTTTCTAAATTTCCAACAGTAATATCAGCTTGAGATAATTTATCTTTTACATCATCAAACACATATGAAAAATCATATTTTTTACTTGAACTATTATATGCGTCTGTATATTGAGTATTATGACACATAATATCCCCAATAACAGTCATCTTAATAGTAATATCTTCTACAGTAGCTTCTGCAGGAGCTTTTATAGATGAGTCAGCAGATTGGGCACTTTGATTATTTAAATTATTAGAGATATTATTGTTTTTATAAATACCAAAATATATCAAAGCAACTACTAAAACTATCAAAATAGCTAAAAATACAAAAAATCTAGGTTTAAATCTAGTCTTTTTAGATCTTCTTCCCATAATAAATTTTCCTTTCTATATTAAATTATAAATAGAATATCAAAATTAAAGATAAATATCAATATTAAAAAGGTATAATAAAAAAGTTTCAAAAAAGAAAAAGTATTAAAAAAGTATTTAAATTGCCTTAAAAATTTGAAATATTAACAAAAATACTGTATAATAAAATCCGATTGATTATTTTAGGAGGTAAGTCATGATAAGTGCAATAGGTGTAACAGTAAGATTCGGAAAAAGAGTTTTGTTTGAAGATGTAAATATTAAGTTTACAAAAGGAAATTGTTATGGTTTGATTGGTGCAAATGGTGCTGGTAAATCAACATTTTTAAAAGTTCTTTCAGGAGAAATTGAACCTAGTAAAGGGGAAGTGTTAATCGATAAAGGAGAAAGATTATCAGTACTTAAACAAGATCATTATGCTTATGAAGATTATAAAGTTTTAGATACAGTTATAATGGGAAATAGTGAGCTTTATAATATAATGAAAGAAAAAGAAGAAATATATTCAAAACCTGATTTTTCAGAGGAAGACGGAATGAAAGCTGCAAAGTTAGAAGAAAGATTTGCAGAATTAGATGGTTGGAATGCAGAATCAGATGCAGCCATATTATTGAATAATTTAGGAATAGACACAGAACTTCATGAAAAACTTATGAAAGAAATAGAAGCAAAAGATAAAGTAAAAGTATTACTTGCTCAAGCTTTATTTGGAAATCCAGATATATTATTATTAGATGAGCCTACAAACGATTTAGATATAAAATCTATTCAGTGGTTAGAAGAGTTTTTAATTAATTTTGAAAATACAGTTATTGTAGTATCACATGATAGATATTTCTTAAATAAAGTATGTACACATATTGCAGATGTTGACTTTGGAAAAATTAAAGTTTATCCCGGAAATTATGATTTCTGGTATGAATCAAGTCAGCTTGCATTAAAACAGATGAGAGAACAAAATAAAAAGAAAGAAGAGAAAATTAAAGAATTACAAGAATTTATTGCAAGATTTAGTGCAAATGCTTCAAAGTCAAAACAAGCAACTTCTAGAAAGAAATCTTTAGAGAAAATAGAATTAGATGAGATAAAACCATCAAATAGAAAGTACCCATATATAGATTTTAAACCTGATAGAGAACCGGGAAATGATATATTAACTGTAAGTAATCTAAGTAAAACTATTGATGGTGTAAAAGTTTTAGACAATATATCTTTTACAGTAAAAGCTAATAATAAAATTGCAGTTTTGGCAGATAATGATAATACAAAAACTGTGTTATTTCAAATCCTTGCAGGAGAGCTTGAACCTGATGAAGGAACAGTAATTTATGGAACTACGATTACACAGTCTTATTTTCCAAAAGATAATAGTTATTTATTTAATCAAGATTTAAGCATTACAGATTGGTTAAGACAATATTCTAAAGATCCAGATGAGACTTATGTTAGAAGCTTTTTAGGAAGAATGTTATTTTCAGGTGATGAAGCTTTAAAGAATATAAAAGTACTTTCTGGTGGTGAAAAAGTTAGATGTGTCTTGTCAAAGATGATGTTATCAGGGGCAAATTTCTTAATTTTTGATGAGCCTACAAACCATTTAGATATGGAGAGTATTACAGCACTAAATGAAGGAATGACAAAATTTAAAGGAGATATGATTTTTTCTTCACACGATCATCAATTAGTTCAAACTGTAGCAAATAGAATATTAGATATTAAAGAGAATGGTAAAATAATAGACAGAGAATGTACTTATAATGAATATTTAGGATTAGAATAATATTTGAAATGATTTATAGTTTATTTTAAAATTATGAAAGCGAGGGAATAATGAAGATACATCCAAAAACGAATGAATTATTAGAAGGAATAGAACCTATGAGAAAATTCATAGAAGAAAATAAAGGAATAGAGATTCAATATTTTACAAAAAATAAAGATGAATTGGTAGATTTTGGAGTTAAAAATCCTATTGTAGAATTAATGAAAATTTTTCCTACTTTAGAGGAGATTACTGTACATCCGCCACTTGCTTATCATGAAATAGAATTATTTCTATATAGAAAAAAAGATTTACTAATTGATATATTAAAACAATTAATTGAGTTATCAAATGAATATAACATAAAAATAAACATGATTTTGCATACTGGATATGTAATTCAACAGCATAAACTTACTACGTTAGATGATATTAAAGAAATTGCAAAATTATTAGAGGGTACAAAAGTTACCATTTTATTCGAAAATATGTTTATGATGTATGAAAAAAATACTTGTTCAGTTTTAGAATTATGTGATTTGATTAATAGTGAAAATGTTAAAGTATGTTTTGATATATGTCATTTGTATTGTCAAGCTACAGCGTGGCATATGCCGATAAAAGAATTTATAAGAATATATTTAGATAAGGAAAAGTGTAAAAAACATGTAAAACATATACATTTTTCAGCAACTTTAAATGATGATGGTTACATAGTTAGATCTACACACGGAAGATGCCATACCGAAACAGAAAAATTGTTTGAAGATGTAAGTATGTTATTAGAATATGGTATGGATTCTAAAGATATTAATTGGGTGACAGAAGTATCGGAATTAGATTATAAATTAAGACCTGATCAAATAAAAGAACTTGAAGGGTTAACGAGTTATAGAGATAAATATAAAATATAGAAAAGTGCAATTTATGATAAGAATTAAATTACCAAAGTTAGATCTACAGGAGGAAAATAATTAAAATGAAAAAAATTGAACAGATAATTGCTGAGGAATTAAATATTAAGTTATCACAAGTAGAATCTACAATAAAGTTGATTGATGATGGCAATACGATTCCTTTTATTGCTAGGTATAGAAAGGAAGCAACAGGAAATTTAAGTGATGAGACTTTAAGAAATTTTGATGAGAGATTGACTTATTTAAGAAATTTAGAAACAAGAAAAGAAGAAATAAAGAGATTAATAGATGAACAAGGAAAACTTACAGAAGAACTTTCTAAAAGTATAGATGAGGCAAATATACTTTCAGAACTAGAGGATATTTATAGACCATATAAACCAAAAAAGAGAACTAAAGCAACTATAGCTAAAGAAAAAGGATTAGAGCCACTTTCTGAAATTATATTTAATCAAGAATGCAAAGATGATATTTATAAAATAGCAGAAAATTATGTGGACTTAGAAAAAGGAGTAGAAACTGCAGAAGATGCAATTTCTGGAGCTAAAGATATTATTGCTGAAAATATATCTGATAATGCAGGTTATAGGAAGAAAATAAAATCAATGTGCATAAGAGAAGCTATCATTACAACAAAAACAGGCAAAGAAGAAAATAACACATATGAAATGTATTCTGACTTTTCTGAAAGCATTAGAACTATACCAAGTCATAGGATATTAGCAATAAATAGAGGAGAGAAAGAAGATGCAATTAAAGTAAAGATAGAAAAGCCAGATGAAAAAATACTTGCATATATTGAAAAAGATATTATTAAGGATAATAAAAGCCAATATGCAGAGATATTAAAAGACACGATACAAGATAGTTATCAAAGGCTAATTGAACCTTCTATTGATAGAGAATTAAGAGCTGACTTAACAGAAAAAGCTGAGGATAAAGCAATAAAAGTATTTGGAAAAAACGCGAAACAATTACTATTACAGGCTCCTTTAAAAGGTATGACAGTAATAGGATTTGACCCAGCATATAGAACAGGATGTAAAATTGCAGTAATAGATGAAACGGGAAAATTGTTAGATACTGCAACAGTATATCCAACAGAGCCTCAAAATGATGTAGAAGGCGCTAAGAAGGTTTTAAAATCATTTATTGACAAATATGATGTTAAAATGTTTGCAATCGGAAATGGGACAGCCTCACGTGAATCAGAGCAATTTGTTGCAGACCTTATAAAGGAAATTGATAAAGATGTTTATTATACAATAGTAAGTGAAGCTGGAGCTTCAGTTTATTCTGCTTCAAAACTTGCAACTGAAGAATATCCAAATATAAATGTTTCTTTAAGAGGTGCAATTTCTATTGCAAGAAGGTTACAAGATCCATTAGCAGAACTTGTTAAAATTGATCCAAAAGCGATTGGTGTTGGACAATATCAACATGATGTAAATCAAAAGAAATTATCTGAAAGTTTAACTGGTGTAGTTGAAGATGCAGTAAATTCAGTTGGAGTTGATATTAATACTGCTACTCCATCATTACTTTCATATGTTTCTGGAATAAATAAAACAATTGCTAGAAATATTGTTGATTATAGAGATGAAAATGGAGTGATAAAATCAAGAAGTGAACTTTTAAAAGTCCCAAAGCTTGGAAAAGTAGCTTATGAACAATGTGCGGGATTTATAAGAGTTTTTAATGGAAAAAATCCTTTGGAGATAACAGGAGTTCATCCAGAAAGTTATGAAAAAGCACAAAATCTTTTAAAAGAATTAGGGTATAGCATAAAAGATTTATTAGACAAAGAAATATTAGGAGAAATAAAAGAGAAACTCGCATCTGTAAATATTTCCGAAATGGCAAAAGAGCTTGACGTTGGTGAACTGACTTTAAAAGATATTATAGAAGAATTATCTAAGCCAGGAAGGGATCCAAGAGAGGATCTTCCAAAACCTATACTTAGAAGTGATGTTTTAAAATTTGAAGATTTAAAAGAAGATATGATATTAAACGGAACGGTGAGAAATGTAACAGACTTTGGTGCTTTTATAGATATTGGAGTAAAACATGATGGATTAGTACATATTTCTCAATTGTCAAATAGATTTGTTAAAAATCCTTCAGAAATAGTTTCTGTTGGAGATATAGTCAAAGTAAAGGTAATTGGAATTGATACTGAAAGACAAAAAGTAAGTTTATCAATGAAAGATATTAATTAAAATTGAATTGAGATTTTTTAATATAAAAAGAGACGATTAAATGAAAATTTATATCGTCTCTTAATATTTAAAAAATTTATTAATATTTAAGTTTGATTTCTTCTATTTTGTCATATTCATTTTCTAGAATATCCATGAATACAGGAACTAGTTTTGGATCTAACTGAGATCCTGCACAGTTTTTAATTTCTTCTTTAACATAATCAAGAGGAAGAGCTTCACGGTATGAACGTCTAGATGTCATAGCATCAAATGTGTCAGCTATAGAAGTTATTCTAGCTAGATAAGGAATTTCTTCGCCCATTAAATTATTAGGATATCCTTTGCCATCATATCTTTCATGATGGTGTTTTACGATTGGAATTATATCTTTAAAAATAGAAGCATTTGATAATATGTGTGCACCAATAGATGGATGATTTTTAATTTCTGAATATTCATCAGGTGTTAATTTATCATTTTTTAATAGTATTGCATCTGGAATTCCAATTTTACCAATATCATGAAATAAACCACCTATTTTTAATTTCTTTAGTTCATCATCACTTAATCCAATTTTTTTACCAATTAGTGTTGCATATTCAGAAACTCTATCAGAATGACCTCGAGTATATACATCTTTAGCTTCAACTGTATACCTTAATGTTTCTATTGTTTCAAGATAAGCCTTTTCAAGAAGTTCCTTTGATTGTTCTAAATCAGAATTGATAGATTTAATTAGTCTCATTTGATCAACTGATTTTAAACCAGACTCGATAAGTAGTAATAACTGATCAAATTTATCACTTTTTTCGCAATAACCTTGAATATCTAACTTTTTAATTGTATCTAAAGGAGGGGCTAAATCTTTATGCCCAGTAAGCAATAATATATATAATTCTTGATCAAATTTTCTTATTTCTTCAACGACCTTATCTCCATGAATTGGAGTCATTATATAATCTAAAATCATAAGATCAAAATGTTCAGTTTTTACTCTTTCTATAGCTTCTAAAGGATTAGTTACGCCTGTTAATTGATAACCAGATCTACTTAAATATACTGAAAGAGAATCTATTATTCCCATTTCATCATCAACGGCAATAATCTTATAATCTTTATTATGATTATCAGATTCATTTAAATTAGAATTTATATTTAATCTCATAAAAATATTACCTTTCAATTAAATATTATATTTATATAAAAACATATAATTTATTTTTTGTAAATAGGAAGTGAAATATAAAATGTGGTTCCATTTTCTGAAGTATCAAAAGTTATTTCACCATGAAAATGTGCTTTAATATTAGAATATGACATAAATAAACCAAGTCCTGTACCTTCTTTTCCTTTTGTAGTAATCATTTCTTTAAATAATCTTTCTTGTACATTTGGTGGTATTCCAGGTCCAAAATCTTGTACACTTATAATTATACGATTATCATTAACTTTAGCTGATAAATTGATAGTCATTTCTTTATCTTTATTATTGTAAGCTTGTATAGAATTTGAAATCATGTTATTTAATATTTGAACTAGACTATTGATATTTCCATGTATTAAATCATTATCAGTTGTTTCATTCTTAATAACTAAAGTAGTTATTGAATTTTTTAATTCATGTTTCATTAATATGTCTACACGATTAAATAACTCAGAAATTGTAAATGGATAAATTTGATCTTCGGAAAATACAACAGCTTGTCCCTTAACTGCTGTAATAACATCAGACATATATGAAGTGTGTGATCTTATTTTATCTAGCCAAGTGTTTATATCTTTAACAATTGCATGATAATCATCTTCATTTACCTGAGGATTACCTATAGACATATCAAGTTCTTTTGCTAAATCTGATAGACCTTCTGCAGCACCAGAAATAGACATTATAGGAGTTTTTAAGTTATGGGCTATACCTCCAATCATTTGTCCTAATGAAGCTAAACGTTCTCTTTCTATTAATAAATCTTGAGAACTTTTAATTTTTTGTAAATTTTCTTGATTCATAATTTGAATATTATTATACGCTGTACAAAGATCTCCTAATTCGTCATTTGATATAACAGGTAGAGTAGTGAAATTGTCTACATCTTTGTTGTCAGATATATGACTTAAACTTTCAGATATTGTAGAAACTTCTCTTGATAATGAACGAACAAAAATAATCAAAAGAATAAGCATTAAGACAAATGTTATAATAAATGTTACTATTATATATGTTAGAGCTTCACTGGAGTCTGTATGATAAAGTATACAAGCATAATATGAGCCATCTTTTGTATTTAATTTAATAGTTGCTCCTTGCGTGTCTACAGCATAACTATCATAAGTTTTTCCATTATTTTGTTCTGCATATTTTAGAGTATACTTTATGACAAAATTAGAAGGAGCAGGCCCTGATAATAAGTCTACATCTCCGTTTTCAGATAAAATAAAAACAGAAGCTGACTCATTATATATTAAAAATTTATTTAATAAATTTTTAATACGTGAATATGTGTACGTTTCGTTTTCGTCAAAAAGTATAGATAGATTTTTAGAATATACTTCAAATAATGCATCTTCTGATGATTTAATAGACTTTGTATATCCAACAAGAGCGATTAGAAGCATACCAATAATACAAACAGGTATGACCTGCATTAAAATTTTTGTTCCAATATTTATTCTTACTCCAATATCTGCATCTTTTCTATAAATCTCTGATAATATTTTACTAAATAAGCTTTTTGTAAAAATATATGAAGTTACAGCAAGTAAAAAAGTAAATGCAACAATAAGAGTAGTTATTTTTAATATCATTGTCTTTTCGTGACTACCAGTAATCGATAATATTGTAAAACATATAATTGATGGAATTATTAATTCTACCAAAAATATTATATAAGGTAAATTCAAGCATCTTTTTCTTATAATATCAATATTTTTTGAGTTATTGTATTTTAAATCATTTTTATTTTTATACCATTCATCAATTGGTTTAAAAACCTTTTTAATGACAAAGTATATCACAATTACAGCAATAATACCTATACAGGCAAACTGAGCAACATACGGAATTCCTGACATTTCAATATCAAAAGGAGTATTAATAGAATTAGGTGGGTAATTCAAAATTAATGGAAGTACTATTGATACTACGATTAAGATTATTGTTGAAAGTAAAGAAAAAATAAGAAATAGTTTAGTACTAGGTAGATTAAAGAAGGTTATTTTTTCTGTACTATTATTTATTTGTTTTTTTGTATTCATAAATAACACCTCGATTATTATTATTTATTATTTTTATCATTGTTATTTGCATTTATAAAACCAACGCTTATCATATAATTAAATATTTTATATAAATATTTATCATCTATTTTGCTCCATTTAAAACCTAAATCTTTTAATATTTTTTGAGTAAAATCAGACTTAATATTTACAGTATAATTATATTTTAAAGATAAATTTGTTGTATCAATATCGTTAACTATTGCATCAATTCCACTATTTAAAGAATTTGTATATTCTAATATTTTTTCTTTAAAACTATTGTCATCTAAAGGTTCAATTTGAATATTAAATTTTTCTAGTGCCTTTAATATATCTTTAACTAAAATCAAGTTGTGATTAAATAAATGGAATATTTTGTTGTCATATTGTTTAGTTCTAGCAAGACATACTATTGCAGATGCACATTCATCTACAGGAGTAAATTCAATTTGTTGATTAAGCATAGCTTGTGTTATTATTTTTAAATTTACTAGAGATTTTATTCTGCTATAAAATGCATTTGCATTTATATTTTTTTGGAAAAAGCCATCTGAATATCTACCAGATATTATACCAATACGTAATACTTTTCCTTTTAACCCTTTTTTCATTGCAGAAAAGACAACATTTTCTGCTTCTAGTTTGCTGTTTACGTATACATTTTCTGTGTAATGCTGACCTATATAAAAATTATTTTCAGAAAAATCAACATTATGATTGTCATGTTTTAACAAATAATGTCCTGAAATGCTAATTGATGATAAATGTATAAACCTAAAATTATTTAATAAAGCAAATCTAGTTATATTTTTTGTACCAATTATATTTATATCTTTAAATTTATCAAAACTACCATAATGTTTAACAATAGCAGCTGTATGTATAATGGTAGATACATTATTTTTTATTATATTATAATTTTCTTCTGTTAAATTTAAATTTTCAGTAGTAATATCACCATTAATGACAAAAATTCTTTTATTAATGTATGGATTTATTGAGCTATTAAAATAATACTTATAAGATTCAGATAATCTTTTTAAAGATGCTGCATCATCCACACCGCGTACTAAGCAATATATATTTACTTTAGTAGTATCTAATAATTCTTTTAATACATGAATACCTATAAATCCATTAGCACCAGTTAAAAATACATTTCCCATCTCTGAATCATCATTAATCTTAACAGCATGTTCGTCACTAGAGTGCAATAAAGAAGGATCTAAAGTAAATGCAACTTCATCATGTACAGATTCAGAATTATCTATAAATTCAGCTAATTTTTTAATAGTAGAATACTTATAAAAAGTTTGTGTAGTTAAATTTAATTTGTATTTTAAAAGCATTGATTGTAATTGAACAATACTTAGTGAATCTAATCCAAGAGATATAAAAGGAGTATTTATATCAACATGATTAGTACCATTATTTAATAATTTTAAGATATTCTTTTCTAATAATTTTTCTGTTTCAGTAGTTGCTTTTTCAAGTACAATATCTGTATTAATATTAGGCTTTGGAAGTCTTTTTCTATCTATTTTTCCATTTGGTGTAAGGGGTAATGAGTCAAGCTTTATAAAATATGCAGGAATCATATAGTTTGGTAATTCTTCTAATAGATAAGATATTAAGTCAGAAATAATAATATCTTTTTTTGAAGAATAGTAACATATTAAAAACTTTGATTCATAAGGTACGATTACTGTTTCTTTTATATTATTATAAGACAAAATTCTATTCTCAATTTCTCCAAGCTCAATTCTATATCCTCTTATTTTTACTTGAAAATCTGCTCTTCCTAGATGAATTAGGTCTCCATTTGGAAGTTGTTTTACTAAATCATTAGTGTTATATATAAATTCTTTAGTGTTATATGGGTTTTTAATAAATAATTTCTCATTTAAATCATTTCTTTTATGGTACCCAGCACAAACGCCATCTCCACCAATATATAATATTCCTGGAGTTTCTGGTGGTAGTAATTTTAAATTTTTTTCATCTAATACATAGACAGTAGTATTAGAGATAGGAGTCCCAATTGTTATAGTACGTGATTTAGTTACATCTTTTATAGTAGACCAGACTGCTGTTTCAGTAGGTCCATACATATTATATATGTTAATATTTTTTGATAAAGATCTTAAGTGTTCTAAAAGTGGTTGAGGTAAAGGTTCTCCTCCAACTAAAACATCTGTTAAATTTCCAAAATATCTACAATATTCGTAATTATTAGTTAATAAGTTCATTCTAGAAGGTGTAGTTTGAATTATATTTACATTATATTTTAAACATAAAGAATTAAGTAATTTAATATCATTTTGCTCTTTTTCAGTAGCTAAAACAATAGTAAGACCTTTTTGAAGTGGTAAATAGCTTTCAAGTACAAATATATCAAAACATATTGTAGTTACTGATACAATTACTTTTTTATTTGAAAAATTAATTTTTTCAGTTGTCCCTAAAATGAAATTATTAATGTTTATGTGTTTTAATTTAACACCTTTTGGCCTTCCTGTTGAACCAGAAGTATAAATTATATATGCTAAATCTGAAGATAAATTAATATGTGAAGGGTTTTCTGTAGATCCTATATAAATATTATTATCAGATTCTAAAGCAATATTTATTTTTTCAACTGTTTCAGGAAGCATATTAAATAAATTAGTTTTAGAAAGTACGATTTTTGTTTCACTATTTTCTAACATATAAGAAATTCTTTCCATAGGGTATTCAGGATCAATTGGAAGATATGCGGCACCTGATTTTAATATTCCAAGTAATCCAATAAACATTTCGATTGACCTATTTATAAGTAATCCTACAAAAGTATTTCTTTCTACGCCTTTATTCCTTAAAAAGTTTGCTACTTGATTTGCTTTTTCATTTAAATTTTTATATGTGATTTTTTTATCTTCGCAAATTACTGCAATTTTATTTGGTGTTTTTGCAGCTTGTTTTTCTATAATACTATGTATTGTCTGCGTTTTATCATATCTTTTTAAAGTGTTATTGAAGTCATGTAATAATATGTTTTTCTCTTTTTCTGTTACTACTTCAATGTCTGAAAGTTTTTTATCAGCGCCTTCAGACAATATCTGCTCTATAATATATTTAATCCTTTTAAGTATTTTTGAAATATAAGTATCTGTATATTTAGAAATTTTATAATCATAAGATATAGACATTTTTCCTATATCAGAAACATCATGTATATGAATTTGTATATCATTAAAAATTGCATCTGGTTCAATCCATGTTGCAGAATATTTTATTAAAGAAAATTTCTCTTGTGTTCTTGGTTTCTGATAAGAAAATAAAATATTATACAAATTACTTGTAGATTCATTTTTTTTCTTTGCATCATTTAGAATATTATTATAAGGATATTTTTGATGTCTAAAGCAAGACATCATATCTAAAGAGATATCATTTACTAAATTTTTAAAAGTATATGAAGGTTTTATTTTAATAGTAAATGGAATTGTATCGATAAATAATCCAACTGTATTTTTTTCTAAAGCATTAGATCTATTTAATACAGGTGTACCTACTACAAAATTATTTAAGTTATTAATTCTACTAAAATAAATCGCGTGTATAGCAAGGAGAAAATTATATATACTTATTTTATTGCTTTTGCAAAAATCATTTATACTTTCCATGTCTTTTTTTGATAAAGTTAAAGTTTTTCTATTAGCTTTATAATCTAAATCATTTGAAGATGAGAGATCACATGGAATACATGCTTGAGATTCAGTAGAATAATCATCCCAATATTTTTTATCCTTAATAAATTTATTGCTTTGTTTATATTCTTTTGAAGAATTTATAAAATCAACATAAGAATAATTATTGTATTCTGGAATAGAATCTGTAGAATCTGTCTTGTTAGATAAAAAAGCATAATAATTTAATATTCTATCAATAATAAGTTGAATGCTCCAAGCATCAGATATTAGGTGATGGGCAACGAAAATAAATCCTCCAGTTTTATCTGACAAAACAAATGGAATAAATCTAAATAATAATGAATCATATGCGAAAATAGGTTGATTTGCTATTTCTTTGGCATATGCATTAACGTCGGTTATATTATTAAAATTAAGAAGTGAAAAATCAATTTTTGAATAATCAGATATGTATTGATAAGGAATATTTGAATTACTAATTCCTATTTTTATTCTAAAACTATCAGTATTTTTAATAAAAAGATTTATAGAATTAAATAATATCTCTTTATTTATTTGTTCTTTTATAATAAAAACTCCAGCAAGATTATTAATAGGTGTATTTTTATAAAATTGTTCAATTGAAAAAATTGATTCTTGCTGTCCTGTTAATTCAAACTTTTTCATAACATCTTTCCTCATATACAATTTTCTTTAAAATTTAACACCATTATATAAAAAATATAAAAATATGTCATCAATGAAACATAAAAAATAAGAAAAAGTAACTAAAAAGTAATATATAAAGAAGTTAAATATGAAAAAAAGTGTATAACTCATTGACAAAAAGGAAGAATACTATATATGTAGGAGAGATAATTTATATGTATGCAGAGAAAAAAGAAAGATTTAAAAATTTAGGAATACAGCTTTTAATAATAGTTTTAAGTTGCTTTTTTGGAATATTGGCATATATTATATATTTAGATAGTCAAATATATGTATATGAAAAAAGTGCGGTTGGATCAAAACTTTTAAGAGAAGCAGAAGTAAATATAAACAATAATGAAATAAATTTAGAAAATATAACTAAGTGCGTAGTTGGGATATCAAAACTAGAAGATAATGGTACAAGTATTTTCCTAGAGAAAAGTACAGAAAAATTAGGACTGGGAACAGGTGTAATAGTTGGAGAAGATGGATATATACTTACAAATGAACATGTAGTTGGTGAGAAGTATAGTAGTTGTTATGTGACGTTAGATACAGGAATTGAATATAAAGGTAGTGTAGTGTGGGCAGATAGTGAAATAGATTTAGCAATAGTAAAGATAGGAATCACAGGATTAGATAAAATAAACCTAGGTGATTCAAATAATATTAAGATTGGTGAAAGAGTTTTTGCAATAGGAAATCCTGTTGGCTTTGAATTTCAGAAGACAGTAACATCAGGAATTATAAGCGGAATAAATAGAACTATTAAAATAAAGAATGATGATGATACTTATTCGTATATGGAAAGTCTAATCCAAACTGATGCCACCATAAATGAGGGAAATAGTGGAGGCCCATTAGTAAATGAAAAAGGTGAGATTATTGGTATAACATCAGTTAAAGTTAATGATGCAGAAGGAATACGGATTTGCGATTCCAATCAATGTAGTAAAACCAATTATAGAAAAATTTAAAAAAACAGGACGATTCGATGAAGCATACCTTGGAATATATGGATATGATAAAGAAGTAATTCCATATCTAAAAGATGCAATTGATTTTGAAAATGGTATATATATTGCAGAAATTAATAAATCTAGTAATCTTAAAAACTCAAACTTAAAATCTGGAGATATAATTACGAAAATAGATGATAAAGATTTAACAAGAATGTCAGAGCTTAGAGAGTATATTTATGGGAAAAATCCTGGGGATATAGTAAGTCTTACAATTAAGAGAAATAAAAAAGAATTTATATTGAAAGTAAAACTTGGTAAAAAATTGTAAAATATTAAAGAATGTAGTATAATAAAAAAGCTAAACACGGAAATTTATTAATTCAAAGTAGAAGAAGAGTTCTTTTTCGAAAGGGGAGATATATATGATAAAATATCTACTTTGGGGATTGGCGTGGATATTAAGCCAACAATTTTTAGCATTGATTGGGATTATTGCTCCTGTTGGAATATTTACTTCCATTGTTGATGCGATTATTTCAATTATTGCTGTGCGGTTTGCCAGAAATCATGAGTGGCTTCTTGGAATCATTTGCGTAGTTTTTATCATTTGGTTCATAGGAGTATTGGTACAAGGAGAGTTTATTGGTGCACTCGTGTCACTTTTCTTAAACTCTGTGCTTCTGATTTTGGCCTTCAGTAAGAAGAATAGGGAGTAGAGATGCTCCCTATTTTTCTTTGTAAAAATTGAATAAAATGTATAAATATGGTATAATAAATAGGAACAAACGTAGAATTATCCAAATTTTCAAACAAAAAAGGAGGACATACATGGGAAAAATAATTTGGATTATTGGTTGGTTTGCCGCACAGCGGATTATGATGGCTATGGGCCTCATAGCGCACAATACGCTTTTTGAGACTACCATGGTTACGCTGATCGGTTTTCTCGCTGGCTTTTTATCCTTTGACAGTTGGCTTTTACCATTCTATATTGGCATAGCTATTGCATGGGGAATTGCTACAATAACAGATGGTGCGCTTGTCGCAGGTGTTCTGATTATCGTATTTCACCTGGCACTACTTGTGGTGTTCAATAGCTCTAAGGCTAAGAAAGATGGCACGAATGCTGGGAGAAGGAGAAAAAGGAGGCGGTGAAAAAACGACACATAGGAGGGACTTCCCCACTTATGTGTCGTTTTTTATCGAAATTAGAGATGCGAAAATCCTTGACCTTAGCGAAAAACCGTCTTATAGTTGATATAAGGAGGTAGTTATGAAAAAGATATTTTCAAAGGTTATATATGATGATAAGGAGTTATTAGGGAGTAATATTCAAAAATTAGAATTAAAATATTACAAAACTAGAAAAAATTTGAATAGAGGTTATGGAATAGAAATTACTAAGAAAGAATTATGTAATAATAGAAGCCTTAGAGAGAAAAGATGTTATGATAATATTACATTAGATGAAAAAATAGTAAATAGACTACTTGAGGTATTATCTGTAAATAAAGTTACTCCAGTAGCTTCAGACGATGTAATAAGCGATTTTTTAAAAGAATTTAGTAAAGTGACGTAAAAAAATTAATAAAAAATATTGACAAAAATAAAAAATGGTGGTAATATAATTACTGTTCTGGGTCAGTAGCTCAGGTGGATAGAGCACAGGCCTTCTAAGCCTGGTGTCGGGGGTTCGAATCCCTCCTGGCTCACCATTAAACAAAACCTGTAAAGTGTTTAAGATAAAGCATTTTATAGGTTTTTATTTTTTTACATAAAAGTAAACAAAACTTGACAAAAAGATAATAAAAGTTTACAATTATATTAAGATACTATCAGGAGGGGAATATGAAAAAAGAGGAAATATTAGAAAAAGCTAGAAAAGATGATGATGAAATTGAACAATTAATTTTAACAAGATCTCTTGGCTTTAGCACAATTATAATTCCAATTATGTGCATATTATTTATAATTGTAAGAATATTAAATTCAGAATATATGATTAGTGATTTAGTATCAATTACTTTAGCTCAATTAACTATATCAGAAATTTATCAAGCTTTTAAAATAAAGAAGCCTATCTTATTTGTGATTGGAATGATTACTTTAATTTTAACAATTATTTTTATTATCAGCTTTTTAAATGAGGTGATAATATGAAAGAAAATTTAGTATTAAAAAATAAACTTAAAGTCGCAAGAGCTGAGAAGGATTTATCACAGGAAGAATTGGCTAATTTAGTTGGTGTATCAAGACAGACGATAAATTCAATAGAAACAGGAAAATTTTATCCAACAGCTAAACTAGCATTATTACTTTGTATAGCATTAGATAAAAAATTTGAAGATATTTTTTATTTTGATGAATAAAAGGAGGGAGAAAAATGAAAAAGTTTAGAATAATTTTAGTCATATTAACTGTATTTGCTATTGTATTAGCGGGAATGTATATTTTTTTAATTAGATCTAATAGAGTAGGAAATTCCAAATCAGCAACGCTTTTTGATAATATGTATAAAAATTCATGTAGAGACAAGTCAAATATAACTATGGAAATAAGTTATAAAGATGAAAATAATGATATTCTTATATTAAGGGCTACAGATAATAAAGAAGAAAAAGAAATAACAGCTATAAAGAATAATAATAAAGATGAAATAGAAAAACACCCAGATTCAAAGGATGCTATTATTTGTACAGTTGCGGGAAAAGACAAAGAAATTGGATATAATCTTTTTCCAGTTTTAAAAAGATATAATATTATTTATGATGAAGAAAAAGAGACAGATAGTTTTGATTATTGGATAAATGATATATTATCTAATTTCTCTAAAGCATCATATTATACAAGAGGGTATGAATTAGTAAATGGAAAATTACTATATTATGAAAATTTCAAAAATGAAGGATTAAAATTTTATTTTGATAATGATAATTTAGTATATATGAAATCTACTAAACTAGAGGAGTCTTTTAATTTAAAAGATATTTTATATAAAGTAGAAATAAGATATGATGATTCTTATAAAGAAATGATAAATATTCCAGATGATTATGAGGGTTATAAACAAGTGTATAATGAAGATACTAATGAAACAGAAAAAATAAAAATAGAAAAATAAAAAGAGTATCATTTTGATACTCTTTTTTGGTGCACCAGGAGGAATTCGAATCCCCGACCTCTCGGTTCGTAGCCGAGTGCTCTATCCAGCTAAGCTACTGGTGCATAAGCAAATATTATTATAAAACTAAAGTAGCTAAATGTCAATATTTAGCTACTTTAGAAAATAACTATAAATTGTCTTTTAAAAATCTAACAGCATCACATAAAGAATCTTCAATTGACTTTTTATTAAAAGTAGATTTTGAAAATAAATTAGCAATACTTGCAAACTTTTTATTAATTTCTATTTGAAAACAAGGAATATTACATGTTGTAGCTATGTAATTTGAAATACAATTTGGATCAGTTGCTTTAAAAGGTTCATCAACAGTTACTGAAGAAATTCCATTAGTCACAAATGAGTTTACTATTCCTTGAAGTATATCATATTTGTTCATTATGTTTTTTCCACCATTAATTCCAATACAAACATTAGGTAATCTTTTATCAGACATTGTATGTAAGTCTATTAAATATTTAATATCATTAGTCTCAATAAATTCTTTTAAAGCATTTTTATAGTTAGAATCTTTATCTGCATTGACATCATCATTTAAAAATATTGTTTTATATATGCAACTTACGTTTTCTCTATCAGAAATATTTGTTGCAAAGATATCAGTATAATTTTCTTTAGATTGAACTTTGCCATTTCTTAATTGTTTTGTGGAATGTGGTGCAGATATTATAATTGGAATATTTCTTTTCATAATTTCAAAATCTTTAATTTCTTCTTTTTTATTGTTTTCTGAATTATTTTCCATATAAGACTCCTTAATAATTTTTTTATTATTATATTTTATTTTTTAAAAAACAACAATAGATATTGATAAAATTAAGTGAAAAGAAGTATATATTTTTTGTAAATTAATGCATGAGTGATAAAAAAGTAAAAAAAGATGCAAAAAAATTTAAAAAAGTATTGAAATAACAAAAAAGGTGTGGTAATATATATAAGCAGTTTGAAATAACGAGGTGTAGCGCAGTTGGTAGCGCGCGTGGTTTGGGACCATGAGGTCGCAGGTTCGATCCCTGTCACCTCGACCATCAAAACGTTGGAAACAGTAGTTTTCAACGTTTTTTGTTTTTATTCAAGATTATTCATTGTTTAGTAAAATAACTAAACAAATAGCTATTTCCTATTTAAATTATTTTAAAAATATTTAGCATTATCGAGTGTTACTACGGTTAAAAAATGAATTTTAAAAAACCGGTATTCAAGAGATTACCGGTTTTTTTGAGGGCCGAGTTAAATATAACTATAGTTACAAAATATTATAAAAAATTGAATATAATAGGTTATTTCGCAATGTAGACAGTATAATTAACATATGCTTTTCTATAAGGTCCTGGAGGATTATTAATACTGCTAGCATCAAAATATATCTGAACCTTTTGTCCTTTTTTTACATCTGCTTTTACAACAAAAAAGTTAGATATTGGATAGTCAATATTTTCTACAGTTGTTGTACCTAAGACCTTTCCACTAGGATAATCCCGAATTTGAGCGGTAAGTTTGATATTGCTGTATGATGAGCTGTCAGCTTTATAGAAATATCCATACATTACTAATTCTCCAGAGTTTCCTATAGTTTTATAAGGTGTGAGATTATCATCGGTAAATGTAAAAGCATAGTCATAGTTTTTTGTGTTATACCATGTTTCATTCCCAGCAGCTAAAGCCGGTTGAACAGAAACAGCAAAGAGTGCTACAATAAGTAACAAAGTTGTAATGATTTTTTTTATTTTATTCATAACAAGACTCCTTAGATAATAGAAATCTCGACCCTCTAAGCCCAAAAGACTTATATGAATAATAACATAAATTGTAAAATAATGCAATCCATATAATTTTTGGAAATTTTATTGAAAATGAAACTTTTTTTAAACAATAAAGTATCTAATAGTAAAAAGGAGGAAAAAGTGAGAAGTTTGGAATCATATATATTGGAAAGTAAAAACGGAAATCAAGAATCCTTTGAATATTTAATTAATTATTTGCAAAATGACTTATATAAAATTGCATATACTAGATTAACGTCGATAGATGATATTAATGAAGCTGTTCAAAATACAATTATTAGAATCTATTATAATTTAAAAAAAGTTAAAAATTATAATTATTTTAAAACTTGGGCAATAAAAATTTTAATTAATGAAATAAATAAAATATATAAGACAAATAAGAAAAGAGATTCATTAAAAGATATATCTTATTATGAAAACACATACTTTTATAATGATATATCTCAAATGCAAAAAATAGAAAATGACATAGATTTTGATAAGGTTATGAATACCTTAAAATATGATGAAAAGATTATTGTTATATTAAAGTATACAGATCAATATACTTTCGAAGATATTTCTAAAATATTGAGATTAAATATAAATACAGTAAAAAGTAAATTCTTTAGATCTAGAGAAAAGTTAAAAAAATATTATGAAGAAAGGAATAAACAAAATGAGAATGAAAAAATCAAAAAAAAATAATGATATATATTTAAAAGAACCAATTGATAATTTAGTGAGAGAATATTTGAAGAAAAAAGAACTCCCCATAAGCACAAAAAATGTTATAAGTGATACATGTAAAAACTTAAAGAATAAAAATAACAAAATGCCGAAAGTAAAAAAAATATTAGCTATGTCTTGTTGTTTATCTGTACTAATATTTACAATAGTATTAGCACATGATGGAAAAATAAAAATAAAAAATCCTTTTTTTAATGAAAGCCCGGGAATTAAAACAGCAATAAATAATGGATTTATATATAAAGAAAATTTAGAGTATGTTTTTTCAAATAATGTTGGAATAAAAGTAAATAGCTTTTTTATGGATGATAATTATTTAGGAATAGAATTAAACTTGAACTTTGAAGATTTTTCATGTAATTTAAGTGATGAAGAATTATCTAAAAATATAGAATTTGAAAAGGTACTTATTTACGATGAAAATAATAATATATTATATTATAAAAATAATGATTTTTTAAATGAATTTGTTAAGGAGAGAAACATAGAAGATGTTGAAAAGAATACTATAAATAGTGGTTCTAATATATTTTTTGAAAGTAACTTAAATAATAGAAATCACATTATCAATGGGGTTTATAATTTATATAGCAATAAATTTCCAAAAAGTAAAAAAATTTTTATAGAAATTGAAAATATAAATATAGAAGAAGAAAAGATAGTAAAAGGTAATTGGAATATAAGTATTGACGTACCTGAAAATATGTATGATAGAGAAATAATTACTAGTAATGTATTTAATAATGATAAAAATATAGAAATAACGAAAGTAGTTACGTCTGAAACTAATACTAGAGTAGACTTTTATATAAAAAATATTGAAAAATTACCAGAAAATAAAAACCAAGACATTGTAGAAGAAATGATAAATGAAGGTAAAACAACCGAAGAAATTAGAAAAAAATTAGAGGAGTATAATAAAGGAGATAATAAAGAATGGTTTGAAGATGTTTATATTGAAAATGAAACTGGAAAAAAGTTTTACCAAGATTTTAATTTAATAGAAGGGAATACTATCATAACAGATAAAGAGAAAAAAGAGATAAAAGGAACGTTTACGTTATCATTAACTAAATATGACCTGAGTCGTGAATTAAAATTGCATTTTATATTTAATAATGTAAACTATACAATTAAACTAACTAATTAATATTTTATATAAATAAAATATTGTAAGGTTATAGTTAAACTAGACTTTTTGCTAGACAATAATTATTGAGAATTAGTAATTACAAGCATTATAAAAAAATGGTCGAGGTTCACCTCGACCATAGTAAAAATTCTATCTCACAGTATTTGTAGGTATTTCACAATATCCGAAAATATTTGAGGTAGTATTTTTTTGTCCTATTTTAATTGTGTATAGCTGACAATATTTTATGGTTGCATTAAAATTGCATTATAATTTTTACAATTTTCTTTTTATACGCATTATAATTGCATTACAATAAATATTTTCTAGAACTAAAATATGATATAATACGTTTGTTAGTAGAAGAAAGGGAAAAAATGGAAGATATAACAGAAACTAAAAGAGAATTTATAGAAATAGTTAAATTTATTGAAAATAAAAAAAATGACTATAATGAAAGGTTAAGAGTTTCTCTTGAAGCATTAAAAAAATACAATTCATTACCCAAGACAAAAAAAGATTATTGCAAATTTGAGTATTATAGAATAAATAGACAGATAGGAGCATTATACTTTGAAACAAACAATCAATATGAAGATTCTGAGAAATACTTTGAATATTCTCTAAAAATGTTTACACTTGATAATAAATTAGATTCAGAAACGAATATATGTATAACAAAACAAATGTTGGCTAAAGTGAAATTACTATTGTATTTATCATCTAATAATACTAGTAAACTAATAGAAGCTACTAATCTATTAAATGATATTAACAATAGCATTAAAGAAAATAATATTATTAATTCTAATTTAAACCAAGGTATAACTGAAGTACAACAAATTCTTACCAATATTGATAATATAACAACAAAAGTCACTTTTGAAATACCATATCATTTACCATTAAGAGAAGATTATAATCTTAAATTTACTTTTGAAGAAAATTACTATAGTATAAACATTAAAAGCAAAAAATCAAAATATGGGGATTTTATTATTGCTCCTAATGCAAATATTTATATGGAAAAGGATAAATATGGTTTAATTAATAATTCTATAGTTTCCATAAATATTCCTAGTTATATTAATCCAAATGTTCAGATTAACGTGAATAAAGAAGTTGGAAATATATTTTTACCAATAGTAAAAGCTATTGAAATATATAATTACTTTCTAAAAAATTATATAATATCTACAGGCAAATATTGGTTATCCGAGTTAAATGAATTGATGATATTTAACTTCGAAACAACAATAACTGCTGGGAATATTATTATAAAAAATATACCTTTGAGTATCGCTAATGGTATTAAAATATCTACTTCAAAGGAAGAATTAAATGATTCTGATTTAAAAAGATTACAAGAACAATTTCGAAAATCATATATAAATATGTGGGAAATAGCCTATAATAATTCAAAATCTGAACTTTTAATAAAAAATTATAAAGAATCTATTATTTGGATAAATATAGCTTTAGAAAATTATACTTATTTTTTTGTAAATAAAGTATTATCTAAATATATTAGTGCAGAGGAAATAGAGAATTTTATTATCGGAAAACAGGATTATGATAATTTTTATCTTAAAGATTTTATTTCTTTAAAAAATTATCAAGATGCTATACAAAAAGGTATCATACAACCAATTCCACCATCGACATATGTAATGTTCAAAAAATGTTTCAATTATCAAACTTTTAAGATATCTTATACGCAATTACGTAAATTAATATCTACGATAAAAGATTGCAGGAATGATATTGTTCACGGCAAAGACATTAGAAAAGATTTGAGAACTGTGGCTGAGAAGTCATTAGAAAGTTTTGAGAAGTTATTAGATGTATTTAAAGACATATGAAATTATCTAATTTAATATTTGTTATACTTTTTATTTTATCTAATAATATCTATAAATACTTCCTAATTGCATTATAATTTTTTGTCACCTCTTGAAGATGTAGATAAATCAATACTTTCAAGAGTAGCGACTCATTTCACCTCGACCACTTTTTATAAGATTTATGGTAATTTTAAATAATTTAAAAGCTTTAAAACATTGGAAAATCAATGTTTTATTTTTTTGCTTATTTTTAAATATTTTACAAAAGTGTGACTTATGTGTGAGTTTTTTTGACGTTTATTAAATTTTTAATAAATAAGTAATAATTTATTCATTTTTTTTCAGAAATTTGATATTATATCATTAGATAAAATAAGTTGATTATAAATGAAAAAGAAAGGTGATACAAATGAAAAATTATTTTAATTACGAAGGAAAAAACTGTGTAGTAACAGGAGCGTCAAGTGGAATGGGAAAAGCAACTGTAGAAATGTTAGTAGATTTAGGCGCTAGTGTATATGCATTAGATTTAAATGAATGCACAGTTCCTGGAATCAAAGAATTCTATAAGTGCAATTTAGCAAATAAAAATGAGATAGATGAAGTATTTGCTAAATTGCCAGAGAAAATTGATTCTTTTTTTGGCGTAGCGGGTTTATCTGGGTCAAAAACAGATTATATGACAACTTTTAATTGCAATTATACAGCAAATATGTATATAACATTAAATTATTTAAAGACAAGAATGACAAAAGGTGATGCTATTGTATTTGTTTCTTCAACTGCAGGATTAAATTGGAAACAATTCAAAAAAGAACAAGATAAAGTTGTACATGCAAATACTTGGGAAGAAGTTGAAAAAATAGTAGAGCCTTTAGCAAAAATAGCAATGCCAACATTTGCATATATGTATTCAAAAAGATGCTTATCACAATTTGCTTGTGAACAAGCAATAGAACTTGGTAAATTAGGAATTAGAGTAAATAATGTTATGCCGGGTTCAACAGATACAGGAATGAAAGACGAGTTTGAAAAAATGGCAGGAGGAGAAGAAGCATTACTTGCAGAAACTGGTACTGCACATAGATTAGCCTCACCTGAAGAAATGGCGTATCCAATTGTATTTTTAAATTCAGATATGGCATCATTTATTTCAGGTATAGATTTATGTGTAGATTCAGCAGATGCGTGTTTGAAAACATTGAAAATGAAAAAAGATAGAGAAGCTGTTCCTGCAACAAATAAATTTATACTAAAATTAGCAAGTAAAATGATGAAAAAACAATCATATTTAGAAGGAAAATAAAAAGATTTAAATCATTTAAACAATATTTTATATATTTAGATTTTAAAAATTTTTTTTATTACTTTAATTTCTTATAAATTTCATTAGAAATAAAAGCTTAGAATTATTTACAAAAAATAGAGTGGCTGAAAAGATTGCATCAATTCAGCCACTTTTGACGTTAGCACGTCTTAAAGAAATTTTCGACAAGCCTATAAAGCCCGTCTATCTCACCGTGATTTATAGTATAGTTTTGAGTTTTCAAATACTTTTCCATTTCTTCCCGGAATTTTTTTGTTATCCGAATAGATTGGTTATAGTACTTGATAATACCATACAGATCTTCACGGTACATTTTTCCATCCTCACCTTTTACAGAAAGGATGTATTTGCTTTTTTGCGGGACAAGATAGACTTGTGTGCCATCATAGTTTGTGCCAACTTTCTTGATAGCCCCTATAGGCTTTCTTTCATTTGGCTTCCGCTCGATAAGCACAGTGCTGCTCTTTTCCCACTCAAGAGAATGAAAAATTGCTTGCATTCTACAAACCTCCTTATAAATATTATTATATCACTTATTATAAAGAATTAAAATGAATTTATCGGTATAGAAAAAATATATATTATGTAACAAAAACTAAAACTAATTGTCTAATATTAAAGGAGTAGTTAAATGAAAGATTTTAGTAGCATATATGAAGAATATTTTATGTTTATTTATAAATATTTATATAGCCTATGTTTAAATGCAGATTTAGCTGAAGAACTCGCGCAAGAGACTTTTTTTAAAGCAGTACTTAAAATTAATACTTTTAAAGAAGATTCAAAGATAACAACTTGGTTATGTTCTATTGCTAGAAATTTATATTTAAATTATAGAAAAAAGCAGACAAAAATTATCTCTGACGATTATATTTTAAACAACTTAACATCGGTAGATAACATAGAATATAATTATATTACTAAAGAAGAACATAAAATAATAAAACAAAAAATAAAGTTATTAGACAATATTTCACAAAAAGTAATATATTTTAGAATATATGGAAATATGAACTTTAAAGAGATAGGTAATATATTCCATAAAAGCGATAACTGGGCGAGAGTCACTTTTTATCGTGCAAAAAATAAATTAAAAGAAGGTGAGATAGATGAATAATAAAACATGCAATATAATAAAAGATTTATTACCAAGTTATACAGATGGGTTAGTTACAAAAGAAACAGAAGAATTTGTAAAAAAACATCTTGAAGAGTGTGACAGTTGTAAAAAGATTTATAATAATATGAAAAATTTGAATCTAAAAGAAGAAACAAAAAGCAATAAAAAAATTATTGATTTTACTAAAAAGTTTAGAAGAAAGTATAATTTTTTAAAAATTATAGTTATATTAATCTTATTTTTTTTCATAATATCTTTTATAAAAAACGCAATTATTATAACTAGCCTTGTGAAAAAAGCTGATAATACATTAAATGCTAATAATTATCATTTAACATATTATGTATATGACATAGATACGATTCAAAAGATTGATTATTATGTTATAAATAATAGATATTTATCAAAGCAAATGACGATGGATAAAGAAAATGGTAAGACTTTAGGAATTATGACTGAGGTTTATGATGGAGAAACTTGTGATATTTATTATGAAAATTTTGCTGAATTAGAAAATCCAGAAGATAAAAAAATAGTATTAAAAAATGTTGAATCGTTTATACCTAAATATGGATACCAGAGTGATATAAGAAATGAAGGAATAATTGATTTTGTTATAAATTGTGCTTTTTCAAATATAGATACAGTTAAATGTAATGGTAGAGAAACATATAGATTTAAAAACTTATTCAGACATTCTTCAAATATAATGGAAACATTTATTGATAAAGATACTGGACTTACTGTAAGGAATATAGGAGATTGGATAATGGTAGGAGATAAGGAATACAATAAAATGATGGAAGGTTATATAGAGTTTAATACTGTAACAGAAAATGATCTAAGTGTACAAGACTCAGATGAGTATACTGTTCAAAATTGAAAAAAATAGGAAAATATGTTATAATAATTAATAGATATTTACGACTTGTAATATCTATGCAAACATACTTGTTTGCATCGGCTACAAAAAAAAGGAGGCAGAAATGTCTGTCAAGGTCAGAGAAGAGTACCTGGAAATCCTGGAAGGAAGGATCGACTATGCACTCAGTGATTGCCAGGGCGCGCCAAACGAAATCGTCATTCCGATGCTTCTTAACGTGCTGGACACGGCTCAAAAGGAGTTCCATCTGAATGGCCTAGAGCGTATGGAGGCGTGCAAATACATCACTGAGATGTACGGGTACAATTTCTAAGCCAAGCACTGCGGGAGGGTCTAAAAAGCCCCCCCGCGTGTGTTTTAGTTATTTTTATTAGAATTAATTTTTACATAATTTTTATATTCAGTTTGATCTTTATTAGAGAAATCTACATTTTTATTATTAACAATATTTTTTTCAATTAAGTAATTAGTTTCTTTATAATAATAATTTTCAAAAGATTCTACTGTTCTTAAAATCATATAATCATCTTTACTAATATAAGTGTCAACATATCCATTTTGATATTTTTTCCTTAAAATATAACATTTTTCATTATTTATCGAATCTTCTTTAACACAAAAACCGATTCCAAAATTTGAAATTGTAAGAAAAGAATAAAAATCATCTAGTAGAAAATCTTTTCTATAAGAATAATCTACTATTTCTTCTTCTAATGTTTTGCTTTTATTATTTACAGTAATAATATTAGTAGTGTTTTCAGAATCATTAATTTCAATATAATCAATTTTATCAGGTTTTTCAATTTTATATTTATTTTCATAACAGTAATAAACATATTCTTCTTTAGTATTTAAGTTATCAGGAATATATTTATAATTTATAGTTTTGGTTATTTTATAATTATTAGATTCAGAAAGATTAAAAATACTAGAATAAGTATTATTTACTATATTATTTATATGGTAAGCTTTAATTAATATGAAAACAATTACAAAAAGTATAAATAAAACTATAATAACTAAAATTAGTTTAATAAAATTAAAAATCTTATTAAATTTATTTAAATGGTTTAATTCAATTTTGTCACTATCATCAATTTTTTTAAAATTATTAAATATATCTGAACAAATATTATTGTAGTAATTTTTACAATTTTCACAAGTAGATAAGTGATTTTCAATAAATTTTTTTGTAGTATCATTTACAAGTTTATCAGCATATAAGGAAGATAAATCTTGTACAATATCACAATCATTATTATTTTTCTTCATTATCTATCATCTCCTTTAATTTTAATTTTGCTCTATAATAAGTTGTTCTAGCCCAATTTTCAGACTTCTCTAATATCTGACCGATTTCTTTAAAAGAAAAATCAGATTTAACACGCAAAAGAACAACATTTTTTGAATTATCATCAAGAGAAAAAATTTTTTTATATAAATTAAGTAAATTGTCTTTATCTATGAATGAATCTTCAAAAGATTCATTATTAAAGTAGAATTCACTAATTTCACAAATATCAATATTTTTATATTTGTGGTTTCTTTTTAAATAATCTATCCATTTATTTTTGGCAATTTTACAAAGCCAAGTTTTTATATTTGAATCATTCTTAAAGGTGTTTATATTTTTGATTGCATTATAAAAAGTCTCTTGCATTAATTCTTCAGAAAGATCTTTGTTATTAGTAAGAGCTAAGAGATATTTATATACAATTATGGAATATTTATTATATATTTCGTCCATAGTAATCTCCTCAAATATATAGACTTATAATTATCTTAATTCGTTACAAAAATATAAATAATTATAATAAAATATACTAGATTTATAAATTAAATTATATTTGAGCTTATCTAAAAATCAATATCGTTATAAAAAATAGTAAATTTGTTAGTCTTTTTTCTTGTAAAATATAAAAGAAATATGTATAATAATTATATTAGAAAATCGCATATAAATACTAAGATACAAAATATAACAAAAAACTCATCAAAGAATATATTGTGAGTATATCTTAAAGTGAAAATATGTAATAAAATCTATTTGAGGTGAGTAAAATGCCAGATTTTGTTATAAAGAGCAAGAAAAAGAAAGAATATGAACAATTTACTTGTAGAATTGAAAGTGATTTGTTAGAGAAAGTGAGATTAATTGTATTAGATAACAATTTAAGCTCAGTAAATGAATTCATTAATGAATGTATAAGATTTTCCATTGACAATTTAAAAGTAATGGAAGAAACTGATGAAAAATGAATATTTAAAAGATGGTTTACTTGCTGGTTCCCACCAGTAAGAGAAGACTGGGATGAGCATTAAAGCATACACAAAAAAGTGTATGCTTTTTTCCACATATAGGAGAAAAAAAGTGGATAAGTAAGTCATAAATAAAAAATAATTGCATAAATATTAATATGAAAGTATTAACAGTTTTATTAGGAACAATTATTGGCGCTGGATTTATTTCTGGTGCAGAGATAAATTTATTTTTTAATTCATTAGGACTCCAAGGGATGCTTGGTATATTATTTTCTTCAATATTACTTGGAATTGTGATATATTTTTCACTAATTAATGAAAACAAATCATATAATGAATTAGTTGAAAAAAATATAAATAGTAAAATAATAAGAACTATATTATTAGGAATGATTAATTTGTTTTTAATAATTAGTTATTTTATTATGGTTGCAGGGTTAAGTTCATTTTTTTGTGATGTACTAAATTTAAATTATTTTATTTCAAGCTTATTAAGTATTTTGATAATTTTCATTATTGTAAATGGTGATATTAGTAGGATAGAAAATTTTAATAAATTATTTATTCCTTTTTTAATATTACTAATATTTTCTTTGTTTTTCGTAATAAAAGATATAAAAATAGTTAATGAGTATCAAGAGATGAGTTTTAATATTAATTTTTTAATATTAGGATTAATATATGCAAGTTATAATTCAATATCACTAATACCAATTACGATAAAGTTAAAAGAAAATAATAAACTGAAAAATAAAGGAGCATTATTTGTTTCTATAATATTTTCTTTAATTATTTTTACATGTGGAGTAATTTTGTTTGTTTTACTTGAGAATAACAGAATGTTTGCTAAAAGTGAAATTCCTCTTCTTGATATAGTAAATGGTAAAAATGAAATTCTTATTATATTTGTTAGAATATCTATAGCAATATCAATAATAAGTACAGCAGTGTCATTACAATATGCAGCAATTATGAATATAGAGAAAAATAAAAGTAGATATACAAGAGATATTCTGATAATGAATATAGTAGCTATAATCGTTTCAAGAATAGGTTTTCAAAGATTAATAAAGATATTTTATCCTTTGTTCGGATTAATCGGAACAATAAATTTATTTATTTTAATGAAAAATTATTTCAAATATAGTAAAATAAAGTCATAATATTGAAAAAAAAGACAAAAATTGATATAAATAAAGTACTAAAGAAATAGGAGTAAATATGAAACAATATTCATTGCAAAAGTTTAAAGAAAGTAAAAGAATCAAGAGAAAATTTAAAATCACTTTAACAATTATGATTATATCAATATTAATTATTTTAATTGCATTATATTTAGCAAATAGTGATTTTAGAAATTTTATTGATGTCCATATTTTAAGAAAAGAAATAAGTGAAAATGATGCTATACAATTAAATATCGATGTTGAAGAATTATCATATGTAAATGTATTTAATAATAATATTATTACTATTAACGGAGGAGTTTTAACTTTTTATTCAGATAAAGGAAAAGAAGAAGGAAATTTAGATATTATATTATCAAGTCCTATTTCAGATTCAGATGAAAAATACTTAGTCTTAGGAGATAAAGGTGGAAATAAAATTTATCTAATAAATGATAAAAATATTAAGTGGGAAAAAGAAGTCGAGGGAAAAATTTCAAAAGTTAGTGTAAATAAGAAAGGATATGTATCAGTAATTAGTTCTGGTAATACATCAGAATCAGATATTTCAGTTTTTAATGCAAAAGGAGATAATATTTTTACATATCATTTAGCAAGTACATACGCAATAGATAGTGATATTTCAGAGAATAATAAATATTTAGCTATAGCAGAAGTAGATTATTCTGGAGTTTCAGCTAAGTCTCAAATAAAGATATTATCAATAGATGATGTTCAGAAAGATAAGACAAAGGCAATAGTACATACATATGATGGTGAAGCTGGAGATATAGTGACTGATTTAAATTATCAAGATGGTGATAATGCCATATGCTTATTTGATTCATATATTATAAATATTACTCCTGAAAAAGATGAAAAATTATATACTATTGATAATAATAGTACATTATTTGCCGATATAAATTTAGATAAAGGATATGTAAAAATAGAAAAAGAATCTGAAGAGATTTTTAAATCAGATTATAGATTAAAAATAAGTGATTTATCTAATAATGAGAAATTATATGCTTTAGAAGGAAATGTAAAGAAACTAAAGGTTAATAGCGATATGATGGGTATTGTTTCAGGAACTACAGTTGAATTTGTTTCAAAAGATGGTTGGCTTTGTAAAAAATATATAGGATCAAAAGAGATAAAAGATATTTATATTTCTAAAAATATCGCAGCTATAGTGTATAAAGATAGAATTGATATTATTACATTTTAATCATATTTACTAAAGAGGAGAGTTTTATGGGAATTGCAATTGATGTAATTATTATTCTTGTTATTTTGTTGTGCACATTTATAGGTTATAAAAGAGGGCTTATAAGAGTAATTACAAGTTTATTATCATTTATAATAGCACTAGTATTGGCTGTTATTATTTATAAGCCGGTTTCTAATATTATTATAAATAATACAAATATATATAATAATATTCAGAGTGGAATTTATGAAAATATAAAAGATGAAGATATAGAAGAATCTGATAATGGAATAATTTCATTTGCAAAAAATTATATTTACTCAGAGGCAAAAGATATAACTTTAGAGATGATTTCTGAGAGCGTTGCACAGATTGTAATAGATGTTATAACATTCATAATCATATTAATAATAACAAGAATTATCTTGATTTTTGTAAGTGTAGTTTTTTCTTCTATTGCAAGCTTACCAATTATTAAACAATTTAATAAGGCAGGCGGATTAATATATGGATTTTTGCAAGGAATTATTATAAATTACATAATTTTTGCATTAATTTTATTAATAGTACAGATATCAAATGTTAATACAGATTTTATAAATAATTCAATAAATAAATCTAAAATTGGGAATATATTATATAATGAAAATATAATTATAAATTTAATTAAATGATATAGATAAATGGATTAATTTATAGAGATTTATAAAAAAATAATAAAATTTTAATTAAGAGGAATAAAAGTGCTTTTTTTGGAGGAGTATTTTTATTCCTTTATTGTTGATAATTCAAAATCTCTTTGATATAATAAGGCAAAATATGGTTTATAATCTACAATATAGGAGTTGAATATATATTGAGTAGAAGAGAAAGACGCGAAAGAGAAGAAAGAGAAGAAAAGGAAAGAAAAAAACGCGAAAAAGAAGAAAAAAAGAGAGCTAAATTAGAAGAAAAACTATATAAAAAAAGACAAAAAGATAAAGAAAATAATAAAAAGAAAGCTAGTAAAACTAATAGTCATAAGAAAAATACTAGTTCAAACAAAAATAAAAATAATCAAAAGCAAAAAAATAAATCGAAAAGTAAGAATAAAAAGCCTAATTTTATAATAAAATTTCTAAAAACCTTTTTAAAAATAATTTTAATATTAATTTTAATAATTTGTTTAATAGCTGGAATTTTAATAGGATATCTTGGAGTGAAAACAAATTGGAACAAATCAGAGATGTTAAAATTATTTGCAAAAGAAACAACATTACTTTTAACAGGGCAAACTGAAGAAGATTTAGAGAAACTGAAACCTATTTATTGTTTAGTAATGGGAGTTAGTAAAGATATTGATGTTAGTTTGACAGATACTATTATGGTTTGTGCATATTATCCAAAAACTCAGCAAGCATCAATCTTATCAATACCAAGAGATACTTTTATAGGAAATAGCATATATACAGCAACAGGAACAGATAAAGTAAATTCTGTATACGCAGCTCACGGGAATGATCCAGAGGCAACACTAAAAGAAGTTGAAGAACTTACTGGACTAGAGATTAATAATTATGCATTAATAGACACAGATGCTTTAGTAAACTTAGTAGATGAAATAGGTGGAGTATATTTTGATGTCCCAATAGATATGAAATATGATTCTAAAAAACAAGATTTACATATTAATTTAAAAAAAGGATATCAATTAATAGATGGTAATAAAGCAGAGCAATTATTAAGATTTAGAAAGAATAATGATGGAACTGGATATTCTGCTGAATATGGTTCAGATGATTATGGAAGAATGAGAACACAAAGAGAATTTATTACTGAAACTATTAAACAGACATTAAAATTAAAAAATGTAACAAAATTAAATGATTTAGTAAAACTTTGCTTTGAAAATGTGGATACTAATTTAGATGTAAATGAAGTATTAAAATATGTTCCAGCAGCAGTAGAATTTGACATATCAAATATAAAATCACTAGCTTTACCAGGAGCATCTGAGAGAATTGGGCCATCTTCATTATGGTTTTTCTTACATAACGAAGAAGAAACAGAGCAAATAATAGATGAAATGTTTTTGTTTAATGAAAAAAATGAAGGAAATGTGAGTATTGCACCAGAGGATTTAACTATACAAATTTTAAATGGCTCTGGAGAAGAATATGTTTCTGAGGATATAAAAAATAAATTAATTAATAAAGGCTATAATATAGTGGATATAAAATCTACAACGATAACAAAGAAGTCAAAATTAATAAATAGAACAGATAAACCAGAAGAATTTTCAGAAGAAATATCAGATATGTTAGATGATATAGAATTAAGAAAAGGACAACCAAATGACTATTCTATAGATTATACAATAATAGTAGGACAAGATATGGTATAAAAAATAGGGGCTTATTTATATAAGCTCCTATTTTTATTATTAATATGTCTAGTTCTTTTATATTTTATTTTATCCATTTTAAACTTTCTTTTTATTAATAATCCTAAAACAATTAACACTATTATTCCAATGAAAAGTATTTTAATTATGATATTAAATAAATTATTATTTTTTTCTTCAACATCATGTGAAGCGATTAAATCAGCTGTATACGATAAACCATCTAAGCTATAAGTTACAGTTCCAACAACATCTCCTTTAGATATTGGAGCTGATAGATTTTCTTTTAATTTAATTTTAGGTTCTATAGCATTATTTCTATTATCAAGATTAGCTAAGACATTTACATCGGAATTAATTAATAATTCAAGAGATTTTGTGTCATTTGTTCCGTTTTCAATGTTAATAGTCGTGATTGAATTTGATTTTGCTTGAAGTTTCATAAAAGAATAATTATTAAAAGCAAAATTAAACATGTTTATTGCATCTACATATCTTGTATCTTTATCAGGTGACCCTAATATTACTGATATAAATTCAAGACCGTTATTATTTGCAGCAGCAACTAAACAATTGCCTGCAGGAGTTGTAAATCCAGTTTTAATACCAATTGCATAAGGATAATAATAGTTATTTTCAACATCATTATTGTTAACTATTATTAGAGAATTAGTATTTTTAAAAGTTCTATCATTATATGGATATAATTTTGTAGCAGGTAATGTATATGAAGTTGTTGCTACTATTTGCCTAAATATTTCATTTTTCATTGCGTATTGTGCAATAAGTGCTAAATCATGCGCAGTAGTATAGTGATTATCATCGTGCATTCCATTACCATTCATAAAGTGTGAATTTGTACATCCTATTGATTTAGCTTTTTCATTCATTAGATTAACAAATTCTTCATAGGAACCAGATATATGTTCACCTAATATAACAGCAGCTTCATTAGCAGATGCAAGCATTAAAGCATATAATAAGTCTTTGACGCTTAATGTTTCTCCAACTTGTATATTTGCATTTGTATATCCAGAAGGAATAGATGTAACAGCATATTCACTAACTGTTGCCATTTCATCTAAAGAGCAACTTTCAATAGCAATTATTGCAGTTAAAATTTTAGTTGTGCTTGCTGGAAATTTTCTTTCTTCTCCATTTTTTGAATAAATTACTTTCCCTGTTGATGATTCAATTAAAATTGCAGCTTCTGATTGTATGGAAGAATTTAAGCTATCAAAATCTTCTTTTGTACTAGCAGAAGAGATTAAAGGGAAAAATAATGATTGTATTAATATTACGAATAATATTAATTTAGATATTCTTTTAGTTAGTTTCATATATATCTCCTCATACACATAAATTAAAATAAATATACATTATTTTTCGACAAAAAACAATAGAAAGAAGGGATAAAAATTGATAAATATTTATAGAAAATATATTGAAAAAAATAAAAAATATATTATTATTGCACTATTATTTATATTTTTAATTATTGGAATAATTATTGTAAAGCAATTTGATACTGAAGAAAAAGAAAGTTTAGAATTAATTAGTATAGAAGAGGAGACAGAACAAGATAATAAATCTATAGAAGAAGAGGAAGATTATAAAATTGTAGTTCATATAACAGGTGAAGTTGAAAAAGAGGGAATAATAGAAATAAAAGAAGGGGGCAGAATTTCTGATGCAATAGATGCAGCAGGTGGACTTACAAAAGAAGCGGATCTTGAAAGAGTTAATCTTGCATATGAATTAGAAGATGGACAAAAAATATATATTCCAAATAAAAATGATAAGGATATAGAGGAATATGTCACAGAAGGAGTAGATGATATAGTGCTCCCTGATGAACTTTCAAATATGGGGGACGGATTAATAAATATCAATAAAGCAGACTTAGAAGAGCTTCAAGAATTAGATGGAATAGGAGAAGCTTTAGCAGAGAATATAATTGCTTATAGGGAAAATAACGGTAAATTTAAAAATATAGAAGATATTAAAAATGTTTCAGGAATAGGTGATAGTAAATATGAAAAAATAAAAGATAGTATAAAAATAAGATAAAATAATAAAAGAAAAAAGTACTTACTAATTTAGTAAGTACTTTTTATTTCTTGGTTGCGGGAGTAGGACTCGAACCTACGACCTTCGGGTTATGAGGGTTGACATAATGTTTTTGTGATGCGTATTGAATTGTATTGTATGCTAGTGTTATCAATACTTAGAAGTTTTTTCATTTAGTGAATAATATGGTTGAAAATGTACCCTTTTTGAGAAATTGATCCCCAATTTCTCCCCAATTTTTTTATTAAGATTTTTGGGAGTATTTAGATATTATTTTTTATTTTGGAGGTTATTTTATGATTAATAATTTTAGAAAAGTTAATGAAGATTTATTAAAAGATTGGCTTGCCTTTAGAGAAGAAACCGAGCTTGCCTTTCTTGATGACGAAGATAAGAAACATACAGTTAAGTTTGATGAGATTTCTGAAAAAATTTTAGGTACTATACCTAAACAGAATAGAAAGTTTGTAGAAAAACAACTTGAATTACTTAATTCTAGTTTTCTAGAGTATATTTGTTACTGGAATGAAAAGTATTATAGGAATGGTTTTTGTGATGGCATTCAGTTAATTATTGGATGTCTGATTTTATAGAAAAAGCCCTATTGGGCTTTTTCTTTATTTTTATAATAATTAAAAGCTTTTACCAAACAATATAATTCTTTTATATTAGCAATATCACTATTAAATGGAGGTATTCTATCCTTAAAATGCTTTAATAATATTTCTTCCATATCTTCATTATTCCAGTACTCATATAGCTTAGTATAATAATAACTTGACATATTTGTAAAATATTCTGTATTACAAAAAACCACTTCTTCAATTTTACTTATTTGCTTTTCTTCTTCCGGATTTTGTATTATATCATATAAAATTGAAACATTTTCAATATTTTTTTCTCTATATTTTTCATATTCATTTTGATTATACTTATTTGTTATTTTTGTATTTATCAATATTCTCAAAACATCTATTATGTATTTATATCTGGAATTAAGCCTTTTCTTGTCTTCTTTTTCTAAAATATTAAGTTGAATTATAGGATTATGATTTTTTTCTATTTTATTTCTTGCCACTTCTTTTTTATAATCCTTAATCATAGTTATTATTTCTTTATATAACGAGTCTAAATATACAATATATTTATCTAGATACTTATTTATATCCTCGAATTTAAATCCAAAACTTTCTTGTAAAAATTCCTTAGACTTCTTTTTACTCCACAGAAAGGTATAGTAATCCCAACCTTTTGTTGTACCGTGTAGTCTATCTAATATTGAATTATATGGTGTTGGATATGTAGCTACAATAAATTCTTCATTATCCTTTAACTCTGTTGGATGAGCTCCAAATATAGCTCTTATGTTTTGAAAATAATTCCAATCATCTTTATTTTTATCACCAAATATATTGTTTTCTCCATAAAAAAGATGAATTCCATCTTTATTTTTCACAATTTTATATATATCATTTATGCCTTTTACAACAATATCAACTGCAGATATAAACAGGTATACTTCTCCCCAATTATAATCTTTTTTATTTTTCTTCAATAAATTATCACTACATAGATAATCTTCTACTACTCTGAACCAGTGCATTACGGAACAAATAATACTCCACTTATCTTCTCCATATCTTTTATCAAGAATTAATAATATATCATCTTGATTTTGTCCATTAATAAATTTTTCTAAACTATTTAATTTTTTTATTCTATCTTCATATTTCAATTTATTCACCTACTATAATAATTTTACACTTCTATTTATTATTTTTGTATTTGCAATATTAATTGATTATATCCTTTTAATTTTAATATTTTTTTCTCCTTTTCTATATGTTTATTATTCTTTAATTTTATAATTCTATATCTTATTTTATTAGGAAGTACTAATTTATTTCCATCTTTTGATATAATATTGCCTGTTACTCTTTTAAACTCATTGGAATAATACTTTTTTAATTTTTTCTTTTGTATGTTATAACCATTTCTTTTTATTATCGAAATAATTTTATTAATAATCTCATTATTTATCATCTTGTTTGAAGAAATAACTACATCATCCACATAAATAGAAACTTTACACCCACTAATTTTTGCAACATTTGATATTTCATTAAACATATCAATGTTAGACAAGTAGGACATAATACAGCTTATAGAAGATCCTGTTGGTATATGTTTCATTTGATGTATTTTATTATCTTTTAGATAGTCTAAAACATTATTATCTAAATTAGAAATTTTTTCTAAATTAACTGTACATAAATCTGTTAAAATCTCAGCCACATCACTGCTATTCATTAACTTATTTTTAAAGAACTTATATACTTTTTCTCTACTAATATTAGGAAAAAACTTATTTATATCAAGTGCAACCACATATTTACTTTCTAAATGATACAAACCATTATCAATATATGATTTTCCAGGTATTCCTGAAAAAATATTTTCATCATACTTTATATCTTTTAATAATATTTGTATTCTTTTTTGAATAGATTTTAATTCTTTCGAATCTATTGGCTCAATAAGTCTCTTTTTTCCTTTATTAGCAATATATGGTTTATATAAATTACAAATTTGACTAATATTTTTTTTGCTATTTATTTTTAATAACACTCTTATATCTCTTTTTCTTTTAATTCCATAAAGTTTACAGGTAGTTAAATCCATATAAAAATTCCCCCTTTTATAAATAAATTATATTTTAATTTACTTATAAAAAGGGAAATTAGTTAGTTTTTTTAGAATTAATAATAATAGTTATTATATTATTACCAACGATAGCAGTGATCGCAGTTACTATTATTATAGGATTCCACCTTAAGTAAGTTCCAATAATTGACACTACTAAAAATTCTAAAATTATAGGTATAACTTCAATTATTTTTTCCAATAACTGAATTACCAATTTTTGTTTCTGCTTTTTAGGTAATATCATCATTTCATTCACCTCCTATTGTAAATTAGAACATCTATATAGTTTGGTGCGCACTTATTCAAACTATTATAAACGCCCTTCGCTTCTAATTTAGGAATTGTGAATGGTAGTACTATCCGGAACTAACTATTTCCATGTCCTTCGCATAATATGCAAAGTAATTTTATTCATGACAATATAAACAATAATATATCATGAATATATGAACTTTGAACAGTATGATTGTTCTTTCTGCATTAGATATACATTTATATATTCCCACGAATAATGCGAACTAAAAGTTCTCGCTATCTTTCGATAACCAATAGAAGGGTATTTCGAACACTTTGGAACTATAGTAAGTATATTATATTTTTTTAATCTTTTCAAGCATCCTTTAACTATTTCCTTTACTAACACGTTTATTCTCTATTTTTTTAATACAAATACATATTCGTGTGCCAATAAATAAAAATCCATATTCTTATTTTTCCAATAACCTGTCATCTTACAATTATGTTGTTCTTTTATAATTATTTCTTTTAATGTGAAACCTGTTTGAATAAAAATATTCATGACATAAAAACCTAATGGAATAATATTCTTATTTTTTCTAATATCTCCTATTAAAATTGAACAAATTTTATCTTTTTTTAGAACCCTAAAACATTCTTTTGAAAATAAACTTATTTGATTTAAAAATTCTTGTAAGTTTAATCTTGATAAATCTTCTTCTATATCTTCACTATATTTTATAATATTGGCATATGGTGGATGTGCAAATATAAAATCTATTTTTTCATTTGGTATTATTTTTTGTAAATTGGTTGAATCTGCCCTTAATAATCTTGGTTCATATATAGTTTGGTATTTAAAGTTTAATCTACTTCTAGCTAATTTTAAAGCATCTATATTTATGTCAATTCCTATTCCTTTTCTATTTAGTAATTTACATTCTATCATTGATGTACCACTTCCACAAAAAGGATCTAAGACTATATCTTTTTCTTCCGTATATTTTAATATTAAATTTCTTGGTACTTGTGGTGGGCAATTACCTCTATAATCTCCTTTATGTGTTGCCCATTTTCCTCTTTCTTTAAAACTCCATATTGTAGTTCTTTCTAATTTAAATTCTTTTGGATTATATATCAATAAACATTCCTCCTTAATTATAAAGAGCAACCTTAATAAAAAAGTTGCCCCCAAAAAACTTTTATAATATCTTTTATTTAAAATATTCTTTTATTACTTCTTCTAACATTCCGTTTTTTGCAAGATAAAAGTTCATAAGATAATTCATATTTCTAAATCCCTTTTGTAACTGATTTTTTGATTTATTATCCCAACATAAACCATCTGTTAGTAATACAAATCCCATATTTAACTTATCTAAATCATGTTGCCTATTAATATAACTATCAATTATTTCTTCAGGTTTTGATCCTCCCCTAAAGAAATAATCCACTTCTATATTTAAAGCTTTATTATCTTTTATTAATATAAAATCTGCTTTTCTATTTGCAATATCTTCCGATACACTAAAGCCATAATCTTTCAGTTTTTTAAATTGCTTTTGTGATAACATCGTTACACTATATTTTTCACAAATTTTCTTTATTACTGGTTCACAAGCATCTTCAAATGCTGTTCCACCTCTGTTTTTTCTACCATTAGAATCTAACCCTACTAATACTCCAATAACGTAATCGGTTAAACTTTTTTCAACTAGATTTTCACATAAACTTTTTAAACCAATTCTTTCAAAGAAATAATAATAATTTTCTATTTCCTTTTTAGAAAGTCCTTGTTTTAATTTCTCTATTTCAAAAGAAAACTTCAAATTTTCATCATTCCCTATTTCATCGCCAACAACTGCTAATAAATTTTTTCCATACCATACTTCTGTTCTTTCATTTTTTGAAAGTGCAAATAATAATGGGAAAGTAGCAATAACTGTTGGTACTTTTTCTACTAGTTTGTAAAACTTCTCTTTAATATTATCTGCTCTTATCAATACATTCATTGCGTTCAATTCTATCTCAAATTCCTTATACGCTTTTGCATTTTTCCAATTAACATAAAAGTCAAATCCTCTATTAGTTTCCAATAAATTATTTACAAATATTTCTGACAACTTATCATAATCCATTTCTAAGTACATTATTGTTCCTCCTTCATTTTTTTATATCTTCTTATAGATAGTTCTATATATTTTTTCTCGTTGTCTATCCCTATGTATCTTCTATTTAATCCAACTGCTGATATTCCTGTTGTACTACTACCACAAAATGGATCTAAAATCAAATCTTCTTCTTTGGTTGAAGCAAGTATTATTCTATCTAATATTTCTAACGGTTTTTGTGTGGGATGTTTTCCACATTTCTTTTCGGATGGTTTTGTCAACGAAGTTGTCCAAACATCTTTCATTTGTTTATTATTGTTAATTTCTTTCATTAAAGTATAATTGAATGTATATTTCACATTTTTTAAATCTTTCCTTGCCCATAATATAGTTTCTGTTGAATGTGTAAATGTCTTGCACGCCAAATTGGGTGGTGGATTAGTCTTTTGCCATGTTATATTATTTATTATTTTGAATCCCTCTTCTTCGAGTGCCATACCAATTGAATAAATATTATGTAATGTACCACTTATCCATATAGTTCCGTTATCTTTTAAAATTCTATAACATTCTTTTATCCATTTTTTATTAAACTTATGTTTTTCTTTAATTGATAATGTTTTATCCCATTCGCCTTTATTAACACTAACCATTTTTCCACCGCTACATGTAATACCATTTCCAGAAAGGAAATATGGCGGATCTGCAAAAATCATATCTATACTCTTATCTTCAAATTTTTTAATTGCCTTAAATATATCATTATAAATCAATTTGAAGCTATCGGATTCAAAATAGTATTTCCCTCTATACATTTTATTTCTCCATTATAAGAATTCTGTGTTTTATAATTTGTTATTAGAAGTTCGGATATTTCACCTCTTCCTTTTGAATTAGCATTTATCATTCTTTTAGCATAAACTTTATTAATATTAAATCCCCCATAGATGTTTTCAAAAAAGAAATCATCTTTATTTGTATTCTTAGGATTTGAATTACTAAGCATAACTTTTACATTATTCTTGTTCAATTCTCTATAGTATGAAGCTAATTCTTTTTGAGCCTCATCATCAAAATCTTCTTTAGTATATGACGTAAATCCTGATGTAACATTTAAAGGTCTATATGGTGGATCAAAATAAACAAAAGTATTTTTCTTTATATATTTTTCACTTGTTCTATAATCTCCATATTGAAAATTTACATTTTTTATAAGATTAGACAGTCCTCTTAAGTTTTCCTCATCACAAATAGTTGGATTTTTATAATTCCCCATAGGAACATTAAAATCTCCTTTTTTATTTACTCTATATAATCCGTTAAAACATGTTCTATTTAAAAATATAAATTCTACTGCCTTTTGTACTGACATTTCATCTTTAGCTAATTTGTGTACATTATAATTCTTTCTTATTTTATAGAAGTATTCCTTTCTATTCTCTTTTTCCATACACAAATATTCTCTTTCTAATAGCTTTAAATTAGCTATCAATTCATCAACATGATTTTTTATTACGTTATAAGAATTTATTAGTTCTAAATTTATATCAAAAGCATACACTTCTTTAACTTTATAACTTTGCAGTATATCTATTAATACTGCTCCTCCACCAACAAAAGGCTCTATATAACAATCTATTTTGCCATTTTGTAATTCTAATGGATAAAACTTTTCTAATTGATTTAATAGGCTACCTTTGCCTCCTGCCCATTTTACAAATGGCTTTATTTTATTTTGCATTTTTTCACCTCTTATGTTTTGTATTTTATCATATATAATAAGTTTTTACAATAAAATTAAACTCTTAATTATCACTTTCATCGTAGTCATCCCAAATTTCTTCAATATTCTCAATTAATAAATCGTAGAACTTGTTATTTTTCCATTTTTTCTCATCTTCTTTTTCTTTTTTGTATACTATACATTTCTTACATTCTGCATTTTGCTGTCTAGAATAATATTTATGACTTTTATAATGTTTATATTTCTCAATACTACCATCAGAATTTATTTGAATTTGAAGTGCGGAATCTTCACAATAACCAGTTTTAGGATGGTATTTTTCTGTAAAACAAAAATATTTGTAATTATGTTTTTTTATTAATATATCGTAATATTTTTTCTTTATGTATAAAGTACCAGAGCATCCTTTTCTATACCACATTCCCTCATTATTATTAACTAATATAATTTTTTCTTCATTAACACCATTCCATGATGAAGAAAATTTGTTGTAATGCAAATCAAATTCTTTTATGATTATTGATGGTGGCAAATTAAAATCTGTTGTTACATATATATTATTTAAATCACTTGCACTATATAAGCTAGTTGTCATTTTATAATTTTCATTTTTATAATCTTCAAAATTTCCTCTATATTTATTTGTTTCTATTGTATATTTTCTATCTTCATTACTAATACCACATAAATTGTAGTTTTCATCTATTGCTAGATTTATTATATATGTATCAATCCAACTATTACCGTACTCATCATCTGATTTTTCATCTAGCCTTATACTCCCATACAACATATAATATTTTTCATTTTTATACGTTATAGGTTCTATAATTTTTTTTATATTATTTAAACTTAATTCACTATCTTTCACCCATTTAATATTCTTTTTTTCTGGAACAATTATTTTTTTTAAAGTTTTATTATCTAAATTTTCTATATCTTGATTAAAAACAGCTACCGGATAATATATTTCAGCTTTTTCATCATATCTATCATACAAGTTAAATTGATATCCCTTATAATCTCCATATATTTCAAACTCATTTGTAAAGTAATTACAAGTCATAGAGCCATTAATTTTCGAAAATGACAATTCTAAAGCCTTATATATAATTCCTTTTTCCTCTTCTTCGTACACATATATATTATCTAAATCTTTGATTTTTATATTATATTTTTTCATATATGTCTTAAAAATTTTTTGCCATGCTAAATAAATTACTCTATCCTCTATCTCTTCTTCATTTATTGAAAATTTTTTATCTATAAAATTCTCTTTAAAATATGTTGAATTGCATTCATTATTATTCAAACATTTAAAGTGGTTTTGAATAAAACTATTTACTTTTATAATGGCTTTTTTTTCTTCTTTCAGAAATTTAGTTTGAAATGTTATAGAAGAATTATAAGTTTCAAATCCAAAGAAATCATAGTCATATTTATATGTAAAAAATATTCTATGTAAAAATTTTAAAATATTATTGTCTATCCTTTTGTCTGTATCTAGAATATAATTTGTCTTTTCCATTTTTTCATAATTTTCTTTTCCATATAAATAATTACTGATAAAGTATAAATTCTTAATATTACAAAAATCTATGACATTTATTCTATTAAAAAATTTTTTTATTATTTTATTATTCTTTTTTAAAGAACTTAATACTTGTACTACCATTTCTTGTATATATTCATCTTTAACTTCACTATATATTGATATCAATTTATTAATATACTCTGAATGAATATTAGTTATTTCAAATATAAGTTTTTTTGCTAAAGTTCTATTCAATTTATTGACTAATGATGAGCACCAAACTGCATACCAAAACTTTTCTTCTATGTATTTTTTATCATAATTAAATTTACTAACAGTTTGAACATATACTTTTAATTTGTGTCTAATTTTTTTAACATCATATCCAACTATATTCAATTGCTTTTTATCGTAAATTTTTTTTAATTTATCATTTAAAAAATTTGTACAATTAAAAGGATTGCTTTCATTTCCTCCAGCTCGAATTAGTAATTGCTCTAAGGGAATATTTACCTTAAGTAATTTTTGAATTTTCGTCATATTGTTAGTACTTAAATTTAATTCATTAAAAATCTCTATATCCAGATAATTATTTAAAGCAGTCTCTTTTATTATTTTTATAGCTATTTCTATATTATCTTCATATTTTTCAAATAGCATTAAAATAACTTGATCATGTATACTATAAAATACTTTTACAATTTTACTTATATATTCTTTAGTTTCAGATATATTTAATCCATCTAAATTATCAAATAAAAATCTTGCAATTAAATAATCTGTTAAAGTTTCATTTATAAAATAAATAAAAGTATCATTATCATAATCATAGGTACCAACAAAATTATTTGTTTTCATTTTATTCATATATGCACTAAAGTCAGTTATATTTAATTTATTCAACTCATCTACTTTTATTTCTTTACTTTTATTTTTAAACATCTCACCAATTATTTTCTTTGTAATATTCCAATCATTTCTAGTTAAAACATTCTTAATAAAATGCTCATAAATATATGTACCTTTTGTAATTGGTTTTAATCCTTTATTTATTAATTGATTTTCACTTATTGACTTTATTATTAGTTTTAAATGCAATGGATTATTATCATATAATAATCTATCATATATTGATAAGTCCAAATTATATTTTTCTGATATTTTTTCTAATGCATTATCCGGATCTACACCTGTAAAAATTTCTTCAATATCAACTAATTTTTTTAGTCTTTGTATTTCTTTTTCAGCCATTGAGAAATCTCTTAATGAAATTATGACTCTTAAATTTGAATTGTTCCTGTTATCATTTATAAATTTATATATTTTTTCTCTTAAACCTTCGTTAAATTCGTTAATTGCATCAATTATAAAATAAAATCTATCATTTTTTATATTTTTAACTATATCTTTAAAGATATCATTTTCTATATTTTCACAATATTTTCCATATAAACATAAATAATTAAATTTCTTACTTACTTTTTCTGAAAATTCAAATAAAAATTGACTCTTTCCTATTCCTCCAGGTCCACTTATCATAATAATTTTATTAAACTTCATTCCATTAATAACATCATAATATGAAGTATAATATTTTTCTTTATATTTTTCTAACTTCTCATATTCTTTCTCTAATTCATAAAATTCTTTTTGTTCTATTTTCATACTATAATTATATTTCTTTATAATTTCATTAATTTTTTTTATAATTTCATTTTGTTCTAACTCTTCACCAGATAATTCTTTACCACTATATCTATATAGCTCCCTTTCTTTAGGTACTTCACCTAATATATATGAAAATAATCTTTTATCTTCCCATTCATAATGTTCTTTTATCAGCTCTTTACTCATAGCATTTTTTTGAATTTTATTTAATTCTTTTATTTTCAATTTATATAACATCTCCTATAGGTTTTTATAGAATATATATCATATTTCTTTAAATTTCTCAATTTTTCAATACGAATTACTATTATATTGTCTTTTTAAATAATTCTCTTCTATAAAACTTATGTAGCTTAGCTACTTGTTCAACCTTTTGTATGTACAAAAGGGAATCTTGCTTAAAGATTCTACATTTAAAACTATCTATAAATCTCACGATGAGAATTTTTTTATAAAAAGAAATTCCCCAATGGGAACTTCTTTTTATATTACCTAATATATTTTCTTACTAATAATTATCTGCAATATATTCTTCTATTTTTCTTAATAAATCATTATATGAATTAAATTCATAATGACTTTTTTCTACAATGTCTAATTTAAATGTTGTAGTAAATGTAGTTTTGTTGTTTATATTTTCATTATCTTTATATTCCTTCATAGTTACCTCACTTTCTTAAATTATCATAAAGATTATCAAAAAATTCTGATGGATATTTTCTTTGATCATAATCCAAATAACCTTTCTTCTTTGAAAAATTTTTTTTATTATGCTCTAATTTATTATTTTCTTTTTTATTCTCCTCTATATCGTTACATAACGTTACATTAACGTTATTCTCATTTTTTTGATTTTCTCTAAACCTTTTTTGTCTTTCTCTATTTTGTTGTTTTACAATCTCATATTTATCAGCACTTTGGTACTTATACCAATTTTTAATTCGATATATATTGTCCTCACAAATTATCATTTCAAAATGGATTAACTTGTTCAATATATTTTGAATTTTTTTGTTTGATTTGTGTGTAATTGTTGCAAGATTTTCTACTGTTATTGGTGTATTTTCTGACATCATAATTTTTCCATCTTGCATAGATGTACCAGCAAGTGTCAGTAATTGAATCCATACTCTAAAGAACGTGTCCCCATCACGTTCTTTGAGTAATAGTTGAATTTTAGGATTTGCAAATATATTTGTAAACACTTTAATCCATTGCATAAACAATACTCCTTTCCTATTTGTTTATAGAATTTTCTTCTTTTTCTTTTAAATATCCATCTAAAGCTTGTACTCTAAATAATACTCTTCCACCTACTCTTGCACATGGTATCTGTTTTCTTCTTACTAGTTGATTCACAAGCCAATATGATACGCCTAAATATTCTGCTGTTTCTTTCATTGTTAGCGTTGTTCTTTCAACCTTTGGTAGTTCTTTCATAAAATCACCTCCCACTTTTCAACAATATTTTTAATAATTTCAGCACTTATCAGCACTTTTGTTGATTTTTAGTGCTTTGCCTTGTAAAATATAATTAGCTAATTACTGATTATTATTTTAGTTGTTTAGTTTTGAATTAAAAACCTGACAGCTAATAATTAGAAAATGTTTTTGAGCTGTAGGGGTGATTATTATGATAAGTGATTTAAAAATTGCTTTTGATTTTACAAACTCTAAAGAATATGTATCAAAATTTACAACCGAAGAATTTACCGAAATAAATAAAATACCTGAAAATTTGAGAAATAAAAAATTTTATATTTTTAAATCTGAACAACCATACTGTCAAGATCTTGGAACATATTTGCTTGACTTCATGAATACAGATTTTGATGATATTGAAGATTTTAATTTACTACTCGTTAAATATCTTTTTGTTCCTTGCTTAATGCTATATAATCCTAATATATTAAATGATTGTTTATATGGTAAAAATTTAATATTTAAAGACAATTCTGTAGAAAACAATAATTTAATTTTATCTGAGGAAGAAATTAAATATTATGCTGAAGTATTTTATGAAGAATATTATTGGGATTTATCAACTACACAACTTAAATTTGAAAATATTTTTGAGAATAAATATTATAAAAATTTTTTAGATGTGACTAATATTTTAGATGATAATTATGATTTCTTAGAAGAATTATCTAAAAAAGAAAAAGATTTTTCTGCAATAAAAGATATTGCTTCCGAATTTAATAATATTGGAATTAGCTATGATGTAAAAAATTTTTATGATAATAATGATTTATATACTTACTATTATTCAAAAAATCCTACTGATATTGCCTATGTATCTGCAAGAGAACTTTTTAATAACAAAAAAAGTTTTAGGCTAGTACGTTGTAAGAACTGTAACTATTATTTTATACCTAAAACTTCTCATAAAACTTTATATTGTGATGATATTTATGAAAATAATAAAACATGTAAGGAATATGCTAATTCAATATCTTCAACCAAAACTTATGAATCTGATGAGCTTTGCAAAAAATATAGAAATAGATATAAGAATTTGCACAAACAAGCATCTTTAAGTAGCAATCCTAAAGTACTTATTCTTTACGAAAAATACAAATTAAAAGGTGCTAAAATGCTTGAAAAATATCAACGTAGTAAAATTACAGCTAAAGAATTTGATAATTGGATTGATAGTATGAAAATAAGGAAGTAAAAACTTCCTTATTTTAAATATTTATTTACAATGTATCTTATATTATAATTATTTGATTTACTTAATTTTGCAATTATGTCTTTAAATTTTTCTTTATTTCTTTTATTCAAGCAATAAATCAAATTAACAATAGCATAATCCTTTTCAAAATTGTTGTCATTTAAAAAATTATTTAGTATATGGATGGTATCATCAAAATGTTCTGTACCAATAAATACATGTGATAATTTGATTGTTTCATCAACTAATTCTATATCTTCTGATTGTATAGACAAACAATAAATACTATATATTATATTTAAATCATTATTACTAATCTTTTTTTTTATTTCTAAAAATTATACTTATACAATCTATAATTTCATATAAGGCATTTTGATTACAAATACCTTGTACCATAAAATAATTTAATATATTATTTAGTGTTTTTTCTTTTAAAGCATATCTTGCCATTTCTATATTAATATTTATATCTACTTTTGATTTGCTATCATAAAAATCCTTGCTTGCTGATTCTATTTTAACATTTTTTATAATATTTTTTATTTCTTCTAATATATTGTTATCTTTTTCAATTAATGCTATATAAGTAAGACATTTGAGCATATTTATTTTTTCATTTACATATTGATTCTTAGACATTAATATCATTCTAGACAATGGTAATATGTCATTTAGAACAATTGCTCTTATCTCTTCATTATATTTTCTTTTTGTAAAGTTTTCCCATCCTATTAAATAATTCCTAGCATTAAAAAAATGAATAGCAGGATTTTTTTCTCTCTTTTCAGCTTCACTTTTTATTTGAGTAACAATGTATTTCAATGTCTTTGTGCTATTCTTTTTTTCAATATTATACCAAAAATTTTCAAAAGAATTTTCTTTTAATAAAATATTGTTAAAGTTATTTGTTTTAGTATATTTTTTTAATTCAATCATTGCTTGAAAGGCTTCTATATCATTAATATCTTTTACTTTATTTACTATATTAATAAAAAGTTTTTTTTCTTTTTCATCTAATTCCAAAAACTTTATCTTATTTAATATACTACTAAAATTTCTAAAAAAACCTGAATAATTTTTGTTTAAGTATTTTAATATTATATTAAATAAATTTTCTTTTTTTACGAATCGTTCTGTATTATTTGGTATTGACTCCCAAGCTCTATGCACTTCATCAAAATCACATGTCTTTCCTATATTTATAATTTTTAAAATGTGTTTTTCAAATTTTAAATATGTTTTGTCATCAAGATATCTACCATAAACATCAAATATGAAAATATAATAATTATTAATATCCATCGGTAAAATAGCTTTCTCTAGTGACAGAATTTCATTAATAAACTCATTACTATTAATAAAATTTTCTGTTAACTTTATTCGATTATACATTTTTTTAAATTCTTTGAATTTTCCTGATAATATCATTTGCTTTAAACAATTCTTATAAAAAATTGTATCCTCATAACAATTTGCATATATACTTAAAACTTCTGCTAGTAAGTTTCTAACTAATCTAAAATGTGTAATTGAACCAAATAAAATACTTATATATGCAAGTTCTTGAATAGAATTTAATATATATTCTAATCCCACTCCATATATTTGTGTATATTTGGATTTATTTTGATAATTAAATATATTTTTAAGTACATTTTCATACAAATTACTACGCACTCTGTCTATATTAGGATAAACTATCTTACGACGATTCTTTTTGATTTCCATTTGAAAAACATTATCTATAGAATATTTTCTTTCTATTCTTTCCAATTGAATTGTAATATTTCTTCCATCGACTAATATATCATCCCTTAACCAATTTTCTATATTATCACTTTTCATATTTAATAGCTCTAAATATATTTTATGTGCTTCCTTTATATTTCCTTCAAAATACTTATGCAAAGCATCCCATCTTCTTGCTAAAATATCATCATCGTTTATATTATATATTTTTTTTAATTCTTCATAAAATCCATCTAAATTCGCTAATGGGAATTTTTTTCTTCCCATCAACCATTCCAATAGCTCTTTACCAAAATTTGAAATAATATCATCAAATATAAAATCTTTTTTGAAAAAATTAGTGAAATCCTTGCAATAAATATAATCATTCAAACCTTCAAATTTTCTCAGATATTCTTCATACTGAATACTACTCCATTGAGAATTCTTATGGATATTTAATACTTCTATTACATCTTTTTCTTTTTCTTCAACTATTCTCTCTTTTTTTACATCTGTTATCTCATTTATTTGTTTTATTAGTCCTATTTCTGCTCTAGATTCAGCTTTGCTTTTCCAATCTTTTAATACTTCCACTGTATATTTTTTTTCATCACTATCTATAATTTTTGAACATGTTTGGCAAAGCCATATTCCATTTTCTATACTTGAACGTTGTTCTGGTGTCATATTTATATCATATCTTTTTCCTCCTGGTGCCGCCGCACATATATGAGAAGCTACTCCTGTATTTATAAATTTCTCACTTGCAGAAGATGGACCTAATGTTCCTCTACTACATTCGGGATTTGAGCATAAATAATTAACTCTTTTAGCTAATACTTCTTTTATCTTATTTGAAAAATCATCTCTATTATTATTTTTTCCCATACTCAAACCTCCTCTTGCCGAATTATATCATAAATTCCCCTACACCACAAACTTTTTTCTCTATAACTACCTGTCGGGTTTTGTTTTCTTTTTACATGATGCTACAATAAAATCATAGTAATTTACCCAATTACTAAATAAAACGAAAGGAGGCAAATAAGTGACAGGTAGTATTGAAAAACGTGGAAAAAATAGCTATAGGTTAGTAGTATTTAAAGGTTATGACTTAGACGGAAAATCAGTTAGACATCAAAAAACTGTACATTGTAAAAATAAATCCGAAGCTCAAATAGAGCTAGCAAAATTTGTAACGCAAATAGAAAATGGATTTATTATAGAAGGGTCTACTCCAACATTTAAAGAATTTGTAGACATATGGGAACGTGATTATGCTTTAAAAGAACTTGCTCCATCAACTTATTGTAGATATAAAAGAATGTTAGAAACGAGAATTATACCTTATTTTGGACATTTAAAACTAGATAAAATTAGACCTATTGATATTATGCATTTCTATAATTTACTTGAAGAAGATACACAACTTCAAAGAAAGAAAAATAATCATGGAGAAAAGACTAGAAAACCCTTATCAAAAAAAACTATATTAGAACATCATAGATTAATACATGCAATGTTACACAAAGCAGTATATTGGCAAATGATTGTAACTAATCCAGCTGAACGTGTAGAACCTCCAAAAGCACCTAAACCACAAAGACCTTGTTATGATGAAGATCAAACTAGAATTTTAGTGGATAATTTAGAAAAACTAACAGGAAAAGATATTAAATATAAAGTTGCTATTTTACTAGATATTTTTATAGGTGCAAGGCTTGGAGAACTTGCTGGACTTGAATGGTCAGATATAGATTTTAAAAATGGAATTATATGTATTAATAAATCTAGCCAATATTTATCAGAAAAAGGTGTATTCACCAAAAGTCCTAAAAACGAGAGTTCTATACGTGACGTTGCTATCCCTGATTTTATTGTTTCTTTACTTAAAGAATATAAATTATGGTACAATGAACAAAAATCAATTGTAGGCGATTTCTGGCACGAATCTGATAGATTATTTGTACAAGATGACGGAAAACCTATTCATCCATCTACAATTAGTAAATGGTTTGAAAAATTTATTAAACAAATTGGTTTACCAGTTATAAATTTTCATGGTTTGCGACACACAAATGCTACTCTATTAATAGGTCAGCAAGTTGATGTAGCCACTGTATCAGCAAGACTAGGTCATGCTCAAATTACTACAACTTATAATTTCTATGTACATCCATTAAAGTCACATGATAAAAAAGCTGGTAATGTACTAGAAAATTTATTAGTATCTAATAATGTACATTAACAATTCAATATTATCAAAACTTTTTTGTCACTCTCATATTTATTAGCTTTGAATTATCTTGTAATTTATAGCTTTAAAAAGTATTAATTTGGAGAGTTCATCCCCAATTTCTCCCCAATTTGACATAAACTAGTGGTTTTTACCCATTATTGCAACCAATTTTCAATCAATAAAAAATCACTAAAACCGTTACAGTTCTAGTGATATATTCTTTGGTTGCGGGGGTAAGACTCGAACTTACGACCTTCGGGTTATGAGCCCGACGAGCTGCCAACTGCTCCACCCCGCGATGTCTTTTTATATTATATGATAGAATAGTAGTTGTGTCAATATATTATATGTAAAAATTATAAAAAACATGAAAAAAATACTAAAATTATTAAATAAAATAAAAAAATGTATATACAAAAAAATTTTTATATGTTATCATGAAAAAAATAAAAAGTATAATATTTATAAATTTTTTTTGAAAAATATGTACAAATGTTGAAAAATGTGGTATTATATAATTGTAGGAAAAAATTTGTGAATATCGTTATTATAAAAGGAGGAAAAAACGAAATGAAAATGAGTAGAAAAACAGTTAGAATAATAACAGCCGTTATGATGTTTTTAATGATTTTATCAGTTGCTTCTACAGTTTTAGGTTCTTCTTGGACACCACAAGCAAATGAAGGTGCCGCTGGTGCAGATAGTATTAAAAATATTATCAATGCTGTATTAGGATGGGTACAAATCATTGGTATAGGTGTAGCTGTTATTATGTTAATAGTTTTAGCTATTAAATATATTTCTGCAGCACCTGGAGACAAAGCAGAAATCAAAAAACATGCTGTTGTTTATGTAGTAGGTGCAGTTATATTATTTGCTGCAACTGGTATATTACAAATTATCAGAACATTTGCTACACAAACAATTACAGGCTAATAGCAAATACAGAATATACATAAAATTTCGGAAAGATTATCAGAAATGATAATCTTTCTTTGTAAAAGGTGGAAGCATATGAAAATTAAAAGAATTTTAATAATTTTTCTAGTTTGTATGATGCTAATGTCTACAATCATTTTTGCAGATAGTCCTCCAAACATTTATAATAATTTGACACCTGATACTGGACTTAGTGGTATTGGTGATGCAATACTTGGAGTAATTAGAGGAATTGCAGGAACTGCAGCAGCAGTATCAATAATTGTTTTAGGTATTAAATATACATATAGTGCTCCTAGTGAAAAAGCAGAAGTAAAAAAGAAAATGATGCCAGTTGTAATTGGATCTGTTTTACTATTTGGAGCAATGACGATAATAGATGCTATTTCAGAGGTTGCAGTAGATTTATTATAGGAGGAAAATATGAAGAAAAGAAAAGTGTTGTTGCCAACTTTAGTTTCTTTTGCCATATTAGCTCATTCAAAATTATATGCTAGAAATGTTGGCGGTTTATCTTTAAATGAAGATGCTAATAGCACAATACTAAATGCAGGAGGAAAGATACTAGGTCTTGCACAGATTATTGGAGTCGGAGTTGCAACAATAATGTTAGTTGTGCTTGCAATTAAATATATGTCATCAGCTCCTGGAGATAAAGCAGAAATTAAAAAACATGCAGTAGTTTATGTCGTTGGTGCGATATTAATATATGCTGCAAGTGGTGTTTTAGCAATTATTCAAGCTTTTGCAGAAGGAATGGGTAATTAATTAAAGTAAAATTTAATATATAAGAGAGAGAACAATTTAGATTATGTCTATTTGTATCTCTCTTTTTCTTTACAAAAGTATTACAAATTATTAAAAAAAGTTGAATAAGAAAATTAAATAGAATATAATAAAATTAACTATTTTAAAATGGGGGAAAATGTATGAAAATTAAGAAAATTGTAGTTGCCTTAATTATGTTTTTAATGATGGTATCAGTATGCGCAAAACCTGTTCAAGCAAATGGGTTTACGTTCCCATCATTTAGTGAAATTATGCAAGATGGAAAAGATTTTCTATCTAAAGGTGGGCAACAAGGTAAAAATTATATAGGCGATTCAGATATGCAAAGCATATTTCTTCCAATGGCAAGAATCTTATTATCAATTGGTATAATAGTTTTAGTCGCAGCTACAATGATAATGGGTGTAAAATATATGTTTGCAAGTCCGGAAGAAGCAGCAAAACTTAAACAACAATTAATTGGATTAGTTGTTTCTGGTGTTGTTATATTTGGTGCTGTAGGAATATGGACTTTAGCATATCAAGTATTTTCAAGTGTTCTATAAAATTACAAAGGAGGAGAAATAATGGGAAGTTATTATATTCCTAGAAATCTTAGAGGTGAAACAAGATTATTATATATTTTCACAGTAAAATCATTAATTACTACTGTAGCAGGAGCTCTAATAGGTTCAGTTTTCTTATTTATTTTTAGTATAGTCAATTTAAAAGTAGTAGGAATTGTAATAATGGCAATTTTCGGCTTAACAGGATATGTAATAGGAGCTGTAAAAATTCCAACTTTATCTGGTATTCCGATTACAAAAAAGATAGGTGGCGAGCCTTTAAGCGAAATTATACTAAGATGGATAAAGTTTAACAAAAATAAGAAAATATATGTTTATACAAAGGAGGAAAAGAAGTAATGGACGTTATAACAATATTAGAAATTATACTAGCAATCTTAGTATTTATAATAGTTTGCCTATTTGCAATTTATTTTTTAGTATACTATACAAATAAAAGAAAAGAAGAAGAACCTGAAGAAGAAGAAATTGAAGATGAAAACTTAGGAACTTTTAGAGGTTTATCAAAAGAATCAATTTATAAATTTATGGAATTTGATGAAATAAAAGATAATATGATTATAAGAAAAAATAGAACACAATATGTAATGGTTATCCAATGTCAAGGTGTAAATTATGATCTTATGTCAGAAGAAGAAAAAGTTGCTGTAGAAGAAGGCTTCGTACAATTTTTAAATACTTTAAGATTTCCAATACAATTATATGTTCAAACAAGAAGCTTAAATTTGAAAGATATAATTGATGAATATAAAGTAAAAGTTTCAGCGATAGCAACAGATATTGAAAAATTAAATTCTAGAATTGCAAATGCAAAAGCAAAAGGTAATGAAAAATTAAGACAAAGACTTGAATTCGAAAAATTGAGAAAATCAAGAGTTTTAGATTATGGTATAAACATATCTGATTATGTTGCTAGAATGAGTTTAAATAAAAATATTTTGCAACAAAAGAATTATGTCATTGTTTCATATTATTCTAGTGAAATTTCTGCTGCAGCAGATGCTACACCAGATGAGTTAGATAATATGGCCTTTTCTGAATTATATACAAGAGCTCAATCTACAATACATGCTCTTCAGGCTTCTGGAGTAAATGGAAAGATACTTGATTCAGAAAATTTAGCTGAATTATTATATGTAGCATATAATAGAGATGATTCTGAATTAATACAATTCTCTAAAGCATTAGATTCACAATATGATGCACTATATAGTTCAGGAAAAGATGTATTAGAAAAGAAACAAGAAAAATTAGATGCTATTGTTAATGCAGAGGCTATCGAGCTTGCAACAGATAGTATTATAAAAGCAGACAAATATAGACAAATAGAAAAATTAAAGAAAGCGCAAATGGTTAAAGATAAAGCTACAGAAATTATAGAGGATTATAAAGATCAAATGGACCCAATAATTTATGAAGGTGCTAAAAAAGAAATTCAAAAAGCAAAAATTGATGGGGAAGAAAATGGTGCACAAGAAGTAAAAGAACAACAATCAGAAAATACTGATAAAAACTAAAGAGGAGGAGAAATAGAATATGAAAAAAAAGGAACAAGAACAACCACAAGAAGATATAATTTTAGAAGAAAATAAACAACCTCTAGGATTGTTGGAAAAAAACAGAAAGACTATAAAAGATTTAATTGCTCCTGCTGGAATTGATGCAAGTAATGCAAATTATCTTACAATTGTTTCAAATAAAACAAGATATGCTAGAAGTATGATTGTATCAACAATACCAAGAATGTGTACATTCCCAGAATTTTTAAGAGGTATGTATACATTTGGAGATTTAAATGTATCAGTATTTATAAATCCAGTAAGTGAAAATGTATCACAAACAGAATTAAACAGAACTATAAATGAATTAGAGTCTGAAAGAATTGTTGCATGGGATAGAGGAGATATAAATAGAGAAAGAATTTTAGCTCAAAAAAGAGCTGAAGCTGAGGAACTAAGAGATCAGATTGCAGCTGGATTTAATAAGCTATTTGAAGCTTCTATTATATGTACTTTGTTTGCATATTCTTTGGAAGAATTAGATAAATATACAGAACTTCTTGCGGCAGATATGTCAAAAACTCTTATTGGAGTAAAACCAGCATGGGCGCTTCAAGATGAAGCTTTAAGATCTAATATGCCATTTTGTGATAATAAAATCAGTAAAACTCATACATTTGATAGACGTTCAATGTCTACTGTATTCCCATTCTTTACATCAGATGTAGGTCATGAAAGAGGAATACCACTTGGATTTAATAGACAAACAGGACTTCCAATATTATTTGATAATTTTAGCCCAACACTTGCTAATTATAATATGGTTATATTTGGTAAGTCTGGTGCTGGTAAAGGTGTTACTATTAAAACTTTAACAGCACGTTCAGCAGTATTAATGGGAATTGAAAGTTTGGCCCTAGATGCTGAAGGTGAATATGGAGTTGTTGCCGAAGCTCTTGGTGGAGTAAATGTAACAATAAGTCCTACCTCAAAAACAATTATAAATATATTTGATATAGAACCTGAAATAGTAAAAGATGAAATAACGGGTAAAGAAAAAGTTGTTTTAAATGTAGAAAATAAAGTAGAGGATGTTACACAGGCTTTACTTACAATGGCAAGAGGTAGTACTAGAAGTAAAGAAGTAAATGAGCTTACAAAACAGATTATTTCTGAAGCTGTTGCTCAAGAGTATGAAAGTGTTGGTATTACAAATAATGTAGAAAGTTTATATGTAAAATCATCTTCAATAGTTAGAGATAGACTAGAAAAAGAGAAAAAACCAATGCCAACAATAAGTTCTTGGTATGATAGAATATACAAAAATGCACAAAGTAATGAAAACCCAGATTATAGATTCCATTATAGTTATTTAATTAAAGTTATGAGACAATATGTTAAATCATTTAATGGACAAATGGCATATTTTGATGGTCAATCTACATTTGAATTATTAGATGGAATGCCATTTATAAATCTAGATATTTCTCAATTAGAGGAAAATTTTGCAAGACCACTTGCACAACAAATATTACTTTCTTGGATTTGGGAGAAATATGTAAAGAAAAATAGTGAAGATAAAGCTAAAGCTGTTAAGAAAAGAGTTTTAGTTGATGAAGCTTGGATGCTTTTACCTTATCCAGAAGCTGTAGATTTCTTGAATAAAATGGCAAGACGTGCTAGAAAAAGAAATGTTTCTTTAGCAGTTATGTCACAGAAATTCCAAGACTTCTATGAAAAACCAGAAGTTCAAGCGGTACTTACATCTTCTGATACGAAACTATTTTTAGCACAAGATAAATCAGAGATTCAATATTTAAAAGAAGTATTTAAATTAAGTGAAGGTGAAGCTCATTTCTTAACAACATGTCAAAGAGGTGAAGGTTTACTAAAAGTTGGAGAGGATACTGCAATTATTGCTATCCAACCAACAAAGAAAGAATTTGAATTTGTTGAAACAAATATGAATAAATTAGCTAAATTAAAAGCAGAAAATTAAAAGGAAATCTAGTATATGAAGAAAAAATTTATTAGTATGTTAGTAATGGTATCACTATTATTAACAGCGATATTACCTAATTACATATATGCGGATGATGACGACGATGATGAAGATAGAGTTGATGCAGAGGCTATAGAATCAGCATACGGAGAAGAAAACTATAATCAGATGTCAGAGGAAGCTACGACTACAGTAAGTGGTAGAGATGATGTAAGTATTACAAAAAGAGTTTCTACAACATTTTCTTTTGGAGCTGCTGCAGCTTCTGCTCTTGCAATAATTATCGCATTACCTTTTATGATTGTACATATATTAATATCTATAATAACATCGGCAGAGCAAGGAGAGTTTCAATTTTATACTATAGAAGCGACCGTATTTAATGAAGTTAAAATGTTAGATGCAAATTACGTAATAGAAGATAATGGTAGTGAGATATCAAGGACAATAAAAACTAGTGTACTTACATGGTATTATGTAGTAAGAATAATAGCAGTAGTTATAAGTTTATTAGTTTTATTATATATTGGAATAAGAATGGCTTTATCAACAATTGCTGATGATAAAGCAAGATATAAGAAAATGTTTACAGACTGGTTTTTCAGTTTTGCATTACTATTTATATTACATTATTTTATTACAATAGTTCTAACAGTTTGTGAAGCGTTAGTCGCTTTATTTGGATCGATGAATATAGAAGTTTTTGAGCAGAATCTAATTTGGCAAGTATTAAATATGTTAAATTTGACAACAGGTTGGAGCTATGTAGGAGTTATACTAATGTATATAGTATTAGTATTTTATGAAATTAAATTTTTCTTAATATATATGAAAAGGTTATTAATGATTGGATTTTTAATAGTCGTTTCACCAATAATAACAATAACATATTCAATAGATAAATCAAATGATGGTAAAGCACAGGCTTTTGAAAGTTGGATGAAAGAATTTCTAATGTTTTGTTTTACACAACCAATGCATGCTGCATTGTATTTAGTATTTATAAATACAGCATTTAAGATATTTGAAGTGGCACCACTTTTAGCAGCTCTATTCTTTGCTGCATTATCTAGATCTGAAAAGATGTTTAGAAATCTATTTGGAATGAAGGGTAGAGTTTCTCAAAAAGCTATGTCAGAAACATTTAAATTTAAATATAAATAAAATTTTAAAAGAACGGAGAAGAAAGATGAAGAAAATATGGAATAAGATATTACCCTGTATATTAATGTTTACAATATTATTTAATTTTTCATCGGCTAATGTATATGCATCAGGAAGTAGCTCAATGACTGACGAAGGAACGACAAACATTATTAATGAAATAGCAGGAGTTGGACTTGGAGCAGTTGATGGAATTGTTGGTATTTTAACAATTTTCTTAAGAGTTATAGTAATTGGAATTGCAGCTGCTGTGCAAGGTGTTTTAACAGCTATAGCATATGCAGATAGTGATGCTGGACTGATACGGATTTTTAACACCAGATGATATTTTCTTCAATAGAGTAGCTTTAACAAATATAAACTTCTTTGATTTCAATTGTGGACCATCTATGCAAGTTATTAGAAAGAATATTGCAGCATGGTATTATACATTAAGAATATTTGCAATAAGTGCTTTATTAGTAGTTTTATTATACATTGGTATTAGAATGGCAATTTCAACAGTTGCATCTGATCAAGCAAAATATAAAAAGATGATTACAGACTGGCTTGTTAGTTTTGGACTAGTATTCTTGCTTCATTATATAGTAATTATAACTTTAAATGTAAATAATGGTTTAGTAGAGATATTTAAACGTGTTATGGAAAATATGTCTAATTACGACAATGAGATGATAGCTTATGAGCATTTAGCATTTAATTTAGTTAGTAAAAGTTTTATAGGTGGTGCTTCAGTTACATGGGCGGCAACAATATGTTATGCGATTTTAGTTGGTATTACAGCAGCATTCTTATTCTCTTATATCAAGCGTATGCTTGTTGTAGGATTTTTAATTATGATAGCACCAATAATTACAATAACATATTCTATAGATAAAGCAGGTGACGGAAAGGCACAAGCATTAAATTCATGGCTTAGAGAATTTTTATTAAACGTATTAATTCAACCATTCCATTGTTTAATATATTTAGTATTTGCGAATGCAGTAATATCTTTAATCTCTAATAGTGGATGGAGTTCTGTATCAGGAATGATACTTGCAATTATGTGTTTATTATTCATAAGACAAGCAGAGACAATAGTAAAAGAAATCTTTGGATTTAAACAAGCAAATACTTTAGCAGATACAGTTGCTTCACTTGCTGCAATTAAAACATTTAGTGATGTTGCTAAAAAAGCTTTCAGCGGAAGTGGAAATGGACCTATTAGTAGAAACTTAAATAGAGTTGTTCAAAATAATAAAACCCTTAATTCAATTGGAAGTAAAGTAGCCAATGCTCCTGGTATAAAACAATTTAGAGAAGCACCTGGAAAAATAAATAATCTTATTGAAAAAGGAAAAGCAAGTAATAATATTATTGCTAAAGCAACTGCAAATATTGCAGATACAACTAAAAAGATGTCAAGCCCAGCTTTGGGTGCTGCTATTGCAATGACAGCAATTAGCGAGGGTGCAGAACATAATACAGATACGTCATTAAATAGAGGTATTGCTACATATAGTACTATACAAGATATAAGAGCGGCAAGAGCAGCTGGTAGAGCAATACCAGAGGATGTTCAAGTAAATGAAAATAATTTCAAAAATTCGCTTGAACAATTTGCTAGACAAGCTCAATTCCAGAACTTTAGAACAGATCAAACACAATTTAATAATTTAAAAACAGAAGTAGAACAATTATTACAAAAAAATACAGATTCAATGGAAAGAAATATTCAAATGCTATTACAACATTATGTTAATGAAAAAGGATATGATTTGAATAATGATACAGATGTAACAAATTTGGCTACAGATATGGATAGATTTGCATCTCAAGATTTAAGTTCAATGCCAAGAAATACACCAGAAGAAAATGCAGCATATAATTTAGCTAAGGCAATACAAGAAAAAGATTTAGCAGTTAGAGCTCAAACTTTAGCAGGAACATATAATAAATATGGAATTACAGATACAAATGATGCTATTGAAGAAGTTTTAACAAGAATACAAGATGATACTTTTGATGAAGGACCAAATCCTACTCCAACACCTTAAAAATTAATTTATAGGAGAAATTATGAGAAGAAAAAGAAAAAATAGTTTAGAAGACTATAAAATTAATTTAATAATCGCAGGTATTGTTCTGATACTTATGGCCGTAAATATAATTATGCTGATAAAATATTTAACGATAGATGAAAATGCACAAATGCAAAATTCTAATACAACTGCTTCTTCAGTAAATACGAATACTGTCTTAGATGATGTTACAGATGAAGAAGGAAAACAAATGTCAGAACAAGATAGAATGCGTAGATATGCAATAGAATTTATTGATAATTTAGACAATGAAGAATTTGATGTAGCATATGGAAAATTGAGTGAAGATTTTAAGAAAACTTATTTTCCGACGCAAAATGAATTTGAACAATATGTAAGAGAAAGAATTGGAACTGGTGAACTTACTATAAATTTTAGAAATATTGAAAGACTAGGAAACGAGAAAACAGGGAACTTATATGTATTATGGGTAGATGTTTATGATGTATTAGGAAATGAGTATGTTCAAAATCTTGAAGAAAACATGACTGAAGAAGAAAAAGAAGAAGACTCTGGAAATATGAATATAGTTATTCTAGAAAAAGATTTTAACAATTATGAATTATCTTTTAGTGTTAAATAGGAGGAAAAGTATATGTTTTTGAAATTAAGACTTAAAATTAGAAATTTCTTTAAAGATAATAAGAAAATAATTATAATCATATTAATAGTTTGGTTAATAATATTTGGAATTAATTTCTTGTTAAGTTTAAGAAAAGAAGAGATAGTTTTAAATACAACATATACACCAAATATTTCAACATTAGATGCATCAAGTAGTGTGCCTGAAGAGGAACATAGTTTAATAATCGATATGGTAGATGAGTATATTAATTATTGTAATAATAAAGAATATGAAAAAGCATATAATATGCTTTCTGAAAATTGTAAAAATGAAGCTTTTAATGGAGATATAAATAAATTTACAGAATATATTCAATCTATATTTACACAGAAAAAAAGATATAGCATTCAAAATTATTCAAATTACAACAATACATATCTATATCATGTAAAAATATTTAATGATTACTTAGCAACAGGACTTACAGGAGAAGAATATTCATATTTTGATGAAAAGTTTGCAATGGTTAAAGAAGGAGATGAAATCAAATTAAATGTTGGAGATTTCATTGATAAAGTAGATTTAAAAAGAGTTGTAGAAGATGATTATTCAAAAATAAGAATATTATCAAAAGCAGTATTTTATGATCATGAAGAATATTTAGTAAAAATTACAAATAAAACAGATTATACAATGGTTATATCAAGTGTATATGAAGGTGATGAAGTTATATTAGATGTTGGAAATGACAAAAGACCAATGACTAATTCAAGCTTAGAAATTGCTCTTGCACCAGGAGAAACTAGAGAATATCAAATTAATTTCTCAAAATACAATGATGAACAACAAGATGCACAAGCGCTAATTTTTAATAAAATTAGAATTTTAAAGTCTTATTCTGGAGATGAAGAAGACGCAGAACAAGAGAAAAAAGACGCAATTAAATTATATAGTTTAACAATTCCTCTAGTATAAAAATATACTAGAGAAATTTGTATAAAGAGGTTTTAATAAGGAGTATATTTATATGAATAGTAGAAAAGTTAGAATTTTACTTATAATTTTTGTAATATTGAATATTGTTGCTATGATTGCAATTATTAACTTGACAAACAAAAAAAATAAAGAGATTGAAGAGAGAATTGCTAGACAAAATAATGTTCAAGTTGAAATTGAAAAAACAAGTGATGGAAAAAAGGTAGAAGGATTTAAAAATCCAGAAGTTTTATACAGAAATTACAGAGGATATATTCCAAAAACAGAAATAACAGAAAAAATTAAAATTATAGTAGACCAATACTTTCCAATTTTATATAAAGACGTAGTGGAAAGTAGTGTTAATACAGAAGAATATTTTAATAAATATAAAGCATCTATAAAAAATAGATTTGGTATAACAGATTTTGAAACTTTTTCAAAGTTAGTTGGAGAAGTTGGAAAGATTAATTGCGACATATCAGATTATATTTCTTATGAATTAATAGAAGATTCTTTTGTAACTGACGGAGAGTATACTAAAGCTACTTTAGTATATACATATTCTAATGGACAAAGTATAAATTTAGATATATATATGCTAAATGAAGAATCTGATACAGAAGTAGAATATAAAATTATTCCAAGGGGATAGAAGTGCTATATAGATGGGAGGTGATGATATGTCAGAAAAAGAAAAAGATACAAGTAAGACAAAGGAAGAATTACCAGAAGATGAAGTAGAAAATGAAGGACAAGATGAAGGCCAAGAAGACAATACAAAAGGCGAAGGAATAGGCGAAGATGTAACTTCCGTATATGATGA
>CALXET010000006.1 GCA_944387405.1 uncultured Clostridia bacterium
TAAGTTCTCTGAAAGATAAAGAGTATATAAAAGTAAAATTAAAATATAAAACAGACAGTAAAGAAATAGAACAAAGAAAAATTACACCTATTGTTGAAAATATTAATAGGTATAATTCAAAAAGCCAAGAGAGTATTGAAACAAATAACTATTTAGATAGTCAAAAACAACAATAATAAAAGCAAAATTAAAAGTTTAGAAAAAGAGAATAGTCATTTGAATAAGATAATAGATAAATTTTATGAAGTGATAGAAAAAATTATAAAATGGATTTGTAAAAAATTTGATATTGCTGAAGAAGGTAATTTAGTTAGAGATTTTCAAAAGGAAACAAATACTTTTATAGATCCAGAAAAACAAATTAAACACGAAGATAGAGAAAAAGATTGGAATTTAGAAAGGTGAATTTTAAAAATTGAATATTTTGTGATTTTATGATATAAATAAATTGAAATATTGTATCACAAAAAAGTGGAGGAACTAAAGATGGAAGATAACTATCCAAAAGCATACAAAGAAGTAGTTGAAATATTAAAATATGTACCTCAAGAAAGTGTTAATAAAATACCAAAGACAATGATAGAAACTTTTAAAACAAAAATGGATAATAATTATGATTTTACAATTGATATAAATAAAAAAGTTGAAGAACTAAACTTATTAGACGAAACAAGAGCAATTTTAGCAAATATATTTAGAGATTATTGGGCTACACCTTATCAGAAAGAGAGAATTGAAGCAAAAGAAAATTATGACAGACAAAAAAATGAAGAAGAAAAGAAAGCAAAATATAATTCTGATATTTTTAACAGAAGAAACGTTGAGAATGCTTATAGTAAAGAAAAGCAGGAACAAGAAACCAATAATTTGCCTATTGAAGTAAAAAAAGAGAGATTTTACCAGAAAATAATAAAATTTCTTCAAAAAATATTTCATGTGGGAGGAGAATAATAATATGGAAGAAAATAAAGATAAAAAAGAATATAAAATACTTAAAGAACTTAATGAAAGGCTTACAAATTTTAATGCTGATGACAAAAAGAATATAAAAGAAAAAGATGATGAAGAAGAAAGATAAATAATATAATAGGAGTAAAAAATGACAAAAGAGCAAATTAAGTTTTTTATTGATAATGAAGAAACAATATTTGATGAAATAGACCAAAGATTGGAAAGCTTAGGACGAGAAATCGAGTTACCAGATGATATTTCTGCAGAAAATATTAGAGATGTTTATGATGAATATTATAAACATTGTTCTGATATTTTTAATAAATATAACTTAAATTATGATGCTTTTAAAACAATACTTTCAATTTCTGAAGAAGATAAATCATTTAGAGAACAAATTTTAGGTAAAGATGAAGCTAATCAATTAATAAAAGATGTTGTTGATATATATGGTGACGAAGCCTATGATATATTGGGGTGTAATTCTTATAGATTTGAGATGTCCAACATAGATGGAATACTATCAGGAGAAAACAATCAAAAGTATAAAGAATTTTATATAAAAGTACTAGATAAAAAATGTGAACAAGCATTTAATCTTGAGGAACTTTCTGATATTCTTTTAAGCACAAAACCAGAGTATATTAATCAAGATTTAATTGAAGCCTTTTTAAAAAATCCTAAAAAAGTAATTTCTGATTCAGCTATAAGAGATTTTATTGATACTGCTCCAGCTAAAATTATAAATGGAAATACAATAAAAGCATTAGTAAATAGAATAGATCATATTATGGATATATCAATATTAAGACGAATTTCACCTGAGCTATATGATGAAAAATTTTCAAGAAGTCTATTAGAAAAAGTGGATGATTCTTTTTCTGAAGTATTCAGTTTAATTCCTGAACAAGTCAAAAATAAAGATATGTGGGAATTTGCTATATCTAAGTATAATGGGATTGTGTTTTCTTTACCTGAACAAAAAATAGATAAAGATATGACGGATGAGGAATATAGTAAGTGGTGTGATAAATTAGTCATAGGTGTAATAAAAAATCATCCTGATGCTATTCAAAGCATTTTTAACGATTTAAAAGATTATCAAAAAACAACCGATGTTTGTATTGAAGGTGCAAGATTATTACAAGCAGAAGGGTATGATGTTGAAAACTTTTTAAAGGAGATTCCTGAAACAAGTCGTAATAGACAAATTTATGAAATATTATTGCAAAAATCGGAAAGTATCATAAGAGAAATTCCAAATGAAAATTTTGAAAAAGGATTATCACAAGAAGAATATGCAACTTGGGTTGATAATATAATAACTCTGAAAATATCTCAAATGAAAAATATAGACAGATTGGCTTATAATATACCTAGAGAGAAAATGACAGAAAAAGTTTGGAACGCATTAATTGATAGATGTAATGAAATAAACGGAGATAAAAGTATGTTTGGATTATCATCAGTTCCAATCCAAAACATAACTATCGAGATGTGCAAAAGAGCATTAGAAGATATAAGTCATTTTCAACTTTCATATGTTCCATCAATAGACAGAAAAATTGATAAAATATCTAATGATGTAGAAAGAGAAGAATACAAAAAATGGATTACACGTTTTTCTGAAAAAGAAAAGCAATCATATAGAAAATGGTATGAGGGAAAAGTAATAAAACTGATAGAAACAGTTGACGGTGGGAATATATTTACAGAAAGATTTGAATTTGATAGAGATTGGAAAATGTGTATCCCAACTGAAGCTATAACTGTAAATATGATAAATACATATTTACAAAAAGTAGGTCCTAATGGAATAGAAAATATTCCAATTCCAAGTGAGCTTACGAGTTATAATAAGCAATATGAAGAGATTGTTTTATCTGCAATTGATATGCTAGGAGAAGAAAGATACCGATTTATAATTGGAGATAGTGATATTTTAAGTAAAATTCCTGAAGAATATAGAACAGATAAAGTTATTTTGGAAGCAATAAAAAAACATCCTAAATATTTAGATTATGCAGATATAGATAAAGAAAACTTTGAAGAACTTTTGCAGATTGGTTACAAAAATAAATTAGAGAGCATTGGAAGAACAACATTATCCAAAAAAGAAATTGAATTGATGAAAAAATTTGCTAGAAACAACTCAAGTTTATTTTCGACTCTTAATTTAGACATTTTAACCCCTGAAATAATCAGTAGCATTGGTGAAAATAATTTAGAAAGAATAGTAAGGTACGAAAATGTTCAAGGTTCAATAATTGAACTAGCAAAAGATAAGGATGCATTAATTTCATTTGGATTTGTATTAGAAAATATAAAACAAAATAATTTATTTATAGCACCTTTAATAGAACAACTAAGTGCAACTATTAGAAGAGACGAAAACCATATATATAATCCAGAAACAAAAAGATATGAAGTGAAACCTAATGATTTTCTTAAATTAGCATCTAGCAGAATACAAGATGCTTCAAATCCTTTATCAGAAGAAGAAAAAACGATCATTTCTTACTTAGTATTAAATCCACAAGAAGCAAATACAATAAAAAACTATGATGAAATATTAAATTTTGTATCAAATAAAAATGCTGAATTGGACGAAAATATAAATTCCCAGAATGTTACCTTGATAGATGCTAAAAATACTTACCTTGAAAGAATTGTTGGAATAGATTATGAAAGTGCAATAGATTTAATAAAAAAATATGGTAATGATCCAGAACAATTATTATCAAAATATGAAGGAAAAGAACTAGAAACTTATAAAGAAAAATCAGAAAAAGAGTCTTTAGAAATTATTATAAAATTAAAATCTTTAGTTGAAGAAAATGATTTAGGCAAAATTAGACAAGCATACCAAGAAGGCATTGAAAAGGAAGATAAAACAAAATCATTTGAAAGGTATAAACAATCTATAATTCTAGAGGGCTCTTTAAGAAGAGCTTACGGTAGAGATATGACGCAAACTTTAAGTGAGAATAATAAAGAAAATAATACAGAATCTATTGAACACACAGAAGATGGACAAGAATATGTAGTAAGAAAATTGAATGGACCGTTTAATCGAATGATTAGTGTTATGAATGCTTATAGAAAAAGTGAAGCTGAAGGTGATATGTATGATAGATGGAACACATCTACAATGGCAAATAATCATGCTTTATGCTATAGTTTAATTGATGCAAGTAATCCGGGAACAGCACTGTTTAAAAATGCAAAAGGAGTTATTATATCTATAAGTGGTTTTGATGCAGAAGCAGTAACTGCTACTGCTCCATATGATTTATGCTCTGATTCAAGAACAAATACTACAGTAACATATAGACAGCAAAGATTTTATACTGCCAAAAATTTACCTGACCAAACTAGAGGTATGTATTCAGAGGTTGATATAGAAATACAAGATGTTTCAAATGGTACAACGGAATACAAAAAAATGCAACCAACAAGTATAATTTGTTTTGAAAAAATTGATGAAGATAGCATAAAAGCAAGTATTGAGCTAAGTAAAAAACTTGGAAGGACTATCCCTATTGAGTTAATAGATAGGAGAGAACTGGCAAGTCAAGTAAGAACTGAAATAAATAGTTTATTTGAACAATTTAAAAGTGGAGAAAAGTTGCAACCAGAATTAGTACAACAGATAATAACAAAATTTAATAATGTGAGAAATGCTCACATGAATTCTAGTTTAACAGATGAACTATTGGGAGAAAAAAATGAGAATTCAGAAGCTATGTTTAATAAATCACACTTAAATGAAATACTTTCAGAATGTATAGAAGTTACTAAACAAAGAATAGAAAAAGGTCAAGTTACAGAAGGACTAGAAACAGTAGAACAAATCAAACAATTCATAAAAGATGAACGAGAAAAGAATGTGTTAATGCCAACAATGTATGAAAGACAAATTATGGCTGGAATTGATGTAGATATAGACTATCGTTTAGATGAAATTCAAAGAACATATGGTAAGCAAGAAATAACATCAGACGCAAGAAATGAAAGTCTTGAAATATTACAGAATAATCAAGAATTAAGTTCACCAACTTTTGAAATAATGTATGAAAAAGTTACAAGCTGGCCTGAACAATTATCATTTTCTGAATTTCGTGATAATATAGATATTTCAGAAATAAGAAGTACTGTTGAAGAAATACATAAGAAAGGTTATTATAGTGAAAATAAATCATATTCAGAAGAACATATAGCAAGAGTTGCAATGTTTGCTAATGCTATTGCTAATATAGAAGGAATAGATGGTAAGACAAAGAAATTATTAGGAGAAACTGCAAAATATTATTCTGCTGGAAGAGTACTTGATATTGCAGAAGAACACTATCAAGAGTATAGTGCTAAAATTGCAGGAGAAGAATTAGCTGGAAAATATTCGCAAACAGATATAGGAATAGTTCAAGCAGCAATCGAGTTACAAAAATTAAAATATTCTTCTTCGAAAGTAAATGAACAGGAAACAGAAAGAAAGAATAAAATTGATGAATTATGTAACAAATATAATTTGAGTTTAAGTGAAGGAAAAAGAATTGATGCTATAGAGACATATATTTCGGATGCTGTTAATTTAGATAAAGCTAGGTTTGTAAATAAGGCAAAAAATCCAATAGGAGAACAATTTGATTTTTATCAGTTAAAAACAAATACAGCAAAAAAACTTATAGAATCTAGTTATTGTATGCAAGATGAATTATCAGTAGAACATTTAAAAGACTTGGGAAAAGTAGCTCATATAGATTTTAAAAAAGAAAAAGATACAATTATGAAAGAATTTTTTACCCGAGTTATAGCAATGAATGAATCTAGGATGTATGATGAAAGTATTATAGACTCTCCAATAGTACAAGAAGAGTATTTTAGGCATAAGTATAGAGAAATTGAAGATCCTGTTAAATTAGGAAGACAGCTAGAAGAAACACAAACTGAAGCAATTTTTGAAACACCGATATATACAGAACAACAAATAGGTAAAGCAACAATAAATGTTCCGACAGTTAGCAAAGATAATGCAAGAAATAGGGAGATTCAAGATGAGAAAGAAATGAGACAAACTGAAAATATTCAGAGTCAACTTGAATAGTAATCAAAGAATAGATAATTATAAAAAATACACAGTTTATTAAAAGCAAAATACCATATGCTATAATATACATAACATATGGTATTTTGTTTTTGATTAATTTCAAAGTTTATATTTTTAGTTCCAATATTTGTTGCTTAATTCATTTAATTTTGTTTTAAATTCTTGAACTTGTTCATTTGTATAAGTATCCTTTAATTTATGTGCTTTTTTAGACCATTCTTTGAATTTCTTTTCAGAAAATTCTTTGATATGATTATAATGCAAACTATACATTCTTTTATATTCTCTTTGAAATTCTTTTAGAATTGGACTTTTTTGAACTTTCTCTTTTCGCTTATTTAAAGCACCAATTTCTCTGCAAGTTTTTCCTGTATCTAAATATAGATTATTACAATACTTTTGGTCATTTCTGCCTTTTTGATTTTTATTTTTACTAGTAGTTACAGGTATAAATAATTTGCCACAATTTTCACATTTATTAATTGTAAAATTATTCTGAATTATTTTAAATAATTCAAACCTAATTTGTTCTTCAGAATTAGCTAATTCATACACTTCTTCAGCCATAATATGCTTTTCTTTTATTAAATTAGCTACATCTTCTACATCTAATCTTTTTTCTTGTAAAGACAATTCTTTATTGCATATATATTTTGTTTTGAATTTTGTATCTAAAAATAGTGCATGTGCAGGATTAGTATTTACATAGTGTATATCAAAAACTCTTTTGGCTTCATATAAATATAATCTTTCATTAGTAGATAAGTTTTTTACAGTAGAATTTTGAGAATATTTGCTAATTAATTCTAATCTTTCTTTTAAATCTGACTTTTTCTCCATAAAATCTTTTATCAATAGATCTCTGACTGTTTCAAAAAAATCCATATATTTTTCATGTCTTTTCTTAGATACTCTTTCTATTTCCTGAGTAAATTCGTGCATTATAAGATTTATGTTATATTCATTTTCTTCCCATTCTTCAAAAAAATCATTTGGAGAGTATTCTGGATTTTCAATAAAGCACCCAATATCAGATTTAAATAATAAATCAGACCTAAATACTTTTGTATTATAGGTTTTTACAATTATATCTATTAATAATTGGGTATAGAAGTGTGTATAAGGAGAAAATTCTAAACAAGCTCTAACTATTTGAAACATTTTAAAGAAACAATCTAATTTCTCATCCATTATATCAGATTCTTTTGCAGTAGAAACGAGTTCTATTAATTGAGAATACATATTTTTTAATCTTTCAAATTCTTTATTATCCATTATAGCAAATTCATATAGTTTATCTCCAATATTGTATTCAAAATCATGAATTGCACCAAAATATTCTCCGATTATTTTTTATTATAATTTTATTATTATTAATTGCGAAATTAGTTATCATTACAGCACTTCCTTCATTTTAAAAATAGACTATAACTATTTTGAATTTTACTTTAGCTATAGACTTATAAAAATCTATTTACAAGCCGTTTTAAGGCTTTTATAATAAAAACAGATAATAGAAAATAGCAATTTTAGACAACTATTTTCTATAATAGTATAGCACATTGAAAATTGAATAGCAAACTACAAGTACATATAATGATACTTTTGTCTGGCTAACGTGATGTAAAGGGGCAATTCTCTAAAAAGAGGAATGAGGGCAAATCTCATATGGGTATTTGATTTACCACTTGTAGTTATTTTAGCTCTAGGAAGCGAAGCAACGTAGAGATAAATTATGCGAAACGAAGATGAGCTTTAGTAATAAGGACAAACAAGAAACGAATACAATTGATAGAAAGGTAGGTGAATACTCTGAAAATGACAAAAAAGAATGATAAGGATAAGAAGCAAAAAGACAAACTACCATTTGCAGTTTTTATATGTCCAAAATCAAATGTAGGTGATACTCAAGATTATAAACAGGTATTCACCGATATTATATCTGATAGAATACAAGAAAAATACAAATAAAAAACAAGAACAAATTTTCGCAAATATATTGAAAAATTATTAGAATTATGATATAAATAAAAAGATTCAACTGTTCGGATTTTTCGAACAGTTAAAAAAGGAGATGACATATATGGCAAATGATTTAGTAAATAAAACAGAGAAAGACTTTGAAAGCATTAAACATATAGATGAGAATGGAATAGAATTTTGGTATGCTAGAGAACTAATGACAATGTTGGAATATAGTAAGTGGGGAAATTTGTTAAAGTAATTGACAAAGCAAAAGAATCTTGCAAAAACAGTAATATCAATATAATAGACCATTTTGCCGATGTCGGCAAAATGGTAAAAGCAGGAGTTGCAGATAAGAAAATTGACGATTTCAAACTAACTAGATATGCATGCTATTTAATTGCACAAAATGGAGACAGTAGAAAAAAAGCAATAGCATTAGCACAAACTTATTTTGCAGTACAAACTAGGAAACAAGAAATAACAAGACAAGAATATGAACAATTAAGTGAAGACGAGAAAAGATTATATACTAGAAGAAATGTAAAAGATAAAAATAAATATTTATTTAATACAGCAAAATTAGCAGGTGTTAAAAATTACGGAAAATTCAATAATTATGGATATAGAGGATTATATAATGGAGAAACAGCTAAAGACATTGCAAATAGAAAAGGTATATCAGAAAAAGAAGATATATTAGACTATATGAGCAGTACAGAACTAGCAGCTAATCTATTTAGAATTACACAAACAGATGAGGTTTAAAAAAATAAGAATATAAATAATGAAGATGATGCTTGTAAAACTCATCATAATGTTGGACAGGCTGTTAGGCAAACTATAAAAAGAATTGGAGGCACTATGCCAGAAGATTTACCAACACCAAGTAAGAGTGCAAAACAAATTGAAAAAGAAAAACAAAAGGAATTAAAATCAAATGATAAAAAGAAGCTAAAATAAATTGTCATATAAAGATTAGATGGTTAGTATTTCTAACCATCTGGTAACAATTTGTAGCCAAATGAAAAAAGTTCTAAGATTTCAAGAAATGACTTGAAATTTTGGAACTTTTTATATATAATAGCGACAATAAAATAATACATAAAACAAAATGTTATTGATACATCATAAATGGAGGTGCAAAATGAATAAGTCTAATGAAGAAAAAAGAGTTGTAATTTATTGCAGAGAAAGTAGAGATGACTATGGTGAAAACTATGAAAGAATTGAAACACAAAGAGATTTACTTGTAAAATATTGTAAAGGTCATGGATATACAAATATAGTTGACATTATAATGGATGATGACAAAAGCGGTACAGACTTTAGCAGATTTGATGATATAAGAGAAAAAGCTAAAAATAAAGAAATAGATGTAATCGTTTTTAAAAACTCTGCAAGACTTGGAAGAAATCAAAAAGAGGCATTAGACTTTGTAGAATACCTAGAAGAACAAGGTATAGAAATAATATTTGAAGATGAACAATATAATGAAGAAATGTTTGGACTATATGCGTGGTTTAATGAGAGAAGAGCAAGAGATGATAGTAAAAATATAAGAAGAAATTTAAGACATAAAATAGAAGAAGGAGATTTACTCGTGAAAGCAATTTATGGATATAACAAAGATGGAAAAAAATTAGTAATAAATGAAGAAACAGCTCCAGTAGTAAAAGAAATATTTGAATTATATTCTAAAGACTGGGGGTATCAAAAGATTGCAACTTATTTGAATAAAAAAGGAGTACCAACACCATCTCAAAGCAGAAATTTTGCAAATGCAAAACAAACTGCAAATTGGAAAGCACAGCATATAGTACGAATTTTAGAGGATAGAAGATATATTGGAGATTATGTAGGAGGACATACTGAAAAAGTAAGTTTTAAATCTAAAAAAACAAAAGTAAAACCACAAGAAGAATGGACTATAATTGAAAATCATCATGAACCAATTATTGATAAAGAACTATTTGAAAAAGTACAAAAAATCAGAAGGAAAAGGAAAAAAGAAAGTGATAAATACAATAATGGATTCAAGTTTGTAGATGTAGAGAATAATTTGTATTCAGGACTTTTGTATTGTGGAAGATGTGGAACAGCAATGTATAAAAGGAAAGGAACAAGTGGAACAAGAAAAAGACCAGATAGTTATTTATGTAAAAAATATAGCAATGAAGGTGCTATAAAAGATATAAGACCAGATTATGGTTGCAAACCACACAGAATAAGAATAGAATATTTAGACCAAATCGTAAATGCTTATATAGATAACTTAATTAGCAATCCAGAATTTAAAGATTTTGTAATGAACAATGTAAAAGCAATTAATACAAATAAAGTTACTTTGGAGAAAGACTTAAATAAGTATAAGCAAACTATAGAAAAACTAGAAAAACAATTCAAACAAGTATATGAAGATAAGCTAAATGACTTAATTCCAGAATTTATATATAAAGACAAAAAGCAAGAATTAGAAAAGAAGTTAAAAAATGAAAAGGATAAATTAGAAGAAACTGAAAACAAGTTTAATATATTAAATAAACTAGAAAATAAAGAAGATTTAATTTTCAAAGCAATAGATGACATAAAGAAAAATGGACTAACAAAAGAAGAACTATCAAGATTATTTGATAAAATTGTAGTATTTGATCCAAAAGAAATAACAAAAGAACAGAAAGAAGAATATAACTTAAATGATAAAATGTACAAAGAACTCTATGAAAATGGGGGCTTAGCATTCCATTTAAAGTTTATGTATCCACAAACTATCACAAACAGGTGGATGTGAAATTGGAGCAAGGCCAATAGACCTACATATTGAGAATTTTAAAAAAATTGGAATAAATATTGAAGAAAATGCTGGATATATAGTATGCAATTGTGATAAAATAAAGTCTGCAGAAGTGCATCTTGAATTTCCAAGTGTAGGAGCAACGGAAAACATAATTTTAGCATCAATTTTATCTGATGCAGAGATTATTATAACTAATGCTGCAATGGAACCTGAGATAGTGGACTTACAAGAATTTTTAAATAGAATGGGAGCAAAAGTCTATGGAGCAGGAACGAATTGTATTAAAATAGTTGGAGTAAAAAGATTAAAAGAAGTTTCATATACAATAATGCCAGATAGAATTGAAACAGGAACTTTTTTAGCGATGTGTGCTGCAACAGGAGGAAATCTAGAATTAAGAAATACAAATTACAATCATATTATTCCTGTATTAGATAAACTAGAAGAAACAGGATGCAGAATAGAAAAAAATAAAAATAATATATATATCGAAGCTAAAAAAAGGCTTAAGGCTATTGATATAAAAACTTTACCATATCCAGGATTCCCAACTGATATGCAATCAATATTTTTAGGGATGCTTTGCAGTGCAAAAGGAACATCAGTAATTACAGAAAATATTTTTGAAAATAGGTTTAAATGTGTCCCTGAATTAAATAGGATGGGAGCAAAAATCAAAATAGAAGGTAATTGCGCAATAGTAAAAGGTGTAAGAAAACTTACAGGAGCAGAAGTTAGAGCAACTGATTTGAGAGGTGGAATTGCATTAGTTATTGCAGGACTTACTGCAAATGGAATAACTAAAGTTGAAAATATAGGATTTATAGAAAGAGGATATGAGAAATTAGAAACAAAGCTTACAAAAATAGGAGCTAGTATATATAAAGAGAGGTGATACTAGAGCTTTGGGAAGAACAAGTAATATAAATAAAAATAAGAAAAGTAAAAATAAAAAACAAGTAATAGATGATAGATTTAATTTTGATCAAGATTATTTTTTAGGATTATCTGATTCTGAAAATAATAAAAAACACAAAAATAATAAGAATAATAAACCAAAAAAGAGCAATAAAAATAGTAAAAATAGTAATTATATTTCTCAGGATGAAAAGAAAAATAGTAAATCTAGAAATAGAAAAAATAATAAATCAAATGGAAAATTATCAAGTAAAGAAGCTGATATAATAAGACAAAAAGAAATATTAAGCAAAAATATAGAGTCAGGAAAGATAAAAAATAAAAAACTAATTGAAAATGAAAAAAAGAAAATAAGAAAAAAGAAAATAATAAAATTTATATTACTTGCATTTATTATTATAGGAATACTTACATTTTTATTTATTTCACCAGTATTTAATATATCAGAAATAGATGTAAAAAATAATAATAAAATTTCAAGTGATACAATAGAAAGTGTTTCAGAAATAAAAAAATATAAAAATATATTTTTATTTAGTAAATCAAATTCAATTAGCAAAATCTTGGAATCTGAACCATATGTAGAAAGTGTAAAAATAAAAAGAAACTTTCCAAATAAAGTTACTATAGAAGTAACTGAAAGAGTACCAGAAGTTCAAATTAAAGTAGACGATACTACATATGCGTATATAAATAATCAAGGATATATTTTAGAATATTCAGAAACTAAATTAGATCTTCCAGTAGTTACATCAGCACATACTGATTTTGCAAATTTAAGAGCTCAAGATAAGACTACAAGATTATGTGAAGATGATTTAAATTCATTAGGAAATATATTAAAGATAATATCTATGATGAAAGATTATGAAATTGCTTCATATATAGATGGTTTTGATATTAGTAATACGGATGATTTAGAATTAAAGCTTAATAAAGAACAACAAAATAAAGTTGTTTATTTTGGAGATTGTTCAGATTTAAATACAAGAATATTATACTTAATAGAGATTTTAAAAGATACAAAAGGTGAAAAAGGTCAGATTTTTATAAATGGAGACCTAAATGAAGATTATGTATATTTTAGAGAAGATGTGTAAAGGAGGAAAACAGTTTGAAAAAACAATACTTAATTATAGGTGTATTATGTCTTATTATTTCAGTAGGAATTACTGTTCAAATTAAAACAGTAAAAAGTTGGAATACAAGTACATCTATGCAATCCACTACAGAAAATAAATTGAAAGATAGTGTACTAAAAGAAAAAGAAAAATATGAAAGAACTTATCAAGAACTTCAAAATGTTACATCTGAACTTGAAAAAATTAGATCTACTGTAGCAGATAGTAGTACTGAAGCATCTGAAATTGAAGAAAAAATAAGCGAATTAAATGCTATTTTAGGCTATACTGATGTAAAAGGAAAAGGAATAGTTGTAACAGTAAAAGATGGTACTCCAGCAAATATAGAAGGGTTTGATACAGATTATTTAAGTATGTATATGGTTCATGATGGAGATTTGAAAAATATAGTAAATGAATTGTTTAATGCTGGAGCAGAAGCTGTTTCAATAAATGGAGAGAGAATAGTTAGCGTAAGTTCAATAATGTGTTCAGGAAATATTATAAGGGTTAATGGTGAAAAATTAGGATCACCATATGAAATTAAAGCTATAGGAAGCCCAAATGAATTATATGGACAACTTCTAAGACCTGGTGGATATTTGGAATGGATGGAATATGAAGGTGTTAGCGTAGAAGTTAAAGAGGATAATAGCATAACTGTTCCAAAGTATACAGGAGTATATAATTCAGATTATATAAATAGAGCAGACTAGGAGGAAGTAATATGAAATCAAAGATAATTATGATTATTACAATTGCAATTATTTGCATTTTACTTACTAGTGTAATGTTTGTTCAGTTTAAAACTGTTAGAGTAGTAGAAAGATCTGGAATTAGCGATATGAGAGAAAGTGAACTAAGATCAGAACTTACATCATGGAGAAGTAAAACAGAAGAGGCTGAAGCAACACTAGAAGAAAACAAGAAAATATTAGAAGAATATAATAAAGATATAGAAAATGATAATAGTTCTTTGGAATTATTAAAAAGTGAGCTTTCAAAACTCGAAACATCAGCTGGATATACTCCAGTTACAGGAAAAGGTATAGAAATAAAAGTAGAAGATGGAGAAGCTGCTGTTAGTGCAGAAGACATACTTTTATTAATATATGAACTTAAATATGTAGGGGCAGAAGCTATATCAATAAATGATGAAAGATATGTAACAATTACAGATATAGTTGATGTTGAAAATAAATTTATATTTGTTAATGGTAAAAGACTTGTATCACCTTATACTATAAAAGCTATTGGAGATCCATCATATTTAGAAAGTGCGGTAAATATAAAAGGTGGATATAAAGATACTATGGAAGCTGAAGGAAAGAATGTTTCTTATGAAGTAAAAGACAATATTAGAATAGAAAAATATAATGGTGTAATGGAAATAAATTATGGTAAATAGGAGGTTTAAATATGATTTATATAACTATAATAATAAGTTGTGTATTAGGTGTTATTTTAGGACTTAATCTTCCAACAATTTCTTATTCATATTCTGGATATTTAGCAATTGCTATAATTGCAGCATTAGATTCCGTGTTTGGTGGAATATCTTCATCACTTAAAAAGAATTTTGATATTAAAATATTTGTTACTGGATTTTTTGGAAATGCAATTCTTGCTATGCTACTTACATATTTAGGTGAAAGATTAAATGTAGATATATATCTTGCTGCAGTAATTGTATTTGTTGGAAGAATGTTTAATAATTTAGCTATAATTAGAAGATATTATGTTGAATTATGGACGAAAAAAGCCAAAAGAAAAAATAGAAAAAAAGAGCTAATAGAAGATTAAACTGCCAGAAAGCTTTAAATATAAGTAAATTAAATAGTTTATACAAATGAAACAGATGTAAGATGAAAAAAGTAATCTATAATATCTGTTTTATTTTTATAATTTTTATGTCTAGAGCTGTTGATTTTTTAAAAAAATTGTTATATAGTATTTTAGTATTCACGAATAAAAATAATTACAAAAGCATTACAAAAGGGTTACAAAAAAGTGACAATTTCTATTGACTTTTTTTATAAAATATAATATTCTTAAGCAAATAAAGAAGATGGAGGAATAAACTTGGCAATAGGTGATATAATTGTAGGTATCGATATTGGAACGTCTAAAGTTAGTGCAGTTGTTGGCGAAGTAAATAACTTCAATCAAATTGAGATTATTTGTAGCACCAGTAATAAATGCCATGGAATTAATAAAGGCAAAATTGTTGATGAAGAAGCTATAACAAAAGCTATTGAGAAAACAATTGCCGAAGCAGAAGATATTTCTGATTTTAAAATTAATTCAGCTTATATTAATATTCCTGGAAAGTATGTAACTATAGTACAAAACAGTATCGTAAAAGAAGCAAAAGATAAATATGCTGGAATATCATTAAAAGATGTTGTATCAGCAATGAATCAAATAAGAGATATCGAGATTCCAGATGATAAGATACTAATAGATATAGTTCCAGATAAGTTTATACTAGATGATGGTAAAGTAACAGATGACCCTATAGGAAAGTTTAGTTCTAGTTTTACTTTATTAGCACAAATTATACTTGCTGAAAAAGAGCATGTTAAAAAGATTACTAATATATGTAGAAAAGCTGGAATTGATATTGATGGTATTGTACCAAACACTTTGGCTGAGAGAAATTTGGTATTAGACTTAAATGAATTAAATGATAATGTTATGCTAATAGATATTGGTGCTGGAAATACAGACATAGGTATATTTAATGGATCAAGTTATATATATACAAATACATTGCCACTTGGTGGAGATAATGTTACTAATGATATAGCTTATGTACTAAATATTTCTCTAGAGGAAGCTGAAAAATTAAAAAGACAATATGGACTAGCTTTAAAATCATTTATTGATAATGATAATAATATTGTTTTAAATACATATATGGGTGGAGATTCAAAAAGTAAAACAATAAAGAGTTCAGAGTTAATTGAAATAATAGAAGCTAGAGTTGAAGAAATATTTTCTTTAGTAAATAAAGAAATAATTGCTCAAGGCTTAAAAAATAATATAAATAATGTTGTACTTGTTGGAGAAGGTATTGTTAATTTAAATAAAAGCGATATGGCTGGAAAGATTATTTTAAATATTCCAGTTAAGATTGCAGCAGGAAGATTAGTAACTACAGTTAAATCAACTTTCAGGACAAGTTATGCAATTGTGAGATATATTGCTTCAAGACCATTTGCTAGCAGTGTATCAAGTAGTATAGATACAAGAAATGAAAAATCTGTATTTAAAACAGTATTAGATAAGATTAGAGATTTCTTTTATTCTTAATAAATAGATAAATAATTTAGTTTTTAATTTTAAGGAAATATATATAATATGTAAGGGAGGATCTACTTTATGATAATGGAAAATGATGAAGAGAAATTCATGATGGATGGAACAGCTACGATTAAAGTAATAGGTGTTGGAGGCGCTGGAAATAATGCTGTAAATAGAATGATTGATGCAGGAATTAAAAATGTAGAATTTATAGCAGTAAACACAGATAGACAAGCACTTCAATTATCAAAAGCTTCAACTAAAATTCAAATAGGTGAAAAACTAACTAGAGGATTAGGTGCTGGTGCAAATCCTGATATAGGAGCACAAGCTGCAGAAGAAAGTAAAGCTGAAGTTGCTGAAGCTTTAAGAGGAGCAGATATGGTATTTGTTACATCTGGTATGGGTGGTGGAACAGGTACAGGTGCTGCACCAATAGTTGCTGCTACAGCTAAAGAAATGGGAATATTAACAATAGGTGTTGTTACAAAACCATTTACTTTTGAAGGAAAGAAAAGATTAGCTCAAGCTGAAAGAGGAATTGAAAATCTAAAAGGTAAAGTAGATACTTTAGTTGTAATTCCAAATGATAAATTATTACAAGTTATAGATAGAAAAACATCAATAGTAGAAGCTTTTAGAATGGCAGATGATGTTTTAAGACAAGGTGTTCAAGGTATATCTGATTTAATTTCTGTACCAGGACTTATTAACTTAGACTTTGCTGATGTTAAAACTATAATGCTTGATAGAGGAATGGCTCATATGGGTATTGGTACTGCTTCTGGTGAAAACAGAGCAGAAGATGCTGCAAAACAAGCTATTCAAAGTCCATTACTAGAAACATCAATTGAAGGTGCTAGAGGAGTTATTATTAATATTACTGGTGGATCAGATGTAGGATTACATGAAGCAAATACAGCAGCTGAATTAATTCAACGCTCAGCAGACCCAGAAGCAAACATTATATTTGGTTCTGTAACAGATGATTCAATGGGTGATGAAATCAGAATTACAGTTATTGCTACTGGATTTGAAGGCGATGATGAAAGAGAGCAAAAAGCAAATGATATAGTAAATAAAGCTTGGGAAAGAAAGATGAATACAATAGGTGGAGTTGCTGATAGATCTTCATCAAATAATGGAGAACTTGATATTCCAACTTTCCTAAGAAAAAATAATAAATAGTCAGCAATAATATTAATACATAAAAACTACATAACTACATTACATTACAAAAGATTAGACATATTATATTAATAAGCAGGAATATAGTAAAATATATTCTTGCTTATTTTTTATGAAATTAGATAAGAAAAATAGTAAAAATAAAAGTAAATAAGAAGGTAATAGAAGATTAAAAATAATTATTAGATTTAATAGAGAAAAAAATATAAAAATAAAGAAAAATTGTATGCAAAAATTAATTTAATATATATAAAGTGACAGTATTTTTAAAAGATGGATATTAAAATAAATATATATCATATACAAAAGAAGGTTAATTAATGGTTTTATATTTAGATCTGATAATTATAAAAGAATTTATAATGGATTTTATTTTGCTAATAACAACGGTTTCAGTTCTAAAGAAAAAAACAAGTAGCTATTTAATAATTATTTCTAGCTTGATAGGAGTATTAGAGACTATTTTAGATATCTTAATAAATTTTAGTATTCCTATTAGATGGATAATAAAAATTATAGTATCTATACTTATGATAAAAATAATTTATAAAACAAAAGATTTAAAAGAATTTGCAAAAGAAATTTTTGTGTTTTACATAGTAAGTTTTATATATGCAGGAATTACAATATCCTTGATGTTTTCAAGATCTTTAAATGAATTTTTAAATACAGGTTCAATGATTGGAAAGTATTCATCATGGATTATTATATTATCTATTTTACTTAGTATAATACTTATTAAAATTACATTTAAATTAATATCTAAAAATATTAGAAAAGATAATATGATATGTAATTTAGAGATATGCATAGATAAAAAAATATTAAATTTAAAAGTATTGTTAGATACGGGAAATTTATTAAAAGATCCAATTCTAGGATTTCCTGTTGTAATAGTAGAGAAAAGTATTTTAAGAGATATACTAGAAAGCACAAATATTAAAAGAAAAATTTATTTAATACCATATGAAACACTTGGAAGTAAAAATAAGGTGCTATTTGGAATAAAACCAGAATACATTAGATTAAGTACAAATAACAATTATGTTATTAAAGATGTAATACTTGGTTTGTATGATGGTAAGTTAAGCAAATGTAATTCTTATAAAGGATTAGTTCGGCATTGAAATATTAGATAAAGGAGTGAAGTAATATGGATGTGATTAAAAAATTGAAAGATAATATAAATTTAATTTATATTAAATATTTAAAGAAAAATAATTTAGATGAGCTTCCTATATTCTATATTAATGGAAGTCAAACATTACCACCTCCGCTTAGTAGTAAAGAAGAAGAAAAATTACTTCAAAAGTTAGATGAAAATGATGTAGAGGCAAGAAAAATTTTAGTGGAACATAATTTAAGATTAGTTGTATATATCGCAAAAAAGTTTGAAAATACAGGTGTAGATTTAGAAGATTTGATTTCAATAGGGACAATTGGACTTATGAAGGCAATAAATACTTTTAATAATAAGAAAAATATCAAACTTGCAACTTATGCTTCAAGATGTATAGAAAATGAAATATTAATGTTTTTAAGAAGAAGCAATAAACTAAAAGGAGAGATATCGATAGATGAACCTTTAAATCAAGATGGTGATGGAAACGAGTTATTGCTTTCAGATTTACTTGGAACAGATGAGGATATTGTATATAAAAATTTAGAAGATGAAGTTGATAAAAGATTATTGAAATCTGCAATGGAGAAGTTAACAGAAAAAGAAAAAAATATTATGAATTTAAGATTTGGAATGTCTGGTTATAAAGAAAAAACTCAGAAAGAAGTTGCTGATATGTTAGGAATTTCTCAAAGTTATATATCTAGATTGGAAAAGAAGATAATGCTGAAGATGAGAAAAGATATTTCAAGTAAAACAGGATAATTAGATTAATTTAAGTAAAAAATAAAAAAGTAAAAATAAAAACAAAAATAAAAAGCATAAAATAAATATAGAACTATTTTATGCTTTTTATTTATAAATAATTATTATTTATTATTAGTATCATTACTATCTATAGGTTTCTTTTCACCACTTGCTATCATTTCGTCTATAAGTTTTGCAATTACTTTTCTTTCATCGTAAGGATATTTAACTCCATTTCTTTCAAGATATAAATCATGTCCTAGACCAGGAATTACAATTATATCATCTGGAGTAGCAACTGATATAGCATGGCGTATACCTTCAGTTCTATCAACTATAATGGTGTATTTTCCACCTGATTTTTTTACTCCTACTTCAATATCTTTTAGTATTTTAAGAGGGTCTTCTGTACGAACTTGATCAGACATAAGAATTGTATAATCAGCAAGTCTTCCGTGATATTTCACCCATTATAGGACGTTTTGCAGAATCTCTATCTCCACCAACTCCCCATGCACAAATTATTTTACCTTTGGCATATGATCTTACTGATTGTAAGATACTTTCTAGGCTAGATGGAGTGTGAGCGTAATCTATTAATATTGTAAGTCCTAATTTGTTAGGAACGAGTTCATTTCTTCCTAATACTTTTAAATCTTTTAAAGCTTTTCTCATTTCATCTGGAGTGACTCCAAATTCATGAGCGATACTTATAGCGCCAAGTGAATTATACACACTAAACTCACCTGGAATTCCAACTTCCATTTTTTCTTTTTTACCGTCTATGTTTAATGTAAAATCGACACATGTTGGGGTTATTTTTAAAGTGTCTAAATCTGCTGAGATATCAGCTTTATTTCTCATGCCAAATGTTTTTATAGGAATGTTTTTAATTGTATCTTTTAAAGTAGATACAATAGGATCATCTATATTTATAATTCCTAACTTACAAGATTTTATAAGAGAAGCTTTACATTCAAAATATTCTTCCATACTAGCATGTTCATTTTTACTTATATGATCTTCAGTAAGATTAGTAAATAATCCAATATCAAAATCTGAACCAGTTACTCTATCTAGTTTCATAGCTTGTGATGAAACTTCCAAGATTACTGCATCACAATGTTCTTTAGCCATTTGTGCTAAATGTTTTTGAATTTCAGGACTTTCAGGAGTAGTTCTATCTGTATCTTCAATTTTTTTATCTCCAATATATACAGCGATACTTCCAATTAATCCAACTTTTAATCCATGAGCTTCTAAAAGAGCTTTAGTCATAAATGTTGAAGTAGTTTTTCCTTTTGTTCCAGTGATTCCAATAAGTTTAAACTTTCTAGATGGATTATCATAAAAAGTACAACTTAAAATTGCAAGTGATTTTCTAGTATTTTTTACTTTAATAATAGGAATATCAAAGTGCAATTTACTTATATCTGTATCAGGTTCTACTACAGCTGCAATAGCACCATTTTCAATAGCAGATTCTAGAAAATCTATACCATTTTTTGCGTAGCCATTTATTGCTACGAATAAACCGCCTTCCTTAATTTTTCTTGAGTCTGAATGTATATTTGTTATATCTAAATTTAGATCACCAACAGTTTCTAATACTTCTAGACCATTTAATAAATCATTTAGTTTCATAGTCATCCCTCCATTCCAAGATTACTATGACTTAAATTATATAACTAAAATCTTATTTTGTATAGTAATTAAGGTTAAAACTTAGGACTTAATAAAATATTTTTACTTAATTTTTACTTAAAAAATATAATAAATAATGTCTTTTAATTAAAAACTAAGGCAAAACGTGTCTAAATAACATAAAAAATTGACTTAAATGGTAGATTTATAGTATAATATTAGCTAGAGGTTTTATTTATGGGTAAGATTTTTGATTGGAAAAATGGTATAAATGAATATGAACTTCAAGAAGTTGTTTCAAGAATAAGAAGTGGAGATCTAGTTGTGTTTCCAACTGAGACAGTATATGGAATAGGAACAATAGCTTTAGATAGTTTAGCTACATCTAAAATATATACTGCAAAAGGAAGACCTTCGGATAATCCGCTTATTGTTCATGTTTCTGATTTTGATATGCTAAAAAAATGCACAAAGGAAATATCAGAAATAGAAGAAAAATTAATTAAAGCATTTATGCCTGGACCATTTACGCTAATTCTAAAAAAATCAGATATAATTCCAAATGAAGTGTCAGCTAATTTAGATACTGTTGGAATTAGAATGCCTAGTAATAAAATTGCAAATACTATTATTAGTAGAGCAGCTGTTCCCGTCGCGGCGCCGAGTGCTAATGTGTCTGGTAGACCAAGTGGAACTAATATTTCTGATATAAAAAAAGAATTATTAGATAAAGTCTCCATTATGATTGATGGTGGAGATTCGGATATTGGTCTTGAGTCGACTGTCGTGAAAGTAGTAGATGATATTCCTGTGATATTAAGACCTGGAAAGATTTCTGTAGAGGACATTGAAAAAGTAGTTCGGAAAAGGAAATGTTAAAGTTGACAATAATGTTTTAAATAAAGTAGACGAAAACAAAAAAGTTGAAAGTCCGGGAATGAAACATAAACATTATGCACCAAAAACGAAATGTATATTAGTGTATTTTGATAATGAAGAAAAACAGATTAATGAAGTAAATAATTTGCTTAAAGAAAACAACGCATGTGTTATGGGATTTAGTGAACACATGAATAGGATTAAGACAGAAAAATTTATTAATATGGGGAAAATTGATAATTTAAATGAAGTATCAAAGAATATTTTTTCATCATTAAGAAAAGCTGATACTATGAATTGCGATTTAGTTATAATAGAAGGAACAAAGAAAGAAGGTATTGGACTCGCGATAATGAATAGATTAATTAGAGCTTGCAATTATGATATGAAAGAATAAATATAGAGTTATATGAAGTAAAGTAGAAGTAATATAATATATATTTACTTATTTTGCGTGTAATTTAATATGACTTATTGTTTTGATAATTTTATCAATTCCCATAAGAAAAATATATACAAAAAACTGTATGTTTTTTGACTTATGAGGAGGAAAATTATGAAAAAAGTAGGGATATGTACTTTACATGATGCTGCACCAAATTTCGGTGCAACATTACAAGCTTTTGCGTTGCAAGAAGTTTTAAAAAAATTAGATTATGAACCAGAATTTTTAAAATTTAAAGATGAAAATAGACATGAAAGAGATGTTATAAATAACATTATAGAAAATGAAGATTTAACTATTAATTCAAAAAGAAATTGCAGATATACACCTGTTGATACAAAAAATATTTCTATTAATAGTAGACTAAAAAAATCAAGAGTTTTCTTAAACGTTAGTGATAATTTATATAATAAAAATAATGATATATATAACAGTATCATATTAGGGAGTGATGAGTTATGGAATGTAAATAATCCTTCATTTGAGCATAGAAAAGAATATTATGGATATAACCTAAATTGTAATAATATTTTCGCATATGCTCCAAGTTGTAACACAACAACTGTAGAAGAATTTAAAGGATTTCATAATAATAAGATTGATTTTGGAAAAGTATCAAAATTATCTGCTAGAGATGTAAATACAAAAAATCTTATAAAAGAAATTACTGGAAGGGATGCCAGATTAGTACTTGATCCAACAATGCTTCTAAAGTCTATAGAAAAATATGCAATTATTCCAGATGAGAAAGATTATATTTTAATTTATGATTATAATGTTTCAAATGATAGAAAAAAGAAGATTAAAAAACTAGCAAAAGAAAAAAACTTACCTGTATATTCAATAGGATTTTATTGTAAATGGGCAGATAAGAATATTGATGCTAATATATTTGAATTTATAGGATATATGAGAAATGCAACATATGTAGTTACTGCAACTTTTCATGGTACAATTTTCTCAATTTTAAACAAAAAACAATTTGTTTCTTATGCGTGTCTTGGATATAAGATAGAAGACTTATTAAAAAGATTAGAGCTTACAGATAGAGATGCAACTGGAATAGAGAATTTATCTGATATAATCGATAAACCAATTGATTACGATAAAGTGTTTAAAATATTAGAAGATGAGAGAAAAGTTTCTATAGAATATCTAAAAGAAGCATTAGAAAATGAGGTGTAATAATAGAGATGATAGATGTAAACCATGAAAGATGTACTGGGTGTATGGCTTGCACCAATATTTGCCCAGTAAAAGCAATTAAAATAAGTATTAATGATAAAGGGTTTGAATATCCAATTATTGATAAAAGTATTTGCATTAAATGTGGTATTTGTGATAAAATATGTCCAATAACTGCAAGTAAAAAGAATGAAAGCAACGATAGAAATAAACCTATAAAGATATATGCGGCAAAAAACAAAGTCGAAAATATAAGAGTGAAAAGTTCTTCTGGTGGAGTTTTTTATGAAATATCAGAATTGATCTTAAGTGAAATGAATGGTTGTGTTTGTGGAGCTGTATACGATGAAAATTTTGAAGTCAAACATATAATGACTTCTAAAAAAGAAATTAGAAATAATATGCAAGGTTCAAAATATGTTCAAAGTAAAATGGGTTATTTATATAAAGAGATAGAAGAAAAATTAAAAGAAAAAAAGAAAGTTCTTTTTACAGGAACTCCTTGTGAAGTAGATGGAGTATATAAATATTTAAATGGAAAAAATATCGATAGCACAAATTTATATACTTGTGACATTATATGTCACGGTGTACCATCACCAGGGATTTATAAAGAATATCTAAATAAACTTGAAGAAAAATTTTCTTCGAAAATTAAAAGTATTAATTTTAGATATAAAGAAAATGAATATACACAAAATATTAAAATTGAATTTGAAAACGGCAAACAGTATATAAGTAATTACTTTAAAGGGGATGAATTATATAATTTATTTTTAAAGGATTATATATTAAGAGATTCTTGTTATAGATGTAATTATGCAAGTACTAAAAGAGTTTCAGACATAACTATAGGAGATTTTTGGGGAATAGAAAAAACGATAAAAAACTTTGATGATAAAAAAGGCGTGTCTTTAGTATTAATAAATACTGAAAAAGGAAAAGCTATTTTTGATAAAGTTTCTGATAAATTCAATTTAATAGAAAGCAACATAGAAGACTGTATGCAAAATAATTTAAGAAAGCCTTGTGATATTCCACCTAAATATGATGAATTGTGGAATATTTATAGGAAAAATGGATATAATTGCATGGTTAATTTTATGAAAAATCTATAAAAGTCTTCTATATTTTAGTAAATAAGCATTTAAAGTAAGAACACTAATATAAAATAAAAATCTGCTTTTTACTAAAAAGAATTAAGGAGGAAGTATGAAAAACGAAATCAACGTAGGAATAGGTTTTGTGACAGGACGATCTAATGTATGTAATATAATTAATTCATATTACAAAGAAATAATAGAACAAGTTAAAAAATATGAGAAAAAAGTAAATATAACATTTTTTATATTATATGATACGGAGTATTTAAATACAAAAGAAGATGATTTTTATAATATTGATATAGATGTATATGATTCAAAAATTGATATTGAATATATAACACCAGGAACAATCAAAGAAGAAAGACATTTGATAAGACAAAGATATAATTTAAGTGAAGAAGAAGCGGATTTAATATTTGGGCATGGACATGCAAGAGGAAGAAATACACTTATGTATTATGCTCTAAAAAGTGGTATAGATTATTTATTATTCTGGGATGATGATGAATATCCAAGAGCATGTTTAAAAAATCCAGATGGATCAGTTTATTGGAAAAAACAAGATAATGTATTAAAGCACATTGAATATATGGAAAAAGAAAATGCTGATATTACAATAGGATATCATTGTGGATATATTTCTCCTATTCCATACATGGAGTGCGATGAAGAAGAAGAAGGATATGTAACAAGATTTATTGAAGCTATAGGTAATGAGGCAGTTACATGGAAATCAATAAAAGAGAAGTTTGAAAAAGATGGTGGTATAACATATGCAGATGAAAATATATCTGATGGAAAGGGCGCATATGAACAGCAGGCTGTAAATGGCAAGAAGTTTGTAGCAGGGTCTACTTTATGTTTAAATCTAAAACATTTAGAGAAAATACCAGCATTTTATAATCCACCAGGAGCAAGAGGAGAAGATACATTTTTCTCAATGGCTTTAGAAGATGTAAAGATTATAAAAGTTCCATTATATCATTTTCATGATGGTTTCTTAAAATATAAAGAAATAATGGATGGAGAAGAGCCAAAAAAATTAAGAGTTATTAAAACATCAGAAAAAAATATTGAAAAAAGATTCTTAAAAGCGAGCCAAGGATGGATAAAATACAAACCATTACTTATGTATACTACAGATAAAGAACATTATGAGGAAAATATTAAACAAGTATTTAATAATTTAAATAAAAGTATTGAAGAAATCAATAACTTGTTTGATAATTCTAATTTCTTAGTTTTAGTAGATAATTTAAGAGAATATCATGAAAATGTTCAAAAACATTATTCAGATTTTATTGAAACTAATAGAATTTGGAAAATTATTAAGGAGCATGAGAAAAAATGGAAAAAGTAAGATTTAGTATAATTATGCCTGCTCATAATGCTGAAAAAGAGATTGAAGAAGCAATAAAAAGCGTTGTATCTCAAGATTATGATAATTATGAATTTATAATAATTGATGATTTATCTACTGATAATACATATGAAATTGCAAAAAAATATGAATTAGAAAATCCAAAGATAAAACTTATAAGACATACTGAAAATAAGAAGGCAGGAGGCGCAAGAAACACTGGAATAAAAGCAGCAGATGGAAATTACATATTGTTTTTAGATTCTGATGACTTACTTGCTGATAAAGATGTTTTAAAAAGATTAAATAATACAATAGGAAATTCAACTCCAGATATTGTCTATTTAGGATTTGAATCAGTAGGAGAGGCAATTCAGGGAAAATTTATTCCTGATGCTGAAGGTTCTATAAAAGAAAAAAGAATATCTACATGGAGATATGAAAATGTATGGGATGTTCTTTGGAATAGAGAATTTATATTGAAAAATAATATTGAATTTGTAGAAGGAAAATTCTTTGAAGATTTTGTTTTCTACTATAAAGGAGTCTTGAAATCAAATTCATATAAATATACAGATTATGTTTCAATAATTTATAATAGTGGAAGAAAAGACAGTATGTCTACTGCAATTTCTCCTATTAAGATTAAAGATTTATACTATAATATGATATGTTTACTAGATGTATTAGAAGAGGTAGAACCAAAATATAAAACTTATATAGTAGATGCACTAAAAAGAAATAATGACTATATAAACAGATTGCTTGAAAAATTAAGATAATAAAATGTAATAAAAAGAAAAACTGTAATAAATAGTAAATTATATTTATTACAGTTTTTTTATGATTTAAAATATAATTTATAGACTTTGTCTTCTTCTATTATGCTCGTATTTTAAGTTTTCTTGATTAAATTCTTGTATTATTTTTATATAAGCATTGTATTTGTTGTAATAGATTTTATGCAATGGTTTATTATCCGCTAAATATGGATATTTATCACATAGTACATTTAGATAATTATATATTGTTTTAAATCTAGAATCTAATCTTTTTATAGTATCTCTCTTATCTGGTAGATGTTTATCAAAAGCAGAGATTTCTTTTCGTATTATTAACATTATTCTTAAATATCTTCTACCAGCACGTTCAAGCATGTATGGAGATTTCATTTCTTTGAAAAATTTCATATAATTTTCGTATGCTTCTAATATATCTAATCTATGCTCATCATAAAAAGATCTATTTTTGAAAGTACCAATTTGGATATATGCATATAATATCTGGTTAGAGCATACAATTTTTTTAGCTTTTCTGAATAATTTATATGTAGTAAATTCATCTTCAAACCTTTTATCTTCTGGAAAACGAATATCATCAAATATAAACCTTTTATATAATTTATTCCATAAAACGACAGTTCTTACACAAGTGTTGTGTGATACAGAATGCAAATTTTCAATAGCTTGCCATGGTAAAAGTTCTGTTATTCTTTCTACATTTTGTTTTGGTGGTTCAAAAGAATTTTCAGCAGAAACTATTTCGGGAACTTTAATAAATTCACATTCAGAAATATCAGCATCATATTTCTGAATTATTTCTAATTGATATTCTATGTAATTAAGACTAATAAAATCCGATCCTGATACAAATGTTATATAATCACCAGTAGCTTGATTTAATCCATAATTTCTCATATCTGATTCAGATTTGAAAACGTCACATGTAAATTTAATTCGTTTATCCTTATTTGCAAATTTTTCACAAACTTTATAAGAAAGGTCAATAGAATAATTGTCAATTAAAATTATTTCTAAATTTGTATATGTTTGTTCTACGATAGATTCTATACAAGAGTGCAGTAAATGTGCTGTGTTACATATTGTTACAATAACAGATACTAATGGCTTTTTTCTATCTATTTTTTTAGTATTAGTCTTTCTAATTGTTAATTCATTAATTGATTTGTTTTTTTCATTATTTTTTTGTTCAGCTAAAGTTTTTGATTTAACTGTTTTAATTTTGTTGTTATTAGAACTTTTTTTAGAATTATTTTTAGAATTTTTATTATACATATATCTTCACCTTTGTAAATTATATCATGATAGGGTTAAATGAGCAATAATTTTTTTACCAGCTTATGTAAATACTTGTTAAATCTTAAAAAATGTTGTAAAATGAAATATACTAAGGAAAAGGAGAGTAAAGATTATGTACTTAATTGTGGGTCTTGGAAACCCTGAAGAAGATTATAAAAATACAAGACATAATATGGGATTTGATACTATAAATAAAATTGCTGAAGAATTAAATATCAAAGTAGAAAAAAAGAAATTTAATGGATTATATGCTCAAACTGCTATTAATGGTGAAAAAGTAATTTTATTAAAGCCACAAACATTTATGAACTTAAGTGGTGATAGTGTAGTGCAATTTGTTAATTTCTATAAAATTCCTTTAGAAAATATGATAGTAATATATGATGATTTAGATATAGAAGAAGGAAAAATAAAAATTAGAAAGTCAGGAGGACCTGGGACACATAATGGAATGAAGTCTATATGTAGTAGAGTAAATTCTGAGAATTTTCCAAGAGTTAGAGTAGGAATAGGGGGTAAAAATATTCCTAATGGTGATTTGGTAAGTTTTGTAATAGGTTATATAGATAAATCAACAAGAGAATTATTAGATGCTTCAACTACAAAAGCTAAAGATGCTGTTTTTGAAATATTAAAAAATGGTATAGACTATGCAATGAATAAATTTAATTAGGAAGGAATTTATGAAAGAATTAATTGTAAATGTTAAAGATAATGTGGAAAATATCTTTTTATTAGAAGATGGAGAGCTAATAGAAAAATATGAAGATTCTAATTATAAAAAAAGATTAGAGGGGAATATTTATATAGGAAAAGTACAAAATGTTATTCCAGGACTCCAAGCGGCTTTTGTAAATGTTGGAGAAAATAAAAATGCATTTATACATTTAAAAGATATTTTGCCTAAAAATGATTCAAAAGAAGGAAATCCATTAAATAATATAGAGGAGTTTGATATAAAAAAATATGTAAAAGTAGGAATGCCACTTTTAGTAGAAATTAAAAGAGATGCTACTTGTAAAAAAGGTTCAAGAGCTTCTACTCATATAAATATAGCAGGTAGATATTTAGTATATATGCCAAATTCTACTTTTATAACATTATCACAGAAAATAGAAGATGAAAAAGAAAGAAAAAGATTATATGGAATTGTAGAAGAATTTATTCCAGAAGGTTCAGGTGCTATTATAAGAACTTCTGCTATTGGAAAAAGCAAAGAAGAACTACAAAAAGATTTTAATAAACTTTCAGAGAAATGGAATAAGATTGTAAATACTAAATTTTCAGAAGAAGATCTTCCACTACTTGTACATAAAACTAATGATTTGCTTTATAAATTATTACTTGATTTAGTCGATTTTGATTTAAAGAAAATATATGTAAACTCTAAGAATTTATATGACACTATTAAAGAAATATTAAAAGACTTAGATGTAGATAATATAGAAATTGTTTATAAGGAAAAAGAAGATTTCTCTAAATTATATAATCTTCAAAAGCAAAAAGAAGATGCAGAAAATAGAAAAATATGGCTTAATTGTGGAGGATTTATAACTATAGATAAAACAGAAGCATTAACTGCTATAGATGTGAATTCTGGAAAATATATAGGAAAAGAAAAATTAGAAGATACAGTTTTTACTGTAAATAAAGAAGCAAGTATTGAAATTGCAAAACAATTAAGATTAAGAGATATAGGTGGTATAATAATAATAGATTATATTGACATGCATGATGATAAAAATAAGGAAAATACAATAAAGATATTAGAAGAATGCATAAAAAAGGATAGATCAAGAGTACAAATAGAGGGATTTACTAAACTTAATTTATTAGAAATTACAAGAAAACATATTTGTAGTAATTAAGTGATATAGATAAGAATAATAGATACAAAAGAATTAAATTATATATTTTAAGATATAGTAATTAGAAATTGTATAAATTATAAATAAAAAAGGAAGATAATAGTATGAATGTTGGTTTTGTATCATTAGGATGTAGTAAAAATTTAGTAGACACCGAGATGTGTATAGGATTACTAAAAGATAAAAATTTAAATATTGTAAATAATCCAGAAGAAGCAGATATGATAATAGTAAATACTTGTGGATTTATTGAGTCTGCGAAAGAAGAAGCAATTAATACATTATTTGAAATGGCAGAATATAAAAAGCTTGGAAAGTGCAAATATTTAGTTGCAATAGGATGTTTAGTAAAACGATATAAAGAAGAACTTGAAAAAAGTATGCCTGAAGTAGATTTATTTATAAGTACAGATGAATATGAGCATTTTTGGGAAAAAATAAATGAGCTTATTAAATTTGAAAAAAATCAAAAAGAAATTAGACTAGAATATAATAAAAGAGTAATTACAACAGGAAAAAAACTTGCATATTTAAAAATTGCAGAAGGTTGTAGTAATAGATGTACATATTGTGCTATTCCTCAAATTAGAGGACCATATGTTAGTAGAAAGATGGAAGATATTTTAGAAGAAGCGGAGAATTTAGCTAAGAAGGGAATAGAAGAAGTTGTAGTTATTGCGCAAGATACAACTAAATATGGTATTGATTTATATGGTGAGTCAAAACTTGCAGAATTATTAAAAAAATTATGCAAAATAGATGGTTTTAAATGGATTAGGTTTTTATATGCTTATCCAGAAAGTATTACAGATGAATTAATTAAAGTTGTAAAAGAAGAAGAAAAGATTTGTAAATATTTTGATATACCAATTCAACACTATTCTGATAAGGTTTTAAAAAGGATGAATAGGAAAAGTGATGGAAAGAGTATTGAAAGTTTATTAAATAAGATAAGAAAAGAGATTCCTAATGTTGTACTTAGAACTAGTCTTATAGTAGGATTTCCAGGAGAGACTGAAGAAGACTTCTTTGAGCTTTATGAATTTGTTCATAGAGTGAAATTTGATAAATTAGGTGTGTTTACATATTCAAAGGAAGATAATACTCCTGCTGCTAAATTAAAGGATCAAATTCATCATATGACTAAAAAAAGCAGAAGAAATAAGATAATGGAATTACAACAACATATTTCTAAAATAAAGCTTGAAGAGTTAATTGGAAATAATTATGAGGCAATTATAGAAAGCGTAACAGAAGATGGAAAGTATTATATTGGAAGAACTTATATGGATGTTCCAGATGAAGATGGTGTTGTATTTATTAAAAGAGAAAAAAATGGGAAAGATGATTTAATAGATAAATTCGTGAATATTAAAGTAATTGATGTTTTAAATTATGATCTAATTGGTGAAATTGTTTAAGTAGTTAAAATGAAATTTGGTGAAATTAAATAAAGTAAAAATATAAAATATATTAATGAAAATTATCTTAAATATAAAAAATCAGAGCATTAAAAATACTCTGATTTTTTATTATATTTATATTATATCTTTTGATTATATTATTAGTTTTTTTATTTATAATGAACGTTCGTCATCATCACGATTATCTTTTGCGATTCCATCTGAAGTTCTTTGAACTACTTCTGCTTTTGGATCCGGAGTGATTGGCTCTAGACCAGATTTTGCACGATTGCTAGGAACTTGAATAGTAGCTTGTTCTAATTCACCGATGTTAGATTCTGCTGTACGAAAAGCTTCTTCAAGACTTCTATAATCAGCATCTGTAAGATTTGCTTCATCTGCAGCCTGCTGTTTATATGCATCAAAATCAGCACCATTTTCTAAATAATCATCACCAATTGTTGAAGAAGTATTAGTGTTTAAAATAGAAAATACTGCGGAATTAGAAAATCGTTCTAATATTCTTTTAAAAAAACTAATTACAGGGTTGCTTTTAGTCTTTGTTTCCATAATTTCACTCTCTTTCTCAAAACAAATTAAATAATTCTATTCTAGTATAACACAGAAGTGTGGAAAAATCAAGTGTTTTTGCGATTTTTAATTGATAAAATTATTGACATAATAAGCAAATAATATGTATAATAGATATATTAAAGGAGAGTATGTTATGGAATTAGAAAAGCAAGAAGCAATAATTGAATCTATATTATTTTCAGCTGGTAGAGTTGTAAAAACATCAGAGATAGCAGCTTTACTTGAACATACGGTAGATGATGTTGAGAAAATTATTCAAAATATGAAAAATAAATATGAGGCTTCAAATAGAGGTATTGAAATAATTAAAGTAGATGATGGTTACCAAATGGCATCAAAGAAAGAATATTATGAATATATATATCCGATTTTTGATAATAGAATTAAACCATCATTATCTAATGCTGCGCTTGAAACTCTTTCTATAATTGCATATAATCCTAAAATTACAAGAGCAGAAATAGAGGCTATAAGAGGCGTAAACTCAGATGGTACAATATATAGATTACTAGAGTATAATCTTATAGAAGAAGCAGGAAAAATAGATGCACCTGGAAAGCCAATGGGATATAAAACAACAGAAGAATTTTTAAAAATGTTTGGAATTTCATCATTAAATGAACTTCCAGAACTTCCAAAATATAAATTAGATGAAAACGAACAGATTGTACTAGATGATTTTTCAGATGAAAAAGAAAATACTACTGAAGGAGAAAATCCCTCAGGGGTAGAGTTAGAAAATGATCTTGGTACAAAAGAAAATCTAGAAGAGAAAAAAGAAAATTAATATTTAGGGAGTGAATTTTATGGGTAATAATAAAGAAGATTTCGTAAAAGAGATTACAAATATAGAAGAGAATTTTGCTCAGTGGTATACTGATATAGTAAGAAAAGCAGATTTAGCAGATTATACAGATACAAAAGGATGTATAGCAATTAAACCATATGGATATGCTATATGGGAAAATATTCAAAAAATAGCAGATGAAAAATTTAAAGAAACGGGCGTAACGAATCTATATATGCCAGTTTTAATTCCTGAATCAATGCTTAATAAAGAAAAGGAGCATGTTGAAGGATTTGCACCAGAAGTTGCATGGGTTACATATGGAGGAAATGAAGAACTTGATGAAAGATTATGTATAAGACCTACTTCAGAGACGATGATGTCAACTATGTATGCAAAATGGGTAAAATCTTGGAGAGACTTGCCAATTTTAGGTAATCAATGGTGTAATGTATTAAGATGGGAAAAAGAAACTAGACCATTTTTAAGATCTAGAGAATTTTTATGGCAAGAAGGACATACTGTTCATGAAACAGCAGAAGAAGCTAAAGAAAGAACTTTACTTATGCTAGATATTTATGCAGATATTATTGAAAATTATTTAGCGATTCCAGTACTTAAAGGGCAAAAAACGGAAAAAGAACAATTTGCAGGAGCAGATGCTACATATACAGTAGAAACTTTGATGAGAGATGGTAGAGCTCTTCAAGCAGGAACTTCACATTATTTTGGACAAAACTTTACAAAACCATTTGAAGTAAAATTCCAAAATAGAGAAGGAAAGGAAGAATATGCATATCAAACTTCATGGGGAATTAGCACAAGATTAATTGGTGGAATAATAATGGCTCATGGAGATAATAGAGGACTTAAATTACCACCAAGAATTGCTCCAACTCAAGTAATAATAATTCCAATTGCAATGCATAAAGATGGTGTATTAGAAAAAAATAGAGAATTATATGATAGACTTAAAAAGAAATTCAGAATGGAAATTGATGAAAGAGATAATTATACACCTGGATATAAATTTAATGATTGTGAAATGAGAGGAATCCCTCTTAGAATAGAAATGGGACCAAGAGATATAGAAAACAATAAAGCTGTTTTAGTAAGAAGAGATACTCTTGAAAAAGAAGTTGTTGATTTAGACAATATAGAAAATAGAGTTTCAGAATTATTAGAAGAAATTCAAAAAAATATGTTTAATGAATGCTTGAGAAGAAGAGAAGAAAAAACAACAGTAGCATATTCACTAGAAGAGATATTAAAAAATCTTGAAGAAAATCAAGGATATGTAAAGACTATGTGGTGTGGTTCAAGAGAATGTGAAGACAAAGTAAAAGAAGTTACTGGTGCACCTTCAAGATGTATGCCTTTTGAGCAAGAACATTTAGCAGATACGTGTGCAATATGTGGAAAGAAAGCTACAAAAATGATTGTCTGGGGAAGACAATATTAAAAATATAAAACAAAGGATGAATGGAAATGGAAAATAAGAAAAAAGGTAATATAATTTTAGTAATTGTTCTAATTTTTGTAATTGGCTTTGCAATATATGCATATATAAGATTTGATAATAAAAATAAACAAGAAGCACAGGCTAATTTAATTCCTGTAGAAGAACAAATTGCAACAGATATTAAAAATGGTGCAATAACATGTTATGGATATGGTGGAGTTCAAAAAATAGGTTTCTTGAATTATGAAGATGCAATAAATAAAGTTATAGAATTTTATAATGATTCAGATGGGGAATCTATGGCTAGTATGATGGACTTTGCAGGAAATGCAGTATATGAACACAAAGGTCTTGATAATTTTGATGAGAATTTATATAAATTAGTAACAGATGCAGAAAATTATAAAGATGAATATTATAATGATAGTTTAATCATAATGTCTACAATGTTAAAGAAACAAGAAGAGGCATATATAGAAGCATTAGATAAATATAAAGTAAAAATGAAATTAGAAGAATTATCAGAATTAAAGCAAGTTGAAGGAAGTCAATTTTTATATGAGACAACTGCAAAAATAAAAATTGATGATAAAACAGAAAAAAAAGAATTTAATTCAAATACTAAATTTACTTTAATTTCTTATGATGGAGGAAAAAGTTTTTATATTTTAAGAATGGATGAAATTCCTGAAGAGGATAATTCAAATGATAAAAATGATGAAGATAAAAAAGAATCTTCAGAAGAAAGCAAAGATGAAAATAAGCAAGAAGAGAAGAACGAAGATAAAAAATAAAATAATAATATATGAAATGAAAAGATTTTAAATAAGGCTTAATTTAATTTAAGTCTTATTTTTTATATTATAAAATATAGAAAAGTTCTATTGTAGGCGCTTTAGAATATAATATAAAAATAGTAAAAAATAATTAAAAAATAAAAAAGATTTTAATAAAAAACTATTGACAAAAAGATGTAATGGGTATAATATTTTAGCAGACGGTACGTAAGAGTGCTAAAAAGGAGGTAATGAATATGATAAAACCATTAGAAGATAATGTGTTAGTAAAAATGATGGAGGAAGAAGATACGACTAAGAGTGGAATTATTCTATCTACATCAAAGGAAAAGTCTCAAATCGCAAAAGTTATAGCAGTAGGACCAGGAAAGATAGTTGACGGAGAAGTAGAAAAAATGTCTGTGAAAGAAGGCGATAAGGTTTTATTAAGTAAATATTCAGGAACAGAAGTAAAATATGAAAATGAAGATTATATAATAGTTAGACAATCTGATATTTTAGCTATAGTAGAATAATTTAAATTAGGAGGTTGATTTAGAATGGCAAAAGATATTAAATACGGAGAAGACGTTAGAAAATCATTATTAAATGGTATTAATAAATTAGCAGATACAGTAAAAGTAACACTTGGACCAAAGGGGAGAAATGTTGTTTTAGATAGAAGTTATGGAGCACCACTTATTACAAATGATGGTGTTACTATTGCAAAGGAAGTTGAACTTGAAGATCCATATGAGAACATGGGAGCAGGACTTGTTAAGGAAGTTTCTATTAAAACTAATGATGTAGCAGGAGATGGCACAACAACAGCTACAGTACTTGCTCAAAAGATGATAAAAGAAGGAGTTAAAAATATAGCTGCCGGCGGAGATCCAATGAGTATAAAAAGAGGTATGGATAAAGCATTAGATACAGCAATTACATCTTTAAAGAAAATCAGTTCAGATGTAAATGGTAAAGAAGATATAGGAAGAGTTGCAAGTATATCTGCAAATAATGAAGAAATAGGAAATTTAATTGCAGATGCAATGGAAAAAGTTTCTAAAGATGGTGTAATTACAATAGAAGAATCAAAAACTTCAAATACTGATGTAAAAGTTGTAGAAGGAATGCAATTTGATAAAGGTTATATTTCACCATACTTAGTTACAGATACAGAAAAGATGGAAACTGTAATGGAAAATCCTTATATATTAATTACAGATAAAAAGATATCAAATATTCAAGAAATATTACCTTTACTTGAAGAACTTATGAGACAATCAGGAAAATTATTAATCATAGCAGATGATATTGAAGGTGAAGCTTTATCTACATTAATTTTAAACAAATTAAGAGGAGTATTAAATGTAGTTGCAGTCAAAGCCCCAAGCTTTGGTGATACAAGAAAAGATATTTTACAAGATATTGCAATACTAACTGGTGGAAAAGTTATTACTAGTGATTTAGGATTAGACTTAAAAGATGTTACAATTGATGATTTAGGTAGAGCAAAACAAATTAAAGTACAAAAAGATAATACAATTATAGTAGATGGTGCTGGAGATAAAGCTGAAATAGCAGAAAGAGTAAAACACATTAAAGCAGAAATTGAAAATACATCAAGCACATACGATAAAGAAAAACTACAAGATAGACTTGCAAAAATGGCTGGTGGAGTTGCAGTTATAGAAGTTGGAGCTGCAACAGAAGTAGAAATGAAAGAAAAGAAATTAAGAATAGAAGATGCTTTATCTGCAACTAAAGCTGCAGTAGAAGAAGGTATTGTAGCAGGTGGGGGTACAGCATATATTAATATAATTCCAGATGTTGAAAAATTGCTAAATGAAGTAAATGAAGAAGAAAGAATAGGTGTAAAAATAATCTTAGCAGCTTTAGAGGAACCAGTAAGACAAATTGCAACAAATGCTGGTCTTGAAGGAGCAATAATATTAGATAAGGTAAAAAATGAAAAAACTGGTGTTGGATTTGACGCTAAGGAAGAAAGATATGTAGATATGAAGAAAGCTGGAATCGTAGATCCAACTAAAGTTACAAGATCTGCACTTCAAAATGCAGAAAGTATTGCATCTATGATTTTAACTACTGAAGCTGGAGTTGTTACTAAAAAAGAAGTATCAAATAATTCTGAGGGAAACCATGGAATGCAAGATTCAATGATGATGTAAAAGATAAATTAATAAATTAGCAAATAAAATGAGCTAATTAAATAATAAAAATAATAAAAATGAGATAGCTAAGCTATCTCATTTTTTAAGTTAGTTTTAATTTTAAGATTTTAAAATTTCAGGTGTAATATACAAAATATTAGCAACATCCATTATTGTTGTTATTTCCGCAACAGCAGCATATGATTATTAATAAAAGGATTATCCATAAGCAATCATTGCCACCGCCAAAACCACCACAGCATCCTCTGTTTTCTGGCATTATTTTTACCCCCTTTTAAATTTAAGTAATTTTAAATCATTAGTATGATATATATTATTCAAAATAAAAAAAGTTGTTACAAAGGATAAGTATAATAATTTATAATAAAAGCAATAAATAATAGAAATTAATTATTTAGAAAAAGATAAAAAGCATATACAAAAACTTGATTTTAGTGATATAATCTAACCACAAACTTGTATTAATTATCGGAGGAAGTAAATGGGAAATATAGTTTTATTAGATGATTTGACAATAAATAAAATAGCTGCTGGAGAAGTTATAGAAAGACCGGCATCTGTAGTAAAAGAGATGGTTGAGAATTCAATTGATGCTGGTGCTACTAAGATAACAGTAGAAATAAAAAATGGAGGAATTTCTTTTATTCGTGTAAGTGATAATGGTAAAGGAATAAAAGATGATGATATGGAGATTGCATTTGAAAGACATGCAACAAGTAAAATTAGAACAGCAGATGATATTTTAAAGATAACATCTATGGGGTTCAGAGGAGAAGCTTTAGCAAGTATTGCTGCAATTGCACATGTTGAGATGATTTCAAGAACTGAAGATAGTGCGATGGGATATAAAATAGTTGTGGAAGGTGGAAAAACATTAGAGAAAACAGTAGCAGGTTCTTCAGTAGGTACAACTATTACAGTAACAAATCTATTTTTTAATACACCAGTTAGATATAAATTTTTAAAGAAAGATTTTACAGAATCAGGTTATATAGAAGATGCAATTACAAGACTTGCTTTAGTAAATAAAAATATAGCATTTAAGTTTATTAATAATGGAAAAACGATTATTCAAACAAATGGTGACGGAGATTCAAAAAATGTTATATATAGTGTATTTGGAAAAGATGTTGCAGAAGCAATATTAGATGTAGATTATGAGTTAGATGGAATCAAAATAACAGGTGTAGTAGGAAAACCTGAGATATCACGTTCAAATAGAAATGGTCAATTGTTTTTTGTAAATAATAGATATATAAAAGATAAGACATTATCTGCAGCTGCTGACCAAGCATTTAAAGGTATGATTCCAATAAACAAATATGGATTTTTAGTATTAAATATTCATATAAATCCAGAACTTGTTGATGTTAATGTACATCCAGCTAAATTAGAAGTTAGGTTTGAAGAAGAAAGTAAAGTATTTAAGGCAGTATATCATGCTATAAAATCTGGACTTGCAAAAGGTGAGTTAGTTGAAAATGTTTTAAAAGATGATAGTGAAGATAAAACAAAATTAAATGATACTAATATTCAGAATTCAGAAAGTATAAAGCAAGAAGCATCAGATATAAAATTTGAAAAAAATGAAATTGAGAAAAAAGAACATAAATCATTTGAGAATACTATAAAACATGGATTTAAGGGTTTATTCTCAAGAAAACATGATCACGAAAAAGAAGATGAAAACGAATTTGATGATAAATCAGAGGGTGAAAATAAAGAAAATTTATTAGAAGAAATCTATAAATTCAGAAATGGACTTAAAGAGCTTGGAATATCTGAAGTTACTCCAATGACGTCATATGATATTAATAAAATAATAGAAGAAGATATTAAAAAACAAAAAGAAAATCCTGAAAGTTCTGAAATGAGAGTAGAGGAAAATTATGATGAGAAAAATGATGTGCCTTCAGATCAAGTAGTAAGTGAAATGACAGAAAAATTATTAAAAGATAGAAGCTTAATGGAAAATGGAGATACGAATTATTATTCTTCAGAAGATTCAAAAGAAATAGAAAATAAGCAAGAAAACAGTGAAAATGATAATGATGAAAATAATAAAGCTGTTTTAGGTGTAGAATCTAATAATAATAAAGATGAAGATAAAGAAGAAATAGAAATAAAACAAGAAGACTTTAGTGATATGTATAAGAAAATTTTTGGTGAATCTATAGCAAAAATAGATGAAGAAACAGCAGAAAGAGAACTTACAGAAGATGAAAGAAAAGTACTTGAAGACATAAAACAAAAAGCCTTTGGAAAAGAAAAAGAAGAGAGTGAAAAAGAGCCTACTCCAAAATTAGACATAAGAGAAATTGTAATAGATAAAGACTCAAATGAGCAGTTGCCTGAATTTAGAGATTTAAATGATAATAATTATAGAATTGTCGGAATTGTATTTTCTACATACATAATAATTGAATTTTCTGGAGAAATGTATATCATTGATCAACATGCAGCACATGAGAGAATTATGTATGAAAAAGTAAAGAAAAATTATTATAGTGATACAGATAAAGATTCACAATTAATGCTTATGCCTGATGTTATTTCTTTATCACATAAAGAGGCTGAACTTGTAAAAGAAAATTTAGAAATGTTCGAAAAAGCAGGATTCACTTTAGAAGCTTTTGGTGAAAATACAATAAAGTTAACAGGAGTACCAAATATTTGTATGGATCTAAATACTAAGCAGTTATTCTTAGATTTATTAGATGAAATTAATACTTTTTCTAGAACTGCTCTTCAAGAAAAAGAAGATAGATTCATTGCAACTATTGCATGTAAAGCGGCTGTGAAAGCAAATATGAGATTAACAGATTCAGAAGTGAAGAAGTTAATGGATGAATTGTTAAAACTTCCAAATCCTTTTACATGTCCTCATGGTAGACCAACAGCTATAAAATATACAAAATATGATTTGGAGAGAAAATTTAGTAGAAAATAAATAGAATTGGGAGATTTTAAATGCAAAAACCTAAAGTTATTGTAATTGCAGGACCTACAGCTTCTGGTAAAACAGCGTTATCTATTGCTCTCGCTAAAAAAATAAATGGTGAAATAATTTCTGCAGATTCAATGCAAATATATAAATATATGAATATTGGAACAGCAAAAGTTACAAAAGAAGAAATGGCAGGAATTAAACACTATTTACTAGATTTTGTTTCGCCTGATAAGAGATATAGTGTAGCAGAATTTAAAAAAGATGCAGAAAAAGCAATTGAAGAAATATTAAAAAAAGGAAAAACTCCGATAGTAGTCGGGGGAACAGGACTTTATATTGATTCTCTTATATATGGTATAGAATATCCTGATATTAAGTTTGATGAAGATTATAGAAAGTTTTTAGAAGAAAAAGCTTCATCAGAAGAGGGGTTAAAATCTTTATATGAAAAAGCAAAGAAAATTGATGAAAAAGCTATTTTAAAGATTAGCAATAATGATAAAAAAAGGATAATGAGAATATTAGAGATTTACCATGCAACAGGAAAAACAAAAACTGAACTAGAAATAGAATCAAGAAAAAATGGTGTTAAATATGATTATAAAGTTTTTGTTATTAATATGGATAGAGAGAAACTTTATGATAGAATAAATAAGAGAGTAGATATAATGATAGAAAATGGACTTATAGATGAAGTAAAAGATATATTGAAAAAATTTGATAAGTTTCCAACAGCCATGCAAGGACTTGGTTATAAAGAAGTAGTAGATTATTTATATGGAAAATATACAAAAGATGAAATGATTGAAAAGTTGAAAATGGAAACTAGAAGATATGCTAAAAGACAATTAACATGGTTTAGAAAAGATAAAAGTTTTATTTGGATAGATGGATTAAATGATATACAAAATAATATAAAAATTATTTTGGAGGGCTGAATTTGAAAGAAATAAGAGATAAACAAGAGTTAATTAAAAATAAAAATAAGAAGGATTTAATTTTAAAAATCGTACTTATAATAATTATAGCACTAGTAGTAATTCTTGTGTCTGGAACAGTTATTAGTTTGTTTCAAGAACCAACAAATATATTTGTTGTAGAAGAAGGAACTTTAACATTAGAAGAAACAGCAGATGCATATATTATAAGAAACGAAACTGTTCTAAAAGGAGAAAATTATAAAAACGGTATGGAAAAAACGAAAGCTGAAGGAAAAAAAGTTGCAAAAGGAGATACTGTTTTTAGATATTATATAAATGGTGAAGATGAACTTAAGAAAAAAATAGATGATTTAAATAATCAGATATTAGAAGCCTATGGTGATGAGAAAGTTGATTATTCAGCTGAAGTTATTGCTATTAGAGAACAAATTACAAGTTTATTAGAGAGTATGACTCAGACAAATAATGTAGAAGAAATAGAAAGATACAAAAAAGAAATAGATGAGTGCAATACAAAAATAACAAGAATCATTGGTGAAAACAGCAAAAAGGGATCTTATATAAGAGACCTTATAGATGAAAAAGCAAAGTATGAAAAAGAATTAAATTCTAATGCAGAGATAATTAAAGCTCCTGAGAGTGGAATCGTATCATACAAAGTAGATGGATATGAAGAGACTTTTAAGACAGATAATTTTGATTATTTAAGTAAAGAGTTCTTAGAAGGATTAGATTTAAAAAGTGGAGATATGATAGAGAGTAGCAATGAAAAGGGGAAAATTGTTACTAGTTTTGAATCATATCTAGCAATTATTTTGAATAGTGATTCCGCAAAGAAAGCTGAAATTGGAGATACAGTTAGAATTGATATTGGAGAAGAAAATTTAGTAAAAGCTGAAATTATTAAAATAAAAGAAGAAAATGATGGTTCAAGGCTAATCGTTTTCAAAATGATAGATTTGTCTGAAAATATATTAGATTATAGAAAAATATCTGTAGATGTTGTATGGTGGAGTTATTCTGGATTAAAAGTACCAAATACTTCAATTATAAAAGAAGGGGAACAGAATTATGTTATAAGAAGTAGAGAAGGATATGATTCTAAAGTCCTTGTAAAAGTACTTCAGTCAAATGATTCATATTCCTTAGTTGACAATTATTCTTCAAAAGAGTTATCTGAAATGGGTTATTCTACAGATGAAATTAGAAATATGTATACTATAAAACTTTATGATAGAATAAAACTAAATGTTCATAAGTAAAAAAAGATAAAGCACAAATGTTACAATCATGTTACAAATATATATTTTTTTAATAACAAACAAAATAAATGTATTGACTTTAAGTCTAAAAAGATAGATACTATAGTCAATTAAAATGATAGTTAATGTTTTTTGGAGGGAATTTAAATGGCAAATGTTGTAGTGAACAAGATATTAGATTTTTTAGGAGTTGATAATACAGACCCAGAAGTGGATGAAGAAATGTTAGATAATGAAAATTCTTATGGATATGACCCAGTAGATCAAGAAGATACAGAAGAAGATAGAGGAATTTTCAGAAGAAAAAAAGTCGTAGCTATGCCACAACAACAAATTAAAATGAAAATTGCAAAACCAACAGCTTTTGAACAAGCTGAAGATATTTGCATTTTATTAAGAGAGAAAAATGCTATTGTAATCAACCTAGAATATGTAAATAAAGATGTTGCTAGAAGAATATTAGATGTAATTAGCGGAGCTGTTAAAGTATTAGATGGACATTTTGAAAAAGTTTCAAATTCTATATTTATTGTAGCACCATTCAATTATGATATAGTAAATGACATGACAAGAGAAGAAATAAAAAATAAACTTTCTGTATCATGGCTAAAATAATAATTAAATATGCGGGAGGATGAACACAATGTTTACACCATTAGATATTGAAAACAAGAAGTTTCAAAAACAAATGATGAATGGGTATAATGTAGATGAAGTAGATGATTTTTTAGATGAACTTACCATCGAATATGAGAAACTTTATAAAGAAAATGCTGAACTTAGAAATCAAGTAGAAAATTCTAAAAAAGATCTAGAGCAATATAAAAGTATAGAAAAAACACTTCAAAATACTTTACTTATGGCTCAAAAATCTGCAGATGATATCAAGAAAGTTGCTGAACAAGAAGCTGAGCAAATTGTTAAAAATGCTCAAGATAAAGTTCAATTCTCTGTAGAAGAGATAACAAAGGAAACAGAAAACAAAAGAAGAGAACTTATGGAACTAAAAAAACAATCAGATGTTTATAGAGCAAAAATGGAAGCTTTATTAATTTCTCAATTAGAACTTCTTAAAGAAATGAAAGAAGAAGATTAGTTTTAAGTGAAATAAGATTTAATGTACTGAAAATTTTTCAGTACATTTTTTGTTTCTAACTTATATTTTATAGTTTGAAAATTTTGTTTTAAAATTTATAAATAAGTATTGCAAAAATTTTTCTCTAAGGCTATAATTGTAAGACTATTATTACAAAAGAATTAAAGTACTATTACATTTTTGTTAATCTTATTGACTTATGTAGTATTTAAAATAAAATATATGTATAAAATAATCGGGGATAGTGGGTTTATGAGAGTAGTTAGTGGAATGGCTCGAGGTACAAAACTTTATACTTTAGAAGGCAGTAATACAAGGCCTACTTTAGATAGAGTAAAAGAAGCATTATTTAATATAATACAGTATGATTTAGAAAATAGTAATATATTAGATTTATTTGCTGGAAGTGGATCTCTCGGAATAGAAGCACTAAGTAGAAAAGCTAAATTTTGTGCTTTTTGTGATAATTCTTATGAAGCTACAACAATAATTAAAAAAAATATTGAAAAAACGCGATTTAATGATTTATCTAAAATTTATAATATGGCTTATGATAAAGCTTTATTAAAAATGAAAAATGAGAATCTTAAATATGATATTGTTTTTTTAGATCCCCCATATGAAACAGATTATATTCAAAAATCTTTAGAGTTAATAATAAAATATGAGCTACTAAATGATGATGCAATATTAATTTTAGAAACTGATGACCAAGATAGAATCTTGAAAGAATTAGAAAATATACAATTAGACATAAGAGATGTAAGAAAATATGGAAGGGTTTCTCTCATATTTTTGAAACGAAAGGGGTAAAACCATGGAGATTTTTACACTGTTAGAAACTATGGAAGACATCATTGAAAAAAGTAAAGCAGTTCCTTTTACTGATAAAGGAGTAATTGATAAAGAAGAATTATTAGAAATAATTAGAGAAATTAGGCTAAAATTACCTGAGGATTTAAAACAAGCTAAATGGGTTAAAGAAGAAAGAACTAGAATAATGCAAGAAGCCCAGAAAGAAGCTGATGAAATAGTTAAAGAAGCTGAAAAAAGAATTATTTCTATGATAGATGAACATGAAATTACAAGAAAAGCTTATGATGAAAAAACGAAGATTATAGAGACTGCACATGAGATGGCAAGGGAAATGTCAGAAGGAACAAAAGATTATGCAGATAATATTTTAGGAGATATAGAAACTAAAATTGAAGCATTAGAAACAGATATGAATAACGTACAAATGACAATAAAAGATGCTCTTGAAACATTGAAAAATAATAGAAGAGAATTAAAATAAATCGGATATATGATATATATTAAAACCAGGAAGAATCAATAGTAGTGGTAAAGTTATATTAGTATTGATTGCCGATTTCTGGTTTTATTTTTTTAAGGAGGCAATTAGGTGGGTAGAAGAAAAGGTAGTAAAAACAAAAAAACTTTAAATAATTCACATAGTACTACTAGAAGAAAAGCACCAATGAACATAGATATAGTTGTAATATCACTTATTATATTAAGTATATTATCAGCAGTTTTGATATATTCAAATGCTGGAGCTTTAGGGAGTACATTAAGTCCTGTTTTAGGAGGACTTATGGGTATTATTAAATATGTTATTCCTATAGGGATATTTGTTATAGGAATATATATGATGAAAGAAAATAATGATTATTTATTTTATAAAATTGTTGAATATGTAGTATTTTTATTCGCAATTGCAGCAATATTACATATATATCATTTTTCAAAGATACCACTTGCAGATAATGTTACATTTGAAGAATTAGTATCTGCTGCATATAATTTTGGAATGAGTAATCAAGGTGGTGGGGCTATAGGCGCAATAGTAGCAGTTCCACTTATTAATTTGCTTGGCAGTATTGGTGCAACAATAATTTGTATTGGAGCAGCAATAATAGCACTTGTTTTAATATTAGAGATAAAGCCAACAGAAATGTTTTTAGATTATGTAGATAGTAGAGAAGAAAGACGTGAAGCATGGCAAGATGAAAGAGAGCAAATGAGAGAAAGACGTGAAGAAAGAAGAAATGCCAGACATAAAAGAGTATCTGATGTTGCCCATGAGACTGTAGAACATGATAAAGCAAAAGAAAATGCTGTTCAAGGACAGATAGAATTAATGCCAGATGAAATTATTATTAATCACTTTAATGATCAAGAACCAGAGACTCCAAAAAAGGAATCTAAAGGATTTAGTTTATTTGGTAGAAAGAAAAAAGATGATCCAGATGAACTTGATAATATATTTGAACACAGTAAAAATAATAATAACAATAAAGTAAATGAAAAAGTAGATACAAATGATATATTCGTAGAAGAAGAAAAACAAAAACAAGATAATACAAAAGCAGTATTACAACTAGAACATACTATGACAGTAGAAGATGAGCATTATGAATACCCACCTGTTAATTTATTAACAAAAGGTGATAAAAAGACAACTAAAGCAGGAGCAAAGGCTTTAACAGATACAGCCACAAAACTACAAAAGACTTTATATAGTTTTGGTGTATCAGCAAAAGTAGAAAATGTTTCAGTAGGACCTGCTATTACAAGATATGAATTAAGACCAGCAGAAGGAGTAAGAGTAAGTAAGATTGCAAATTTAGCAGATGATATAGCATTAAATTTAGCTGCAGAAACAATAAGAATTGAAGCTCCAATTCCAGGGAAACAAGCTGTAGGAATAGAAGTTCCAAATAAAGAAAAAGAGATGGTACATTTAAGAGAAGTTATAGAAAGTCCGGAATTTGAAAATAATAAATCTAAATTAAGTGTAGCACTTGGTAAAGATGTTGCAGGACAAAATATAATTGCAGATATTGCAAAGATGCCTCACGTATTAATTGCCGGTTCTACTGGTTCTGGAAAGAGTGTATGTATAAATACAATTATTACAAGTTTTATATATAATGCAAAACCTAGTGAAGTAAAACTTGTTATGGTTGATCCAAAAGTCGTTGAACTTTCAGTTTATAATGGAATACCACATTTATTAATTCCGGTAGTAACTGACCCTAAAAAAGCAGCTGGTGCTTTAGCATGGGCAGTTCAAGAAATGGATAATAGATATAAATTATTTGCAGAAAAAGGCGTAAGAGATTTAAAAGGATATAACAAAGCATTAGAAAAGGAAGAACTAGATGGAAAACTTCCTCAGATCGTAATAATCGTAGATGAGCTTGCTGATTTAATGATGGTAGCAGCAAAAGATGTTGAAGATTCTATTTGTAGATTAGCTCAAAAAGCAAGAGCTGCAGGAATGCATTTAGTAATAGCAACACAGAGACCATCTGTTGATGTTATTACAGGTTTAATTAAAGCAAATGTTCCTTCAAGAATAGCATTTGCAGTATCATCACAAGTAGATTCAAGAACAATATTAGATCAAGTAGGGGCAGAAAAACTTTTAGGAAAAGGAGATATGTTATATTTCCCTTCAGGAGCGTCAAAGCCTACAAGAGTTCAAGGATGTTTTGTAGATGATAGCGAAGTAGAAAAAATAGTAGATTTTGTTAAAGCAAATGGTGAAGCAAAATATAGTGAAGATATAATTGAATCTATAGAAAATAATAATAAATCAGACAAAGAAATTGCAGAAGATAAAGATGATGATTCAGATGAATTTTTACCAGAGGCAATTGAAACAGTTATAGAAATAGGAACTGCATCAGCATCATTAATTCAAAGAAAATTTAAAGTTGGTTATGCAAGAGCTGCGAGAATCATAGATCAAATGGAAGAAAGAGGTATAATTTCTGGATATCAAGGAAGCAAACCAAGAGAAGTTCTTATGTCTAAAGAAAGATGGGCAGAACTTAAGATGTCTCAAAATGGTGACAAAGAAGGAAGTACAAATGAAGAATAGATAAATTTTAATAAAGGAAGGTTTTTTGTATATGAAAGGAAAATTTTTTTCTAAACTTAAAGATTATAATTATATTTTAGATCAGTTGTTAGAAAAAAAGTGTTTTAGACAGGATGCAAAAAACCTTCTTTTAAGTATGGTTTATAAAGTTGAAACTTCATATAGTGATTATTCAAAAATTAAAAGAAACAATTTATCTAAAAGCGAGTTTATAGAAAATATTATTATAAAACCAATAAGAGAAAATTGTAATTACATTTATTTAGTAAATCCTAAAGATGAAGAAAGACATATCTTAGAAAAACAGAATGTAATAGCAATGACAAACGAAACGGAAAAAACAATATATGCATATCCTACAGAGATTGCACTTTTATATGGATTGAGTGATATAAGACCAAAATATTTTTTTATTGGAAGTAAATATAATTATATTAAAAATCTTATGCAAGAAATGCTAGTTGAAGGGACTAATTTAAATAATACAGAAGTTATAAGAAACTTTAATGGTTGGTCTTGGAATGTCGAGACAGATCAGAAGATTAATAATACTTATAACTGTATGTATCAGACATTATTATTACTTTTTGGACATGCGTTTTTAGATATTTGGGAAAATGATTTTTCAGGAAAAAAGGATTATATATTAGAGATTAGAAAACGAATGGAAGAAGGATATAGTAAGTCTATATCAGATAATTTTTATTATTCTTTTTGTAATGTTTTAATAATAAATTCAAAAAAATCTGAAAAAGAAAAAGCAAAAAAAGAAGTAACAAAATTAATTAAAGAATATGAAGATATTAAAGATAAAGATAGATATTTAGAAAAAGTTTCAGAAGAAAAGAAAAAGATTGCAAGACAAATCAGAAAAATTGAAAAAATTACAGAAGACAGAAAATTATTAATAGAAGAATATAATTTAAGAAATAGTAAATTACCAGATAATAAAAAAATATTTAATGTAAGCGAACTTTCAGATATTTTGCTAAAAGAAAAAGAAAAATATGAAAAATTAATATTGAAATTAACAGAAATTTCTGCACCTTCTGTATATGAAGAAAACAAGAAAAATATTGAAGATAAAATAGAAGTACTAAAACCAGTACTAGATGAAGACGCTTCATTATACAAGTATCTAATAATACTTCAAAAGAATTTTTTGAAGTGCGTTTCAAAAGAAGTTGAAGCAGCAGAAACAAAAGAAGATTTTATAAATCTAATTTATACAATAAGATATTATAGAAATATCCATCTTACATCTGATAAAATGATAAAAGAGATACCAGAATTGAATAATATTTTAAATAAAATAGCATGTAAATTAGTTACTATTATGTGCAAAAAGTCTATATTTACTATTTTTTGCAAAGACATAGCAATGAATTATAAAATAATACTTCAAGCTTTAAATTCTTCAATAGTTGATATTGATGATATAGATATATGTTTAAAAATTGATAAAGAAACTTCAAGATTAATAATAGAGATATATGATAATGAAACAATTGAAAGTACATTTGAAGTGGATTATCAATTAGATAAAAAAGATTTAAATGTAAGGCAAAAAAAACATGTGCCACTTGTAAACTTTTAATTTAAGGAGGAATTATATGAATATTACTTTTTTAGGAGCAGCAGAAACAGTAACAGGATCAAATTTTTTAGTTGAAGCAGCGGGAAAAAAATTTTTAGTAGATTGTGGTATGTATCAAGGTAAGGCAACAGAAGAATTACGAAATGAAGAAGATTTTTTATATAATCCAGCAGAGATAGATTTTATGCTACTTACACATGCACATATTGATCACTCAGGAAGAATACCAAAGCTTTATAATGATGGATTTAAGGGAAAAATATATTGTACACATGCTACAAAAGATTTATGTGAAATAATGCTTCCAGATAGTGGACATATTCAAGAAAGTGAAATTGAATGGAGAAATAAAAAGAGAATAAGAGCTGGTGAAGATCCACTTCCTCCAATGTATACAGCAGAAGATGCAATTAATTCTATGGAGTTATTTTCTTCAGTAGGATATGATGAGATAGTAGATGTTGCAGAAAATATTCAAGTTAGATTTAATGATGCTGGACACATGCTTCGGGTCAAGTATTATAGAAGTATGGGTTACAGAAGATGGAGTTACTAAAAAGACTGTATTTTCAGGTGACTTAGGAAATAACGATATTCCTTTGTTAGATTCTCCAACAATGATAGATACAGCAGATTATTTAGTAATGGAATCAACATATGGTAATAGACTTCATATGAGAAATGACGAAAAAGCTTCTTTATTTTTAGATATAGTTTCAGAAACATTAGATAATGGAGGAAAGGTTATAATTCCTTCTTTTGCAGTTGGTCGAACACAAGAGATTTTATATGAGATTGATAAATTAAAACAAGAACATAAAGATGATGAAATATTTCAGAAGAAATACAAGACATTAATGAAAGTTCCTGTATATGTAGATAGCCCACTTGCAATATCTGCAACAGAAGTGTTTAAGAAAAATACAGATTTATTTGAAGAAGAAATACAGGAAAAATTAAAAAAAGGAGATCATCCTTTAGAGTTCCCAGGACTTAAGTTTACTCCTACTGCAGATGAATCTAAAGCATTAAATGAAAATAATGATCCATCAATTATAATTTCTGCAAGTGGAATGTGTGAAGTTGGAAGAATTAAACATCATTTAAAACATAATTTATGGAATCCTAATAATACAATTTTATTTGTTGGATATCAAGCTCCAGGAACTTTAGGAAGGACTATAGTAGATGGTGCAGAAAAGGTTAAAATATTTGGAGAAGAGATTTCGGTAAATGCGAGAGTAGAATACATAGAAGGATATTCAGGACATGCTGATCAAGAATGGCTTTTAAACTTTGTATATTCTTTTATACAAAAGCCAAAACATATATTTTTAGTTCATGGAGAGCCAGATAGTCAAGCAGAACTTAAAGAAAAAATAATAGAGAACGTAAGTATTCCAGTTACAATTCCAAAGTTTGGTGAAAAATATAATATAGAAGATGTGCCAGAACTTACAGAAACAGTACATTCAAGCCAAAAATTAGAAAACAAACAATTAAGACTAGATATACTAAGTCAAATTGATGCCCTAAGAGATGAAGTACAAAACGCAACATCTTCATCTAAGATAAAAGGATATAGCAAGGAAGAATCTACAAAAGAAGTAAATGAACTTACTGATAGAGTAGAAGATTTAAAACAAATGATAAAGAAAATTTTAGAAAAGGAATAGGGATATATTTATGGAACAAAAATATTATAATGATGCAATTATAGGTAATGGAAAAATGACAGTAAGTTTTTCAAAAAAAGGAGAACTTTTAAGATTATTTCATGCTTCACCTGATTATAAACAATTTTTTGAATCTTTTGTTACAGGAGTAAAAATAAATGATTCTGCATTAATATATTTACATGATGATGTAAATAATGAATATGAACAATATTATTTAGATGGTACGAATGTACTAGTTACAAATATAATTAATACATATTTTGGACTTAAAATAGAACAAATAGATTTTGTAATGGTAAAAGAAAATATTTTAGTTAGAAAATATAGATTTGTTAACAATAATAATATTGATTTAGATTTGAAATTTTTAATAGCATCAAAAGTTTTTTCAAATATAAATAATGATACATGTGGTTATGTAAAAAATGACTCACTTCTTCAGTATAATCACGATTTTACTGTATGTACATTTTCTAAAGAAAAATTATATTCTTATCAAGTAAATGATGTTAGTAGTAATTTTAGAAGCGGAGTAATTGGTGGAAAAGATTATATAGGAATGTCTAGAGAGTCTGCTATATCATATGACATAAGTATAATTCATCCAGGTGAAGAAAAAGAAATATCTATATATGTTTATATAAATGATAATGGAGAAAAATGTTTATTAAATGATTTAGACAATGAGTTAGAAAGAATTAGAAAAATAAGTATTGATAAAGAATTAGAAGATACAAAAAAATATTGGAAAAAGTATTTAAAAGATCATAAAAAGATAAATATAGAAGATAATAAGAAAAATGAGATTATAGATAAAATATATGATAGAACTATATTATGTATGCCGTTATTAGTAAACAGCGAAACAGGTGGAATCTCAGCAGGAATAGAGGTAGATGAAACAAGATCTAAATGTGGTAGATATTCTTATTGTTGGCTTAGAGATGCAGTTTATATTTCAGAAGCTTTAGATATATTAAATATGCAAGATGTTAATGATAAATTTTATAAGAAATTCTGTAAGATGACGCAAAGTAAAAATGGAATGTGGGAACAAAGATTTTTTACAGATGGAAGACTTGCACCATGCTGGGGATATCAAGTTGATGAAACGGCAAGTGTTGTATTTGGAGTATATAAACATTATCTAATTATAAAAGATAAGAAATTTTTAAAAGATACTTTAAAGATGTGTGAAAATGCAATTAAATTTTTAGAGAAATATGTAGATGATGTCTTAAATGAAAAACATCAAATGCATTTGAGCTATGATTTGTGGGAAGAGCATGAAGGAATTTCACTTTATTCAATGTCAGCAATCTTTGGAGCATATTCTGCGATGATAGAAATAAATAATGAAGTAAAAGAATTGTTTACTTCTAATAGATTAAAGTTAGAACAAATTGCAAAAGAAACAGAGATGTTAAATAAAAGAGTAAGAGAATTAAAAGAATTTATTTCTAAGAGATTTTATAATGATAACATGAAAACTTATACACGAAACTTAGAAGAAGAAAGATTAGATATAAGCATATTAGGAGCAATTACTACATTTAAAGTATTTACTCCAAAAGAAAAGAAAGTTTTAAATACAATAGAAAAAATGAATATGACATTACGTACATATACAGGTGGGTATGTAAGATATGAAAATGATAATTACATGAATGGCTATAATCCTTGGCCTATTGCAAATTTATGGATGGCAAATTATTATTTAGATGCAGGAGAAAATAAAAAGGCTTTAGAATGTTTTGAATTTGTTGTAAAAAGTGCATCTGGACATGGGTTATTAGGAGAACAAGTTAATAATGAAACTATGAAACCTATGTGGGTTATTGGACTTACATGGTCACATGCAATGTTTGTAAATACATTAAAAAGACTAGCTGAACTTAAGCTTATTTAATAAATAATGAATAAATATAAGATAAAATAAAAATTAATAATGGAAATTGAACCTAAAATAATAAATTGATTGATGTTTATTATTTTAGGTTTATTTCTTATTTTAGGGGTTATTATTTATTGATTAAATAAAGGTGATGTGATATATTTTGTGTGTAAAATTTTATTAATTTTAGGAGGTAAAATGGCAAAAGCATTATCTAGTATATTTGTGTGTAATAACTGTGGATATGAATCTCCAAAATGGCTTGGAAAATGCCCTGCATGCAATGAATGGAATACTTTTATAGAAGAAAAAGCAATAAAAAATGCAAGCACTAAACAAGTAAGTATAAAGAAAGCTGCAGAAGTTACTTCGTTAAATTCGATAGAGAAAAAAGAAATTGTTAGAATAAAGTCGGGATTTGATGAGTTAGATAGAGTTCTTGGTGGAGGATTTGTAAATGGCTCTTTAACACTTCTTGGAGGAGAGCCTGGAATAGGAAAGTCAACATTAATTCTTCAAATATGTGATAAATTTAACGGTGAAGGTAAAGTTTTATATGTATCAGGAGAAGAGTCAGCAGAACAAATAAAAATTAGAGCTGATAGATTAAATATAAGAAACGATAATATTATGTTTCTGGGAGAAACTGATATAAATGTTATTGAGAGTACAATAGAAGAGATGAAACCAAAGCTTGTGATCATAGATTCTATTCAAACTATGTATTCGGATGAGATTACATCTGCTCCTGGAAGTGTTAGTCAAGTAAGAGAAATAACGGCTAAAATAATGAAAATATGCAAAATGCAAAATATTACAACTATAATTATTGGGCATGTTACTAAAGATGGTAATATTGCGGGACCAAGAGTTTTAGAGCATATGGTAGATACTGTTTTATATTTGGAAGGAGAAAGATATTTTTCATATAGAATCTTAAGAGGTGTAAAAAATAGATTTGGCTCTACAAATGAAATCGGAATGTTCGAAATGAGAGGAGAAGGAATGTGTGAGATTACTAATCCATCTTCAGTACTTATTTCAGAAAGAGAAGAAAAAGTATCAGGCTCTGTTATAGTTGCGAGTCTAGAAGGTACAAGACCAATGCTAGTTGAAGTCCAAGCTCTTACGTCCCCTACTGTATTTGGACTTCCAAGAAGAACTGCAAATGGAATTGATTATAATAGATTAACACTTCTTATGGCTGTTTTAGAGAAAAAAGCAGGACTTAATTTGGGTTCTCAAGATGTGTATGTAAATGTAGTAGGAGGAATAAAAATTAATGAACCAGCAATAGATTTAGGAGTTGTGCTTTCAGTTGCTTCTAGCTACAAGAATATTCCGATAAATGATGATATAGTAGTTTTTGGAGAGGTGCGGACTTACTGGAGAAATAAGATCTGTTAACATGATAGAAAAAAGAATTAAGGAAGTTGAAAAACTAGGATTTAAGACTTGTATTATTCCAGAAAGTAATAAAAAAGTATTGAAAGAAAAATTTAAATTAGATATAATAGGCGCAAGGGACATTATAGATGCTCTTAAATATTTAGGCTTAAAATGAAAGAGAGGATTTTAGATGGGAAAAATAAAGAGAATTTTATTAATTTTAGCAATTATAATAGTTGCTTTATTATTACTTTACCTTGGCATTAATTATGCTAAAGCGGGGATGAATGAATTAAAGAAAGATAAAAATCCAGTAGTTACAATGGAAATTGAAGACTATGGAACAATTAAAATAGAGTTATATCCAGATATGGCACCTAATACAGTAAAGAATTTTGTAGCATTAGTAAATAGTGGATATTATAACGGAAAAACAATTAGCGAAATTGGTGAAGATTCAATTGTAGGTGGATTTGATTTAAGTGATGGTAAGCAAGAAGATTCTGAAGAGAAAAAAGATGAAGAGAAAGCTACAGTAGAAGGTGAAGATACAGAAGAGAAATATGTTCCAGGACCAAAATTAAGCAATATTAAAACATTAAAAGATGGAGAAGATGATACTGCTTATTCAATTGCTGGAGAATTTGTAGAGGCTGGATTTACAGATAATACATTAAGTCATCAAAGAGGAGTAATCTCAATGAAGAGAGATACTTATGAAGATTATCAATATCAATTATCTTTATTACAAATGATGGGATATGAAAGTTATATTGAATCTTTAATATCTTTAATGGATAATACAGCAGGATCTGGTTTCTTTATAGTTACAGAAACAAATACAGCTTATGACGGACAATATGCTGCATTTGGTAAAGTCATAGAAGGTATGGATGTTGTAGATAAAATTTCAGAGGCAAAAGTAAAGGAAAGTAAGTCAGAAGATAAAGAAAATGCTGAAGCAGAAACTATTAAAGTACCAGAAAAAGAAATAAAAATATCAAAAGTTACAGTAGATACAAAAGGAATTGATTATGGAGTTCCAGAAACATCAACAAGATTTGATTTTGATGCATTATTTAGTCAATTACTATCAAATTATTCAAATAGCCAAAACTAAGGAGGAAAATAATGAGAGATGAAAAAGGTATAACTATGCTGATATTAGTAATTACTATTATCCTTACATTATTAATTGCAGTTACTGCTACATATTCTGGAATTGATACATATAAAGGAATGCGAGTTAAAACTTTTTCAGAACAGCTTAAGATAGTAAGAGAGCGAGTTGAAGTTGTTAAAGATAAAGCTAGTACTAATTCGGAGATTAGTTTAAATTCACTTGGAAGAAGCTTGGATGAATTAGATTCTTCTTTAAGAGATGATATTATAAATTCAATAAATAATTCTGGAGAATTATCTGCAAATAGTGCAAATTATAGATATTTTGAAACAAGTGATTTAAAAGAAGATTTAGGAGTAGAAATTGAAGATTTTGCTGTTGCAATAGATTTTGAGAGATCAGTTGTTATTGGTGTAAGAGGAGTAGAATATGAGGGACACGTTGTATATACACAAAAACAAATTAATGAGATAAATAATAACTAAAGAAAATTTAGACTTAAAAAATAATAAAATCTCAATTGAGTTATATATTCAGTTGAGATTTTATTATTTTATTATAAATTGATAAAAGTACATATAAGTAGCGAAAAATTAAAAAAAGTATTGACAAAAGCAGTAAAAAGGTGTAAAGTATATTAGCATTACATTTAAAAAGGGGTGATTATCTATGGAAAAGAAGGTTGAAGTTAGTATATTATGCCAAATATATGGAAAATTACTTACTGAAAAACAATTTAGTTTTATAGATGATTACTACAATAATGATTTGTCTTTATCAGAAATTGCTGAAAATTATAATATTACTAGGCAAGCTGCAAGAGACAATATAAAGAAGGGGGAAAATAAGCTTTTCGAATACGAAGAAAAGCTAGGGATTATGAAAAAGACGATGATGCAAGAAGAAAAAATAGCTGTAATATTATCTGAAATAACTAAAATCAAGCAACAATCATCAGATAAAGAAGTTGCAAAAATTCTTGAACATATCAAATCAGAATTAAATTGTTTAGTTTAATTAAATTATAAATTACTAAATAATTTAAAACTAAAATTTTTCAGATGAATTTAGGAGGTAAATATGGCTTTTGAAGGATTATCATCAAGACTACAAGAAATTACTAGAAAATTAAGAGGAAAAACTAGAGTCACAGAAAGTGACTTAAAGGAAGTTTTAAGAGAAGTTAAACTTGCTTTATTAGAAGCAGATGTTAACTACAAAATAGTAAAAGACTTTATTAAAGTTATTGAAGAAAAAGCTGTAGGTCAAGATGTTCTAAAGTCATTAACTCCAGGACAACAAATTGTAAAAATTGTTAAAGATGAATTAGTTGATCTGTTAGGTGGAGAAGATAGCAAGATATCTTTTTCATCAAACCCACCAACAATTATAATGCTTGTTGGTCTTCAAGGTTCAGGTAAGACAACAACAGCAGGAAAATTAGCAAATATCATAAGAAAGCAAGGGAAAAAACCTTTACTTGTAGCTTGTGATGTATATAGACCTGCTGCTATAAAACAGTTACAAGTTGTTGGAAAACAGTTAAACATACCAGTATATGCAAATGAATCAACAAAAGATGTATCATTAATAGCTAGACAATCAATAAGTCAGGCTTATTCAAAAATGAATGATGTAATAATTCTAGATACTGCAGGTAGACTTCATATAGATGAAGAATTAATGCAAGAACTAAAAAAAGTTAAAGCAGATGTAAAACCACATGAAATACTATTAGTTGTAGACGCTATGACGGGACAAGATGCAGTAAATGTTGCAACAACCTTTAATGAGGAGCTTGGCATAGATGGAATTATTTTAACAAAGTTAGATGGTGATACAAGAGGCGGTAGTGCATTATCTGTTAAAAAGGTAACAGGAAAACCAATAAAATATGCTGCAACAGGTGAAAAATTAAGCGACATAGAAGAATTTCATCCAGATAGAATGGCATCAAGAATTCTAGGAATGGGCGATGTTTTATCTATTATTGAAAAAGCAGAAGAGACATTTGATGAAGAAGAGACGTTAAGGTTAGAAAAAAAATTAAAAAAACAAGGTTTTGATTTAGAAGATTATCTAGCTCAATTAAAACAAGTAAAAAAACTAGGATCTTTTTCATCTATATTAAAAATGTTACCAGGTATGGATGCATTAAAAAATGTTAAAGTTGATGACAAGGAATTTGATAAGATTGAAGCTATAATATCTTCAATGACAAAAGAAGAAAGACGTGATCCTAAAATCCTTAATGGTAGTAGACGTTTAAGAATTGCAAAAGGAAGCGGAACTACTGTACAAGATATAAATAAGTTTATGAATTCATATGAAATGACCCAAAAAATGATGAAAAAAATGACTAATAATAAAGGTGCAATGAAAAAGATGATGAGAAAGTTTGGGAATGGAAATATGGATTTAAAAGATTTTACTGATTTAAAATAGTTTTAATAATTTAAATAGTAAAATTTATAGATTAGTTTTTAAATTTTTAAATTTATATAAATATAAAGAATTTTCAGGGGGTGAATATTTTATGGTAAAAATAAGATTACAAAGAGTTGGAAAGAAAAAAGCTCCATTCTACCATATAGTAGTAGCAGATTCTAAGTCTCCAAGAGATGGAAGAATAATTGAAAAAATAGGAACATATGATCCTATGACAGATCCAGCAACAGTTGTTTTAAACAAGGAATTAGTTGAAAAATGGATTAAAAATGGTGCAAAACCAACAGATACAGTTAAAGCTTTAATAGAAAAAGCTAACTAATAAAAGTGCTAGGAGGTCTATAATGAAAGAAATTCTAGAAACAATTATAGAAAGCTTAATTTCTGAGAATGCAACTGTATCAGTTACTGAGATACCTTCAGAAAAAGAAATAAAATATGAAGTTAGAGTAAGTAAAGGAGATATGGGAAGAGTTATTGGTAAAAATGGTAAGATTGCAAAATCTATCAGAACATTAATGAGAGCCATAGCTTCTAAAGAAAACAAAAAAATAGTTATAGAGTTTGTAGATTAAGGAAATTAAGAATGCAAGAATATTTTGAAATAGGTCAAATAGTAAATACATCAGGTTTAAAAGGAGTAGTTAAAGTAAATCCTTTTACAGATGATATGAGTAGATTTGAAGAATTAAAAAAAGTCTTCATTGAAAAAAATAAAGAATTAACAGAATATGAAATAGAGGAAGTTCGATATCATAAAAATCAAGTTTTATTAAAATTTAAAAATATTGATTCTATTGAAGAGGCAGAAAAATTTAGAAATTGCTATATTAAAATTTCTAGAAAAGATGCTAAAAAGCTTCCAGAAGATACATATTTTATTGTTGATTTGATAGATATTAATGTATATTTAGAAAACAATGAATATGTAGGAAAAATAATAGATGTATTTTCAACTGGTAGTAATGATGTATATGTCATTAAAAGAGAAGAAAATAGTGATTTATTAATTCCTGCGATAAAAGATGTTGTAAAAAAAGTAGATATAAAAAATAAGAAAATGATAATAAACCTTATAAAGGGGCTTTAAAATGAAGTTTGATATATTAACATTATTTCCAGAAATGTTTGAACCAATAAAAACAAGTATTATTGGAAAAGCTACAGAAAAAGGTATAATAGATATTAATTTGATAAATATTAGAGATTTTTCAGAAGACAAACATAATAAAGTAGATGATACACCATATGGTGGAGGAGCTGGAATGGTTATGAAACCAGATGTTGTATATTCTGCATATAACTCTATAAAAGCAGAAGATGCTAAAGTAATTTACATGTCTCCACAAGGAAAAAAACTTAATCAAAAAAAGGTAGAAGAATTATCAAAGGAAAATCATTTAATAATTCTTTGTGGTCATTATGAAGGAATTGACCAGAGAGTATTAGATAAAATAGTAGATGAGGAAATATCTATTGGAGATTATGTTTTAACTGGAGGAGAGTTACCAGCAATGGTTATGATAGATGCTATTAGTAGATATGTAGAGGGAGTTATATCTGGAGAATCAATTTCAGAAGAATCATTTTCAAATGGATTATTAGAATATCCGCAATATACAAGACCAGAAGTATTTATGGGAGAAAAAGTACCAGAAGTATTATTATCTGGACACCATGAAAATATAAATAAATGGAGAAGACAAGAGTCTTTAAAAAATACTTTAAAAAAGAGACCTGAATTGTTAGATGATATAGAGCTAACAGAAAAAGAAAAAATCTATATAAAAAATTTGAATGAGGAGGTTTAACATGGATATATTAAAATCAATAGAACATGAACAACTAAAGAATAAGATACCTGATTTACATGTTGGTGATACTGTAAGAGTACATGCTAAGATTAAAGAAGGTTCTAGAGAAAGAATCCAAGTATTCGAAGGAATAATTATTAAAAAACAAGGTGGAGGAGTTAATGCTACATTTACTGTAAGAAGAATTTCTTATGGTGTAGGTGTTGAAAAAACATTCTTAATTCACTCACCAAATGTTGAAAAAGTAGAAGTAGTTAGAGTAGGTAAAGCTAGAAGAGCTAAATTATACTACTTAAGAGATAGAGTTGGTAAAGCTGCTAAAACTAAAGAAAAAGTTGGAGCAAGAATTGTTACTAACGAAATCGTTGTTAAAGAAGAAGTTGTTCCTGGAGAATTAGATGAAGCTGAAGAAACAGTTGAAACTGTAGCTGAAGAACCAGCTGTAGAAGAAGTAAAAACAGAAACTACAGAAGAAGTTAAAGCTGAAGAAAAAACAGAAAAAAAATCAACTAAAAAAGAAGAATCAGCTGAATAATTATTGTTTTTAAATAGAAATTAGTATTTATTAAAAAAGGACTATTTATATTTTTATATAAGTAGTTCTTTTTATTTTTTTGTTTATTATTTCTAATATAAGGTTATTGTTTTTTTTTTTTTTATGGTAATATATAGAAAATATAAAATATGGAGGAAAAAATTATGAAGAAAAAAATTATAATTATATGTAGCATAATTTTAGTTGTAGTTATCATAGCAGTAGCAGTATATCTTAATAATATTCAATTTTTTAACCCAGCATTTAAATCATCTAATAGTAAAATGTTAGTTGTTACTCAAACATATGAGGATAGTAGTCAAAGAGCAACTTTTTATTTTGTTTTCGATAAGAGTGACAAGTGTACAGCAGGATTTGTTGAATTTGAAAATCCTGACGAAGATACTTTAGAAATGAAAGAAGATTCAGAAAACGGATATATTAAACTTAGTCAAGATGATAATAAAGTATATGCAGAATATACAGGTTTAAGAGGAAAGTCATATGATGAAATAAAAGAAAGTTTTAAAGATTCAGAAAATATAAAAGAATGGAGATAAATTATAATAAAATTATTAAAAAGTTAAAATAAGTTAGGAAAGTTGAAAATAAAAGTTTTCAACTTTTTCTATTGTAAAAGTAAGATAAAATTTATATAATAGTAAAGTATTATTATATAAGTTTTATTTATTTGTAGGAGATATTATGCCAGGATTTAATATTCATTTAGCTATAGGAAAAAGATATATAGAAAAACAGAAAAATATTATTAAAAATGAAAATAGCTTTTACAATGGACTTGTTGCACCTGATTTAGTAACAGATAAAAAAGTCTCACATTATACAGCTGAAACAAATACTAGTAATTTGGAAAAGTACTTACAAGGAAAAGTAAGATTAGATTTATATTTAAAAGAAAATAAAGTAGAAACAGATTTTGAAAAAGGAGTATTTTTACATCTATTTACTGATTACTTATTTTTTAATGAATTTTTTGAAAAAGAATATATTAGAAATACTACATATCAAGATTTTGTGAGAGATTTATATTATAGCTATGAAAAAACGAATGATTATTTAAATAAAAAATATAATATTGATTTTTCGATTTTTGGAGATAGACTTATAAAGAATATTGAGAAAAATAAAAAAGAAAAGAATTTAAAAGAAGATATGAAAAATAGAAAACTAATTTTTTCTGAAAAAGATTTAGATGAATTTATAGAAAAAGTATCTAGTATTAATATAGATGAAGTAGTAAATAAAGTAATACGAAAGGTTTAAAGAAAGTTTTTGATGTATTATACATATATTATAAGATGCATAGATAATTCACTTTATACGGGAATTACAAATGATTTAGAAAGAAGAATGAAAGAACATTTTAATAAGACTGAAAAATGTGCTAAATACACATTAAAGCATACTCCTAAAAAATTAGAAGCAGTATGGGAAAGTATGTCTAGATCTTCTGCATCTAAATTAGAATATCATTTAAAAAAGCTAAAAAAAGAGCAAAAAGAATTAATAATAAAAAATAATTTGAAATTAAAAGATTTTTTGGAAAATAAAATAGATATAAGTATATATCAAAGGTTAAAAATAAATTATTGAAGCAATATATTAAAATAAAAAATTAAATAATAAATAATAATATGAAGGTGGAGTTATGGGAGAACTTATTTTAAAATTATTTGTGGAAAATAAAGATTTACCAGAATTAAAGAAGAGAGAAAGATATGGTATTGTATCTGGAATAGTAGGTATAATTTGCAATATTATTCTATCTGTATCGAAGTTTTTTATAGGAGTTTTATCTAATTCTGTTTCAATAATGGCTGATGGTATAAATAACTTATCTGATGCAAGTTCTAATATTGTTACTATTTTAGGTGCAAAACTTGCAAATAAACCAGTAGATGCAGAGCATCCTTTTGGTCATGGAAGAATGGAATATATAAGTGCTTTAGTAGTTGCATTTCTAATATTTCTTATGGGCTTTGAACTTGGCAAATCTAGTATTGAAAAAATAATAAATCCTCAAGAAGTAACATTTAGTATAGTATCACTTGTTGTACTTATACTTTCAATAGTAGTTAAATTATGGCTTGCAGGATTTAATGGTAAGATATTTAAAAAGACTAATAATGTTAATGCTAAAGCTGTAAAACAAGATAGTTTAAATGACTGCTTAGCAACTTTTGCTGCAATTATTGCTTTATTAATATCATCATTTACAGATTTTATATATGCAGATGGAATTATAGGTTTAATAGTTGCTTTTGTAGTTATTTTAGCAGGAGTAGGAATTTTAAATGATATAGTAGGTAATCTTCTTGGAAAAGCACCAGATCCAGAACTTGTCAAGAGTATAGAAGATTTAATGCTTAAAGAAAAATGGATATATGGAGTACATGATTTGATAATACATGATTATGGACCAGGAAGAATAATTGCTTCAGCTCATGCAGAAGTACCATGTGATGCTGATATACTTGAAGTTCATGAAGTTATAGATAGAGTGGAAAAAGAAATAAATAGTAAATTAAAAATAGTAATGTGTATTCATATGGATCCAATTGCAGTAAATGATGAAAACATAAATAGATATAAGAAAATAATTTCTGAAGTAATAGAAGAATATGATAAAGATTTTAAATTTCATGATTTTAGAATAGTTGAGGGAAAAAATCAAACTAATGTAATTTTTGATTTAGTAATTCCTCATAAATATGAAAAAGCAAATGATGTCATATTAAAAGAATTAAGAGCAAAAGTAAAAGAGAAGAAAAAAGAGATTAATTTAGTGGTAACTATTGAGCATAGTTATGTATAGATTTTAATTAAATAAAGTAAAATAAGTCAGGAGTAGAAATAAATTGAACTGCTTCTGATTTTTTATTTATAAAAAAACATATATAGTATTTTATTTATATTTTTAATAATATTTTTAATTATGTTTATATTTACATTTTTTAATTTAATTTTTATTTTTGTTTTTTAAATTATCAATTTATTTAAAATGTTTTTAAAATAGAAGTAGAAAATGGAAGGATAGGATATTAAGTAAAAAATAAAAATTAAAATAAAAATGTAAAAGGTGCTTGACATTAAAACTAAAATCTACTATATTATATTTGTAAAACACGTTTTACATTTGTGAGAAAATGTAAAACACGTTTTGCACTCAATAAGGAGATGTAAGATGTGAAAAATAAAGTAGAAGCATTTAGAAAAGATCTAGGAGAGACACAAGAAGATTTAGCTTTTAAGATAGGAGTTTCTAGGCAAACTATAATATCAATTGAAAAGGGAAAATATAATCCTTCTATATTACTTGCATTTAAAATTTCTAAACATTTTAGTAAGAAAATCGAAGATGTATTTATTTATGAGGAGGATGATAAAGATGAAAATTAGTAAGTTTGCTAAAACTAGATTAATTGGGTCAATTTTTTGCTTGGGAATTGGATTAATATCAATATTAATATCTTTTTTGGGAAAAGATTTTTCAAGTGAATTAAAAAATTATTTATTTGGATTTGCTTTTGGCGTTATATTTGTTGGAATATATTTTTTGATTTATTCAATTATATTAGTTATTAATCCTAAGAAAAATATAGAAGCGGAAAATTTGCAAAAAGATGAAAGAATTTTAAGTATTTTTGATAAATCATTATCTATAAGTTTTAGGATAACTTTAATTTCAGAAGCTTTAGCAAGTATAGTTTGCGCTTTTTTAGGATATATGTTTATATCAAAAGTGCTAGGAATTTTAATTTCATTTGAATTAATAATATATTTAATTACATATATAATTATTTCAAAAAGAAATTAATTAAAATTTAAGTTAGATATATAGATAGATTTTAAGTCTATTTAATATATAAATTTTTGGAAAGGAAAAATGAAAATGGGGTTAGTAGTACAAAATGTTAAGAAAAGCTATGGTGACAAAACTGTAGTAGATGGCATTTCTTTTGAAATGAATCATCCTGGAGTTTTTGGACTTTTAGGAACTAATGGTGCAGGAAAAACGACTACTATTAGAATGATTTTAGGAATCTTAAAAAAAGACTCTGGTGAGATTAATTGGAATGGAAAAAAAGTCGAAAGAAAAAATGTTAATTTTGGTTATTTGCCAGAAGAAAGAGGTATATATCCAAAGATTAAAATAATTGATCAATTAACTTATTTTGCTAAATTAAAAGGTATGAAGGAAGCGCCTGCAAAAGAAGAGATAAAAAAATGGGCAGAGAAATTAAAAGTTTCTGATTATTTAGAAATGACAGCTGAAAAATTATCAAAAGGAAATCAACAAAAAATACAATTTATTGCGTCAATTCTACATAGTCCAGAATTAATTATATTAGATGAACCTTTTAGTGGACTAGATCCAGTAAATACAGAACTTCTTAAAAATGTAATAATAGAACTTGTAAAAGAAGGAAAATATATAATAATGTCAAGTCATCAAATGAGTTCTATAGAAGAATTTTGTACAGAAGTTTTAATATTAAATAAAGGCAAGACTGTATTACAAGGAAATTTAAATGATATAAAATCAAAATATCCAGCAAATAGAATAAGTGTAATTGCAGATAGAAATATAGACAATATTATAAAAGATTTAGGTCTTGAAATATATATAGAAAAAGATAATAATTATGAAATAAAAATTCAAAGTGAAGAAGATGGGTATAAATTATTTAAAATTCTATCAAATCAAGATGTAAAAGTTACAAAATTTGAAATAAAGAAACCATCACTAAACGATATTTTTATAGAAAAGGTTGGTGAGTAATAATGAGAGATCTTATAACAGTTGCATCTTTTACTATAAAAGATATGGTAAAGAGAAAATCTTTTATAATATCAAATATAATTATTATATTAATTATTGTACTATTATTTAATATTCCAAATTTATTAAAATTATTAGATAATGGGGAAGAAAGTTCAAATAGTAAGTTATTAATAGTAGATTCTGAAAATATTTTTGAGGGAAATTTAGAAGCGATAAACCAAATGGATTTAAGCTATGATGCCAAAATAAGTAATGAAGAGTTAAGTTTTGATGAAATCAAAGAAAAAATTTCAAATAATGAAATAGATGCTGCTCTTGTTATTACTCCAAAAGATGGAAAAATATCAATGGAATATATAGTAGAAAACTTAACTTATCTTGATGAAATACCAGAAAATATTGTAAATGCTATTTCAACTATTTATACAAATATGCAAATTTCAAAATTAAATTTAACTGAGGAAGAATTAAATAGTATGTCTCCTAAATTTGAATTTAATTTAAAACAAACAGAAGAAGAAAAAGTAGAAGGAAATGTAGCGGTTATGATGCTTTTGTCAATGGCATTATTTTTTGCTATATATTATTGTGCATATCAAGTATCAACATCAATAACTGTAGAGAAGACTTCAAAAATAATAGAAACATTAGTAACTTCAACGTCACCAAGATCAATAGTTTTAGGTAAAACTATAGGAATAGGTTTAGTTGGACTTATTCAAATCTTTGTATATATAATAATAGCTTTAATATGTAAGGAAGTATTCTTAGAACCAGGTGCTTTAGATAGTATTATTAATTTTAATAATGTAACACCATTTTTAATAAGTATGACTTTAGTATATTTCTTACTTGGATATGCTGCTTATGCACTACTTTATGCTCTTACAGGATCTACAGTAAGCAAGCCTGAAGATGTACAATCTGCAAATGGTCCAGTTGCGATTTTAGTAATAATAGGATTTTATTTAGCATACTTTACAATGATGAATCCAACAAGTAACTTAAATATAATTGCATCAATATTACCAATTTCATCACCTTTCTGTATGCCACTTAGAATAATGATGGGAATTGCAGAAACAAAAGATATAATTTTATCTATAGGTGTATTACTAATAACAATAATTATTGTAGCAAAAGTTTCAATAAGAATTTATTCAAATGCAATATTAAATTATGGATCAAAAATTGGAATGAAAGAGATATTTAGAATGTATAAAAATAAAAATGGATAAGAATATAAATAAATATAAAATAAGTTAGAACAAATCCAAATTGTTAGATAAAATAGTTTAGCAATTTGGGTTTATTTTTATTTGCAATAAAAGGTCTATTATGGTATTATGAGAAAAACAAAAGATGGAGATGAAAAAAGTGAATAACAAGACAATAATGCAATATTTTGAATGGTATTTAAGACCAGAGGACAAATTGTGGAAAAAAGTAGCTACAAATGCGAATTATTTAGATGCTATCCGGAATAACAGATGTGTGGCTTCCACCAGCATATAAAGCTGCTAGTGGAAAACAAGATGCAGGTTATGGCGTATATGATTTATATGATTTAGGAGAATTTGATCAAAAAGGAAGTATAGAGACAAAGTATGGAACTAAAGATGAATATTTAAAAGCTATATATGAACTTCATAAAAATAATATAAAAGTATATGCTGATATTGTATTAAATCATAAAATGGGTGCTGATGAGTTAGAAGATGTTTTTGCAAGAGAAGCGGAAAGAGATAATAGAAATGTAGAAGAAGGTTATATAAAAAAGATAAAAGCTTGGACGAAATATACTTTCCCAGGAAGACATGATAAATATTCATCTTTTAAATGGAATTATAGTCATTTTAATGGAGCAGACTGGGATGAATCTAAAAAAGAAAGTGCTTTATTTAGATTCTGTGGTAGACATTGGGATGAAAATGTTGATAGTGAAAATGGTAATTATGATTATTTAATGGGAACTGATATAGATTTTGATAATGACGAAGTAAAAGAAGAATTAAGAAAATGGGGCAGATGGTATATTAACACTACAGATATAGATGGACTAAGATTAGATGCTGTAAAGCATATTAGTGCAACATTTATGAGAGATTGGGTAGCAGCTATGAGAGAAATAAAACCATTAGATTGTGTAGGAGAATATTGGAATAGAAATTTAGACACATTAAAACAATATATAGAAAAAACAGAAAGGACAATTCCTTTATTTGATGTGCCTCTTCATTATAATTTCTTTGAAGCATCAAATGCTGGCGGAAATTATGATATGGGAAGAATATTAGAAGGAACATTAGTAAAAGTAGATCCAGAGATGGCTGTAACATTTGTAGATAATCATGATACAGAACCAGGACAAGCACTTTTTTCTTTTGTACAACCATGGTTTAAACCATTAGCATATGCAATAATATTACTTAGAAAAGAAGGAGTACCTTGCATTTTTTATGGAGATTACTATGGTATTCCATCACAAGGTGTAAAGCCAATGGATTCAAAATTAGAAAAGTTAACAAAAGCTAGAAAATATTTTGCATATGGAGATCAAATAGATTATTTTAATGATAGTAGTGTTGTAGGATTTGCAAGACTAGGAGATAATGAACATACAGATTCAGGATTAGTTACTATAATGAGTGATTCAAATGGAGGCTCAAAGCAGATAAACTTAGGAGAAAAATTTGCTAATACATCTTTTTATGATTATACAGGAAATGCAGATGGTATAGTTACTACTGATGCATTTGGAAATGGTAATTTCTATTGTAATGGTGGAAGTGTATCTGTGTGGGTTAAATGTGGAAATATTTATGGATAAAAAATAAATATTTTAAATAAAAAAGTTTTTGCAGAGAAATAAAGCTAAAAAATAAAATTTATATATTTTTTAGCTTTATTTTTGTTATAAATATGTTTTTTTAGTAAAAAAAGCTATTAAATTATTGAAAAATATGGGATAATTAAATAAAGGAGTTAAAATTAAATATATTAATATATATTCATGCAGAAAGGAAGTGATGATATGTCAGAAAAAGAGAAAGATACAAGTAAGATACAAGAAGAATTACCAGAAGATGAAGTAGAAAACGAAGGACAAGATGAAGGCCAAGAAGACAATACAAAAGGCGAAGGAATAGGCGAAGATGTAACTTCCGTATATGATGA
>CALXET010000007.1 GCA_944387405.1 uncultured Clostridia bacterium
AAGTCATTATAACTTTGTCCTATTGCTGCAGATAAAAGACCTCCTTCTGTCATCTTCTCTCCTACAGCTTCTGCTGCTTCATTTGATGCTACTGTACCATCTTTTTCATATGGAAGTTCAATTCCTGTTTTTGTTCCAAGTCCAAATGCTTTTGCATATTTTGCAAGAGTATCAATTCCAAGTCTATATCCTACTTCATAGAAATAATAGTTACAAGATTTTGCTATAGCCTCTACAACATTAACATTACCATGTCCTATGTGGTAGTCTGTGTATATCCAACAAACTGGATTATGAGCTCTTGGATAAACACCTGTATCATAAAATGTAGTTGATGTTTTTACTTTTCCTTCTTGAAGTCCTGCTATTGCTGTAACCATCTTAAATATTGATCCCGGCGCATATGTTCCTTGAATTGCTCTATTAAATAAAGCATCATTTTTATTATATTCATCTAGTTTAGCTTGTGTAATACCACCTATAAAGTCAGATGGATTATAATCAGGATAACTCGCCATAGCAAGTACTTCACCTGTTTTTATATTCAAAACTACACATGCTCCACCTTGAGCATCATACTTATGACCAAATTCTCCAGCTCTTATTTTCTTTATGTTTTCTTCTAGTTTCTTTTCTGTAATATATTGCAAATTTGCATCAATTGTTAAAACAATACTAGAACCTCCGACAGCTTCTTTTGTAGTATATTCTCCAGTAATCGTTCCATCAACTGACATATCAATTTCTTTCGTTCCATCTTGCCCTTTTAAATATTTTTCAAATAACTTTTCTATACCATTTTTTCCAATATAATCATCTCGATCATATGATTCAGTATCTTTTTCATACTCGTCTTGGCTAATCTTACCAATATATCCCACTATATGTGATGCTAAATTTGATTGTGGATATACTCTTTGTGAAACCACATCAATAGTTATACCTGAAAGCTCTCCATTTCTCTCTTCAATTTGTAAAGCACTTGCCCTTGATATTCCTTCTGCAAGTTCAATTGGTTTAGTAGCCGTATAACCTGTTAAATCTATTGTATATCTTAATGCAACAATCTTTCTTGCATCTTGAGGATTTTCAACTTTTACGTCATATTTATCTTTTAATATATAGAAAGCTTCTTCCGCACTTGCAGCACTATCTATCTTATTTGTTTCTTTCCATTTGCTTAATTCTTCTTGATCCTCAATAGTATATTCATAAGGTTCAACTGTAATTGGCAATTCATCAATATATGTATCCTTGTTTGATTCTAGTATTTGACTAAAAGTAAGAAGTGCATTATTTAGCTCATCATTGCTAACTTTTGTTTTAAATAGTTCTACATTAAATCCCATTTTTGTATCTGCTAAAACTGTTCCTGTTCTATCATATATTTTTCCCCTTGCAGCTTCAACTTCCGTTTCTCTAGAAAGTCTAGTATTTGAAGTCTCCCTATATTCTTCTCCATGTACTATTTGAAGATTAAATAATTGAACTAATAAAATAACTCCGATTACATAAACTATTGATGTAATTATGTTAAATCTAAAGTTAGATTTTTCTAATTCTGATTTACGAGCCAAATTTTCACCTTCTTTCTTTTTTATTTTAGAAATATCTAGTTAATATATTTCTTTCTTTAAAATAGCTTTCTAATAAATTTCCTAATTTTCTCATTGGATTATATAAAATACTTGTTATAATCGTATTATACAATACTTCAATTAATAATATTTTCATAAATGTTCCCATTTCAGTTTCAAATCCAAATATAAATATATTTAATCCGTAAAGACCAATTTCATAAACTATCGTTGCAAGTATTACCATAATAATAATTGTTAATCTACTATCTTTTGAAAAGTTCTTATCTAAATATGTTGAAAGTACACTTATAATTGTAAGCATTATAGCAGTAGTACCTACAAATTGTCTTCCAACTTCAAAATCTATTGTAAGTCCCATTATAACAGATAATACAAGTGCAAAGTAATTGCTAGTAAATAATCCTAAAAAAAGTGCAAGAATTATAAATAAATTTGGAGATACTCCTGCAATTGTAAACCAATTAAAGAAATTAGTTTGAATAAAATATATAATTAAAAACGATATATATGTTATTACTCCTATTAAAATCTTTTTCATAATATCCCCTTAATTCTTAATTACAAGTACTGTATAAAGCTTTGAGAAATCAACAGCTGTCTCTACTACAGCATATCTATCAGTTAAATTGTTTGTATTTACAACATTACTTACAGTTCCTATTGTTATTCCTTTTGGATATATTCCTCCAATTCCAGATGTTACTACTGTATCTCCTACTAGTATCTCTGAAGATGTATCTATATAAGTTGCTCTAAGCTCTGATGTGCTATCTATAGATCCTTTACATATTATACTTTCTGAAGATGTTGTAATCATTGCACTTACAGAACTTGAAGCATCTACAATTACTTGAACTGTTGCAGAATTGTCTGTTGCAGAGACAACATGTCCAACTAGACCTTCTTCAGCAAGTACTGTCATTCCTGCATCAACGCCTTGTTTTTTACCAACATTTATAATAAGCTGACTACTATAATTACTAATATCTCTATCTATTATATCTGCTGCAACTGACTCATATGTGCTATACTTATCCTTTAACACAGCATATTCCTGAAGACTTGCATTTTGAGCTTTTATAATTTCTAGCTCACGAAGTTGCTCTTCTAATTCGCTATTTCTATTTTTAAGATCTTCATTTTCTTTTTTCAAAGTTTCTAAATCTGTAAAAAATGCATCATTACCAGTTATTTTATTTTTTAAATACGTAAATCCATTTTGTACAGGCTTAATCACAGCTGTTGAAATACTTTGAGCATATGATAGATTTTTAATATCTACATTAGTTAAAAAAACTAATAAAGCAAGTACAATTATAGTAATTACTGTACTTATTATGCCTGGATGTTTAGCTTTATACATATTTATCTTCTCCTTTTAGATTGTAATTGTTTTAATTTTGAAACATCTTCTAAAGACTTTTCTGTTCCAAGAGCTACACATTGCATTGGATCTAATGCAACATAAGTATTTATTCCTGTCTTATCTTTTATAAGTTCATCTATTTTCTTTAATTTTGCTAGTCCACCTGTTAGTAATATTCCTCTTTCTGTAATATCTGCTGCAAGTTCTGGAGGTGTTTTCTCTAAAGTAAGTTTAATTGCAGCTATAATCTTATTGACTGATGATTCAATTGCATATAAAACTTGTTCTGAATTAATTGTAATCTCTTTTGGAAGTCCTGTTTTTAAATCTCTTCCCTTTATTTCCATTGATTCTAGCATTCCTGGTTTTACAGTCGCAATAGACATCTTTATATGTTCAGCACATGATTCACTAATATCTAAATTTTTAAATCTTCTTACATAATCAACTATATTTTTGTCTAAATCGTCTCCTGCAACTCTAATAGAATTTGTTACCACTATTCCACCCATTGAAATAACTGCAACTTCTGTAGTTCCGCTTCCCATGTCCACAATTAATACTCCTGTAGGTTCAGCAATATTTATATTACATCCAATAGCAGCAGCTAAAGGCTCATCTATCAAATATACCTCTTTAACTCCTGCATCGTATACTGCCTCTTCAACAGCTCTTTTTTCCACTTCAGTAATTCCAGATGGAACAGCAACTACAGCTTTTGTCCTCGCCATCCCATATTTTTTATTAATTCTATTCATTATATCTTTAAGCATAATTTCTGTTGCAGATAAATCAGCAATAACTCCATTTTTTAGTGGTCTTACTACTTTTATCTTATCTGGAGATCTTCCAAGCATCTCCTTAGCTTCATATCCTGTAGCAATAAGGCTTTTTTTCTTTGTATCAAAAGCCACTACTGACGGCTCATTTATTATTACTCCTTTATCTTTCATTGCAACTATTATAGAAGTTGTCCCTAAATCAATTCCTATACATCTTGTTGTAAAATTTAAAAAGCTCATTTATGTCCCCCTAGTCTGTTTTTCTGAAATTTATACTTTCATAAATCCCATCGCCAATTACTATGTGGTCAAGTAATTCTATACCAAGCATCTTTGATGTTTCATATAATCTTTTGGTAAGATTAATATCTTCTATACTTGGTTTTGGATTTCCGCTTGGATGATTATGTACTAAAATTATTTTACTAGCACCACTTTTTATTGGCTCACATAATATATCTTTCAATTCTACAATTGCATAATTTGTACTTCCTGTAGAAATATTTGAAATTTTTATTACTTTATTTTTTGTATTTAGCATAATTAATTTAACTATTTCTCTTTTCTCATATCTCAAATCTGACATAACAAGTTTTGCTGCATCTTTAGTACTATATATAGTAATATCATTATTAATTGGATTTTCTATTCTCTTCGTAATCTCTCCCAATGCCTTTATTCTAATTGCTTTTACTTTTCCTATACCTTTTACTTTTTTTAATGAATTTAATGATATGTCCTGAATAAATCTTAAACTATTATTTTCTGTATCATTTAATTTCAAAATACGTTGAGCAAGAGATATTGAGGTTTCTTCTTTCGTGCCACTTCCAATTATAATGGATAACAGTTCTGAATTTGAAAGCGAACCTTCTCCATATAATTCAAGCTTTTCATAAGGCCTTTCTGATAAAGGAATTTCTTTTATTTTTATAGTATACTCCTTTCTATATAGCCCCATTTAATTTATTATTACACTTTTCTATAAATTAATACTGCAAGTATCATTCCTATAATACTAGCAACATTTATTTTTATCCATAGACCAAACGTTATTTTAAGCACACTTAAATCTAAAACTACTGGGTCTGTTAGTCCGAATTCTTCTCCATAGCTTAACCACCATAGCCAGCTTACTTTTTCTGCTAAAACTCCTAAAAGACCACCTAGTACGATACCTGATAAAATGAATATTAAAAATACCCATATATTTTTTTCTTTAGTCATTTTAATACCTCCACATTTCTTTACGGAAATTCGATTTTTAATACAATTATTATATATGTATATATGTCTTTTTTCAAGTTTATTTCATATAAAGTTATACTAATTTTCTTCTTAAATTTTATATGAAAAAGTAGCTTAATTTACATAATTGATAAAAAGTCTTTTTTGTGTTAAAATATATGTATATCAAAGTTAGGAGGTATTAGGTATGACTGTAAGAAATGAATCATCAGTAACCGTATCAATTTCAGGGCGGAAAGTAAATCCGGGGGAAACTGGAACTTTCTATGAAGCCGCATTTGACACTCACGATGTAAATACTATCGGAGGATATATTGTTATCACGACTGAATATTCTGAAAGGTATTTTGAGTGTTTCGGATGTATTGAAGCTGTTGAGGGCAAAGAGGTTGATCCTGAAACAAACCTTCATGAAATTATCATCCGTGATGCTTCTTAAATTTAACCTGAAAACTTTGAAAGCGCGCCACTGGGCGCGTATTTTTTATGCTTTTACTAAATTTCAACATTTTTACCATATATTTTGCATTTATCTCACTTGTTTTTAAATATATAATAAATATATAAATTAATTATATATTTATGGAGTGATGTCTATTGAAAATCTCATATAAAAACGATAATAATCATATTTTTATTGAAATTAGTACACAAGAATTAGAAGAATCAGGAATAGATATCCACAGTTTGTTAAGTATCTGTGAATATCCCACAGAAAAAAATTTAAATGATACACTTAAATTAAGATCAAATATCAATTTAAGTAATTTTTTTGTTTCTTCAGTTTTCTTCATTAATAATATTTGGAAAATAAATTTAGAATTAAAAAAAGTAAATTTAGAAAGTAAAAAAGTAATAAAAAAGAAAGCAACTTTAAATAAACGTATTTACAAAAATCGTAGAGTCATAAAAGAAAGAAAAGATTTCAAATCTTTTTATGATTATATAAATAATTCGATTTATTCAAAATACATAACTATTAAAAATGGAATTATATTTATTAAAGATAAATCAAAAGAAAAGTATATTTTAAACTTTTTATCTGAATATGAATAGATATTTCGATTCTTAAAATTTCAAAAGACCATTTAATTGAATGGTCTTTTAATTTTTTTATTTTACATATAAAAAATCCATCAAGTATTTTGATGGATTTTCTTGTTTATTTTATTAATATAACCAATTTTGTGGATTATATGCCACACCATTTACTCTTATCTCTAAATGTAAATGCGGTCCTGTTGAATTTCCTGTTGAACCGACTTTACCAATTACTTCTCCCTGTGAAATTTTTTGTCCTACTGAAACACCTATACTATTACAATGTGCATAATATGTTTGTACTCCATTTCCATGTGATATAACTATAAGTTTTCCAAGAGATCCTTTCCATCCAGCATGTACTACAGTTCCTCCTGCAGCAGCTTTTATTGGAGTTCCAAGTCTTGCTGCTATATCAAGCCCTGTATGTATACTGCTTCTTACACTACTTCTTGAACCAAATCTCGAACTGATTGTTCCTGAAATAGGTCTTTTAAGACTAACACCTAAAGCTACTTTGCTAAAAGAAATATTAGCACCTGTACGAATATTTCCTCCACCTGATGAATAATAATTAGTAGTAGATACTTTTTTCTTTTCTACTGGTTTTTTGTATAGTTTACTAACTACTGTACTTGTTTTCGTTTCTTTTTGTTTTTCATCTGAACTATATTTTACTGAATAAGTAATTTCTTTAATATTAGTACTTTTCTTCTTTTTAAGCTCATTTATTACTTCTTCTGCTTCATCATAACTTGAAACATAATATTTTTCTTCTTTATCTACTAAAATAGCATATTGTTTATAATATGGTGTTCCTTTAGCAATTACAGTATCAAAAATTTCTTCATCATTAGAAGTTACATCTTTTTTTGAATATACTTCTTCATACTCAGGCATTGAATCTATTTCATAAAAAGCAACCTCTTTTCCGTCGCCACTTTTTATATATAGATTTATCTTATCTTGTAATTCCTTTTTTTCATCTGTATATCCTACTAGCTCTCCATCTAAATAAACAGCATATGTAGGTTTATATAAGAAATATAAAATTGCTCCAATTAAGCAAGCACCAATTAATAACAATAGAATTAATCTTACCGATTTTCTTAAATGGATTAAAACAAATTTCATTAATCATTCTCCTTTATACTCAAAATATTTTATACTATTTTAGTTATTTATACAAGTTTTAATTTTCTTAATAAATTAAATTTTTATGTATTTTTTTGTCGTTTTCTCTCTTTTTCTTCTATTTTTACGATAATCCTTTTTATTATTAGGGATATTTAAGTTACGATTAATTTCAAAATATTATAAATTTAGGAATAAATTAGGAATAATAAATTTTTTTCAAGGAATAATAATAATAAATTTACGAAAGGGATGATATAAATGAGTAATCTAAATCAAATTGAATTACAAAATTTAAGGCACTTAATTGGTAGCTGTGATACTAGTTATCACAAATTAACTAATTACGCAAATTGTTGCATTGATCCTCAAGTCAAGCAATTATTTACAAAATCAGCTCAGGATACACTAAATACTAAACAAAAATTAATGTCATTTTTGTCAAATTAGGAGGATATTATGGAAGAAAAGTATATGGTTAATGATATTTTATCTGATACAAAAGAGTCTCTTAAAACTTACCAAAGCGTTATTACAGAAGCTGGTAACACAAATTTAAGGCAAACTTTACAAGAAATTAGAAACTCGGCAGAAACTTTTCAATATGACTTATATAGAGTTGCTGAACTTAAAGGATATTATTCTCCAGCTTCTCCAGCTTCATCAAATGAAATAAATCAAGTAAAAACAGAATTTCAAGAATAAAAATATTATATATTATATTGGATAATTAAGTTAATTATCCAATATAATGGTTTACATAAGTTGACTACTTTGTTAAAAGAAAGTATAATATATATATACATTAATCGCAAAAGGAGGTAGACATCATGAAAGATTTTCAGGAACTCTATATAAAATCGTCTGAGTTCTATTCCGGCGAAACCGATGTGGAAATTACAGAAGATGAATTGTCAGAAGTCGTAAACGCATTATACTCTTATCGGCAAAATGACTCATCAAAAATACTGTTTGCTATACTTTTCCACTTTGGTAAAATTTCCGATATAAACGATTACATAAGACATATTAAACGTCAACTTGTAGAGTATGAAGAACTTTACGCAGAGTATCTTGAAGATCAACGCGATTGCGCACAACAGGAGAGAACCTAATGTTTGGGTTTTCTCCCTTTTTTTTGACATTTTACATAATTTCTTGTATAATATAATTATGCAATTTATTTGCATGTTGTCTTTGATCACACACACGCACAAAACCTACCGTTTTAAGTACATATTAATTACAATTTAAAACGAAAGGAGGACGCTCATATGAGTAAGTCTTATTGTGTGATCAAGGCAACTAGTGGTGAATTTTTTGGAAAGGTACGTGCTTTCTTTTCTGCTTGCGCCAAGCGGAATGAGAAACCTACCACCAGGAATATCTACAACTTTCTGGTACCTACTGGGGTTCCGAATTCCGCCACACCGGGCAGTTTTGGTGTTGGTAATATATTTAAGTATGAGTTCATGTCAAGCGATGGCGTGCTTCTCATGGTTAAATACCATTCTCCTGATTTAAACGCCCGGTCTAAACACCCGGGTTGTAATTCAGGGATGGGATGGACCTGTCAAATCAAAGTTGGACATAGTGAATTTCTCACTGTTAATCTGGCTTCTGGTGAGATAGGAAAGTCTGTTATCTGCCGCCAGAATCTGGCGCACATCCCGGTGATGTATGTCCCGGTTAAGCAGGAAAAAGCCCTAAGAAGCTTTTCTCCTGTGATTTTTTTTGTTGAAATTTCTCCAATATTCTTGTATACTTTTTATAAGAAATAGGTGATTTTTTTGAAAAATAATTTAGATATAAAAATATTAATTCTTTTAATTTGTATATTGTTTTTTGTTTTTATTATATTTGCTATATATAGTGCTTTTTTTCTTGAGAATAATCCTAAAAACACTTCTGTAGTTACTCATAATCAAATATCAAATGAACTTAGTACAAATAATACAGACAATCTAAACAATACAGAAAATGAAATAGAAGTAATGTATATAGAAGCAATACCAGAAGATAAAGTTATCTCAGAAGATGAATCTTATATTGCTTTAAAAAATGTTACAGGAGACACTCCATACTATATAAGAGTAAACTATTTGGCAAATGTTGTTACTATTTATGAAAAAGATGAAGATGGTTTTTATACAGTTCCTTATAAAGCTATGGTTTGTTCCTGCGGGAAAGCTACACCAAAAAGTGGCACTTACGAAACAAGTTCTAAATATAGGTGGCTTTCTTTAGTCGGAAATGTTAATGGTCAATATTCTACAAGAATTGTTAATCGTATACTATTTCATTCTGTTCCTTATACTAAAAAAACAAACGATTCTCTTGAATATTGGGAATATGACAAACTAGGAGAAACTGCTTCTGCAGGATGTATTAGACTTACTGTAGAAGATGCAAAATGGATATATGATAATTGTGCTTCTGGAACAAAAGTTGAATTTTACTCAAGTGAAAATCCTGGTCCTCTTGGAAAACCAGAAGCTAAAAAAATATCTTCAAATGAAGAATGTAGAAACTGGGATCCTACTGACCCACACAAAGAAAATCCTTGGAATAAATTAAAAAATAATGTTAATTAAATTAATTTTAACATAAACCACTATGAATATTTCCTTTATATTTTAATATCTTACTATAATGTAAAAAAGGGAGCATACATGCTCCCCTCCCTATTACAGAAGTATACCATTTTCAAAATTATTACGTTTCTTAAACTATTAATCTACTACAATAATTATAAAAAGATATTACTTATGGCTCTGTATAAACCGCTCCAGATCCGTTAAAAGCTCCCCATAAAATAACATAATATTTAGTATACTGGGTATTAATTGCAAGATCTGCCCAATGATGTCCCGTTCCAGTCCATGTTGCAACTTTGTACTTATCATTTAAAGCTCCAGCTGCAGAATTTGGTTTTACATAAACTTTAACGGTATTCGCTCCTCCACCAAAAGATTCTATGTAAACATGTACCTTCATATTTTCTCCTTTAGGTACAGATACATAATTCTGCCAATAAGGGCCATATACAGGCATTAAGTCTGTATTATATGGCACTATATTTGCACAATTTCTTTCAGTTGGATTAACCTATACTATAGCAATAATCCGTTCTTCCGAAACATCTCTGCTTTCTGCCGCGAATACTGGTATTGATACAAATAATGAGATAATGCATAAGCATATTGCTACAATTTTCTTCATTCTAATCTCCTCCTATTAAAGTATACTTTCTATTATAGGTATTATGTCTGATATTTCAAGACACATATATAATACTGTAAATATATTCCAAAGTTAACAAATCTATTTCAAAATTACTTGATATATATTATCAACTATCTCATATTCGTTGGAATCGGGCTCATTAAAATCTTCTTCCGTAACCGTTCCATATTCATATATGGTTTCTATAGTCATTATATCTCCATCAGATATATTTAATGTACTATCATAGCCACTTGATCCCACCATAAGTCCTGTTTCTTTATCAATAAAAACTCTTTCATATATACCACCTATATATGATGGAATATTAGTCAAGCAATAGCTATCCTTTCCGCAAAATTTAGTTTCTGTTATATTGCTACTTAATGAATATTTAAACAAATCAAAATAATTTTTAGTATATAACACACTATTTAATTTTTCTTGTTCAAAACTTCTTGTGACTACATTCAAAGAAGCATATTTTTTTCCTTCTATATCTAAATAAATATTTCCAGTATAAACATTATTTTCTTTTGAGTATTTTTCTACATTTCTTTTACCATATTGTGTTTGTATTACAAATTCATCATTATTTTTTTCAGTAATAACAAATTTAACTTTATCATCTAATTTATACTGTTCCATTATTATTAGATTACCTTCATAATAGTAATATTCTATTATATGAAGATTTGAAAAATTATTAAGATCCTGCGATTTTTTAGATATATCCTTCATTATAAAGAATCGTCTTCCTATAATTAATATAAAGGCGAGAATTAATAATAAAACAATTAGTAAAATAATAAATTTTAATATTCTTATCTTATTCTTAAATTTTTTCATGTATTTTACTTCTCTTAAGTCTCTTTTTTCATCATTTGACTTTATTTCAGTTCTCATTTTATCTAATAGTTCTTTACATTCTTCACATTCTTTAATATGTTCTTCTATATATTTACTTGTTTCCTCTTTTGTTAAGTTTTCAATGTAATTTGGTAATAAATCTTGAACAATTTTACAATCTTTTTTATTCATATTCACTTACCTCCTTTAGTTTAATTTTAGCTCGATAAAAAGTTACTCTTGCCCATGTTTCTGTTTTATTTAGTATTATTCCAATTTCTTTGAAACTTAAGTCTCCTGTTATTCGCAAATAAACCACTTCTCGTGATTGTACATCTAAATCTTGTATTTTTTTATATAGTGACATTTTTTCATCTTTAGAAATAATAATATTTTCTATGGTATCAATATCTTCTATATTTAATAATTCTATCTCTTCTATATTTTTAAATCTTTTTGATTTTTTGTACTGATTGAACCATAAATTTTTAGCAATTTGACATAACCATACAGACATTTTACATTTGCCATTATATGTATCTATTTTTTCTACTGCTATGCAAAAAGTTTCTTGTGTAAGTTCTTCGGAGATATCATTATTATGAGTTAAGCAAAATAAATATCTATTTACTGTATCAAAATATTTTTTATATATTTCTTCAATATTCTGCACTCTTTTTTCCTCCTTTAATATATAACAATTAAAAAAGTATTTCGTTACAAATATCTTCCATTATAAAAATACTATATACTTAATTTATTCAAACAACAATGATTTTTCTTAAAAGAATATAATCTTTTTTTGTTTCATTATAAAATATTTCAATCTTAATATTATTTTCATCTTTAAATCAGAAGTATAATTTGAAATTTATATTTTCTTATTTTGGTAAAATAAAAAAGGAATTGATATACAATTCCTTTTTTATTATTTTTAAATACTTATATTAATCTATTATCTCAAGCCCAGCATATTTTGCCATTAATCTTTTATGCCCTACTTTATCAAAAGTAATATCAACTTTTAAATCATCACCTTCTGCTTCAACATAATTAATATTACCTTCTCCAAACTTTTTATGATATACTCTCTTTCCTGCTTTATAAATTGACAGATCCATATCTGAAGTTTTCTTCTTATTTAAACCACTTAAAAAGCTTTCTGCACTTCTAAATGCAAATTCCGGTTTTTTTCCAAAATCTTCAGTATTATTAACTTTGTAAGAGTTAATTGTAGATTCAGATTTATTATATCCTCCTCCATACTTCCATTCAAATCTATAATCTCCATATGATTTTTCTCTTTTATCTGATAGGGCATCTTCATAGCCATCTAATAATTCTTCTGGAATCTCTTTTAAAAATCTTGAAACCTGATTACAGCTTGTTGAACCAAAAATAGTTCTTTGTCTTGCACATGTTAAAAACAAATGTTGTTTTGCTCTTGTTATTCCAACATAGCATAAACGTCTTTCTTCTTCTAGTTCTTTTTGTTCTCCTATAGACTTATATCCTGGAAAAATACCCTCTTCCATTCCAACTAAAAATACTACCGGAAACTCTAAACCTTTTGCACTATGAAGAGTCATTAATGTTACTGAATCTTCTGTTTCATCTGTATTATCTATATCACTTGATAACGTGATTCCCTCTAAGAAATCTGCTAAAGTATTATCTGCAAGTTCCTCTTCAAATTCTATAGCAACTGTTAAAAACTCGTCCAAATTCTCAAGTCTAGTTTCAGCTTCAGTTGTATCTTCTAATTCTAGTGCTTTTGAATACCCCGTTATTTTTAATGTCTCTTTTATCAATTCTGATATTATTAATGTGTCTTTTTTAGCTCTTAATTCTTCTATTTGATTAATAAAATCTCTTGAATTTACATATACTCTATTTAATCCAAAAGCATCTGCTCTTTTTATTACTTCATACATTGATATTCCATTTTGATTTGCAACTGCTTCTATATTATCTAAACTTGTTTTTCCTATTCCCCTTTTTGGTTCATTTATAATTCTTTGTAAGCTTAAATTGTCAGCTGTATTTTCTATTAATCTTAGGTATGCAATAATATCTTTTATTTCTTTTCTTTCATAGAACTTTAAGCCACCTACAATTTTATAAGGTATATCTTCTCTTCTTAAAATATCTTCTATACTACGTGATTGGCTATTCATTCTATAAAGAATTGTAAAATCATTATAATCTAAATATTCTTCTCTTTTTAGTCTCCTTATTTGCTCTACTATAAAGTTTGCCTCATCGTATTCTGTGTCTCCTCTAAATACATAAGGAAGATCTCCTTTGTTATTTTCTGTCCAAAGATTTTTCTCATATTTACTCTCATTATTTTTTATAACTGCATTTGCTGCATCTAATATATTCTGAGTACATCTATAATTTTGCTCCAACTTAATTATTTTAGTACCAGGAAAATCTCTTTCAAAATTAAGTATATTAGTAATATCTGCTCCTCTAAAAGAATAAATCCCTTGATTATTATCTCCAACAGCTGTTATATTTCCAAATCTTGCAGCAAGCATAGATACTAAAGTAAATTGAGCTTTATTAGTATCTTGATATTCATCTACTAATACATATTCAAATTTGTTTGAATAATACTCAAGCACATCTGGATTTTCACTTAAAATTTTAATTGTATAATTTATAATATCATCAAAATCAACCGCATTATTATCTTTAAGTTTCTTTTGATACATTTTATAAACTTCTGCAATTGTTTCTTTTCTAAATTCTCCATTTGCTCTTAAAGCATAATCAGCAGGTTCAAGCATTTCATTTTTTGCATTACTAATCTCACTCAAAACTGATCTGTCTGTAAATATTTTATCATCAAGCTTTAATTGCTTTATACATTGTTTTACAAGTGTTCTTTGATCTGATGTATCAAATATTACAAAAGATGATGTAAATCCTATTCTATCTATGTATCTTCTAAGTATTCTTACACATATAGCATGAAAAGTTCCAATCCACATATCTTTTGCAACTTCTCCTACTAATTTTTCAACTCTTTCTTTCATTTCGTTTGCAGCTTTATTAGTAAATGTTATTGCTAATATATTCCATGGTTTAACTCCAACATTGTGCATTAAATATGCAATTTTGTGTGTTAATACTTTTGTTTTTCCACTTCCAGCACCTGCTATTACTAAGCAAGGCCCTTCCACTGTTAAAACTGCTTCTTTCTGTCTATCATTTAATCCTTCTAATATATCTAGTTCTTCTGACATTTGTTTCTCCTTTAATTAAAACTTATGTTTGTATTATATTTTCTGTTTAATTGTTTGTCAATATAAAAATATATTAATATTAGTACTTTAAATAAGCACTTAAAATATTAATTCTTAAGTGCTGTAATAGGAATAACATATACTCCATCTAGTCTTATCAAGTCATCATCTATTATTAATTTTATATATTCATCTATAGCTTCACTTGAATCTTTGGGAGAATAATTTATATTACCAGGCCATCCACCTCTAATAATCAAACCTGCAAGATGTTTTAAATCTACATCTCCTGTTAATTTTGGTTTAATCCCATTATTACATAAGTCTTTAAGTGATACTTCTCCTGTAGAGTCCCCAGATTCAAATAAGCTCATAGTTCTTAAATATATTTTTCCAAATCGTCCTGCCCCACTGTGTGAAATTCATTTTCTATTAGGAGTAGAAGATCCAGTTAAAATATATTGTCCTTTAAGACCAGTTCTATCAACGTCTGCATGGATTTCATCCCATAAATTTGTAGCTTCTTGCCACTCATCAATTAGTTTTGGTTTTTTTCCTTCCAAAATTAATGAAGGTGATATTTTTGTTTTTTATTCCGTTACATTTTAATTATATTTTCATTGCAATTATACCTAGTATAAAACCTAAGATATTACCTATTACTGAAAATCTTCCATTATATATTTTTTTAGACTCTGGTAATAATTCTCCGAGATACAATATAAAGCATAGCACCAGCAGCAAATGCTAAAGAAATGCTTATACTAATTTCTGATATTTTTCCTATTAAAGCTCCAGCTAAAGCACCTATTCCTGTAGTAATTCCTGATATCATTGTATAAAAAATTGCTTTTGACTTTTTCATACCTCCTTGCTTTAGTGGAAGAGCAATAGATACTCCTTCTGGGATATCATGCATACAAATTGCTATAGCTAGTGCATAGCCAAGTTTCTCTGAACTATCAAAACCACTTCCAATTGCAAGTCCTTCCGGAAAATTATGTATCGCAAGTCCTATTGCAATTATTATTCCCGTTTTTAAGAGATTATTTGATTTTCCAAGATTAGTATATCTATATTTTGAATTAATTCGATTATCACACAATATCATTGCAATTACGCCTAATATTATACCCGCTATCGAGTAACTTATACTTGAAAGTGATAGTGATTCTGGTATAAGTTCAAAACAAATCACTGAAAGCATTAATCCTGCCGTAAATTCGAGCATAAAACTTAAATATTTGCTTTTACTAATGTTTATAATTGATCCAATCACTCCACCTGCAGTAGTTCCTACCATTCCGAAAATCAGTCCCAGAAAACTTATATTTAAAATATTTTCCAATCTAATACACCTCAATAAAATATATTCACTAATATATATTTTATTAAAGAAAAAATAAGGCTATTACACGCAGTAATAGCCTTATTTTTATATCTTAATATTAAAAAAAATTAATTAACATATTTTTTAAAAAGGTATAAGTTATGATGTAAAAACTCTTCAAATTCTTTGATTCTCTTTTCTTCATACCCTTCTATGTTTGTCCAATTATATTCTGGTAACTTGCAATTTGCTGTATCTAAATTATTATCACGCTGTCTTTCAAAATAAACATTAATTTCTTTGTCATTATCTTTTTTTATAGTAACAGTCGTTTCATCAGAAAATTTAATATATGGATACATAATCAAATCACCTCGGATTCTTTATTATTTTTACATCTATATTATATACTATTTTTGCTAATTTGTCCATAATATGCAATTTCATATTAATACTTTTTAATAGTATAACACCAATATAACTTTTTATTTACTTTTTCTTTTTTATAAAATAAGCTCTTACTATTTATTTCACAATTTTACTTTTTTAATTTAATGCAATTATTTTTAAACTTATATTTGAGTTATCCACAACTTGTTCATATTTAGTGTTTTTTAAGCAAAAGTAAAAAAACGCAGTAACAAATTATAGTTACTACGTTTTTACTTTTTATTTACTTTTTCTTTAGATTTTATATCTAAACATTTCTATTTTGTCTAATATATATCTTCTATTTATGAAAAGTATTACTAATAATATTGCTAAAACTATCACTAAGATTCCACTAATTGACTCAACACCAGTTGAAATAGAAATTAACACATCTGCCTCATCAGAGTCATTCTTTTGATTAATATCTTCAAATCCTGATGGAGTATTTATATCTTGTATACTTACTTTATTAGTTTGCATTCCAAAATGTCCGTCGCCTTTTTTCCAAGTCATTACAACTTTATATGACTTAGTTCTGCCAGGTTCTATAGCTTCTGTTTCTAAAGTAGCTATATTATTACTTATTGTCCAACCTTTATTGTCTTTTTCACTCATTGTTAAATATTCAGGAATTTCTTCTAATAAAGTTACAGTTCCACCAATTTCTCCTTCATTTCTAACTTCTATATTGTAAACAATCCTAATATTAGTACTATTTGTGCTCTTTCTATATACTTCAGCTTTAACTAAATCATTATCTGTTATATCTTGATATTCTCCATTAACTTGAAGACTGTCTATCGTCTTGTCTACACTAAAGTCTACTTTCTTCTTTTCATAATAATATGTTACATAAATTGTATCTTTCATTTCGCCTGATTTATTTTCAGGTTCTTCTAATAAATCATAATACTCAATTTCTTTTGCTGATGTCTCATACTCATCACCTTCATAACCATCTATTGTCTCTTCTTCAGAAAGTTCTTTTTCAGTTTCTTTTTCTAAATACTTAACTATTACTTTTGCAGGTTTTACATAATAATAAGTTACTACTATCTCATTATCCGGATCCATTAGTCCTTCTGTATCACCTTTAACTTCCACAAATTTATATCCCTCAATATCTTTTTGCTCCGTCTTATATTCTTCGTTTTCATGTCCTTCTATTATTACATCATCTGCAATCTTTTCATTATTAATCTTATTTACATATTGTACTCTTACTGTTGCCATCTTAATGTAATAGTATTTAACCTCTATAACATCTCTTGTCATTTCACCTTCTGTATTTCCACTATCTTCTACAAATGAATAATTATTAATAACTTTCTTCTCTGTTTGATAATGTAATTTTTCATATCCTTCTATTGTCTCATCAGAAGCAATTTCTTTATTAGTCAATTTGTCAATATAAGTTACATGAACTGAAGTGTTTTTTGCATAATAGTAAATCTTTGTTTGACTTTCTTTAGTATATGTTCCTGTTTTTTCTGTAGGCTCTTCTATAAGTGTATATCCATCAATATCTTTCTTAGAATTACTTATATCAAAATTAGTTCCAATTTTTCCTGTACTTCTTACTTCATCTGATATTTCTTCATTAGTATATTTATCAACATATTTAACTACTACTTCACCTTGCATACTTACTGTTGTATCAAAGTCATCACCATCTTTTATTTGTTTATCTTGATCTACTAAGTTAAGAGTTGATACTACATTATTTGTTAATATATCTTTTGATGTATCTATGTTTATATACTTAATCGTAATATTTTTCTCAACAGATATTTCTTTTGTCACATCTTCACCAGATTCAAAAGTATCTATATCTCCCAAGTCCACAGTCCAAGTTATTGTCTTACTTTCTTTATCATAAGTACCACCATCTAAATCTGATTGTGATTCATCTATTTCATATGGCAAATTATCTACTAGTGTTAATGTTGCTTTTCCTTTGTATGTTTTAATTTCAGATGTATAAGTAATCTTATAACTTACTATATCTGATTCATCTTCAATAATTGTAGTTCCTGTCTTAGTAACTTCATTTGTAACAACATTTGTATCTTTTAGTACATAATAAATTATTACTTCTGTGTCACCTTCTACAAAAGTTCCTTTAGTATCTCCTCTTGTCTCTAAATATGTATATTCATTAGCAATATTGTCAGGCATTGTTACTTCATATGGGTCTCCAACATATCCTGAAATAATCTTGTCTTCCATATCAGTATAATCTTTTGAAGGAACTTTTTCTGTTGTATATGTATATGTTCCGTCTTCATTTTTATTTGCTATATAATAATGTACTAATACATTCGAATTTATTCTAGTGAAACTAACTACAACATGTTTATCTTCTGTTATATTAGATAACTGATTTAATATAACTGTATGATCATCTTCTTCTGTAAAATCAATTATTACATCATTTATCTTTATTGTATTTACCCTATATCCTGGCTCTGGTGTGATTTTAATTTGTTTTACTGTATCTTCACCATATTTTACTTCTTCGTAAACTACTTCGCCGTTACCAGAAATATCTCCACCTTCACCTTCAACTCCAGTAGAAATCTTAAATTCTTTAATAGTATTTGTTAATATAACATTACCATCTTCTAGAGTCTGTTGACTACTTTCATATTGCTCTATTTCTTTTTCTTTTAAAGTATAGACAGGTGGATTTTTATTGTAATCTTCTCTTCCAGCTTCTTTAACTTTATATTTCCATCCTTCTGATGCTTTAATTTCAATATCACCTTGACTTACACCATCTTTAAACAACTCAGCTATTATACTTGTAGGTCTTACATTTGCCTCATTTTCTTCATCTACCCATTCTTTTGTGATTTCAATTTCTTTTGTAAGTTGTATTTCATTTTCTTCTGTATTTAATTTTAAGCCCCAACCAAAATTTCCTACATATTCTACGTGTTGCAAGTCATATGTTTCTAATAATCTATTTAAATCGCTTTCGGCTTGTCCATATTCTCTAACTACTAATTTTGGACTCTTTACTTTTAATTCCCCTGGATTTTCAAATGCACCATATATCACTGTTACTGCGTAGTTTCCAGCAGGCAATGGAATTTGAACTTTCTTCCAATCAACTTCTAAATCAAGATTTTCTTGTCTTACTGCTTGAGTATCTTTATTGATAATTATTATTGCTGCCTGATTATTAGAATATGAATAATCATCTAATAAATACTCTATTTCAAGTGTAGCATTATTTTTTATTATTAAATCGCTTTTAATCATCATTGAAATAGGATATAATTTACTACTTGTATATATTCCATCTTCATAATCAAAACCGATTAATTCATTAATTGTTAATACTTTTACATCTTCACCATCTAATTTTATATTTTTTACATATGCTCTATTTAGCCCTAATTCTTCTTCACTTATTTTATTGTATGTTATTTCAATATGATAATTTCCTTTAGGAATTGAAATCTCTTTATGTATATATACTAGTTCATCTTCAGAAGAAGCTATCTCTCCTTCATTATGAAGAGTTACACAACTTGTTTCTTCCATTGTATCCAAATTTAATAGAGAAACTATGAGCTCATTATCTGCATGAGCACTTATTGCATAATCAAAACTTAATGTTGCAGTATCTTCTAATTTTAATTCTTCTGTAACTAAATTTGAACTTTCTGTTTCATCTCTACTAATATATACTCCATTTTCTTCTCTAAATAGCGGACTCTCTTCCATAGGAATTTCATATTCTAAATCTCCAAAAGTTATATCTTCACTTTCTTCTCCTTTTTCTTCTGATGCTGGATATTCATATTCATATGGGATAAATTTTACTTTAAGTTTAATTTGATCTGTTTCAGATTCTGGATAATATGCTACATTCAAACTATCTCCAGTATAATATGGTTCATATTCTATAGTTTTCCATGTCACTTCTCCATCTTCAACTGTTGAATCTAATGATACCATTTTGTTAGAATCTCCTATTATTATAGGTGCTGTTTCAGATGAGTTTGTATATTCAATTATATATGTTCCTTGCTTAGATATTGTACTTGTAGGATATATTTCAGTTTGAACATACCAGCCTGGTGTTGAAACATAAATACCATTTTCTTCTTTTAGTCCAGCATTTTCTTTTTCAACTAATTCTTTTTCATTTCTTATTAAATCAAATGTAGAATCTCCATCAGTATATTTCATGTTTTTAATAAAAGCTTTACTCAAGCCTTCTAAATTTGAATTATAAAACTCAAATTGAACATAATATTTTCCGGGCTCTAACTGTTCTGATGTTTCTGTTATATAATCTAGATTATTTTTATCCATTTCCTGAGAATCCATACTAAGCACTTTTGATGTTACAATATAACCATCTTCATTATAAATGTCATAAGATAAATGTGAATATTTACTAGCACTAATAGACCAGTCGAACTTGATATTACCTGTCTCTTTTATTTCAAACTCTTTTGTACTCATGTATGCATTTAAGTATGAATCTTCGTCATTTGTACTTTCGTAAACTCCATCTATTTCTTCAAATAAGAAATCACCTACATCATAATAATTAGAAAAATCTAATTTTTCTTCTGTACCATATTTTTTTGTTAATAAATAATCATTAATATCTAGTCTATAATTTATAAAACGATTATCATCTGGATTTACTCCTCCATCTTCTTCTTTTCCACATTTTGAATTTTGTGCTTTTTCTGGACAATTTACTTGTTCATCAGTTAATTCTGCCTTTTCGTATTTTGAGAATCTTCCTTTTACAACTGCATAATCTTCATGTGCTATATTTTCTTCAACACTTATATCAATTATATTTTCATCTTCTGGATTATAAGATTCATATCCATTTAATCCGTTTGGTGTTACTATATTTGCTCCTTCATCAGCACAAACTCTTACATCTCCTTGAACTTTTATCTCTGGATAAATTACTACGTCTTCAAAAGCATATATAGCAGAGCCTCCATAATTTTCTGTCTCTTCAACATTCTTTGTGACACTATTATTATATATATCACCTTGTTTTAATAAGCATTTATTAGCATTGTATATTCCTCCTCCAACATATGCCGTATTTGTATATACCTCTCCGCCATTCATCTCTAACGTAGAAGGAATTTCCGTTCCTGGAATATTTTTATAATTGTAATTTGGTCTTACAATTCCCTCCGCAGCAGTTTTCTTTGTTGCTGATTTAATTATAGAAGATTCTTCAATATTTTCCATACTTGCTGTAGGTGACGCTGGTTCTTCCATAAAATATATTGAAAAACCATTTACTTTGCAAACTTGATTATTTATATAAATTCCTCCACCAGCATTTTTAGCTGTATTATTATAAATTTTACCATTATTTAATTGTAAAAGTGCCGCATCAACATATATTCCGCCACCATCAACTTCTGCAGTATTATCATAAATCTCTACATCATTTATTACAACATCCAATTTATCAAAGTTTTTAATTAAAGTAAGCTCTATATTAGGAGCAGCTTGAGTCAATAATGACATAGAATTTAAACTCTTGGGCATACCAGACGAACTTACTGTTACTGGCTGATGGTCTTTCATATAGATAGCTCCACCATACTGAGCCTCATTTTCATATAAGTGACCGCCATTTAGTACCAATCGATTTTCAGGTCCTACGTAAATTGCTCCTCCCCAATAAGCACTATTTCCGTAAATATTTCCTCCATTCATCTCCATAGTTGCTCCATATTGATCTAGAGCTATTGCTCCACCTGCTAACGCATTATCAGTCGTTGTAATATATGGTGTAATATCAAATATTTTCTCTATCTTAAATGTGCTTCCACTTGTAATTCCATTTGGAAATCTTATATAAGCCGTATCTCCATAAATTAAACTTCCTTCTAGGCTTGCTTCTCCTTTATAAAAATAATATGTTGGATTGTACATTTTATCATAAATAATTACATCGTCTTTTAGAATTTCATCATTATTTATAAATAGTAACATATCTTTTACATTACTAGCCGAAATCTTAAATGTTACATCTCTTCCTTCATAATCTGCATATGCACTTGAATCTAAAAGAGTATTTTCTGGAAGTTCTACTAATTCTGTACTGTTTATCCAATCATGTTTCTGCTCAGTATCTCCTTCTCTATAAATTACACTATTATTTCTTATAATAGCACCATCATACATTGTAAGTTTACTACCTAAAACAACTTTAATTGCAGATCCTCCATCTACGTATGATGGCATTGTTTCCATTGCAAGAGGACTTAATTTATTATTTTCTAGCAAAGTATTATCTGCTAATGTTAAATTAACTGCACTCATAATCATTCCTTCGTCACTTCTGATGTTTTCCCCATTTCCATTTATAATAATATCATGAAGAAATAATCCTTCAGAATCTCCCATCATTGTATTTATATCAATTGGAATTATATAGAACATGGCATTTTTACAAGTTTCACCTCTTAAAAATTTTGCATTTTCTCCATATCCCTCAAGAGTAAATTCATCAATTAATAAATTATCATCATAGTAGCCACCATAAGAACTTGTAGTTGGATCGTAATATGTAATATATACTGTCCCTGCTACATGTATAGTTCCATCTTCTGCAAGTAATTGATATGCTCTATCTAATGAATATACTGAATCATATGGATTAGTACCTGTATTTGCATCATTTCCCATCGTATTATTTGTTTCATCATTTGAAATATATACATCTTTAAGAGGTCCATTTCCTTTTTCTATATAAGTACAATAAACTTCGTTTGGAATATCATCCAAACTTATGTAATAATTTTCAGAAAATCTCTCATAAGGAAATAGATTTAATCCATACTCATCAATACTATATCCTGCTCTCCAACCTGAAAAAAAATATCCTTCTTTATCGCTCATTTCTGGTAAATATCTATAACCATCTCTTATTGTTCTAGTTGCTACTTTATCTTTTACTACTTCTTTTGTTTCTTCATTATATGATAGTTCGTAGCAATCAACTATTACTGCATCATCATATGTTCCATAAATCAATGTACTTCCACTTACGTTATATTCTTCATCAAAAAGATCATCTCCATAAAAACCTGTTCCAGAATTAAAAGCACTTGTATCTATTATATAAAAACAATTAAACTCTCTTCTATTTGTATTTTCCGGAGTTATAAAATCTTCTGGCTTTATTACTGAATCACTTGGTACACTATAAAATTTAATCCTGCTTCCATCTTCATATTCCATACTTCCGTCTTCTTCTAATCCAGCAAATACTGATACCATAGTATTTCCACTTTCTATCTCTTCAGTTTCATATAAAGTAAAATACTTTGCTTGTTTATAATTATTATTCCATAAAGTCAATGTGTTTTGATCAATACTACCTGGATTACCAAAATCGTTACTTTTTACAGTTGTAATATTAGAAATATTCTTTTCATCATAATAAGCTTCTATATTGCTCGTATAAAATATAGTATTTACCTTATATATAACTTCAAATTCAATTTTAGGAATATAAATAGTTGCTCCTGATAGGCTTGAAGCATCATAAGTTAATTTCTTGATTTCTCCATTATTATCTGGCCAAAGGAAAGATACTTCACCTGTAACTGATTTTTCTTCAAATGTTATAGCTACACCTTTAGCACCTTCATAATCTGCTATATTAGTAGAAAGCTCCTGCCATTTTGATGTAGTTACTCCACCTGCTGTTTCTATAACCTTTTCTTCTGTTTTTCCGACTAACTTTTCTTGTTCCGGAATATTAAATAGCTCTTTAGCAAGAGATTCTTCTTCCTCTTCTGCTCCTGTTTGAGTTTCAGGCGCAGAAATAGCGCTATCTTTATCAAGATTTGCTATTAGCCCTACATTATTTTTAATTTTATCCAAAACATTACTATTTTGAATAAAAATAAAAGATGCTATCAATATTCCTATAAAAATTAATTCAACCCCAAAAAGAATTTTAGCTCTTTTGCTCATGTCTCCCATCCTTCTTTAAAAAGTTTATATATTAAAATTTTATCAACTTTATATTAAAACTTTTTATTTATAAATCAATGATTAAATTTAGTACAATTTTCTGTACATCACTAAAATCAAGCCTTTCACGTTTTTTTATTTTTTGTTTAATTTTTCGTTACTTTTATTTTTCAATTAAAGGCTGCTTTTCTTACTCTTCTAGGGATCTAAGTATTATATGCTACAAAAATCGATATGATTTTACAAACTTTTTATCTTCTTTCATGGAATTTAGAGCACAAAAAACAATGAGCTTTTTAGCTCATTGTTTTTAATTTCTTATATTTTTTATAAAATTTTGCTATTTGTGAACTTTTTTTACTCTTCATCACCTTTTAACTTTTCAGCTCTATCACTTGCAATTAAATTATCAATTAACTCATCTAAATTGCCATTTAAGAAATCATCCATTTGATAAATGCTATATCCTATTCTATGATCTGTTATTCTTCCTTGAGGATAATTATATGTTCTAATCTTTTCACTTCTATCTCCTGAGCCTACTTGGCTTCTTCTTTCGCTAGCAAGCTCTTTTTCTTGTTTTGAAAGTTCCATATCATATAATCTTGAACGTAATAATCTCATTGCATATTCTCTATTTTGAACTTGTGATCTTTCTGTTTGACATTCTGCAACTATTCCTGTTGGAATGTGTGTAAGTCTTACGGCAGATGAAGTTTTATTAACATGTTGTCCTCCCGCACCTGATGCTCTGAACACATCCATTTTAATATCTGATGGATTAATTTCGATTTCTACGTCTTCTACTTCTGGCAAAACTGCTACAGTAACTGTAGAAGTATGTATTCTTCCGCTACTTTCTGTATCAGGTACTCTTTGAACTCTATGAACACCACTTTCAAATTTTAATCTACTATATGCACCTTTTCCTGTAATCATAAAAGATATTTCTTTATATCCACCAAGTCCAGTCTCATTTTCATTTAAAACTTCTAATTTCCAATGTTTTCTTTCTGCATACATTGAATACATTCTAAATAATGTTCCTGCAAATAAAGCTGCTTCTTCTCCACCAGCTCCTCCTCTAATCTCGCAAATAACATTTTTATCATCATTTGGATCTTTAGGAATCAATAACATTTTTATCTCTTCTTCTATTTTTGGAAGCTTTTCTTTTGCTTCTTCCATTTGCATTTCTGCTAAATCTTTTAAATCTTTATCTGAAAGCATTTCTTTTGCTTCTTCTAAAGCTTGATTTACTTTCTTGTATTCTCTGTATTTTTCTACTACTTCTTGAATATCACTATGTTCTTTCATTAATTTTTGCCATTCTGATTGTTTAGCAATCATCTCTGGATCACTAATTAACTTATTTAATTCCTCATATCTTTTTTCTACAGCATCTAATTTTTGAAACATAATATCTCTCCTTTTTAACATTAACGCATTATATTATACACTATTTTTTCTTTGTTTTCAACGGTTCTTGGATATTATAATATTTGTTTAATATAATAATTAAAAATTGATAGAGTATAATAGATAAAAGTAAGTATTTTTATCTATTATATCCTATCAACATACTTTTTAAAATAATCATAAATTAGATTTTTAGATATGTTTCTTTTAAAATATCATATCTTAATTTTATAATTTCCTTATAAAATTCTTTTCTTATTTTTGATATGCATTCTATACTATCTATAAATTTATTAATCTTATCAATATTAATATTTACAAATATTCTTTTTATCGCCATATTACATTCTTTGTTTTTCATTTGTTTTATAAAAGACATATAATTAATCTTTTTTCCATTTTCCCTTATGCAAGAATAACAATTTATTGCCAAGTTTTTTAGTTCTGTTTTATTAATTTTTTCTATTTGCTCATCTTCTAACATTGGGTTTAAGCATGATCCACAATCATAGATAGGTGAAAATTCAATATTTCTAGTTTCTTTATTTAATAAAAATCCCCAGTTTCCATTATGTCTATAAGTATTTCTTATTATACTATCAATAATAAACATATTCCAAAATTTATTTTTTGTATCTTCTACATCTATCATTTTGTTTTCTTCTATAACTTCCATTATATCATTTAATTCTGTTTCTATTTTTTTATCTGGATTGGTACTTAATGCTAAATTCTCAAATTCATATAATATATTTTCATTGTCTCTAAAGTCCTCACATGCACATACTATTTTATTTCTATTTTCTAAAGAATACTCTTATAAATATGTATAACGTTATATCTTTTTATTTCTTAACTAATATATGATAATGATATGAAGTAGATATTTTATCATTTACTTTATAAAAATCTTGTATATGTTTTATATCTATTATCTTAAAGTCTTTAAACAAATCAATTATTAATTCATAATCTGCATAGAAATGGGGAACGCCATATTCTGGTCCTTCATCCTGCCTAATTTTAGTATTGTCATCTACTTTAGGCCAAGATTTTTGCTTGTAACCCCATGTATCCTTTGAGCCTAATGTTAAATAGCATTCACCTTCATTTTTTAATACTCTATATATTTCTGATATTATTTTTTTAACTCCTTCTGTATCTGTATGGGAAATAACATTTCTCGAATATACACAGTCCATAGAATTAGCTTCATAAGGAATATGTATCATATCTCCTTGCTTAATATCTATATATACATTTTCTTCTTTTGCAAATTCTTTAGTTCTTTTTACTGCATCTTCACTTATATCAAATGTATGTACACTAAATCCTTGTTTTGCAAAAAAGATTGTATTTCTACCAAGTCCACATCCTATATCTAAAAGTTCTTTCTTTCCTTGATTTTTCCATCTTACTGCTAAATAATATGTTTCTTCTGCAGGATCTTTCCATATCTTTTCATTCTCTCCTTTTACTTTGTTCCATTCCCAACCTTTAGACTCTACCATATTTTACTCCTTTATATTAAATATTCTCATTGTGTTTTCTCTTGTCATTTTAGCTACTTCTTCTATATCTAAATTTTTAACTTCTGCTATTTTTTTAGCAACTAATTTTACATTTAAAGAATTATTAATAGTACCTCTTAGTGGTTCTGGTGATAAGTATGGACTATCTGTCTCAATTAAAATTCTATTATCTGGTACAAGTAATATACATCCTGCAGATTTTGCATTTTTAAATGTTATATTCCCACTAAAAGATATATAAAAATCTAACTTTAAAGCTTCTTTTATTAATTCTTGATTTAATTGACAACAATGAAATACTCCTTTTTTATTAACTGGATTATTTTTTAATATATCTATTGTGTCAATCCATGCATCTCTTGAATGTATTACTATTGGAAGATTTAATTTATTTGCTATTTCTATTTGCTTTATAAACATTTCCTTTTGATATTCTTTATTATCCTTATTCCAGTAATAGTCAAGTCCTATTTCTCCTATAGCAACTACATTCTTGTCTTTTGCTATAATTTCTATCTCCTTTAATTCTTCTTTAGTATTTTCTGTTAAATCATTTGGTGATATACCACATGTTGCAAATATGTGATTATATTTTTTAGCTATCTCTATTCCTACTTTAGATTTTTCTAAAGAATATCCTGCACATATTATATTTGTAATTTCATTTTCATACATTTTCTTTATAAGTTCATCTCTATTACTTTCAAATGTATCATCATTATAATGTGCATGTGAATCAAAAAAATCCATAAATTTCTCCCTTCTTGTCTAATTCTAATATTTTTTTAATACTTCTAATTCATTTTTTATATTTTATCATAATTTTACCATATCACAAGTATCGAATTTTGTCAGATTTGGCACTTTATGTAAAGTGTGCTATAATATATATATCATTCGTTAGTACATCGAATTAAACAATGTACACTTATCTATGTATAGATCTTTCTAATATATAGATAAGAGAAAGGAAATCATATGATGAAAGTAGAAAAAAGACGGATTGAAGAGGGCATGACAAGGCACGAGATTGCAGCTAAGATGGCTGATGGGAAACCTTCCGTAATTGTGTTTTTATCTCATTTCTATGCAGATGATCCTGATGCCGAAAAGTATATTGGTTATATGGATGAACTTGGCATATATGGCTGGGAAATCCACAATCTCTGGAATCACACATGTTTCCAGAATTACGGAAAACTTAAGACCACTCTTGACATGCTAAGAAGTGGTCGAATTCCAAAAGATGTTATGCATCAGAATCTTAGCTCTGGAGTAACATCAACTTTTACCATATGATCCTTTTGGATCCCCGCCCCTGTGGCGGGTTTTATTTTTTATGATTTATTATGTATTAAAAGAGAAGTATTAGACTTAATATAAAATTAATCAATACTTCTCTTTTGTTTATTTACTTAATTTCATAGATAAAAGCTTAGATATACCATTTTCCTCCATGGTAATACCATAGACTGTATCTGCAACTTCCATTGTACCTTTTCTATGTGTTATTACTAAAAATTGTGTATCTTTTGCGAATTTCTTTAAATACTCTGCAAATCTATATACATTTACATCATCTAAAGCAGCTTCAATCTCATCTAATACACAGAAAGGAGCTGGATTTATTTTTAATATTGCAAATAAAAGTGCTATAGCAGTAAATGCTCTTTCTCCACCAGATAAAAGTGACATGTTTTGTAGCTTCTTTCCAGGTGGCTGAACTTCTATTTCTATTCCGCTTTCTAGTATATCATTTTCATCTGTAAGTCTTAATTCTGCTTTTCCTCCGCCAAATAATTCTGAGAATACTTCTGCAAAATTTTTATTAATTATTTTAAATTTCTCATCAAATTGTTTTCTCATTACATCAGTTAAATCAACAATAACTTTTCTAAGTTTTGTCATTGTATTTTCTAAGTCAAGTCTTTGCTCTGACATAAAGTCATATCTTTCTTTTAGCTTTTTATATTCTTCAATAGAATCAATATTAATACTTCCAAGTTCTTTTATATTACTTCTTAAGTTATTAACTTTTCTTTGTACTTCTTGTACGTTTGTAGGCTTTTTAAATTCGGCTGCTTGCAATGGTGTTAGTTCATATTCTTCCCACATTTTATTTATAATTTGATCTCTTTCAGTTTCAAGTTTAGATTTCTTAATATCACATTTAACTACTTGATTTTTTAAGTCTTCTATTTTCTTCATTTGTTCTAAAACTTGTTCTTCTGTCTCATTTACTTTTTCATTTTTAGAAATTCTATCTTTTTTAAGTTCTTCTATTTTTGAACCACTATTTGTAGAATCTTCTTTTAATTTTTCTATTTCTTCCTTTAATTTTTCTATTTCTTCTTCTAAGTTTTTATTTTCTTCTGTTATTTTCTTTCTTTGTTCTGTCTTATTATTTATTACTGTTTTAGTATTTTCGATATCTAAATTAATTCTATCTATCATTTCATTTATAGAAACTTCACTTTCATCAAATGAAGAAACAGATATTTTTAAATTAGTAATATCAAAATTTAAGTCATCTATGTATTTTTGATCATCCTTATTTAATAAAGCAAATTCATTGATTTCTTCAGTAAGTTTAGAATTTTCTTCTTCCAATTCTTTAATCTTTTCATTTAATTCTTTTTGTTTATTTTTACTTATTTCTTTTTGCTCTTTTAAAGACTTATCTTCCTGTCTTAATTTTTCAAGTCTTGTCTCAATTTTCTTAATAGCATCTTCTTCAGATACTACCTTTTGTTTTTCTGTAGCATATACTATTTCAATTTCTTGTAATTCTTTTTCAAGAGCACTTACTTCTTCAAGAGTAGATTCTATTTCATCTGAATACTTTTCTTTTTCATCTTTTAGATTTTTAATTTTTTCTTCTAATTTTTTAATTTCTTTTTTTAATGAATCTATTTCTCTTGAACGCCCTAGAATATTTACTGTCTTCTGCATAACACTACCACCTGTAATCATACCAGATGGATTTATTATATCTCCATCAACAGTAACTATTCTAAAAGCATATTTATTCTTTTTAGCGACACTTATTGCAGTATCCATATTATCTACAATTACAGTTCTTCCTAAAAGACTTAAAACTATTTGTTCATATTTTTTATCAAATTTTACTAAATCTGAAGCTATTCCTATTATACCTTTGTCTTTAGATAATTTTTCTAGCTTCTTTCCATATACTGAAGAAATTGGTAAAAATGATGCTCTTCCTAGTTTATTTTCTCTTAAATATTCAACTAACTTTTTAGCATCTGCTTCATTTTCTGTAACAATATTTTGCATTGCTTGTCCTAAACTCATCTCTATTGCTGTCTCATATTCTTTTGGAACAGATATAAGATTTGCTAAAACTCCATGCATTCCTTTTTTAAGACTTACATTTTTATCACATTCTTGAAGTATAGATTTTACACTTCTTGTATATCCTTCTTTTTCTCTTTCGGTCTCCTCTAAGAATTTAAGTCTTGATTCTTTTATTCTCTTTTCTGATTCTGCATTATTAATTCTTGTATCAAAATCTTTAAGTTTTGTTTCTGCTTCTTTTCTCTTTTCATCTATATCTTCTAATTCTTTTTTTATTTTATTTCTCTTACTATCTATTTCATAAAAGCCTTTTCCTATTTCTTCTTTATGTATTCTTGAAGCATCTAGTTCTGATACATATGATGCAATTTCATTCTTTATACTATTTTCTCTTTTTTCAGAGTTTTCCATATTAGCAACTAAAGTTGAGATAACATTTGTAATTTCATATTTTTCATCTGTATTTGCATCTACTTTTTGTTTCTTAGATTCAATTTCTTTTTCTTTCTCTGACAATTTATCATTTAATTTAGCAAGTTCTTTTTCTTTTTCTTCTAGTTCTTTTACAAACTTTTCTTTACTTTCATATAAATTATCTTTTTTACCTTGTTTTTGATTTTTCTCTTCTTCTAATTCTTCTATTCTTTTATTTGACTCTTCTATTTCTTCTTTAAATCTTTCAAAGTTAGAATTATTATTATTAATTCTCTCTTTATTTATATTAATTTCAGATGTTAATTTTTCTTTTTTCTTTTCACTTTCAAAACTCAAATTTTGCATTTTCTCTATTTGATTTGTTATGCTATCTATTGCTTGTCTTAAAGACTCTTTTTGTTCTTGTATATTTGAAAGTCTTTCATCTTCTCTTACTATTTGTGTATTAAATATATCTTCATCTTTTAAAACTTCTTCTATTTTTTCTTTATACGAATCTATATTATGTATAAATAAACCAACTTCAATTGACTTTAATTCTTCTCTTAAATCTAAAAATCTTCTTGCTTTTTCAGATTGAATTTTAAGTGGCTCTAAATTTTGTTCAATTTCTGCTAATATATCATTTATTCTAAGAAGATTTAATTTACTTTGTTCAAGCTTTTTTTCTGATTCTGCTTTTCTTGTTCTATATTTAACAATTCCTGCAGCCTCCTCAAAAACATGTCTTCTTTCGTCTGATTTATTGCTTAAAATCTCATCTATCTTTCCTTGTCCGATTATTGAATAACCATCTTTACCAATACCTGTATCCATAAATAATTCTAATATATCTTTTAATCTACAAGGTGTTTTATTTATATAATAACCAGACTCGCCACTTCTATATATTCTTCTTGTTACCGTAACTTCAGTAAACTCTATTGGAAGTTTCCCATCAGAATTGTCAATGATAATAGATGCTTCAGCAAATCCCAATGATTTTCTATTCTGTGTTCCCGCAAAAATAACATCTTCAGTTTTAGATCCTCTAAGTGATTTCATGCTTTGCTCACCTAGTACCCATCTAATACTATCTGAAATATTACTTTTTCCTGATCCATTTGGACCTATTACTGTTGTTATTCCGGGTTTAAAATCAAGTACTGTTTTATCAGCAAAAGATTTAAATCCTTGTAATTCTAATCTTTTTAAATACATCTTTATTGTTTTCCTTCTTTTACGTTCTTAGTACATTTATAGAGTACTAGCATGTATATCATATATTAAATAAGATATTTTATCAAGAGTTAATATATGTAACTTGTACTTTTAACAGATTAAATTTTAGCTTTAATATAATATTATTTATATATTACATAATTGTTTAATATTGTTATTGAAAAAAATATTTTTTATAGATAAAATATTTATTATAAGGAGAATATTATGAAAAAAGAAGAATTTGATTTTTATAGCAGAACATCTCTTAAAGCATATAACTTAGATGGAAAAATGCGTTATCAGTTAAATATGCTTGATAGCCTAGATGTCTATACAAAAAAACATTCTGAAAATGTTGCAAATATTACTTGCAGACTTTGCGAATATTTAAATATGGAAGAAGGATTTACTATATACACAACAATGTGTGCCTATCTTCATGATATAGGAAAAATATTTATTCCACCTTCAATTCTTCAAAAGCCTTCTAGATTAACTGACGAAGAATTTGAAATCATGAAAACTCATACAACAATTGGGTATACCATGTGTATGAAAGATCCTGAACTAAGGCCATACGCAGCAGGACCTTTATATCACCATGAGGCTTTAAATGGAACTGGTTATCCAAATCATTTAACTGCAAAAGATATTCCATATGAAGGTCAAATCATTCGTGTTGCAGATGAATTCGAAGCAATTACTGCCAAAAGACAATATAAGACTCATATTGGTATTATTGATACATTAAATATTCTTATTCAAAATTCTCAACCAGTTGATAAACAAGAAGGTCTTGGAATGATAGTAAAAGATGCTAAACACGGGAAAATAGATAAGAAAATTGTAAAAGCTTTATTCAAAGTTGTAATTGATGATACAGAAACAGAAATAGCAAGTCGTTCTGATTATCTAGGATATTTAAACAAAGAAATCTCAAGACTTAATAAAGCTGATAGTTATTATAAAAAATATGTAAAATCACGTTCTGAAAAAAAGAAAAATTATTATAAAGAAGGTGTTTTAATGTATTTAAAAGCACCTGAAGAAAATATTGATAATTTCTTACAGGTAAAAAAAGAATATGAAGATACTTTAGTTGCAAGAAAAGAACATATTAAAAATTTATATAAAGAAATTAAAAAGATAAAAAACTTAAAAGTTTAATATTAAAGTCTAAAATTAAAAATTTTATAAATTAGTATTTTAAATAATACAAAAGAAAATTTAGGGGGTACAAATGTTTAAAGTTGAAAATTTATCAAATAATGAAAATTTACGAGTAGTAGAACAGATGGGAAATATGAGAGTACTTGAATATATTAATGATATGAGTGTAACTCCAGACATGGCAGTATCTGCTTATTTTTCATCAAAAATGAATGTACGTAAAAGACAATTATTAATAAAAGTTGAAAATAGTGAATATACTTTAAGTTCTGGAGCTATGCAATGGATGCTAGGAAATATCGAAGCTGTTGCTGATGTTAAAGGTGTTGGAGATTTCTTAGGAAAAGTTGTAAAGGGTTCAGTATCAGGTGAAGGAGCTGTAAAGCCAAAATATAAAGGAAATGGTTTACTTATGCTTGAACCTACATTTAAACATATTGTTTTAGATGATTTAAGTAATTGGGGAGATGGCGTAGTTTTAGATGATGGATTATTTTTAGCATGTGAGTCTACTATAAATCAAACTATAACTGCTAGAAGTAATTTATCTTCTGCAATTCTTGGTGGAGAAGGTTTATTTAATCTTAAATTAGTTGGTAATGGAATCTTCGCTCTTGAATCTCCTGTACCTAAAGAAGAATTAATTGAGGTTTCTCTAGATAATGACGTCTTAAAAGTTGATGGTAATTTTGCAATTGCTTGGTCAAGTTCATTAGATTTTACTGTTGAAAAATCTACAAAAAGCTTAATTGGGTCAGCAATCTCAGCAGAAGGTTTCGTAAATGTATTTAGAGGAACTGGTAAAGTTTTACTTGCTCCTATTATGAATACAAAAATCTCAACTGTTGCATCAATGCCAAAAAATATTTAATTATATCTATACGTATATTAAGCGAAACTTATAGTTTCGCTTTTTTATTTATAAAAATAATCTATAATTCCTAAATAGATACCATAGGCTAATTGATTTTGGTATTCTTCACTTTTTAATTTTTCCTCTTCTTCTTTATTTGATAAAAAACCACATTCTACTATTGAAGTTGGAATTTCAACATGTTTTAATATATATACATTATCAATCGATTTAGGCTGTCTAGTATTATTTTTTGAAATAGTTTCATTTAAGGATTTTTGAATTGATTCTGAAAGTCTTTTTCCATCTTTAGATCTTTCATTATAAAAAGTTTGCCAACCACTATATTCTTCCTGTTCTATTTTATTTAAGTGAATAGATACAAATATATCTGCAGAACTATTATTTCCAAGCTTTACCCTATTTTGAATATCAGATACTTTCTTTTTTGATATACTATCTGAATCATTATCATAAATACCATTTTCATCAGATCTAGTCAAAATTACTGTACTCCCACTCTCCTCTAATAATTTTTGTAATTTTAGTGCAATTTTTAAATTAACTTCTGATTCTATTGTTCCACTATTTCCAACTGCTCCCCCATCAGGGAACCCATGTCCAGCATCAATAATAATAGTCTTGTTTGTTACTGGAATAGTATTTACTAATTTTGTATTAACAATATCTTTATTTATACCTTCATTATTTGTATTATATCCATAAAAAGCAAAACTTAATATAGTAGCGCATATGACAAATAATATCTTCTTTTTATTTATAATTAACATTTATATCACCTATTAAAATATATTCTAAATAAAAAAAAGAATTCACAATAAATACATAAAATCTATTGTGAATTGTGAATTTTTAATTTTTTATTAATTTTATTTTTCTCCACATATTTTTAAAATAAGTTCTTTATATTGTTCAATCGTTTTCTTTAATGATTCAATTGTTATATGTTCGTCAATTTCATGAGCTACAACTGGTCCGAGGACCTAAAATAATTCTATTTGTTTTTATAAAACTAGCCTCTGTCATAAACCCAGCTGTCTCTTGTCCTCCTATAAAATCTATATAATTAAAAAAAGGTAAAATTTCAAAGTCAATATCGTATTTTGCATCATACTTTTTACATAACTCATCTAGTTTTTCTTTAATTTTCTTAATATGTTCATCATTCATTATTCTAAAATCAATATACGCATCACATTTATCAGATAAAGAATTTATCGAATTTCCTCCATTTATTAAACCAATATTCATAGTAGTATATGGTACTTCAAATTCCTTGTTTATCTGTTTTTTTATAGCAGATTCATAAAAATTTTCTAATTCGCATAATAGTTTTATCATAATAGAATTAGCATTTTTTCCTTTATCAGTTCTACTTGAATGAACTTTATTTCCATAAGTATAAACCTTAACTGCAAATAGTCCTTTACATCCCGTTATTATTTTATTATCAGTTGGTTCCCCTACTATAACATATTGTGGAAAAATTTCACCGTTTTCTACAATCTCTTTTATACCTCTAAAACCTATTTCTTCATCATAGGTTATATATACTTTTATGCCACTATTTAAAGATTGCAAATTGATTTTACTAAGTGCATATAAAAATGAAGCAATCGCTCCTTTCATATCGCATGCACCTAATCCATATAATTTATTATCCTTTTCAGTTAATTCAAAAGGATTTGTACTCCAACCATTTATATAATCAACAGTATCACTATGCCCTAAAAATGCTAATTTTGGATTTTTTCCTATACTCATTATTAAATATTTCTCTTTTTTTAAAGTTTTAAATCCTAAATTAGATAAAAATTGTTCAATATAATTTAAAATCTTTTGATTTTCTTTATCTTTTATAGTATTAAAACTTACTAAATCTTTTAAAATATCTATTTCTTTCATTATAATCTCCCCATATCTTTAAGTATTTATAACTTTAATAATTAAATATTAGTATAGCCTTTTGCTATAATTGCTTTTTCTATATCATTTGTTCTTTTGAATATAGATCTTATTAATGGTCTAATAAAAATATGTATATTAGATATTTTCATAATATACCCCTTTGATTCTAATACTTCTTTTAATTCCACCATCTCATCTTTTATGATCGGAATAAATGAAATAGATATACTTACTAAAAGTCCAACACTTTCTGTATCAAATTTTAAAAGCTTTAGTGGACATAGTATTGTTTCTATTACTTTGCTTATTTCTAGAACAGTAATTGTTCTTGAAAATATGTATGTACTAATACATGCTATTATAAATCTTGTAGCAATAAGACATGCATAAGAAATATTTTCTATAAATACATTTATAATAAAAGTAAATATTATTAGTGGAAGAATATAAACTAAGTAACTTAATAATTTTAATAAATTCAATCTTAAAAACAAAAATAGTATAATATTCAGTAAAAAAAATATAAATAATATTTTGTAATTGCTAACAAAAAATATTAAAAGCACAAATATATCAAATACTAAAAATTTTATAATATTAAAAAATATTTTAAAATTTTCTTTATTAAATAAATTAAAGAATTTTCTTTTTCTATTAATTATTATAATGCTATTTTCTTCCATCCATCATCACTTCCACTATTTCATTTAGCAAATTATCCTTAGAAAAGTCTTTAATCTTTTGTATATTAGTACCTTTCTCTTTTAATTTTAAAAGTATTTTTATACTATCAGGTAATCTGATTTCACAATCATTAAATAATTCGATATTATCTAATAATTCTGATTTATTAATAATCTTTTTTATATTTTTTTCTTTTAAAATTATAATTCTATCTCCAAGTAAAATTTCATCTGGATTATTAGTTACTATTATAAATGTATAGCCTTTCTCTTTTAAATTTAATATAATATTATGAATTTTCTCTTTTCCAAGAGTATCTATCATTGTTGTTGGTTCATCCATTACAATATATTTATTATTAACTGCTAAAAGTCCTGCAATATTTATCCTTTGTTTTTGCCCTAAAGATAATCCATATGTTTCTTTTTCATAGAAATCCGACATATCTGTCATTTCAAGTGCTCTTTTAATTCTATTTTCTTTATTATCTAATTTTAAATTTTTAAGAGCAAATTCTAAATCATCTTTTACTATAGGAAAAATTATTTGATTTTCTGGATTTTGAAATAAAATTCCTACTTTTTTTCTAAGTTCTAACTTCGTTTTTTTGCTTTTAGTATCTATATCATCTATAAAAACGTTTCCCCTTTTTGGAATTAATATTCCAGAAATAAGCTTTGCAAGCGTAGATTTTCCAGAACCATTTCTACCAACAATAACAACAATTTCACCTTGATTTATTTCTAAATTTATATTTTCTAAAATATAATCTGTGAATTTATATTTATAACTTAAATTTTCTATTTTTATCATATTTGCACCTTCATTTATGTTAAATTATTATAAGAAATTATATTATTTTACTTTTAAAACACTTTTCTTTTTCGTAACTTTTCTTTATTTTTCTTTAGAATTATAATATTCTTCTGTATCTCGCAATTATTTAACTTATTTAAGCTTTTAACATATATTCCACATTATTTTTTTATTTTATCTATAGTATCCACAACCTCTTTATAAATATAAAAACTCCCAATTATAAAAATTATCTTATTCGAGTTTCTATATTTTTTAGTTACTTTTTCTATTGTTTTTACTAATTCTCCTGAATTATATATACCATTTTCATTATTCTCTTTAGCAACTTTCATAAGTTCACTACTATCTATAAATTTTCTATCTGATACTCCATCTGTAAAATAAAATTCATCATTATTATATTTTTGCACTAACATTTTTATTATTGTTTTATAATCTTTCGTTCCTAGTATTGATACAATAAAAATTTTCTCTTTATCTAAATAATATTGATCTATTGTTTCAATTAGATTTTCTATTGCAGGTTTATTATGTGCTCCGTCATATATAATTTCAGGATTATCTAATAGTTTTTCAAATCTAGCCCTATGAATAACATTTTTTAAAGAATTTATGATAATAGTATTTTCAATTTTATATCCTTTTTCACGTAAGATTTCCACAGCTTTTAAACAAATTGTGGAATTATATATCTGTTTTTTTCCTTTTAAGTTCACAGGAATATCTTTTAAATTCTTATACGTAAAGTATTGCAAATTTCTATCATATTTGTAATCTAAGCAATCCTCCTTTGTTACTAAATGTAATTTACTATTAGTAGATTTGCATTTATTTTCTATTACATCTAATACTTCTTTATCATTTTCTCTTCTAAGATATATTACATCTGAATTATTTTTTATTATTCCCGCCTTGTGTTTTGCAATGTCTACAATATTATTTCCTAAAATATCTACATGATCTAAGCCAACAGATACTATAATTGAAATCATTGAATTTACTACATTTGTACAATCTGTTGTTCCCCCAAGTCCTGTTTCTAATATGACAAAATCACATTTTTTTTGTGCAAAATATATTAATGCAACTGATGTAATAACTTCAAACCATTTTACCTTAATCTCATGATTTAAATTATATTCATCTATATATATTGATAATTTCTCTAATATTTTGCTAATTTCATCATCTGAAATTTCTTTATCATTTACTGTAATTGTTTCATTAAATTTAATAAGCTGTGGAGAAATAAACTTGCCAACAGTATATTTTGAATCTACTAATATTCTGTTTAGCATCTCACAGACACTTCCCTTTCCATTAGTACCTGCTACGTGTATAATTTTCACTTTATTTTGAGGATTATCAAATTTTTCAAGTAAAAAATACATTGCTTCTAATGTTGGATCTTTTGTAAATTTATCAAATTGTTTTAAATATTCATTTATGTCCATCTCTATTCCTCCAATAAAAATTTATCCATTTCCTTTTTTGTTAATTTATATATCACTGGTGCTACAATTATTTGTACAACAAACATAATGCTTTGAGTTACAAGTCTTGTTGAAATTATTGCTATATATGCTCTGCCATATAAAATATTTAACCAGAAAGCTTGAATGAATATGTTTATTCCAAATCTTACAATTACTAATGTAAATATAAGATTAATCATAAATCTTTTTATTGATGCATCTTTTGGAAGTAATATTTTAGATATTATATTTCCAATTTTCGTTTGACCAAATTTTGTATCTTTAAAAACTTCTCTAAGTCCTGGATTTAATAAAGTACCACATATAAATCCTTTTAAAACAGCTGACGCAGTAAAGCCAGGAAAATATTCGCCAAAAGGGAATAAATGTGCTCCAATATAATCTGAAAGTCCTAGAACTAAAGCTCCATAAACTGGTCCTAATAAAATTGCTACTATCATACTAGGAATAAAACTTAGATTAATAGTAAAAAAATTCGTATTAATAGATAGAAATCTATCTGAAATTATTAATATCGCTAAAAGCAATGCTGAAATAACTGTTTTTTTAATTTTTGACATAAAAATACCTTCTTTCTTTTTTCCGCACATAAAGAAAGAAGGTAAATTCCCTCTTAAATTTATGAATAGCGGAATGCGAAAATAAATAAGCGTATATTACTTGCCTAAACAACAACTTCCCGTTTGTTTAGTCTTAACTATTTACTTTCTACTCTATTATTTTATTTATTCTCTTGGAAAATTAACTGTATTAAGCCAATTTTCTTCTTCTTCTGTTCCTCCACTAATATATGTTAATATAAATGTGTCTTCTTTATCATTTAAACGTAATTCAAATGTAAAATCTTTATAACTTTGATGAGCTTCTAACCATTCATCTAATGTTTTTTCTAAATTAGTTTTTATTGTATCATTGCTTTTTCCATTTGCTCTTGCTAAAACTTCCTGTTCGCTTAATTCTTTTTGTAATTCACTTATATCTTCTAAAAAATTAATTCTTCTTGATTTAGAAAATACTCCATCCTCACCAAGAGAGAAACTTATTGTTACTGCTGCAAGTAAGCAAACAAGTATTACAGTAATTACTAATGCAAGCATTGTTATACCTTTCTCATTTTTTAGCATACTATATTTATCCTCCTATACTTTATTCATATAGTACTACAACTGTTGCTACTGCAAATTCATCACTATGAGATAAACTTATATCAATACTTTGTATACTTTTTGATTCTATATTTTTAAAATAAATATCCGGTCTGCCATCTTTATTTTTTAATACTTCTATGTTCTTCCAATCTACACTTTTTTCTTCCTCAAAAATTTTTGAAGTAGCCTTAAATGCAGCTTCCTTAGCGGCAAATCTGGCCGCAAAGTGTTGATATTTTGAAGCATCATGTTCTAAACAATACTTAATCTCATTTTCTGTATAAACCGTATTTAGGAATTTATCTCCATGTCTTTCTATAGCCTTTCTTATTCTTCCAATACTAACAATGTCTGTACCACATGATATTTTCATTAAAATTCTCCTTACAATATAAAGAAATATGCAATTATAGAAAATGTATTTAATATTAGTGATAATATTAATAGCATTACAATTATTGTATTATCTCTATTGTTTTTTTCAATTTTTAAATCTTTATATATTATTTCATATTTTTTTCTAATTTCTTCAAATAAATCATCTAACTCAAATGTATTTTTTAGTACTCGATAATAAAGACTTCCTGTATCATCTGTTGTAACATCTTTTACCCATAAGTTTTTAGCAAAATTGATGAATTCATGTCTAATTTTAATTATTTGGTCATAACTTTTAAATTCAGTATTTATCTGATTTAAGAATATTTTCTGGTATAATCTTAAAATATAAGTATAATAAATCTGGTTTTCAAATTCATATGGTAGTTTAGTATAATTATACATATCTACCATTGATGCAAGTAAATTGCAACTAGTGTTAGTAATTCCTGTTCTAACATATTTTAATTTTGATATTATACTTAAATTTTGTTCATCATTTTTCTTATTTAAATCAGTCAAATAATTACTTGGACAAACATTAGCATATTTAAAAAATTCATTTTCCAAGTTTTCAAATGGATTCCTATCATTCCAATTCTCATTTTGTATACATGCATATGCAAAAGTATAAAATTTTTGTTTATTTGTAGTAATTAAGTTTTTTTCTTTATCTGCTGTTATTTCATCTATTACTTCTTTAATTTCATTTATATCATCAAATGCATTAGTCTTAATATTTATATTTTCATATTGTTTTAACTTATTAAATTCTGAATACATTTCCCTAAACTTATAATTAAAATTTAATAAATCTGAAAATCTTTCTGTATCTTCAACTGTAGTTTTTAAACTTACAAAACAAACTCCTGTGTTAAAACATATTATTTCAATCTTAGATACATCAAATAAGATATAATTTTCTTTTTTTCTTAAATCTTCTTTTTTCTCAGACCTATAACTAGAGATATCATATTCAAAAACAGTACATGAATGTTCAGAAAGAATTTTGCTTTTTCTTTCATCACTATATTCCTTAAAATCTTTTAATTTATTTCCTCTTAATTCAAATGTTGGGAAAAAAGAATTTCTAATGTTTGTACTAAAATAATTATAAATGTCTAAGTCTTTTTCTTTTTCAAATATCTTTAATCTACACTTATCATTTTTTAATAACTTTAATAAATATTTTTGATATTTATCTACATCAACGATATAAGGATATAAAAAATATGTGTATTGATATTTAACTGATAATTCCACTTTACATTTCTCCTCTTTTGTATTTTTGTTTCTTTTTTATCTTAATCTTATTCAGCAAATGAGTTTAATCCTATATTTTCATCTAAATGATATTTTCCTATAAAATCTATAATTATATTATCATCTAAATTTACTGATGGCTCTAATATAACAGTACCATCAGATTTTAATGCTCCCCATTTTCCATCTTTTTTTACAGCACAAAATCCATATTTATTTTGTTCTTGTGCATCATCATAAATACAATCTACTACTCTTTTTCCTTCTTTATTTTCATAACCATATTTTCCATTTTCTTTTATTAGAAACAATGTATTATCTGGAAGAACATCTTTATTTGATTTTTCTTCAAATAATAAATTGTAATATTTATAATCATCACCAACTCTAATTCTTATATAAGAATTGTCAATATTTACTTCACTTATTGTTCCCGTTACTTTAAATTCACATGTATTATCATAAATATCTGTTGTATAATCTTCATTCTCACACTCGAAAAATGCTGCATCTGCTCTATAAGTAACATTTACATATTTTAAATCAACTACAACATTTCCTTCTGAATCTATTATTCCATATTTATTGTCATTTCCTGCTATGTAATAATCTCCATAAGCATGCTCTAAATAATCATAAGATTCATCTAAAAGTTCTTCTTTTTCACTATTTACTATATTAAATTTATTTTCTTTCTCCAAAACATATTTATCTTCGTTTATTTCAGTAATATCCTCATTATCGTCAAGTTCAAATACGATTGTATTTGTATTGTCTACAACAAATTTTTTATCATCATTTTCCACTAAATATTGTGAACCGTCATGTACATCTGTAATATTGTCATAATTGAATTCTAATACTGTACTTTTATCTGGTAATATTAATCCATACTTATTTTCTGAATTTTTTACAATATAACCATCATCATAAACGTCTCCTAGAGCTTTTATTTCAGAATATTGTACATCTAAAATCAAATCTTTAGTAACATCGTTATATAATCCATATTTTCCGTCTTTTTCAAGTATAATACTACGCTCTAATCCTTTTAATGTATATATGTCATCATATTCTGGTGAAAGTATTTCATTTCCAGAATAATCTATCAAGCCATATTTATCATTTTTTTCAAATCTTAAAGAACTTGTATCATACCAAATATCTTCTGGAGTTGTATAATTATCTAATGGTTCTACATTAGTATAATTAGAAAACATCTCTTCTCCTTTTGAATTTATAACTTTTGTTTTATATGTTTCATTTTCATAATCTACATCATAATTATATATAAATATGTCTTTTGTCTTATCAGGTACTACAAGCATCTCATCATATGTAGCATCTATTACAATATCACCTTTACTATTTATTACTCCCCACTTGTCGTTTGTATGATATGAAAAATATTCTACAGGTTCATTTATTTCTATAACTTCCTTTTTATTGAATAATGCAACTATTGATACAATTACCATAATTATTACAATTAAAGCAATTATTGTTGCAATTACTTTTTTTATATTTAATTTGGGTTCATCATCAAATCTTCTACCTCTACTCATAATTCCTCCAATATAACTTTTTAAATTACATCATAACTATATCAAATTTAGTTATATTTTACAATACTTTCACAGTATAAAAGAATAATCTTTTTATGTATTTTTAATAATTCAAATATAACATTTTTTCAAAATCTATGTTATAATACTTATTAACTTTGGAGGTGAAAAAGGTGGGAATATTCACAAAAAAATATACTATAACATTTGATGATGTTACAGATACTTTAGAATTAAAAAACATTTCTTTAATGAAATATTTAGTAGATGCTGCTGGTATGCATTCTGAAACAGTTGGATATGGATTATCTACAATTAATCAAACTCACATTGGCTTTTTGCTTGTAGGATGGCAAGTCAAAATTTTTGAAAACCCACATTTACTTGATGAAATTGAAATTAAAACATGGGTAGAACAATTAAGCCATTCTTTATCTACTCGTAATTTTGAAGTTTACATTAAAGATAAATTAGTTGCTATTGCTAGTACTAAATGGATTATGGTAAATCCGGAAGATCATTCAGTTGCAATTACTACAGATGAAATTGTATACGCATACGGACCTGTAGACAAAAAAGTATTTGAAAAACCAATTCCTAAACTACATATCCCAGATAGAATAGACAAAGTTAAAACTTATACTATAGAACGTAGAGACATTGACTCAAATAATCATGTGAATAATCTTAAATATTTAGAAATAGCACTTGAATTATTATCAGATGATGATTACACAGAAACCGGATTCTCAGAAATAATAGTCAATTACAAAAATGAGTGTAAATTACATAACAATGTAATTTGTTCTTATTCAAAAATCTCTAACAATGAACACATTATTGCAATTCAAAGTAGTGACAAATCAAAACTTCATGCAATTATTTGTTTAAAAAAATAATTAAATATTAAATATAAATAATATAAAAATAATTATTAATATATATTACCATATCTAAGAAAAATAAAAAGTAGTTTTAAAACTACTTTTTATTTTTCTTAGATATTTTAACTACTATAACACTCATATCATCTTTACATATTCCATAATTGTTATCTATAGCTTCGTTTAATAATATATCAGCCATCTTTTGTACATTATTTGTACTTATATTTTTAAGAATTTTTATAAACCATTTATCCCCTTGCTCTTCCTCTTTTGAATCTATAACTCCATCTGTACACATTACAAAAATATCTCCATCTGAAATATCTTTATCATAAACAGAAACTTCTACATTATTTAAAATTCCAAGTGGAAGTGAATTAGATTCAACCACATCTATGTTTTGTCTATTTTTTATATATGTTTTGCAAGCACCATTTTTTATAAATTCTACTGTTCCATTATATAAATCAAATATTGATGTATCAATTGTTGCATACACTTCTTCTGTTGTTAACTTTATAGTAGAATTTATAAGTTCAACAGAATCATCTTTATCAAATCCTGCTGTAAGTAATTTCTTCATCATTTTAATAACTATCTGACTACTTTTTCTAGCTTCAATTCCAGAACCCATTCCATCACTTAAAACTATTAAACATTTGTCATCTTCAAGTTTAATTTGTATGCTACTATCTCCTGAAATATTGTTTCCAGATTTAGTAGTTTTTGCATACCCTAATTGCATAGTATATTTATCTTCTGAAGTATATCTTTGCATGTAACTACTTGCATCTATATTGCTTGTATCCTTCTGAAGTAGTACTTTTTCATCACAAACCTTAGAAATTATATTTTCTATACATTTAATCTTGTCTTTTTCTTTTACTATTGTCACATTTTCATAATATATATCAACAAATAATTTTCCAGAACTAGCTTTTTTTATTTTTAAATCCTTAATCTCAATACCTTTTTGGAATAGAAGATCTCTTATTTGTTTCTCTTTATCTTTATATTTAGATTTTTCTTCCTTTTCTTTAGTTATTTCATCAGCAATCTCATTAATTGCTTTAGAAACTCCTTTTAATTGTTTTGACATTGTTTTTCTATGTTCCTCAAACCTTGTCTTCCAATTAAAACTCATTTCATTAATTCTATATGTTCTATTAATTATTCTTATAATTTGATTTATATCTTCTTTAATAACATCATTATCTTCTGAACCTACAATATAGTTTTTCCTTTTTTCAAAGATTTTCATCAAATCTTCTTTTGTCATTTCAGACTTTTCAATCATTACTATATAAATATCTTCTATAATCCCGCTTTCAAGATTCATTAAATCGTCATAAAGAATATTGTTTGGAAATCTTTCAATATTGTTTAGTAAGTCTTCAACAAACATTACTTTACTATTATTTATATTATCAATCTCATTTTCTATTAAAGTCTTATCTTTTATTCCTAAGGCTTTTGCCATTTCTTCTACTACTCCAGATATACTATTTAATCTATTTTGTGTATCTGTAGCATCAGAAAGTCTAACTCCATCTTGCCATTCAAGAAGTTTAACATCATCTGATATTTCTTGTATATTTATTCCTACAAACCTTGGAACAAACATTGAAAACACTCCAGCTATTATTATTTCAATTATAGGAATTAATTCTACTAAAAAACCTGTTGATATATATTCAATTATTATATTTCCTGCTAAAAATCCAATTACTGTAGCTATCTTTCCAAATCTTGATAATAGTCCTGCAAAAAATCCAGATATAGAATATGCTAGTATTTGAATTGGTGTAGCTATTCCAAGTATTCCTAAAATTAATCCTATTGAAATACCTGTTGTTGCTCCTACAAGTACTCCACTTCTTAAACTAAGAGCTAATATCATAAAAATACATATAACATTTGTAATAGAAATTCCAAAAATTGAAATTGAATCTAATGCACTAGCTGAAATGGCAACTAGAATAGTTGCGCCAATAACTTCTTCAATTGAAAATGCTTTATCTTTATTAAATTCTTTTACAACAATTAAGCTATTAATGAAAATTTTATAAAATACATAAGTTAGTACTACACTTGAAATACTTATTAAAATATCATATACAAGCAAATCACTCTTAAATATACATTTAATAGCTTGTACAAAAATAGTTGAAATTAATAAGTTTTTCCCTAGTTTAGTCATTTCATTTCTATTATCTTGTATTATTGGTTTAAATATAAGAATAGAAAAAATAAAAACTAAAACATTAAGAATATATGAAAGCGTAGAATCAAAGCCAAAGCCTATAAAATTACCTATTATTGTAACTATTAGTACTATTCCAGCAGGAACATTGCTATTACAACAAGCTACAAATATAGCAAGATCAAATGGATTAACAAGTCCTTTTATAGATATCATAGAAATTAAAAAAGCAATAATATAAATTACAATATTATTAATTAATAATAATCTATTTTTGCTTTCAATATTCTCTGCTTTATTTTCTATATTAACTTTTATTTTTTTAATTCTATCTGTTAAATTTTCAGCTAAATTTTGAAACATCCTTACCACCTCATACTTTTCTTATATTAAATAACATAACTTATAAAAAACTTGTCGATTGAGTGTATCAATATAAAAAAAGTTATCTTCTTTTTGTGATATTTTTTGCCATTTTTCTTATACAGTGTTCTTATTCTATTATACTTTTATTAAAAAATCAATAGAAAACACGTCCTCTTAGATTAATTTTATTTACGCAAGTCTAAAATAATTTGGCTTTACATAAACAAAAGAAGATTGAAAAATCAATCTTCTTTTGTTAAATGGTAATATTAAATTATAACTTTTTATTCAATTATATTTAACATTTCATTTTTTAATTCTTCCATCCTGTTTGTTGCATCCTCTAAAGATTTTCCTTTAACACCAATATATAATTTTAATTTTGGCTCTGTTCCTGAAGGACGAACACAACACCATTCATTATTTTCTAATTCATAATATAATACATTTGATTTTGGAAGATCTAATACAGTCTCTTTTCCAGTCTTTATGGTTCTAGCTACTCCAGTTTGGTAATCTCTTGCAACTACAACTTTAAATTTACCAAAATTCTTAATTGGATTTTCTCTTAATGAATCTGTTATTTGTTTAATCTTTTTAGCACCATCTGCTCCTTTTAAAACAATTGATGCTTGAGTTTCTTTATAATATCCATATTTCTTATAAATATTTTGCATTTGATCCCATAAACTCAAATTCTTACTCTTATAATAAGCTGCTGCTTCACATAACATCATTACTGCAACAACACCATCTTTATCTCTTGCATGATCACCATATAAACATCCATAGCTTTCTTCAAATCCAAATACATAATGTTTATTTTTATTTTCTTCAAATAATCTCATTTGTTCGCCAATATATTTGAATCCTGTTAAAACTTCTATTAATTCTACTCCATATTCTTTAGCTATATCATCAGCTAAATTAGTAGAAACTATAGTTTTTACTAAAACACCATCTTTAGGAAGTGTTTTCTTTTCTTTCATTTGAGATAATATATATTCTGCAACAAGCATCGCAGTCATATTTCCTGTAAATAATTCATATTCACCTTTATCATTTTTAACTTGTATTCCTAATCTATCAGTATCAGGATCTGTCGCTAAGATTATATCTGCATCTACTCTTTCAGCTAGTTTTAGTGCTAATTTGTATGCTTTTGGATCTTCAGGATTTGGATGAGTTACAGTTGGAAAATGTCCATCTGGTAATTCCTGTTCTGGAACTACATATACATTTGTAAATCCAAGTTCATTTAATACTCTTTGAACAGCTTTATTTCCTGCACCATGTAATGGTGTGTAAACTATTTTTATATCTTTCTCTGTTTTCTTTATAACATCTGGATTTAATACTAATTTCTTTAAAGTCCTATTATATGCATCATCTATTGCCTTTCCTACTTTAATATATAGTCTCTTATCACCAGCTTCATCTCTTGACATAGTCTTAATATCAGAATAATCAACCTTATTTACTTCTGCAATTATATCTTTATCACGTGGAGAAACTATTTGTGCACCATCATCCCAATATACTTTATAACCATTATATTGAGCTGTATTGTGGCTTGCTGTAATCATTACTCCAGCTGTAGCTCCAAGTTCTCTAATTGCAAAAGATAGTTCTGGAACAGGTCTTAATTCATCCATTATATATGTCTTTATACCATTTGCATTAAAACATAATGCTGTATATTCACTAAATTCTTTAGACATTTTTCTTGAATCATATGAAATAACTACACCTTTATCGGCTGTTCCTTGATTTAATATATAATTTGCTAATCCTTGTGTTGCTTTTCCTACTGTTGTATAGTTCATTCTATTAGTACCAGCACCAATTATTCCTCTTAATCCTGCTGTACCAAAATCTAAATCTTTATAAAATCTATCTTTAATTTCTTCTTCATTGCCTTTAATAGCAAGTAATTCATCTCTTAGAGCTTTATCTATATTTGCATCTTTACACCATTTCTCATATTTACTTAAATATGCCATTCTATTCCAATAATCAGTATAAAGTTTTCTTGCTGTTTCCGGGCTGTCTGCTCCTTCTGCATTTTTAATTGGAGCAAATTCTTCTTCTCTTTTTACTCTTAATACTACTACATCATCAAGCATTTCATATGAATCAAATATAAATAATTCAAATTTATATGCGTTTGGTTTTTCAGGAATTACTAACTTTCCTTCTGAGTCAATGTACTTTGCCTTCTTAACAGCTGTATGATATGGAAGTCTAACATCAGATACCTTCTCTAACCCCTTAATATTGTATAAATGGAATATTGCATTTGCATCACCATATACTAAAGCACCATAATCATCTCTCATATTAGCCATTTCTTCAGAAATTTCTGTATACTCAATAACTCCTACTTTTTTATTCTTTCTGCAGAAAACTCCAACCTTTTCTTTAGGATCAGTTTTTTCGATTGTCTTTACTGCTCCTAAAACTTTAGCATCAATACTCATACCAAGAAGTATAGGATCCACAAGTTTAACTAATACATTATCTACACCACTTATAAATACCCATTCGATTCCGTTTTCTTTCATTTCATCAATTATTTTATTTTTGCCCATAGCTTTTAATGTTCCACCATGACCGTCAGCAGCCTCTTTTACTAGACCATTTTCATCTAATAAAATTTTTCCATCCATAGATATCATAGGAAGTTCTCCTTGGATAAAGAACTTAATAGCATCTCTTGGATAGCCAAAATAACTATTTCTTTCAAAAAAAGCTACAGTTTCTGCATTATTTTCTCTACTTGTCATTATGTACCAAGGAATTACAACTTTATATTCTTCTCTAGCTCTTTTTAATGTGTCACAAAGTAATTCGAACAAAGATTTATGAGATTCTAATCCCATATCAAAAGTTCCCTTAGGCCCTGTGTGTCCTAATCTAGTACCTTGCCCCCCTGCCATTGTAACAACAGCATACTTGTTAGCTTTAATTGCCTCTGCACCAATTTCTTCATATTTTTTTGTTTCATCTACCGTTAATTTAGATTTGTCAATATATTCAATAGGTTCTATTGTCATATCTTCAAAACTAACTTCTTCTTTTGCTGATTTGTACAATTGTTTTGCTAGATCATAATTAATAGATAATATTTGATCTAATAATTCTTCTTTCTTTTCATCATCTAATTTATCGTAGTACAACAATAAATGTTCCTGATTATTCTTTTTTAATAATTCTTTTGCTTTTTTGAATTTTTCATTTAAGTTGCTCATCAATATGTATAACTCCTTTCATACATTATTAAATATAAAAATCAAATCATACATATCTTATAACATTACGGCTATTTAGTCAATATAGGATTTTTTTCTATTTTTTTCGAAAAAAAATCTAATATTTCGTGCTCCCCCGTAGTATTTACTATTCTTCCATGTTTTTCTAATATTTTCGTTGAATTTTGCTTAAAATCTGTAAATTTATAGCAATTTATTATTTTGATTTTCATATTATTTTTTAATTTATTATTTATTTCTCTAATATATTCATAACTTCCTTGTATTATAACTATACCTGTTAAATTTTTATCTACTTTATCTATATTATTTTCTTCATAACTATTATTCCATGACTTGTCTATAATTTTTTTCTTTATAAAATCTTTTATCTCTATTGTATTTAAAATTAATTTCTTTTCTTTTTCAAAATCGTCTTCAACAAATAAAGTTAAGTTTTCTTTTTCTTTTAAATTATCCTTTAAATATGAAATAAGTATTACTAATAAATGATTTTTACTAACATAAAAACAACATGCTTTTTCATTTGTTTTATTTTTCATATTAACCTCCTAATAATTTTTAAAATTTTATAACCATAAGCTTGAGTCCGTCAATAAAAATCACATACTACATTTCGACAATATAAATAAAAGAAAATTAGTATATTTTCCATTTGTTTTGTTAATACTTCTTTTAATCATATAAATAAAAATATTTTGGAGGAAATTAAATGAAAACCTTAAAATTAACTTTTTTAATTTTTATTTTATTTATTATATACATATTCTTATCTGCAAAATCTTATAGTACTTATGTTTTTAATGATTTATCAGACGAAATTTTTAGATTTCATATTGTTGCAAATAGCAATTCTTCGGAAGATCAATACTTAAAGTTAAAAATTAGAGATAATATTCTATCTTATATTAATAAATTTATTGATGATGAAACTACTAAATCTGATATTATATCTTTTATAAATAGCCATAAAAATAAGATTGACTCTATTATAAAATCTACAATTCAAAAAAATGGTTATACTTATAATTATTCATTTAATATTGAAAAATGTTATTTTCCTACAAAAAATTATGGAAATATTTCTCTTCCAGAAGGAATTTATGATTGTTTGAACATTAGAATTGGATCTTCTGAAGGTGAAAATTGGTGGTGTGTAATGTTTCCTCCTCTCTGTATTTCTGATTCTGAATTAATTATGGATAATAATTCTAAAGAACTCTTATTAAAAAACATTTCATCAGAATCTTATGATATTATTAATTCAAAAAAAGGAGAATACAAAATAAAATTTAAGATTCTTGAAATTTTTAGCTCCTTTAATTCATAAATCTAATGAATACTTTAGATACTATTGAATTTAACATCTTGTCAAGTATTATCTTTTATGATATATTCTGATAGGATATAAAATAATGCTGTTTTTCGCTTATTTTATAAATTATACAAAATAATTATGACATAAATCTTACAACTTAATAAATATTAAAATAAATTACGTTTGGGATTATTCCAAACATATTGGGGGTATATATATTGGAGAAATTAGTAATAACTGGACCTACATCATTACATGGAGAAGTAGAAATAAGTGGTGCAAAAAATGCAGCTGTAGCAATACTTCCTGCTACATTATTAATAAATGGAGTTTGCACTATAGAAAATTTACCTGATATTAGTGATGTAAAAATTTATTGTGAAATATTAGAATCATTAGGTGCAAAAATTACTTGGAAAGATAAGCATACAATTACAGTAGATTCAAGAAATATTACAGCAACTACAGCACCTTTAGATATTACAAGAAAATTTAGAGCTTCTTACTATTTAATAGGAGCTTTACTTGGAAGATGTGGTAGAGCCGAAGTTGGTCTTCCTGGTGGATGTAATTTAGGGCCAAGACCAATTGACCAACACATAAAAGGATTTGAAGCATTAGGAGCTACAGTAAATGTTTCTAGTGGAAATATAGTAGCTTCATGTAATGGACTTAAAGGTACTTCTATTTATATGGATATCGTATCTGTAGGAGCTACATTAAATGTTATTTTAGCAAGTGTTCTTGCAGAAGGAACAACTATAATTGATAACCCAGCAAAAGAACCACATGTAGTTGACCTTGCAAACTTTTTAAATACTATGGGAGCTGATATTAGAGGTGCTGGTACAGATATAATCAAAATAAATGGTGTTAAAGAACTTAAAGGAAATGCTACATATTCAGTAGTTCCTGATCAAATAGAAGCTGGAACATTTATGCTTGCTGCAATTGCTACTAAAGGAGATATTTTAGTAAAAAATTGTATAACAAAACATTTAGAGTCATTAATTGCTAAGATTCTTGAAATTGGTGGAAATGTTGATTCTAATGGAGATCATGTAAGAGTATGGTGGGATAAGCCTACTACAAAAGCAACAATAAAGACATTACCATATCCTGGTTTTCCAACAGATCTTCAGCCACAAATGGGGGTATGTTTAGCATTGTCTAAAGGTACAAGCATTATAAATGAAAGTATTTGGGATTCTAGATTTCAATATACTTATGAATTAAATAAAATGGGAGCAAATATTACTTCAAAAGGTCAATCAGCCTTTTTTGAAGGTGTTGATAAATTATATGGTGCTCCTGTATATGCTTCTGACTTAAGAGCTGGAGCAGCACTTATCATTGCTGGTATTGCTGCCGAGGGCAAAACTGAAATATATAATTTAAATCATATTGATAGAGGATATGAAGATATAGAAGGAAAATTTAGAAAACTTGGAGCAAATATCGAAAGAGTAAAAGAAGAGGATTAAATACACAAATGTTAAATTTTTGTAGTTTATATAGTGGAAGTACTGGTAATTGTTTATTAGTCTCATCTGAAGACACAAATATATTAATTGACGCAGGAGTAAGTCAAAAGAAAATTATAGAAGGATTAGAAAGTATTAATAAAGATATTAATAAAATTGATGCTATTCTTGTAACCCATGAACATTCTGATCATATTATGAGCATAGGAGGATTATCTAAAAAGTACAATATTCCTGTATATTCTAATAAAGAAACTTTAAATGCAATGACATCTCAAATTGATAAGATAGATGACAATAACAAGAAAATATTTAATATAGGTGAAAAATTTAATATAGGATCTTTAGAAATTAAATCATTTTCAACACCTCATGATGCTGTAAATCCATGTGGTTTTAATATTATGAAAGATAATAAAAAAATTAGTATTGCAACTGATATAGGGCATATTGATGATACTTTAATAAACAATTTAAAAAATAGCTCTTTCATAATGCTTGAATCAAACTATGATCCCGAAATATTAAGACTTTGTCGCTATCCATATAGACTAAAACAGCGAATTAGTGGTTTAAATGGTCATCTCTCTAATTCATCTGCTGGAAAAACTATTTCTGCTTTAATTCCAACTGGACTTTATAAAGTTATGCTTGGTCATTTAAGTAAAGAAAATAATTTTCCAGAACTTGCTTATAAAACAGTTGTAGAAGAAATTAATTCTAAAGGATTTAAAGAAAAGGATATTAATATAAATGTAGCTTCAAGAAATAATCCTACTGACATTATAAAAATATCTTAAAATTATAATCTAATTGTGAAAAATCATTTAATAACATAAAAGCATTAATGCTTTTATGTTTATTTTTTTCTAAAAAATTATATATTCTAATTCTCTATACTCTAATCCTTTAAATTATCTTTTAATTTTCTAGTAATTTTTTTAATCAATATTTTTTTTACAATTAGAAAAGATAAAATAAATAAAATTATAGAAATAAGTATAACTATTACAAAACTAAAATAATATATTTTCATATACAAATTATAAATACTTTTTTCATAAAGTCAATTAAAACTCTACAACATAATTTGACATAACTTGACAGATAGAATTATTCCTAATAAATCACCAAGCAAAGCAACAGTAATAACCTTCCAGATATTCTTGTAGTTTTTTCCTCTAGTATAAACTGATACCGTATAGATAGTAGTTTCTGTTGACCCCATAATTGTTGATATAATAAGTCCTATATAAGTATCTACTCCATATTGTTTCATTAGTTCTGTAGCAACAGCAACAGTTGAACTCCCTGATATGGGTCTTAATATTGCCATTGGTAATATTTCAGCAGGTATACCAATTAATGCAAAAATCGGCATAAATAGCTTTACAATAAAATTTAATACTCCTGATACTCTAAGCATATTAATTGCAACAAAAAGTCCTATTAAAGTGGGAAATATTTCAAGTAAAATATATATACCAGATTTAGCACCTTCTAAAAAATTTTCGAAAGTTTTCTTTTTTTCTTTAAAAGATATTGAGGCTATGAAAAAAATCATAAGAGGAATACTTGCAGACATTATTGTACTTATCATCAACTATCCTCCCTTTTAAAAAATATTTTTCCAAAACTTATTACTGATATGAAAACAATTATAGATACTACCCATATTTGAAATATCATACCACTTGGATTTTTAGAGCCAAGACTTGCACGAATCGCAATAACTGTTGTTGGGATTATTTGAATTGAAGCAGTATTTATTAATATAAACATCATCATATCTTTTGTCATAAAATTTTTCTTTTTATTTTTTTCATCCATACAATCCATTGCTTTTATTCCCATTGGTGTTGCCGCATTTCCTAGCCCTAATATATTAGATATAATATTTAATGAAATATACTCACTTTCCTTTGAATCTTTTTCAACGCTTTTAAAAATCAGCTTAATTACTTTAGAAATACCATTTTTTAATTTTATAAAAAAATCTGTTTTTTCTAATATATTCATTATTCCACTCCAAAAACACATTGTCCCTGCAAGTGTTATTACTAAACTCATTGTAGATTCAATAGTATCAAATATGCTATCATTTATTTTTGGAAGTGTTCCAGAAAAGCAAGCATAAATAATAGAAATAATTATAAAAATTGGCCAAATTATATTTAACATACGCACTCCTTTTTATTTAAATTTATATTCAATGAAAATTTAATTTAACACAATTTATTGTATTTTTTTCTAATTTGTGGTAATATCATAGTGTATACGAATTATTGGGAGGTGTATAATATGAAACTTTCTACAGGAATAGTTAGAAGAGTAGATGAATTAGGAAGAATTGTTATACCTATTGAGATGAGAAATGCATTAGACATAGCTCAAAAAGATCCAGTAGAAATATCAATGGAAGGTTCAAATATTATTCTTCACAAATACGAAAACAGATGTGTATTCTGTGGTGCATTAAGACCAGCTATTAGATTTAATGGAAAATTAATGTGTAAAAAATGTTTAGAGAAAATCAATGAACAAACAAAAAATGAAAAATAAAGTATATCTATTCATTTTAAAAAGGTACTACTTATGTAGTACCTTTTGTTTTTATATACTTTATAATTTTATCTTATTTATTAGTAAATTTTTCTATCATACCTTCAATTGCTTTCATTTGCATTTCTGATGTACTATTTTCCATAGCCCTTAAGGTTTCTATTGGAATAGCAAATATTACTGTATTTGATTGATCACTACTTAAATCATTCAAAGTTGAAAGAGTTCTCAAATGAAGTGCTCCTGGTGCTTTTCCCATTATTTCAGCAGCTTTTGCTAAATTTTGAGAAGCCTCTACTTCACCCTCAGCTTTAGTTATAACAGATTGCTTTTCTCTTTCTGCTTCAGCAACCTTTGCAATAACTCTTTTCATTTCTTCTGGAAGGGCTATATCTTTAAGTTCAACATTTTCTACTTTTATTCCCCATGGATCTGTTGCTTGATCTACAATATTACATATTTTTTCACTTAAAGTTTCTCTTTCTGTTAATAATTCATCTAAAGAAACTGATCCTACAATATTTCTCATTGTTGTTTGAGCAAGTTGACTTACTGCATAATTAAAATTCTCAACAGCAAGTACTGCTTTAGAAGAATCAAAAACTTTATAATATAATACTGCATTTATTTTAATTGAAACATTATCTTTTGTAATTGCCTCTTGTTCTGGAACATCTACAGTTTTAGTTCTTATATCAACTTTACTATAAGAATTAATTATTGGTAAAACTATATGCCATCCTGGATTTAAGACCTTTTTAAATTTACCAAAAGAAAAAAATATTCCTCTTTCATATTCGTTTACTTGTCTAATAGAAATAATAACAATAAATAAAATTACTAAAATTAATATAGGCATTTTACTTACCTCCTTATTTAAATTTTATTTATTATATATTGTTTTTATTCTATATACAATATCTTTCTACTTTCTATTTTTATCAAATCATTTATTTAAAAAATATTGATATACTTCATTTTTCTCCATTTTTCTATCTTTTGCTATTTGTTTTATTATTTCCTTTTTTGTAAAATTTTTATTTTTATAATAATTATAATGTTCTTCTAAAGATAATTTAGACAAATCTTCAATATCTTGTTCTTTTTTAGAAATTTCAGCACCTTCAATTAATATAACACATTCCCCTCTATATTCTATATTATTTATTAATTCTGATATTTTTCCTCTTATAAATTCCTCATGTATTTTTGTTAACTCCCTTGCAATACATATTTTTCTATCTCCTAAAACTTCTAATATACAATTCAATGTGTTTTCTAGTTTATGTGGTGCTTCATATATTATTAAAGTTCTTGTATCATATTTTAATTCCTCTAATTTCTTAATCTTTTCCGATCTTTTGGCTGACAAAAATCCAATAAATTCGAATTCTTTTGTAGAAAATCCTGAACATATAATTGCATTTATTGCTGCACATGCCCCAGGAATAGGAACTATTTTAATATTTTTCTCTATTGCTTTTTTTATTACTTCTTCGCCTGGATCTGATATACCTGGTGTGCCCGCATCTGATACTAATGCAATATTTTTTCCATCTAATAATTTCTCTATTATAAGTTCAGATTTAGTTTTTTCATTTTCTTTATAATAACTAATTAAAGGTTTAGAAATATCAAAATGATTTAACAATTTTAAAGTATGTCTAGTATCTTCTGCTGCAATATAATCTACTTTTTTTAAAATCTCCAAAGCTCTTATAGTTACATCATCTAAATTTCCTATTGGAGTAGCTACTATATATAATTCTCCATTCATTTTATCACCTATTTCTTTCTTAAATTTATTATACTTTCTTATTATAAATTCTTAAGATTTCATCAGTATATGTTCCATCTTCATTATATATGTATAATGGATTTATTAATTTTAACTCTTCTCCTGCATTTTTTATCCCCTTAATTAATATTAATACTGCTTTTGAAGTCATATTTGAATATACAATTCTAAGTTCTTTGGGCTCTATTTTATATTTTCTCATTAAAAATATTATATCTACTAGTCTATCTGGTCTGTGAACCATGTAAAAAGACCCCTTATCTTTTAATATTTTAAATGATTGTTTTATTACATCTTCTAGTGTACATTCTTTTTCGTGCCTTGAAATTATTCTAGATTCTTTTTCATTTAATAATCCTGTTCCATATTTTTTATATGGCGGATTAGTAACTACTGCATCACACATCTGTATACCTAATTTTTCTGATATTTCTTTTATATCTTCATTAATAATTTCAATTTTATCTTGAAGATTATTTAATAACACAGACCTTTTAGCCATTTCACACACTTCTTTTTGAATTTCAACTCCATAAATTTTTTTAGCCAATGTTTTCTTAGATAATAAAATACTTATTATTCCTGTCCCTGTTCCAAGATCTACTACTACTGAATTTTTTCTTATATTCTTAGCAAAATCTGAGATTAAAACACTATCAATTCCAAAACAAAATCCATCTATATTTTGAATAATTTTTAAATCTTCAAATTCTAAATCATCAATTCTCTCATTTTTCTTTAACTTCATAATACACCTTCACATATATTTTTTGTTTACATATTATATAATAAATAATGTAAAATGTAAACTTAGAGGTGTTTTTATGAAGAACTTTAATAATAATTGCAATAATTGCAAAAACAATCATAAATTTAATAATATTTGCAGCTCGTTAAAAGAAGTGGAATATTTTTTATGTCAAAGCAAAAAAGTAATTTCTCTTACTAAAATAAGTATTTTACTAAAAAATCTATTCAAATGATATTTCCCCTGATAAATCATATCCATTTTCTTTAAAAGATTTTACCTCTTCACCTTCTATTTGAATTTTAATTGCATTAATTTCCCTTAGTTCCATAACTGAATAAACAATTGATTTAATGAGTAATTCCTGTTTATTTTTATCTTTTTCACAATTATCTATAAATTCTTTACTAAAATTAATTACCAAGACATCTCCAATTCTTTCTGTTCCAATTAATTTTGTTCCTTCCGGAATTAATTTCTCATTTTCTTCTTTTGGTCCTTCAATTAATAAATTGATAATTATTTTATATGGATCTTGTAATAAATCTTTTACATCTATATCTCGTGTTTCTGCTGATAGAACACCTTCCTTATCTCCAAAATATATTTTTACTTTTGATGTTCTAAGCTGTTTATCCGATATTTCTTCTTCAGGAGTAAGTTTGTTTGTTTCATTTGTATTAATAGAATTTTCCTCTGCATCTATTTCGAATTGTATAATTTTAGTTTTAAATAAAATAATTACACCTACTAAAAATATTATCAAAAATATAAAAAAAATTAATAATTTTTTTCTCATAATTCACCTCCACTTAATAATATTTACTAGTCCTAAAAAATATGATACTCTAGTCCATTTTTTCAAGTTTTTTTCCTATCTTATACATTGACAAATAAGCATTTTCAGTATAATATTACAATTGTATAAAAATGATATATTCGAAAGGAGTTTACATATGGCAGAACTATTACATGTTGGTTTAGATGTCGGATCTACAACAGTAAAAATTATAGTAATGAATGAAGCTTTAGAAACAATATATAGAAGTTACACTAGACACTTTTCTGATACTAAAAACACAATATGCACAGTTCTTGAAAAATTATCAGAAGATTATCCTGATGCTAGATTTACTATGGCTTTAACAGGGTCTGGTGCTATGTCTGCCGCTAAATTTTTAAATGTTCCATTTATACAAGAAGTTATTTCTTGTAAACGTGCTGTTGAAAAATATTTACCAGAAACAGACGTTGTAATAGAACTAGGTGGAGAAGATGCAAAAATTATATATTTTGATAAATTTATTGAGCAAAGAATGAATGGAACTTGCGCTGGTGGTACTGGTGCATTTTTAGACCAGATGGCTTCTCTTTTAAATACTGATACAGCTGGTTTAAATGAGCTTGCTAAAGGATATAAAACAATTTATCCAATAGCTTCTCGTTGTGGAGTTTTCGCTAAAACAGATGTACAACCTTTATTAAATGAAGGATCTAGAAAAGAAGATATTGCAGCATCAATATTTCAAGCAGTTGTTAATCAAACTATTAGCGGTCTTGCTTGTGGTAGACCTATTAAAGGAAAAATTGCTTTTTTAGGTGGTCCATTAACATATCTTTCAGAATTAAGAAAAAGATTTATTGAAACACTTGAATTAAAAGACGATGAAATTCTTATACCTGAAGAAGGTCACTTACTAGTTGCAAAGGGAGCTGCATTAAATTCATTAGATTCTAATGAATTTACATTAAAAGAACTAAAACAAAAAATAATTGATTTAAAGAATTCTAAAGATACTACTTCAAAACCTTTAGAACCTTTATTTAAATCTAAAGCAGAATATAAGGCATTTAAAGAAAGACATGATAAGGATAAAGTAGAGGAAAAACCTTTGGAAGGATTTGAAGGAGACTGCTATATTGGTATTGATGCGGGATCTACAACGACAAAGCTTGTATTAATTGATAATGACAATAATATAAGATTTTCTTTATATCAAAGTAATGAAGGTAATCCTCTTCAGAGTGTTATTACAATGCTTAAAGAATTATATAGTAAATTACCAGAAAAAGCTGTTATTAGATTTGCTGGAGTAACTGGATATGGTGAGAAATTAATTCAAACAGCATTAAATGTAGATTTAAATGAAATTGAAACTATAGCACATTATACAGCAGCAAAACAATTTATGCCTAATGTTACTAGTATTATAGATATTGGTGGACAGGATATGAAATACATAAAAATGAAAGGTGAAGCAATAGACAATATAATGCTTAACGAAGCTTGTTCATCTGGATGCGGTTCTTTTATTGAAACATTTGCAAAAAGTTTAAATCTTTCAATACAAGAATTTGTTGACGCAGCAATTACTGCAAAACATCCTGTAGACCTTGGATCAAGATGTACTGTATTTATGAATTCAAAAATTAAACAAGCTCAAAAAGAAGGATATGAAGTTGGTGACATTTCAGCTGGTCTTTCTTACTCTGTTATTAAAAATGCTATTCAAAAAGTTATGAAAGTAAGAGATATATCAACATTAGGTGATCATATTGTTGTTCAAGGCGGTACTTTCTATAATGATGCTGTCTTAAGAAGTTTTGAAAAGATAGTTGGGAAAGATGTAATAAGACCTAACATCGCTGGACTTATGGGCGCTTATGGCGTTGCATTACTTGCTAAAGAACAATATGAAGCAAATCTTGATATGGAATATAAATCAACTTTACTTAAAGGAAATGAATTAGACAACTTAGATATTAAAATTTCACAAGCAAGATGTGGAAAATGCGAAAATAATTGTTTATTAACTATCAATAGATTTAATAATGGAAAAGTATTTATATCTGGAAATAGATGCGAAAAAGGTAGTGGAAATATTGTTGAAAATAAACAATTACCTAACATGTATAAATACAAATATGAAAGATTATTTAACTATGAACCTTTAAAAGAAGAAGATGCTCCTAGAGGAACTATTGGTATTCCAAGAGTTTTAAATATGTATGAAGATTATCCTTTCTGGTTTACTTATTTAACTAGTCTTGGATTTAGAGTTATTATTTCTGAAAAGAGTACTAGAAAAACTTATGAAAAGGGAATGGAATCAATGCCTTCTGAATCAGTTTGCTATCCAGCAAAACTTTCACATGGTCATGTTATGAGTTTATTAGAACAAGGTATCAAAACAATATTTTATCCTTGTATTCCTTATTCAAGAAAAGAATATGAAAAAGCTGATAACCATTATAACTGTCCAATTGTTATTTCTTATTCAGAAGTATTGAAAAATAACGTAGAAGAATTAAAAGCTCCTGATGTTAAGTTTATTAATCCATTCTTACCTCTAGATGACTATAAAAAACTTGCTCAAGTTATTTTAGAACATGATGAATTTAAAGAATATCATTTTACTAAAAAGGAACTTTTAGAAGCTGGAAAAAAAGCTGAGGCAGAATATCAAAAATATAAACAAGATATTTCAAATAAAGCAGATGAGATAATGAAATATATGAAAGAACATGATCTAAGAGGAATTGTTCTTTCAGGAAGACCATATCATGTTGATCCTGAGGTAAATCATGGTATAGATACATTAATTACAAGTTTAGGACTATGCGTATTATCTGAAGATTCCGTTGCTTGTAAAACAGAAGCAAAACGTCCTATAAGAGTAGTTGACCAATGGACTTTCCATGCAAGGCTTTATGCTGCAGCAGATTTTGTTGGAAAGCATGATAATCTTGAATTAATCCAATTAACTTCTTTTGGTTGTGGCGTTGATGCAGTTACAACTGATCAAGTAGAAGAAATTTTAAAAAGCTATGATAAAATGTATACATTAATTAAAATAGATGAAGTAAATAATTTAGGTGCTGTAAGAATTCGTATTCGTTCATTACTTGCTAGTATGAATAAAAAAATAAATGTAAAAAAAGAAGACGAAGAAAATCTTGGAGATTATGGAATCAAGAAAAAAATATTTACTAAAGATATGAAAAAAGATTATACAATATTAATTCCTCAAATGGCTCCAATACATTTTGAACTGCTTGAAGCTGCCGTTGCTTCATCAGGATATAATGTTGAATTACTTCGCGAATGTACACCTCGCACAGTCGAAACAGGACTTAAATATGTCAATAATGATGCTTGTTATCCATCAATTTTAACAACCGGTCAAATGATTGAAGCTTTGCAATCAGGAAAATATGACTTAAATAAAACTGCTTTAATTATGTCTCAAACTGGTGGTGGATGTAGAGCTACTAATTATATTGGATTTATTAGAAAAGCACTAAAAGATGCAGGATTCTCTAATATACCAGTAATATCATTCAATGTTGTTGGTATGGAAAAAATGCCTGGTTTTAAAATTACCTTAGGATTAGTAGATAGATTGCTTAAAATGGTAATCTATGGTGATTTATTACAAAAAATGCTTATGAAAAACAGGGCTTATGAAGTTCATAAAGGTGAAACTAAAGAATTATTCGATAAATGGATGACAAAATGTAAACAATTACTTAGAAAATGCTCAAATAAAGAATTCAAGCAAAGTATTTATGATATGGTAAATGATTTTGAAAAAATTGAATTAGATACTTCAGTAGTTAAACCAAAAGTTGGAGTAGTTGGAGAAATTTTAATCAAATATCATCCATTTGGTAATAATTTTGTTGCAGAAGTATTAGAAAAAGAAGGCGCTGAAGTTGTTCTTCCAGATTTTATGGGATTTGTGAAATTTATGGCTACTCATAAAATAACATTTAACCAATTATTAAAAATTGATAAGGGTAAAGCAAAAATCTTTAAAATGGCTTTAAAACTATTAGAATTATATGAAAAAGATTTAAAAATAGCTCTTTCACAATCAAAAAAGAATTACTTACCTCCATGTGATATATGGCATCTTGAAGATAAAGTAAAAGATATTTTATCTATTGGAAATCAGACTGGAGAAGGTTGGTTTTTAACAGCTGAAATGGTTGAATATATAGAACATGATATTCCAAATATAGTATGTGTACAACCATTTGCTTGTTTACCAAATCATATAGTTGGAAAAGGTGTTATTAAAACAATTAGAGAAAAATATCCAAATGCAAATATTTCTGCAGTTGATTATGATCCTGGAGCAAGTGAATCAAATCAAACTAATAGAATAAAATTATTAATGACTGTTGCTAAAGATAATTTATTACCAGATAAAAATCAATTGACAGAAGCCAAGCAAGAAATTACAAATTAATATAAAAAGGAGAAAATAGTATTTATCTATTTTCTCCTTTTAAAATTAAATATTTAATTTTAATTAATTTATTATTTATTTTATTAATTTATTTATTTTTTAATATTTTATCTAATATTTATTATTTTTTATTTTTATTTATTATATTATTTATTTATATTTTTTTATTTTGTAATATTTTAATTTTTTATTATTTTTAAATATTTTAATAAATATAATTAATTTTATTTATTTTTTTATTATTTTTATTTAATTATTTTTTATAATTATTTTTATTTTTTCTGATTTTATTTATTATTATTTTTATTGCCTTTTATTTTTTACTATTTTTTTATTTTTGACTTTTTTTCTTCTCTTAAAATCCTTTTTAAGGCATTTTTATTTTTATTTAATATTATTTTATTTATGAATTTTAAATACTATAATTATTTATTATAATATTGCTTAGATTTTCCTAATCCTTTATTTCCCTGAGTTCTGCTCATCCATTTTATTTATGTTTTTACTATTTATTTTTAATTTTTATATTTATTAATTTTTATTTTATTTATTTTTTTTAATTTAATTTTATTGATTATTTTATTTTTTAATTTTTTATATTTTCTATTTTTTTATCCTTAATTTTTTATTAATTATATTTTATTATTTAATTAATTAATTATTTATTTTTAAATTATTTTTTTATTTTATTTTATTTAATTTATTTCTAATTATTTATTATTTATTATTTATTTTTTTGATTTTTTTATTTATTTATTATTTATTTTATTTTTTAATTTTAGTTTTTTTCTCCTCTCAAAATCCTTTTTAAGACATTTTTATTTTTATTTAATATTATTTTATTCTTTAATTAGTTATCATTTGTTTTATTAATTCTTATTTTTCCTATATTTTTCAGGTTTATTTTAATTATGGTATTTGCATGATCATGCCTATTTTTTTATTTATTTTTTGATTTTTTATTTAATTTCAATTTTTTATAATTTTTTATTTATTATATTATTTATTTATATTTTTTATTTTTTATTAATTATTATTTATTTTTTATGATTTTTTATTATTTTTTATTTTTATTTATTATATTATTTATTTATATTTTTCTATTTTGTAATATTTTATTTTTTTATTATTTTTTAATAATTTTTATTAATATAGTTAATTTTATTTATTTTTTGTTAGTTTTATTTTATTTATTTTTTATAATTATTTTTATTTTTATTTATTATTCTTTTTTTGACTTTTATTTTTTACTATTTTTTTATTTTTGACTTTTTTCCTTCTCTTAAAATTCTTTTTAATGCATTTTTATTTTAATTTTATATTATTTTATTAATTAATTTTTATTTATTTAAATATTTATCATAATATTAATTATTATCTCTTTCTTGCTTATTTCCCAGACTTCTGCTCATTCATTTTTTTCATATTTTTATTGTTTATTTTTAATTTTTATATTTATTAATTTTTATTTTATTTAATTTTTTTAATTTAATTTTATTAATTATTTTATTTTTTAATTTTTAATATTTTCTATTTTTTTATTTCTAATTTTTTATTAATTGTATTTTCTTATTTTTATTTAATATTTATTTTTTATTTTTTGGGATATATTATTTTTTAAATTTAATTCTAATTTTTTTATTTTATTGTTTTTTGTTTATTTTATTATTTAATTATTTTAATTTTTTATAAATTTTTACTGTAATATTTATTTTTTTATTTAATTAATTATTTATTTTTAAATTATTTTTTTATATTTTATTTTTAATTAATTATT
>CALXET010000008.1 GCA_944387405.1 uncultured Clostridia bacterium
TTATTGTTTTTTTGGTAGTACTTAAACTACCCGCTTGGTCTCTTAAAGGATATTGTTTACTTTTCAATGTACTTTTTCGTTCCTTTTTCTTATTGTTCGGAACGAGTTTTATTTTAGCATAATCGGTATTCAATGTCAACACTTTTTTTAAAATATTTTTAAAATATTTTTTGTGATTTTTTTCATTGATTTTCGACTTGCATGTCCGATATTTTAACACTTATAATTTAGTCTGTCAACACTTTTTTTGAAGTTTTTTTAATTCATAAAAAGTGCAAAAAATAAAAACTAGTTTATGCTTAAAATCTTCTGTTTAATTACTAGTTCATTCGTAAATTATTTGCGTTCCTCATCGGTACATCTCTATTTTAGCACAAAGCTACTTTTAAAGTCAATAGTTTTTTTGACTTTTTCAAACTTTTTTCTACAAAAAATAGAGACTATTTTTCGTAGTCTCCATTTTTACCTTTATTTTCTTTTCTTTGTAGCTTTTTTCTTTGTTTTAGTTTTTGAATTTGTTCTAGCCTTTGTTTTATTTTCTTCTTTTATCTCATCTATTATTTTATCATCTTTTGAAATGTTTTCCCCTGGTTTTGGTTTATTCCATGAGATATAGTCACAACTTTCCGGATTATTTTCACATATATAATAAGTTCTTCTCTTTTTTGTCTTTCTTATTTGTACTTTTCCACCACACTTTGGGCATGGTTCGTCTATATGCTCAATATATGGTTTAGCATTTTTACATTCTGGATATCCAGGGCAAGCTAAAAACTTTCCATATCTCCCCATTTTTATAACCATCATTCTACCACATTTTTCACATGGTATATCAGACACTTCATCTTCTAGTTTTACATGCTCTAATTCTTTTTCTACTTTTTCTATTATAACTTCAAATGGATCATAAAATTCTTTAATAACTTTTTTCCATTCTTCCTTTCCAACAGCAATCTTATCAAACTCTTCTTCCATTTTAGCTGTAAATTCCACATTTATTACATCTTTAAAGTTTTCTATTAACAATTTATTTACTATTTTTCCAAGATCTGTTGGAACTAGCTGTTTTTGAACTTTTTCAATATAATTTCTTGCTAAGATAGTAGTAATTATAGGTGCATACGTACTAGGTCTTCCAATCCCTTTTTCTTCAAGCATTTTTACAAGGCTTGCTTCTGTATATCTTGCAGGTGGTTCTGTAAAGCTTTGCTTAGTATTTAACTCTTCTTTTTTTAGTTCATCTTTCTTTTCTAAATAAGGTATACTTGCAATTCCAACATCATGTGATTCTTTTTCTTCATCTTGGGTCTCTACATATAAAAGCATGAATCCTTTGAATTTAAGTGATTGTCCTGTCGTTTTAAAATTATATTTTCCAGCATCAATATCTATGGCTATTGTATCATAAATTGCAGCAGCCATTTGACTTGCTATAAATCTATTATAAATTAATTTATATAATTTATACTGATCTGTAGTTAAACTATCCTTGATATCATCTGGATTTATATCAATATATGAAGGTCTAATTGCTTCATGAGCATCTTGAGCATCGGATTTTGTTTTAAAATATCTGTTTTCATAATAATTCTCTCCATATACTTTCTCTATGTGTTCTTTAACCTGTTTTCTTGCTTCCTCAGAAATTCTTGTTGAATCAGTTCTCATATAAGTTATAAGACCTGTTGTTCCTCTATCTGTAATTTTAACTCCTTCATATAATCCTTGAGCAACAGACATTGTTTTCTTGATTGAAAATCCTAGCTTTCTAGATGCTTCTTGTTGCATTGTGCTAGTTGTAAATGGCGGTGCAGGATTTCTTTTCTTCTCTCCTACAGTTATATCTCTTACAATATATTTTTCTTTCTCAAGTTCTTTTAATACTTCATCCACTTCTTCTTTAGAATGCAATTCTATTTTTTTATCTTCTTTTCCAATTAGTCTTGACTCGAATTGTGTTTTTGTTTTCTTATCAGATAAAATAGCTGTAATATTCCAAAACTCTTCTGGAACAAAGTTTTCTATTTCTTCTTCTCTATCCACTATTAATTTTACTGCAACAGATTGAACTCTACCAGCAGATAATCCTCTTTTTACTTTTTTCCATAGAACTGGACTTATTTTGTATCCAACTATTCTATCTAATACCCTTCTTGCTTGCTGGGCGTCTACTAAATTTAAATCTATTTTTCTTGGTTTCTTCATTGAGTTTTTTACTGTTTCTTTTGTTATTTCATTAAAAGTAACTCTACATACATCGTCATTTGGTATTCCAAGAAGATATGCAAGATGCCAAGCTATTGCTTCTCCTTCTCGATCAGGGTCAGTTGCTAAATATACTTTTTTTGCATTTTTAGCATCTTTTTTTAATGAATTAATTAAACTGGCTTTTCCTCTTATATTAATATATTCTGGTTCAAAATTATTTTCTATATTAATACCTAACTTAGACTTTGGTAAATCTCTTACATGCCCCATTGAAGCTACGACCTTAGTATTTCCACCTAAAAACTTCTTTATTGTATTAGCTTTTGCAGGAGATTCAACTATAATTAATTTATCTGCCATTTAAAAAAACTCCTTTTTATTAATCTTTTTGTATTGTAATCTATATTAATTTATTTTGCAACTATATCTTAAACAAATATTAGACACATATTTAAAATGTGTCTAATATTTTTATTTTTTTACTATTTTCTTTATTTCATTATATATCTTATTTTCAACATCGTACATTGCAATTGTATTAGCTTTTTTCCCCATTTCTGTTAACAAGTTTCTATCTTTTACTAATTCAGCTATCATAGATGATAAGTTTTCAAAATTCACTTCTTCATTTGTAATTATTTTAGCTGCTCCTAATTTTTCCATAACTTTCGCATTATCTATTTGTCTATTAGCCCCTCTACTTGGAAGAGGAATAAATATTGCTGGTTTTCCTACTAAAGAAAGTTCTGTAATTGTCATAGCTCCACTTCTTGCAACTATTAAATCAGCAATGTTCATATAATCTGTCATATTATATATATAAGGGACTATTTTAGTATTTGGAATATTTTCTATATCTATACCATCTTGTTTTAATTCTTCTTTTACAATTTCATATTGCTTTGGTCCTGCCGCCCATAATATTTGATAATTAATATTCTTATTATTTTTTATTATTCCAATCAATGCTTCATTTATCTTTTGAGCTCCTTGGCTACCTCCGAAAGCAAGTATTAAAGGAAGATTATCATTTAAATTAACCTCTTTTAATATTCTTTTCTTCTCTTCTAGTGATATATCTATTTTCGTTACTTTAGTTGGAGTTCCTGTTACAACTACTTTATCCATATTATTTAAATATTCTTTTGTTTCTTTAAACGCAACTAATATCCTATCTAATTTATTAGATAAAAATTTTGTAGCAATTCCAGGATAAGCATTACTTTCATGTATCATTGTTGGTATTCCCATACTATGAGCACTACTTATTACTCCTCCACAAATATATCCACCTGTACCAATTACTATATCTGGTTTGAATTCTCTAACTATTTTTTTTGCTTGTGAAAATCCTCTTAATGTTTTAAAATTATTTTTCAAAGCTGATAAAGAAATTTTTTTCATTAATCCATATGCTTCTACAGTTTTTAATTTATATCCCGCTCTTGGTACTAGATCATTTTCAATACCTCTATCTGTACCAACAAAAATAATTTCAGAATCAGGTTCTTCTTTTTTTATTTTATTTGCTATGGCAATTCCAGGATTTATATGTCCTCCCGTTCCTGCTGCAGCAATTATTACTTTCATATTAACACTCCTCTATTATTCAGTCTGTTTTCTATTCTTAGAAATATTTAATAATATACCTACTGTTGAAAGTTGAATTATTAAAGCTGTTCCTCCATAGCTAAAAAATGGTAAAGGCATTCCTGTTACTGGCATACTTGCAGTTACAACTGCTATATTAATAATTACCTCCATTGCAATTAAAGATGTTATTCCTATTGCAAGTAAACTTCCAAACATATCTTTAGCATTTATTGCTGTAACTATTCCTCTCCATACAAATACTGCAAATAGTAGTATAACAACAGCACATCCTATAAATCCTAGTTCTTCTGCAAGAACTGCAAATATAAAATCATTATGAGGTTCTGGTATATATAAGTATTTTTGCTTGCTTGCCCCAAGTCCTGCGCCAAATAAACCTCCTGATCCTATGGCATATAAACTCTGTACAGTTTGCCAACCTGTATCTGCTGTATCTGCCCAAGGATTTAAGAAACTTAAAATTCTTTCGAATCTAAATCCACCTGTTTCTATTAGATAAAATAATACTGCTCCTATTCCAACGACTCCCAATAATAATAAATGTTTTATTTTGCATCCTGCCATAAACATTAATATTACAGCAGATGCACATATTAAAAATGTAGCACTTAGATGGTTTTGAAAAACAAAAACTATTACTACAACAGGAATTAACCATATTAACGGTTTTAGGAAACCTTCTTTAAAGTCTTTTATTTTTTCTTTTCTTCTAGTTAAATATTCAGCATAAAAAATAATTATACCTACCTTGGCAATTTCAGATGGTTGAAAACTAACAAAACCTAAATTTACCCATCTAGTCGCTCCTTGTGCTGATGTTCCAAAAAGAAATATTGATGCTAAAAGAGCCAAACATATCCAATATATAATTTTATAATATTTTTCATATATTCTATAATCAACTTTTGATAAGACTACCATTGCAACAAGACCGAATTGCTGCACTAAATGCTTGCCTATAAACATAGCCATAACTATTTCCGGTTTCAGACATAGCAGTTGGTGAACTTGCTGATAAAACCATTATTATTCCAGTTGCAAGCAATATTAACACTGTTATTAATATCAAAAAATCAACTGGCTGTTTTGATTTAGAAAAAATAGAAATCTTATCATCTCTTCTTGAACGAGCCATTAAATATATCCTTTCATATTATATTACAGAAAATATTCCTATAACACATAATATTAAAGTTATTAAAGAAAATACTCTAACTATTTTATTTTCTCTCCAACCTGATAATTCAAAATGATGATGTATTGGTGTCATTTTAAATATTCTCTTTTTAGTTCTTTTGTAATATGCAACCTGTATTATAACTGATAAAGTTTCACATACAGGAACTAATGCTATTATTACTAAAATAAGTGGCATTTTTAAATAAATTGCCATACAAGAAATCAATCCTCCAAGATATAATGATCCTGTATCTCCCATAAAAACTTTTGCTTTATTTAAATTATATAATAAAAATCCTAAACATGCTCCGCATGCTATACTACCTATCATTCCTATTTCTGGAACTGAGGTTACTATACCTATTACAGATAATGTTGCAATTATTATTAAGCTTATAGATGTTGCTAAACCATCTATACCGTCTGTTAAATTAATTGCATTCGTTGTTGCAAGCATAACTAATATCATAAAAGGTATAAATATATATATTGGTAAATTAATATTTGTTTTTAAAAATGGTATTAATGTAACTGTTTCTATATGTAAAAAATGAGTTAGATAAACTACAAATAGTATTGAAATTATAAGTAATCCAAACATTTTAGCTTTTGGGCTAATACCATCTGTGTTTTTTAGTACAACTTTTTTATAATCATCTATAAATCCAATTAATCCAAATCCAATTGCTGCAAGCATTACTGGAATCATTTTTAATGCTAATTCTTTATTATATATGTATGCAATAATTGCAGATATTACTACTGCAATTATCATTATTATTCCACCCATAGTTGGTGTTCCTTGCTTACTTAAATGACTTTGTGGTCCGTCTTCTCTTTCAGATTGTCTTACCTTAAGTTTTTTTAATTCTCTTATTACAAATAAGCCTGAGACTGCAGAAACGACAAATGCAATTATTATTAAAATTATGTTAAAATTCACTTCTTAGTTACTCTCCTTATTTCATATTATCTAGTATCTCTTTTACTATAACTCTTTCATCAAATGGATATTTTACTTTGTTTATTTCTTGGTAAGGTTCATGTCCTTTTCCTGCAAGAATTATTATATCTTTTTTATTGGCCATTTTTATAGCTTTTTCAATAGCTTCTTTTCTATCTACTATAATTTCATATTTTCCTTTAGTTTTTGAAATTCCTTTTTCAATATCCTTTATAATTGATTCAGGGTCTTCTGTTCTTGGATTATCTGAAGTAACTATAGAATAATCTGCTATTCTTCCTGCTATTTCTCCCATAATAGGTCTTTTTGTTTTATCTCTGTCTCCACCACATCCAAAAACTAATATTACTCTACCTTTAGTATAAGTTTTTACTGCTTGAAGAATATTTTGAAGGCTTTCAGGAGAATGAGCATAATCTATCATTATTGATAATTCCTTGTTATTTGGAACTAGTTCACTTCTTCCAGGAACTTTAATATTTTCTAATGCTGTTTTTATTGTTTCTGTTGAACATCCATAATATAAAGCTACTGAAATCGCAGCCAATGAATTATATACACTAAATCTACCTGGAATGTCAACCTTTATTCTTTCATTTCTTTGACCAATCTTTGCTTTGAAGTCTACTCCTACATTAGTTATCGTAATATCTTTTGCAAGTAAATCACATACATTGTCTATTCCATAAGTTTTTACTTCGCACTTTGCATATTTTTTTACTTTTGTTCCTCTGAAGTCATCTATATTAATGAAAGCCATTCTACACATATCAAATAATTTTAATTTTGAATTAAAATATTCTTCGATATCTGCATGCTCTTTTTCACTTATATGTTCTTTTGAGAAATTTGTAAATACACCTACATCAAAATCACATCCATCTACCCTATGCAATTTCAATGCTTGTGATGAAACTTCCATAACAACATATTCTACTTTATTTTCACACATTTTAGCAAAATATCTTTGAAGCTCTAAGCTTTCTGGAGTTGTTCTGTCACTTTCTCCTAAGCTATCTTCTCCTATGAAATTTTCTATTGTTCCTATTAAACCTACTTTTTTACCTTGTGATTCAAGTAATGTCTTAATCATATAAGTTGTTGTCGTTTTTCCTTTTGTTCCAGTAACACCTATTAATTTAAATTTTCTAGAAGGATTATCATAGAAATTACATGATGCTATTGCAAGCGCATGTCTAGAATTATCAGTAACTATAATTGTTGCATTATTCATCATTTTTGAATTTCTCAATTTTTCAATATTTTCAACAATTACTGCTGTAGCACCATTTTTTATTGCTTCATCTATAAAATCATGCCCATCTACATCATAACCAGTAATTGCTACAAACAAAGTATCTTTTGCAACCTTTCTAGAATCACATTCAATATTTTTTATATCTATATCAAGATTTCCTTTTGCTTTTAAATTATCAAGTCCTATTAAAATTTTCTTTAGTTCCACTTTAGCATCTCCCCTATTTTAAAAATTTTATTTTGCATATAACTAAATTCCTTATCATTATATACTTAAATTTTCCTTTTGTATAGTATTTATTGTTCAACTTCAACAACAATTTCTTTTCCTTTTTCTACTTTTATCCCCTCTTCAGGTATTTGTTTTTTTATTATCTCATCTCCTGAAAAATTATCTCCTTTTATTTTTATATCTAATTTTTCTAATATCTTTTTTGCATCAGATATTGTTTTTCCTGTAATATTTGGCATTTGAATTTCTTCTATTTTATCATTTGTATTTTTAACTTCCAAATATGGAAGAATTTCTGAAAATATTTTTCCAGCAATAGGAGCTGCAACTCCACCCCCCTGGTGTCCTCCTTCTCCAGTTGGATTATATAATGTAATTAAAATTGCTACTTCTGGATCATTAGTATTTGCAACACCTATAAAGGACGTTACATATTTATTTGTATTTACTCCATCTTCAGAAGTACCAGTCTTTCCTCCTATTTCATAACCTTCTACTTTAGCATTTTTCCCTGTTCCCTCTGATACAACAGAATTCATCATATCTAACACTTTTTCAGATGTTTCTTCAGATATTACTCTCTTACCCTTTTTAATTTCTATTTTCTCTTTTTCTCCAGTTTCTTGATTTATTATCTCTTTTACCAACCTAGGAGCAATGTAATTTCCCTTATTTGCTATTGTTGATACCATGGTAATCATTTGAATAGGTGTTACTTCAAATCTTTGACCAAAAGAAATAGTCGCGAGTTCAACTGGTCCGACTTTATTCTCTTTTAAGAAAATACTTCCTGCTTCTCCTGGAAGATCTATCCCTGTTTTATTAAGTAATCCAAATTTATTTAAATAAGTATAATATTTGCTTACACCGATTTTTTGTCCAAGCCCTATAAATACAGGATTACAAGAATTCATTAGTGCTTCCCTTAATGACTCGCTTCCATGAGGTCTATAATATCTCCAGCATCTAATTCTTACACCAGCAATTTCAATACCTCCACTACAATTAAACTCACCTTTATTGTCTGTATCTGTTATTTTTTCTTCTAAGGCTGCAGATGCAGTAACCAATTTAAAAGTAGAACCTGGTTCATATGTATCAGAAATAGCTTTATTTCTCCACATCTCATTTAACAATTTATTTTTTTCTTCTTGTGAAATATTTTCCCACTTGTTTTTTAATTCTTCATTATTGATTTCAAATGGTTTATTCAAATCAAATGAAGGATAACCTGCCATACCCAAAATATCCCCAGTTTTAGGGCTCATTACTATAATATTTCCACCATCAGTACACTTATTGTCTATACATGCTTCTTCAAGATGTTTTTCTATTATAGATTGAACTGTAACATCTATTGTTAAAACTATATCTTTTCCACTAGTAGATTCTATGTATTCTTCTTTTTCATTATTTAAATTATGTCCTTTCCCATCTACTAATTTATTTATACTTCCATTTCTTCCTTTTAATATATCATCATATTTTGCTTCAATTCCACTTAATCCCTGATTATCACTTCCGCAAAATCCTATTACTTGTGCAGCTAGACTTGAATATGGATAATATCTTCTTGAATCTTCATCTATGTTTATTCCTGAAGTAATGTTATTTTCAATTAAAAAACTTCTCAATTTATCAGCTTCATCTTTTTCTATTCTTTTTTTAATTATTTCTACAGAAGTATTTTTGTTTACTTTCTTTAATATTTCATCATATTCTAGATTTAAAATTTCTGATAATGCTTTTGCTACTTTTTCTTTATTTTCATTTTTAATATTTTTAGGATTTACAGTAACTGATTCTGCAAAGCTACTAACTGCTAAAATATTTTCTCCAGTCGCATCATATATTGTACCTCTTTTTGCCCCTACGTTTCTCTCTAAACTTTGCTGCTTTAGGGCCATATTTTTTAATCTTTCTCCATCTATTAATTGAATGTATCCAACTCTTAAAATCAAACTAAATAATAGAATAACTACAACAACTAATTCTATTAGCATTCTTTTCTTTCTCTTCAATGAATTTTCTTCCATAAAACCACCTTATAAATTTATATTCTATAAATGTGGTTTATATGTTTTATTTGTTTTTAAATAAAAAAATCACAATACTTATTCCTTTATTTTAGTATTGTGATTTAAAAAATATTAAATATTTTATCTATAAGACTTTCTTCTTTTTTCTCTTCTTTTCCTGAATCACTTTCTATATAATCTTTTTTTGGTAGTGATATATAAACAGTTTGTTTATTATTTAATTTTGTCATTCCAAGAAGTTCTTTTGCCGTTTGTTCTATATTATTAAAATTCAAGCTATTATCTATACTTACTTCAATTTGCTCATTTTCTTTTTCTATCTTAGAATATTCATTTTTTAACGATTCTGTTTTTGAATATGCCTCATCTATTAACGAATTTCTGTAACTTATAGTAAATACTATTGCAAAAGTAGCTAATACATAAAAAATAATTTTAGCTTTTTTCTTAATATCCTGTATTTCTTCTGTTTTCTCCTTTTTACTTGTTTTTTCTCTATATGCTGTTGATTTTTTTGGATATTCTTTGTTTTTTCTTCTATATTCAGGTTTTAATTTTTTTGGACTAGTATCATATTGATACCTATACGGCATTCCCATAAATCATATCACCCCACTATTTCTTTTCAAATATTCTAAGTTTTGCGCTTTTACTTCTACTGTTTTCTGCTTGTTCTTCATCTGTTGGGTATATAGGTTTTTTGGTTATAATTTTTCCTTCGCTTTTATAATTACATATACAATAAGGTAAATCTGGTGGACAGGTACATCTTCCCTCAGCATCAACATAAGCATTTTTTACAGCTCTATCTTCCAAAGAGTGAAAAGTTATTATACATAATCTTCCACCTTGTTTTAAACATTCTATTGAATTTCTTACAGTATCATATAAAGGTCTTATCTCATTGTTTACTTCTATTCTTATAGCCTGAAATACTCTTTTTGCTGGATGAGAATCTCTATGCTTGCTCCATCCTGGAAGAGAGTTTTCTATTATGTTTACTAATTCTTTAGTTGTAGTTATTTCTTTTTTATTTCTTTCTTCAATTATTTTTCTAGCAATTTTCTTTGAAAATTTTTCTTCGCCATATTCAAAAAATATTTTTGATAATTCTTCTTCTGAATATGTGTTTACAACTTTTTTTGCATCTAACTTTTGTGATTTATCCATTCTCATATCAAGCTCTGCTTCCCCTAAGTAGCTAAAACCTCTATTTTTTTCATCTAATTGATATGAAGAAACCCCAAGATCTAATAATATTCCATCAACCTTATCAATATTTAATTCTTCTAATATATTTTTAATATCATCATGATTTCCATGATAATAGATAACATTCTTAAATTTTTTTAATTTTTCTTTTGCAGCAGAAATAGCTTCTTCGTCTCTATCAATTCCTATAAGAAGCCCATCTTTTGATAGATGCTTTACAATCTCAAAGCTGTGTCCCGCTCCACCGTAAAGTACCATCTATATATATTCCATTTGGTTTTATTGCTAAACCTTCTATACACTCGTTTAACAATACTGGTTTGTGTTTAAATTCCAATATAAATAGCACCTCAATTAAAATTCGTATACTAAATAGTTGGTATTTTCGTACCAACTATTTAGTACTATTCTCTTGTCTTTTGTACATTTAATAAAATCTTTTGTTTGCATAAGTTTTTTCTTTTGCAAATCATATTAGTTTGTTCTTTTGTATTTTTTAAATTCTTTATGGCCTAAAGGCCATTTTATCTTTTGTATATTATTTAACTTTTTCTTTTGTATTTTATATAAACTTTTTCAAGTTATATACCAAGCATTGTCATATTTTCAGCGATTTCTTCAACTGAAATATTGTCATTACTATATGATTTCCATTTATTCTTATCCCAAATTTCGATTCTAGTTCCAACTCCTATTATTACAACTTCCTTTTCCAGATTAGCTGCATCTCTTAAATTATTTGGTATAAGAAATCTTCCTTGTTTATCAATCTCGCATTCAGTAGCTCCTGATAAGAAAAATCTAGAAAACTCTCTAGAATTCTTATTAGATAGTGGTAACATTTTTAATTTTTCTTCAAAATTGGCCCATTCATCTAATGAAAAAGCAAAAAGACATCCATCTAAACCTTTTGTAACAACAAATCTCTCACCAATACTTTCTCTTAGTTTAGCTGGCATTATTAATCTACCTTTGGCATCTAATGAGTGCTCAAACTCACCAATTAACATCCTTTTCACTCCTTTTAATGGCAAACCACTTTTTACCACATCTCTCCACTTGATTAGATTTTAATATATAAAAAAAGTAATTGCAATACTTTTTTTATGTTTTTTTTAATTTATGATTAAAATAGAAATTATTTTTTTCTTTTTTTATACCTAATATTATTTGATTAATTATTTTAATACTTTTTTTGACATAATAAATTTAATTATTCTTTATAATGTCTTCATATAAATATTTTAATATATACTTTTTTATTTCAAATACCAATTTTTATTGTATTAAATATTTTTTTCTGTTATACTAAATTTAATTAGTATATATGTTTTGGAGGAAATTATGGAAGAAAAATTAATTTGGAAAGATAAAAAAAGACCAATATTTGGATTACCAATATCTTTTACAACATACTCTTTAACTCAAGATAAATTATTATGTGATTTTGGAATTTTAAATAGAACTCAAGAAGAAATTTGGTTATATAGAATTGTTGATGTCACTGTAAAGCGTTCTATATTTCAACGTATATTTAATGTTGGAACTATTCATGTTTGTTCAGGTGATAGATCAAATCCTGAATTTGATATTATTAGTGTTAAAGATCCGTTAAAAGTAAAAGATTTACTTTCTACTAAAGTAGATGAGGAAAGAACTAATAGAAAAGTTAATGCAAATGAATTTTTAGATATGTAACTAAAAAAAGATAATCAAATTAATTTAATTTTGATTATCTTTTTTATTTAGGTTCTATAATATTTATTGGGGTATTTAATTACCTCAATATTTTTTATTGTAATTTTTCTCCACATTCTGGGCAGAATTTTTGATCATCTTCTACTTTATTTCCACATTTAGGGCAAGTTTTTCCTTCATCTTTTTTTGAGCCACATTCTTGACAGAACTTTCCTGTATTTATAGTTCCACATTTTGAACATTTCCATGTATTTTCTGTAGTTTTATTTGCAGCTACAGTCCCTGCTCCTGCTACTGCATTTACTTGATTTTGTCCGTTATTTGAATTATTAGCAATATTTTGATTCATGTTTCCTAAAAATCCGTTTCCTGCCATATTCATCATGCCTATTCCCATAAATCCATTTATAGATCCAGCTTTATTTGCTGCAGCAGCTTTAACAGCTTCTGCATAAGCATCTGTTAATCTTCCTTGTTGTAAATTAGCATTTGAACTAAATAAGTAATCTTGAATATATTTTTCTGATTCTTCGTCTAGTGTAACTGATTCTACTGCAAAAACTATAATGCTAATTCCTCTTTTTCTAATAGGTTCATCAAATACTTTTTGATCCATCATTAATTTAATTTCATCTGTTTGACTTGGAAGTTCTAATACTGGTATTTTATGCTCTTCTGTTCCTAGCTCATTTAATACATTTTGAAATACAGCAATTACTTCACTTCTCATTTGATCTTCAATTTCTTCTTTTGTATATTTTTCTGCTGTTCCCGCAATTTCTCTTAAGAATAATGCTGGATCTGTTATTTTAAAAGTATATTTACCATAACATTTTACTTTAACTGCTAAAGGTGATATTCCTCCTGTCATTTGGTTTGGAATTGGATGAGACCAATCCTGATAAGGGATTGGAGTAGCTGTTCCAAATTTATTATCCATAATTTCTTTTAAATTAAAGAAATATACAGCTTGTTTATTAGGTGTTCCACCTCCAAAAGTAAATCTTTGCCACATATCTTTAAATACTGCTCCAAAGTTACCTGCAAAGAAAGATGGAGTTAATGATTCATCAAATAAATAGTCTCCTTCTTCTGCTGTTGCATCTAATACTTTACCATTTTGAATAATTACAGCACATTGTCCAGGTAATACCCTAATTATACTTTTCTTAGTAATCTCTCCTGTATCTGTAGTTTTTCTTATCATAAGAACATCATTTGTCATATTTTCACATGAAATTATGTCTTTCCATTGATCATGCATAGTAGTTCCTATAGATTCTTTTGCTGCTTTAAATAATCCCATAAATTTTCCTCCTTTATTTATTAAATGGTTCTAAATTTAATAGTACCCAATTAAATTGACCAGTTGTAATTATTGTTTTACAATAAGGACACTCCCCAGATTCGCCAAGTTTTATTGGCGCATTACAATTTGGGCAATTTGTAACATTAACTGTTTTTTCTCCAATTTTTGTTTTCGTTCCAGTATTTCTTATAAAGGTTAATTTATACGTATTTTTCCTTTTTGTATACATGTCCCCTTGTAGAATTTCTTCTGTGTTTTCATCAATTATATAATCTATCTTTGTAGAATTCAATATAATAGTTAAAACATCTTTATTTCCTCTCTGTGTAAAATCATATAATTTAATATAATTAATTTCGACATTCTCAATTTTATTAATTTTTTTATCTTCTATATATTGTTTTAATTGTAATGAATGCTGGCTATATAATTCATTTGATTCATAAAATCTTATACTACTAAAATCTCTTGCAGTCCAAGCTTCTTGTAATTTTTCATATAGATCTCCAGCCCATAGTAACATTTCAACTCTATTAAAATCAGGATCAATTTGTTTTATTTTATTTTCTATTTTGAATTCATCTACTTGTATTTCTCTATTTTCTTTTTCTGTATATGGCTTTATATTTTCTGGTCTGTTTCTAATAATTCTTAATATAAATAATCCTGAAAAAACACATACTATAAAAATAATTATCGGAGTTGGATCTGCATTAGGATTTGTTCCCAAAGTAAATACTTTTACAAGCAAAAGTATTAGATATGCAATACCTCCACCTACAACTTCTTCTGTTCCATCACTTGATATAGAAGTATCTCCAAAAGTAGTAGAATATGAACTATCACTAGATAATCCATCATACCAACTAGAGTTTTCATCATATGTCTCAAAATCACCTACATCTGCATAAGATTTTATAATATACATTGAAGTGATTATGAAAAAAATCATTATTATTTTATATATTATTTTCAAATTTTTATTATATAATTTTTTCTTTATTCCCATCTCACATTTAATTTTATTTTAATTTTAATATTAAAATTCTGCTCTTTCTAAGCTTTCAAGCACCCAACTATAATCTCCTGTTGTTATTATACTTCCACAATAAGGACATTCGCCAGAAGATGTAATTTGCGTTGGTGCACCACAATTTGGACAATTTGTAGTATTTATTGTTGTCTGACCTGGTTTTGTTTGAGTTCCTTTTTTTCTAACAAAAGTTAATTTGTAAGTATTTATTAAATTTTTTTCTGTATCTCCCTGTAAAACTTTCTTAGTTTCTTCATCTATAATATAGTCTATCATCTTAGAATTTAATAATATAGTTAAATGTTCTTTATCTCCTTCAATATTAAATTTATATAATTTAGCCCAATTAACACTTACTCTTTCAATCTTGTTTATTTGTTTATTTTGAATATATCTCTTTAATTGTGTTGAATGTTGTTCATATAGTTCATTAGTTTCAAAACATCTAATTACTGACCAATCTCTATCTGACCATGCATATTGTAATTTTATAAATAAATCTCTTGCCCAAGATAAAAACTCTTCTTTATTAAATAATGGATCTACTTTTTGTATTAGAGCCTCTACTGTTTCTTCTAATACCATATCCTGATTTGGTACAGCTCTTGGTCTTCTATAAGGATTTCTTCTTTTTCTTATGAATCCATTTTTATATAATACTGCAAATATAATTAAACATATTACTATAAATATTATTGCTCCTGTATTTCCACCAATAAAAATAGGTATTATACTAGTTGATGAACCAGAATAATCATAACCATCATCATAATCATAATCCCAATCTGATCCAGAATCCCAACTAGAACTAGACCAGCTACTTCCACCATAGCTTCCTCCACTATATGTTTCAAAATCGCCTACATCTGCATAAGTTGGTCTTATATTAGTAAATATAATAATTGTAACTAATACTATAAGAAAACTTAATCTTTTGATATTTTTTCTCATATAATCCTCCATTTTCTATTATTTTTTGTTTTTACGCTTTTAATATTAAATTATCATTTTCATAATCTACAACTATATTTAAATTTCCTGTTATACCTTTTTCTAAAATTAATTTAGAAATATTATTTTCTAATGTGTTTTGTATAACTCTTCTTAGAGGTCTTGCACCATAAAGAGGATTATAAGCTTCATTTATTATATATTCTTTAGCTTTATCTGTTACTGTAAGAGAAACTTTTTTCTCATCTAATATTTCTCTTAACTTAGATACCATAATGTCAAATATCTTCATCAAGCTTTCTTTATTTAATGGTTTGTAAATTATAATATCATCTAGTCTATTTATAAATTCAGGTTTAAATACTTGTCTTATATATTCATTTACTTTATTTTTTACTTCTTCTGTAATTTCTCCCGAATTATCAATACTTTCTAATATCTCTTCAGCCCCAATATTTGAAGTCAATATAATTATTGTATTTTTGCAATTTATTAATCTTCCTTTTGAATCAGTGATTCTACCATCATCTAACATTTGTAATAAAATATTATAGACATCACTATGAGCTTTCTCTATTTCATCAAAAAGCACTACTGAATATGGTCTTCTTCTAATAGCTTCAGTAAGCTGCCCTCCTTCTTCATATCCTACATATCCAGGAGGTGCTCCAATTAATCTACTTACAGAGTATTTTTCCATATATTCTGACATATCAAATCTTATCATTGCTTTTTCATCATCAAACAATTCTCTTGCAATTACTTTTGCAAGTTCAGTCTTTCCAACACCAGTTGGTCCAACAAATAAGAATGATCCTATAGGTCTATTTGGATCTTGTATTCCCGCTCTAGATCTAATTATAGCATTTGATACTTTTTCTACAGCTTCGTCTTGTCCTATGATACTTTCTTTTAATTTATCTTTAAGATTCAATATTTTTTGTCTTTCTTCAGTAACAATTTTTTCTATCGGTATACCTGTTCTTTTTGCTACAATAGTTGCAATTTCTTCTTCTGTTACTTTATTTCTTAATAAATTACTTTCTTCTTTTCTTCCATCTTCTGATTTCTGTTCTTCGGCTTTTAATTCGTTTTGAAGTTCTGGTAATTTTCCAAATTTAAGTTCTGCCACTTTCTCAAGTTCATATTTTCTTTCATATTCAGCAATCTTTGAATTTACTTTTTCAATTTCTGCTTTTAAATTTTGTATTTTATTTATTTCATTTTTTTCATTTTCCCACTGTAATTTCATTCCTTGAAATTTTTCTTTTAATTCAGCTATTTTCTTTCTCTTTTTCTCTAATTCAGGATTTTCATTTTCATCGCCATCTTGCACATCTTTTGACATTGCTTTTTCTTCTATTTCTAAAAGCATAATTTCTCTTGATAAATCATCTAATTCAATTGGCATAGAATCTATTTCAGTTCTAACCATTGCACATGCTTCATCAATAAGATCAATTGCTTTATCTGGTAAAAATCTATCTGAGATATATCTATCAGAAAGTTTTGCAGCACTTACTAATGCTTTATCTTGAATCTTTACATGATGAAAAATCTCATATCTTTCTTTTAATCCTCTAAGTATAGCTATTGTTTCTTCTACACTTGGCTCATCAACAAATATTGGCTGAAATCTTCTCTCTAAAGCCTCATCTTTTTCAATATACATTCTATATTCATTTATTGTTGTTGCTCCTATACAGTGAAGTTCTCCTTTAGCAAGTTTAGGTTTTAGGATATTTCCTGCATCCATAGCTCCATCAATTCTTCCAGCGCCAACTATAGTATGCATTTCATCTATAAATAAAATAATATTTCCTTTACTTTTAGCGATCTCATCTAAAACAGCTTTTAGTCTTTCTTCAAATTCACCTCTAAATTTTGAGCCTGCAACTAAAGATGCCATATCTAAAGAAAATATTCTACATTTTTTTAATGCTTCTGGGACATCTCCTCTTACTATTCTATTTGCTAGTTCTTCTGCTATTGCTGTTTTTCCAACACCAGGTTCACCTATTAAAACTGGGTTATTTTTAGTTTTTCTAAGTAATATTTGAATTACTTCTCTTATTTCTTTATCTCTTCCTATAACAGGATCTAATTTTTGTTTCTTTGCAAGTTCTACTAAGTCTGTTCCATATTTTTTTAATACATTATATGTACCTTCGGGATTTCTACTTCTTACTTTACTTACCCCTCTTATTTCTAGTATTTCTTTTTCAAATCCTTTATAAGTTATACCATAATCTTCAAATATCTTTTTAAGTTCGTCATTAGCTTTATCTATTAACGCAAGCATTAGATGTTCTACAGAAATATATTGATCATCCATTTGTAGAGAAATACTTTCTGCTTTAGTTAAAGCACTATCTACTTCTTGAGAAACATATATTTTACTAGTTTCTCTTGCATTATCTATAACTTTTGGTTTAACTCTTATAATATTATATAAAGACATTTCTATTGCTTTTATATCTATTCCAAGCTTAATCATAATTTCTGTAATTATATTATCTCTAGGCTTTAATATTGCAGCTAATAAGTGTTCCTCATCTATTTGTTGATTTTGATTTTCTATAGCTATATTTTGTGCTTCTTTAATGACTTCTAATGATTTTTGAGTTAGTTTTTTAGTATCCATAACTTCCTCCTTAAATCTATAATTTTCTAAAATAATATTACTATATATGATTAATTTTTTCAATAAACTTTAATATATCATTATTTTAAATTTTTATCTTTTTATGTTATAATATAATTACATTATGATTGGAGGTGCTAACATCATGAAATTGTTCGAAAAAGTACCCGGCATGAAAGGCTATATCATCGCCTCATCAGGCTTTGATTATCGGTCGTCGGCTTATGAGTATCGTGACGCATACTTTTCGACTGGTAATACCGATATTTGGTTCTGCCAGGAAGACAAGTCGTGGTACGTGATTCTCAAAAGCTAACTTTTAGTTAGCTAGCCGAAAGGGGCGTCCCTCTGTGGGACGCCCCTTCTTTTTATTTTTTTATCTTTTTATCTTTTATTTTACTTTATTACTTTTTTATATTTTCTTCTATTTATGCAGCTTTGTTTTCTTCCTCTTCTACTGTGTTCTCACTCTTATTTGATGTACTTTCATTTCCATCAATATTAGTCTTTATTGTCTGTATATTATATGTGCTTCCATTACTTGTTAACAAAATTGTACCGTCTTCATCTGTTCTATAAATTTCTGCTCCAATATTTTCTAATCTCTTTAATGCATCTTCATTTGGATGTCCATATGTATTATTAATTCCGCATGAAATAATTGCAACTTTTGGCTTAGTTTGATTTAGAAAATCTTCTGAACTTGATGTGCTTGATCCATGATGTCCAACTTTTAATACATCTATCTCAGGCCACTCTATTTCTTTTTCCATGTTTTCTGAAGCATCTCCCATAAACAAGAATTTATTTTCTCCATATACAAAATGCAAACATATTGATGTATCATTTAAATCATCTTGTTCTTCATTTCTAACATTCATTACTGTACAAACTCCAGATCCAACTGGGAATGTGTCTCCAATTTCAACACTAGATACTCCAAGACCTTTTTTAGATATAGCCTCTAAAAGATTTTCGTATGTTCTTGTAGTAGTACTTACATCTGGCATATAAATAGTTCCTATATCAAAGCTCTTAACTATCTGCTCCATACCGCCTATATGATCTTCATGTGCATGTGTACCAACTAAGTAATCTATTTTCTTAACACCTAAAGCTTTAATATATTTTGCAAGATTGCTTCCATCTTCAGCATTTCCTGCATCTATTAACATTACTTTATCATCTGCTATAATTAATTCTGAATCTGCTTGCCCTACATCAAAATAATAGATTTTAAGTTCAGAATCTGATGTAACTACTGTACTCTCAAGCGTAGAAACTGCCATTGCATTTGATTCATTAACAGGAATATTTAAATCCGATTCTATATAATTATTAACTTGATCTGGAAACATATCACTAATTATTGAAACAACTAGAATCATTAATGCTATCACTAATGTTCCTATTATTTTTTTAATATTACTGCTAATTTTTTTCTCTAGTTTCTTTTCTTTTTTATTGCTCATGTATTAATTATTCCTCCACTTAATGTATATTGCTTACTTTTCATCTTTATACAAGTTTCTTAGTAATTTTATTTCTTTCCCATACCCTTCTAAATCATTAGGTGTTTCCAAGAAAAATGGTAAATTTCTTAACTTTGGATGATTTATTATTCTAGTAATAGCTTCAATACCTATATTTCCTTCACCTATTTTTGCATGTCTATCCTTATGACTTCCAAGAGTATTTAAACTATCATTTAAATGAATTGCTTTTAATCTATCTAATCCTATCACATTATCAAATTCTTCTAATACTTCATTAAGATTATTTACAATATCATATCCTCCATCAAAAATATGACAAGTATCTAAACATACTCCTAAATGATTATTTAAATTTACTCTATCAATAATTGTTCTTATTTCTTCAAAAGTTCTTCCTATTTCAGAACCTTTTCCAGCCATTGTTTCTAAAAGCACAAGTGTAGATTGCTCTTCTTTTAATATGGTATTTAACATATCCACAATATATTTTGTTCCAGTCTCTACTCCTTGTTTTACATGGCTTCCAGGATGAAAATTATAATAACTATTAGGAAAGTGCTCCATTCTTCTTAAATCATCTGCCATAGTATTTTTTGCAAACTCTCGTATTGATTCGTCTGCTGCTGCTGCATTTAAAGTATATGGAGCATGTGCTAAAAGTGATTCAATTTTATGTTCTTTAGCAAGTTCTAAAAATTTTTTAACATCCTCTTCATCAATTGGTTTTGCTGCTCCACCTCTTGGGTTTCTTGTAAAAAATTGTATTGTGTTTGCATTAATCTTTACAGCCTCTTTTCCCATCTCGTAAAAACCTTTTGATACAGATAAATGACATCCTATCTTAAGCATATATTCATCCTACTTTCTTTTCAATTTTTTCAAATATTCTTTATCTTCTTTTGTAACTCTAAATGATTCTCTTATCTTTTGAATTGATTTATTTTGTGTCCAATCATCTAAAGAATTGGAACTTAAATACATTTCAGTCTTATTTTTAAACTTAATATAAGCCTCTGAAATTAGCCATGCTATCCCCATTTTCACATAATAATATTCATGTTTTTTTCTTGCAATATATTCAATATTTTTAAAAACGTCATCTATATATTCGTCTATTAAAAAATGATCCATCATCATTACTACAAAAAATCTAATTTCAAATTCATTACTTGAATTTTTATATTTATTAATTAACTTCCATATGCTCTCTCTTTCTATATCCTTAAATTTAAAACTAGAACAAAAAGTATCACATACAGCCCAATTTATTATCTTGGGAACAAACATTTCTACATATTCTATTTTTTTATTTAATTCAATTTTTGCATAATCAATAATTAAACCTTCAAGTAATAATTCTTCATAATAATCATTTTCTATATTCTCAATCAAATCTTGTATATTATATTGTTTTAATAAATATTTTGCATATTTTTTTATTATTGGTGTCCTCACTCCAATAAATCTTTCTTTATCATCATATGGACATAATGAACTACTAAATTCTCTAAATTTTTTATCTTGAGAACTAATAAGAAAATCTTTAATTTCTTTTCTTATATTTTCATTATTCATTAAATTCTTCCTTTATTTTATCAATATTTCACATTTAATTTTTTTACTTAGTGAATTTTTAAAAAGTATTCCATCTTCAGTGTTACCAACAATACTACCATAATGTGTTGGTATAGCATATTTAGGGCTAATTTTAGCAGCAAGTGACGCAGCTTCTATATAATCCATTGTATATGTTCCACCTACAGGTAAGAATGCTACATCGCATTCAACATTTGAAGCCTCTTTTGTACAATCAGTATCTCCTGCTATATAATATCTTATTTCATCAATCTCTAAAACATATCCTACCCAATTCTTATTTTTTGGATGAAATTCTTTAAATTTATTATAAGCTGGTATCGTCTCGATATCTATTCCAAAGAATTCAAATTCTTCATACGGTTTTACTCCTACAACATTTTGCTCTATAAAACCTATTTTCTTAGCATCTTCAACTACATCTTCTGTAACTAAAATCATTGTATCTTCTTTCATTACCTTCTTTATATCATCTGCCGAAAAATGATCATAATGACTATGAGTACATAAGATTAAATCAGCATCATTATAATTTCTATCTATTTTGAAAGGGTCAATATAAATTATCTTACCTTTATTTATTCTTATGCTACTGTGCTTTAGCACTTCTATTCCTTCTAGTATATCCATAATATCACCCCTATTTTTACAGTTAATATTATATTATATGTTTAATATATTTACAATAATCTTTTTTTATAATTTTTAGTATTTTTCTGCACATATTTTAATGTTTTCTATTGCTTTTAAGTTAAAATAAGCCCAAATTGTTAAACTTTTTTCTAACAATTTGGGTTCACTTCATTTATCTATTCTTTTTATTTAACTTTATTATTCTAATTAAGTTTTTCTGTAGCTTTAACAACAACCCTATTTTCACTATCATCTGTACAAGTTATCAATGTAACTTCTTTCCTTCCATCTGTTTTTTGTGAGCTGCATGATCTATCATCTTCGCGAACTACATATTTATCATATACGACATATTGAATAGTTCTATTATTTAAATCAGTAATTTCTACTATATCTCCATTTTCAAGTTCTGGAACTTTACTGAAAAATTTTGCATTTCTATAATTATGAGCAACTATGCAAAAGTTTCCAACTTCATTTGGATCTGGTCCCCAATACTTGCAAGGAGATGTTTTTAATAATTCTGTATTATATGTAGATAAAACAGGATATGTTATGTTTATTGATGGAATATTTACAATAGCAATTTTAGTAACTGTTTCTCCATTAGATGTAACAGAAGTATTTTGATTTATTAAATTTTCCCTATTTTGTTCTACTTGTGCTTGTAACTTTTCAGTACTAATTGCTGGATTATTATCTCCATCTAGAATAACTACTATTTTATCATCATCTACTCTTACTGTTGTATCATCATAAGAAAAAACTCCACTATTTGAATCTGCTATAACCATGTTTTGTAATATTTCTTGTGACTTTTGTTCACCTTTATTTCTATCGTATTCTGCATAAACGTAATATCCAACTAAAAGGCATAGTAAAAATATAGAAATGATAAAATCTAATTTATACAATTTCTTTTTTCTTTTAAGCTCTGGTGTAATATAAAGTTTTTCTGTTATAAGAATTTGATTCATTTTACTACTCCTTTCTTTGAATATACGTTTTATTTATTATATCATATTTTATAATTCTTGTTAATATTCATTTCTACGCATAGATATTAATTTTACAACATTTTATTGTTTTTTTCAAGCCTTTATCTTTATTTTACAATTTATATAACATTTTAATTATATATAATTATTTTACTATTAAATAAAAACTTTTTAAATATTTTTTTAAATAAAATTGTTTTACAATTCTTTTATATTTTTTTTACAATTCAAAAAAATATCCTATTTAAGAATGTTCTTATATAGGATATTTTATTTATTTTTATTATTTTATTTTTTTCTAAATTTTCATCTTTTTAATTCTTTCAATTGCTTCTACAGTATTTTCTTTAGTTCCAAATGCTGTTAATCTGAAATATCCTTCTCCACTTGGTCCAAATCCTGATCCTGGAGTTCCTACAACATTTGCTTCTTCTAATAATTTATCGAAATATTCCCAAGAAGTTAATCCTTCAGGAACTTTAAGCCATACATATGGTGAATCCTCACCGCCAAAAACTGTATATCCCGCTTCTTTTAGACCATTTTTTATTATACGAGCATTTTCCATATAATATTCTATATTTTCCATAATTTGCTTTTGTCCTTCTTCTGTATATACAGCTTCAGCAGCTCTTTGAACCACATAAGAAACTCCATTAGTTTTAGTTGAATGTCTTCTATTCCATAATTTGTTCAAAGAAACTTCATTTCCATTTTTGTCATATCCCATTAATTCTTTTGGAACTACAGTATATGCACATCTTACTCCTGTAAATCCTGCTGTTTTAGAAAAACTTCTAAATTCTATCGCTACTTCTTTTGCTCCATCTACTTCATAAATAGAATGTGGCAATTTATCATTATGTATAAATTTCTCATAAGCAGCATCAAATAATATTATTGATTTATTTTCTTTGGCATAATCTACCCATTTTTTCAATTCTTCTTTAGAAAGAGTTGTTCCTGTTGGATTATTTGGCAAACATAAATAAATCATATCAACTTTTTCTTTTGGGAATTCAGGTATAAAATCATTTTCAGCAGTTACTGGTATGTAAACAATATTCTCATACATCCCTGTTTCTTTATTATAATTTCCACTTCTTCCAGCCATAACATTTGTATCTAGATATACCGGATATACAGGATCTGTAATTGCTACTTTATTTCCAATATCTAAAATATCTCCAATATTTCCACAATCAGATTTAGCGCCATCTGAAACAAATATTTCTTCTGGTAAAATTTTTACTCCTCTTGATTCAAAATCATATTTTGCAATTTTTTCTCTTAAAAATTCGTAACCTTGTTCTGGACCATATCCTTTAAAAGTTTTAGCATCTCCCATTTCGTCTACTGCTTTGTGCATAGCTTCAATTACCTTTGGTACTATTGGTCTTGTAACATCTCCTATTCCCAGTTTTATAATCCTTTTATCTGGATTATTTTTTGAAAATTCAGCTACTTTTTTAGCTATTGTTGAAAACAAGTAACTGTCTTGTAAATTTAAATAATTATCATTAATTCTAATCATATAGCCTCCTATAAGATTATTAAAAATAAAAAATAAAATAAATTATTATTCTATTTATGTATAATAATTTATATCATCATTTAGAGTTTTTTTCAAGACAATCTTAAGTACTAAGTTTAGCATATAATAATATATTTAAGATATTTTTATCTTTTTATAAATAAATATTTATAAAAGTTCTTTACTTATTATTGTATACATATTATTAATCATGTTACTATAATGTTTCTCTTTAATAAACAAAAACCATAAATATATTATAAATATTGCGATTAATGGATTTTTTAAATATACAACTATTATACTTCCTATTAAAGTTAAAATAATCAGATTTATTCTTGATATCTCAATCATAACATTATTTACTGTTCTAAATGTAAATTTATATAATAATATATTTTTTAATATTCTACCTCCATCTAAAGGTAGTATTGGCAAAATATTTATTAAAAATATAATCAAATTTGCATATGTAAAATCAGGAATTTTTACAAAAGCAAAAATTATTCCCAAAAACAAATTAACTATAGGAGCTGACATATCAATAATAATTTTATTTTTCAAACGTCTTTTACTTTTTATTAAATAATTTTTTACATTTCTTTCTTCAAACTCTATAGAAAATCCAGCAATTGTAAAAGTTATTTTTTTAGGTTTTAATCCAAGAATAACACCTGAAATCAAATGAATCAATTCATGTATTAATATAAAAAATAAAAGTATAGAAAAAACTCTTATGTTTTTTGTAATTAAATAGCAAAAAGCAAGCAAAAAAACTTTAAAATCAATTTTTATTTTCATTTTAAAACTCCAATATCTTATCTGGATTTATATATTCGTTTTTATATCTTATTTCAAAATGCAAATGAGCTCCTGTAGTATTCCCTGTATTTCCAACCTTAGCAACCACTTGACTTTGCTTTACTGTATCTCCTTTTTCGACTAAAATCTCACTACAATGAGCATAAAGTATACTTATTTCTTCATCTATATTACTTGCAATTTTTATATGTTTCCCGTAATTTCCTTCATTCGAAACTTCTATAACTTTACCATCTATTGAAGATACAATATCTGTTCCAATGCTTGCTGCTATATCTATTCCTGTATGATTTTTAGAAACATTTTTATATTTAGACGTCCTATTTCCATATCTTGATGTTACTTTTCCAAGTATCGGTTTTATAAAATCGCATTTTGACTTTATATATTCTTCTACATTTAAATTACTTATATTTTTATTTGATACTTTTGCAATTGACTGTTCAGAGATTTTTTTTGATATATTTTTTAATTTTTCACTTATCAAATTTGAATTAGCCGAATATATTTTTTCTACACTTTCTTCTTCATCAATTTTCCCATTTAAAGATTTATTTTCTACTTTTTCCCCATAATTATCCACATATTTATCACCTTTTGTAGATATTTTATTTAGTACATCACTTAAATCTATTGGTGTTTTAATAAAATTGTTAACATCTTCTTTGAACTTTTCAGAAAAAAGATACTCTTTATTGTTATAACCATATACACAAGCAATAATTAATAATATATATATTACTTTTCCAATTAACCATCTTATAAATGTGTGTTTTTTCTTTTTTTCTTGTACAGTTCTATAATTTTGATTATATCTTCTTTTATAGTATAATTCCTCCGCTCTTCGAATTCTTTCCGCTTCTGATATAGCCATTTAAACACCTCTTTTCTTTTTAAATTATATTCAGAAAAGACATGTTTTATGCTCTTATATTTTATGATTTACAATTTTAGTTTATATTCATTCTATTTATTTCTACAAAAATATTACTAATATAATTAAAACACCTATTATTAATGAAAATGAAAAATTAATTAGTTTACTTAATATATATTTTTTCCTTAAACGATACAATCTACCCTTTTCTTTTTCATACTCGGAATTTTTTATAAATTCTAATATTGTATCTTCTGCTTCTTTAACAACATTTTCTTTCATTTTCTTATTATATACATTTTCAAAATGATACTCTTTTTTTAATACTATAATTGCTTCTTTCACTAAATTTGAAGGAAACTTATTTATAACTAATATATTATTTTGCTTTTCTTTACTTTGCATTTGTTCTCCTTTAATTGTTAAATAATTATTATTTTAACATTCTTATCTACTTTATATTTATTTGTAAGATTAGATGAAAAACTAGCAATCTCATTAGACATATAAATAGTAACTTTATTACCATTACTAATAAATTTTATATTATCTATTATATTATCTATATTTTCTAATTCATTATTCTCAATTTTAATTTCTTTTACTCCAAAAGAACTATTTAAAAATATATTTAACTTCTCATCATTAAATCTAATATAATATCTGTCCATATATCACAAATTACTCCTATCTTTCATAATTTATATTATATTTTATAATTAGGAGGCTATTATGCGTTCACCTGGTCTTGATTTCAAACATAAAGAAGTAATAAATATAAATACTGGTAAAAAATTAGGATTTGTTCAGGATGTAAATGCTGATTTATCTTCTGGTAAAATAACTTCTATTTTAGTTCCTGGTTCTACTAAAATAATAAACTTTTTTTCTGATAATAATTTAATTACAATTCCTTGGAATAAAATAAAATGTATTGGTGATGATGTAATATTAGTTGATATTTAATTTTATTTTATTAACTATTTCCATAATCTTTTCATATGGTTTATTGCACTTTTCTCTAATCTAGACACTTGTGCCTGCGAAATTCCTATTTCTTCCGCAACTTCCATTTGGGTTCTTCCATCAAAAAATCTTTTACTAATAATCATTTTTTCTTTTTCATTTAACTTTTTTAAAGCTTCTAACATTGTAATATTTTCTGCCCAAAATTCATCAGTATTTTTTTTATCTTTTACTTGATCCATAATATATACACTATCTGTTCCATCATTATATACAGGCTCTTGAAGAGATATTGGATCTTGTATAGCATCTAAGCAAAATGAAATTTCTTCTTTTGATACCTCTAATTCTTTTGCTATCTCTTCTATTGACGGTTCTTTTCCTGTTTCTTTAGTCTTTTTTTCTTTTACTTGTAAGACTTTATAAGCCAAATCTCTTATTGATCTACTTACTCTTACCATATTATTATCTCTTAAATATCTTCTTATTTCACCTACTATCATAGGAACTGCATATGTGCTAAATTGCACATTTAATGTTATATCAAAATTATCTATTGCTTTAATAAGTCCAACACATCCTATCTGAAATAAATCATCAGCATTTTCTCCTCTTCCAGAAAATCTTCCAACAACGCTTAACACTAATCTCAGATTTCCATTTATAAACTTTTCCCTTGCTTCTTTATCTCCATCTTTTATCTTTTTTAATAGTTCATTTTTTTCTTCATTTGATAATACTGGTAATTTAGATGTGTTTACTCCACATATCTCAACCCTATTAATCAAATAAAAAACCTCCTTTAGGAAATATCATTAAATATCTTTGACTTCATTATTTCCAAAATAGGGATTTCTTATTCGACTCTTGAAATAAATGTCTTGATTTTGTATACTATTTTTATAGGTGATAATTTATGAAGAAAATAAAAATAGTATTTATTTTTCTCATTATTTTATTAGTATTATCACTATCATACTTATGCTACAGATTATTTTTAGAAATATCTTATAAAGATTCATTTAATCAAAATGTGTCAACTATCAGTACTTCTAATAATAAGTTACAAAATAATGAGAAAACAAACATAAATAAAACTAAACAAATAAATATAGATGATTCTAAAATAAAAAAGATTCAAAACAAGATTAAAAATTATACTGCTCTTGGTGATAGTATAACTCTTGGAACAGGTCTTGAAAACATAGATACAGAAGCTTATCCATCATTACTAACAAATACTTTTAATATTGAATCAACAAATTATGGAATAGACGGTATGAATTCTTCTTGGCTTTTATATAATATTAAACATGGTGATTATGTAGATTCCATAAAAGATGCTGATCTTATCACTATATCTGTTGGTTCAAATGATATTTTATGGATTTTCTATCAAATAATTGCTGATGCTTTTAATGTTGATATTAATAATTGTGATAATTTAATACAAAGTATTTCAGAAAATTTTGCTGAAGCTAATATTACAGAAAAAATAAAAATGATAAAAAAACTATATGAAAATACATACTCTGACAAAACAAAAAAAGATTTAAAAGATGCAATTGAAAATTACAAAAAAACTTGGCCTGAATTAGTAAAAACAATTAAGAATATTAACCCTAAAGGTGAACTTATTGTTATAGAGTATTATAATCCTTATCACAATATTGTTCTTCCATTTTTTAATACAAATTCAATTAGTTTTAATAAATATTTAGATTCCTATGTTGATGAATTAAATAATTTTCTATATGAAAACAATAATTTAGGATATGATATTGCTTATATTAAAGATGATTTCTACAAATCTGATTCTACCAATGTTCATATATCACCATTTAATTTTAGTCTAGATCCTCATCCTAATAAAAACGGTCATCATATTATTTATGAGAAAATAATTAATTTATTAAATGAAAAAAGCAAGTAATAAGAATTTCTTAAAACTTGCTTTTCTTTTATTTTAAAAACTTTTAATTATTCTCCAAAATATCTTTTTAATAATCCATCAAAACCTCTACCGTGTCTTGCTTCATCTTTTGCCATTTCATGAACTGTATCATGAATAGCATCATATCCTAATTCTTTAGCTCTAGTTGCAAGTTCTTTCTTACCAGCACAAGCACCACATTCAGCTTCAGCTCTAAGCATTAAGTTTTTCTTTGTATCTGGATATACAACTTCTCCTAGTAATTCTGCAAATTTAGCTGCATGTTCTGCTTCTTCAAAAGCATATCTTTTATAAGCTTCTGCAATTTCTGGATATCCTTCTCTATCTGCTTGACGACTCATTGCTAGATACATTCCAACTTCTGTACATTCTCCTGTAAAGTTGTCTTGTAATCCTTTAACAACTTCTTCATCTAATCCTTGAGCAACTCCGATAACATGTTCATCAACATATTCTTTAGCTACTTCTTCTGTTCTTTCATAAAACTTATCTTTACCTGCACCACATTGAGGACATTTTTCTGGAGCTTCTTCTCCAAAATGAACATATCCACAAACTCTACATACAAATGCTTTCATATTTCATACCTCCATTTTTAAACTTCAAATATATTATATATTGTTATTTTATAAAGTCAATATTAAAATTTCATTAAATTTAATCCAATTTCATCACTTAATTCTCTATCTACATTACCATCTATTTTATTCACGATAATTTCTGAAGTTGCTGATATATTACATCTTACTAAATGTCCACCTTTTGTAATACCTGTTTCATCGCTAAAATTAATATGTAAATGCAAATATACTTCTCCATCTTTTCTAGTAGCATTTCCTATTAATGAAGTAATTTCAAACATTCCTTCAAAAGTTGTTGTTTTATATTCTTTAGTATTTACATTAAAAAGTCCAATTTCTACTAAATTACTTGCTCCAAGTCCAGTGATTTCCGCTACTTTAATATTCTCTTTTTTGCATAGTTCCTTAAGTTTTTCCACAATTTCTTCACCTTTGTTGATTCTTACTACATATGAATTATTAAATTTTCTATATTCCATTTCTACCTCCTATATTTTATATCCTTTATGTTAAATCTTATTTATACATTTTATAATCTTAATCTCATTAATTCAATATTTACTTTATTAAAATATTTGTTAAAAAACTTTAATAATTTTTAAAAATCTATCACACCTTCATATACTTTAACAGCATCTCCAATTAAATAAATATTATTTTCATTGTCTATTTCAATATTTAAAATTCCACCATCTAATTCAACTTTAATTTTATTTTTTACTTTATTATTTTTAAAGCAAGCATATGCGCTAGCACAAGCTCCTGTACCACATGATAGAGTTTGCCCCACTCCCCTTTCAAACACTTTCATCTTTATAGTTTCATCATTTATAATCTCTATAAATTCTACATTTGTTTTACTTGGAAAATATTTATAACTTTCAATTATTTTTCCTAATTTATTTATATCAATATCTTTCAAGCTTTTAACCTCAATTACTGTATGAGGATTTCCCATAGATAAACATGATCCAATATATTCTTTCCCTTTTATATTAAATAAAACTTTAATAACTCTTTCACTATTTGTGTTTGCACTATATGGTAAATATATTGGAATTTTTTTGTGATTTAATATGGGTTTTCCCATATTAACTTTAATTTCCATAACTTTTCCATTTTCTAAAATATATTCTATTTTCTTTATTCCGGATAATGTTTCGATAAATATAGGATTTTTTTCTATTATTTTTTTATCATATGCATATTTTGCTACACATCTTATACCGTTTCCGCACATTTCTGCTTCACTACCATCACTATTAAATATTCTCATTGAAATATCTGCATTTTTACTTTTTCCTATAAAAATTAATCCATCTGCACCAATTCCATAATGTCTATCACATAAAAATTTAGAAAATATTTTTAAATTATATCTAATATTTTCATTATATCTCATACAGATAAAGTCATTTCCTAATCCTTGCATTTTAGTAAATTCTATCAAAATAAATCACCTCTTTTAATATTATGATTTATTTTGAAATATATGAAAAACACAAAAAATCAGATTACACTAAGTAATCTGAAATCTTTGCAAAATCTTCTATTTTTAGTTTTTCTCCTCTTATTTTTATATCAATATTAAGAGTATTTAAGCATTTTTCACATTCATCTTTTGAATTAAATATTTTTCCATTTACTAAAGCATTAACAAGTGTTTTTCTTTTTTGCATAAATGCAGCTTTAATAATTTTAAAAAACAATTTTTCATCTTTTACTTTCACTCTTGGTTCCTTTAAAATGTCTAATTTTATAACTGATGATGTCACTTCTGGTTCAGGAATAAATGAAGTATTCGGAACATTAAATAATAAAGATGGCTCTGAATAATAATAAACTGCATATGTAATACTCCCTGTTTCTTTATCTCCAGGAATAGTTGTTAATCTTTCTGCTACTTCTTTTTGAACCATTACAGTAATACTTTCTATATCTAATTTCTCTTCTAAAAGTTTCATTATGATTGGAGTTGTAATATAGTATGGTAAATTTGCAACAATTTTAACCTTTTTAATTCCATTATTTTTATTTTCTGAAATTAAATTTTTTAAATCAACTTTTAAAACATCATCATTTATTATATTAAAATTGTCATAAAGCGAAAATCTATCATTTAAAATGTTTATCATTCTTTTGTCTAACTCTATACATATTACTTTTGCTTTAGTATCTAGCAAATATTTTGTTAAAGTACCAAGTCCTGGTCCTATTTCAATTACTAAATCATCTTTTGAAACATCTGCAGAATCTACTATATTTTCAACTATTTCTTCATCAATCAAGAAATTTTGACCTAAACTTTTGTTAGCATACAAATTATACTTTTTCATTATAAATTTCGTTTCTTCTAATAACCTCATTTCATCACCTTTTTATATTATATCATATTGATTTTTATTAATCTATAATATAAAATTATTATATTAAAAAGTAAAGTGGTGATTATGAAAAAAATTAATAGAGTTTTAGAAAAAAGAAATTTAAAAAGAGCAAGTAGTCAGGATTCCGATTATTACAGCAAAAAAGTTATTTTACACAGATCTTTATTTCTGCTGTTTGCTTTAATTTTCCTTTTAATCTTATTACTTACTAGAATAGCTTATATTCAATTTATAAAAGGAGAAGAATATAGTACTGCTGCTTATAAACAACAAACAAAAAGTGAAGTACTTAGTCCTAAAAGAGGAATTATATACGATTCAACAGGCAAAGTTTTAGCACGAAGTTCTACAGTATATACTATAAGTGTTAATCCACGGAAAAATTCTTTATAAAGATGATTCTCAGGTATCTAATGATTTATTAGCAGAAAAGTTTTCAGAATTGTTTGACCTTGAATATAAAGACGTTATAAAAGATTTATCTTCTACTTCTTCAGTAGTTACTATTGCGAAAAAAGTTTCAAATAATAAATCAGAAGAATTACAAAAATGGATGGAATTAAATAATATTACAAGTGGAATAAATATAGACGAAGATACAAAAAGGACATATCCTTATGATTCCCTCGCAGCTCATCTAATTGGATTTTGTGGCTCTGATAATCAAGGACTAGAAGGATTAGAAGCAGAATGGGATGATACATTAAAAGGAACTTTTGGTAGAATAGTTGCTACAACAGATGTAAATAAAAATATTATCTCAGATGAAAGTGAACAATATATACCTGCTGAAAACGGTAGTGACATTTATTTAACAATAGATGTAAATGCTCAATCAGTTGCTGAGAAATATTTAAAACAAGCTGTGGAAGAAAATAAAGCTGATTCAGGAACTGTTATTATAATGGATCCTACAGATGGAGATATTCTTACAATGGCGAATTATCCTACATACAATTTAAATGAACCATTCGAACCTAACACACCTGAGCTTAAAAAGACTTGGGACGATCTATCTAATGATGAACAAGCTGAAGCTACATATGCTATGTGGAGAAATTCAGCTGTATCTGATGGTTATGAGCCTGGATCTACTTTTAAAATAGTTACTGCTTCAATTGCTCTTGAAGAAGGTTTAGTAGAAACTGATAAAAAACAATTTACTTGTAATAGAGTAATGACTGTTGCAGACAGAAAAATAAGTTGCTGGGCAAGTTCTGCACATGGCTCATTAACTTTAAGAGAAGCTTTAGAAAAATCATGTAACCCATCATTTATACAAGTTGGGCAAAAAATTGGTGTATCTACTTTTTATAAATATATAGATGCATTTGGTTTAAGAGGAAAAACTGGTGCTAGAGTCTCTGGAGAAGCATCTGGATACTTCTATAATGAAGAAGATTGTGGCCCTGTTGAACTTGCAACAATGTCATTTGGTCAGAGATTTACAATTACTCCTCTACAATTAATTACTACAGTTTGCGGAATTGTAAATGATGGAAAGGTAATGCAACCTAGAATAGTTTATAAAACAGTAAATTCAGATACTGGTGTTACAACAAACATAGATCCTGTAGAAGTAAGACAAGTTATATCTGAAGAAACTTCTGCAACGATGAGAGATTTATTAAAATCTGTTGTAACAGATGGTACTGGTGGATATGCTTCAGTTACAGGATATTCAATTGGTGGAAAAAGTGGTACTTCTGAACCACCTGTAAACAAAAAAGAAGAAGGTTATGTTGCTTCATTTGTTGCAGTTGCCCCAATCGATAATCCTCAAGTTGTTTGTCTTGTTATATTAAAAGACCCAAAAGGTAGAAGTCATCAAGGTGGTACAATTGCTGCACCTGTTGCTTCACAAATATTAACAGAAGTACTTCCTGATCTAGGTATAGTATCTTCTGAAGGTGGAACAGAAAAAGATGATTTAATTACTTTATCAGATGTTTCTGGAAAATCATATAAGGAAGCTAAAGAAACTTTAGAAAAAGCTGGATTCAAAGTATTAAATTGTTCAAAATCTACAAATTACACTGTTGCAAATCAATCTCCTAAATCCGGAATATCTCTTGAGGAAGGTTCTATAATTTGCTTATATGATGAAAACACTAAACAATCTACTGTTAAGGTTCCAAATCTTAAAGGATTATCATTATCACAAGCTAGATCTAAACTTCATGATTTAGATTTAAATATAGAAATTGATGGTGCTGGAAATGTAATTTCTCAAGACATTGCAGAAGGAACTAAAGTCGACAAAGGTACTATTATCTCAGTTACTTTAAGAAGTTCTAGTGGCGGAGGTCAATAAAATAATAAAAAAATAGTAGAAAATATGTACTAAATCTAAAAAGGTTATACAATATTTTCTACTATTTTTATTTTGAAAATATATATCTTTATTTATTTTCTTCTTTAATTTTTTCAAGGCCTCTTGCTAATTGGTCTGGACAAGAAGTCCCTTTTTTCCCGCAAGGTATTCCTTTTAATAAATTAATTACTTCATCAATCTTTTTTCCAACAACTAATCTACTAACTCCTAATGTATTTCCTGGACAACCACCAACAATTTCTGCACTTTTTATTACATCATTTTCTATATCTACTATCATTTCCATAGAACATACACCTGAAGGTCTAAATTTATATACCATATTAATCCCCCATTTCTTTTATTATTTTTTCTATATACTTTTTATCAAAAACATATTTTTTATTACAAAATTGGCACACTGTCTCTATCTTATCATCATCTTTAATAATATCTTCTAATTCTTTTTTTCCAAGAGAAATTAAGCCGTTTTCAAACTTTTCTCTACTACAATCACATTTATATTCAGGTTCTATTTCATCTTCTAATATTACTAAATTTTCATCACCAGTTACTTTTTTGGCTATATCCTCTAAACTCAAATTTTCTGAAAGCATATTACTAATCGAACCTGCTTTTTTTATATTCTCCTCTAATTTAGTTATTATATCATCTGTCCCATCGGGCATTAAATTTAATCTATAACCTCCACTTGATTTAACTCCATTTTTATTAACTAGTACACCTAATGCTATAGCAGTTGGTTTTTGCTCAGAATCAGCATAATATTTTGTAAAATCTTCTGCTATTTCTCCAGTAACTATAGGTGTAATTCCTATATATGGCTCTTTTAATCCTATATCCTTAATTATATTAATATAACCATCTTTTCCAACGGCCCCTCCTACATCAATTTTTCCTATATTATTCAATGGAAGTTCAATTAGCGGATTTTGCATATATCCTTTAACCTTAGATTCATTATTTGATACTACTACAATCTTTCCTACTGGTCCTCTTCCGTCTATCTGAATTGTTATATTATCTTTTTCAGATTTAAGTTCTGATCCCATTATCACTGCCATAGTAAGTACTCTTCCAAGTACAGCTGTCGTAGTTGGGGTTAAATCATGTATTTTTCTAGCTTCTTCTACTAAGTTTGTTGTTCTTGCACAAATTATACTTACTTTACCATCATATGCTAATACCTTAATTATTTTATCTTTACTATTCATATTTCACCTCTTGTAATTTCTAGATTTATATTATAACACGATTTTAAAATTTTGCATATTTATTTTATTGTATAAAATATATCTTAATGTTATAATTTTTGTAAACTAATAAAAAGGAGTTTAGTATGTCTAATCTTAATTACTATGAAATATTAGAAGTAAATGAGAATGCATCAATTGAAGTTATAGATAAAGCTTATAGAGTTCTTGCGAAAAAATATCATCCTGATGTCTATGAAGGTGATAAAAAACAGGCTGAAGCTATGATGCAAAAATTAAATGAAGCTTATGATGTTTTATCTGATGAAAATAAAAGATCAAATTATGATGCAATATTAAAAAGAAAAAAACAAATTGAACTTGAAAAAAGTATCACTGAAAATAAAAAAAATTCATCAATTGATAGCCAAAACTTTAATAATATAAATTCTCAAACTGAAACTGATACTCCTTTAAATAATCCTGCAAAGTATAATAAAGAAAAATTTGTTGTAGATACAACATATATGGATGAAAAACAAAAAAGAAAAATTAAAAAGAAATTACAAGAAAGATATGTTGAAGCATATGATAATTACTTACGTTCTAGAGGATATAAATTAAGATACAAGTGGACTCCTAAAAGATTTTTAAAAGCAATTCTTATTGTAGCTTTTAGTATACTAATTTTAACTTTAATCTTTTTTCTACCACCTGTACATAATTATTTTGTATCTGTTTATGAATCAAATCCTATATTTAAAATGACAGTCGATTTAATTTCTTCATTTTTCTCTGCAATTATAACTACTTTTTCAAGTATATTTGATTCAATATTTTAATTATTTTATAAAACAATAAATCCAGTACACTTCTAATTTCTAGAAAATGTACTGGATTTTATTAATCTTAATTATCTGTTCCTACTCCCTCTGTAAAAATATCTGTAATTCCAAGTTTTTCTCCAACTTTATCAATTAGTGGATTAGTTACATATGTTTCTTTTCCATCACTTGTTTGTACTACATAAATTCTTGTAGGAATTTCGTATTCTTTTACTTGTCCTAATATTTCTTGGACATCTTCTTTACTCATTGATTTTTTTAAAGTATTTACTCCATCATTATTAAATAATACTTTTCCGTTTTCATATATATATACTATATTAGTTCCAGAACGTGCCATATTCTCAATCCTCATAACATAATTTCCTGGAACATAAAGTAAATTGTAAGCTACAAATCCAATAACTATTAATAAAAATATTAATAATCCAAGTACCATTATAAGTATTGTACCTTTTTTCATCTTCTCACATCTCCTTTTATCTTATGTTTGTTACATTTATTATATTATATACAAAAAATAATATCAAACATTTAAGTAATATTTTTTATTATTTTTTTGTTAAATTTATATTATGTTTTTATTAATTTTATATTAAATATTTATTAATATTTTATTTAACTTTTTGAAATTACATTCATATATTATATTAGGTGATTTTATGGAAGTTTTAAAGTTTAATTCTAAAGGTGTTTTAGTTGAATATGTTCAAACTCTTTTAAATACTCTAGGTTTTTCTAATCTTAATATTGATGGAATTTTTGGTTCAAAAACAAAAGAAGCAGTAATAAATTTTCAAAGAAATTTCTGGCTCACTCCTGACGGAATAATTGGGAAAAATACTTGGAACAAATTATTATTATATGCATATATTGTTCCAACCAATATTCATTATGGTTATAACATTCTATCAATTAATTTAGATGGATTTAAACAAAAATTCCCTTTTTTGGATATCGGAAACATTGGATATTCCTCTCTTGGAAGAACTATTCCTTATATTAGATTTGGAAAAGGAAAAAAACAAGTATTTTATAGTGCTTCCATTCATGCTAATGAATGGATAACATCTGTACTTTTAATGAAATATATAGAAAACTTGTCTTTTGCATATGAAAATAATAATACTATTTTCGATTATAGAGCTAGATTTTTATATGATAATATATCTTTATATATAGTCCCTATGGTTAATCCAGATGGAGTAGATTTAGTAGTAGGAAACATTGAAAAATATTTACCAAATATATTTAATAATGCGAAAATCTTATCTGATAATTATCCAAATATTCCTTTTCCTGATGGCTGGAAAGCAAATATAAATGGCATAGATTTGAATTTACAATTTCCTGCTCTTTGGGATGAAGCAAAAGAAATTAAATATAGTCAAGGATATACTAAACCAGGTCCAAGAGATTTTGTAGGCAAATCTCCTCTTATAGCTGTTGAATCTATTAACTTGTATAATTTTACTATTTCTAAAAATTTTAGTCTTATACTGGCATATCATACGCAAGGAAGGGTAATCTATTGGAGATTTAGTGACTTTCTCCCTGCTAATTCTTATTATATAGGAACTCAATTTCAAAATGTAAGTGGTTATGCTTTAGAAGATACTCCTAAAAATTCTGCAAACGCAGGTTATAAAGATTGGTTTATTAAATCATATAATAGACCAGGTTATACCATTGAAGCAGGATATGGAACAAATCCACTTCCAATTTCGCAATTTGATGAAATCTATTCTACAAATGTTGGAATTTTAACTCTTGGAATGGTTTTATAAAATTTTGTTTTATATATTTTTTAAATTTAAAAAATACAGAATATTTCAGATTAAAAGAAATATTCTGTATTTTAATAATTTCTATTTAAATTTTAATAAAATATTTTTTGGTTTTTATTTATTTTATTGTTTTTTCATCTGATTAGTATTCATAATATTTAAAAGCATTATTATAATTATTACTAATGAAACTAAAACAATTGCTACTTGAATCCAAGTCTCTGGACCAGTATCTGGTAAAATCTCATTTGAAGTATTATTTTCATCAAATATCTCATTTCCTAATGTATTTACATCATTCTCTGTTTCATTTGCCGGTGTAATTTCATTTCCAGAAGAAGTTATCTCATTACCTCCAGCAGTAATTAAAGATCCTCCTGATTCACCAGAAATTTTCGTAAAATCTGCATTCATTTTTATAGTCAATGTATTAGTAATCTTATATTCTGTATCAGTATTTGAATTTTCTGTTTGAGTATATGTAAATATGTCATTATCAACTGAAATCTTTGTTCCTTTTGCAGTAGCAAGCTTATCAGTAGTATCTCCTGATGGTGTAGTTGTTCCAGCACTTACTTCTTCTACATAATATTTTAAAGCTGCATTTGAATCTACACTTTGTGCATCTGTTACAGCCACAAAGCACATTGGGAAAAGTGCCACTGTTTTAGCAGATTCTAATAAATAATTTTCATCTGTCATATCACTTGTATAATTTTGATCAATTGAAAATGTAGTTTCTTCATCAGAAATTGTATAATTTGCTGTTATATCTACACCTTCACTAGATATCTTTATTGTGCTATCATCTACAGTTAATGTTCCTGAAGTTTCAGATCCCCCTATTGTAGTAGTTCCACTTCCTACTGTTGCAGTTGCAGTTTTGCTGCCATCCATATAAGCCTTTAAATTGGTTTCTAATGAATCTTTTGTCATAGCAACAGCGAATGCTATATTAGATACTATAGTTAAAATTATAAAAATTGCTATGATAGCTACTAAAATTTTAATACTTTTCTTTTTCATATTCTCCTCCCTTAACACATATTATATTTCTATAACTTCTCCATCTTCTGGGAATTCTATATTTTTTATGTGGTTATGAACATAATCACTCCTATGTATTGCTAAAAATCTAGTATCTTTATTTTGTTCTTTTAGCCATATAACTTCATCTAAACCAATATGCATCTTAGTAGGAATAGTATTAGTAGAATCAATACAAATAGCATCTGCTTCTCTGCACATTTTTTGTAAATTTTCGCAAAGAACCGTATCTGTTGCATATCCAATTTTTTTATTTTCTTTTTCTACTATATATCCTAAAATAGGTTTGCAAGAACCATGAACTAATTCGTATGCCTTTATCTTAAAATCTTCTCCTATAAATTCTTCTCCATCTCTTAGTTCAATTAGTTTTACATTAAAATCTCTTTCGAAATTATTATATTTATCTTTATTTCCATCTGAAAAAGCCAAATTAAATAATTCTATTACTTTCTTTTTTAATCCGAACTCCTCCTATAATTGGAAGTACTCTATTTAAATGTTCATTTCTAATATTTCTACCTATTAAAAAATTAGGTAAATCAAAAAAATGATCTGCATGAAAATGTGATATTGCTAAATATTTTATATCTTTAGTATATTTTTTTTGACTTTCCATTCTTTTTACTGTACCAGAACCTACATCAAATAAAATGTCATCTATAATTAAACTTTGATTTCCCCTTGTTATAGATCCCATCGTTCCTGTTCCAATAAAATTAATTTTCATTTGTTTACCTATCCTTTATTTTCTTTTTTTTCTTTGAATAGAATATGCTACATTTCTTATAACTTCTCCCGGCATAAATTTAGCTAGTACTGCTAAAATTTTCATTCTTGTGCCTGGTATAATTACTAATTTTTCTTCAAACATTTTATTTACAGCATATTCTGCTACATAATCGCTATCATATGGTTTAACTTTAAACTCAACTCCTGCTACATTATTAAAGTTTGTACTTGTAGGACCTGGGCAAACCGCGCAAACAACTACTTCTGATCCTTCTTTCTTAAGTTCAGTATTTATGGCTCTTGTTAAAGATAACACATAATTTTTAGAAGCATAATATTCAGCCATTAATGGTCCATCCATAAATCCTACTATTGAAGACACATTCATAATGTATCCTAAATTTCTTTTTTTCATATCTTTTAAGAATAATTTTGTTAGTATAGTTAATGCTGTTATATTTAAATCAATTAACTCTAAATCTTTTTCAAGCTCTGTATTAGTAAAAGGTCCGAATACTCCCATTCCTGCACAATTTACTAATATCTCTATTGGTTCATTTTTATACTTTTCATGTAATATCCATGGATTTGCTCTATCAGTTAAATCCATTTTTTCTATTTCAACTTTTGTTTTTACTTCTCTTTGAAGATCTCTTAATTTTCTTTCATTTCTTGATACTAATACTAAATCATAACCTAACTCACTTAAATATAACGCAATTTCTCTTCCTATTCCTGAAGAAGCTCCTGTCACTAATGCTTTCATTTACCATTTACCTCACTAACTCTAATATTTTTTCTTTATTTTTCATTATTGTATCATATCCAATTTTAATACATTGATCCATTTCTTTGATTTCTAGTAATTTTGCATTTTCAACTTCAACTTCTACGAAGTAATCTGCAATTTCTTGTGCTTTTCTTACATCCTTTAAAGAAAAAATATCACAAGCTCTAAGTATTGTTGCTAGAATATTTCCATTGGATTCATACTTGTCTAATTTAAAACTAATTCCTAATGTTTTTTCAGCTCCCATATCTTTTAATACTTGAACTGGTAAATTATCTTTTGTGCCGCCATCCATAAAGCTATACTCTTTATAGTCACATGGCGTAAATATTCCTGGAAAAGCCATACTAGCACGTATAGCAGTCCCTATAGAAATATCATTTATATATCCAAAATCTTGCTGCCTATTTTTTATTTTTATTGATGACAAAATATATTCTTTAGTAGTTATTGCATCTACAGTCACAACTGCAAATGGCATTTTTATATCTTTTATATTTTCAACATCTTTTAGTTTAGCAATTTTATTTACTAAATCCTCTACTTTGTCACCTTTTATTATTCCTGGTAAATCTACATTTTTTGTAACTATAAATTTACTAAGTCCAGCAATTATTGGTTTTTTACTAATTGTGGTTATACTTTTATAATATTCTTTTGTATATTGTATCATTTCATCTGTAGTTAATCCTATTGCATAAAAAGCAGCCATTATACTTCCAGAACTCGTTCCAGATAAGAAATCTATCTTTATTCCTAATTCTTCTAATGCCTTGAGAGCACCTATATGTGCAACACCTTTGAGCCCTCCGCCACCTAATGCCACTCCTAACTTCATCTTTTTGCTCCTTTACTTTTGCCTTTTATACTCTACTTTTAGCATATACTGTTTGTGTTGGATATACTAATTCTATATTTTCTCTTTCAAGCACATCTAAAATGTCACATAATATCTTATCTTTAGCTTTTAAATATTCTGAATAGTCTGTTATTGATATATATGTTCTTATAAAAATATTGTTACAGTCTTCTCCTATTTTATCTAAATGAACTTCTGTTGTATCTTCTAAAACTATATCATTTGTATTTAATACGGTAATTATTTTACTGATACATCTATTTATTTGTTCTGTAGTTGATTCTAAACTTATTCTTAGATTTGTTTCTATCATTCTACTTTCTAATTTGTTCCAATTTATTATATATTCTGAAACCAGTAAAGAATTTGGTATAGTAATTATTGAATTATTAATTACTTTAAGTCTTGTACTTCTAAATGTAATATCTACTACAGTACCTGTATAAACTCCTCCACCTATTTCAATATAATCACCAATATCAAATGGCTTGTCTGTAATAATTGTAAAACCACCAATTAAGCTCTTTACAATATCTTGTGCTGCTAAAGCTACTGCGGCACTGGCAATTCCAAGACCTGCAGCAAGTCCGCTTAAATCATATCCAAGCTCTGTTATTACCACAAAAGCCATTATTATATATACTAATGTTTTTAAAACTTTACTCAAAAATAAATTTAATGCATCATTATTATTACTATCCTTTTTAGAATTTTTATTAATAATATTAAAAATTGGTGAGTCTGGATTTAAAGAATCAGCGACACCTTTAGCAAATAAAATTATTATAATAATTCTTAAAGCTTTATCTGCAAGCTTTTCTATACCTTTGGTTGTTCCTAAAGTGTATATACTGATATAAAATCCTAGCACATAAAAAAAGTACTTAAGCGGTTTATAAAAACCACTTTCTGTAGATTTTTTTTCACTTTTCATCAATTTATGTACAATACTAATTATAATTCTTGAAACTATCGGACCAACTATTTGAAATCCTAAAATTATAACTATAATTTCTGCATATTTGATAAGATATTCTACATTTACAGATTGAATCAAATTAATTATTTCTTCCATAAATTGCATTTCTCCATTCTTATTTTAACAGTTGTATTATATTATAACCATTTTTAAAATACAATAATTTTTTAAAAAAAGAAATATTAAATTAAAGCTAACTAAAGAAAAAAGAAAACGATATAATTTTTATACCGTTTCTATCTATTTTTATCTTTATATTTATTTATAGCCGCATTTTCTCTATAGTACTCCGCAATTAGTTCATCAAGTTGTATACTAATACTATAGATTTTTTCATAACTTTCATTATTTGCAATACTGTCATCCAGTTTTTTCCTTAAGTGATAAATTTTTTCATCTAAATCCATATACGACCTCTTCTAAAATACTAATAATCCCTTCCCTACGTATAAAATATCATATTATTATAACTTGGTCAATCAAATTAGCTCTTTTTCGTCAAATTTCGGTCGACATTTTTCTCACTTATTTGCTATTACAGATGTAATCATCTTATCTTCTATAAAAATATCTTTTAAAATCCTCTCTACATATTGTTTATCTATGTTTTGTGATTCATCAATAAAATCAAATGGATTTATCTCTTTAAAATAACTTTCCATAAAGTTATTTCCTATATCAGATATATTTTCAAATTCTTTAACATACATTCCGTAATTTTTCTTTTTCATTCTTTCAAATTCTATATTATCTATTCCATTTTCTTTTAAATAATTAATTCTTTCTTTTATTTCTTCTACTACTTTTTTATATTCAAAACTTTGATTTTGAATTAATATATGCGAGTAGTCTCTCGCATACTCATATATACTCGTAAATTCTGAATATATTAGCCCTTCATCATATAATTTATTAAATAAATAAGAACTATTTCCAATTAATATATCTAATATAATGTCTATAGCTATATGCTTTCTTATTTGTAATTTACTGCTATTTAATGAATTATCATTTTCAATCTTATCTTTTATTCCCAATATAAAAAGAGGAATATTTACATCCATTTTTTCATATATTTCTTTTTTATTAATTACTTCTGGTTCTTTTTCAACTACTTTTTTAGCAATAGTTGTATTTTCATTTTTTATTATTCTTTTATTTATTTGATCAAATATTTCATCCTTATCAAAATCTCCTACAACTACTATCGCCATATTAGATAATTTATAAAAATTATTGTAGCATGTATATAGAATTTCTTTATTAATTTTGCTTACACTTTCTACTGTTCCAGCTGGATCTAACTTTACTTTATTATTGACATATAAAGCTTCTAATGCATTCAAATATACTTTCCAATCAGGTTGATCGTTATACATTCCTATTTCCTGGTTTATTATTCCCTTTTCTTTTTCAACATTTTCATCAGTAAAATACGGTGATTGTATATAATTCATAAACTCATCTAATGCTTCATAAAAATTATTTGTACATTCATATAAATAAGCTGTATGGTTATTTGTAGTATACGCATTAGCATTAACTCCTAGAGAAGATAAAACATCTAAGCTATTATGTCCATTTTCTTGTTCAAATAATTTATGTTCTAGAAAATGTGCTACACCATCTGGTACTTCTGTAATTTCTTTTTCTCCTGGAATAATAAATTTTTCATCCATTGATCCATAATTTGTACCAAATGTGATATATTTTTTCTTTGTGTTTCTTCTTGGAATAAACATAACTGTAAGATCACTTTTTAATTTTTCTATATATACTTTTTCTTTTATTAAATCATTTTCAATTACTTGCATATTTCCTCCAATAATATAAATGTAAATTTAGAAAATTGACTTTTAATTTCTTAAAAAATAAACTGTATCTATTTTTATTTTTTCGGCTATTTCCATAATATCTTTTCTAGATATATTTTTTATTTTATCGTAATATTCTTCTATTGATATTTTATTTTTTGACATTTCTTCTCCATAATAAAATATAATTGCAGTATTTTGTTCTTCTTTAATAGAATCTATACCTGCATATATAAATCTTTTAGCATTTTCAATATCATCTTCTGTAAAATTTCCTAATTTCATATCTTCTATTTGTTCTTTAATTAAATTTAGTGTTTTCTCATAATTATCAACTTCAATACCAGCTCTTATAAAAATATTACTTTTTTGAACAACATAATTTGATTTACTAGTGTAAGCTAAGCTTTCTTTTTCTCTTACGATCCTGAATAATTTTGAATTAGCCCCATCTCCTAAAATAGTATTATAAAGTAATATTTTAAATCTATCATCAGAATCTCTTCTTCCTATTACATCTAATCCAACCACTAGTTTTCCTTGAGTTACATCCATCTTTTCTTCTACTTTTTTAATCTCTACTACGTCATCTTTTTTATTTTCTGTAATATCATTTAAATAAGATGTATCATCTCTATCTTTTAAAAGTTTAATATTGCAATTATTTTTTATACAGTCTTCAATTTTTTTATTTTCTAAATTTCCAGATACAAATATATCTATTTTACCAGTTTCTATAATTTCTTTATATCTTTTATATAAATTTTTCCCATTTATTCCGTCTATATCTTCTAAATATCCATTTCTTTTAATACCATATCCACAATCATTGTACATAATGTTTATAATTTTGTCATAAGCATAAGTATCTTTATCATCTTTTTCGCTTTCAATTATCATTCTTTGTCTTTCTTTTTCTATTTCTACATATTTTTCATCAAAGCTATTGTTCTTTATAAGAGGATTAAAAGTAATATCTAAAAGAACATTTATACATTCCTCTAAATTCCTATCTTTATTGGGCAAAAAGATATCATCGACATTTTCTGTATATAATTTCAAAACTAAATTTTTTCCAGTTTTATCAGTTCCTGTTTCAAGTGTAGAACCATATAACTCATTTAATTTATTAGATATATCTATTTGTTTCTTATATGAGTTTGAACCACTTTTTAATATTTCTGGTATAATTACATCTTTTGTTATATTTTTCTTGTCTAAACCTATTGTAATAAAAATTACAGATAAATCTGTCTTATATAAATTAGTATCTATTAAATGTAACTTAATACCTTTTTTTATATTAATAATTTCTTCTTTCAAATTTATAATCTCACTTTCTTTTCATATAATTATTATTTCTATATATAGCCTATTTATTCAGTATACATTTTAATATTTTTATTGGCATATATATAGACCGACTTAATCGGCCTATCTTATTATTAATATGATAAATATATATAAAATTATGCTAAAAATTTTTTAGCAGCTTCATTTATAGTTTTACCATCTGAAGAAGCTCCTATTTTTTCTTTTGCAACTTTCATAACTTTTCCCATATCTTTTATATCTTTTGCGCCTATTTCTTCAATTATGTCTTTTACTATTTTCTCTACTTCTTCTACTGATAATTGTTTTGGAAGATATACTTTTAAATATTCTATTTCTTTTTTAATTTGTTCTACTAGATCTGCTCTTCCGCCTTTTTCATAATCTGTTAAAGAATCATTTCTCTTTTTTGATTCTTTTGCAATTATATCAATAATTTGATTATCATCTAATTCTATTTGTTTATCTTTTTCTACTTGTAATATTGCTGCTCTACACATTTGAATTGTATTTTTCTTAAGTTCATTTTTTTCTTTCATTGCTTCTTTTAAATCGTTTAATAATTGTTCTTTAAGCATATAAAAATTCCCCCTTGAATTTATTTTTACACATTATATCATAAAATAAAAATAAAAGAAACGTTTAAAACGTTTCCCCTATCTAAAATTTATTAAATTCGTTTAATTAAAATTTTCTTTTTCTTGCAGCCTCTGATTTTTTCTTTCTCTTTACGCTTGGCTTTTCATAATGTTCTCTCTTTCTAACTTCTTGTAATACTCCATTTCTAGCACATTGTCTTTTAAATCTTTTAAGAGCATCTTCTATATTACCATTATTAACTCTAATCTCTGACACCTATTTTTCCCTCCTTCCAAAGCTCGAAAACATTTTGCGGGATTTTTCTATTATGTACAAAATTTTATGTCTGTCTCTATCCGATGTTCATAATTATACATTAATTCGTATTTACTTGTCAATAGCGTATTTGCAGAAAAATCTTCTTTTTTGTTTAAAATAATTATATTTATATCTAGTTACATATCTTAAGATATAAATTTCTCTATTTGAACTACTCTATGTTCTTTTAATGATTCTTTTACATCTATAATTCTTTGATTAGAAGATCCTCTAAATTTTAATTTTAAATTTTTCTTATCTTCTTCAAATTTACCATCTACCATTACATCAATATAATTTAATAATTCTTTTGTTGTTTCATTATTTTTTGACATTTTCTCTACTACATCTTTCTCAAAATCGAATCCTGTGTAGCACCATATATTTTTATTTGGAAATCTTTCTTTTACCCTTTTTACAAGTGGAAGTATACCTTCTTGATTAATATATTCAAGTGGCTCACCTCCTAATAAAGTTAGTCCTTCGATATGATCATGATCTAAATAATTTATTACTTCATTAATATTTTCATCAGTAAATTTATTTCCATAATTAAAATCCCATGCGCATTCATTAAAACATCCTTTACAATGATGATTACATCCACTCACGAATAATGAAACTCTAACACCTTCGCCATTTGCTACATCTACTCTTTTTATATCTGCATAATTCATATATTTTTCCATCCCTTCTTAGATGTTTAAATTAAATACTAGGAATATAAACAATTCCTAGTATTTAATTTTCTCTCTTTTGTATTTTTAGTTTTCTTTAGCATCTTTTTTATTTTTTCATTTGATTTAATAAAATAATTAAAGGAATTTTATATTTTATCTTTTGTATATTAATAATTTTATCTATATTTATGAATTATAAATGTAATACTCTAGATTTAATTTCTTTAGTTTTTCCTGTATTCCAGAAATTTTCACCTAAATATCCACATGTACGTCTAACTACATTCATCTTTGAATGATCTTTATTTCCACATTGTGGGCATTCCCATTCTCCATCTTCATTTATTACTATTTCTCCATCGAATCCACATACATGGCAATAATCTGATTTAGTATTAAATTCAGCATATTGAATATTATCATATATAAATTTGACTACTTCTTCTAATGCTTTTAAATTATTTTGCATATTTGGTATTTCAACATAAGAAATTGCTCCTCCTTTAGATAAGTCTTGGAATTCACTTTCAAACTTTAATTTTTCAAAAGCATCAATTTTTTCTCTTACATCTACATGGTAAGAGTTTGTATAATAGCCTTTATCTGTAACATCTTTAATTATTCCAAATCTTTCTTTATCTATTTTTGCAAATTTGTAGCATAGACTTTCAGCAGGAGTTCCATATAATGCAAATCCTATGTTAGTCTCTTCTTTCCATCTATTTACTGTTTCATTTAAATGTTTCATTACTCTTAGTGCAAAATCATGTCCTACTTTTGTTGTATGAGACTCTCCTGTCATTAATTTTGTTACCTCATATATTCCAATATATCCAAGTGATATACTTGAATATCCGCCATATAATAAATCATCTATTACTTCGCCTTTGCCAAGTCTTGCTATAGCTCCATATCTCCAGTGTATTGGGCTTACATCTGATCTTACTCCTTTTAAGGCATTATGTCTGCACATCAAAGCTTCTTTACATATTTCTAGTCTTTCATCAAATAGCTTCCAAAACTTATCTTCATTACCATTAGCAATAATTCCTATTTGAGGTAAATTGATGCTTACTACACCTTGGTTAAATCTACCTTCAAACTTATAATTACCATCTTTATCTTTCCAAGGAGCTAAAAAGCTTCTACATCCCATTGGACTAAAAACATTACCTTCATAATTCTCTCTCATTTTTTTAGCAGATATGTAGTCTGGATACATTCTCTTAGATGAACATTTTACTGCAAGTTTTGTTAAATAGTCATATTTTCCACCTTTTAAGCAATTAAATTCATCTAAAACATATACAAGTTTAGGAAATGCTGGTGTAATATAAACTCCTTTTTCATTTTTAATACCTTGATATCTTTGTCTTAAAACTTCTTCAATAATCATTGCATTTTCTTCAATGTATTCATCCCCTTCTTCAAGGTGTAAAAATAATGTTACAAATGGAGACTGACCATTAGTAGTCATTAAAGTATTAATTTGATATTGAATAGTTTGAACACCAGATCTTAATTCATATTTTAATCTTTGTTCTACTAAACCATCTATTACATCATCAGTTATTTTTCCTCTATATTGTTCTATTACTTCTTTTCTAAATTTTTCTTTACTTATTCTTAGATATTTTCCTAGATGTTTTAAATCAACAGATTGTCCACCATATTGATTACTAGCTACTGTAGCAATTATTTGTGTAGTAACTGTACACGCAACTTGAAAGCTCTTAGGACTTTCTATTAATTTTCCATTTATTACAGTTCCATTATCAAGCATATCACCAATATTAATTAAACAACAATTAAATATTGGTTGTACAAAATAGTCAGCATCATGAAAATGTAAAACTCCCTCTTCATTAGCTTTTGTTATTTTCTCCGGTAATAATACTCTTCTTGTCAAATCTCTTGAAACTTCTCCTGCTATATAATCTCTTTGTGTAGATGCTATAACAGTATTTTTATTTGAGTTTTCCTCTGCAAGTTCTTTATTTTCATTTCTAATAAGTTTTAATATAGATTCATCTGTAGTATTAGCTTTTCTAACTAATGCTCTATTATATCTATATACGATATATCTTTTAGCAAGCTCATATTTCTCACATTCCATTAATTTTTCTTCAATGATATCTTGAATATCTTCAACTAACATTCTTCTTTTATTTTGAGATATTATGAATTCGATAATTGAATCTATATCTTCCTTTGTAGCCCTTTCTTTTTTCCTTACTTCAGTGTTTGCTTTGTTTATTGCTGTAATTATCTTCGTCTTATCAAAATCAACAGCACTTCCGTCTCTTTTTATAACTTGCATTTTGTTTCCCCCTTGGCTTTCATGTTATTCTCTTTATTCAATGACTGTATTCTATCATCCAAAAAAGTAATGTCAATGTAGATAAGTTATGTACACTCTTCCCCGTAATTCTTACTGTAAGTAAGTTATACAGATTGTATTTTTTTACCATTTTTAAGTTATTACACTAATATTCCGTATGTCTCTAAGAATTAGCTATATTTTATAAAAAAATTTATTACATTTTTATAACATTTTTAACAAATTTTAAAAAATCATTTTTTCAAAAAATCGTTTTTTTATCTAATTTTCTTTTTTATTCTCTCTATTTTTTATTTTTTCTTCGCTTTTACTATATTATTTTAGTTTACAACGATATAGTACTTTTGTTTGCAATTATTTTTAAAATAAAAAATGCGAATCTCAAAAAATCATTTTTTAAGATTCGCTAATTTTTATTTTTAATTTCTATTCAATTTTCTACTAACACATTAATTATAATTTTATTAAATTTAAAAATCAAGTACTATAATACATTTTATAAATAATATTTGTTTTTATTATTTTTTATAATTATTGAAAAGGCATTTTTATATAGATATAATATTTTTAAAGGAGGAAGAAATGGAAAATCATGTGTTAGAATGTACAAATGTTTGTAAGAATTTTGGAAATAAAAAAGTTTTAAAAAATATTTCTTTACATATACAGCCTGGTGATATTTTAGGATTTATTGGTCCAAATGGTGCTCGGTAAAACGACAACTATAAAAATAATTCTTGGACTTCAAAAAATGACTTCTGGAACTGTCAAAATAAATGGATTTGATATAAAAAAAGACTTTACTAAAGCAATAGAAAAAGTTGGTTCAATTGTTGAAAGTCCAGATACTTATACTTATTTATCTGGATATCAAAACCTAAAACAAGTTGCAAATCAGTATAAACATATTAAAAAAGATAGAATTAATGAAGTAGTAAAATTAGTAGGACTTGAAAAAAGAATAAAAGATAAAGTATCAAAATATTCTCTTGGAATGAAACAAAGACTTGGTATTGCTATAGCTCTACTTAATAATCCTAACCTTTTAATATTAGATGAACCAACAAACGGATTAGATCCAGAAGGAATACATGAGTTTAGAGAACTTCTTGTAAAACTTGCGCGTGAAGAAAATATGGCAATTTTAATATCTAGTCATAATCTAGCTGAACTTGAAAACTTCTGCACTAGAATTTGTATTATTCAAAATGGTGAAATTATAGAAGAAAATGCTTTAGATATGATTAAAAATTCAAATATTAAAAGAAGTTATATTTTTGAAGTTGAAAATACTGATTCTATTATAGACATTTTAAAAAATAATTATAAAGATATAGAAATTATAAATAAAGAAAAGTTTAAAATCACTATAGATAGAACTGATGTATCTAACATTTTAAAATTACTTGAAAATAATTCTATTAAAGTTTATGAAATAAAAAAAGAAGATATATCCCTTGAAAAAGCTTTTCTAGAAAAGACAAGGGGGAATATTATTGATTAGATTAATAAAAAATGAATTAGTAAAAATATTCTCTAAGAAAAGTTTTTATATAATTTTACTTGTTATATTTGGACTTATTATTTTTCAGAATATAAATTTTAGATCATATTATTATGAAGAATGGTCTGAAATGGAAGAAGAATTATATAATCTTCAACTTTCAATGATGGGTATTAATACAAACTCATATAGTGGCGCTATGGACTTTGCTTATACTGCTGTAAAGCAAGATTTGTTAGAAGATATTAGTGATACTTATGGTAATGAATCTTGGCAAGCATATGTCATTTTACGTGATAGCGAATATATAGCATATAATATTTATTATGATTATTATTTAGCACAAAATTTTGAAGATGAGTTAAGTTACTTTGACTTTGAATTAAATGATGAAGATAAATTATTAGTGCCTGATAAAGAACAAGCAACAGCAAAATATAATGAGTTAAATGAAATATTCTCTTCTAATGATTGGAGAGCATTTGCAAAAATGCAATTATCTTATCTTTTAGAAGAAAAACATGATTTAGACTATATTTTAACTTCAGAATATACTCCGGATTTACAAAACCAAATATATAAAATTGAAACTGATATTGAAGTTATAAATACTAGATTAGGTAAAAACATTCCTTTTGCATATGATTATTTAAATGATGCTATAGACAATTATAAGTATGCTAAATGTGAAATATATAAAATAGATAATGATACTACTAGAGAAAACACTTATGAAAATCAAAAAGAATATCAAAACTTAGTAGAAACTTTTGAAAAAAGTAATTATATTATTCAAAACAAACTAGATACAGAAAACAAAGATACTACAAGATATAAATTATCCTCTACTTTTGAAAGTAGTAATCAACAATTATTTATACTTGCTATTATAGTTTATATTTCAGCAACTATAGTAAGTGAAGAAATAAATAACGGAACTATAAAACAATTACTAACAAAACCAAATAATAGATTAAAAATATTACTTTCTAAGTTAATAACATGTTTTATTATGATAATATTTGCATCTATATTAATACCTTTTATGGTTTATATAGCAAATGCATTATTTAATGAAACTGAAAGCTTAAGAATTCCTATGATAATGTATAACTTTAGTACAAGTACTTTAATGGAAATGGATATGATTAAGTACTTATTTATACAATTTTTATCTAAATTGCCTTTATTTATGATAATTATGATAATCGCATTTACTCTAGGAACATTATTTAAAAATTCCATTATTGCTGTTTTAGTGCCTTTATTTATATATATATCAGGAAAATATTTAATAGAGCTTACATCTAATAATATATCTATTTTAAAATTTCTTCCAACAACAGGATGGGAATTAAATAATGTACTATTTGGTAGATTGCATGAGTTTGAAGGAATAACACTTAATCTTTCTATAATAGTATACTTGATATATTTTATATTGCTTTTACTTATAAGTTTTATATCCTTTGCAAAAGCAGATATAAAAAATCAGTAAAGAGAGGATTAAAATCATGTTAAAACTAATAAAAAATGAATTAGTAAAATTATTTTCTAAAAAAAGTTTATATATTATTTTGATAATTATTTTTGGAATAATATTTTATCAAACTTATAGTAATGAAAAGCAAATTGAATCATATAACGAAAAATCTGCTTTAAGAATAGAATTAGATTTTATAAAAGATGAAATCGAACTAGAAGATAAATCAACTTATAGTGGTCTTTTAAATTACGTTAAACTTCAAACTGAATATGATGTAATTGAAACAATCGGTAATATATATGGTGATAAATCTTGGCAAGCAAATGTAGTTCTTCAAAATTATAACTATTCTGCATATGATATGTTTTATGATTATTATTTGATGAATAATCTAGAAAAATATTTTAATGAATCTACATTTGAATTAGAAGATGAAGATAAAGTCGATAAAGAAAAAGCAACTGAAGAATATAATGAGATAAATGAAATATTTAAAAACGATGATTGGAAAACCCTTGTTAATATGCAAATAGAAGAATTAAAAGAAGAAAAAGCTTCTTTAGAACAAGAATTAATCGAAGGATCTGATACATTACCAGAAATAATTGAGAATAATATAAAAAGTATAGATATTGATTTAGAAAGTTTAAATATTAGATTAGAAAAAAATATTCCACCTGATACGAGCTTTTTTAGTAATTGCGTAGAATCATATAATCAGTCTAAAGAACAAGTAGCCTGGTTTAATCCTGATAGCCGTTTTAATAGCTATATAAGTTATGTATCAGCTCAAGAGAATACAGAAGATGCTGCAAAATACAAGAATGATTTTGAAAACAATGAAAAAACGACTTATACAGGAGATACAAGGTATAAAGTATCTACAACATTTTCAGATATACATACTCAAATTTTTATAATTGTTCTTATTGTATACTTCTCTGCTGGAATAGTAAGTGATGAAATAAATAAAGGTACTATAAAACAACTTTTATCTAAACCACATAGTCGTTTTAAAATACTACTTTCAAAATTTATAAGTATTTTTATTATAATTGTGTTCTCTGCTTTTATAGTAGCATTAATGGTATTAATATCTAACCTTATATTAAAACAAGATATAGAGTCATTATTAACGCCTATAACACTATATAATTTTAATACAGATAGTTTAATGGTAATGAATCTCGCAGAATATTTGATTATTAGTTTTTTAGCAAAGCTTCCTATGTTTTTATCGGTAGCTACAATAGGTTTTGCAATTAGTACTTTATTTAACAATAAAGTTATAGCATCAATTGTTCCTATTTGTTTATATATTGCAGATTTATTGATCATTCGTCCTACAGAAGAAAATGTTGCTATTACTAGAAACTTTTTAACTACAAACTGGGATTTATCAGAAGTTTACTTTGGAAGACTTGCACAATTACCTTCGCTTAGTTTTGAATTTTCTTTAGTAATTTGCACATTTTATATACTTATATTTTTAATACCTGCTTTCATATATTTCTGTACTAGTGATATTAAAAATAAATAAAATAAAAAATGTATAATAACAATAAAAAAACAATAGTCCTAAATTACTTAAATTAGTAGTTTAAGGCTATTATTTTTTATTGTCAATATTTATATCAACATTGTTATCTTCTATTTAAACATATTTATAACTTCATCATAGGCTTCTTTTATACCGTCTACATATTCTTTAGATATTTTCTCCCACTCTTCTTTATCAACACTTTCAATTTCAATATTTTCTCCATTTCCAACATAAGCATAGTTAACTATAAAGCTTTCTCTTGGAGATTTTAATTGTTCATTCAACTCTTCTACAGTCATTTTTTGCCCAGTAGCAATATTAGTAGGTGCATAATTAGTCATAACTAAATTTTTGTTATTATTTTCTACATCTTTAAATTCAATAACTGCTTTAGTAATTATAATATGATTTGAAAAACTTTCTTGTTTAGTAAATAAAAATTCTGGTCTACTAAAAATATTATATTTAGTTATTTCTATGTTATATGTAAAGTTTCCATCTGTTTTAGTAAACTTGCTAAAGTTTGATGTTGTATATCCATTATCTTTTAATGTGCTCGAAAAACGAATATTATTATATAAGAATCCTGCAAATATTACTACTATTATAGCAATTATTAGAAATACAAATATAATTATAAACTTTGATATTATTTCTTTAACTTTATCCATTTTCTATTCTCCTTCTAAATTTATTGAACAAGCTGATTTTGACATTTCAAAATCA
>CALXET010000009.1 GCA_944387405.1 uncultured Clostridia bacterium
AAAACGACTATAAAAAATATAGTCGTTTGGCAGGGGCAGAAGGATTCGAACCCTCACGAGCGGTTTTGGAGACCGATGTGCTACCATTGACACTATACCCCTATATAAATAGCAGTGAATTTCTCACTGCCTTTAAATTATACACAAGTATTTTATAAAATGCAAGTATATTTATATTATTATTAAGTTTTTTACTTAAATTTTTTTATTTTTTTTCTTCTAAACGTTTATTTATTAAGGCTTCAACTATTTGGATAGCATTTGAAGCCGCACCTTTTCTGATATTATCTGCTACAACCCACATATTTATACCATATTTTACGCTTTCATCTCTTCTAATTCTTCCAACATAAACTTCATCATGACCATTTGCGATAGTAGCAAGTGGATAAATGTTATTTTTTATATCATCATATAAGATAATTCCAGGAGAGTTTTTTAATAAATTTTTAACATCTTCAATATCGAAATCATTTTCGAATTCAACATTAATAGATTCGCTATGTGAATTTAAAACTGGTACTCTAACAGTAGTAGCTGTAACTTTTAAATCAGGTCTATGAAGAATTTTTCTAGTTTCATTTATCATTTTCATTTCTTCTTTTGTATAACCATTATCTAAGAACACATCAATATGTGGAAGACAGTTATTGTATATCGGATAAGGGAATTTTTTAGGTTCTAGACCTTTAGATGTATTTTCAAAATCAGTAATTCCATCTTTTCCAGCACCAGATACAGCCTGATAAGTAGAGTATACAACTCTTTTAATTTTATACTTATCATCTAATGGTTTTAATGGTACAACAGCTTGAATTGTTGAACAATTTGGATTAGCGATTATTCCATTGTTTTTGTAAGCATCTTCTATATTTACTTCAGGAACGACAAGTGGAACATTTTCATCCATTCTAAAAGCACTACTATTATCCACAACTATACATCCTTTAGATGCAGCGATTGGTGAAAAATGTTTAGAAGTATCTCCACCTGCAGAGAAAATTGCATAGTCAAATCCCTCATCAAAAGAATCATCTTTTAATTCTCTTACAGTGTATTCCTTTCCTTTAAAAATAATTTTAGTGCCTGCAGATTTTTTTGAAGAGAAAAATGCATATTCAGAAATAGGAAGATCCATATCCTCTAATATTTCAAGAGCTTTTCTACCAACTACACCTGTGGCACCTGCAATTGCTAATTTGAATTTTTTCATAAGGCATAACCTCATTTCTTAAAATAAAAGGGAAAAATATAATTATATATTTTTCTACTATTTATACTATATGTATTATATGAAAAATAATGAAAAAACGCAATATTTAAAGTAATAAATAAATTTTTTTTAAATTTGAGAAGAATAAATAATATATATATAATTTAAAAGTGTAATTAAAAGATTAATAAAAGCTAAAATAATAAAGAATATTAACATATATGATAATTGACTATTTTATGAAAACAAGCTATAATCTTTTTATGAATTTTTAAGAGAATAGAGAATAATAAAAGAAGATTATAGAAAATTAATAAGAGGAAAGAAAATGTTAAAAGAGAAGAAAAATTTTTTAAATAATATTATGTTTATTTCTATAATGTTATTGATTATTATGGAAATAACAGAAAAATTTATTACGATAACATATTTTTCGGAAATAACTAAAGTATTATCAGTAGTAACAGTACCAATAATAATGATTATTCTAGGTATATTAATTAGGGAAGATAAAGATGATAAGAAAGATCTTTTTAAGAAAGGTTTTTTAATATATTTTATACTTCAAATCATCAATATGCTTATAGTAGCAATTATGAAAGGTGAAAATCCAGGATATTTTATGTTTACACCATATTATATTGACTGGGTATTTATAGCAATTCCAATATATACAATAATATTAGAAAAGCTTGGAAAAGAGAAACATATATTATTTATTACTACAGTAATTGCACTATGTTTAACAATAGATGGTAGTATAAATTCAGATTTAATTTGCAAATTAATAATGTATTTACCATTTTTCGTATTAGGATGGAAGTATGAAAAAGAAACAGAGAATATTCCAAGTGGAAAAATGATGATTATTGTAAAAATTTTTGCACTTATTTTACTTACAATCGCTTTTCAAGCAATAGATACTAAAAATGTAATAATTTCTTCTGTAAAGACGACGGAAAATGCAGTTGAAATAACAACATTAAAACTTATGCTTTATGCAACTTCTGCAATTGCTTTTTCATTAATATTAGATTTATTTTCTAATGTTAAATTATTAAATAAAGAATATAAATTTAATTATGAGAATGTATTAATATTAGGTCCAATAGTAAATAATATTCTACTTGAAACTGGATATACAACTTATATTAAGTCTACTTATTCAATAATATTAATAGTTTTAACAGGGATATTAATTACTCTTCTTTTAGCTTATATTCCTTTTGAAAAAATAGTTAACTTTTTGCTTAATAAAATAAAAATAAGAAAAGAAAATAAGAAAAATAAGAAAGAAGAAAAATTAAGGAAAAAAGGAAAACTTGAGGAAGAAAGATTAATAATTCAACCAGATGGGCTTTTAACAAAACTTATTAATTCAAATGTAATGGTTATATTACTTGGAGTATTTACACTTCTAAAATTAATAATGTTTTATAATCATACAGTTTATAGTAAAATTCCAATCCCACAATATGAGATATGGTATAATGCATCATTTATACTAATTTTCTTAATACCATTACTTTTAATAAATAATAATAGAATTAGATATATAGCACTTCTTATATGGGATATAGTTATTAGTACAGTACTTTTTGCAGATGAATTATATTTTTCATATTCATCAATGGCGATTTCATTAAATCAAGCAGGAAATATTAGATATTTTAAAGAGATTTTAGATACAGTAAAATATTTAATAGAACCAAGACAGATATTTTATTTTGTAGATATTATTTTATTTATAGCTTTAGTAAAGATAACAACTTATAAGAATGTTAAAAGAGGATCAAAAGATAGAAATTTTAAAAATATTATTGTTGCATTATTAATAATTTATATGTGTATTGGAAATATAGTAACACTTTGTTTATTTGTTTATAATGCACCATATAATAATCAATATCAAATATCAGAGGGAACAATATTTGGATATCATTTAAATGATATAAGAAGTTTCTTTAATGTTAAAGCAGGGTTAAAATATAAATCTAAAGATGAAATAAATTCAGCATATAAAGAATTAAAAAATTATTATGATGAAAATTATAAAATAAAATATGAAGGAGTTGCTAAAGGAAAAAATATAATTGTTCTTCAACTAGAATCTATACAAGAATTCTTGTATAAAGCTAAAATAAATGGAAAAGAGATAACACCAAATCTTAATAAATTCTTAGATGAAAATATTCATTTAACAAATATGCATTCACAAAGCTATACATCAACAGCAGATTCTGAGTTTAGTGTACAAACATCAATGTATCCACTAGAAAATGGTTTATCTTTTTCTAAATATTATAATGTAGAGTATGATGATTTATTTTCTTTAATGACTAAAAATGATTATTATACTTCATATATCCATGGAAATGTTGGATCTTTCTGGAATAGAGACAAAGTATATACAAGATTTAATATAGATGAAATAAATTTTATAGAAGATTTTCATGATACAAGTGAACTTATAATGGGATATTTATCAGATGAATTATTGTATAAGCAAACTGTGGAAAAATTAGAAAAATATGAAGAGCCATTTTTCGTAAATATTTTATCTGCATCATCTCATACTGGTTTTACTTTAGATGGGCTAGATGAGAAAAAGAAAGAAGAAATTCTTACTATTGATGTAGGAGATTATAAAAATACTCCTATAGGAAACTATTTAGAATCAGTTAATTATGCAGATATTCAATTTGGTATGTTTATAGATGAACTTAAAAAAGATGGTTTATATGATGATACTGTAATCTTTATATTCGGAGATCATTATGGCTTAAGAGAAGAGGAACCTACTTTAAATCAATATTTACAAAATGATTGTGGTATTACATTAAATGAAGTTCAAAAGAAAATTAATTTTACTAATGTAATGGCAGGAATACATATTCCTGGTTTTAAACATATGGTAATTGATAAACCAGTTAGTAAGATTGATATTAAACCAACGATATTAAGTTTGGCAGGAATAAAAGATGAAGAAGACATTTCACTTGGAATGAGTATATTTAGTAATAAAGAATATGCTTCAACTAATGAAGGTACTATTATTACAAAAGATATGTACTATGATTCTAAAAAGTGGTATTATATAAAGAGTAATGAAGAAGTTAATTTAGACTTATTAGATGAGGAGCAAAAAGAAAAATTAAATGAATTTGTTAACAATTTGGATATTGAGCTTGGTATTTCTAATGCTGTTCCTGTTTTGTATAAAATAGAAGGAGAAGAAATAATTAACGAATTTATAAACGAAAGTGAAAATTTAGAGAAATAGTAGGAGGATATTATGAATAAAATATCAATAATTGTACCATGTTATAATGAAGAAGATGTTCTAGAGCTATTTTATAATAAAATAACAGAAGTAAGTGAGAATATAGACGCAGAATTTGAATATATTTTTGTAGATGATGGATCAAAAGATAAAACACTTCAAATTCTAAAAGAACATAGTAAAAAAGATGACAGAGTAAGATTTATATCATTCTCTAGAAATTTTGGAAAAGAAAGTGCAATGTATGCAGGTCTTAAGGAGTCAACAGGAGATTATGTTGCAATAATGGATGCTGATCTTCAAGACCCACCTGATTTATTGAAAGAAATGTATGATACACTTCTTACAAAAGAATATGATTGTGTTGCAACAAAAAGAAAAACAAGAAAAGGAGAACCAATATTAAGATCATTCTTTTCAAGAATGTTTTATAAAATAATAAATAAAATGACATCTACTGAAATTGTAAATGGAGCAAGAGATTATAGATTAATGTCTAGAAAAATGGTAGATAGTATATTAGAGGTTACAGAATATAATAGATTTTCTAAAGGAATATTTAGTTGGGTTGGATTTAAAACAAAATGGATTGCATATGATAATATAGAAAGAGCAGCAGGAAAAACAAAATGGAACTTCTGGAAATTATTTAAATATTCTATAGAAGGAATCACTGCATTTACAACAACTCCATTAGTAATGAGTGCAGTAATAGGAATTATATTTTGTATTATAGCTTTTATTATGATATTATTTGTAATATTTAAAACATTAATGTATGGAGATCCAGTTTCAGGATGGCCTTCTACAATATGTATTATTTTATTCGTTAGTGGTGTTCAATTATTTTGCTTAGGAATAATGGGAGAATATTTAGCTAAAGAATATATGGAAGTTAAAAATAGACCAATATATATTGTAAAAGAGACAGAAAAAGATTTAGAGAAATAAATTAATAAGAAAATAATTTATAAAAAGATTAGTTTTTTAAATAAAAGCTAATCTTTTTTTATAAAACATTTACAAAACTTTATAAAAAATATATAATTTATACAAAGAAAAATGGGGGAAAGTAAATGAAAAGAAGTATGCAAGTTATGATTCCAATAATAATTATAGTTCTTGTTTCTGCACTATGTGGAGGATGTTATTTTGCTTTTTATACTGGAATTTCAAAAAATAATCCAAATGCTGAAAATCAGAGTGCAAGTATTACTTTCAAAAATGAAGAATATCCAAGAGTGATGGCTTCTTTTGCTATGGAAAACTTAGTAGATAAAGTAAGAGAAAGATTAACAGGTAATGCACAAGATGAGAAATGTGCTTCTGAAGATGAAATTATAGATAAGTTAATAAATAATGAAATAGATATTGCGATTGTTCCAGAACTTACTAATGAACAAAGAGAAAAGTTAGTATCATCAGGAAAAAGCTTTGAGAGTTTTACTTTAACAAAAGATGCATTAGTATTTATGACTAATAGTTCAAATTCTATTGAAAATTTAACGAGTAGTGATTTAGTAAAAATATATTCAGGTGAAATAGAAAACTGGTCAAATGTTGGTGGACAAGATTTGGAAATAAAAGCTTATCAAAAGCCAGCTGGGTCATATGTGCAAAGTCTTATGGAAGACAAAGTAATGAAAAATACTGATATGAAAGACCCTGTCAAAGAAAATTTAATAGGTGATAATATTGCTATCGGAAATTTAACATCTGAATATTATGATGAAGAAGGTAGGATTGGATATACTCTTTATAACTATTATAAGATAATGTATAATAATCAAAACGAAGGAGTATATAATCCGGATAAACTTTTATCTGTAGATAGTGTATCTCCTACAACAGAAAATATGCTTAATAATTCTTATCCATATACAATTACATATTATATTATTATAAATAGCTCTAATCCTCAGGGCAATAATGTTAGAAGATGGGTAGGAACAATGCTTTCAGAAGAGGGAAAAAATATTATTAAGGAGGCTGGTTATATTGCAAATTAGTAAAAAAACAGTAATATTCTTAATGATATTTTCGATAATATTAATTGGAATTACAATAGCAGCAATTTTATATACAAGTAAAAATTGGAGAACTCAATTTTCTACTGTTACTATAGAAAATAATTCCAAAAGTACAAATCAGGGAGAGGGAGCAGAGAATATTAATGCAGAACCTTTTTCTGGTACTACTACAGAACTTTCAAATACTTATAAGAAGAATGCATTAATTATAAAAGATAATATCCTTACAGAAGGAACTCCAGTAGAAGGAAGTAATTATGCTGAAAAAGTAAAAATTACTTATCCTGAAATATCAAATTTAGCAGATACTACTATTAGCACAAATATAAATGAAAGTATAAGAGAAAAAGTTTTTTCGTATTATGGAAATGATGTTTTAAATGATGTAAATGTGAAACATTTGGATATAAAAGCAAGAGCAATTGCTAATTTTTCAGATGTACTTTCTATTAGAATTGATATAGTAAAAGAGTTTAATGATGGAAATATTGCAAGAGATTTTACTGGATTAAATTATAGACTAGAAAATGGTGAACAAATTGCATTTAATAATATTTTTATAAATAATGCAAGTATAAAAAACATATTAAGACACGGTATATATAATTCTATATCATGGGATTACTTAAATGATGATGTAACTGATATGAATAATGTAGATTATTCAAATATTGATGAATCAGTTTATCAGATATTAAATGCATACAATAATAATGAAAATCCAGACTACTGTTTTAGTGAAAAGCAAATTATAGTAAAATTAAATAATAGAATTATTACACTTAATATGGAAGATTGTATAAAACAAATTGCAATATATAATAGATATGTTTCACAAAATCAACTTTATTCATCAACACCTATGGCGACAGATATTCCTATTTTAGTAGATAGAGATGAATATTCAGAAATGGATGTTTATATGAAAGTTGATGAAAATTTAATTATAGATATGAGCTTAAATCTAGAGGGTGTAAATAGAAATTCTTTATCAGTAAATACAGCTATAGATAATTATAAAACTGCTTTAAATAATTCCATAAATACGTTAAAAGAGACTAGTAAAAATAATAAAGATGAATATGTATATTTTATTTCAAGAATTACAGTTGCAGAAGATAGGACTCAAAATAAATTAATATTTAACGAAGATACATATAAATATACTGCATATAGTAAGACAAGATTTTCAGTATATGTAACATCTCCAATTTTAACAGATACAAGAAATTTACAAACTGATTCTTTTAAAACTAGATTTGATTTAAATGATTCAAATATTACTACAGAAAAATTGGATAATGTAGTAGAGTATAATTTAACAACAGGAAATTTATATGGAGAAGATCCTGTTCCTACAAATGAAGAAAATAATACAGAAAATCAAACAGAAAACAATATTAATAATGAAATTCAAAATAATGTAAATGATAATACAAACAATAACAATAATCAAAACAATGTAAATAATGAAGTAAATTCTAATACAGTAAATGAAAATGGTCAAAATACAGGAGAAAGCAATTCTAGTGAAGGCACTACAGATGATGATAGCAGAGAACAGAATAATGATGATAATAATGATGAAGATGATGACGAAAGTACTGTAGTAACAGTATAAGGAGGAGATAATGTTTTTATTCCAAATTAAAACTTATGGATTTATAGGCCCTTCTGGAACTGGTAAGAGTTATAGAGCACAGATGGTTGCAGGAGAAAAAGGTATTAATTATATAATAGATGATGGACTTTTAATAAAAGGAAATGAAGTAATTGCAGGGGTTTCTGCTAAAAAAGCTCCAACTAAAATAGAAACAGTTAAAAATGCTTTATTTATTAATGATGAGAGAAGAGAAGAAATGCAAAAAGTAATAAAAAAGCAAAAAGTAGACAAAATATTAATTCTTGGAACATCAGATGGAATGGTTGATAAAATAGCAAGTAATCTTGGGCTTCCACCAATATCAGAAAGAATTTATATAAATGAAGTAGCTACAGAAGAAGAAATGGAAACTGCAAGAAGAATAAGAATAACACAAGGAAAACATGTAATTCCTGTTCCAACATTTGAGATAAAAAAAGATTTTTCAGGATATTTGCTAGACCCACTTCAGATATTTAAATCAAAAGGTAAAGATGAGGCTCCATATATTTCTGAGAAATCAATTATAAGACCAACATTCAGTTATCTTGGAAAATTTACTATTTCTGATAGTGTATTTAAAGATATAATAATAAACGTTGCTACAAAAGTAAAAGGTGTACATAAGATAATGAGAATTAGGATAGATAAAACTGCAAAAGATGTTGGAGGAGTTTTAGTATATATGGAGGTGTCAGTAAATTTTGGCACTAACATTGTAGAAACTTTAAATAGACTAAAAAAAGATGCAAGAAGAGAAATAGAAAATCTTACTGCAATGTATGTTGCAAATGTAGAAATTGTTGCAAAACATATTTATATACCTGATGATATGATTAAGAAGAATAATAAATAAATACGAGGAGGATATTAAAAAATGATAGTTGCAATTGATGGACCTGCTGGAAGCGGAAAAGGTACTGTTACAAAAATTTTAGCAGATAGACTTGGATTAATAAATTTAGATACAGGAGCAACATATAGATGTGTAGCTTTAATGGTTATTAAAAATAATTATAATATTGATGATGTGAAGAAAATAGAAGAACTTTTACCAAATATTGATATTGAATTTAAAAGAGAAAATGGAGAAGAAAAAGTTATTTTAAATGGAGAAGATGTTACAAAAGAGATAAGATCTAAAGAGGTAAATAAAATAGTATCTCAGGTATCAGCTATTATTCCGGTTAGATTATATATGGCTGAACTTCAAAGAAAAATGGCAAAAGGAAAAGATGTAATTATGGAAGGTAGAGATATAGGAACTTATGTATTTCCAAATGCAGAAGTAAAGATATATTTAGATGCTGATGTAGAAGAAAGGGCTAGAAGAAGATATAAAGAAAATAAAGAAAAAGGTATAGAAATGTCTTATGAAGAAGTACTAGAAAATATTAAAAAAAGAGATGAAAATGATAAAAATAAGAAAATAGGAGCTCTTAAAATAGCTGAAGGTGCAATAATTGTTGATACAACATCAAAAACTATAAAAGAAGTTGCAGATGAGATAGAAAATATTATAAAATCACATGTTAGAAAAGATTAATTGCATTAGAATTGATACTGGGGGAATATTATGTTTAGAAAAATTTATACAAAAATAATAAAAGGCATATGTTTTGTAATAGCTAAAATTATATACAAAACAGAGGTAGAAGGTATAGAAAATATACCAGAAGGAGAAGGTGTTATTATATGTGGAAATCATGTTCATGGATTAGATGCTCCACTTCTGATGGCACTTTATCCCAAAAAAACGATTTGTTTTATGGCAAAGCAAGAATTATTTCAAAATAAATTTCTTAAATTTTTAGGAGAGCTTTATAATGTTTTTCCTGTAAATAGAGAAATCAATGATACAGAAGCTGTAAGAAAAGCATTGAAAGTGTTGAGAGATAAGAAAATATTGGGGATTTATCCAGAAGGAACGCGTAATGGATTGGCTAAAGGAGAAAAGCCAAAACATGGTGCGGTAAATATAGCAATTAGAACTGGTGCTAAAATAGTACCTTTTGGTGTATCTGGAAATTTTAAATTGTTTTCAAAAGTAAAATATACTTTTGGAGAGCCAATTGATCTTTCAGGTTATAAGAAAAATGCTCATGATAAAGAAGTAGTAGATATACTTACTAATGAACTTATGGCTAAAATAGTAGAACTAAGAGATAAAGGAGAAAAAGTAAATATTGCTATTGACAAAAAATAAAAAAGCTAGTATACTATTTTAGTAACTTTAAATAACTAAGTTAAAAATTATAGATATATAAATTAAATGTACAAAGTAAAGCAAGGAGGGAGTAAAATGGCACAACCAAAAAGAAGATGGTCTAAAGCAAGAACAGGATTAAAAAGATCTACATGGAAAATAGAAGCTAAAAACTTAGCAACATGCCCACATTGTCATGAACCAATGTTACCACATAGAGTATGTTCAAACTGTGGATACTATAATGGAAAAGAAGTAGTTGTAACAGATAAAAAATAATTAAATTAAAATGAATTTTATGGAAAAAGAAACACATTTTAGATGTGTTTTTTTTTGCTTTATGATATAATTCTTTTGTAAGAAAAACAGGAGAAAAAAATGAAAAAATTTTGTATAGAAAATAAAAAACATATAATTTATATATTAGTAATTTTAATTGTAGGAACGATTATTTCACTTCCATTATTAGATGATAAATTAAATGTTTTACGAGATGATGGAATTCAACATGTTTTGAGAATAAAAGAAACAGCTGAATGTATTAAAAATTTTGAAAGCACCAAAATTAGTAATAATTTATGCAATAGTTTTGGTTATTCATGGGATATATTTTATGGGAATTTTACATCAATAATTCCAGCTTTTATATATTTAATTGTAGGTTCAGGAATTAATACTTTTAAAATCTTTTTATATATACTTTTAATTCTTTCTGGAATAAGTATGTATGTAAGTACATATAAAATGTTTAGAAAGCATGAAATTAGTGCTATTTCGAGTATAATTTATATGTGTGCTCCATATCATTTAAATGATATGTACATAAGATATGCTGTAGCTGAATTTGCTTCATTTATATTTATTCCACTAATTTTTGCTGGACTATATTGCATTTTAAATAATGAAGACGAAAATGAAAAAGAAGAAAATAGTGATTCAGGATTAATAATGCTCGTTTTAGGAAGTTCTGGGTTAATTATTACTCATTTGATTTCAACAGCAATTACTGCTTGTTTTGCATTGTTATATTTATTATTTAATTTTAAAAAATTGAAAAATATTAAAATAATTAGAAAAATATGTATAGCTTCTTTATTAATACTTATGATTTCATCATATTTTTGGATTCCGTTATTAGAAAATTCAATAAACACAGATTATGAAGTATATGAAAAAGATAAAATGAGTAGCACTGAATTTGTAAATTATCATAGGGTTGATCTAAAAGATTTAATAAGTAATAAAGATAATTTTCAAATTCATGAATTAGGTTTAGTTATAATTGCACTTACTCTTCTTACTTTATATTCAATTTGGAAAATGAATAAAGAAGATAGAAAATTTGTGCTTATATTTTTATTTTTTGGAATTATATCTATACTAGTAACAACTAAATTAATAAATTGGAACTATGTCCCTAAAATATTTTTATTTATACAATTTCCATGGAGAATGTTAGAATTTTCAACATATTTTTTGAGTTTAGTTGCAAGTATAAGTTTCTGCAGTGCTATAAAAAATGTGAGACTTATAGATGTTTTATATATTGTTATAATAACAGTACTTTTAACAGGATTATTTAAAGATAGAATAGAATATAGTGATAAAAAAGTAGAAGAACCTAAAATAGGAATTGTACATGAAAAAAGTACTCTTGGAACTAACGCTGGGAGTGCAAAATTTGAATATTTGCCAAAGAAAGCATATGATAATATTAAATATATGTCGGAAAGAGAAGATAAAATATATGTATTAGATGGAAATTGCGAAATTAAAAATGAATATAAATCAGGGAAAAGCTTAGAAGCAGAAATAAAGTTAAATTCAGAAAATGTAAAATTAGAACTTCCGTATACATATTATTTAGGTTATTCTGTTTATGTTGATGAAAATAAAGTAAAAACAGAAGAATCTGAAATGGGATTTTTGGAAGTAAATATAAATAAAGAAGATATTATAAAAAGCGGTTCTAGTAAATCAACAGAAAGTTTGGATGATGAGAATAAAGAATATTCAAAATTAGTTGTAAAATATACAGGTACTATTTTAGATAATGTTTCGAAAATAATTTCTATTATAGGAATATTGCTTATTTTTCTTATTATTGTTAAATATAATAAAACTAGATAAATATTTTATAAAATCTATGAAAATGCGTATAAATAGGCAAAATATATTGAAAAAAAACAAGTTTTGATATAAAATATTGCTACTAAGTAATAAAGAGGTGAAAAAATGTCAAAGCCAGTAGTCGCAATAGTAGGAAGACCAAATGTAGGAAAATCAACTTTTTTTAATTATATAGTTGGACAGAGAATATCAATAGTAGAAGATACTCCTGGTGTCACAAGAGACAGAGTTTATGCTGAAGCAAACTGGAGAGGAGTAGATTTTACATTAATAGATACAGCTGGTATTGAACCAGAATCAGAAGATATAATTATTTCACAAATGCGTGAACAAGCAAATATTGCTATTAATATTGCAGATGTAATAATATTTATTACAGATATAAAGCAAGGTGTTACAGCTGCAGATGAAGAAATAGCATTAATGCTTAAAAAATCTGGAAAACCAGTAATTTTAGTATGTAATAAGGTTGATAATTTTGGAGAGCCACCAGCAGATATATATGAATTTTATAATCTAGGAATAGGTGAGCCATATCCTGTATCTTCAACGAATGCTTTGGGAATAGGAGATGTTTTAGATGCTATATATGATAAATTCCCAAAAGATAAAATTGAAGAAGCCGATGAGGAGATAATTAAAGTTGCAATAATAGGAAAACCTAATGTAGGTAAATCTTCTTTAGTAAATAGAATTCTTGGAGAAAATAGAGCAATTGTAAGTAACATTGCAGGTACGACACGAGATGCAATAGATTCAGAGTTTGAAAACGAATTTGGAAAATATATATTTATAGATACAGCAGGAATTAGAAGAAAAAGTAAAGTTACAGAAAATATCGAAAAATATAGTGTAATGAGAACGAATTTAGCAATAGAAAGATCTGATGTATGTATTGCATTAATAGATGCTTTGGAAGGACTAAGTGAGCAAGATACTAAAGTTATAGGCGAAGCACATGAGGCAGGAAAAGGATTAATAATTGCTGTTAACAAATGGGATGAAGTTGAAAAAGAAACAGGAACATTAGAAAAGTTTAAAAAAGATTTACAAAATAAGCTAGGATTTGCAAGTTATGCTCCTATAATATTCATATCAGCAAAGACTGGACAAAGAGTAAATAAATTATTTGAAATGATAAATAATGTAGCAAGTCAAAATGCATTTAGAGTATCAACGTCAGTTTTAAATGAAGTAATAAATCAAGCAATAGCAGTAGTTCAACCACCAACAGATAAAGGAAGAAGGCTTAGAATTTATTATGGTACTCAAGCGACAACAAAACCACCAACATTTGTTATTTTTGTTAATAATAAAGAACTATTCCATTTTTCTTATCAAAGATATATTATAAATTGTATAAGAAATAATTTTGGATTAGAAGGAACGCCGGTAAGACTAATTATAAGAGAAAGAGGGGAAAAGGAGGATTAAGATATGAAAATATGCATAGCAGTTGCAATAATATCTTATTTGATAGGAAGTATAAGTTTCTCTGTAATATTTACGAAAAAATTTGCTGGATTTGATGTAAGAGAAAAAGGAAGTAAAAATGCTGGAAGTACAAATGTACTTAGAACGGCAGGAAAAAAAGTTGCTTTAATAACGTTATTATGTGATGTTTTAAAAGGTATATGCGCAGTGCTACTAGCTGTATTTATAGGAAATAAATGCAATTATGAGCATGTTGAGATATTAGTTCAAATAGCAGCCTTTTTAGTTGTATTTGGACATACTTTTCCAATATTTTTTGGATTTAAAGGTGGAAAAGGTGTGGCTACAAGTTTAGGAGTTTTACTTTTAGTTAATTGGAAATTAGGTTTAATTGTAATGGTATATGCATTAGTTTTAATTGCTTTAACAAGATTTGTATCACTTGGATCAATTGCTGCTGCAATACTTACACCAATACTTACAATATTTATTAATGATTGCTATTTAGTAGATGGAAATTATTTTATATTTGGTGTATTACTTGCCATATTTGTATGTTATAATCATAGAGCAAACATTAAAAGATTAATGGACGGAAATGAGAACAGATTAAGTTTTAATAAAAATTAAAATTAAAAATAAAAAACATAAGTAAAGGAGATTCTTATATGAAAAATATTGCTGTAATTGGAAGCGGAAGCTGGGGATCAGCTATAGCTATTTATCTTGCTGAAAAAGGACATAATGTTAAAATATGGTCTTTTAGTGAAGAAGAGTGTGATAAAATAAATAATGAAAAAAAATGTGTATTTTTGCCTAAAGCCAAAATACCAGATACAGTGGAATGTTTAACAGACATAGAAAAGGTTATTGAAGGAAGTGATATAATATTTCACGTTACACCTTCAAAATTTACTAGAGATACAATAAAAAAATATAAAGCATATGTTAAAGATCAACCAGTAATTATTTGTTCAAAAGGTTTTGAATCTGATTCTTTAAAGACTTTAGATGAAGTTGCAAAAGAAGAACTACCAAACTCTAAGATTGGTGTTTTATCAGGTCCAAGTCATGCAGAAGAAGTTTCTTTAAATGTTCCTACTGCACTAGTTGCAGCTTGTGAAGATGAAAAGGTTACTGATATGATTGTAGATATTTTTAAAAGTGAAACTATGAGAATGTATACATCAAAAGATGTTAAAGGTGTTGAACTTGGCGGAGCTCTTAAAAATATAATTGCATTTTGTGCAGGTGTTTGTACAGGATTAGAACTTGGAGATAATACTTTCGCAGCTCTTATCACTAGAGGGCTAGTAGAAATTTCAAGACTTGGAACTGTAATGGGAGGAAATAGAGATACTTTTTATGGTTTAACAGGACTTGGAGATTTAATAGTAACTTGTTCAAGTAATCATAGTAGAAACAGAAAAGCAGGTATATTAATAGGACAGGGAAAGACTGTAGAAGAGACAAGAAAAGAAGTTGGTATGACAATAGAAAGTATAGATAATATTGAGGTTGCATATAAACTTGCTAAAAAATATAATGTTGAAATGCCTATTGTAAATACAGTATATGATGTATTATTTAATGGTTTAGATCCAAAAGAGGGAGTAAACAAATTAATGACAAGAACATTAAAAGCTGAATAAAATAATAATAAATAATAAAAATAAATAATATAATTAAAATATTAATAGGAGGTAAATAAAATGGGATTTTTTGATGACATTTCAAAAAAAGTTTCAGAGACAACAAATAGCATTAATGAAAAAACAAATAAAATGGCAAAGGAGTCAAAATTAAAAAAGACTTTATCTGAAAATGATGCTAAAGTTGAAAAAATGTATGGAGAATTAGGAAAATCAGTTTTAGCAAAAAGAAATAATAAAGATGATGTTATGAAAGCTATAGAAGATTGTGTAGAAAAAATAGAAGAAATAAAAGAAGAAAATGAAAAAATTAGAGATGAACTTTTATTATTAAATAATAAGAAAAAATGTACAAACTGTTCTGCTGAAATAGACGCACAAGCAGCTTTTTGTCCAGAGTGTGGTAAAGAACAAATAAAAGTAGAACCTAAAAAAGAAGAGCCAGAAGAAGAAAAAATTCCAGAAGGAAAAATGAAATGTGCAGGATGCGGAGAGATTATAGAAACAAAATATACATTTTGCCCATTATGTGGTGCAAAAAATGAACCACCTGCAGTAGAAGGAGAAGTAATAGATAACAAAGAAGGAAATAATTAATGAGATTAACAGTTCAAAGAGTAGCAAATGCTAAAGTAGAAGTAGATAATAAAATAGTAGGGGAAATTGATAAAGGATTTTTAGTATTACTAGGAGTAACACATACTGATACTAAAAAAGAAGCAGATTATTTAGCAAAAAAATTATGCAATTTAAGAGTTTTTGAAGATGAGAATGAAAAGATGAATTTATCTATAAAAGATATTGATGGTGAATTATTAATAGTATCACAATTTACCTTATATGCTGATACTAAAAAAGGTAATAGGCCAAGTTTTATAGAAAGTGCTGCGCCAGAATATGCAAATGAACTTTATGAATATTTTATTCAAAAATGTAAAGAAGAAAATATAAAAAAAGTTGAAAAAGGAGTTTTCGGCGCACATATGAAAGTATCTTTATTAAATGATGGACCAGTTACAATTAATTTAGAATATTAATTTAATAAGGGTAGCGTTCAAATAAGTATTTAATAATATCATTTAGATTATGCCTTGTAACTTTAAAATATAAATCATTATCTAAATTTACCCAAGCTGAGATATTGTATTTATCATTATTATCTATGATAGCTGAAAGAATATCTGACATTTCAACCGGGTTTTCAAAAGATAATTTATAGTTTTCGAAAACAGATACATTTGGTAATGACTTGTTTTTATAAAACTTTTTTAAGAAATTTTCAATAGAATATATGTCTGTACTAAATAAAAATAGAGTAGGCATTTTTAGTCTCCTTTATATTGATTTACAGATATTTTGCGCAATTTTTTAAAAAATTATAAAAAAATGCAAAAAAAAACTTGCAATAAGATAAAGTTATGCTATAATTAAATTATAATGTAAATGTAGTAATATATTAAAGAGGTAGGTAGTTATGAGAAAAGTAAGTAAAATGATATTAATATTATTTGTGGTAGTAACAATGTTAGTTTGTTTAAAGAGTTCAGTATATGCATCTGAAATAGTTACAATTACAGATTCTGATTCTGGATTAAATGCAACAGCAAATTCAGTAAATAACATAGGAACATTAAATCAAGCAAATACGACAAATGAGACAAATGAACAACCAATAGTAATCGAAAATGAAGTTCCAGAGGAAGATATTCCTGATACTGGTAGAGAAGATACAGTATTATTAGTATTAATAGCAGTTGTTGCTATCTCATCTATATATACATATTTAAAAGTTAGAAAATATAATATCTAATTTAAATAAGTAAAAGTAAAATTAATTTTAAGATAAATGAAAAGAATGCCTAAGCATTCTTTTTTTTGTGCAAAAAGATTATAAAATCTAAATATTTATTACAATTTAATTACATCAGTTGAAAAATGAATGGTAATGAAATATAATCAAGTAAATATTAAATTGGAGGAAAAGTCTATGGCAACATTTGCTGAATCTATTTTAGGTGAACCTAATTTTATTAGAAAAGTAGAGATAGTAAGCTTTTTAAAAAGAAAACAAAATATATTTTTTAATAATACAATAATCATGAAAGCAGAAATTGCAAGAGAATTTATTGATATTATGAAATTAGATGTTGATAAAAATATGGTAATTACAGCTTGTTTAATGTATTCATGTTTAAGAATAGATTCTGCAGAAGAAATTGAAAGAGCAAAAAAAGAAATAGATAAAGATAGAGAATTTTTAAAAGCTTTAGGTTTTTCAGATAGATTTTGTAAGATATGCACAGAATATAATAGAGAATATTGTGATGAAAATGTTCCTAGAGAACCAGAAAGTGATATATTAGAAATAATAGATCAATTTGGTGCAATGCTTTGCAATAGGCAAGATAGATTAGCATATTCAGTAAAAGAGGCGATGTATTTATTAAAAAACAAAAATTTAAAAGATGTAGATAATAAATATTTAGGTTTGTTTGAAGAATTTGTTGATGTTATGGAGGATATAAAAGTATGATGGGTTTACTTACAAGATATCAAAAAGAAATGAATTGTTTAATGAAAAATGATATACCAGGAGCTGTAAGGGAATTATATAATAATCAAGAAAGAATTGAAAAGGCATTTGCAAGAAGAGAAAAGGAATTAACTTATGGTGGAGATTTAGTAGAGCAAATAAGAAAAGCTAAACAAAAATTAAGATTATTAAAAGAGGCTCCATTATTACCTGGTTTTACAATTGATGATTTAGAAGATTAAAAGGAGAAAAAGATGTACGAAGTTTTTGCAGATATGCATATACATATAGGAAGAAGTGAAAATAATAAACCAATAAAAATAACAGCAGCTAGAAGTTTAAATTTTGCAAATATTGCAAAAGAATGTGTAGAAAGAAAAGGAATTAATATAGCAGGAATTATAGATTGTGCTTCACCATACGTTATAGAAGATATAGAAAACTTTTTAAAAACTGGTGAAGCTTTTGAAATTGAAGATGGTGGAATAATATATAAAGATAAAGTTTGTATTATACTAGGTAGTGAAATAGAAACTTCTGAAAAAAATGAAGAAGGAAAGACAGGTAGCGCACATAATCTTTGTTATTTCCCAACACTAAATGATATAAAAGGTTTTTCAAATGAGATGAGTCATCATATTAAAAATATGACTTTAAGTTCTCAAAGAGCAGATATATCTGCATATGAATTAATAGATATTGTTGAAAAATATAATGGAGTGCTTGTTCCTGCACATGCATTTACTCCACACAAAAGTTTTTATGGAAATTGTACAACAAGTTTAAAAAGAATTTTTAAAGAAAAATTTGATAGAATTCCTGCAATAGAATTAGGACTTAGTGCAGATACATATTTAGCAGATAAAATTTCAGAACTAGAAAATAAGACTTTTTTAACAAATTCAGATGCACATTCTCTTCCTAAAATTGCAAGAGAATATAATAAGATGCTTATGGAAACAGTAAGCTTTAAAGAATTTGTAAAAGTATTAAAAAGAGAAGATGGAAGAAAAATCTTAGCAAATTATGGATTAGATCCAAAGCTTGGGAAATATCATAGAACATATTGTGAAGTTTGCGATAAACAAATAAAAGGAGAAGCTCCTGTCACAAAATGTGATACATGCGATAGCAGGAATATTACAATGGGCGTGTACGACAGAATAGAAATTATAAAAGATAAAAAAGAATCAAAAAGTCCTGAACATAGACCAGAATATATTTATCAAATACCTTTAGGATTTATTCCAGGAGTTGGAGGAAAAACAATAAAGAAATTATTAGATACTTTTGAAACAGAAATGAATATATTGCATAAATTAGATTATGATGATATAGAAGCTGTAGTAGGAGAAAAAGTTGCTACTAATATAATAAACGCAAGAGAAGGAAAGATGCATATTATTGAAGGTGGTGGCGGTGTATATGGAAAAGTTGAATAAAAAAATGTAAAAAATAATTTATAATAGTATATTAAAGAATTATCATTTTAGATAATTCTTTTTTTATGTAAAAAAAGTATAAAAATATAGTAGAAAAATATTCATAAATTTCTAAAAAAAATCGTTGACAAAGGAAAAAACGCGTAGTATAATATGTAGGCGTAAGATAAAGCGATGAAGCAGAATGTGGCTACACGTACGCCGTGGAGGGAACTTCTGCAGAGTATGTCTTGGCTTAGACCGGGCGATAAGTTTGATAATAGCATTCAACCTTATCCAAGATACAAAAGTACAAAAGAAACTTAGAGTAACTTGGATTTATATATGTGTTATAAGGAAACACCAGGATGCGTTCATACTTGCCGTTACATTTATTTTAAGGAGGGAAACAAATGGCAACATCAAACACTAACGTAGGAAGTGAAAAAATTAGAATAAGACTTAAAGCTTATGATCATGTAGTTTTAGAACAGTCTGCTGAAAAAATAGTAGATACTGCTAAAAGAACAGGAGCTAAAGTATCAGGTCCTATACCACTTCCAACAGAGAAAGAAATAATAACTATATTACGTTCTCCACACAAAGACAAAGATTCAAGAGAACAATTCGAAATGAGAACACATAAAAGAGTTATTGATATTCTTTATCCAACACAAAAAACAGTTGATAGTTTAATGAAATTAGATTTACCAGCTGGTGTTAATATTGAAATCAAATTATAATTATCAAATTAAAATTTTTTATTAATTTATTAAATTAAAATGAAAACAAAAACCAAGCTGGTGAAAATCAGCCAATAGTTAGGAGGAATTTTAAATGAAAAAAGCCATAATAGGTAGAAAAGTTGGAATGACACAAATATTTGATGAAAATGGTGTAGCAATTCCAGTAACAGTTATAGAAGCTGGTCCTTGTACAGTTGTTCAAGTAAAAACAACAGAAACTGATGGATACGATGCAGTTCAATTAGGATACGGCGAAGTTAAAGAACATAAAGTTAATAAACCTGAAAAAGGTCATTTTACAAAAGGTAATGTTAAACCTACTAAACACTTAAGAGAATTCAGATTAGATGACGTATCTGGTGCAAAAGTAGGAGATGAGATAAAAGTTGATATATTTGCTGAAGGAGATACAGTAGATATTCAAGGAAAAACAAAAGGAAAAGGATTCCAAGGTGTTATTAAACGTCATGGACAATCAAGAGGACCTATGGGACATGGTTCTATGTATCACAGAAGACCAGGATCTATGGGATCAACATCTACACCAGGTAGAGTATTCAAAGGAAAGAAATTACCTGGACACATGGGAAATACAACAGTAACAATTCAAAACTTAAAAGTTGTTAAAGTTGATACAGAAAAAAATGCAATATTAGTAAAAGGTAGCGTACCAGGAAACAAAGGTGTTATCTTAAAAATAAAAGATGCAGTTAAAGCATCAGTGTAAAGCGGAAAGGAGGAAGATTAATGCCTACAGTAGATGTATATAATTTAGAAGGAAAGAAAGTTAGTACAGTAGATTTAAAAGAAGAAGTATTTGGTATTGAACCAAATGAAAACGTAGTACACAGTGTACTTGCTAACTACTTAGCAAATCAAAGACAAGGTACACAAAGTACAAAAACAAGAGCTGAAGTAAGAGGCGGAGGAAGAAAACCTTGGAGACAAAAAGGAACAGGTAGAGCAAGACAAGGTAGTATAAGAGCTCCACAATGGATTAAAGGTGGTATAGCTTTAGGACCAAAACCAAGAAAATATAGCTACAGAGTAAATAAAAAAGAAAAGAGATTAGCTATAAGATCAATATTAAGCTCAAAAGTATTAGAAAACAATTTAGTAGTTTTAGATAAAATATCTTTCAAAGATATTAAAACAAAACAAATGGTAAATGCATTAGCTAAAAACAAAGTAGAAGGAAAAGCTTTAGTTATGATTGCAGAGAAAAATGAAAATGTTGAAAAATCAACAAGAAACATTGAAAATGTAAAAGTAACTGTAGTTAATACAATTAATGTATTTGATTTATTAAAATATAATAAATTAGTTCTTACATTAGATACTGTTAAAAAATTAGAGGAGGTGTATGCATAATGTTACCAGAAGATATCATAATTAAACCTATCATTACTGAAAAAAGTAATGAAGGAATTCAAGAAGGTAAATACACTTTCAAAGTTGATAAAAGAGCAACAAAAGTTGAAATAGCAAGAGCTGTAGAAAAATTATTCAATGTTAAAGTTGTTAAAGTAAATACAGTTTCAGTAAAAGGAAAAGAAAAAAGAGTAGGAGTTCATCAAGGAAAAACAGCTAGCTGGAAAAAAGCTATAGTTATGATAGATGTTAATCCAGAAGATCCTACATATATGAAAAAAGGTGGAAAAGAAGCAAAAGTTTCTAAAAAATATAATTCATCAATAGATGGATTTATGGGTATGTAATTACCTAAGTAATAATAAAAATTATTAAATAAATATCTAGATTAAACTAGGAAAATAAATATAGAATACGAATTGAAGTATTCGGGAAAGGATTAGAAAAATGGGAATTAAACATTTTAGACCAGTTACACCTTCAAGAAGAAATATGACAGCATTAACTTATGAAGAAGTAACTAAAAAGACACCAGAAAAATCTTTACTTGCTAAAAAAGAGAAAAAAGCAGGTAGAAATTCATATGGTAGAATTACAGTAAGACACCAAGGTGGCGGAAACAGACAAAAATATAGAATTATAGATTTCAAGAGAAAGAAAGATGATATGGTTGCTACAGTAGTTGGAATCGAATATGATCCAAACAGAAGTGCAAACATAGCTTTAATAGAATATGAAGATGGAACAAAATCTTATATATTAGCTCCAATCGGATTAAAAGATGGAGATCAAGTAGTTTCAGGAATGAACACAGATATTAAACCAGGTAACTGCTTACCAATCGAAAACATTCCAGTAGGTACTTTAATTCATAACATTGAATTAAATCCAGGACAAGGTGGAAAATTAGTAAAAGCAGCTGGTGGATCTGCACAATTAATGGCTAAAGAAGGTGCTTACGCACACGTAAGATTACCATCTGGAGAAATGAGATTAATATTAGCAAGATGTAGAGCTACTATAGGAACTATAGGAAACACAGATCATGAAAATATTAAATTAGGTAAAGCCGGAAGAAAAAGACATATGGGAATCAGACCAACAGTAAGAGGATCTGTTATGAACCCAGTAGATCACCCTCATGGTGGTGGTGAAGGTAGAGCTCCAGTAGGACACTCTGGACCAATGACTCCTTGGGGTAAACCAGCATTAGGATATAAGACAAGAAAGAAAAATAAAGTAACTAATAAATTTATAGTTAAGAGAAGAAAATAGTAAAAGGAGGAAATGAGTATCATGTCAAGATCAAGCAAGAAAATACCATATGTGGCACCAAAGTTATTAAAAAGAATTGAAGCTATGAATGAAACTGGTAAAAAAGAAGTTTTAAAAACATGGTCAAGAGCTTCAACAATATACCCACAAATGGTTGGACATACAATAGCTGTTCATGATGGTAGAAAACATGTTCCTATTTATATATCAGAAGAAATGATAGGACATAAATTAGGAGAATTTGCTCCAACAAGAACTTTTAAAGGTCATGCAGGAGATAAAACAAGCAAAGTAAATAAATAATAAGTAGAAAAAAATACTTAAATACCTAGATTCTAAGAAGGAGGATATAAGTAATGGAAGAAATGCAACAAGTAGCAGAAGCTAGAGCAACATTAAATTATGCTAGAATTTCAGCTAGAAAAGTTAAAATAGTAGCAGATTTAATAAGAGGAAAAAAAGTTTCTGAAGCATTAGCAATAGTAAAATTTGCACCTAAAGCTTCAGCAGAAATAATTGAAAAACTATTAAAATCAGCTATAGCAAATGCTGAAAACAATCATTTCATGAAAAGTGAAGACCTATATGTTGCTGAAATATATGCAAATCAAGGTCCAACATTAAAGAGAATTAGACCAGCTGCAAAAGGATCAGCTGTAAGAATAAGAAAAAGAACAAGTCATATAACAATAGTTTTAAGAGAGGCTAAATAAGGAAAGGAGGATTCTTAAAACATGGGACAAAAAGTACACCCAAACGGAATTAGAGTAGGTATTATCAAAGATTGGAGTTCAAAATGGTATGCTGATTCAAAAGACTTTGGTGATAACTTAGTAGAGGATTATAAAATCCGTAAATTTGTAAAAAATAAATTATTTGCTAGCGGTATTTCAAAAATCGAAATTGAAAGAACTGCTAAATTTGTAAAAATAAATGTATATACAGCAAAACCAGGACTAGTAATAGGAAAAGGTGGTAACTTAGCTGATACATTAAAAAATGAAATTCAAAAAATGATAGGAAAAGATGTTAACTTAAACATAGTTGAAGTTAAAAATATTGATACAGATGCACAATTAGTTGCAGAAAACATTTGTAATCAATTAGAAAGAAGAATTTCTTTCAGAAGAGCTATGAAACAAGCTATGCAAAAAGCAATGAAAGCAGGAGCTTTAGGTATAAAAACTTCTGTATCAGGAAGATTAGGTGGAGCTGATATGGCTAGAACAGAATTCTATAAAGAAGGTACTATACCACTACAAACTTTAAGAGCTGATATAGATTATGGATTCTACGAAGCTGATACTACTTATGGAAAAATAGGTGTAAAAGTTTGGATTTATAAAGGAGAAGTTCTTCCTGAAAAGAAAGAAAAAACTGTTAATGCAGAAAGGGGAGAAGAATAATGCCAGTAATGCCAAAAAGAACAAAATATAGAAAAATGCAAAAAGGTAGAAATAGAGGTAAAGCAACAAGAGGAACTGTTGTTAATGAAGGCGAATATGGATTACAAGCATTAGACGCTGGATGGATAACAGCAAATCAAATCGAATCTGCCCGTATTGCTATGACACGTTATATTAAAAGAGGTGGTAAAGTTTGGATTAAAATATTCCCAAACAAACCAATTACTAAAAAACCAGCTGAAACTCGTATGGGTAAAGGTAAAGGAGCACCAGAATATTGGGTAGCTGTAGTAAAACCAGGAAGAATAATGTTTGAAATCGCAGGTGTATCAGAAGAAGTTGCAAGAGAAGCTTTAAGACTTGCTGCTCACAAATTACCTGTAAGAACAAAATTCGTAGCTAGAGAAATTGAAGTAGGTGGTGATAGTGATGAAGATAAATAAAATCAAAGAGATGTCTTCACCAGACCTTGAAAAAGAGCTAAGTGAATTAAAATCAGAATTATTTAAATTAAGATTTAATTTAGCTGCTAATGGATTAGAAAATCCAGTAAAAATTAGAGAAGTGAAAAAAGACATCGCCAGAATAAAAACAATATTAAAAGAAAGAGAATTAAACGAGCAAAAATAATTTAAGAAAGGAGAAATCCGGAAATGGAAGAAAGAAATCTTCGTAAAACATTAGTTGGAATAGTTGAATCTAACAAAATGGACAAAACTATAGTTGTAAAAGTTGAGGACAGTGTTAGACATCCAATTTATAAGAAAACAGTAAAGAAAACATATAGATTAAAAGCACATGACGAAAACAATGAATGCCAAATTGGTGACAAAGTTAGAGTTATGGAAACAAGACCATTATCAAAAGATAAAAGATGGAGACTTGTTGAAGTTGTTGAAAAAGTTGTAATAAAATAATTGAAATCTTAGAAATTAAGAAGGAGGAAAACTGATTATGGTACAGCAACAAAGTAGATTAAAAGTTGCCGATAACACTGGTGCAAAAGAATTAATGTGTATCAGATGTTTAGGTGGTTCACATAGAAAATATGCTGAAATAGGTGACATTATAATTGCTTCTGTTAAAAGTGCTACACCAGGTGGTGTTGTAAAAAAAGGAGAAGTAGTTAAAGCTGTTGTAGTTAGAAGCAAAAAAGGTGTTAGAAGAGCAGACGGTTCTTATTTAAAATTTGATGAAAATGCAGCTGTTATTATACGTGATGATGGAACTCCAAGAGGAACTCGTATATTTGGACCAGTAGCAAGAGAATTAAGAGAAAAAGATTATATGAAGATCTTATCTTTAGCACCAGAAGTTCTTTAATAGAAATTAAGAAACAGAAACTATAAATGAATCTTAAAACAAAGAGGTGAAAATAAAGAATGAAAATAAAAAAAGGTGATACAGTTAAGGTTTTATCAGGAAATGATAAAGGTAAAACTGGAGAAGTTATTGAAGTAATACCTAAGACAGAAAAAGTTATAGTTAAAGGTGTTAACTTAAGAAAAAAACACGTAAAACCTAGAAAACAAGGTGAAGAAGGTGGAATCATATCTGTAGAATGTGCTATACATAGCAGCAAAGTTAATGTAGTTTGCCCAAAATGTGGTAAAGTTACAAAAGTAGGATATGAATTAGATAAAGACGGAAATAAAGTACGTGTATGTAAAAAATGCAACACAAAATTAAACTAGTTAGTGAAAGGAGGAAATAAATCCAAATGGAAAAGTTAAGAGAAGTTTACAAAAATGAAGTAGTTCCAGAAATGATGAAAAAATTCGAATATAAATCTGTTATGGAAGTACCAAAATTAGAAAAAATAGTTATAAATATTGGATTAGGAGATTTAAAAGATAATCCTAAAGCTTTAGATAATGCTATGAATGATTTACAAATCATTACTGGACAAAAGCCAGTTGAAACAAGAGCTAAAAAATCTATCGCAGCATTTAAATTAAGAGAAGGTGCTAAGATAGGATGCAAAGTTACTTTAAGAGCTGGAAAAATGTATGACTTTGCTTACAAATTATTCAATGTAGCATTACCAAGAGTAAGAGATTTCAGAGGAGTTTCTGCAAATTCATTTGATGGAAGAGGAAATTACTCAATGGGTATTAAAGAACAATTAATATTCCCAGAAATCGAATATGATAAAATTGATAAAATAAGAGGTATGGATATAATTTTCGTAACAACAGCCGAAACTGATGAAGAAGCTAGAGAATTATTAAGATTATTAGGAATGCCTTTTAAAGCATAGAAAATAACCTTTTAAAGAAGGAGGATTAAAGTATAATGGCTAAAAAATCATTAAAAGTAAAATGTGCCAAAGAACAAAAATACAAAACAAGAGAATATAATAGATGTAAAATATGTGGAAGACCACATGCTTATATCAGAAAATATGGAATATGCCGTGTATGCTTTAGAGAATTAGCTCATAAAGGAGAAATTCCAGGAGTTAAAAAAGCAAGCTGGTAATAAAATTTTAAAATAGGAAAAAAGGAGGGTAAAAACAAGTGAATACAACAGACCCAATTGCAGATATGTTAACAAGAATAAGAAATGCAAATAGTTCAAAATTCAAAACAGTTGATATTCCTGCATCTAATATGAAAATAGCTATAGCAAAAACTCTATTAGAAGAAGGATATGTTAAAGAAGTTGAAGAAATAAAAAATGAGACTCAAGGTATAATAAGAATTACTTTAAAATACGATGAGAAAGGTAATAAAGTAATTTCTGGATTAAAAAGAATCAGTAGACCAGGTTTAAGAATATATGCATCAAAAGATGAATTACCTAAAGTATTAAATGGTTTAGGTATTGCTTTAATATCTACATCAAAAGGTATAGTTACAGATAAAAAAGCTAGAGAATTAGGTGTAGGTGGAGAAGTTTTAGCATATGTTTGGTAATTAATTCTTAGTTAGTAGATAATTAAGACAATATAGAAAACATTTTAAAGAAGGAGGAAAACTTAAAATGTCAAGAATAGGAAACTTACCTATTACAATAGCAAATGGAGTTGAAGTAAAAGTAGACGGACAAAAAGTTACTGTAAAAGGACCTAAAGGAACATTAGAAAGAGAAGTTCATAAAAATATAAAAGTTACAGTAGATAATGGAACTGTTAAAGTTGAAAGAATTAATGACGAGCCAGCTAATAAAAGTTTACATGGTTTAACAAGAACTTTAATTAGCAATATGATAAAAGGAACATCAGAAGAATTTACTAGAAAATTAGAAGTAAATGGTGTTGGTTATAGAGCTCAAAAACAAGGAAAGAAATTAGTTCTTCATTTAGGTTACTCACATCCAGTAGAAATGGAAGAACCAGAAGGAATTACTTTTGAAGTACCAAATCCAAATGAAATTATTGTAAGAGGAATTGATAAAGAAAAAGTAGGACAAATGGCAGCTGTTATCAGAACAAAGAGACCACCTGAAGTTTATAGAGGTAAAGGTATTAAATACGCTGAAGAAGTTATCAGACGTAAAGAAGGTAAAGCTGGTAAAAAATAAAATCTAAAATAAATAAGAAAGATTTTAGAAAGGAGTAAAATATGATTACTAAAATAGATAGAAAAGCTGAAAGAGTAAGAAGACATAAAAGAGTTCGTAATAAAATAAGTGGTACTGCTGAATGCCCAAGATTATGTGTATTTAGAAGTAATACTAATTTATATGTACAAGTAATTGATGATGAAAATCAAGTTACTTTAGTAAGTGCTTCTACTTTAGATAAAGATGTAAAAACAAAGAAATCTAATAAAGAAGCTGCAAAGGAATTAGGAACTTTAATAGCTAAAAAAGCTAAAGCAAAGAAAATCGAAACAGTAGTATTCGATAGAGGTGGATATGTATACCACGGTGTTATAAAAGAATTAGCTGATGCTGCAAGAGAAGGCGGACTTAAATTTTAATAAAAAGATAGAATAAAAATTCTAAACATAGAAGGAAGGAGAAACTAAAACTCATGGAAGATAAAACTTTAGAATTAAAAGAAAAAGTAGTAGCTATAAACAGAGTTGCTAAAGTTGTTAAAGGTGGTAGAACTTTTAGATTTAGTGCTGTTGTAGTTGTTGGAGACGAAAATGGTCATGTTGGAGTTGGAAACGGAAAAGCTGCAGAAGTTCCAGATGCTATTAGAAAAGCTATTGAAGAAGCTAAAAAGAATTTAGTAGAAGTTCCAATAGTTGGTACAACTATTCCTCATGAATATACAGGAAAATTTGGTGCTGCAACAGTTATTTTAAAACCAGGAAATGAAGGTTCTGGAGTTATAGCTGGTGGTAGCGTAAGACCAGTATTAGAACTTGCTGGATACAGAGATATAAAAACTAAAGTTATTGGTACAAACAATCCTAGAAATGTTGTTTATGCAACATTAGAAGCATTAAAGAGCATGAATACTATTCAAGAAGTTGCTAAAAAAAGAGGAAAAAAAGTATCAGATATTTTATAATTTATTAAAATATACTAGCAAAAAAATATAAATTATGATTAAATATTAATTGTAATTTTCAAATTGAATAAAGAGTCGTTTAACAAGGAGGTGCGAAGAATGCAATTAGGTGAATTAAAGCCAGCAGTAAAGAAAGTTACAAGAAGAAGAGTAGGACGTGGAATGGGTTCAGGACTTGGAAAAACTTCTGGAAAAGGTCACAAAGGTCAAAAAGCTAGATCAGGTGGCGGAGTAAGAAGAGGTTTTGAAGGAGGTCAAACACCTTTATATAGAAGATTACCTAAAAGAGGATTTAATAATATCCATGCTAAAAACTATACAGAAGTAACATTAACAATGCTTAACAAATCAGAAGCTAAAGAAGTTACAGCTGAAAGTTTACTTGCAGAAGGTATTATAGGAAAAATAAATGATGGTATAGTTGTTCTTGGAACAGGTACTTTAGAGAAAAAACTAACTGTTAAGGCAAAGAGATTTACTAAAACAGCTGCAGAAAAAATAGAAGCTGCAGGTGGAAAGATAGAGGTGATTTAGTTGTTAAACACTATAAAAAACTCACTTAAAAACCCAGATATCAGAAAAAGAATTCTATATACATTATTATTAATAGTAGTATTTAGATTAGGTTGTTATATAATTGTTCCAGGAGTTGATTCTGCAATGCTTGCTGAGCAGCTTGCAAATTCAACTGGAACATTAACAGGTTTAATTAACACAATATCAGGTGGTGCTTTTTCAAAATTATCAGTATTTGCTATGTCTGTAACACCATATATTACAGCTTCAATTATTCTACAATTATTAGCAATGATAGTTCCATCTTTAGAAAAGCTAGTTAAAGATGGTGGAGAAAGCGGAAGACAGAAAATGAATAAATATACTAAAATTTTAACTATAGTTTTAGCTGCAGTTGAAGCTTTAGGTATTTATATTTCATATAGTAGTAGCTACAGTGATGTTTTCATTAATCCAGGATTAAGGACAGGTATGATATTTGTACTTTCTTTAGTAGCTGGTACATCAATATTAATGTGGCTTGGAGATCAAATTACAGGTAAAGGTATTGGAAATGGAATATCTATGTTAATATTTGTAGGTATAATATCAAGAATACCAGACGGTGCATTAACACTATTTAATTTAGCTTTCAATCCATTTTCAACAACAAACTTCTTAATTGCCTTAGCAATTTTATTAGGAGCTATATTATTAATAGCAGGTGTTGTATTTGTGCAACAAGCTGAAAGAAGAGTTCCTGTACAATATGCTAAAAAAGTTGTTGGAAGAAAAATGTATGGTGGTCAAAATACACATATTCCATTAAAACTTGCTATGGCAGGTGTAATGCCAATAATTTTTGCATCATCATTCATGACATTACCAGCAATGCTTATCCAAATATTTAATCCACAAGCAATTGGTGGAACAGGATTTTGGGCAGGCTTATATCAATTTTCTATTGCAACTTCAACATCAGCAGGTGTTGGACTTGGCTATTCAATAGCAAATGCAATAATATATTTATTATTAATTGTTGGATTTACATTTTTCTATACATTTGCTACATTTAATCCAGCAGAAGTATCAGTAAATATTAAGAAAAATGGAGGATTTATTCCAGGAATTAGAGCTGGAAAACCTACAACAGATTATTTATCATCAATAATTTCAAAATTGACTTTATTTGGTGGATTTTTCTTAAGTTTAATTGCTATACTTCCAATGCTTATGAGATTTACTCCAATAGATATTACTTTTGGAGGAACATCAATACTTATCTTAGTAGGTGTAGCATTAGAAACAATGCAACAATTAGAATCTAGATTAGTAATGAGACACTATAAAGGATTCTTAGAATAATATAAATAATTAGAGAAAAATATAAATAACTTATCATATAGGGGCGGACAATCTCTGCCCCAATATGTATGTTATAAACTAAAAATATGATATTATATTTTTTTCTAAGTAATTATGAACATATCTAAAAATATGAAGTAAATAATTATTTAGAAAATAATATAAAATAGGAGTGATTTTTTTATGGTAATTATAATGCTAGGAGCACCTGGAGTAGGAAAAGGAACAGTTGCAGGAATCCTTACAGAAAAACTTGGAATTCCTCAAGTATCTAGTGGAGATATTTTTAGAAAAGCAATGGCAGAAAAAACAGAACTTGGAAAAAAGGTAGAGGGATATATGACAAAAGGAGAACTAGTTCCAGATGAATTAACTATTAAAGTTATTGAAGAAAGATTATTAGAACCTGATTTAGAAGGTGGAGTAATATTAGATGGATTCCCTAGAACGAGAGTACAAGCTGAAAAATTAGATGAATTTTTAAAAGAAAAAAATAAAAAAGTAGATATGGTTATTGATTTAAATTCACCAGAAGAAGAAATATTAGACAGAATAGTAAATAGAAGAATTTGTTCAAATCAAAATTGTAAAGCAGTATATAATATTAAATTAAATAAACCTAAAGTAGAAGGTATTTGTGATAGATGTGGATCAAAACTTTATCAAAGAGAAGATGATACAGTAGAAAAAGTAAAAAATAGAATTAAAGTCTATGAAGCACAAACAAGACCATTAGAAGATTATTATGAAAATACTAAAGTTTTATATAGAATTACTATTAGCCAAAAGATAAATAAAATGGCAAAAGAAGCAGCAGAAGAAGTAGTAGAATATCTAAATAATAAGGGAGAATAGATAAAATGGTTAGTATTAAATCAAAAAGAGAAATTGAACTTATGAAAGAACCATGTAAAATAGTTGCACAAACGCATGAACTTTTAAAAAAATCTATCAGACCACGGAATTTCAACATTAGAGTTAGATAAAATTGCTGAAGATTTTATTAGAAGTAAAGGAGCAATTCCTTCAGAAAAAGGATATCCAAGTGGAATTGAAGGAGTTATGGATTTTCCAGGAAGTATATGTGCATCAATAAATGACGAAGTCATACATGGTATTCCTTCAAAAAGAGCAATCTTAAAAGAAGGAGACATTATTAGTTTTGATTTAACTGTATATAAAAATGGATTTCATGGAGATGCTGCAAGAACATATATAGTTGGAAAAGCGAACTCTAAAGAAGATGAAAAATTAATAGAAGTTACTAAACAATCATTTTTTGAAGGTTTAAAATATGCTAAAAAAGGTAATAGGGTTGGAGATATTTCAAATGCTATACATGAATATGTTACTAAGAATGGTTTTAGTGTACTAAGAGAATTCCAAGGTCATGGTATAGGTAGACAGATGCATGAAGATCCAGGAGTTCCAAACTATGGTAAGCCTGGACGTGGAATGAGACTTGTACCTGGTATGACAATTTGTATTGAACCTATGGTTATAGCTGGAAGACCAGACATCCTAGAACTAGATGATGGATGGACGATAATATCAGAAGATGGAACAAATTCAGCTCATTATGAAAATACAATTTTAATTACAGAAAAAGAACCAGAAATATTGACATTAATCTAAAAATGATGTATACTATACTAGCTTATTATTTTATGGCTTTAGAAAAAATTTAAATCTAAGGAGGAAGAAAATTGTCAAAAGAAGATGTAATTGAAGTAGAAGGTACTGTAATAGAGGCATTACCAAATACAAATTTTAAAGTAGAACTAGAAAATGGACATCAAGTATTAGCTCATATTTCTGGTAAACTTAGAATGAATTATATTAAAATATTACCAGGTGACAAAGTTAAATTAGAACTTTCACCATATGATTTAAATAAAGGAAGAATTATTTGGAGAGCAAAATAATAAGGTTAAATTAAAAAGTAAATTATTAAAATAATTTTATACAAATATATATTATAACAAAAAGAGGTGAAAAAAATGAAAGTAAGACCATCAGTAAAGAAAATTTGTGAAAAATGTAAAATAATTAAAAGAAAAGGTGTAATCAGAGTAATCTGTGAAAACCCAAAACATAAACAAAGACAAGGTTAATTGTTAACCAAATGAGGGGTACTAGTATTAGTAGCCCCGAAAATCATGTTAATAATGTGAAAATAGGTGCGGCTGATTTTTTTCTATTTTTACATTTATTATATATATACAATCCAGTTTAATTACATTTCGTTTATACTAATTAGACTATTAAAAACAAAATTATTGTGGAGGTGCAAAAATTTATGGCTCGTATAGCAGGAGTAGATTTACCTAGAGAAAAAAGAGTTGAGATAGGACTAACTTATATTTATGGTATAGGTCTTTCAAGTTCTCAAAAAATACTTAAAGATGCTGGAATTAATCCAGATACTAGAGTAAAGGATTTAACAGATGATGATGTTAACTTAATAAGAAAAGCAATGGAACACTACAAAGTTGAAGGTGATTTAAGAAGAGAAGTTGCTTTAAATATTAAAAGATTAACTGAAATTGGATGTTATAGAGGATTAAGACATAGAAGAGGATTACCAGTAAGAGGTCAAAGAACAAAAACAAATGCTCGTACTAGAAAAGGTCCTAGAAAAGTAGTAAGCAAAAGCAAAAAAGCAAATTAATTCGAAGTAGATTTTAAAAGGAGGATAAGCTAGATATGGCTAAGAATGTAACAAAGAAAACAGTAACTAGAAGAAGAGACAGAAAAAACATTGAAAGTGGAGCAGCTCACATTCATTCTAGTTTTAATAACACAATAGTTACAATAACAGATACTCAAGGTAATGTAATATCTTGGGCAAGTGCTGGTGGACTTGGATTCAAAGGTTCAAGAAAAAGCACACCATTTGCTGCAGGTCAAGCAGCAGAAACTGCTTCTAAAGCAGCCATGGAACATGGTTTAAAAACAGTAGAAGTATATGTTAAAGGACCAGGTTCAGGAAGAGAAGCTGCAATTAGAGCATTACAAACAGCTGGTTTGGAAATTACTATGATTAAAGATGTAACTCCAATACCACACAATGGTTGTAGACCACCAAAAAGAAGAAGAGTATAATTTAAGAGAATATAAACAAAAAAGAAATTTAGAAAGAGGTGTAATTTTTACATGGCTAGATATAAAGATGAACAATGCCGTATTTGCCGTAGAGAAGGTCAAAAGTTATTTTTAAAAGGCTGTAGATGTTATTCTGATAAATGTAGCGTAACTAGAAGAAATTACGCACCAGGACAACATGGTCAAAAAAGATCAAAACTTTCTGAATACGGAACTCAATTAAGAGAAAAACAAAAAACAAAATCATTCTATGGAGTTGGAGAAAAACAATTTAGAGGATATTTTGAAAAAGCTTCAAATAAAAAAGGTATAACAGGTGAAAACTTACTTCAAATATTAGAAAGTAGATTAGACAATGTTGTATATAGATTAGGTTTTGGAGTTTCAAGACCACAAGCTAGACAACTTGTAACTCATGGAAACATTGAAGTTAATGGAAAGAAAGTTGATATAGCATCTTATTTAGTAAAACCAGGAGATGTTGTAGCAATAAGAGAAATTAGAAAAGATAATCCAGTAGTTAAAGAAAATATTGAATCTAATGCAAGACCAGTTCCAGAATGGCTAGAACTTGATAAAGATAATATGTCTGGAAAAGTTATAAGACTTGCAAATAGAGAAGATATAGACTTACCAGTTGAAGAACACTTAATAGTAGAGTTATACAACAAATAATAGTAAAGCTATTATACGTATATTTATTGTATTTAGTATTGAAATTATAAAGATTTGGGAATATTTAAAGAAGAAATAAATATATTCCAAGATGGAGGTAAATAAATGATTGAATTTGAAAAGCCAAACATCGATTGCGTAGAAACAGATAATGTAAGAAATTATGCAAAGTTTGTATGCGAACCATTAGAACGTGGTTATGGAATGACAATTGGAAATTCACTAAGGAGAATATTATTATCATCACTACCTGGAGCTGCTATTACAAGTGTTAAGATTGATGGTGTCGTACACGAATTTTCAACTGTTCCTGGAGTAGTTGAAGACGTACCAGAAATTATTGTAAACTTAAAATGCGTAAGACTAAGAATGCATGATAATGAAGAAAGAACAATTAGTATAGACTTTAAAGGTCCTGGAGAAGTTAAAGCTGGAGATATTATTACAGATAGTAATGTAGAAATATTAAATCCAGAATTACATATCGCAACAGTTGCAAAAGGTGAGAAATTACATATGGAAATGACTGTTGAAAGAGGTAGAGGATATAATGTAGCTGAAAAGAATAAAAAGGAAGATATGCCTATAGATGTTCTACCAATAGATTCTATATTTACACCAGTTAAAAAAGTAAATTATAAAGTTGAAAATACTAGAGTAGGACAAATGGTTGATTATGATAAACTTACTATTGAAGTATGGACAGATGGTAGTTTAAAACCATATGAAGCATTAAGTTTAGCTGCAAAAGTTATGACAGGACATTTAGAATTATTTATTGACTTATCAGAGACTGCAAAGAATACTCAAGTTATGGTAGAAAAAGAAGAATCTAAGAAAGAAAAAGTATTAGAGATGCCAATAGAAGAACTTGAGCTTTCAGTTAGATCATATAACTGTTTAAAGAGAGCGGGAATTGCTACAGTAGAAGACTTAGCAAGCAAATCTCAAGAAGATATGATGAAAGTTAGAAATTTAGGAAAGAAATCTCTTGACGAAGTTACTAACAAATTAATCGCTTTAGGATTAAACTTTTCATCAATAGAAGACTAATTTATAGGAAGGAGAATAAAAGTGGCAGGTACTAGAAAACTTGGAAAACCAACTGATCAAAGATTAGCAATGCTTAAAACTCAAACTACTGATGTACTTTTAAATGGTAAAATAGTTACAACAGAAGCAAGAGCAAAAGAAGTTAAAGCTATAGTAGATAGTATAATTGCATCTGCAATTAAAGAAAAAGATAACTTTGAAGAAGTTGAAGTTAAAGTTGTTAAAGCTAAATTAGATAGCAAAGGACATAAAGTTACTGAAAAAGTTACAAGCAAAAATGGTAAAGATTATTTAAGAGTAGTTAAAGAAGAAACTACTGAAAAAAGAAAAAAAGATATGCCTTCTAGATTAAATGCTAGAAGAAGAATAATGAAAAAAGTTAACAAAGTTGAAGGTGTTGACTTAATGAATAAATTATTCGAAGAAATAGCACCAAAATATTCTGATAGAGTAGGTGGATATACAAGAATAGTAAAATGCGCTCCAAGAAAAGGAGATAACGCAGATATGGCAATTCTAGAATTGTTATAATAAATATTTGTATAAAAAGAGGCGGATACTTTAGATGTACTTATAAAATATAGAGTATATCTAAAGTATCCGTTTGTTTTATTTTCTATTTTTTCTTAATTTTATTATTTAATTTCTGAAATCTTATAATATATTAGTTTAATCTAAATAAAAGGTAACATAAACAGATTATTTTCCATATTATACTTTTAAGAGGTGATAATATGGGAATTATTATTTTTTCTATAATAATGTTTTTTGCTTTTTTGGGAATCTATTATTTAATAAGAGAAATTATATATTATAAAATATATAAAAAGATGAATATATCTAAAGATATAGAATGCAATATAATTATCAATAATTGCCGTGAGAATAATCTAGAAATGTTTTTCAAGAAATTTTTATATATGTATATGGATAATAACATTTTTAAAAAAATAACGATTGTCGCAAGAAATGTAGATGAAAATTCAAGATACATATTAAAACAAATAGAAGATGAATATAGTTTTATTAAAGTAGTGGAAAATAAATAGTTAATAAAAACAAGAAAATAGAAAATAGTAAATAATATACAATGTAATATTGCTAATAAGGGTTATAATATATTAAAATAAATGTGAAAAATAAAAATTAATTTTGAGTGAGGAACTTATGGAAAATAATTATTGTAGTTACAAGAATGTTATAATTATTTGTACTGTTATAACATTTATATTAATTGTAATAGCAAGTATATTAATATATATAAAACACAATAGCAAAATTGAAAGTAGAAATAAAAGTTTAACATACATTGACTCAAATGTTATTACACTTAAATCAAGTGATGATATAAATAATAAGAAACCAATAATTGATGAATTAAAGCATAGTAAAACTGAAAGAGATATGTCAAAAGTAAAAATGACTATTAAAGATGAAGAAGTAACATCTGAAGGAATAGAAATTATAATTGAAGATAAGAATGAAACTTCATACGTTTACGATTCGTGGTTTGAAATAGAGAAATTAGAAAATAATGAATGGAAAAAGCTACAATATAGAGATGATTATGTATCAGATGATATAGGATATATGATTTATGAGTTGAAAGATGGAAAACTAGAAGAGAAAATTAATTGGTCAAAAGAATATGGAATTTTAGATAGAGGAAAATATAAATTAATAAAAAGATGTATGGATGAAGATGATATTTATAAATATATAGAAATTGAGTTTGAAATTAAGTAATAAGCAATATTTATAAATTAAGGTAACATGAGATTAGTAATAAAAAATTAAAATAAAGAGAATTTAAGAATTATCTTAAATTCTCTTTTAATATTTTTCTATTTGCATTGTAAAATAAAAATATTTCTGATAGACTAAAGAAAGCTAAAAAGTAAGAAGGTAAAAAGATGGAACTTGAAGGACAAATAGATGAGATAATTTATCAAAATGAATCAAATAGTTATACAATAGCGACATTTGTAACGGAAGAAGATGTTTATACTGTAGTTCGGATATCTTCCGTTTATTAATAGTGGAGATTATTTAAAAGTAAAAGGAAAATTTGTTACACATCAAGAATATGGTAGACAATTTAAAATAGAAACATTTGAGAAAAAACTTCCAGAAAGCAAAGAAGCATTAGAAAAGTATCTAGCAAATGGAATTATAAAAGGAGTGGGACCTGCTACTGCAAGAAGAATAGTAGAAAGATTTGGAAATGATACTTTAGAAGTTTTTAAATTTTATCCAAAAAAACTAGCAGAAGTAAAAGGAATATCAGAAGATAGAGCAGAAGAAATTGCAGCAGAGTTTAATGAAAAATGGGGATTGTGGCAAATTGTAGAGTTTTTAGAAAAGTTTGGTATAGGTCCTAGTAATAGTAAAAAAATCTATGATAAATTAGGTGCAAATGCTGTGGAAAAAATAGAGAATAATCCTTATATTCTTGTAGATATAGCATATGGAGTAGATTTTTTTAAAATAGATAAAATAGCAATAAAACTTGGAATAGAAATAAATAGTTTTGAAAGAATAAAAGCTGGAATTAAATATGCTTTGTTACTTGCAAGTTATAATGGAAATACTTGTGTTGAAAAAAACGTATTAGTGAATTTTGTAAAAAATAAATTAAATGCAAATGAAGAATACATAGAAGAAAATTTAATTAGTTTAAAAGCTTCTGATGAGATAGTACTAGAATCAAGAGATGATGAAACTGATTGGTATTATTTAAAACCATTATATACAGCAGAGAAAAATGTTGCTGAAAGAATATATATGATGAATAGATCTAAAAATGTTAAACATATAGATAATTTTGAAAAAGAACTCGCTAAACAAGAAAAATCTTTAGAAATAATTTTATCAGAAAAACAAAGAGAGGCACTAAAAGGTGTTAATGAAAATAATGTATCTATAATTACAGGAGGTCCTGGTACTGGTAAAACAACAATTATTAAAAGTTTAATTGATATTTATAAATCTAAAAAGAAAAAAGTAGTATTATGTGCTCCGACAGGAAGAGCTGCTAAGAAAATGTCAGAAGCTACAGGAGAAGAAGCAAAAACTATACATAGATTATTAGAAATAGGAAAAATAGATGATGATAGACTTTCAAATGTAGATGTAGATTTTAAGCCAATAGATGCAGATGTAATAGTAATAGACGAAATGTCTATGGTAGATATTTTTATAATGAATTATATTACAAAAGCAATATATCTTGGAACAAAACTTGTTTTGGTAGGCGATAGCAATCAGCTTCCTTCAGTAGGAGCTGGAAGTGTTTTAAAAGATTTAATTGAATCTAATACTATCCCAACAGTAAATTTAGATAAGATTTTCAGGCAAGCTGCCAAAAGTGATATTATAGTAAATGCACATAAAGTGAATAATGGGGAAATGTTTGTAGATAAAAAAGAAAGAGAAGAAAGTAATAATGACTTTTTCTACATAAATGAACAAAATGTAGAAAAAATAGTATCACAAATAGTATCTCTTTCAACAGGAAGATTAAGTAAGTATGGTGATTATGATTTTTCAAAAGATATTCAAGTTTTAACACCTACAAAAAAAGGTGCACTTGGTACTAAAGAATTAAATAGAGTTCTTCAAGAAAATATAAATCCTGAAAAAGAAGGAAAAAAAGAAAGAAAATATGGTGATATTACATTCAGAGAAGGTGACAGAGTAATGCAAGTTAAAAATAATTACGATATTTTCTGGGATAGAGAAATAGATGGATTTTATGAAACTGGAACAGGTGTATTTAATGGAGAATTTGGAAAAATTGAAAAAATAGATAATGAAGAAAAACAAATAAAAATAGAATTTGATGATGGAAAAATTGCTTGGTATATGTTTTCTGAACTTGAACAATTAGAACTTGCTTATGCAATTACGATTCATAAATCTCAAGGAAGCGAATTTAATGTTGTAATTATGGCGCTTCCACAAGCAGCTCCAATGCTTCTTACGAAAAATTTACTATATACTGGTATAACAAGAGCAAAAAAATTATTAATTATATTTGGAAGCGGAAATGTTGTAAAATATATGATAAATAATTCAGATAGTAAAAAAAGAAATACAGGACTTAAATATAAGTTAATAAATATATTAAAATAGATAAGTAAAAAATAAATATTAAAAATTAAAAATAATAAATTGGGGACTTTAAAGGAGGAAAATATGTTTATAGATAAAGTTCTCAATTTTTTATTTCCACCAGTATGTGGAATATGTTTAAAAAAAGATAAAAACTGGATATGCGATGAATGTTTAAATAAATTAAATTCTGAATTGAAATTAAAAAAGATAAGGATAGATAAAAATAATAGTGAAAAAATATATAAAGTAATATATAAGACAAATAATATTATAAAAATATTTTATTTATTCGAATATAAAGATTTAATTAGAAAAAAGATTATTGAATTTAAATTTAATGATAAAAGTTATCTATATAAAACATTTTCAAATATAATTTTAAAAAACAAAAAAATATGCAAATTATTAAATTCATATGATATAATAATTCCAGTTCCAATGTTTGAAAAAAAGAAATCAAAAAGAGGATATAATCAGACAGAATTAATTTCAAAAGAGATAGCTAAAAGACTAGATATAACGTTTAATAATAATATCTTATTTAAAATCAAAGAAAATAAAACACAAAGTTTATTAAATTATCATGAAAGAAAACAAAATGTGCTTAATGTATATAAGATAAATGATTCAGAAATGAAAAATGTAAGGAATAAAAAAATTATATTGTTTGATGATATATATACAACAGGATTTACTGTAAAAGAATGTATTAAAGAATTAGAAAAATTAAATCCTAAGAAAATAGATGTTTTAGTTTTAGCAAAAGGAAAAATAGAAAACAGAATAGAAAGGTGATGAATTTGGAAGAATTAGTTGAAAGTATACTTGATTATGTAAGAGCAGATTACACAGATTATGCTATTATGATTAATGGTGAGTGGGGAAGCGGAAAAACTTATTTTTGGAATCATAAAATAAAAGATAAAATTGAATCTTTACAGTTAAATGGAAGAAAATATACAACTATATATATGTCTTTATATGGTATATCTAATTTAGAAGAAATAAGTAAGAAGATTTTTATTGAGACAACTCAGCTTATGGATAAGAATTTAAAAAAATATATGGAAAGTCATCATCAAACAAACATACCAGAATATGCAAAAACTGGCTTAGATATGGCAAATGTTTTTGGTGTATCAAAAAATGGTGATAAGATAGATTATGAAAGATTTTTCTCTACAGATGATAAAGTATTATGTTTTGATGACTTAGAAAGAGCGAATGTTGATGTTGTAGATATTTTAGGGTACATTAATAATTTTGTAGAACATGATCATATAAAAACTATAATTATTTGTAATGAAAAAGAACTTGCAACTAAATTTAAAAGTTCTAACCTAGAAATGAAAACTTTTATTGCAACATATCTTTTAGATAAACAAGGGGATTTAAATAAAACAGATAAACCAATGGTTGAGAAAATAAGAGAAAAGATAGAATATGTTTTTGATAAAGCAAATGATTATGAAAGAATAAAAGAAAAGTTAATTGGAGAGACTTTTGAATATGCTCCTAAATTTAATTATATAATTAATGGATTACTTATGAGATATGAAAATAATAAAGATTTAATTAGATTTTTAAGAGAAAATCAAAATCTTATTATTGCAACATTTAACAAAAGTGGTACAAGAAATCTAAGAATTTTAAAGCATGCATTAAATGATTTTAGTAAAGTATACGAAAATGTAAATAGACTATATCCAAATACAAATTTAAGAGTACTTCAAACAATGCTTATATTTACAATAGCAGTATCTTTTGAAATTAAAGCTGGTAAAATCACAAAAGATAAATTTGTAAATATAGAAAGTAATGAGGAATATAAAGCAATTTTAGTTTCTTCAAGGGTTCTTATGGACAACAGACAATTTTATATTAAAGAATTTGATAATAATTATTATTTTAATTTTAAATCAGAGTATAGATTTTTTAAATTTATAGAATCATATGTAAGAACAAGAATTTTTGATATGAAAGCTCTAAAAAAAGATATGGAAGCTATAATAAATACTATAGATACAGAAAAATTACCAGGATATAAAAGACTTCTTACAGAAGAATATTGGAAAATTAGTGATGAACAATTTCCAGGAATAATAGAAGAAGTTTTAGAAGATGTGAAAAAAGGAAAATTAAAATTAATTGAAATAACTAAACTATTTGCGTATTATAGTTATTTTATAAAAAGAGGTCTAGTTGAAAAAGATATAAAAGAAGTAAAACAAATATTTATGAATGGTATGGATATTGCATTTAAAACTTCTGAATTTTGTGATAATGTGGAAGAAGAATTATCTAGAATTGGAATTGATAATACTTCAAGTCAAGAAATGGAAGAAATATTAAATTATTTTACAGTTTTAAATTCTAAACTTGAAGAAAAAATGTATAGAGAAAAAGCAGATGATATATTTAAATGTATTCCAATTAAAATGGAATTATTTTATGATAGATTTGACAATGAATGTATGGAATTTCCAATATTTAAATATTATGATGCATATAGAATGTTCCAGAGAATAACTTGTGCAAGTAATGAAGATATAGTAAGAATAAAAGAAATATTAATAGATAGAGCTAAGAAAAATTCTGATAAGCTTAAAGAAGAATATAATTTTATGAAACAGCTAAAAAAAGCTTTAGAGGACTATTGCAGAGGGAAAGAAACAAATATAAAAATTGTTATGCTAAAGGAATTTTATAGAGATTTAGGAATTGTAATTGATTTATATAAACCAACATTTTTCGGAAATAATAAAGAAGAATCTAATAATTAAAAAAATAAACTAAAAATGTATATTTTTACTCTTTCTTGGAAAAATAATATCATAAAAAATAAAAAGGAGGAGCAAAAATGAAAGCAACTGGAGTTGTTAGAAGAATTGATGATTTAGGACGAGTAGTAATTCCAAAAGAAATAAGAAGAACTCTAAGAATAGGAGAAGGTTCTCCTCTTGAAATATATACAGACAAAGATGGGGAGATAATATTAAAAAAGTATTCTCCAATAGGAGAACTTTCAGAATTTGCTACTAATTATGCAGATACTTTATCAAAAACAACAGGACATATTGCTTGTATTACAGATAAAGATAGTGTAATTGCAGTTTCTGGAGGACTAAAGAAAGATTTACTTGAGCAAAGCGTAAGTAAAGAACTCGAAGAAGTTATGGAGAATAAAGAAATATACACTAGTAAAGACAATAATGAAATTGCAATTCCAATAACAAAAAATGAAAAAAAAGAAAGAATTTATAATTCACAAGTAATTTACCCAATAATTTCAGATGGAGATGTAGTTGGAAGTGTAGTGCTTATTTCAAAAGAACCAAATAAAAAAATGTCTGATGTTGAGCTTAAAGTAGTTCAATCAGCAGCTGGAATTTTAGGAAGTCAGTTAGAGATTTAAAGAACGAATTTAAATATAGACAAGTATTTTATTTATGAAATATTTGTCTTTTTTTGTTGCTTTTATATTGACACTCTAAAAAAATATATATAAAATTAATATGTAAATTAACTAAAGAGGAGAAATAGATATGAAAGATACAAAGAAAATATTAGGAAAATATATTTCAAATTTTATATTTATAGGAATTATAATTGGTGCTATAACATTTTTTGGAGAAATGATATTAATTAATAATTTAGGAATGAAATATCCTTCTCTTGTGATTACATTAATTATTTTAATATTTGTTTTAACAACTTTTTTGTTACACATGATAGTTGCAAATAGAACAATAAAAAAAGCAATATTAACAGAAGAGAAAAAGAAAACATTAACTAAGACATTAAGAGTTATTCTTGGAATAATTTGTTTAATTGTTATGTTTGTAGATTATTTTGCTTTTGTAAATATAAATAAAAGTTTTATAAATACATATAGAAATACAGAACTTGAGCAATTAAAAGCTGTAGTTGCTGAAGGAGAAGAGACACAACAAGAATTAGATGAAACACAAGCTAGAGTAGAAAGTGATATTAATACAGTTGTTTATGTATGTATGGGAACAAAAGAAATTACAAATATTCTTGTTTATTTAGCAGTTGCCGCATACCTAGAAACAAAGATAATAAGAATTAAAACAGAAGAAGATGAAGATGCAGAAGAAAAAGAAACTGTAAAAGAATAATTATTATATAAATAGCAAATACTTTAAAGTATTTGCTATTGCTTTTTTTTAAGGTTTATAATATAATTTTACAGTATAATATTTTTGGTGAAAAGAGGAAGTTTAATGAAAGCAATTGAGATTAGAAATAAATACTTAAAATTTTTTGAAAGACATGGACATAAGATTATTCCAAGTGCATCACTTATTCCAGAAAATGATCCTTCTGTTTTGTTTACGACAGCAGGGATGCATCCACTTGTTCCTTATCTTTTAGGAGAGAAACATCCAGAAGGAACTAGACTTACTGATTATCAAAAATGTCTAAGAACAGTAGATATTGATGAAGTAGGAGATAATAGACACTTAACTTATTTTGAAATGCTTGGAAATTGGTCTTTAGGAGATTATTTTAAAGAAGAATCAATTAAGATGAGTTTTGAATTCTTAACTAAAGAATTAGAAATACCTGTAGATAAATTATCTGTTACATGCTTTAAAGGAGATAAAGATGCTCCAAGAGATGAAATTTCTGCAGAACAATGGAGAAAAGCTGGAATTCCAGAAGAAAGAATATATTTCTTTGGAAAAGATGATAACTGGTGGATAGCAGGAGAAGAAGGACCTTGTGGACCTGATACTGAAATATTTTATGATACAGGAAAAGAAAAATGTTCAGAAAATTGTAATCCATCATGTGATTGTGGAAAATATGTAGAAATTTGGAATAATGTTTTTATGGAGTATTTTAAAAATCCAGATGGAACATATTCAAAATTAAAACAAAGAAATGTTGATACAGGACTTGGACTTGAAAGAATGACAATGTTACTTCAAGGAAAGAAAACACCATTTGAGATAGAACTTTTTGAGCCTGTTATGAAAAAATTAGAAGAACTACAAAAAGTAGATAATATTAGTAGTAGAAGAATTGTAGCAGAACACTTAAGAGCAAGTATGATGATTGTACAAGATGGCGGAAGACCAAGTAATGTAGATAGAGGATATATTTTAAGAAGACTAATAAGAAGAATGACAAGACATTTAAATAAACTTGGAATAGATTTTAATGAATTATCTAATTTAATAGATATATCTATTGATGCATTAAAAGAAATGTATCCAGAATTAGTAGAAAATAAAGAAACAATTAAAAACGTAATAATAGAAGAAAAAGATAAATTCGTAAGAACTCTTCAAAAAGGAGAGAGAGAATTTGAAAAAGAAGTACAAAATGCTAAAAGAAATGGTCTAAAAGTAATTCCAGTAGAAGTAGTATTTAATTTGTATGAAACATATGGATTTCCACAAGAGATGACAGAAGAACTTGCAAAAGAATATGACATAGAAGTAGATACTAAAGGATTTGATAAGCTATTCAAAGAGCATCAAGAAAAATCAAGAATGGGTAGTGAACATAAATTTAAAGGTGGTTTAGCAGAGCAAAATGAAATGACAATAAAATATCATACAGCTACTCACCTTTTACATAAAGCTCTTCAAATTGTTCTAGGAGATCACGCAGTACAAAAAGGATCAAATATTACTACAGAAAGATTAAGATTTGACTTTGCTCATCCTCAAAAAGTTACAAAAGAAGAATTACAAAAAGTTGAAGATATTGTAAATGAACAAATCAAAAGAGGATTAGAAGTAACATGTGAAGAGATGACAGTAGATGAAGCTAAAAAATCAGGAGCAATGGGATTATTCGAAAATAAATACGGAGACCTAGTAAAAGTTTATACAATAGGTGACTTTAGCAAAGAAATTTGTGGAGGACCTCATGTAAAAAACACTTCAGAGCTTGGAACTTTTAAAATAAAGAAAGAAGAGTCTTCTTCAGCAGGTGTTAGAAGAATCAAAGCTGTATTATTATAATACAAATAAGGAGGATATATATGTCAGATTGTATATTTTGTAAAATAGCTAATAAAGAAATTAATTCAGAATTCGTATATGAAGATGATGAGATAATAGCATTTAAGGATGTTAATCCTCAAGCACCTATCCACATATTAGTAATTCCTAAAAAGCATATTAAATCAATTATTGATTTAACTGATGAAGATGAAATGCTTGTTGGAAAAATGTATACTGCTGTAAGAAAAATTGCTAAAAAATTGAATATAGAAGAAAGCGGTTTTAGATTAATAGTAAATTGCGGAAAAGATGCAGGACAAGAAGTTCCACATTTACATTTTCATATTTTAGCAGGAAAAAAATTAGGAACAAAGATAGTATAAAATTGTAGAAATTAAAATTTATATATGTTATAATTAATATATATGTGAAAAAATGGAGGTAAAGCTAATGTTTGATTCTAAATATGGTAGCGTATTAACAATATTATTGATAATAATAATAGTTGCAATAGTTTCAATTATAGGCTATTTTGGCTATTCAATAATAGCTGAAAAAAGCAAGGAAAAAGCAAGTGAAAGTACAATTGAACAATTTGATACTGCATTTCCAACAGTTGCTGCAGCAAATGAAAATGAAGTACAAAATTCTGCTGCAACAAATGGTGTTTTAGAGACTAATTCTATTTCAGGTGGTAATGGCGGTAACAGTGGTAATGGTAATTCTAAAAAAGTTATGATGGAAGGATATGAAGTAATAGGAACTATTCGTATTCCATCTGTTGATGTAAAAGAACCAATACTAGAAGAAGTAACTAAAAAATCATTAGAAACAGCAGTTGCTTTATTATATACAACTAATGGACTAAATCAACCAGGTAATTCTGTAATAATTGGTCATAATTATAGAAATAATTTATTCTTCTCAAATAATGATAAAATTGAAAAAGGAGATTCAATATATATTAAAGATAAAACAGGAGTAGAACTAAAGTATAAAGTTACTGATACTTTTGAAACATCTGCTTCAGATGCAGATTTCTACAAACCAAAAGATGTAAATAAAACAACAATAGTATTATCTACATGTACAGATGATGCTTCTACAACAAATAAAAGATGGATTGTAATGGCTGAGTTAGAAGGATAATTTTATAAATATAAATAGAGGATAAAAAAATCCTCTATTTTTTTATCCAAAAATAGTTGACAAATCAAAAAATAAATATTAAAATATAAGAGCGTTTGAAATGGTGGATTTAGCGTAGTTGGTTAACGCGCCAGTTTGTGGCACTGGAGACCATGGGTTCGAGTCCCATATTCCACCCCATATATTATTGGGCTGTAGCCAAGCGGTAAGGCACTAGACTTTGACTCTAGCATTCGGTAGTTCGAATCTACCCAGCCCAGCCAAAAGAACTTTAAGAGATTTTCTTAGAGTTCTTTTTTATTATCAACTTGAATTGTTATGTAAACTTTGTTATAATAAGAATGTAGTTGCAAACAAAGATTCATGAAGTGGAGAGAATCCACTGCTTTCTCGTTGTTTCGAGAAAGATGTAGGAGGAGAAGAGATGTCAAAAGGAGAAAAGTTGATGGCAAAAGGAAGTAGTATGAAGTTATGGGAGAAGGACGATATGAAAGTGTTATATAATACAGAAAGTAGTATATGGTCTTACTCTCACAAAAACCGGAAAATTACTTTAATAACATGGAGAAGCACTCAAAAAGGTGCTATGACAGAAATCACAATGGAAGAAGGCAAGTTTAAACTCTTGATGGAACTCTTGGAAATAAGATATCATGAAGAATGGTATAATCCAGGGGAAGACGACTGGAATAAAATTTGCAATGAAATTGCGAATTTTTGCAAGTGCCTCGAAAAAATCTCACTTGTTCAGGAACCGCTTATGAGTCCTGCGGAGATTGAATCCTGCTTAAGAAGAATATTCTATGCAAGAGAGGACGTAAAAGAAATACATGTATATTACGGCCTTGGTCTTTCAATGGGAATGAGAAAAAATGCGCGTGGAAAGATCAGAAGACTCGAGACCGTTCCAAACCGCACGATGAGATATCCAACGTCAAGATTTGACAGTATACTCTGACTAAAAAGACTGCCACTCGAAATAGAAAAAATCGGGTGGCGGCTTTTTATTATTTTAAAGTACTTTTAAATAAAAATAAGAATTTAGTATAATATATAATTATCAATATTTTTAATAAATATTGATATAATATAAAAAATGATATATTATAAACAAAAAAATAAAAGGAGTGAATGTTTTGGATAATTCACAAAAGTTTATTGACTTAAGAGAAAAATATAAAACATTTTTATATAATAGTTTTGAAATAAAAGAAGATGAAAAAGAAATATATATAAAATTTGAATTTGAAATAGAAGGTTTAAAAAAATTTAATCCTACAATAAGAATATTAAAAAAGAATATGAAAATAAAAAAACTTAATACAGACTTTGTTAAAAAAATGGTTTTCCATATGGGACTTATAGAATTAATTAGCTATTGGAAAGCAACTTGCTCTAAAAACGTTATAATAAAATGTGGATATATTAATGAAGAACAAATCAGTTGGTTTAAAAAACTATATTACTATGGACTTGGAGAACTTTTTTATACTAACAATATAAAAGTAAGTATTGATGAGTTTATGAATATAAAATGTACTGGTCAAGAAAATAATTCCTTTGCAGAAGAATCTAACTTAGATGGTTATATAATTCCTGTAGGAGGAGGAAAAGATTCTATAGTAACTTTAGAAATATTAAAGAATATGAAAAGAAGAGCATTAATTGTTAATCCAAAACCTGTAACATTAAAATGTGCAGAAATTGCAGGAATAGAAAATGACAATATAATTGAAGTATATAGAACGATAGATAAAGGAATTATAGAATTAAATTCTGAAGGATTTATAAATGGTCATACTCCTTTTTCATCTATGCTAGCATTTTTATCTTATTTTATAGGATATATTACAGGTAATAAATATATAGCACTATCTAATGAATCTAGTGCAAACGAATCTAATGTTGAAGGAGAGAAAATAAATCATCAATATTCAAAAACATATGAATTTGAAAATGATTTTAAACAATATACAGATAAGTATTTAAAAACAGGAGTAAAATATTTTAGTTTTTTAAGACCACTTACTGAAATTCAAATTGCAAAATTAGTATCTAAATATGAAAAATATCATAAAGTGTTTAAGAGTTGTAATGTCGGAAGCAAAGAAAAAGAATGGAAATGGTGCTGTAATTGTCCAAAGTGTTTATTTGTATTCACAATACTTAGTCCATTTTTATATAAAGATAAATTATTTAATATTTTTGGAGAAGACTTATTTGAAAAGAAATCTTTAGAAAAGACATTTAATGAACTTTTAGGATATGGTAAAACAAAACCTTTTGAATGTGTTGGAACATATAGAGAAGTTAGATATGCTGCAAGTTATGTTATAAATAAATTAGAAAAAGAAAATAAAAAGTTACCATATTTATTAGAAATGTATAAGGATAATTATGAATTATCAGATTTATCTTATGATATAACAAAAGAATATAATAATGAAAACAATTTAGATGAAGAACAAAACGAGCTACTTAGAAAAGAGGTATTTGAAGATGATTGATAAATTGTTAGAATACTTAGAAAATAAAAAAATACTAATATTAGGATTTGGAAAAGAAGGAATATCTACTTATAAGTTTATAAGAAAGCATTTCCCAAATAAAAAAATATATATAGCAGATAAAACAAACGCAAATGAAGAAATGATTTTAAAAGATAAAAATGTAGATATAAACTTTGGAGATAATTATTTAGATAATTTAAAAGATTTTGATATTATAATGAAAACACCAGGAATATCTTTTGCCAATATAAATATAGAAAGCTTTAAAGAAAAGATAAAATCACAATTAGAATTATTTTTAGAATTTTTAGATGTAACTACAATAGGAGTTACTGGTTCAAAAGGAAAAAGTACAACTAGTTCACTTATATATCAAATATTAAAAGACCAAAATAAAGATACTGTACTTATGGGAAATATAGGAGTGCCAGTATTTGATTGCATAGAAGATATAAGAGAAAGTACAATAGTTGTGCTTGAGATGTCGTCACATCAATTAGAATATATGGATGTATCTCCAAATATTGCAATACTTCTTAATATATATGAAGAACATTTAGATCATTATAAATCTCTTAAAGAATATACAGAAGCCAAAATTAATATTGGTAGATTTCAGAAAAATAGTGATTATTTTATATATAATGTAGACAATAAAGTAATAAAAGAATGTATAGATGAAATAGAAACATTAAATGATATTAAATACGAAGTGAGCTATAATGGAAATTTAAGTAATGACAACTCAAATAAAGTTTATATAAAAGATGATTATATTTATATTAATGAAAATAAGGTTTACAATATAAATGATAAAAGAAATTTGTTAGGAAATCATAATTTAAATAATATAATGTTTGTTTTAGCGGTATGTAATATTTTAAAATTAAATTTAAAAAAAGCAAAAGAAACTATTTCTAATTTTAAAGGACTAGAACATAGAATGGAATATGTAGGAAAGTATAATAATATTATTTATTATAACGATTCTATTGCAACTATCCCTGAAGCAACAATAAATTCTATTAGAGCATTGAAAAATGTAGATACACTAATATTAGGAGGTATGGATAGAGGCATAAGTTATAATGAATTTATTAAATTTCTGAATTCAGGAGTAGTAAGAAATTTAATATGTATGCCTGATACTGGATATAAAATTGCTGATTCATTAAATTGTTCATCTAATATATATAAGGTAGAGACTCTTGAAGAAGCGGTAGAGTTATCGAAAAAAATAACTAGAAAAGATAAGATATGTTTATTATCACCTGCTGCTGCAAGTTATGGATTCTTTAAAAATTTTGTTGAAAAAGGTAATAAATATAAAGAATTAGTAAAAAAAGATATATAATAAAAAATATATCTTTTTTACTTGACTTCTAAAAACTATTGTGCTAAAATGCAGAACATGCACAGAAAATTGTGTCGAAAAATTAGCAAAATTCGATATTAAAAATTAAAAAATAAAGTTTTTGAAAAAACTTTAAAAAAGTTGTTGACAAATAAAAAGTGCAGTGTTAAAATATTAAACATGCACGAGATACGAGAGCAAAAAACACTTAAAAATAAATAAAAAAATATTAAAAAAATATTTAAAAAAAGTGTTGACATTGAATATCGATTGTGCTAAAATAAAACTCGTTCCGAACAATAAGAAAAAGGAACGAAAAAAAGTACATTGAAAAGTAAACAATATCCTTTAAGAGACCAAGCGGGTAGTTTAAGTACTACCAAAAAAACAATAA
>CALXET010000010.1 GCA_944387405.1 uncultured Clostridia bacterium
TTATTTCTTTAACTTTATCCATTTTCTATTCTCCTTCTAAATTTATTGAACAAGCTGATTTTGACATTTCAAAATCAAATCTTATACTGTCCTGGTGATGAATATCTCAGTCTTGTTTCAATTCCATTTCCACCAATAGTTTTTTCAGTAACGCTTCCGTTTGGAGAAGTGATTTCAACTGTATACTTATTACTCGACTTGTAGTTATCTGTAACTGAAATATACATCACTGGATTTTGATATGTTGTTACAGCATAGAAAGAAGTTGGTATAGAAGCTTTAAAAGTCTTTGTAACAGTTTCATTTAACCGAGGTTCCAGCACATTTTTGACATTAGACTCAGTCATTTCATTTGAGTTTGCTTCTTTTTCAACCGCAAAAACTGTTGTTGAAGAAACCATCATCGTCAAAGTCTGTATAAGTGCCATAAAGACACGTGTAAGGGTTGTCTTTTTTCTCATATTGATTACCTATCCTTTCTCATGTGTCCCCCATCCTTTTTTAGTCCTGCACAATACAAGTATATTGCTGTTGCTATACAGAACTAACAATATCTTACAGTAGTTGTCATATTTTGTCAATATTTATATATACTAATAATTTACAAAACAAAAAACTATCTTTAAGCTTTCCTAAAGATAGTTTTATATTTTTTCTTTAATTATTTATATTTTCTTTTTTATTAGCTATTAAAAATCTCTTCAAATTCTTCTCCGTCGATTTTCTCTTTTTCTAATAAAACATTTGCAACAGCAGTTAATTTATCCATTTGCATTGTTAATATTTGTTCAGCTGTCTTATAAGCATGATCAATTATTCTTCTTACTTCTGAATCTATATCTGCAGAAGTTTGTTCACTATAGTTTCTTCCTTGAGCTATGTCTCTTCCTAAGAATATTTCTTCTTGTCCTGAACCAAATGATATAGTTCCTAATTTTTCACTCATACCATATTTCATAACCATACTTCTTGCTATATCAGAAGCTCTTTCAATATCATTACTAGCTCCAGTAGATATATCTCCTAAAACTAATTGTTCAGCAACTCTACCACCAAGTAATGATACAATTCTTTCTTCCATTTCTGTCTTTGACATAAATGATTTATCCTCAGATGGTTTATACATTGTATAACCACCAGCCATTCCTCTTGGAATAATAGATATTTGATGTACTTGATCTTGTGTTGGTAAGAATTTACTTACAACAGCATGACCAGCTTCATGGAAAGCTACTAATTTTTTCTCTTTGTCACTAATTACTTTTGTCTTCTTCTCTGGTCCCATTGTAACTTTAACCATTGCATCTTCTATATCTTTCATTGTTATTTCTTTTTGATCTCTTCTAGCAGCAAGTAAAGCTGCTTCGTTTAAGATATTCTCTAAATCTGCACCTGCAAATCCAGATGTATTTTTGGCAATTGTTCCTAAATCTACATCATCAGCTAATTTTTTCTTTCTAGCATGAACTTCTAATATTTGCTCTCTAGCTTTAACATCTGGTGTTCCAACTACTATTTGTCTATCAAATCTACCAGCTCTTAATAAGGCTTTATCTAGTACGTCAGGTCTATTTGTTGCAGCTAACACGATAACTCCTTCATTTGCTGAGAAACCATCCATTTCAACTAATAATTGATTTAATGTTTGTTCTCTTTCATCATGTCCTCCACCAAGGCCAGCACCTCTTTGACGTCCTACTGCATCTATTTCATCTATAAATATAATACATGGAGCATTCTTCTTTGCTTGATCAAATAAATCTCTTACTCTTGAAGCACCAACTCCGACAAACATTTCAACGAAATCTGAACCACTTATAATAAAGAATGGAACTCCCGCTTCTCCAGCAACAGCTTTAGCAAGTAAAGTTTTACCAGTACCAGGATGTCCTACAAGTAAAACACCTTTTGGAATCCTTGCTCCCATATCTGTATATTTCTTTGGATTTTTTAAGAATTCAACAATCTCTTCTAATTCTTCTTTTTCTTCATCTACACCAGCTACATCAGCAAAAGTAATTTTATTTTTATCTGCTGGAGTCATCATTCTAGCCTTACTTTTACCAAATGACATTGTTTTATTTCCACTTTGAGATCCTGGATTCATAAATAGCATCCATGCGAAGAAAATAAATATCATTAATAATATAGTTGGTCCAAAAGTCTCAAGAACTGCTACAAATTGTGATTTCTCTGTTTGAGTTAATTCTATTTCCCCACTTGTTAACTTATCTGTTGTACGATCAATAAAATTATCAAGGCTTGGAATCATTACATTTTTTTCTCCAGCATTGTCACCTTCTTTAATCGTAACTAAAGCACTCTTCCCATCATCTGAAATTGTAACTTTTTCTACATTTTTATTTTCAATTTCTTGTAATAACTTTGAATAGCTTAGTTGTTTATTAACTGAATTACTTATTGCAGATAAAACCAATAAAAACACGCATAATAAAATCAACCATAGTGCTATTTTTTTAATTCCGCTTTTCAAATTCAAATCCTCCTTAATATATATATTCTAAAATTATATTTATAGAATATCTACTTTTTTTCTAGTTTAAAATATAGCATATGTATTTTTTTATTTCAATACCTTTTTACAAATGAAATCTCCTTGTAATAAAGGATACTGTAAGTCCTTACGGAAAGTATATTAGATAAAATATTTCTTTTTTATTACTTAAAATCTATATAAAAAATATCACTAAGATTGTAGCTTAATGATATTTTCTATATTTTTATCTTTTAACTCTTACTTCCCTAATAATTCTTTTCAAAATATAATTGTTTATTCTTAAGACTAACTTTTATATTCTTTTTCGGTGTTAAATACTTATTTCCGATATTATTCGAACATAATTTAATTATATCTTCTACATGTATTTTTTCTATTCCCATTGTACTTCCAATTAATTTATTTATTACATAAAAAACTAGCTTTTTTCTTATAATCAAATCCAAATCATTAAACTCTTTGCGATTTAATTTGATATATTCATTTGTTTCTTCAATTACTAATTTTTTATACTCGTTTTCTACAATTTTGTTAAAATACTTCTCCTCATCTTGTACAATATCCGATAATCTAGAAACTGTATTAACTATATTCGGATTAAATTCTTTTTTTATATAAGGTATAATTACATTTCTTATCTTATTCCTATTATAAATATTTTCAAAATTTGATTCATCAATTCTAGGATTTAAATTGAATTCATCGCAATATCTTTCTATATTTTCTCTTTCGATTTCTAGTAATGGTCTAATATAAATTCCGTTTTTTGGTTCTATTCCTATTAATCCGTAAGTGCCTGTACCTCTTATTAAATTTAAAAATATAGTTTCTACTTTATCATTTTTATTATGAGCAATCGCAATTTTATTTGAAGAAGTCATCTCCTTAACTTCATTAAAGAACTCATATCTTGCTTTTCTTCCAGCTTCCTCTGTTCCTATTCTATCTTTTTTGGATAATTCATGTACATCTACTTTTTTTACAAAAAAATTTAAATTATTTTTTTGGCAAAAATCTTTTACATATTCCTCATCTAAAATAGCATTTTCTCTTATCATATGATTTACATGTGCAACATTTAATTCTAGATTATATTCTTTCCTTAATGTAAGTAAAATATGTAATAAACACATAGAATCAGGACCACCAGAAACAGCAACAACAATTTTATCATTTTTGCTTATTAAATTATATTTTTTTATTGTTTCTAAAACTTTTTCTTTTACCATATATCTTCCTATTCTCTATATTTTTCTAAGTTTGCAAACTTTGTATAATTTCCAAGCCATGCTAGTTCAACAGTACCTGTTGAACCACCTCTATGTTTAGCAAGTATAATCTCTGCAACATTTTTCTTCTCACTATTTTCATTATAATAATCATCCCTATATAAAAACACTACGATATCAGCATCTTGCTCTATTGCTCCAGATTCTCTTAAATCTGAAAGCATTGGTCTATGATCATCTTTTCTTTGCTCTGCAGCTCTTGAAAGTTGTGATAAAGCTATTACCGGAACATCTAATTCTTTTGCTAAAATTTTTAAAGACCTACTAATTTCAGAGATTTCTTGCTCACGGCTATTGTTCTTTTTTCCACTAGCTTGCACAAGTTGAAGATAATCTATCACTACCAAACCTATATTTTTTTCTAATTTCATTTTTCTACATTTTGCTCTAATTTCCATTATAGAAATACCTGGTGTGTCATCTATATAAATTGGTGCTTCTGCTAGTCTTCCAGATGCATTAGCAAGTTTAATCCAATCTTCATCTTCTATTTTACCAGTTCTTATTTTATTACTGTCTACCATTGCTTCACTACAAATAATTCTATTTGCTACTTGCTCTTTTGACATCTCTAAGTTAAATATTATGACAGGTACATTACTTTGAACTGCTACATTTGTAGCTATGTTTATAGCAAAAGCTGATTTACCCATAGCAGGTCTTGCAGCAACAATAATTAAATCTGAATTATGAAGTCCAGATGTTTTATAATCTAAATCTGTAAATCCTGTTGGGATTCCAGACAAAGCACCTTTTTGATTATATAGTTTTTCTAGTTCAGCAAAAGTACCAACTAAAACATCCTTTATAGAATTATATCCTTTTTGGCTTTTTCTTTGCATTACATCAAATATCTTTTTTTCTGCAACATTCATTATATCTTCTACATCTTCTGTTTGGTCATAACCAACGGCAATAATATCATTAGCTGTTTTTATAAGATTTCTAAGCAATGATTTTTCTTCTACAATCTTTATATATTTCTCAACATTTGTTGTTGTTGGTACTTTTTCTGGAAGCATTACTAAATATTCAAGACCGCCTACTTGTTCAAACTTTCCATTTGAAACAAGTTCTGATTTTACGGTAATAATATCTATAGGCTCTGATCTACTATATAGGCTCATCATTGCTTCAAATATTGCTTTATTATCGTCTCTATAAAAATCTTCATCTCTTAACACTTCCATAGCAGACATGACAGCATCTTTATCTGTAAGCATACTTCCTAAAATAGCTTGTTCTGCCTCTATATCATGTGGTGGGATTTTACCAAGTTCCATATATTTTCACTTTCCTTTATTCTTACATTTCCTATATATTATCAAAAGGTAGACTTAATTGTCTACCTTTTTATTTTTCATTTATCTTATGTTTTAATTATATTTTCTTAATTTTATTATATATTTTAAGCTACAACATTTAATTTTAATTTTGCAACTATTCCTTCAAATAATTTTATATCTATTACAAAACTTCCTAGAGTTTTTATAGTCTCATTTAACATTATTTTCTTTTTATCTACTTCAATAACATATTCATTCTTTAGAGCTTCTGCTATTTCTTTAGCTGTAACACCTCCAAATATCTTTCCATTTTCTCCAGCTTTAACAACCATAGTTAAAGTTATAGAATTAATTTTTTTTGCTATATCTTCTGCTAATTTTCTTTCTGTTTCCTTTTTGAAAGCTTTTGAATCATTCTTAGATTTTAATTTAGCTAAATTTTCATTATTTGCCTCCACTGCTAAATTTTTAGGAAATAAATAATTTCTTGCATATCCATCACTAGCATTAATAATTTCATCTTTCTTGCCAACACCTTTAATATCTGCTTTTAATATAACCTTCATATATTTCCTCCTTTTAATTTTATTCCACAGTTTCTGAGAAGTATTCATTTATTCTATTAATAAGCTCATCTTTCGCCTCCTCAATTGTTACACCTTCCAGTTGAGCTCCAGCAAGAGTAATATGTCCTCCTCCGCCAAGTTTTTCTAGAATAATTTGTACATTTATATTTCCTATACTTCTGCCACTTATACAAATCTTATCTCCCGTATTTCCTATTACGAAAGAAGCAGTTATATCACTAATAGTTAAAAGCTCGTCTGCAGCTTTAGCACAAATTACACTTGCATCTTTATCTACTTTATCATAAATAGAAATACCAATAGATCCTTCTATTACCTCTGCATTTTTCACTATATCTGCAATTAAATTATAACTTTCTAAATCACTCTGGAACCATTTTTTAACTTTAATGATATCTACACCAAATTTTCTCAAATATGCTGCAACTTCAAAAGTTCTAACACCAGTTTTAAATGTGAAGTTCTTTGTGTCAACCATAATTCCACCATATAAAGCTTCGATTTCTATATCTGTTAGTTTAACATCTACATCTGTATATTGAATTATCTCTGTTACAAGCTCTGCAGCAGATGATGCATACACTTCATGTAAACTTAAAGAAACGTTTTCAATGAAATCTGTACTCTTTCTATGATGATCTATTACAACTATTTTTGTTGTCTTATTTAATAATTCAGGAACTTGTACAAGTGACTTTTTATGTGTATCTACTACTATTAATAAAGTATTTTCTTTTACCTTTAATAAAGATTCTTTTTCATCTATTATAACATCTTTATATTCATCAGCACTTTTTAAAGTATCAACGAATTTTCCAAGAGATGCGCCAAAAACATCACTTACTACATATGCATCTTTTCCTATAGTTTTAGCAAGTCTATATAATCCCAGACTAGATCCTAATGAGTCTATATCTCCATTTTTATGTCCCATAATAACTACATTATCAGAGTCTTTTATTAATTCTTCTAATGTATGAGCTACAATTCTAGCTTTAACTTTTGTTCGTTTTTCGACTTCAAGTGTTGTACCACCATAAAATTTATATTTACCATCTTTTCTAATTATTGCCTGATCTCCGCCACGGCCTAATACTATATCAAGTCCAGCCATAGCAGACTTATATCTCTCGTAATAATTATCACCTTCATTTGATATTGCAATACTTAATGTAATAGGCGTTCTAGAATCAATTTCTTTTACTAAATCTAATATACGAACTTTATTTTTCTCTATTTCTGATAAATATTTCTGTTCAAAAATATATATAAATAAGTCTCTATCAGATTTTACTATAACTCCACCTGTAGATGAGGCCCAATCATAAATTGCTTTTTCTACTGTTGCAATTACTTGTAATTTTTCCTCTGGTAATAATCTTTGTATTATCTCTTCGTAATTATCTATCATTGCAACACCTATACAAACTTTCTCATTTGTATATTTATCAAAAAGCTCATTATATTTTGTATCATCTATGAAATATAAAGATAATACATATTCTTTTCTTCTTCTTTTATCTCTTTTCCTACTTGCTGAATATTCACAAAAAATTTTATATACTTTGTTCTCAATTGTGATTTGCTTAATTATTTCTTTTTTGTCTTTGTTTTCTATTTCTAGCTTTATTTCTTTTATTATGCTTTCTAAATATGTATTAATATCAATATCATCATTTAAATTAGAAAACTCTTTAATGAATCTTGGGCTTTTAAAAATAACATTTCCATCAGTTTCAATAACTATTAAAGGTATTGGTGATTTATTTAAGTAATTTCTTACAGCAAAATTCATCCCTATAGCAACTTCTTCTATATGAGACTCTATTTCAGACTTTTTCTTTGAATTTACCCAAAGAGTATAAAGTACAACAGCTATATAAAATATAATTGCTGGTAAAATCAAATCATTATCAGTCATACAAATTTTAATAAGCAATAATGCTATTAGAAATAAATATAATTTTGCTCTTGAAACTAATTTATTTATTAATTTATTATCATTATTCATAATCTATTCCCCTAACATGTTAATTTTACTGCATTTTTGCGTTTTTGTCAAATTAGGAGTTTGGCTTAATTTTATTATTTTATACTCCCTCTAAAAAATTTTAATTATAATATCATAACAAAATATCAAAATGAGAGTATCCTAATACTCCCATTTTGTTTTATATTATATCTTCTTAATAATTCTACTTATAATTACTATTACAGTAAAAGATATTATTAAGCTAATAATATATGTCTCTATATTGTCACCTGTATCTACTGCTTTTCTTTCTTCTTTATTATAATTATCATCTGCATCTTCTCTATTATTTGTTTCTTTTTCATCATTGCTATTATTAGAATCATCTGATTCTTCTTTTTCATCATTTAAAGAAGAAGAATTTTCTCCTTTTTCAACTTTTACTGTTAATGTAGTCTCTTTTCCCTCATATCTTAGTGTTAACTGCTGCACGCCTTCTTCAAATGTATTATATCCATTTACTGTAACTTTTGAATCTGTCATTGGTATTTCTTCTTTTGTTCCATCTAGATAAGTTACTTCTATTATTCCTCCTTCTAAGTCTAACTCTTCTCCTGTCTTATATGTTGTTTTATTTGGTAATTTCTTTATTGTTATACTCTTTACATTACTTGGTTCGTCATTTTCTTCTTCTGGCTCTTTATTCTCTGATACTTGTACTGAAAATGTTGCTAATTTATTTTCATAACTTACTGTTACTAATTGCATTCCTATTTTATTATTATCATATCCTGATATTTTTACTTTTGAATCTGTTAGTGGTACTTCTTCTACACTTCCATCACTATATGTTACCTCTAGAATTCCTCCTTCTAGATTTAACTCTTCTCCTACTTTATAACTTGTCTTTGTTGGTCTTGTCTTTACTGAGATTTTTGTTATTGTTACTTCATCATTACCATCGTCATCTGTTTCTTCTTTTACTGTTACTGAAAATGTTGCTAATTTATTTTTATAATTTACTGTTAATGTTTGTGTTCCTGTTCTTTGTTTATCATACCCTGTAATAGTAACACTTGAATCTGTCATTGGTATTTCTTCTTTTGTTCCATCTAAATAACTTACTTCTATCATTCCGCCCTCTAAATTCAAGTCTTCATTTAAATTATATGAAACTTTATTTGGTAATTTTTTAATTTTGATACTTTGAATTATTTTTTCATCAACTTTTTCATCAACAACAGTTACATTAAATTGTAGTCTCTTTTTCTCATATGTTACATAAATTGTCTGTATACCTTCTTTTGAGTTATCATACCCAGAAATAATTATTTTCTCATCTGATAAGTCTATAACTGATGTTGTACCATCTATATAAGTTACTTTAATCTTTCCATCTGTTAAATCAAGATTTTCTCCAATTTCATATTCTAATTTAGTAGGAAGAGATATAAACTCAATTTTTTCTATTTCTTTTTTCTCTATAACTTCTTCAATAATTTCAATATCAAAATTTACTGTTTTTCCTTCAAAAGAAATTGTTAACGTTCTTTTCCCTAGTCTTTCATTACTGAATCCCAAAACTACAACTCTAGAATCTGTCATTTCAACTTCAGATTCTGTTCCATCGCTATATATTACTTTTAAAACTCCTCCCGTTAAATCTAATTCATCTTTCCAAACTACATATTTTAATTTACTTGGAAGAGTTTTTATTATAATCTCTTGCACAGTTTTAGGAATTTCTTCCTTTATTATTTCAATACTAAAAGATGCTAACTTTCCCTTGTACTCTAGTGTAATTATTTGAAGTCCTAATTTTGTATTATCAAAACCTGAAACAGTAACTTTATCTGATGGTAAATTTATTTCACTTGTTGAATCATCACTATAAGTTACTAATAACACTCCACCTGTTAAGTCTAAATTATCAATTCCTTGAACATATTTTTCTTTAGTTGGTTTTGTTTTAACAGCAATACTTTTTATTTCTTTAGATACTAATACTGGAAAAGTAATTTCATTATTATTATATCTTATGACAATATTCTGAATACCAGGAGTTCCGGCAACAAATCCACTAACATTTATTCTAGCATCTGTCATATCAATAATTTCTTTATAACCATCATTATATTCTACTAAAATGCTTCCACCTGTTAAATCAAGTAAAGTATCTGTTTGGTTATATTCAATCTTATCAGGTAATTTATTAATACTTATTCTTTCAATAACTCTTACTACATTTACTTTAAATGTAAGTCTATTACCTTTATAATTTATAGTTATAACTTGCTCTCCAATCACATTACCATCAAAACCAGTAATAATAATATTTTCATCAGTTAAATTAACTATTTTATCTGGACTTCCATTTTTATATTTAATAGTAATATAGCCTCCATCTAAATTTAAAGTTGTTTCTTCTTTAACTATATATTCTTTTTTTATTGGTTCTGTAAGAATTATTTTAGCTATTTCATATTCATCTACAATTTTGACTGTAAAAGTAGTAGTTTTTCCATCATATTTTACTGTTAAAACTCTATCTCCTAGTACATTATTATTAAATCCTTCAACTATAACTTCACTATCTTGCATACTTTTTGACTTTTTTTGTCCATTTAAGTATGTAATTAAAATACTACCACCTGTTAAATCTAATTCATCTGTATTTTTTAAATATTCTAATTTTTGCGGTAAATTCTCTATCTCTATTTTTTCTACTACTTCTGACGTGTTATCTGTGACTACAACATCAAACATCAATAATTTTCCATTATATATTACTGCTATACGTTTATTTCCTGAAGTACTACTATCAAAAGATGCAATAGTACAATTTTCATCACTCATTTTTACTATTTCTGTATATCCATCTGTATATGTTATTAATATTTCTCCGCCATCTAAATTTACTTCTTCTCCTATATAATATATCGTTTTTGTTGGTAATGTTTGAAGAGTAATACTTGAAATTTCTCTTAATTTTATCTCATAACTGATTGGAACTTCTATATCATTATATAAAAGTGTAACATATAACATTCTTTTTCCGTTTTCATCTCTTATGTCATAAGAAAAAATATTCAAATCAGTCATTTTTACTTCTTTTTTTGTCTTATTATTATAATAAATAATTAACGTACCACCAGTTAAGTCAATATTTTCTCCTTCTGCTATATATGTAGTTTTAGTAGGATATGTTCCAACTTCAATATTTTCTATTTCAACAGGTATTATTTGGACATCAAATGATAATACTTTAGACTTATCATGTTCATAATACACATATATTCTTAGAGTTCCAAGTTCTAAATTACTAAATCCATCTGCAACTACTAAATTAGAATCCATATTAATTTCATCATAAGTATTATTATTGTATATTATCTTAATTTTTCCGCCTGTTAAATCTAAATTCTCATAATTTTGAATATATGTTAATTTATCTGGCAATTTTGAAATTACTATATCTTTTATTTCTTTTTCTAATACACGTACTTTTATAACTTTTGTTATTTCTTGATTTGCAGTAGATGTACCAATAATTTCTGTCTCACCAGGAATCAAACCTTTTATAAGTCCTGAAGAGTCTACACTTGCTATTGCACTATTATTACTAATCCAACTAATCTCTTGAGGTGCAGTATCTGGAATAATACTTGATTGTATCTGATAATTTAATCCTTCAGTAATTTCTACATTTTCTTCATCAACTATAATTTCTCTTGGTTTTAATGGATCTAAAATTACTGTTATATTACATGTTGCAGTTTTATTGTTACTTGACTCTACTGTAATTACTGCTTCTCCTTCATTAATTGCATAAACTGTTCCATCTATAACTTTAGCAACATTTTCATTGCTACTTTTCCATGTTATAGTTTTATCAGTAGCATCATATGGCAATATTTCAGCAGTTAAAGTAATGCTATTTCCTTTTATTATTGTTTCTTCTGATTTATTTAATGAAATTGAATCTACTTGTATTTTTCTAGGAATAACATTTATATTACAAGTAGCTTCTATTCCATTATTTGTTCTAGCTATAATTTTTGTAGTTCCTTCTTTTATACCTGTAACATTTCCAGCATTGTCAACTTCTGCAATTTCTATATTTTGGCTATTCCAAGTTATACTTTTATCTGTCGTATTATCAGGTAAAACTTGTGCTTCTAATTTATATGTTTTTCCTTCTTCTATAGATATTTCATTTTGATTTAATGAAATTGACTCAGCTTCAACTATCTTTTTATTTACTATAACTGTACAAGTTGCTTTTTTATTGTTTTCAGTTGTTACAATAACATCTGCCCTGCCTTCTTTTTTAGCCTCTATTTCTCCATCTTGAGATACTATTAATATATCCTCATCTGAAGACTCCCATGTTAGTTTGTTTTTTATATTAGTATTGTCTGGTAAGATTGTTGCTTTTAATGAAAATGTTTCTCCTTCATCTAATGTTATTTCACTTTCATTTAATGATACTGATTCTGGTTCTATTAATTCTTTAGGCTCATTTCTTGTAAATACCTTTATACAAAAATCGCTATCTGTACTTTTTCTAAATCCATATGTTTTTCCAGTTGTATATAATTGATATGAACATCTTTGAGAAATAGACGGATTTTTTGATCCATATGGAACTTCGACAGGAATTGCTACCTCACTTCCATCTACTGAATATACTTCCACAATTATACTATATGTATCTTCTTCAATTTCCTTTGGTTCATCTAATTTAATTGTATTATATCCAGGATATATTTTAGTTTTTGGTGCTATTTCTATTAAATCATTTTCTTCAATCATAGTGCCTAAATTATTTCCATATTTAATTGCTACATACATTTCTTCTTCAGCAAATAATCCTATTTCAGTAATTTTTTCAACTTCATTTGACTCTTTATCATTTTGTGATTTTTTATCAAAATCAATTTTTATTTTTTTACCATTTTCCAAAGATATTGTTGCTGTTGATTTAGTTAAATCATATTGGTACAAATAATCATGATCTATTTGAGTAATCTCTCTTATTCCACGCACACCAGCTTCAACTAATGAATCTTCATATGAAACATAGTAAAATCCATCTCCTACATAATCTTCCATCCCGTCAACTACACAATCATCTTTTGTGCCATATGAATTAAGAACTATCCAAGCTCCATCTTTACTTGGTTTATATCCATCATTAAAATTATCTTTTGAATAATTATCATCCCAACCAATAATCGTTACTGCATGTCCAGGCATATTACTATTTGAATTAAATGCTCCTGTACTCATGTTCAAATAGGGATATAAATCTCCGGATATTTGTGTATATACAGCACCATAAGTCATTATATGCTCTTTAATTGCAATTCTATTTTCCATTGCCTCTTCTTCTGTCAAAACATTTCCAGCAGAATTATAACTATCTCTATATTCTATTTGATTTCCGTCTTTGTATTTATATATTGTTGGAAAATATACTGCTTCTTTTACTTTTGCCTGTACTTCTTTTCCTTCAATTTCAGAACTATCAATTAATTCTTCTACTTTATCTACTACAAGAGGCATATCTTCTTCAAGAACTGGTCCTTTACCACTTACAATATATGCAAGTCCAATTTCAAAATTTCCTCCTTCTCCAACTTCTCTTCCCCATGTATCAATTTGTATAGTTTTATCTAAAAATTTTGAAACAGTTGAATAGTCAATATGTCTAGGAGAAAATTCTAATCCTACTAATTCTTCACAAACTCTATAACATGTTGTTTCAAGCACACTAGTAAGAGAAAAAGCCCAACATTCATTTGTATAACCTTGATCTTTTACTTTTAAATTTACTCCATTTTCATCTAATCTATACTCTTCTGTATCTTCTGCTATAGCCCTCATAATACTACTATATTGATTCTCAAAGTAATCATTAGATTCTGAGTCTCTTTCATAATATGGAACATCAAACATAGGTGGCATTGATATTTTTTCTCTTGTGCTCTTTGGTAGTTTTAACCATTCTTCGTAAGCTTTAGAATATTTTATCTCTGGTTCACTATATTCTTTAGCAAAAGCTATATTCGAAAATAGAAGTATTATACAAGATATCAATAAAATTATTCTTGAAACAACTTTCTCTTTTTTCATAAATTCCCCTTTTATACTTATAAATATATATATTAATATTTTAGTTATAATAATATATTTTTTAAATATGTATTATTTTTCTAAAACATAATATTACAAATAATGTTTTAGACCTATCTACGGAAACTATTTTTAACCATATATTTTCCAAAATATTATTTTTTTATATCTTTTTCTTTACAAAAAAAAAGCGAATAATACGTGAATTTATTAAATCCCTATATTAATCGCTTTAATTCATAGCATTAAATTATTATATTATACTCTTTTAATCATTCTACTAACTACTACTATTACCAAGAATGATCCTACTAGATAAATAATATATGTTTCAATATTATCTCCTGTATCTACAGCTTTTCTTTCTTCTTTTGCGTCTTCTCCTTTATCATCTCCACTACCTACAGCAGAACCTTCTATCTCTTCACCTTGTTCTAATTTTACAGTCAATGTTGTTTCTTGACCACCATATCTTAATGTTAATTGCTGAACACCTACTTTAAATGTATCATATCCTTCAATAGTAACTCCTGAATCTGTCATTGGTATTTCTTCTTTTGTTCCATCTAGATAAGTTACTTCTATTATTCCTCCTTCTAAGTCTAACTCTTCTCCTGTCTTATATGTTGTTTTATTTGGTAATTTCTTTATTGTTATACTCTTTACATTACTTGGTTCGTCATTTTCTTCTTCTGGCTCTTTATTCTCTGATACTTGTACTGAAAATGTTGCTAATTTATTTTCATAACTTACTGTTACTAATTGCATTCCTATTTTATTATTATCATATCCTGATATTTTTACTTTTGAATCTGTTAGTGGTACTTCTTCTACACTTCCATCACTATATGTTACCTCTAGAATTCCTCCTTCTAGATTTAACTCTTCTCCTACTTTATAACTTGTCTTTGTTGGTCTTGTCTTTACTGAGATTTTTGTTATTGTTACTTCATCATTACCATCGTCATCTGTTTCTTCTTTTACTGTTACTGAAAATGTTGCTAATTTATTTTTATAATTTACTGTTAATGTTTGTGTTCCTGTTCTTTGTTTATCATACCCTGTAATAGTAACACTTGAATCTGTCATTGGTATTTCTTCTTTTGTTCCATCTAAATAACTTACTTCTATTACTCCACCTTCTAGGTCTAAATCTTCTCCTACAATATATTCTGTCTTTGTAGGTCTAGATTTTATCCTTATACTTGATACAGTTTTATCATCTTCAGTTCCAGATTCATCTACTACTTGAACTACATAAGTTGTAAGTTTATTTGAGTAATTTACTGTAATTGTTTGTACCCCAGTTCTTGTCTTATCATATCCTGTAATAATAACATTTGAATCTGTCATTGGTACTTCTTCTGTTGTTCCATCTGAATAAGTTATTTCTATTATTCCTCCTTCTAAATCTAAATCTTCTCCTTTATTATATTTAGTCTTAGTAGGAAGAGTCTTTACTCTAATACTTTCTACTGTTTTAACAGTTTCTTCAGATTTTACTTCAAAAGAAAATTTATATTCAAAACCACTTCCATTGTATTCTATATTAGCAAGAATATCTACTTTACCTGGATTTTTAAATCTTACTTTAAAATATACTTTTCCATCATCTGAACTATTTTTATCAATTTGAGTAATTTCAGCAATGCTTGTATCAGATAAACTTATATTAACATTTTCTTTTTCTGAATCTGGTATATTAATTAATTGAACTGAAAATAATTTTTCATTTCCTACTATATATTTTACATTATCTTCTGTATTTATATCTAATGCTATTTCATCTTCATTTATTACTTTGACTTCTAGTTCTGCTATTTTACCATTTTCTGTTGTTGCAGTAATTACTGTCTCTCCTGCTGATTTTGCAATAATTTCTCCTGTATTGCTTACTTCTGCAACGCTAGTATTAGATGATTTCCATGTAATACCTGTCTTACTATTTGCGTTTTCTGGTAATATAGTTGCTATTAATTTTTCTGTTGAATTTACATTCATTGTTATTTTACCAGTTTTATTTAACGTAATACTCTCTGGTTCAATTGTTTGTCTATATTCTTCGGTTGTAAAAGCTTTAATACAAAAATCCCTATCTTCATATGGGCTTTTAACATTTCCTAGTAATACATATGTTTTCCCTGAAATATCTGGATTAAATTGTATAGCCCCCATATTATTTCCATTCTCATAATCATTATATTCAATCGGTACAATTACATTGTCAGTTCCGTTCAAACTTTCAAAAACGACTAAAATATCATAGCTATCTGTTAATTCTATAGGAGATGTTAATTCTATAGTATTAAATCCAGCATGTACCTTTTGTCTTTCAGTTATTACTTTATTAGTATTTCCTGAAGAATAAAGTACTGAAACATATTGTTCTTCAAATATAAATAATCCTATTTCGTTTAAATATTCTTTCTTTTCTGGTTTATCAAAAGTTGCTCCTATTGTCACACCGCTAGTTCCTTCTACTGCACTAGTAACTCCTACATCATCATATTGATGTATATTGTCATAGTCGACATCTGAAACCTCATTTACTCCACCCATAGAAGTTTCTATAATAGCATCATCATATGATACATAAAAATATCCGTCATAACCTTCACCATAAGATGCTGTTAAATCTTTATATACAGCATTATTTTCTGTTCCATATGAATTAAGTACTATCCATGCACCATCATGAAGTGGTCTATTTGATTCTAGAAAATTCTCTTTTGGAAAATTATCGTCCCATCCGACTATAGTAACTGCATGTCCTAATGGATCATCTGTTGAATAATATGCAAAAGTCTCAGGATTATAATTACCACTTAACGCTCCTGGTACCCCACCAAAAACAGCTCCTTTTGTAAGGATATGTTCTTTAACTTCATCTCTTATTTCTTCAACTTCTGTTTCTGTTAATTGATTTATACCATCATTGTAAGTTATACCATCACTAGAATATTTTTTATTTATAGATGGGAACCACTCAATATCTTTTACTCTTAATTGTACTTCTTTTCCTTGAATTTCAGAGCTATTTATTAACTCTTCTTTTTTATCTACTACAACTGGCATATCTTTTTCTAAGACTGGTCCAGATCCTCTTGCTAAATATCCTGATCCTATAAAGAAGTTTCCGCCGCTTCCTACATCTCTTATAACATTATTATCTATTTCTGTATCACTAAATTTTGAAAGTGTTGAATAATCTATATGTCTTGGAGAAAATATTTCTGATGCTTGTCCTGTTAATTTAGAAACTGTTGTTTCTAATATACTTGTAATAGAAAAAGCCCAACATTCACCAGTATATCCTTGATCTTTTACTGTAATATCAATATCATCACTTAAATTATAGTAGTCTAAATCTTCACTTAATGCTTTTACTAAATCATTATATTGATTAGTCCAGTAATTATTTTCTGATGATGTATTCTCTTTTTTATAAGGAATATTAAACATTTGTGGCATCATTGTATTTTTTCTTTCTTCTTCTGGTAACTTAAGCCATTCTTTGTAATTTTCTGAATACAACTCATCATTTATTTCTAATGAATCTGCTGCATATACTTTTCCAAATAAAATAAATATCAGAAAAGCTATCAAACTAAATATTATTATTTTTCTAGATATTTTCTTCATATTTTCCCACACTTCTCCATTTAAATATATTTTTATATATTAAAATATATACATTTTTTATAATTTTTTCAATAGTATTTTGCATATTTATTGCGATAAATAAGATATTAGAGAGTAATTTTTATTATATTTATTTACGGATAGAGTTTTTATAGAGATTTTCTTTGAAATATTTCTTTTTATTTACATTTTTGATAATTTAATAAAATAAAAAATAATAATTTTAAATACAAAATAGAAAAGGAAATAAAAAAAGAGTTTAATATGTAAATTACATCATTTACAAAATTAAACTCTTTACTAATTTTTAGATATCTAAGAATTACTCGTTTTTAATCATTTCTGCTAGTTCTTCTTCTTCTTTTTCATCTTCTGATTTTACTTCAGTATTTATCTCTACATCTTTTAATCTTCTCATTCCAGTACCTGCAGGAATTAATTTACCAATGATAACATTTTCTTTTAATCCCATCAATGAATCTACTTTTCCTTTGATTGCAGCTTCTGTCAAAATCTTTGTTGTCTCTTGGAATGATGCTGCAGATAAGAAACTATCTGTTGCAAGAGATGCTTTAGTAATACCAAGTAATACTCTCTTACCAGTAGCTGGTCTCTTTCCTTCTGCTATTGCTTTTTCATTAACTTCTTCGAATTCATACATATCTACTAATGAAGCTGTAAATAAGCCTGTATCACCAGCATCTTCTACTCTTACTTTCTTAAGCATTTGTCTTGCAATAACTTCTATATGTTTATCATTTATATCAACACCTTGGTTTCTATAAACTTTTTGAACTTCAGAAATAATATAATTGTATACTCCTTCTGGACCTTTAATTGCTAATAAATCATTTGGATTAATACTTCCTTCTGTAATTTGATCAGCAGCTTTAATTTCATCTCCATCTTTTACACGAAGTTTTGAACCAAAGCTAATTACATAAGTCTTAGAATCATCTTTTCCTGTAACTGTAACTTCTTTTCTCTTCTTATCATTATTAATGCTTACTTTACCATCAATTTCTGATATTACAGCTAATCCTTTAGGATTTCTAGCTTCAAATAGCTCTTCAACTCTAGGAAGACCTTGTGTAATATCTCCACCTGCTACACCACCAGTATGGAATGTTCTCATAGTAAGCTGTGTACCAGGCTCACCAATTGATTGTGCAGCTATAATACCTACTGTCTCTCCTATATTTACTTTTTCTCTTGTAGCAAGTCCCATACCATAACATTTACTACATACACCATGTTTAGCTCTACATCCTAAAATAGAACGTACTCTAACTTTAGTAATTCCATGATTTACTATATTTTGAGCTATCTTATCTGTAATCATTGTATTACTATCTACTAGAAGTTCTTTTCCATCTGGAGAATATAAATCTTCTACTACAAATCTACCAACTAATCTCTCTTCTAGTTTCTCTAATACTTGATTTCCATCTTTAATATCTTCTACATCAATTCCATCGTGAGTACCACAATCATCAATTCTAATAATAACATCTTGTGAAACATCAACTAATCTTCTTGTTAAGTATCCAGAGTCAGCTGTTCTTAAAGCAGTATCTGTTAAACCTTTTCTAGCACCATGTGAAGAAATAAAGTACTCTAAGGCATCTAGACCTTCACGGAAACAAGATTTAACTGGAATTTCAACGGCTTTACCTGATGTATTAGCCATAAGTCCACGCATACCTGCTATTTGTCTTAACTGATTCATATTACCTCTGGCTCCAGATTGTGCCATCATGTATATTGGGTTTAATTCATCAAAATTTGCTTTCATAGCTTCAGTAACATCTGAAGTAGCTTTTTCCCAAACTTTAATTACTGCATCATATCTTTCAGATTCAGTTATTAAACCACGTTTAAATTGTTTTAATATGTTTTCAACATCTTCATCAGCTTTTGCTAATATATCTTTTTTAGCTTCTGGTACTGCAACATCTGCAACAGATACTGTAATAGCACCTTTTGTAGAATATTTATAACCAGTTGCTTTTATATAATCTAGAACTTCTGCAGTTTCAGATAACCCATGTGCATTTATACATTTTGCAACTATTTGTCCTAAATTCTTTTTAATTACAGGGAAATCAATTTCTAAATCAAATTCTTTTTCAGGATCTGTTCTATCAACAAAACCTAAATCTTGTGGAATTCCCTCATTGTATATTAATCTACCAACAGTTGCATTAATAGTTTTTTGTTTAATTTCACCATTTTCTAATTCTTTAGTCATTCTTACTCTAACTTTAGCATGTAATCCTACATCTCCATTTTGATAAGCCATTAAAGCTTCATCCTTGCTAGAGAAGTACATTCCTTCACCTTTTTCACCATCTATTTGCATTGTTAAGTAATAAGCACCTAAGATCATATCTTGTGTTGGTACTGTAACTGGTTTACCATCTTGTGGTTTTAAAAGGTTATTTACAGAAAGCATTAAATATCTAGCTTCTGCTTGAGCTTCTGGTGAAAGTGGTACGTGAACAGCCATCTGGTCACCATCGAAGTCAGCATTAAATGCTGTACAAACTAATGGGTGAAGTTTGATTGCTCTACCTTCTACAAGTATTGGTTGGAATGCTTGAATACCTAATCTGTGTAATGTAGGAGCACGGTTTAACATTACTGGATGATCTTTTATAACATCTTCTAATATATCCCATACTTCTGGTCTTAATCTTTCAACCATTCTTTTAGCATTTTTAATATTATGAGCTAATCCTCTTCCAACTAATTCTTTCATAACAAATGGTTTGAATAATTCAACAGCCATCTCTTTTGGAAGTCCACATTGGTAAATTTTAAGTTCTGGACCAACAACGATAACTGAACGTCCAGAGTAGTCAACTCTCTTACCTAATAAGTTTTGACGGAATCTACCTTGTTTTCCTTTTAATAAATCTGATAGAGATTTTAATGGTCTATTTCCAGCACCAGTTACTGGTCTTCCACGTCTACCATTATCTATTAGGGCATCTACAGATTCTTGTAACATTCTCTTTTCATTTCTTACAATTATCTCTGGAGCTCCTAATTCTAATAATCTTTTTAATCTGTTATTTCTGTTTATAACTCTTCTGTATAAATCATTTAAATCTGATGTTGCGAATCTACCACCATCTAATTGTACCATTGGTCTTAAATCTGGTGGAATAACTGGGATAACGCTCATAATCATCCATTCTGGTTTGTTTCCAGATAATCTAAATGATTCAACAGTATCTAATCTCTTAATTAATTTTGCTTTCTTTTGCTCACTAGCTTTTTCAAGTTCTTTCTTTAATTTCTTAGATAATTTTTCAAGATCTATTTCTGCTAGTAATTTTCTTAAAGCTTCAGCTCCCATTTCAGCTTTAAAAGAACCTCTTCCATATTTCTCTTCAGCCTCATGGAATTCTTTTTCTGTTAATACTTGATTTTTTAATAATCCTGATGTACCTTTATCAATTACAATGTAAGATGCAAAGTATATTACTTTTTCTAGACTTCTTGGTGATATGTCTAAAAGTAAAGCTATTCTACTTGGAATTCCTTTGAAATACCAAATATGAGCTATTGGGGCAGCAAGTTCAATGTGACCCATTCTTTCTCTTCTTACTTTAGCTTTAGTTACTTCAACACCACATCTGTCACAAACTATACCTTTATATCTTACTCTCTTATATTTTCCACAGTGACATTCCCAGTCTTTTGTTGGACCAAATATTTTCTCACAAAATAGTCCATCTTTTTCTGGTTTTAATGTTCTATAGTTTATAGTCTCAGGTTTTTTTACTTCACCTTTTGACCATTCTCTAATTTTTTCATCTGAAGCTAAACCTATTTTTAGCTTATTAAATACTTCCAATTCTTCCATTATTATTGGTAGCCTCCTAAATTTAAATTTTGGCATCCAATTATTTAAATAAATTATACACTGCTGCACATATTCTAATGTAATCTATTTAAATTTTTAGATAATATTAAGTTGTATTTGTTTGTTTCTAAGGTAGCTATAAAGCTACCTGAAACTACATATTGTCATCTCTATTTAAATCTGGGTTCATATCTGGATCTATATCTAGATCTTCTAATATATTATCAGAAGCTAAATCATCATCTTCTAATAATTCATTAAATAAATCATCAGATTCGATATCATCAAGATCCATTTCATCTTCTTCTGAAACTTCTTGCATTCCTTCATTTTGTTCTGCAAGCATTTCTTCTTCCATCATTTGTCTTCCTTGATCTTCTGTAAGTTCTATTCCTTCATCAACGCTTTCTTTTAATTCTAATTCTTCGTCTTTATCAGAATATAGTTTTACATCAAGTCCTAATGATTGAAGTTCTTTTATTAAAACTTTAAAGCTTTCTGGAATTCCTGGTTCAGGAATATTTTCTCCTTTTACTATTGCTTCATAAGTTTTTACCCTTCCTGTAACATCATCAGATTTTACAGTTAAGATTTCTTGTAATGTGTAAGCTGCACCATAAGCTTCAAGTGCCCAAACTTCCATCTCACCAAATCTCTGTCCACCAAATTGAGCTTTACCTCCAAGTGGTTGTTGTGTAACCATTCCATAAGGTCCAGTAGAACGAGCATGGATTTTATCATCTACTAAGTGGTGTAATTTAAGCATATACATAACACCAACTGTAATTGGTTTATCAAATGGTTCACCAGTTCTACCATCATATAGTATTGTTTTACCATTTGTCTCAAGTCCAGCCATTTTTAAACATTCTTCTATATCTTCTTCAGAAGCACCATCAAATACTGGTGTAGCAACTTTCCAATTTAATAATCTAGCAGCTGCTCCTAGATGTACTTCAAGAACTTGACCTAAGTTCATACGAGAAGGAACACCAAGTGGGTTAAGTACAACATCTACTGGAGTACCATCTGGCATAAATGGCATATCTTCTGTTGGAAGTATTCTTGAAATAACACCTTTGTTACCATGACGTCCAGCCATTTTATCTCCAACTGATATTTTTCTCTTTTGAGCTATGTAAATTCTTATAATTTTATTTACACCTGGTCCTAATTCATCTGAATTTTCTCTAGTAAATACTTTTACATCTACTACAGTTCCAGATTCACCATGTGGAACACGAAGTGAATTATCTCTAACTTCTCTTGCTTTCTCTCCAAATATAGCTCTTAATAATCTCTCTTCTGCTGTAAGCTCTGTTTCACCTTTTGGTGTAACTTTACCAACTAATATATCTCCTGGTCTTACTTCAGCACCAACTCTAATGATACCTTCTTCATCAAGATCTTTTAAACTATCTTCACCAACATTTGGTATATCTCTTGTAATTTCTTCTGGTCCAAGTTTTGTATCACGACATTCGCAATCATAATCTTCAATATGAATAGATGTTAAAACATCTTCTTTTACTAATCTCTCATTTAATAAAATAGCATCCTCGTAGTTATAACCTTCCCATGTTGTGAAAGCTATAATTAAGTTTTTACCTAATGCCATTTCACCTTTATCAGTAGCAGGTCCGTCAGCTATAACGTCTCCTCTTTTTACTGTTTCACCAACTTTTACTATTGGTCTTTGGTTTATACATGTAGAACCATTAGTTCTCTTAAATTTATGTAATTTATAAGTTTTCTTTGTTCCCTTTTCTGTTTTAAGAACAATTTCATCTCCTGTTACTCTATCAATTGTTCCATCTTCATCAGCTAAAATTAATATTCCAGAATCTTTAGCAGCTTGATATTCTATACCTGTTCCTACTATAGGTGATTCTGTAATCATTAAAGGAACTGCTTGACGTTGCATGTTAGCACCCATTAAAGCACGGTTTGCATCATCATGCTCTAAGAAAGGTATCATGGCTGCACCAACAGAAACTAATTGTTTTGGTGATACATCAACATAATCTACTCTTTCTTTTTCAACAGCTGTAACGTCATTTAAGTATCTAACTCTAATTCTCTTATTTATGAATCTACCTTCTTCATCTCTTGGTTCATTTGCTTGAGCTATTACAAAACCATCTTCTTCATCAGCTGTCATGTATGTAACTTCATCAGTTAATTTTCCTGTTTCCTTATCTACTTTTCTATATGGAGTTTCAACAAATCCATACTCATTTATAATAGCAAATGTAGAAAGTGCAGATATAAGTCCAATGTTTGGTCCTTCTGGAGACTCTATAGGACATAATCTACCATAGTGAGTATAGTGAACGTCTCTAACCTCAAATCCAGCTCTTTCTCTTGAAAGACCTCCAGGTCCTAATGCAGAAATTCTTCTCTTATGAGTTAATTCTGAAAGTGGGTTTGTTTGATCCATAAATTGTGATAATTGAGAACTTCCAAAGAATTCTCTTATTGATGAAGTGATAGGTTTTGTATTAATTAATGTTTGTGGTGTTACTATATCTAAGTCTTGAATTGTCATTCTCTCACGAACAACTCTTTCAAGTCTTGTTAAACCAATTCTAAATTGATTTTGTAATAATTCACCTACACATCTAATTCTTCTATTTCCTAAGTGGTCAATATCATCAATTTTTCCTAATCCGTGATCTAAGTTAAATAAATAACTTAATGATCCTATTATATCTTCTGTTGTAATATGTTTTGGAACAAGTTCTGTTCTTCTTTCTTCAATAACTTTAGCTAAATCTTTGTCGTCTGTTGTATCAAGTATTGTTTTTAATACTTCATAATTAACATATTCTTTAATAGGTTTTTCAAGTTTAGCTAATACTGACTCGTCAACAAAAGCTTTAATATCTACAGTTCCGTTACCTATTACTCTTACTTTTTTGTCTTCAACTTTAACATCTACTATATTAATTCCTGAATTTTGGATTTCATCTGCAACTTCTTTTGAAATTACTTCATCTTTTTCCACAAGAACTTCACCAGTTTGTGGATTAACTATAGTATCATATGAAACTAAGTTTTTAATTCTAGATGCTAAACTTAATTTTTTATTGTATTTGTATCTACCAACTCTAGCTAAATCATATCTTCTATCATCAAAGAATAATCCATTAAATAAATTTCTTGCAGCATCTACTGTTGGTAATTCACCTGGTCTTAATTTTTTGTAAATTTCAATTAAAGCATCTTTTTGATTCTTAACAGTATCTTTAGCTATTGTTGCAACAAGTTTATCTTCTTCTCCAAATAAGTCAATCATTTGCTCATCTGTTTCTAAACCTATTGCTCTCATTAATGATGTTACTGGTAATTTTCTAGTTCTATCGATTCTTACATAGAAAACATCATTACTATCTGTTTCATATTCAAGCCAAGCTCCTCTTATTGGCATTACAGTTGCTGTATATAGCTTTTTACCTGTTTTATCATAGCTTGAATCATAATAACATCCTGGAGAACGAACTAACTGGCTTACAACAACTCTTTCGGCACCATTTATAACAAAAGTACCGCTATCTGTCATAAGAGGGAAATCTCCTAAATAAATCTCTTGTTCTTTAATTTCTCCTGTTTCCCTATTAATAAGTCTTACTTTTACATGAAGTCTTGTAGAATAAGTAGCGTCTCTTTCTTTAGCTTCTTCTAAAGTATATTTTGTCTTATCCTCCATGTAATAATCAAAAAACTCAAGTACTAGGTTTCCAGAGTAGTCAATAATTGGAGAAATATCATTTAAAACTTCTCCTAGACCTTCCTTGATAAACCAATCGTATGAGTCTTTTTGAACCTTAATAAAGTTAGGCATGTCTATTGCATCACCTATCTTAGCAAAAGTTTTTCTTACGCATTTTTCATGCTTAATGTCTTTTACTTTAACCAAAAAAAATCACCCCTAATTTCTGTTCTTAATTTGATTGGCAGTCAAATTAGAAAAATTTAAGCAGGTTGATATATTTTATAAGGAGTCCCTCTTATTCAAAAGGTTTTTACATTTAGGCTCATTCCCTGCCAAAAAACAAACTTACATGTAGTTCCTCTTTTAAATAATTCCTCTCCTTTAAATATTAAATTTAAGCTACTATATTATAACACGTGTATCCGTAAGGCGTCAAGGATTTTTACTTATAATTTTTAAAAGTTTTTAGCTTATTTTTCACATTTTCGCTAAAAACACTTGCATTATTGTGTTTCTCGTGTTAGAATATATGAAGTAAAATTTACTTTAGACTAAGAGGAGGTGTCATACATGCCAAATATCAAATCAGCTATCAAGAGAGTTAGTGTTATTGAAAAGAAAACTTTACAAAACAATATGGTTAAATCAGCATATAAAACTGCTGTTAGAAAATTTGAAGAAGCTGTTGAAGCTGGAGAAAAAGAAAATGCAACAGTAGAATTTAAAAATGCTGTTAAAAAAATAGATCAAGCTTGTACAAAAGGTGTTATAAAAGCAAATACTGCTTCTAGAAAAAAATCTAACTTAGCAAAAAAATTAAATTCAATGAAATAAATAAAAAGATGCTAATTAAAGCATCTTTTTATTTTTAGTTATTTATTCTCCATCATTTTCTTTATTATTCCAAACCCACCACCTATTACAATAAAACCTAAAGCTATAATTATTCCTAATTTAAAGATTGTTATTCCAACACTAAAAAATTCCATAGATATATGTACCCTATACTCTATATATAATGCCAAAAGTCCTATTAAACATACAAGATATGCTATTGTATTTCCTATATTAATCAATCGTAAGGTTTTTTTATCTATATTTTTTATAAGTTTCCTAAATGCATTCAATTTGCTTCCCATATTTATCACCTCTATCTATTATTTTATCAGCCATATTTTTTGAAATCAAAGGTAATTTTTTCATCTTTAATTTTATTCTATTTCCTTGTTTTTTATTTTAGATTAATATATAATTTAAATAGTTTTAAGGAGGATATCATATGTTTTTGCAATTAGAAATGTTCTTTTCAAGGTATAAACAAAAAATAATATTAATTCTACTTACAATAATAGTAATTGCTCTAATTATTGCTGCCGTATGTGTTTTAAGTTTCTGGAAAAAAGGTTCATATAAAACAACAACTTTTTATAGCAAAGATAAAAGCATTTCTCTTACAATAGAAGATAATTTAGAATTAGATATTTTAAATAATAACACTTCTGAGCACGACTTATTACTTACATCAGTTTCTAATAATAATACTATAGCAGTATCAAAAACTAAAAAAAATCCTGTCTATTCTGCAAACGATTTTGTAAATGCTGATAAGTCTAATTATGCTTCTGAATTTGAGAACTCAAAAAACATCTCTGATATATCTCAAGGAAAAGTTTCTGGATATACTTATTACAAATACTCTTTCGAAACAGATACTTCTTTTATAGAAGTTTATTGGATAACTACTAACGACTACTACTATGTAATAGATTTTGCTTGTGATAAAAATAGTTCTATAGATTTAAAATCTAACATAACTAAAATTTTAGACACAATTAATATAGATACTACATTAATTAAGGATAATCAAACTAATACAACTTCAAATTTTACTACAAACACAAACACAAATACTAATTTAAATGTTAATTAAATTTAAATCTTTAAATAATATACCAACAAAAAAGAAACTCTCGTTTTAGAAAGTTTCTTTTTTATATAATTATATTTTATTCATTTCCCTCTAAAGATTTGTTTTTAGATTTTTTTCTATTTCTATCATCAATTTTAAATTCTATATAATCTTCAATTATAATTTTTGCAATAGCTGCTATTGGAACTGCTAAAAACATACCTAATACTCCAAAGAATGCCCCACCAACTGTTACTGCAAAAATAATTAATATAGGACTTGTTTTTAAACCTTCTCCTAATATATGAGGATTTATAATATTAGCATCTACTTGCTGCATTATTATTGTTACTATAAGCATTAATATTGCTTTTTCAAGTCCTCCAGTAAATATTGTTATAATACACGCTATTGCAACTCCAATTATTGCACCAAAGTAAGGTATAATATTTAATAAACCTATCATTCCTCCTAATAAAGCACCATATTTTATATCCATTAAAGATAATATAATTGACATTATAATACCTATTATAACACCATCTAATATTTGACAATATATAAATTTTAGAAATATTTGGTTTGTTTTTCCTACATACTCAATTATATTTTTACAAACATTTTCAGGAAATACTGCTCTTGTTAATTTTATAAAAAATGTTTTTATATCTCTTCTGCTTATTAATATGTATATAGAAAATATTAAACTAACAAATACGCTAAATACTGCACTTACTACTCCTATAGCGCCACTTATATATTGACCGACAGTAGAAAAGTTAATATAATCCATAAAATTGATTTGTTTCATTTTATCAATTATCCCATGAACATCTACTTGTTTTAGTATTGAACTCTCATCTAAATTATCATAAGCTTCTAAAACATTATTATAATAATCTGGTAAACTTCTTACTAAATCCATAACACTATTAGTAGCCGTTGGAATAACAGATTTTATTAAAAACACTACTACTACAATTGCTATAATATAAACTATTAATACACTTAAAGTTCTAGCCTTTTTCTTTAAAATTCTACTTTTCTTAAATAATGCTTCCAACTTAGCAGAAGGAGTATAGAATAAATATGCAATGATAATTGCTATTAAAAATGGCATTATTACAGCAAATACTGTTCCTATGAAATTAGCAATTTCAGAAAAATTGTCTAACGTTTTATATACAGCAATTACAGCTACTGCAAAAGTAAACCAATAAAACCATTTTGTTACATTTTTCTTTCCTTTCATATCTTCTTCCTTTCATGTAAATTTTAATATATAACTAATATTTATTACATTTAGTATATCATTTCATGATATATCCATCAATAAACAAAAGCAGAAGCTATTGATGCTTCTGCTTTTTATCTATTATTATACTAATACATATTTTTTAATAGCAAATATTCCGCATCCTAATACAGATATTATTGTTATTGTTAAAATAATGTATAATTGTGTTCCACCTGTTGAAATTGATAAGATTACTGATGCATCATCTATATCATCTTCACCATCCTTTTTGTTGTTTGGTGTTGAATCTATATCTGGTGTATTATATTCATTATAGTCATCGCTAATTTCAGCAACATTTGTTTTAAGACCTAAATTCTTTTCAGATCTATCCCATCTTAAAGCTATTTCTACTGTAGCAGATTCACCTGGTTTTAATAATGTATCTTTTAAGTAATCTGTTGTAACTGCTCCATCTTCTCTTTGTTTCCATCCATATTCCTCATTATCTTCTTCGTAGAATAATAAACCTTCTGGAATATAATCTGTAAGCTCTGTAGCATATCCTTCAAGTTCACCTTCATTTGTAACTTTAATTTGGAATACAAATACTACTTGTGTAGTTTTTAATTTTTTTCTATGGATTTCAACTTTTACTACTGGATCTGGATTTTCTGTTCCATCATATCCTGTATCAGTAACTTTTGTTTTTCCATCTTCAGTTACTCTTACTTGGCTAACATATTTAAGTAATGATAAATCAAAATATTTAACTGTTATTCTTTCATTATCTATATCATCTTCACCATCTTTATCATTATTTGGTTCAGAATCAACATCATCTATTGGATTTCCATTTTCATCTTGGTCATCTGTAATTTCAGCTGTATTTATTATTACTCTATTTTCTTGATCTATAGCTTCTTGATTTACTTTAAATGCTACTTTAACATCTCTATAATCTGGATTTGTATCAGTAATTCCTACTTGTTTATCATAAGCTTTTATTGGACCTTCTCCTCTTGCATCAGAGTTAGCTTTTGAATAATAATCTGTTGCTATTAATTCTGCTTCATTTGGATCTGTTACTTGTACATATTGTTTACCTCCAAATGTTGCAAGTTGCATAGAAGTTGGATCTTCACCATCTTTTAATTCTCTATACATTTTCCACATATAGCTTACATTTGTTTCATTTTCAGGTAAGAAAACTAATCCTTCAGGAATGTCATCTTTTATAACAGATGCATATCCTTCAACACTTCCTTCATTATATACTCTTATTGTATATGTAACTATATTTTCATTTGCTACATCTAATGGTGTCTGAGTATGAGTATAATCTATCTCTCCATTTTCATTTATTATAACTGATGGTTCTCTATCTGTAATTTCTTTATCATTTAATCCAGTAATAAATTTTTGAAGAGCTAAATCAAATACTACAGGAATTACATTTTCTTCATCTTGGTCGTCTTCTTCTTCATCTTTATTATCTGGCTCTGAATCTTCATCATCGCCATCATCTTCTGTAATCTCTGCAATATTTGTAATTACTACTGGTGTCTTAGAAATTACTCTAAACTCAATTTGAACATCAGCATAAGAAATCACATTATTATCTTTATCAAATGCTTTTATTGGCTCTTGTGTTTCTAAATATCTTGTTCTAACACCTTCTGTCCAACCTGTTTCTGTTTCCTCAGTAAATGTTTCCCATTTGTATTGATAATTAATCTGACTACCACTTACATAATTTCCGTTCTCATCTACTTCATAAGTTACAAATTCAAGTCCTTCAGGTACATTATCAACTATTTCTTTTGCAATAGCATCTACTTCACCTTCATTATATACTCTTATTGTATATACAATAGTATCCCCTACTTTAACTTGTACTGGATCTTTTGACATTGTATAATCCGCATCATGAACAGTCTCGTCATTTGCAAGTTTAGTAGTATCTACTATTGGTTCTCTTGAAGGATCTACTTGAGTTCCATTTACTGCATTTATAAATTTCTTTAATGCTAAATCATATCTTTTAACAACTAATGTTAAATCTTCATAATCATCATCATCTTGGATATTTGAATCTTCAGGATAAGAATCAACATCTATTTCATCAGGCTCTGAGTCCCTATCTGCTTCTATCACATTTCCATCTTTATCAGCTTCTTCTGTTATTGCTGCAATATTTTTTAATGTATCGTTATCAAGTTCCTCTTCAGCAGTTACTATACATGCAACTTGAACAGTTAGGCTTGATGGTTCATTACTTGACTTATCAAAAGCCGGAATAAGATTTGTGTTTCCACCTTCTGTATATTTTAATAAATCAGTTCTAATTGTTGTTCTACCTAAAACAACATCTTCTTCTGAAACATCTCCACCTGTCACAAAATCACTAGATGTTACATTATTTGTTCCATCTTTAATAGTTGATAATTTAACCGTCTCAGCATTTTCTGAATCAATTCTCCAACCATTATTATAATTTATAGTGTGATTTACTAAAAATCCTAATCCTTCTGGGATATAATCTGTAATTTCATTTACATATGCATCTTCTTCGCCTTCATTGTATACTCTTATTGAATATACAACTATGTCACCTGTTTTAACTGTTACAGGTTCTTTTGAATGATTATATTCTGCTGTTGTTGATGTGTCATTTACTAAATCTGTAACATCTACAACTGGTCTTCTTTCTTTATTTTCACCATTAACTGTAGAAATATATTTTCTTAAAGCTAAATCTATTTCTTTTTCAGGTTCTGGCTCTGGTTCAACTTTTAGTTTTTCAAAGTCATCATCGTCTTCTCTACCTTCATAGTAATAATTACTATCAGATAAGTCATCTTTATTTGTCTCTTTACCCTTATAAGGCTCTAAGTCAATTTCATCTATATTTATAGATCCTGGTACGGAATCTATATCATCTACATTATCCTCAACAATCTCTGCCAAGTTTGTTAAAATACCTTCTGTAAATTCTGTATTTACAACACATTCAATTTTAACTGATGTTGATGATAAATTCATTGTCTCTCTATCAAACGGTTCTAATTCATAATTCTCTGTATATGCAGTTGTCGCATATCTTCCATCTGCAGAAACAATCCATCCATATTCTCTATTTATTTCACTATCTTCTACATAGCTTAAACCTTCTGGTAAATAATCTCTTATTTTTGTAGCAGTTCCTTTTTCTGATCCTTCATTATAAACTGTTAAAGTATATACTACTTTATCTCCTGGTTTAATAAGTACAGGATCTTTTTTGTGATTATATTCTATTCTATTTTCTTGATCATCATATATAATATTAGGAATTCTTGAAGTTATTTCAGTACCATTTACTGCTGTTATATATTTTCTTAATGCCAAATCATAAACTTTTTCAGGTTTTGTTATTGTAACTTCTGTCTCTTCGTGAATATCATTTGGCTTTGATTCAATACTTATTAATGGTTGTGCATTTGCTACATCTGATGTCCAAAGTGTAATTGAAGTTTCATTATCTCCTTTTACGTCTAATTCCATTTTAACTTTAGTAATATCAGTATTTGCTGGAAGTTTTACATATAAATCTTGATCTAATGCTCTTTTTATATTTGTTACTCTCTTTCCATCAGCACTAGGAGCATCAACTAAACTATAACCTTCTAACATCTCATCATCTTGATCTTTAAAAGTAACTGTAAAGTTTGTATTAGTTCCACTAGTAATGTGGAATGGTCCAACATATAGATAGTCTCCATCTTCTATTGTTGTTTTTTCTGTATCTTTAATTGTTGGATTAGTATTTGACTCATCGCTTGATGAAGTATTAGATAAGTTTCTATAATATTCAACTGCTGTAGCAATTAATTCTGCTTTTTGTGGATATGTACCTTGTCCATTAAATACGTCTCCATCAATCGTATAAGTAATTGCATTTTTTGATAAATCTAAATCATTAGTTATTTCCCAAATAACTAATTGCATTGCAAAGAATAAATCATCATCTGTTATTATATTCTTAATTGTTTCCACTGTAGTAGGTGGTATTAGATCTTTATCTTCTTCAATTCTCTCAGCATAAACTTGAGCTATCTTTTCTTCAAAATCATCATACATATTAGCTTTTGTTATTAGTCGTATGATTTTCTCTGCTTTTGCTGAATCTAGTTTTGAAGCATTTTCCTTAGTAAATTCACCTTGACTTGTATAATTAGTATTTTTTGTTCCATCTTCTGATGGGAATTTACCATTCATATCTAAACAAAAGATATATGTAGAAAAATCTGCTGTTCCATTATCATTAACAAAAGTTCTATATGTAACCCTATTTCCTATCTTATATCCGAATTTGTTTCCGTCTACATCTTTACTTGGATGTAAAACTGAAATTCCAAAAGTTGTTTTAGAATCTTTTGCTGTTTCTAATGCTGCGAAAGCAATATTAGAAAAACTTGGTAACATTAATGCAACCACACATACTGTTACTATTAATCTTTTTAACATCCTTTTTAACTTCACAAAAATTCCTCCCTTATTCATTTAATATTTTCTATATAATCGTTATTTCCGTAGCGTTTTCGATTCTTAAGCATTTCAGTTTCTATTATATTACATTTTTGTTACAATTGCAAGGCTTTTGTTAGAATATTATGTAAATTAAGCTTTTTTTTAATTATTTACTCTATTTTTATATATTTTTCTTGAAATAATTTAATAGCACACTAAAAAAGAGGACTAATTTCCTTTATCAGTCCTCTTCATTTTCATTTTTTATTTTCTCTATTTTCTATGTCTATATTTATTATTGTCTACTAAAATTGTTGCTTCTTGTGGTTTATACACATATTTATATATTATAAATCCTCCTGCTGTTAATATTGTTATTATTGTTATTGTTAATATTATATATAATTGTGTGCCTCCTGTCTTTATTGATAGAATTACGATTGCATCATCTATATCATCTTCTCCATCTTTCTTATTGTCTGGGGTTGAATCTATGTCTGGTGCATTATACTCATTCTCATCATCACTTATTTCTGCTGTATTTATCTTTTGTCCCAAGTTATTACTTGAATTCTTCCATCTTAGTACTAATTTTACTTCTGCACTTTCTCCTGGTTTTAGTAATTTATCTTTTAGATAATCTGTCGTTATCTTTCCGTCTTCTCCTGTCTTCCAGTTGTACTCTTCATTATCTTCTTCATAAAACTCTAACCCATCTGGTATATAATCTGTTATCTCTGTCGCGTATCCTTCTATTTCTCCTTCATTTGTTATCTTTATTGTATATGTATATCTTACTTTCGTAGTCTTTAACTTATTTCTATGTATTTCTACTTTTACTATCGGCTCTGGGTTTTCTGTTCCATCATATCCTGTTTCTGTTACTTTCTTTTCTCCATCTTCTGTTACTTCTACTTCACTTACGTATTTTAATAATGATAAATCAAAATATTTTAACTGGATATACTCTTTATCTATATCGTCTTCCTCTTCTTTATCATTATCTGGGGTTGAATCTTTATCTTCTACCTCATTTCCATCTTCATCTTCATCATCACTTATTTCTGCTGTATTTATTATTACTCTATTTGCTCCATCTACTGCTGTCTCTGTTACTTCAAATTCTACTTGTAAATCTCTAAAGTCTGGATTCGTATCTGTTAACCCTACCTCTTTATCATATGCTTTTATTGCACTTTCTCCTCTTTGGGTTGCCTTTTCATATGAATAATAATCTGTGGCTATTATTTCAGCTTCTTCTACTTTCTCTACTTCTACATATTCTTTTTCGTCAAATTTTACTATTATTAAATTTGTTTTATCTTCATCTTCTTTTACTTTTCTATACATCTTCCATTCATATTTCTTATTTACTTCACTTTCTGGTAAAAATGTTATTCCATCTGGAAGATCATCTTTGACGATACTTGGAAATCCTGCTATATCTCCTTCATTGTATATCCTTATTGTATATGTTACTTTATTTCCATGAGCTACTACATATGGTTCTGTTGTATGCGTATATTCTATTTCACCATTATTTATTGTAAGCTCTGGTTTTCTATCTGTTACTACTTTTTCATCAACTTCTGTTATAAATTTTTGAAGGGCTAAATCAAATGCTCTATGAGTATTAGTTACTTTAAATCCACTTGATTTATCTCCTGAAATTGTTACTTCATATCCTTCTGGCACTGGCATCTCTACTATAGTATATACTATCTCTTTTCCATTACTATTTTTATCTAAATCTGTAAATTCTGCCTTCCAACTATTTTCGTTACTTAATTCTACGGTCTTTCCAGTATCTTCTCCATCTGCTAATAATTTTATTGTTACTTTATCTGGTCTTATTCCATCTCTATTATCAAAATCGTCCCATAACTTTTCTACCGGTATATCTATTTTTTCTGGTGTATATGAATTTGTTATAGTAAAACCACTTGTCTTATCTCCTGAAATCGTTACATTATATCCTTCTGGTACTGGCAATTCTTCTATAGTATAGACTATTTCTTTTCCATTATTATTTCTATCTAAATCTATAAACTCTGCCTTCCAATTATTTTCGTCACTTAATTCTACGGTCTTTCCAGTATCTTCTCCATCTGCTAATAATTTTACTGTTACTTTATCTGGTCTTATTCCATCTCTATTATCAAAATCGTCCCATACCTTTTCTACTGGAATATTTATTTTACCTGGTGTATATGAATTTGTTACAGTAAAACCACTTCTCTTATCTCCTGAAATTGTTACATCATATCCTTCTGGTACTGGCATCTCTACTATAGTATACACTATCTCTTTTCCATTGTTATTTTTATCTAAATCTGTAAACTCTGCCTTCCAATTATTTTCATCATTTAATTCTACTGTCTTTCCAGTATCTTCTCCATCTGCTAATAATTTTATTGTTACTTTATCTGGTCTTATTCCATCTTGATTATTATTATCATTCCATATCTTTTCTACTGGAATTTTTATCTTTCCAGGAGTATATGTATTCGTTATTATGAAACCATCTTCCTTATTTCCAGCTATATTTGCATTATATTCACTTGGTACTGGATTTTCTTCTACTGTATAAACTATCTCTTTTCCATTACTATTTTTATCTAAATCTATAAACTCTGCTTTCCATCCATTTTGTTCACTTAATTCTACTGTCTTTCCAGTGTCTTTTCCATCTGCTAATAATTTTACTGTTATTTTATCTGGTCTTATTCCATCTTGATTTGAATTATCATCCCATAACTTTTGTACTGGAATTTTTATTTTTTCTGGTGTATGTGTATTTGTTACAGTAAAGCCACTTGTTTTATCTCCTGAAATTGTTACCTCATATCCTTCTGGTACTGGCAATTCTTCTATTGTATATACTATTTCTTTTCCATTATTATTTTTATCTAGGTCTGTAAATTCTGCTCTCCAACTATTTTGATTACTTAATTCTACTGTCTTTCCTGTATCTTTTCCATCTGCTAATAATTTTACTGTTATTTTATCTGGTCTTATTCCATCTTGGTTATTGTTATCATTCCATATCTTTTCTACTGGTATATTTATTTTACCTGGAGTATATGTATTTGTAATATCATAATTATTAATTTCTTTTTGGTAATTTTCTACAACTTCTTCATCAATCGTATAATTTATTCTTATACCATCTTTATATTCATCAAGATTTGTAAAACTATATGTCCAATCTGGTCCAGTAACTGTTTTTGAATCTATCTTTTCTCCATTAGCATATAAATTTACAATTATACTATTTGGTCTTATTCCGTCCTGATTATTATTATCATTCCATGTTTTTGTACCATTAATATTTATCTTTGTTGATGTGTAAGTATTTGTTATTATAAAACCGCCATTTCCATCTGGTTTAATATCAATCTCATATTTTTCAAGTCCATTTGAACTTGATTCTGAAATAGTATAAATAATTGTATTTCCATTTTCCTTTACTGGTAAATTATCAAAAGAAGCTTGCCAATTATTTTGTGCATTTAAAGTTACTGTCTTTCCAGTATCCTCTCCATTTGCTAGTAACTTTATTACAACTTCATTTGGTCTTATTCCATCTTGATTATTTTCATCATTCCATACTTTTTCAACTGGTATATTTACTTTATAATCTACTATTAATTTTTCAAAATCATCTTCATCTTCCTCGCCATGATAATAATAATCTTCTTTTGTTAAATCATCCTCTCCTGATTCTCCGTCATAATCATCTGGGCAACTTCTTGTATCTTCTGATAAATTATCTTCCTCTGAATCTTCGTCTATTACATTTATTCCGTTTTCATCAGTAAGTCCCGTTATTTCTGCCACATTCGTTAAAATATCTGAATCACTTACCTCATCTGTTACTATACAAGTTATAGTTCTATCTGCAGCTACAACATGTTCTCCTGAATCTGATAAATCAGATGCATTTAACTGAATATCTGTATTTGTTTTTAAAATTGCATATCTATCTCCATTAGTATCTGTTACTTCTTGCCAATTATTTTCATCATCAGCTATTCTTAATCCAGAAGGTAGATAATCTTTTATACCTTTTACTATAACATTTTTATCACACTCATTATACACTCTTATTGTATATGTTACTTTATCACCAACTTTAACTTTTACCGGTTCTTTTTCATGTAGATATTTAAAATCAGTACCATTAAATGCTCTCGGATCATTTTGTGCTACTACATTTGGTTCTCTAGAATCCTCAATATTTACTCCATTTATTTTAGTTATAAATTTTCTTAAAGCAACATCGTATTTTAAAATCTCTGCTTCATCAGAATCATTGTGTTCTTCCTCTGAGAAGCTTACTAATGGTTGAGCAGTATTATTATTTTCTTTATTCCATAAAATCATATTTCTAGTTGTAGATTTTATTTCTATTCTAATTTTATCTATAGTATTTGCTGTTGTAAGTGGGATTCTAATATAAAATTTATTGTTTCCAGCTCCTTTTAAACTTCCATATGAAGTAGCAGAATTACTATTTCCATTATACACCCCATAATTTGAAAGTTTTGTCTTAGTTTCTTGATTATTATTAACTTTAACACTATATATATTATATTCTTTTACATTTTCAGAATTCTTAATTTGAAATGGTCCAACAAATACATATCCATTAACTTTTTGTGCACTTTTTTCAGAAGATTTGCTCGAAAATGTTGGTAATACAACATTTTCTTCTGGTAAATTATTTTGATAATCATTTGCAATATCTCTAATGCAGCTTAATATTATTGCTTGCGCATCTGCTTTATGTGACTCAGCAGAATTCCATGAGTTTGAAATATTAGGAGTCATTGTTTCTTTTAATGTATCTGTATCTAACCCATTTGTAATTTCCCATATAGCAATTTGTTCTAAAACAAATATATCATCTGCGTCTAATAAATCTGAAATAGCATCTTTATCTTCTTCTGTCCATCCGTCTTTTACAACCTCATCAATCCAATCTCTTATATTCTCTTTTGATTGAAAAGTGTCATAATTGTATCCCTTATTTATAATCGCTAAAACCTTACCAATTTGTTCACTAGATAATTTTGTACTATTACTTCTAGAACTTAATGTAACTTGTGAACTTGTAGTTAAATTACCATTGCTTTTATATTCTGATGAAAGTCCACTTGTTGTTCCAGAGCTAACTTCAGTAGGGAAAAGTCCATTTACGTCTAAACAAAATATATTTTTACTATAATCTTGTTCTGTTCCACTTTGATTAGTTAAATAGGTCCTATAAATAGGTCTATTAGAATTTACCATATAATATAGTCCATTTGGTTGTTCAAAAGTCACTCCAAAATATACCTTTGATCCACTACTTGTATTCCAATCAGCTGCAAGTATTATATTGGTTAATATCACACTTATAAAAATTAAAACAATTATTATACTAGACAATCTTTTCTTCATCTTAACCACCATTTATTTTAAATCATTATAATCTCTTTTTATTATACATTAAATAAAAAGAAAAACCAATATTATTTTATATAAATATTGGTTTTTCCATTAAATTACTATTTAGCTATTATTTTCTACGTCTATATTTATTATTATCTACTAAGATTGTTGCTTCTTGTGGTTTATACACATATTTATATATTATAAATCCTCCTGCTGTTAATATTGTTATTATTGTTATTGTTAATATTATATATAATTGTGTGCCTCCTGTCTTTATTGATAGAATTACGATTGCATCATCTATATCATCTTCTCCATCTTTCTTATTGTCTGGGGTTGAATCTATGTCTGGTGCATTATACTCATTCTCATCATCACTTATTTCTGCTGTATTTATCTTTTGTCCCAAGTTATTACTTGAATTCTTCCATCTTAGTACTAATTTTACTTCTGCACTTTCTCCTGGTTTTAGTAATTTATCTTTTAGATAATCTGTCGTTATCTTTCCGTCTTCTCCTGTCTTCCAGTTGTACTCTTCATTATCTTCTTCATAAAACTCTAACCCATCTGGTATATAATCTGTTATCTCTGTCGCGTATCCTTCTATTTCTCCTTCATTTGTTATCTTTATTGTATATGTATATCTTACTTTCGTAGTCTTTAACTTATTTCTATGTATTTCTACTTTTACTATCGGCTCTGGGTTTTCTGTTCCATCATATCCTGTTTCTGTTACTTTCTTTTCTCCATCTTCTGTTACTTCTACTTCACTTACGTATTTTAATAATGATAAATCAAAATATTTTAACTGGATATACTCTTTATCTATATCGTCTTCCTCTTCTTTATCATTATCTGGGGTTGAATCTTTATCTTCTACCTCATTTCCATCTTCATCTTCATCATCACTTATTTCTGCTGTATTTATTATTACTCTATTTGCTCCATCTACTGCTGTCTCTGTTACTTCAAATTCTACTTGTAAATCTCTAAAGTCTGGATTCGTATCTGTTAACCCTACCTCTTTATCATATGCTTTTATTGCACTTTCTCCTCTTTGGGTTGCCTTTTCATATGAATAATAATCTGTGGCTATTATTTCAGCTTCTTCTACTTTCTCTACTTCTACATATTCTTTTTCGTCAAATTTTACTATTATTAAATTTGTTTTATCTTCATCTTCTTTTACTTTTCTATACATCTTCCATTCATATTTCTTATTTACTTCACTTTCTGGTAAAAATGTTATTCCATCTGGAAGATCATCTTTGACGATACTTGGAAATCCTGCTATATCTCCTTCATTGTATATCCTTATTGTATATGTTACTTTATTTCCATTTGCCACTACATATGGTTCTGTCGTATGTGTATATTCTATCTCTCCATCACTTAATGTAAGTGTTGGTTTTCTATCTGTCACTACTTTTCCATCCACTCCAGTTATAAACTTCTGAAGTGCTAAATCAAATTCTTGTGGAATAATTACATCATAATCTTGATCGTCTTCTTCTTCGTCTAAATTATTTACATTTGAGTCTCTATCTTCTCCACTATCTTCTGCAATTTCAGCAATGTTAGTTATTTCTTTTGGTTCTGTAGAAACTACTCTAAGTTCTATTTGCACTTCTTCATATGATAATTTTCCTGTAGTTTTATCATATGCTGGAATTAATTTATCTTTTAAGTAATCTGTTTGAAGTCCTGACTTCCATGCTGCTGAATCAGTATCACTATCTATAAATATATTCCATCCATATTTATAATTTATCTCACTTCCACCAATAAAGTTTCCATTATCATCTACTGTGTATTGAACAAACTCTAAACCTTCAGGAAGTGTATCATAAATTCTTGATGCATATCCATCAGTTTCACCCTCATTATAAATTCTTATAGTATATACAACTGTATCACCTGTTTTTACTTTAACTGGTGTTTTATCCATTTCATATGTTGCATCTTGTGAATTTTGAAGAGAATCTCCATTTGCTGAAATCATTCTATTATTTGCATATTGAACCTCTTCAAAAGTTCCATCTCCTTTTGGTGTTTTTACTGTAGTAATAAATTTTTTCAAAGCTAAATCAAAAGTTTTATCATTATATCTTACAACATCATAATCATCATCATCTTGTATATTGTCATCTGGATAAGCATCTGGATTTATTTCAGATGAATCAGAATCTCTATCATTTGTTACATCATTTCCATCTTTATCACCATATAACGTTACTGCTGCAATGTTCTTTAGAATTTGACCATCTGCTAATGATGTTGTTATGTTTGCACTTTCATATGTCTCTGGATCTAATACCACACATGCAACTTGTAAAGTTTTATAACTCAATCTATCAGCTTCTAATGTTGCATCTGGATTATAAGCTGGTATTTTTTCATCTTTTAAAGCCTCTGTTTTAATTTTTGCTTTTCCTAATAAAATATGAACATTGTCCATACTTGTTTCTGGAACATCTGGATCATCTACAGTTCTAAAATCTGATGGTGTTAATTTATTTCCTATTTTATCAATTAATTCTTGTGGCAACTCATTATATTTAATCACATTGTAATTTTCTGTATTATCAATTTGCCATCCATTAGACACATTTATTTGATGATACATTAAATATCCAAGTCCCTCTGGAATATAATCAGTAACTTCTTTAGCAAATGCATCTGTATCAGCTTCATTATAAACTTTTATTGTATAAACAATTATATCACCTTTATTTACATCTAATACATTTTTAGGATGATTATATTCAGCTGTAGTTTGACTACCATCATCTAATTTAGATGTATCTATTGAATTTGGATCAGAATTTGGATCTCTCGTTGGATCTACTTGTGTTCCATTTATAGTTTGAATATATTTTCTTAAAGCTAAATCTATTTCTGTTACTTTATTATTTTTTACTTTTAAAGTTATTATTCCATTTGTTAAATCTACTATTATATTATCTGTAGATTTAGCTCCCTCTCCTCTTTTTACAGTTACTGTTGAAACTTCATCTCCTGAAGAATCTATTTCAGTAACAGTAACATCTTTAATTTGATATGATCCATCTGCTTCTTCTTTATTAACTATTACTTTAATTGTTCTATCAGATTTTTCATATCCTTCTGGAGCACTCTCTTCTACAATTGTATATTCATCTGGAGTTGAAATATCGCTTATCTCAACATTTTGCGCTATAGAAAGCTTTCCATTACTTGTTGACTTACTTTCTCCATCATTGATCTTAAAGATAGCTTCTCCATCTGTAATAATATTTCCTGATGTATCTATTTTTTCAAGATTTAAATTATAATTACCTTCTAAAAGTTCATTCTTAATTGTAAGTATAATTAAATTTCCATCAATTGAATATTGTACATTTTCACTAGGAATTACATTTCCTTCTTCATCTGTTAAAATTACTTCTTTAACTTTATATTCTCCATCTGCCTGCTCTTTTTTTACTGTTACAGTAATTTTTCCATTATATTTATTATATCCATCTGGTGCTTTTGTTTCTTCTATTACATATACATCATCAGTATCTGTGTTAGTTATTTGTATATTTTCTGCAACTTGTAATTCACCATTAGTTGTAGTTTTTGTTTCGTCACCTATTTTAAATTCTGCTTCATCACTTTTTATAGTTTCTCCGTTAGAATCTGCCTTTATTAATTTAATATTATAAGCACCTTCAACTTCTACTATAAGTTTTTCAAAATCATCATCATCTTCTTCACCATAATAATAGTGATTTGGATCATTTAAATCATCTTTACCTGATTCACCAATATAATCATCTGGACAACTTCTTGTTTCATCTGAAAGATTTTCTTCTTTAGAATCTTCATCTGTAACAGTTGTTCCATTTTTATCAGTAAGTCCTGTAATTTCTGCTACATTTGTTAAGATGTCTCCGCTCTTTACATCTCCTGTTACTCTACAAGTAATTTCTTTTACGATACTAGTGGTATGTTTTCCACTTCCATCTACAGTAAGAGCATCAAGTGGCATATTTTCGGCCAAAAATGCAAATCTATTAGCACTTTCATCTGTTCCTTCTGTCCAAGTTGTACCTGTAATCTCTAATCCATTAGGTAAATAATCTTTTATACCTGTAATCACTACATCATTTTCGCATTCATTAAAAACTTGAATTTCATATGTTATTTCATCACCAATTTTTACTTTTACTGGTTCTTTAATATGTGAATATTTAAAATCTCCGCTATTAAATCCATCTGTTTGATCTGTAACAACTGGTTGTCTTGAATTTTCGATATCTTCTCCATTTATTTTAGTAATATATTTTCTAAGAGCAACATCATATTTTGGCTTTTCTATTGGAGATTCATCAACATCTTCTTTTTCTTCCTCACCTAAACTAATAAGTGGTTGAGCTTCATTTGAATTCTCATTTTGCCATAATGTTATTTTATTAGTAACTGATTTAATTTTTATTCTAATTTTTTCAGCTGTAGCCGCTTCAGTATTAGATATTCTTATATAGAAAGGATTTTCTCCTGCACTCTTTATACTTCCATATGAAGTTGAAGAATATTCATTTCCATTATAAACTTTATAATTTGAAACTTTTGTTTCAACCTCTTTTCCCTCAACAGTTTTTACAGTATAAACCTCATATGATTTCATACTATCAGAATTTTCTATTTGGAAAGGACCAACATATACATATCCATTAATTCTATTAGTTGTTTTATTTTGTCCTTTACTAATAAATGAAGGTGTTTCTGCTGTTGTAGGTAAATGGTCTTGATAATTATTTGCAATATCTTCAAAATATGACAATATAATTGTTTGAGCTAATCTATGTTGCTCACTTGTAGGTGGATTAAATGGTCCTGTTGAAGATTGCGACATTGAAAGTAATGTTGGATCTAATCCATTTGTTATTTTCCAAATTGCAACTTGTTGTAATATGAAGATTTCATCAGCATCAATATAATCTGCTATTGCATCGACTCCATCATCAGAATTATCCCATCCACTTGCAGCATTTATTAACCATGATTTTACATTTGCTTCATCTTGAAAAGATTCATAATCATATCCTTCATTCATTATTGCTAAGATTTGAGAAACTTGCTGAGTACTTAAAGTTTTATTTGTATTAGAACTTAATGGAATAGTAGTTGATGTTGTAACTTCTCCTTTACTTGTATATTGAGCCGTCTTTCCATTTGTTGTAGTAGTTGCTGTAGACTGTTCTGTTGGGAATAGTCCATTCATGTCTAAACAAAATATATTTTTACTAAAATCTTGTTCAGATCCATTTGAAGTTCCTAGATAAGTTCTATAAATAGCTCTTGTTCTGTCACCATTTGAACTTATAGTGTAGTATTTTCCATTTGGTTGTCTAAATTCTACTCCTAAATAAACTTTAGACCCGCTATCTGTGTTCCACTCTATCGCAGCTAAAACACTTGAAAGTTGGGGCAAAATCATTGCAATAATTACTAATGCAATTACTAGCTTTTTCTTCATATTCACCTTCATATACTTCTCCTTTGTTTGCAATATCCGCTAATTATACTTTTATACTATATATTTTATTATTTAGTATTTCAAAGTCAATATCGAATTCTCCATTTTTCCTGTTTTTTCGTTGTTTTTCTTACACTCTTACGGGTTTTACGCTTTGTTACATTTTTATTATATTTTATTTACTTTTATGTTTCAGCTTTCTTTTACGATTTTATGCATAAACTTATTTGAATTTAATATACTTTAACATGAAAAAGATTATTTTAAGTTTTTTATTATTTTTAATTACATATTGTTCAATCTGTTTTTTCTACTTTCCTACGGTTTATGGTATTTCAGATAATCATTTCACATATCAAAGCAATATGAATTGTTTAGTTTCACAAAAGCCAGATGATGCAAAATTAAATATATATTCTAAAAGAGCTCTCATATATGAAAGAAAATCTGGAATTGTTTTATATGAAAAAAATATGGATGAAATTTGTCCTATGGCTTCTACTACTAAAATTATGACAGCAATAGTAGTAATAGAAAATTCCAATTTAAATGACATAGTAACTGTATCAAAAAAAGCAGCAAAAACTGGTGGTTCAAGACTAGGACTTAAAACTGGAGATAAAATTAAGCTATTAGATCTTCTTTACGGATTATTGCTTCCTTCTGGAAATGATGCAGCTTATGCTCTAGCAGAACATACTCGGTGGTTCTTTTGATAATTTTATAAATATGATGAATAAAAAAGCACAATCTTTAGGACTATCTCATACAAATTTTGAATCTCCGCACGGATTAGATAGTCCTAATCATTATACAACTCCATATGAACTAGCAATAATTACAGATTATGCATTAAATAATAAGATTTTTAAAGAAATAGTTTCTACAAAAAAAATTACAATATATATAAATAACAAACCTAAAACCTTAACAAATACAAACGAATTATTAGGATCATCATTTATTTATGGTGTTAAAACCGGTTTTACTGGAAATGCTGGAAGATGTTTAGTAACAGCTGCTAATAATAATGATTTAGATATAATAGTCATTGTACTTGGTTCTGACACTAAAAATATAAGAACTTCAGATTCAAAAAAACTTATTAACTATGCTTTTGACAATTATACTTTAATTGATTTGTCTACATATATTATTAATGAATTTGATAATATATGTTTAAATAAAATACACAATATCCATATAGATAAATCATTTAGAAATACTTTAAATGTTCAACAAAAAAACTATCAAACCAATACCCCTTATAATTTATTTTACCCTGTTTTAAAAAAAGGAACTAACAAAGTAACAACAATCTCAAATGACGTGCATAATATAGAAACACCTATTTACAGTAATGATACTATTTTTTTAATTAATTTATATATTAATGATTATTTTATCTTGTCTTGTGAAGTTGTAGCTTCTGAAAACATTCCAAGAGCTGTATATAGTGAATATTTTTATTATTTTTTTAAAAATTTTAAAAATATTATAAATAATCTTCAGTTTTAATTGACTTTTTTAATTTTTTTTGTTATTATATTTCTACATGTTGATCCATGCGGGAATAGCTCAGTTGATAGAGCGTCGCGTTGCCAACGCGAAGGTCGCGGGTTTGAGCCCCGTTTCCCGCTCCAATTTTTGCTTATTTTACGGCGATATAGCCAAGTGGTAAGGCACGAGTCTGCAAAACTCTGATCCCCGGTTCGAATCCGGGTGTCGCCTCCAAAAAAACTTATTTATTGATATTTTAGAATAACTAATAATAGCTAAAATACTGATAAATAAGTTTTTTTTATTTTTAAATATCTTATAAAATTCTATAATATTTTTCGCATTACATTAAAATAATTCAAAAATTACATTAAAAAAGTATAACACTTCAAACTGTTATACTTTTTATTAAATATTTCTATGAACATTTTTAATTCTTTATATATTTATTTAACTCTAATGATAAATGTTGGTTCACCATCTGATTCACTTTCATTATTTATAACACTTACAACAAATAATACACTTAACTCAGAATATGTTATGTTTATATCTATATTAGTATAATTACCTTTCTGTGAAAAATTATTAACATCCATAAGTGCAGAAACATAAGTATTATTCGCTATTTCTAATGCTTTATTTGCGAATCTTATATAATCTTCAACATTATCTATTCCTAAGTCATTTTTTATATTGTCTATATTTTTATAATAATATTCTTCTATTTCATTTTGATTTTTTCCCTTTAAGTCATTATATGTTTTGGGAATAATATCATAAACTAAACTATATAATTTTTCATATAATCTTTTTGTTGGCACTTCACCGGAATACATTTTTGCAAAAATATTATAATTATCCGGAACAATCTGATTCATCTTTAAAAAATCTTCTTTAGTTTCCTTAATAACATTTTCATATTCACTTTTATAATCTAAAGAATTTCCTATATTGTTAGAATTACTATTTAACATATTAGGTGTATTTTTTCCATTTAGTAACCTGCTTATACTTTGGATTAAAGTAATAACTGCAATAACTAAAATAGCTATAACTATAATTAAAACTACTAATCTTCTCTTTTTTAATTTCTTTTTCATATTACCTCCTACTAATTAATCACCTTTTTATATGCATCAGTCATTAAATCTGCTACAGTTTTTGACCATGCTTCATCACAATAAGTAGGACCAATTTCAGACACTTTTTTCTTTCCTGCTCCATAATAATATGAACTATTTGCAATTAAATTTCCAAAATCATCTACTGCTGTTGCAAAACTTGGATAACTTCTCCAACCATTTACAGAATTCCCATTATAAGATCCTCTTATACTAAACCAATTATGAGTACTTGGATCAATTGCCGCCCAGTTTGTACCTCCACTAGATTCAGCAATTGTAACAGCTGCTGCAAACACTGCATTAACACCATACTTTTCTTGCATATCTAAAAAAGCTTGTGCATTATCAACAATATTTGTATATCCTGCAAACATCATTTTAAATTGTTCAATATCTTGTATAAAATACGATTCATCTGAAACGTCATAATCATCTCCTAAGGTTATGTCTCCCAAAGATTTCTTCTTTTTAGGAATTCTCACATAATCCTCAACATTTTCTACATTTGCCTTTTCTCTATCTATTAAAATAATGCACATATTTTCTTTTGTAGTAGTCCCAATTACATCTGTTGCTTTTACTTTGCTTCCTTCTGTTATAGAAACATCAAAACCTAATATCATAAGTTCATAGCCTTTTATTTTTGTATCAGCTGTTAAATCTATCTTAACTCCTGTACCATATTTTTCACTCTTCACAACTTGAGATACAGTTCCATCTCCCATAGCAATTACATCTAAACCTTCTTCGAATCCTGTAATAACATCATTTTCTTCTAAGTCAAATACATGAATTCCTTCCCAACCTTTGTAAGGCCAATCTGATCCATCTAGCTTAACTACATTTTTATAATTACCACTATTAGTGAAGAAATGACCTGCATCATATAAAGTCATAGTGCCTGCTTCTTCATCTATTTCACCGACACAGCAAACATGAAACCAACCATATTCATCCCTTACAGTTTCAGGATTACTATGATCTGTAACTTCTCTTTCATAGCATTGTATTAAATCTCCAACCTGAAGATCTGATACATTTGTTATAATTTGTCCTCCATGATTATTTACTAAGTCTCCAACATTACAGCAGCTTGTAGGCTTTGACTCATCTGATGTAGAAAATAAACCTGCTTTATAATATAAATAATCCATTCCCCAGTTACAGTTTACGGTCATATTAGTTCCACCTGCAGTATTACCTGAGCAGATAGTATCAATATTTCTAGGAGCTAATGTTCCAGGTCTTCCACTAGTTCTTCCTTTATAAAAACCATCTGATGTACCTCCGTCATTTGCTCTCCAAATGCCATAATCCTCTGGCTCACCATTACAGTAGTCAAATCCATATATAGTCATAAGTCCAAAAACATATTCTGCTACTTCTTGGAACTCTTCTACTGTTGTTACATTAGCAATATGATCAGCACCAGGATATTTTGCAAAAACTCCACCTAAATGATTAATTAAATATGATTCATAACCACCATATTCTTCAATTTTTGAATAAAAATTATCAACATTAAAATCATTTATATGTTCTTCAACTATTGCTTGGGTTTCTTCCGAAAATTTTCCTGTAACTTTTTCATTTCCTTTTGCCTGAGTCTTTATTTTAGATGAAATATTATCTAATTGCTCTAACCCTTCAACTTCTTTTACCGGATCCATCGAACTTAAATTTGTATATATTGTAAGTTTATCTAAACCATATTTTTCTTTTACCTTATCTACCGTGTCTTTACTTAAAATTAGAGTACCATAATCTAAAACTTGTTTTTCTAAATACGTATAAGGCCAAGAATAATATTTATAATCTGGTATAGGCCATTCTAATATTTCATTTTCGATTTCTTCAAAGTCTGAATAATCAAAATAATCAAGTTCTACTAACAATTCTTTTAAGTCTCTATATATTAATTGTGAATCTATTGATGTCTCATGTTCTAATATTGAAAATGCTGATAGTGA
>CALXET010000011.1 GCA_944387405.1 uncultured Clostridia bacterium
GTTTTTAACAATAGTACCATTAGTTTATGCAATTTATATAAATAAAAGCATAAAAGAACAAGACATATAAATTACAAGTTGTAAAGAAAATTGAATTAGTATTTGATGGATTCTAATGTATTTTTTATTTTGATTGAAAAAATAAAAAGAAAGGAGTGTGAAAAATGAGCAAATTAGAAGATTTAAGAGATTTAATTATATATCAAAGTCAGAATAATGAAAATATATTTGTAGAAGTATTATATGATAATGAAGATTTTTGGTTAACTCAAAAATCTATGTCAAAATTATTTAATGTTGAAGTGAATACTATAAATTATCATTTAAAAGAGATTTTTGAAACTCATGAATTAGAAGAAAATCGAACTATTCGAAAAATTCGAACAGTTCAAAATGAGGGAAATAGAAAAGTTTCAAGAGAATTAACTTTTTATAGTTTAGATGCTATTATTGCAGTGGGATATAGAGTTAATTCAAAAGAAGCTACTGATTTTAGAATTTGGGCAACGAATACATTAAAAGAATACATAAAAAAAGGTTTTGTTTTAAATGATGAATTATTAAAAAATGGACCTAAATTTGGAAAAGACTATTTTAAAGAACTTTTAGAACGTATTCGTTCAATTAGAACAAGTGAGCGAAGAATTTGGCAACAGATAACAGATATATTTGCAGAATGTAGTATTGATTATGATAAAGACTCAGAAATTACAAAGAAATTTTATGCAATGATACAAAATAAATTTCATTATGCAATAACAGGAAATACAGCAGCAGAAATTATATATCAAAAAGCAGATCATATGAAAGAAAATATGGCTTAACAACATGGAAAAATTCACCAGATGGAAGAATTTTAAAATCTGATGTAGTGATAGCAAAAAACTATTTAGAAGAAAAACAAATAAAAAGACTAGAAAGGGCAGTTTCAGGTTATTTTGACTATATAGAAGATTTAGTAGAAAGAGAAAATACCTTCACAATGGAAGAATTTGCAAAAAGTGTTAATGAATTCTTGGAATTTAGAAAATATGATATATTAAAGGATAATGGAAAGATTTCTAAAAAGATGGCTGAAGAAAAAGCAGAAAAAGAATATAACGAATTTAATAAACATCAAAAAATAACATCATATTTTGATAAATTACTTTTAGAAACAAAAAAATTGGATGAAAAGAAATGAGATTATATATTATAACCACAAAGACGGACAAACTTTTATATATGAAGAAAAATAAGAAGTTTTAAAATATGTTTAAATATGCGACTTTGACATCATAAAATAAACATTAAATGCAGTATTATCAAGTAATTTAAGGAGTAATGCCAGGGTACGAAAATTTTGACAGCTAAATAGGAAGAGCTCAGAGGAAGATAGGTATAGTAAGAAGATTAAAAAGGATAAGTTAAAGGAGATATAATAGATGAAATTAAAAATTTTAGGTTCGGGAAGTATATATTCCAAAGATAATAGTGCAAGTTATTTAATAGATAATAAAATATTAGTTGATGTACCTAATGGAACTTGTAAAATATTAAAAAGAATTGAAGTTGAACCAAATGATATTTCCGATGTTGTAATTACACATTTTCATGGTGATCATTATTTTGATATGCCATTTATGTTATTAAGTAAAATAACAGCGAATAATGGAATTTGTAATGTATATTGCGATGAATCAGGTGAAAATAAAATATATAATTTAACTAAATTAGCTTTTCCTAATAAAGTTGATAAAATTAATCAGATTTTTAAATATAATACAAGTATTAATTTTAGTATAGGAAACTATATAGTAGAAAAAGTAAAATTAGAACATGAAGAAGGTATAGAAGCTAATGGATATATTTTTAAAGAAAGAGATATAAAAATAGGTTTTACTGGTGATACAGGTATATGTCAAGGAATAAAGTTAATGGCCAAAGAATGCAATTATTTAATATGTGATTGCACTGCATTAAAAGGAAAAAAATCACATATAGGAGTTGACGAAATTATAGATTTAGCAAAAAAATATAAAAATTGCACTTTTTATACAACGCATATGGGAAATGGAGTAAGAGAAGCAATAATATCACTTAATATAAAAAATCTTATTCCGTTAAATGATTATGATGAATTTTTAATATAATTAGTAGAAAAACGTGTTAAAATAGGATAATATTTCATAGAAAAAAGTATGTAATGTGATTTTTGAAACTAAAATATAGGAGATAATTAAAACATGGATGTTGTTGGAACAATGTTTTTTAAAGATAAGAAGTTACTAATAGATAAACCAAGAAAAAGATTAACATATCAGATGATAGGTGGGAAAGTAGAATCTGGAGAGACTCCTTTAGAAGCGGCAATTAGAGAATGTCATGAAGAGCTTGGTAAAAATGCTATATTTTTAGATGATTTATTCGAGCTTGTAATGGAATTTGATGAAATTGCAACAAGTGATGGGAAAACGCCTATACATTTTTATGTGTTTAAATATAATGGAGACCTTAAAGGAGAAATTACTACATCAGAAGAGATTGAAAAATTTAAATGGTATACTTCTAAAGATGGAACAGATATATTATCTAACACATTAAAAAATGAAGTTGTTCCATATTGTATAAAAAATAATTTGATAGTATAGTTTGATATAAGTTACTATAAAAAAGTAAAAATAAAGTACTAAAAAAGGAGATATTTATGAAAGAAAAATATGAATTTTTTATTGCAGGTAGAGCAAGAAATAAAGAAAATATATTAAAAATATGTGATTTATTTGATAAATATAATATTTCATATTATTGCTTTCTAAAAAATGAAGAAAATTGGGGTTATGGAAATAAAAATCAAACTCCAGAAGAAAAGCAAAAAGAATTTGAATCTTTAAATTTAAAAAGTGATATAGTTATAAATTTGTTTAATAATGATTTAGAAGGAGAAAGAAGTTCTAAAAATTTATTATTAGTATTACCAGCAGGAAAAGCAGCTCATATAGAATCTGGAATAGCATATGGTATGGGGAAAAAATGTTATGCAATAGGTGAATATGAGGCAACAGATACTTTGTATAATATATTTGAAGAGATTTTTAATGATGAAAATGAATTAGAAGAATTTTTGAAAAAATATTTTACAGAAAAATAATATATGTTATAATAAATCAGCATATGATTATTTAAAATGAAAAGAGGTATTTATGGAAGATTTAATCATTCAAATAATGAACAATTATGGGTATCTTGGAATAGGTTTACTTATCTTAATAGAAAATGTATTTCCACCAATTCCAAGTGAAGTTATACTTACATTTGGAGGGTTAATGACAACTAGAACTAATCTTACTGTTTTAGGAGTTATTATTTCTGCAACAATAGGTTCTTTGTTAGGAGCAATTGTTTTGTACTTAATTGGTAAAATACTAAATAAAGATAGACTTATTAAAATAGTAGAAAGTAAATATGGTAGACTTTTAAGAGTAAAAAGAAAAGATATAGAAAGTGCAGATAAATGGTTTTTAGAAAAAGGCACTGGAACAGTATTTTTCTGTAGGTTTATACCAGTAGTTAGAAGTTTAATAAGTATTCCAGCAGGTATGAGTGAAATGTCTATGGTGAAGTTTATAATTTATACTGTAGTTGGTAGTGCAATTTGGAATACTGTTTTAGTATGTGTAGGTGCTTTTGCTGGAAGTCAAATTGATAATATATTAAACATATTAGATAATGTTTCGCACATAGTATTAATTTTATTAATTGTTATATTTATTGTGTGTACATTTTTATTCTACAAATCTAGATTAAAGAAAAAAGCAAATTCTGAAGACGAAAATACAGATATTAATGAGTAAAAATTAATAAATAAACAAAAAGAGTATCTATTTAAGTTGTATTTAAATAGATACTCTTTTAAATTTGAATAAATAATTTTAGTTTTAATTTCTATTTTTCTTGTAGTTGTTTTAGCATCCATATTTTTTTACTGTAATCTGAAATATATTCATCTATTAGACTTGATGTTGCATAATTATTTTCATTGTCAGCAGATTCTTTTATTTTAGTACATAGATTTAGAATACTTGCCATATCTGAAGTAATATTTTTATAGATATCACAAGAAGAGATTTTTTCATTATTTGCTTCTTCGATAGTAGATTCATTTAAATAATCAGTTAATCTCCCAAGTGGATTTCCGCCAAGAATTAATATATGTTCTGCAATCTCATCAATTTGTTTTGATATACAATCATAATATTCTTCTAGTTTTTCATGAGCTATAAAAAAATCAGAACCTCTTACATACCAGTGATAATTTTGTAATTTTCTATAAAATACATTTAAATCAGCAAGTAATTTGTTTAGCTTTTCAATCATTTTAATCCCTCTTTCCTTAAAATAAATTTAGTATTGATAGTGTATCCATAAATTATATATTTATACTTAAAATGCTAGAAAAAATATATTTTATGTGATAGGATATAATCTATGAAAGATGAAAATGCTAATGAGAATAATTTGGGTGATTAAAAATGAAAAATTATGGTTTAATTATTTGTGTTTTATTATTGTGTATTATAGCTGTTACTACTGTTAATGCATGGTATATTTATAATGAATTTAATATTGAAACAGTGGTAAAAGATAAAATTAAGCAAGAAAATATAATTACTAATGATGAAGAAGAAAATGAATATCCTTTAGCATCTGGTGATGAAGCTGATGAGATAAAAACGTATTTAAATAGTATATTAGATCAATGTCAAAAAACCGCAGAATTTGATGATATAAATGAAGCAGATAAAACATGGTTATATGCCCCACTTAATAGATATATAGTAAGAGATGAAGACGATTACTATGTAACTGAAGAAGAAATAAAAAAAGCTTTGGTAGAACTTTATGGAAATGATTTAAAAATTGATATAAGAAAAGATACAGATAATGCAGATGAATTTATAGTTCCAAAGTTTGATGAAGAAACTGAAGAATATATGTTTTCAGCAACTGGATTTGAAATATATGATCAATATGCCGTAGATACAATCGAAAAGATAGATGATTTAACATATAGAGTAACTGTAGTAGAATATACTGTAAATTTATTTGGTGGACCAGACGAGAATCCTACTTCTAAAACAATAGTTGGAGTAAGACAAGATGATGGTAGTATAAAAGAAGTTTTTGAAGTAAATCCAAATGAAAATATAGAATTAAAATATTATATTCAAAATGATGAAATTATCGAAGATGTATTAGAAAATAAAGATAAATTTAATTCATATAGTATAACAATAGAAAGAAATGAAAATGGTCTTTTAAATGTTAAGTCTATTAAGCAAATAAAAAAATAAATGCAGAGAGAGGTATATAAATTTTGGAAAAGTTAATAGTTATTGATGGAAATAGTATAGTAAATAGAGCGTTTTATGGAATTATGGGAAGTAGAATGCTTCAAACAGCAGATGGAACTTATACAAATGCAGTATATGGCTTTTTAGCAATTATGTTTAAAGAGCTAGAAGAAGTTAAGCCAGATTATTTAGCTGTTGCATTTGACCTAAAAGCTCCAACAGCAAGACATTTAATGTATGAAGGATATAAAGCAACGAGGAAAGGAATGCCAGAAGAACTTGCAAAACAAATGCCAATACTTAAAAATGTATTAAAAGCAATGAATATAGATATTATCGAAATGGAAGGATATGAGGCAGATGATATTTTAGGAACTTTAGCAAGAAAAGGAGAAGAAAAAGGGTTAGAAGTAGTCTTGCTTACTGGAGATAGAGATTCTTTTCAACTTGCAACAGATAAAGTAAAAATATATATTCCTAGGACAAAAGCTGGAAAGACAGAAACAGAGATTTTTGATAAATCAAAAGTTGAAGAAGTATACGGTGTAGAGCCACTTCAAATGATTGAAGTAAAAGGTCTTATGGGAGATACATCAGATAATATTCCTGGAGTGCCAGGAATAGGAGAAAAAACAGCTCTGTCAATAATAAAAAAGTATGAAACTATAGATAAATTATATGAAGCAATAGAGAATAATGCAGATGATTTAAAAGGAAAACAAAGAGAAAAGATAATAGATAACAAAGACTTAGCACTTCTTTCTAGAACTTTAGGAACAATTAATGTTAATGTACCAATAGAAAAAAATATAGAAGATTTAAAAATAAAAAAATGGGATAATAAAGAAGTTTTATCAATATTTGAAGAATTAAGATTTAATAGATATATAGAAAGATTTCATTTAAGAGATTTAAATAATAATGAACAAAGTAATGATAAAAATAATATAAAAGAAAATGAAAAAGAATTTGTGACAGAATTAATTAATACAAGAGAAAAATTAGAAGAAATACTAGATATTATCAGATCAAACAATGTAATGTATTTTTATACAGATTATTTAGTAGATGAATTATCTAGAACTAAAAAACAAGTAAAAGACATAAGTATTTGTGATGAAAAAAATAATAAAGTATATTATATAAAATTAGATAATAATATAAAATTAGAAGATTTTAAAAATGTGTTTGAAGATAAAAATATTTTAAAATGTAGTAGTGATCTTAAAACTTTATATGTGATTTTAGAAGAACATGAAATTTGTCCTGAAAATTTTATGTTTGATTTAAAGGTAGCAGGATATTTATTAAATTCAACGACAAATTTATATAGTATAAAGGATTTAACAGAAGCTTATTTAAATAAGAATTTTGATGATTATATAGATGATAAGAAAGAAAAACAAGAACAAATGACTTTATTTTCAGAAATGAAAGAAAGTAATGGACAAGATAATAAAATAGATGAAATATCAGTAGCAAATGCGTATTTTGTTTCAAAATTGCATGAAGTTATAAAAAAAGAATTAGAAAGTCATGGAATGCTTGAACTATTTTTTAATATAGAAATGCCTGTAATGGAAGTTTTAGCAGATATGCAATATCAAGGAATATATGTAGAAAAAGATGAGCTTATAGAATTTGGAAATGAGCTAAAAAAAGGATTGGAAAAATTGACAAAAGAAATATATGAATTAGCAGAAGAAACTTTTAACATAAATTCTACAAAACAATTAGGAGAAATCCTTTTTGAAAAGTTAAAACTTCCAGTCGTAAAGAAAACAAAAAGTGGGTATTCAACAGATGTAGATACTTTAGAGAAGATTAAAACTACACATCCAATAATAGAGAAAATACTTGAATATAGACAGCTTATGAAATTAAATTCTACATATGTAGATGGAATGATTCCTTGTATAAATGAAAAAACAAAAAGGATACATTCTACATTTCATCAAACTGTAACTGCAACTGGAAGAATCAGCTCTACTGATCCAAATCTTCAAAACATACCAACAAGATTAGAGCTTGGTAGACTTTTAAGAAAAGTGTTTAAACCTGCAGAAGGTAAGATTTTTGTAGATGCAGATTATTCACAAATTGAACTTAGGGTTTTAGCACATATTTCTGAAGACGAAAATATGGTAAATGCTTTTAACAATGGCGAAGATATTCATAAACAAGCTGCATCTAAGGTGTTTGGAGTTCCAATTGATGAAGTTACAAAAGAATTAAGAAGTAGAGCAAAAGCTGTAAACTTTGGAATAGTATATGGTATAAGTGATTTTGGATTAGCAGAGCAAATTGGAGTATCTAGAAAAGAAGCCAAAAAAGATATAGAACAGTATTTAGAAAAATATAGTGGAATAAAAACTTTTATGGATAACATTGTAGAAGAGGCAAAAGAAAAAGGATATGTAGAAACTATATATCATAGAAGAAGATATGTTCCTGAACTAAAATCTAAAAATTATATGGTAAGAAAATTTGGGGAAAGAGTCGCAATGAATACTCCTATACAGGGAACTGCAGCAGATATTATGAAAGTTGCGATGATAAATGTATTTAATGAACTTAAAAAGAGAGGGCTAAAATCAAGAATTATATTGCAAATACATGATGAGTTATTAATTGAAACTGAAAAATCTGAACTTAATGAAGTAAAAAATTTATTAGTTAATTGTATGGAAAATGTAATCAAACTTAAAGTACCACTTAAAGCAGAAGTGTCTTTAGGAAATAATTGGTATGAGGCAAAATAAAAGGAGATTTAACATTGAGAAAATTAAAACTAATAATGATGATACTTATTATTTTAATAATTTTATTAATAATTTTGGCAATTGCTGGGTATTATATATTAAAATATTTATATCCACAAGATTATAAAGAATATGTTGAAAAATACTCAAAGATGTATGGCGTTGAAGAAGAACTTATATATGCAATGATTAAAGAAGAAAGTAATTTTGACAAAGATGCAAATTCTCACAAAAGTGCAATAGGTCTTATGCAACTAGTACAAGATACAGCCGACGAAGTAGGACTTGAACTCGGAATAGAAAATGTAGATTTAAGAGATCCTGAGACGAATATTCAAATAGGTACTAAATATTTATCTGATTTAATTGAAAAATATGATGGAAATATAAAATTTGCCATAGTAGCATATAATGCTGGGTTTGGAAATGTTGATAAATGGATTGATAGTTCTGTTTTAAATGAAGATGGATCAAATATGGAAAATGTACCTTTTAAAGAAACAAATATGTATCTAAGAAAAGTTTTAAGAACTTATGAATTATATAAAAATTTATATTAGATTTAAAAATTATAAAATTTAGATGTAGTAGAAATGAATATAAAATTATAAATTAATAAAAGAACGAATAAAATAAGATAATAGAACTAATAATCTATTATCTTATTTTTTTAGGGGTGTTTAGATGTTTTTTTATTTTATTATCTTTATATTAATAATTTTTTTGATTTATACAAATGCACTTACTGATGCTCCAAATGCAATATCTACAGTAGTTGGTACAAAAGTACTGAAATTTAAAGAAGCAGCATTAATAAGTGCACTTTTTAACTTACTTGGGATTATTGTTATGAGCATTTTTAATTTTTCTGTTGCAGATTTTATGTTTTCAATGATAGATATGTCAGATAGAATAAATGGTCTTTCTATTATTTTTTCTGCAATAATAGCTGCAATACTTTTTGCTAATATTGCTCTTTTATTTGGAATCCCTACTAGTGAAACACATGCACTTATTGCAGGTATAACAGGGGCACTTATTGCTTGTAATAAAATAGATAATATTTCCAAAGAAAATTGGATAGGTATTTTTATTGGGCTTATTTTTTCTATATTAGGAACTTTTTTAGTTACAAAAATATTAAATAAACTAATACGAAATTTAATAAGAAGTAAAATAAAAAACATTGATAAAAAAAGGTTGCAAATTTTATCTAGTGGTGGTACTTCGTTTATGCATGGAGCACAAGATGGTCAAAAGTTTATAGGAGTTGTTATTGCATTTCAATTATTAATGCAAAATAAAGTTTTAGATTCTAATATTAATCCAGAAAATTATTTTTGGGTAATTGTACTTGTGAGTATAATTATGTTTGTTGGTGTTGCAACTGGTGGAAAGAGAATAGTAGATACATTAGGAAATAAAATTTCTTCTCTAAATAGTGAAGATGCTTTAATTAGTGATTTTTCAACAATTTTAGTTTTATTGTGTTCTAGTTTAAATGGAATTCCAATAAGTACGAGCCATGTTAAAACAATATCTATAATATCAGCAATAGATAAAGAAAAGAGGATAAATTTTGAAAAAGTAATAGATATTTTTAAAGCTTGGATATTTACTTTCCCGGTATGTATTTTTATTTCGTTTATATGTATGAAAATTTTGATGTATGTATTGTAAAAAAATAAAATTTAAATATATAATTATATAAATTGAAAATGTGAAAAATAAAACAATGATTTTTGAGGATGGAAAAATGAGAAAAAGGAATATTATTATAATGATTATATTATTTGTTGTTATTTTACTTTTAATAATTGGATATTTTGCAGTAGGAAACTATTTTTATAATATAGCTTTAAATCCGAATACTTCTAAAACTTTTGTATTAGGGGAAGAAAAAGAACCAAGTAAAGAAACGATAGAGCTTAGAAAATGGCTTGATGATATTTCAGAAGATGTTTATATAACTTCAAATAATAATGGAAACTTAAAATTACATGCATACGAAATTATAAATAATGAAAATGAAGATAACAAAAAGAAAAGTCAAGATATATGGGCAATAGTAGTTCATGGGTACATGAGTGAAGGAATAGAAATGGCTTATTCAGCAAAAGAATTTTATGATAGAGGATATAACGTACTAGTATTAGATTTAAGAGGACATGGAAAAAGTGATGGTGATTACATAGGAATGGGCTGGCATGATAGATTAGATTTGCTAGACTGGACAAATTATCTGATAAGTAAAAATAAAGATTGCAGGATAATATGGTATGGAGTTTCTATGGGAGCTGCTACTGTTATGATGGCAACAGGCGAAAATGTTCCTTCTAATGTTAAAGTTGCTATCGAAGATTGTGGTTATACATCTGTATGGGACGAGTTTAAAATACAATTAAAAAGTTTATTTGGACTTCCAAGCTTTCCAGTATTAAATGCTGCAAGTACAATCAGTAATATAAAAGCGGGATATACTTTAAAACAAGGGTCTAGTATAGAACAAATAAAAAAATCAAAGATTCCAATTTTATTTATACATGGAAGTGAAGATAAATTTGTACCGTTTAATATGTTAGATGAACTATATAATGCAGCAACATGCCAAAAGGATAAATTAGTAGTAGAAGGAGCAGCTCATGCAGAGTCGGATAGTGTTAATCCTGAACTATATTGGAATAAAATTGATGAGTTTATAGAAAATTATGTAAATAATTAAGAAAATGAATAAAGTATAAGGAGAACGAAAAGTGTGGTTATATATAATGACTTTTATAATATTTTTTATAATATATATAATTCTAGGTGTTCATAAAAATAATTTGATTAGATTAGAAGAAAATTTAAGTGAAAGTGCAGTTTCGAACAAGGATGAATTATTAAGAAAGATAAGTGATGAAAAAATAGCATTTAGAGTTTGTGTAAATAATTTAATATTGTATTTTATTCTTGAAATTTTTGTATTCTTTTTTCTAAATATATTTAGAACTATGTAATAGAAAATAAATTAGAGGAGTGTAATATGAATATTAAAAAAATTGTAAATATAGCAATAATTACATTAGTTTTATTATTTATTAATATAAATAATGCTTTAGCAGTGCAAAGCGAAATTTCAAATACTTTTGTAGAAGATTCAATACAAAAAAAGAATATGCTAAGAACAATATTAATTATTATGGGAATTATAGTTATTATAATTGTTATATTTATGATAAGTACATTATTTAAAGATAATAATATGAAAAAAGATATTATAGACTATAATTCATATCTAAATAAAATAATAAATAATAGAAAGATTGTAAAAATATTGATGTTATTAATTGTTTTTATTTTACCTATAATGTACATATTAAATATTTTTTACACTAATATCCATATTATAACTGGATAGAAACAATTTTGTTAAGAATATAGTAAATGTAAAAAACAAAAATTAATTTTAAATACAAAATTTTATTTGTTTGATATATAAGTAAAATTTTGTATTTTTCTTTATTTTTTTGTAAATCTGTGATAAAATAACCCTATCTTATTAAACTAGGAGGGGTTAATATGGAACTTAAAAGATGTCCTCGTTGCGGAAATTTTTATAATTCTGATTTAAATGTTTGTCAGGACTGTAAAACTAATGAAAATTTAGATGTAAGCAAACTAAAAGGATATATTGATCAATATGGAGTAAATGCATCTAGTGAAGAGATGGCAATAAATACAGGGGTTAATGTAAAAAATATTAATCGATATTTGAGCGATACTGAAAAATATGGTTTAGTAGAAAACAAGAATAACATGGATAATTTTTCAGGAAGTGAAATTAACTTATAGTACATTTAGGAGGTTTTATGAAAAGCGTATTTGATACATTAGAAGAAAGAGGATATGTTGAACAATTAACACATCCAGAAGAAATAAAAGAACTGTTTAAAAAGGAGAGTGTACCATTTTATATAGGAATTGATCCAACTGCAGATAGCCTTCATGTTGGTCATTTCATATCTCTTATGGTAGCTTCACAAATGCAAAAAGCAGGACATAAACCTATTATATTAGTTGGTGGAGGAACTGCTGTAATAGGTGATCCGTCAGGAAAAACTGATATGAGAAAAATGTTAACAATTGAAGATATAGATCATAATGTAGAATGTATAAAAAAGCAAGCAGAAAGATTTTTAAGTTTTGAGGGAGAAAATGCCGCTATTATAGTAAATAATGCAGATTGGCTTAGAAATTTAAATTATTTAGATTTTATGAGAAAAGTAGGTGTTCATTTTTCAATAAATAGAATGCTTGCTGCTGAATGTTATAAAAATAGATTAGAACAAGGTTTAACATTTTTTGAATTAGGATATATGCTTATGCAATCATATGACTTTTTATATTTACATGATCATTATGGATGTAAATTACAAATGGGTGGTAATGATCAGTGGTCAAATATAATAGGTGGTGTAGAACTTATTAGAAAAATAGGTAGTGATGATGCATATGGATTTACATTTAAACTTCTTACGACAAAAGAAGGAAAGAAGATGGGTAAGACAGAAAAAGGTGCATTATGGTTAGATCCTAATAAAACATCACCATATGAGTTTTATCAATATTGGAGAAATGTTGCAGATGATGATATAGAAAAAGTGTTAAAATTATTAACATTTATTCCAATAGAGCAAATTGAAGAACTAACAAAATATAAAGATGAGAGAATAAATGAAGCTAAAAAAGTAGCTGCTTATGAAATTACTAAAATGATTCATGGAGAAGAAGAAGCTAAAAAGGCAGAAGAAGCATCTAAGGCTTTGTTTGAAGGTAAAGGAAACTTAGAATCAATGCCTACTGTTGAAGTTGAAAATAAGGATATTACTGTTATTGAAGCATTAGTACTAGCAGGAATTGCACCTTCTAAAGGACAAGCTAAAACTTTAGTTTCACAAGGTTCTGTTTCAGTAAATGATAAAAAAATAAATGATATATCATATAAGTTAACAGATGATTTTAATGATGGTTATGTAATTATTAAAAAAGGTAAAAAAGTATTTTATAAATTAGAATTAAAAAAGTAAAAATCATAGAAACAAAAAGGTGTAAAAAATAGTAGCAAAAGGCTACTATTTTTTACTTATCTATTGAATATGAAATTAGTAAATGATAAAATTACACTAACTTATAAAAAGGAGTCTTTTATATGAATGAAAAAGGAATTGGAATTGTTGTATTATCATTGATTATAATTGCTTTGCTTATTATTGGAGCTTTTGCACTATCTATGGTTATAGGAGAAGCACCACCAGCAACAGTTCAAAACCAAAATGTTATAGTAAATGAAACAAATACAATTATTGAAAATAATACATAGGATAAATAGTTTATAGGAGACTGATTATGAAAAAAGAAAATGGAATTGCATTAATCACATTAATAATTACAATAGTAGTTATGCTTATTCTTGCGAGTATTGCTCTATATGCTACATTAAGTGATGGAGGTATATTTGACGTTACACATGACTCTATAGACGAGACTACAAATAAAACAGAAATAGAAGAATTACATGTAATAGTAGAACAATGCCTAAATGATAGTATGATTAAAGGATATGGTTCATATATTACTGATAAAGCATTATATACCGCAATAAGAGAAGTTGTAGGATATAGTGATGAAACTGGCTTATTGAGAAATGTAAAAACAACTAAAACATCAGAAGGTGATTATTTAATTACTTTTTTAGATACTAAGAGACAGTATAGTATAAGTAAAGAAGGAGAAATATCAGAAGATTTTACTGTGATTGATAATACAGATTCTGTTATAGACATTTTTGAAGGAATTAAAAATGCAGACGAGATAGAATAATACATCTAGTAACAAATATAAGTATTGAAAAAAATGTATTAATATAATATAATATTTTCGAAATAATCATTGAAAATATGGGGGATAAGACTTGAAAAGAAATTTAAAAGACTATAATTTAGATGATTTAAAAGAACTTTTTTTAAATATTAATGAAAAAGCTTATAGAGCAGAACAAGTTTTTAATTGGATATATAAAGAAAATGTAACAAGTATTGATAATATGACTAATCTATCTTTAGATTTAAGAGAAAAGCTAAATAATGAATTTTCCCTTCATAATTTCAAGATAAGTAAAAAATTAGAGTCGAAAGATGGAACAAAAAAATATTTGTTTGATTTGTTAGATGGAAATGCAATAGAAACAGTTTTAATGGAATATAAACATGGTTTTTCTATATGTGTATCATCTCAAATTGGATGTAAAATGGGGTGTAAGTTTTGTGCATCTACTGGAATTCCTTTTGTAAGAAGTTTAACTCCTGGTGAGATTGTAGAGCAAATTCTAGCAGTAGAAAGAGATACAGGAATTAAAATATCTAATATAGTTTTTATGGGAATAGGAGAGCCTTTAGATAATTATGATAATGTAATAAAGGCTATTAGGATTATTAATAATCCTAAAGGTTTAAATATAGGTGCAAGACATATAAGTATTTCAACAAGTGGTATTGTTCCAAATATATATAGACTTGCTGAAGAAAATATACAATGCACACTATCTATCTCACTTCACAGTGCTGATAATAAAAAAAGAAGTGAAATGATGCCAGTTAATAATGCATATAATATAGAAGAGCTTATAAAGGCATGCAAAGATTATATAAATATGACAAATAGAAGAATATCTTTTGAATATGCTTTAGCAAAAGATGATAATGACAATTTAGAAGATGCTAAAAAATTAGTAAAACTTTTAAAAGGTATGTTATGTCATGTTAATTTAATTCCTATTAACAAAATAGAAAACGGTAAATATAGCAAAAGTACAAATGAAAATATAATTAGATTTAGAGATTTTTTAAATGATAACGGGATAGTGGCAACTATAAGAAGAGAGCTTGGTTCGGATATAGATGCTGCTTGTGGACAATTAAGAAGACAGAACTTAAAATAGGAGTGTAATCAATGAAAGTTTTTACAAGAACAGATATTGGTATGACAAGATCAATGAATCAGGATTGCTATTCTGTTTCAAATGAAGAAAATTATAAATTATATATATTAGCAGATGGTATGGGTGGCTATAAAGGCGGCGAGATAGCAAGTAAAGTTGCAGTCACAGCTGTAGAAAAATATATTAAAGAAAAATTCTTGACAATACCAAAAGAAAAAGAGAAAATATTAGAGCTCATTAGAGATGCAATAGAATTTGCAAATACTGCTATATTTGAAGAATCAAGACAAGATGTAGAACTACATGATATGGGAACTACAATAGAAGTTTGTTTAATATATAAAAACAAGATATATATTGGACATGTAGGAGATAGCAGAATTTATAGAATAAGAAAAAATGTAATGAGAAGAATTACTACTGATCATAGCTATGTTGAAAAATTAGTTAAAGATGGTGAAATTACTAGAGAAGAAGCTTTTCATCATCCTAAAAAGAATTTATTAATAAAAGCACTTGGAACTGATAAAGCAGTTGAGCCAGATATAATTTATAAAGCATTAGTTAAAGATGATATATTAGTAATATGTTCTGACGGACTAACTAATATGATAAGAGAAGATAGAATTTTAGAAATAATAAAACAAGATGAAGATATAGCAGTTGATTTACTAATATCTGAAGCAAATGCAGCAGGGGGATTAGATAATATAACTGTAATTTTAATAATTAACAAGTAATTTTAAAATTAAGGAGAGATAAAAATATGAACCTAATTGGTAAAATGCTAGCAAATAGGTATGAGATACTAGAGAAAATTGGAAATGGTGGAATGGCAGTTGTATATAAAGCAAAATGTCATGTGTTAAACCGATTTGTAGCTGTAAAAGTATTAAAAGATGAATTTATAACTGATAATGAGTTTATTAAGAGATTTAGAACAGAAGCACAAGCTGCAGCAAGTCTTACTCATCCAAACATTGTATCTATATATGATGTAGGAAATGAAGGAGATATTTATTATATAGTTATGGAATTAATTCAAGGAAAGACTCTTAAAGAAATAATCGTTGAAGATGGAAAATTTTCTTGGAAATGGTCTGTAAATATTGCTATACAAATAGCTTCTGCTTTAGAGACTGCTCATAGGCATAATATAGTTCATAGAGATATAAAACCTCATAATATTATAATTACTGAAGATGGTATGGCAAAAGTTACAGACTTTGGTATAGCAAAAGCTGTATCAAATTCAACTATAACAGCTTTTGGAACAACAATTGGATCTGTACATTATTTTTCACCAGAACATGCAAAAGGTGGATATACTGATGCAAAATCTGATTTATATTCTTTAGGTGTAGTAATGTATGAAATGCTTACAGGAAGAGTTCCTTTTGATGCAGATACGCCAGTATCTGTTGCATTAATGCAAGTACAAGATGATCCAATAGAACCTAGAAAATTAAATCCACAAATACCAATTAGTGTTAATAATATTATTTTAAAGGCAATGCAAAAAAATCCTAATGATAGATATGCAAGTGCAACAGATATGTTAATAGATTTAAGTACTGCCTTAAAAAGACCAGATGATGATTTTGTTACTTTACCAAATAAACAAAATGATCTTCAAACACAAAGATTATCAACTTTATATGATATAGATGAAAAAGCTAAACAAAACGATGAAGAAGATGATATAGAAGAGCCGCCAAGAAAAAGAAATAAAAAAGAGGGAAATAAAGTAATAGCATTTTTCAAAAGACATGTAATTTTATCAGTAATTTTAGCTGGTATATTAATATTTAGTTTAGCTCTTGGTGGAACAATTTTATTTATGAATTTAAGCAAAGATGAAGAAGCTTTAATACCAAACTTAGTAACTAATGAAAATGGCGATAGATTAACTTTAGAAGAAGCTCAAGCAATATATGATGAGACAGCTTTTGAGAAAGAACTAAAAGTAGAATATGAAATTTCTGAAGAAGTTGAACCTGGATATGTAATAAGACAAGATCCAGAATATAGTACAGTAAATAATATGAGAATGAAATTATCAACAGAATTTACTATATATGTTAGTGAAGAAAGAGAAAAAATAGAGACACCTTCAAATGAAGATATTGTTGGAAAAGAACTAGAAGAAGTTCAAAAGAAATTAACTGATTTAGGATTTACTAATGTAATAGTTGAAGGAGAAACTCATGAATCACTTAAAGAAGGATTAGTAATAAGATTAAGTGAAGAGGGAAAAGAGTTATATGCAGATGATGAACTAATTATTTATGTAAGTACTGGTGATGGAAAAATAGATGTTCCAGATGTTTTAGGAAAATCAGAAAGTGATGCTAAAAAAGAGCTTGAAGATGCAGGATTTAAAGTAAAAGTATCATATGACGAAGATACTGATGAAGATGATGGAATAGTATTAAAGCAAAGCTCTAAAAAAGCTAAAGAAGGTGCTACAATTACTATTACAGTAAATAAGAAACCAGAAGAAATAAAAGGATCATTAACAATTAATATGCGTAGTTTAACAAGATATAAAGATACAGATGATGAAGGAAATACAATAGCTCCAGAAAGTATAAGTGTAAGAATAGTTGTAACAGATGAAGAAACGGGTCAGGAATTGGTTAGTGAAACTAGATCAATTTTAAGTGATGAATCTGCAGATAATGGCACAGCTACTTTTTCAGCAACAGGAAAGGTTAGAGTTACTATTACACGACTTGATACTAATGAAGTTTTAATTTCAAAAACATATGATTTAAAAGATTCATCTACAATTGTGGCACAAAATTAAATAATAAAAGCTTTTAGGAATAAGGCATAAAGAAAAAAAGCCTTATTCCTATTTTAAAATGAAAGGAAGTAATAAAATGACAGAAGTTTCAACATCAGTGCTTATGGTAGACAAAGACAAAGCTGTAAGAACTTTTTATGATTTAGAAGTAGCAAAAACAGATTTTTTTCATATAGATGTAATGGATGGAAAATTTGTTAAGAAAAGCAACAAAAAACAAATGAAAGAATATGCTTTAGAAATAAAACATATATCTAATATTCCTTTAGATGTTCATTTAATGGTAGAAGATATAAAGGAAAACATAGAAGATTATATTCCTTTAGAGCCAGATAGAATAACTTTTCATATAGAAGCAGTAAAAAATAAAGAAGAAGCGTTTGAAATAATAAGATTACTTAGAGATAATAATATAAAAATAGGAGTTGCTATAAAGCCAGATACTCCATTAAAAGACATTTATGAGATAATAGAATATGTTCATATGGTTTTAGTTATGACAGTTGAACCAGGAAAAGGTGGACAAGAATTAATTAAAGATACTATTAAAAAGGTAGAAGTGTTAAATGAATATTCAAAGTTGAATGATTTAGAAATTGATATAGAAGTAGATGGCGGTATAAATGATAAAACTGCACCACTAGTAAAAAGTGCTGGAGCAAATATATTAGTTTCTGGAAATTATATTACAGGATCAAATAATTTTAAAGAAAGTATTGAAAATTTAAAAAAATAATTAAGTAAAATATTGTTATGAAAGGGGTAATATGATGAAAATGAAAAAGAAAATATCAATAGTAGTATTTTTACTAATAATATGCACTGCCACTATATCTTTTGCAACGTCTGTAAATACTGTGGTAAATACAGTAGATGAAAATATTTTGAATAATACAGTTACATCAGAAACTAATAATGTTACTGAAGGAAATACTTTAAAAGAGCTTGAAAACGGAGAGAATATAGATTATGTAGAAAATGTAGTTATAGAGAACAATGCAGAAGATTTAAAAACAGAACCAAGAACAAGTATTACTGATGGAGTAGATCCTATAAGCTTAGATGAAGAAGAATCTATAGTAAGTAATGCAAAAACAATAAATGATAATATATATAAAGCAACAACAGAGCCAACATATACATTAAAAGATAATGTTTATGGAAATGTTTTCATTGCAGGTAATGAAGTTATAATTGATTCAAACTTTATATCAGGTGATTTATTTATTGTCGCAAACAATGTAACAATTAATAAAGATAGTGTAATTGATGGAAATGTATATATTGCAGCACAATCAATAAAAATAGATGGTACATTGTACAGATCAGTTTATTTAGCAGGTAAAACAATTGAATTTTCTGAGAGTTCATTTACTGCATATGATGCTTTAGTTGCTGGTGAATTGATTAAAATAAATGGCGAAATGGCACGAAACGTATATGTATATGCTGGAACTTTAGAAGTTAGTGATACAGCAACAGTAGGAAAAGACTTAAATTATGAAGCAAATGAAAAAGCAGAAGTCCCAGAGAACGTAGTTGCAGGAAATATTAATTTCACAAAGATAGTTACAGACGAGAAATCTACATTAGAAATAGTTTTAGAATATGTTATTGATTTACTAGAAGCATTAATATTTACACTTACAATATTTATAATAATTTCATTAATATCTTCTAAATTTACATATAAAGCACAAGAATATATGGGAAAACATGTATTAAAGTCAATTGGAATAGGTTTATTTACTTTAATCGTAATGCCTTTTGCAGCAGTAATTTTAATATTAATGAATTCAACAGCTGCAGTAGGAGTAGCATTAATACCAATTTATATCTTATTACTATTTATAGCAAATGCTATAACAGCAATTGCATTTTCAGCAATGTTGTGTAATAGAAGCAAAGGAATGAAACTTCCTATTGTACTTGTATTAATTACTATTGCATTATGGGCACTTGAATTAATTCCTTATATAGGAACAATAGTTGCATTCTTCTCAATATTAATTGGTATGGGTGTTTTACTTCAAGTTATATTTTCTAAAAATAAAACAATAAGTAAAGGTGAAGATGATATAGAAAAGATAAATGAAAAAATTAAAGAAAATATAGAAAAAAGTGAAGTAAAAGAAATTGAAAGAAAAGAACTTAAAAAAGCAAAATCAAAAATAGAGTCAAAAGCTAAGACAAAAGAAAAGAAGACTACAAAAAATGATAATACTAAAAAACAAAAAGACGATAAAGAAGATAAATAGTAAATAAAAAATTAATATGAGTGAAAAAATAGAAAATAAATAAAATAAAAAATGAGGAAAAGTTATATTTCCTCATTTTTTTGGCGCTTTTTATAGTAAATACAATCTTTTTCAGAAGAGAGAACTTTGTTAGAAATAGTATCACATTCACATATTCCGTTTTTTTGATAAATACAATCATGACTACAATTAATATTAGTCAAAGTATATCACCTCTATAAATTATTTTGTGCATTTATTTTTATTATATTCATCACAATATTTATTAATTGGACATATGTCACATTTTGGCCTTCGAGCAATACAAGTATTTCTACCATGCCATACAAATAAATGATTTACATCACTATAATATTTTTCTGGAAATTGTTTTAATAAATCTTGCTCAATTTTTTCAGGATCACTTTCTTTTGAAAATCCTACTAGATCAGATACTCTTTTAGCATGTGTATCTACAGCAATACCAACAGGTTTATTAAATGCTTCAAGCATTATAACATTTGCACTCTTTCTTCCAACTCCAGCAAGTGTCATCAAGTCTTCAATATTATCAGGAACTTTTGAATTATAAACTTCTACTAAACGTTTACTACATGCAATTATATTTTTTGCTTTATTTTTGTAAAATCCACAGGGATGTATAATTTCTTCTAGTTCTTTTATATCAATATTTGCCATTTTTTCAGGAGTATTATATGTTTTAAATAAATTTGGAGTCGTTTTATTTACTCTTTCGTCTGTGCATTGTGCAGAAAGCATTACTGATATTAGCATCTCAAAAGGTGTTGTAAAATCTAAACTACAAGTAGCATCAGGATAATATTCTTTTAATATTTCTATAATTTTTACTGCATCTTTTTTACTTTTCATATTTTTGATCCTTTCAAATAAGAATAACATTATTATACTACAAATAATATAATATATAAAGAGTAGTAGGAGGTACATATATGTTAAGAGGTTTAAAAAAGACAATTGCAGTTTGTTTAATTGGGTTTGGAGTTCGGTACGCTAATGGTGATTCTACTTCCTATTACGTGGTGGTTAATTATAATTGGTATAATAATTATAGCTGTTGGGATATTGTGGCTTTCATGTTAAAAAGGGGGTAAAAATATGTTTGTTGTAGTAAAAAAGGTTCCAAAGTGTTTAAGGGGAATAATAAAATTAATTTTTGGGGTAAAAGATAAATAAACTAAAAAATAAAAGTGATGTATTTTAAAAATACATCACAATTTATTTTTATATAAACTTAAGCTCTTTTAACTTTTCCAGAACGTAAACATTTAGCGCATACTGTTATTCTTTTTGGTTCTCCGTTTACTATTGCTTTTACTTTTCTTAAGTTTGGTTTCCATGTTCTTGTTGTTCTCTTACTAATATGAGAACGTGTGATACTTAATTGATTTCCAAAAGTTGCATTTTTTTCACAAATTGCACATTTTGCCATACTGTTTACACCTCCATTACATTTATTAAACTGACTATTTAATATATTAGCATAGATTTTTTTAAAATACAAGGTTTTTATTTTAAAAAATCTAAAAAAATCATAAAAAATTTAAATTATTTAAAGGATAAGAAGATGTAGATTTTTCCACATCTTCTTATTATAGTGAAATCGTTATATATAAAATACTACTTTTAAGTAGTATAAATAAAAGAAGTTCTTTTTTATTGCAAAGCAATTATACCATAAAAAAATAGTTTCGTCAAATTAGAAGAAAAGTTTTAAGCGAAAAGTAAAAATCTAATTATTATTTGTTTTATTGATATTTATATTTTTTTATATTATTATATTTATATAATTTATAAGAAATATCAATATTGTTATAATCTTGGTTATTAAGTATAGTTTTATAATTATAAGAAATATCAAATTTAGTTAAATAAGGGTGAAAAAATGGATAAAAAAATAGTGTTTATTATTATAGTTTTAATTATATGTATGGCAATAGGACTTGCATATATTTGTTATATGACTATATTAAATGGAAATGGAATTATGAAATTAAATAAGAAAGTTTCTAAACTACAAGAGACGTTATTAAATGATAAAGAATTGAATTTTGCAAGAGAAGAATATGTAGTATTTTTATCTGTATCAGATTCAAATGAAAAAGCATATGTAACAAATGGAAAGGCAGATACTTTAAAAAAAGCGATAGAAGACGCTAAAAGTAAAATGAATAAAAATATTTCTTTATATAAAATAAATCCAGAATGGGTTAGAATAGATGTTGTAAATAAAGAAGAGGCATTAAAGAAAAATGATTTAAAAGATGATTTATTTGGTGATGAAAATGAATATAGAAAAGGTCTTTCACTAGATAAGAATTATGAAGTTGCATTACTAGAAAATGAATTAAATGCAAATGAGATATTAGATTATAAAAATAGAGAAATTAATTTAAAAAAATTAAATATATATTTAAAAAGTAAAAATAAAAATATTAAAGAACTAAATAAAGTTCCAGATGAATTTATTTCATTTACATGTGTAAGTTATATGTATGATGAAAAAGAAATATATAGACTTGGAACTAAAAATGAAAATTATGGAAGAAAAGAAGAAAAAGAATTAGATGAATTAAGATTAATAGAAATTATGGAAAATGCATCAGAGTATTTAATTGATTGTGTAGACAAAAATGGCAAGTTTATATATAGATATAATCCAATAGAAAATAATGTTTCATCTTCATATAATATTTTAAGACATGAAGGAACAACATGGAGCATGATAGAAGTTTATAAAATTACCAAAAATAAAGAATTAAAAGAGAACATAGATCTTGCAACAAAATTTGTAGTAAATAATTCAGTGAAGGAAAAAGATGAGAATATATCATATATAATCGAAAATAAAAATAATGAGATTAAGCTTGGAGCAAATGGGATAGGAATATTAATGTTTATAGAGTATATGGAAACATTTAATACAGATGAATATAAAGATTTAGTATTAAAACTCGGAAATGGAATTTTAAATATGCAAAATGAAGATGGTTCTTTTTATCATGTATATATGTATCCAGAGTTTAATAAATATGAAGAATATAGAACTGTATATTATGACGGTGAAGCGACATTTGCACTTGCAAGGTTATATGGATTTACAAAAGATGAGAAGTATTTAGAAGCTGCAGAAAAAGCATTAGATTATTTTTATAAAAATAATTATGAAAAACATAAAGATCATTGGATTGAATATGCAGTAAATGAAGTTACAAAATATAATCCTAAAAAAGAATATTTTGAACTAGGTCTTAAGAATGTAAGAGATAATTTATCTAAAATAGTAAATTCGAAATATTGTAGTCCAATTAATTTAGAATTACTTACAACAGGTCTTGAAATTTATGATAGAGCAAGTAAAAATAATATATTTATAAATGATTTTAATGTAGAAGATTTGATAAATGCTATATATTATAGATCTGATTATCAGTTAAATGGATTATTTTATAAAGAAATTGCTATGTATTTTAGAAAACCAAGTAGAATTGTTAATACATTTTTTACAAGAGATGATAAATTTAGAGTAAGGATAGATGATGTTCAACATAATATAAATGGTTACTACAATATGCTTAAAAATTATAAACTAATACAAGAATATATAAAGTAGTAATACATTAAACATAAAATATAAATAAATCACATTAAAAAAGCTTTTTTCATATTATAAATTAATATTATATGAAAGGAGTTTTTTTGTTTGAAAAAAATAAATATATATACAAATAATAATATTTCTAAAATAATTCTTATTTTGATGATTATATCAATTATGAATTTATTAAATATAGGAATAGTTAGTAATTATTCTTATTCTATTAGTAAACCTGAAGGAAGAGAATATAGAGGAATAGATGTTAGTTCTTGGCAGGGGTATATTGATTATAAAAAGGTGAAAGAAGATGGTATTGAGATAGTATATATAAAAGCTAGTGAAGGAGAAAATTTTAAAGATCCATATTTTGATATAAATTATAGAAATGCTAAGAAAAATGGTCTAAAAGTTGGAGTATATCATTTTTTGACTGCTACTAATATAGAAGAGGCAAAAGAAGAAGCTAGATTTTTCCATAAAGTAATTGAGAAAAAGCAAATAGATTGTAAACTTGCAATGGATTATGAAAGATTTTATGGTTTAAATATAGAAAACTCAAGAAAAATTGCTGTAGCTTTTATTGAAGAACTTAAGAATATAACAGGAAAAGACGTAATTATTTATTCTGATTTATCTAATGCTAAAGATAGATTTAATATAAAGGAGCTTACTAAATATCCTTTATGGATTGCATATTATGGAGATTATAGAGAACTTGAAAAAGTAAGACTTGATTGGAACACATGGACAGGAGTTCAATATGAAGATAATGGCAAAATATCAGGAATAAAAGGTAATGTAGACAGAGATATATTTACAGAAGATATATTTTTGAAGGAAGCTTCTAGCATTCCAGAAGAAAAGACGGGAAAAAAAGTAGAAAATACGAAAGAAATAGAATATATAGTAAAAAAAGGAGATACATTGTATGATATAGCTAAAAAATATAATACAAGAATAGATGAAATAGTAAATCTTAATAATATAAAAGATAGAAATAAAATATTTGTTGGAGAAAAATTAAAGATTATAGAAAATTCTATAGATAAAGGAATAGACAAAAGAGCAACAGGAAAAGTGATTTATACGGTTAAGAAGCGGAGATAATTTAAGTAAGATTGCAAGGAAATATAAAGTTACAGTAAATCAGATTTTAAGGTTAAATGATATTAAAAATCCTAATCTAATTTATCCAAATGAAGTTTTGAGAATAACATCAATAAGTGAAAATAAATAAAAATTTTAAAAATTAAAATATAAGAAATTAAATAAAAATGCTTGCAAAAATATTAAAAGATGATATAATGCAGATATAAAAATAGGAATTATTCCTATTTTAAGGAGAGGTTTATGAGAAATTATTCAAAGCAGAGAGAAGATGTATTAAATGCAATAAAAGAACTTAAAAACCATCCAACAGCAGAAGAAATATATGGCAAAGTCAAGGAAAATAATTCTACTGCAAGTAAAGGAACAGTTTATAGAAATCTGAAGAATCTGGTCATAGACAAAAAGATAATAAAAATATCGAAAATGGAAGGACCAGATAGATATGATTTAGTAAATTATCCACATTATCATGCTATTTGTGCAAGCTGTGGAAAAGTATTTGATTTTGTATATGATTTTGATGTTGAGAATATTAGAAAAAGTTTAAAAAAACAAATTGGAGAAAATATTGATATTAATGATTTTTCTCTGCAAATTTTATGTGACAAGTGTAAAAATAAACTTCAAAAAAATAAAATATAAAGGAGATGTTAAAATGGAATTAAAAGGTTCAAAAACAGAAGCAAATTTACTTGCTGCATTTGCTGGAGAGTCTCAAGCAAGAAACAAATACACATATTATGCAAGCAAAGCTAAAAAGGATGGATATGAGCAAATTGCTGCTATATTCGAAGAAACAGCTGCAAATGAAAAAGAACATGCTAAAATGTGGTTTAAATTACTTCATGGTGGTGATATACCAGGAACAATGGAAAACTTAGAAGATGCAGCAGCTGGAGAAAATTATGAGTGGACAGATATGTATGCTGAATTTGCAAAAACTGCAAAAGAAGAAGGGTTTGATCATATTGCATACTTATTTGAAGAAGTTGCAAAAATCGAAAAAGAACATGAAGAAAGATATAGAAAGTTAATAGGAAATATTGAAGAAGGAATAGTATTTTCAAGAGACGGAGATAAAATTTGGAAATGTAGAAACTGTGGACATATTCACATTGGTAAACAAGCTCCAGAAGTATGCCCAGTATGTGCTCATCCAAAGAGCTTTTTCGAACTAAAAGCAGAAAATTATTAATATCAATAATTGATAATATAAAAATAAAAGCTAAAACATAATTTTAAATTCAACGTTTTAGCTTTTATTTTTTAGTCTCATTTTAACTTTTTTGCTATTATTTTTACTTTTTATTTTAAATTTTAGTTATTTTAATTTTATATTACATTAATTAAAAATAGAATTATTTTTTTTATAAAAATCTTTTTTCATAATAGACATATCTATATCTACTGGAATATCTATTCCTGCACCTGATTCTGTAAATTGCCATCCAATTGTTTTTTTCTCAAGTTCTACATTTTTTGCTGCTTCTTGATCTGTATCAAAGTACCAATAATCTGGAATTTCACCTTCATCTGGGTAGTATGCAATCCAAAATTCTGTATTTAAAGTGGATAAATATAAATCCGCTATTTTTGCATTTGTGTATACAATAGTATCAATATTTTCTTCATTTAGTCTATCTAATAATTTTTGAACTAATGTTGCTCTTGAAAGCCATATATCATCACATCTTCCTTTTTCAACATGCTTTTCTATATCTATTGCAACAGGAAGTTTATGGTTTGGTCCGGCATTTTCATTTAAAAAGTTTTTTATAAATTCGACTTCTTCTTCAATTTCTTCATCATTTAAAGCTTCATCTAAAAAGTAGAAACCATATGGGATTCCAAGATATTCACAAGCATCTATATAATCTTTATAATTTTGATCATAATAAAAGTTTCCTTCTGTTCCGTATCCTCTTCCACCAGCTCTAATATATACTGAGTCTATTTTTGATTCTAGTAAAAATACTTGAAATTCTTCCATAGTATCAAAACTTTTTCCAATATTAAAATGGGATACGTCTGTTACTAAAACTTTTTCAGAATTTACTTCTTCATAATAATCTACATTTTCTGCTCTCATATATCCATTAGTTTTTCCATCGACTTTTACTTTATACCAGTCAATTCCATCTTTTTCGAATTCGTCTAATATGTATACATTTTCTCCTCTTTCTAAAAGTTTTAATTGTTTTACATTTTCCTTCTCAGCTTTTGCATAAAAAGGCGCTTCTCTTGCAATTACGACACCATGAATAGATGAATCTATCTCATCTTGATTTACTTTTTCAAAATACTTTTTTAACCCTATAATCAGTAAAACTAATACTAAAAGTATTACTACAATTATTATTAAAAATTTACTTTTTTTCATATTTTTCTCCATATTATTTTATTTAAAAACATTTTAACATCTTCTATATTAAATTGTCCATAAAAAATATTTGGAAATAAAAAAAATAAAAAACAAAAAATTTAAAAGGTAAATTGTTAAATATATATAAGTTAAAATGTAATAGAAAAAATATAAAAAGCATATATATTAAAAAAAGATTAGAGGAGATAGAAATGAAAAGAAAGATATATATGTTTTTAATTTTTTTATTAGTTATTTGTTTTACAAGTATAAATGTATACGGTACTTATTTAACTATTCCCGTATGGTCAGAAGATTATGAAAATGTAGCAAATATTGATAATAAAGAAGGAAATTTTTTAGAACTTAATTGTGAGTCTAGTATATTAATAGAGCAATCTACAGGAGAAGTATTATATGCACATAACGAACATGAAAAATTAAGACCAGCTAGTGTTACTAAAGTGATGACAATACTTCTTATTATGGAAGCTATAGAAAATGGTAGCTTAAAATATGAAGATAAAATACCTTGTTCTGAAAATGCTTCTTCCATGGGTGGATCACAAATATGGCTTGATGAAAGTGAGACACTAACTGTAGATGAAATGTTAAAAGCGATATGTGTAGTATCTGCCAATGACTGTACTGTTGCTATGGCAGAAAAAATTGGTGGTAGTGAAGAAAACTTTGTAAATATGATGAATGAAAAAGCAAAAGCTCTTAATATGAATGATACTACTTTTAAAAATTGTCATGGAATAGATGAAGATGGTCATGTAACATCTGCTTATGATATAGCTTTAATGTCTAGAGAATTACTTACTAAATATCCTGAAATAACAAATTATACAACAATATATATGGATACACTTAGAAATGGAGAATCAGAGCTTGTAAATACAAATAAATTAATTAGAAATTATGCGGGTGCTACTGGACTTAAAACTGGATCTACATCTCTTGCACTTTTTAACTTATCAGCATCAGCTACAAAAGAGGGATTATCATTAATTGGAGTAATTATGAAAGCTCCTACTAGTAAAGATAGATTTTCATGTGCTAGAAAATTACTAGATTATGGTTTTAGTAATTATAAATATGAATTACTATGTACCCAAAATGACTTTGTTAGAGAAATAGATGTTCAAAAAGGTACTAAAAATAAGATAAGAGTTATATATGATAATAGTATTGGTAAAATTACTAAAAAGAATGAAACAGATCAAATAGATACTATAGTTGAAATGAAAGAAAGTATTATAGCTCCTGTAGAAAAGGGTGAAATTTTAGGAAAAGTTAAATTTATGAGAGGCGAAAAAACAATAGCGGAAGTAAATCTTATAGCAGAGGAACAAATAAAAAAGAAAAACTTAATAAGTACAGCTGGTGAAATATGCAAAAAGTGGTTTAATTTATTAAGATAAAAGAATATTAATATGTTTTAGAATAGAACCTTAAATAAGGTTTTATTTTTTTTTGAAAATTTTTTTTGGAAAACCGTTACTTTTTTAAATTTGAAATGTATATATATATGAATGCAGTGATAAGGAGGTGCACTTTATTGAATTACACGGCAGAAGATATAGAAATAGATAGAAAAACAGATGCAGAGTTATATAAAGAGTTTTTAAATGGAAATGAGGAAGCTTTTAATAATATTATAAGAAAATATAGAAAGCCACTTATATCATTTATAATGAGATTCATAAAAAATATAGAAGTAGCAGAAGATATAGCACAAGATACATTTGTATATGTATTAATGAATAAAACAGAATACGATTTTAAATATTCTCTAAAAACATATTTATATACAATAGCAAAATGTAGAGCAATAAATTATTTAAAAAGAGAAAGAAAAGTGGTCTCATATGATGAAGCATATATGAGAGAAAAAGAAGAAACATATATAGATGAAGATTTAATAAAAGAAGAAAACAAAAAAGAGATATATGAAGCAATAGGAAAGTTAAAGAAAAGTTATCAAATAGTAATATATTTAAAAGACATAGAAGGCTTAAAATATAAAGAGATAAGCAGGATATTGAATAAAACAGTACCACAATTAAAAATGATGACACATAGAGCGAGAAAGTCATTAGAAAAAATAATGAGAAAGGAGGCTTAAAAATGTTAGATGAAAATAGATTTATAGAAGAAGTATGGAAGAAGTATGAAATAGAGACAAGAGTGAAGAAAAAAGATAAATTTTATGAGAAAAAACAATATAAAGCATCTAATAAAAAATTACTTCTAAAAACAGTAGCATCTTTCTTATTAGTAATAACAATAACAGCAACAGCAATAGGAGGAACATATGCAGTAGTACAAAAATATACAAAAGAAGAAGTGAAACAAGAAAGAACAGATTGGTCTGATACAAAACCTTATTTTAATAGGAATGATGATAATTTTATATATAATCTTGAAGATGGCATAGAATATGGAATTATAGAAACATATGAAGAATATATGGAATATAAAGAAAGAGACATATGGGAAAATATGCCTGAGATGACAGAAGAAGATTTTAACAATAACTTTCTAATAGTAATAACAACATCTCATTTATATAGAGCCGGAATATACATATCAGATATAACTGAAACAGAAGACACATTAGAAATAGAAGTAAGAACAAATGATGAAAAAGAAGATATGACTACAATAGTTTTTTCAAAACTAAGTAAAGATAAATATAAAGAAAATATAGTAGTTAATTATATATATGAAACACCCGTAATGGAAGGGTATACAGATATTGACGAACTTCCAAGAGAATATAAGATAGAAGATGCAATAGAAGAAGGTTGTGTAGTAATTAAGAATTATAAGTTTTATTCTGGAGAAGATAAATTTTATGAATTTTTAGAAAAAGTAGAAAATGGGGAAAATGCAAATATAAGAGTTTATTCTAAATATGAAGAAAAGCAAATAAGAGTAAGAGATATAGAATATAGAGATGGAAAATATATAGGTGAAGAACGTATGCTAAAAGATGATGAGTATGAAGGAAAGAAATCGTATATAGTCGGGGATAAAATAACAATATTAGATGGTTGGGGTAAGACTTATCGTATAATTAGCGAAAAAACAGAAAATTTTATGGATATAGTAAGTATTGATAAATAAAACTTATAAAAAAATTCTAACCTATTCTAACCTTTCTTCCAATATTAGACAAAAAGTACTAAAATTAGGTATAGTTGGTATTTATATATCAATTATACCTATTTATTATGATGCTTATAAAATAAGTAGGTATTTAAACAGCAAAGAGAGTAAAAACATGGAGGAAAGACATATGAGTAGAAAATTTAATATTAAAAAACGGTTTGTTTCAGTTCTGGTGGCACTTCTTATGGTGCTTACTATTGTTCCCACCACGACAGCACACGCGGCAACCTATATAGGCGATCAAGGATATGCAAAGGCTAAACTTAATGTTTATAAAAAAGTTGATGGCGATGTTTATGGGACAATATATAAAAACGAGGGCTTCACAATTTTAAACTATTTAAGCAATAATTGGATACATGTTGAGTATAGTACAAGCAGTGGAGCAAAAAGAGGTTATGTCAAACGAACAAGTAGTAATGTAAAAGTTGAGCAAACTTCTTTTGTTGCAACAGTAACAAAGGACAGCAGTTTGTATTATGGAAATAGCACGAGTAAATATCAAAAATCAGGTACAGTATATGATGGCGAAGTTGTAACTGTTCTGGACACAAGTTTATCCGGATGGGCTTTTATTGAGTATAATACAAACAAGGGAAGAAAAAGAGGTTACATGAGTAGTTATGAGTCAAAACTTGATTTCGATGAAAACGTGTTGGCTGCTGGATTACCAATCGAAGATGCAGATAAAGATCATACTGTTAGCGGGTATAAAGATGTATATTCTGGTCCGTCTACCCAGTATCCTGTTATCGGAAGTGTATCTGATGAAAGTGTAGATTATTATGAGTTTTCGGATGGAGTGCTGTATATTAAATATAAAGTTGACGGAACAACGAAACTAAAGTCAGGATATATATTCGATTAATTTTTGCACACCACAAATAAACCAATATGTAACGTAATGGTTGATACTTATTAATATTTGATTCAAAACTCTTTTTGCTGTTTGCCGAGGCAACTCTTTATGGGTTACCCTCGGCTTTTTTATTTATGTGATCAACTACTCCATAAACAATATCTTTAAGAACAGGTTTTGATGTGAAATTTTTATTAAAATATTCTGAAAGTAATTCTTCAGGAGACTCATAATAACTGTAATTAATTGCATAGTAAATATTAAATTTTATATTTGAATAATTTGTATGATATTCGTTTATTATATAAGGAAATACTTCTTTTTTGAAATTAATATATCTATTTTGGCTTATGTAAGCTTTATAAATACAATCTTTTATAAAATTTGTACCAAGATGTTGTAGGTCAAAATTTAAATAGTTTAGTTCATCAAATATTATAGATTCAAGATAGCTTTTTTTATTAATTATTATGCTAGATATTACTTGATTTTTTTCTTCCATAAATTACTTCCCTATTATATTACAATTAAGAAATAAAAAGGTAACGTTTTTTCTAGAAAAAAGTTTAATTGACTTTAGAATGTGTTTTAAATATAATTATTCTGAAGTAAATAATTATTTATAGGTGATTTTATGAAAATAGGAATTGATATAGATGATACAACTTTTATTACTGTAAAATCTATGCTTAAATATGCAGATAAGTTTGAATTAGAAAGAACAGGAAAAGTAAATAAAGATAGTTTTGGAATGATAAAAGATAGATATTATTTAAAGGCTTTATATAAATGGGATGATGAAATTAAATATGCGTTTTTTAGAAAATACTACAAAAATGTACTTGAAGAATGTGTTCTAATGCCAGGTGCAGATGTAGCAATTAAGAGTTTAAAAGATGAGGGTGATACAATTTGTTTTGTTACAGCTAGACTTATGGATGTAAAAGGCTGTGATACAGAAAGAATAACTAAAGAAAGTTTATCAAAATATAATGTTCCATATGATAGTCTGCATTTACATATTAATGATAAAGTGACATTTTTTAGAGATAATAATATAGAACTTTGTATTGAAGATAGTTATGATACATGTAGAAAGCTAACTGATATTGGGATAAAATCAATATTGATAACGACTAAAATGAATGAGAAAATAGATTCTAAAGAAATTGTAAGAGCAAATACATGGAAAGAAGTTTATGATGAGGTAGAAAAATATAAAAAATCTTTGATGACTATATGATAATATTATGCTATTTTTAAGTTGTTTTATTGTATTAGTACAATTGACAAAACTCTAATTTGTAGTATAATATATTATGTACTGTTTATAATAAGTGGGAGGAGATACATAGATGCTAGCAAAAAACTGGAAAAGAATTGGTTTAATTATTTTAATAGTTGCCTGTTTTGCAAATATAACATCAAAATTTGTAAGAAGTGTGTCTTTTAATGATAATGTAAAAAGTACAGTAACAAATGTAATTAATACTGTTGATGGAACTGTAAAAAATTTAGTTGGAGGGGACGAAACAGTTCAAAACCAAACAGCTGCAGACAATAGTACAAATAATCAGATAGTAAATAATACTAATGAGCAAAATATAGTAAGTCAACCAATTACAGTAAATCCTTCTCAAAATCAAATTGTAGTGCAAAACAATATGAATCAAAATGAAATAACTACTCAAAATGCTATTGTAATAGAAGGGACTACAAATACAGTTCAATAAAAATACAAAAAAGTATTGAAAATTATAAATTAATATGGTAACATATATAAGATATTTTTATTAAGGAAAGAAAGAGGTGAAATGCAAGATGAAAGAAGGAATACACCCAAATTATACTGCAGCAACAATAACATGTGCTTGTGGAAATGTTATAGAAACAAATTCAACTAAAGCTGATATGAAAGTAGATATCTGTTCTAAATGTCATCCATATTGGACAGGTAACTTAAAAAGAGAAACAACTGGTGGTAGAGCAGATAAATTTAGAAAAAAATATGGTTTACAATAAAAAATATAGAGCATTTTGTATATGCTCTTATTTTTTTGTTTGTTTATTAATTGATTTTTAATAATAAATAAATATAACTGCATTTGGGAGAATAAGTGAAATACTTGAAAGTATAAAAACAATTACTCCCCCTAGTTTATTATTATTTTCCTGATATTCGAATACTCCATAACTTGTAGTTTTAAAGAATATCCATATGCTTAATAGTAAAATAATTATATTCATATATGTCTCCTTTAAGATAATTTTAGTTTAAATCTTACTTATCTAGATATTTAGATTCTTGGGAATAAATAATTTGATGTAAGTTCAATATTAGAATTAATATTAAATGTAGCTTCTTTAAAGCTTTCTTCCCAATTTATATTTTTTAATTCATCATATGTTAGATAATGTCTTTTTAAATATCCAAAAAATCCAACTATATCACTATTATATTCATGAGATATTTTGTACAAATAATTATTTGTTTCAGATACAATTTTGCTATTTATAGCATTTTTTAGCTTATCTAAATCTTCAGTGTCATTAAATGAATAATTTGTAGCTGCAGATAAGATTTTTCCCTCTAAATTAATATTACATTTTATATTAGGAATTTTTGTAGATTCGTTGTAAGAAATATCTATATCTGTATCTTTTGCAAGAGAGAGCTTAATATTAATAATTGATTTATTATCTATTGGAGATATTAATGATATAGTGGCACTATCTAATTTATTTGTTAGTATATTGTGTATAATAGTTTGAATTCCAGATAATCTTCCTACGAATTTATCACCTTTAAATACTGCTAGGCCAATATTTTCAATATTACTTCCATCGGAATATCCATATACAGCAGAAGGTTCAATAACATCATCATGTAATGCAGCATAAAAGTCTGATAGAGATGATTCAGGAATATATGATGTCGTTTCAGACGATTCTAAAAATGAATTATAGAAATCTGCAGAAATATCTTCTGATTCTGATGTAGATACTAAAAATTCTTGAGCAGTATTATTTGCTACAATAATTGTTGCAGTAGGTCTTATTTCGATATTATTTGCCAAATTATCAAAATGTGGCTCAATACCTTTTTTGGCAAGTTCTTCAGAAAAGATAATTGCTGAACAATGTGATAAGTTTAGTTCATTAGTAGATAAAGTATTTAAAATATTAAATCCAAGTCCGAGCGAATCTGTTTCTACTGACAATAGACTAGTTTGTAAGTTTGAAGTACCACCACTTTCTTGAGGTTTAGTAGTTGCAACTTGTATAGTAAGTAAAATATTATTTTCATTATTTTCTGATACATCGATTCCAATTGCAATTACATATGAAAGCTCTTCAACACCTCTTACATCATAAGATTCTAAAAAGGCAATTATTACAAATAAAATTAAAGTTCCAATTATAAATTTTTTCTTTAACATTTTTCCTCCAAAATTAATTTATTGTAGGTTTTATAGTGAGTTTGCGTTTATTTTTTTTAAAATAATTAATATATTTTGAATTCTTTAGAAAATGTTTTAAATTAGCAAGCAAAAGAATAGTAAGACTAATTGCAAATACTAGAATTAAGATTAAATATTTATATATAGGTCCATCTAATAAATTTAAAACATATTGGTTATTTAATAAAAGAGCTACTCCGAATAATATACTACAAAAGCAGAATGACATTTGCTTTGAATTAGAAATATTTGTCAATTTGGAAAATATATTTAATATAAGCATTAAATTTATACTTAAGTAAGAAAATGCTGATAATATCCAAAGAAATATAAACAAAGCATCAATTCTTTGGAAGAATACACCGAATTCTAAAATTCTTACTAATAAGTATACAGACATAATCTCATCACTTTTTGTTATAAATGGAAATGTTAATATTAATGTTGATGTAATAAAAAGTAAAAATAGAAAAGATAGTATCATTGAAATTATTGTTACTTTTTTAAAGTCTTTTTTTTCTTTAAGAAGAGGCATCAAAAACAATAGATAAGTTATAATATTAAAAGCATGTATATTTGAAAGCCCAGTTATAAAAGTTGTTTTAAAGTTTTCTCCGAATATAGGAAAAATTCTATTTATATTAATATGTCCGACTTATACCGAAAAGAATTACAAATAAGCTTAAAATTATAACAGGAAAAATTAATGCATTAGTCTTTAAGATTGATCTTTTTCCAAAAAAGTTTGCTACTGCAATAGCTATAAAGAAAAATAGAAAGACATATAAGTGAGGAGCTTTTGGAAAGTAAATTACTTTTATAATACTTATAAATTTCAATATTACGGTACAGATAACTAAAGCAAAGAAAATTATATACCCAATGCCAATTATAGTTTTTAAGAATCTTCCACCTAAATATTCCGAAATATCAATGATGTCAGAATTTTTAAAATTTTTGAAACATTTATATATAATTATAGATATTATAAAAGCAAGAAATCCTACTTCTACTAAGTTTAAAATAGAACCAGTAGAAGTTGTTTGTATAATTGTTTTAGGGATATTTAATATTATTTGATTAATTATTAGAATAAGTAAAAAATAAATAGCTTCTTTTTTACCAATTTTATTATCAGAATCCATTTAATAAATCTACCTCCAAAAAATTATTTTTCCTTCCATTTCATACTGATATTTTCTTCACTTATAGGTCTTTTTGTATTTAAAAAGTCACTTCTTTTTTCAATTTTCCAAATAGGGTTTGCAAAAAAAGTATTTACAGTATCTTTATTTCCAGATGGAACGTAAGGAGAAAAGTAAGATACTCCAAAAGATTTCATATCATTTAGATATATAAGTTCTAAAAATATTCCTACACTTATTCCTAAAAATCCAGCCATAAATCCTAATATTATATATAAAAATCTAAATATTCTAAGGCAAAATACGAGTGAGTAATCTGGAATTGCAAAAGAACATATTCCAGTAATTGCAACTACGATAATAAGAATAGGGCTTACAATATTTGCAGAAACTGCAGCTTCTCCTAAAATCAATCCTCCTATTATTCCGAACTGTAGATCCAATTGGAGAAGGAATACGAAGACTTGCTTCACGTATTAATTCAAAAGATATTTCCATAATTAATATTTCAAATATTACAGGAAAAGGAATAGATTTTCTTCCAGCAGAGATAGCAAATACTAGATCTGTAGGTATTAATTCTTGATGATAATTTATTACTGCTACATAAAGTCCTGGTAGTAATATAGATATTGCAAATGCTAGAATTCTAATAAATTTTATAAAATTAGAGAACTGATGCTTTTCATTTAAATCTTCCGGAGAAGATAAAAAATCAATAAAGACTGCAGGAGCAATAAGTGCATATGGAGAGCCATTTACTAAAATAACTACTCTTCCTTCTAAAAGACTAGTAGAAGCTCTATCTGGCCTTTCTGTTGCAAGAAGTTCTGGAAAAAGTGCTGAAGTATTATCTTGAATCAATCTATCTAATGTGTCAGAATTTAAAAGAGAATCTATTTTTAGATTGTTTATTCTATAACGAACTTCGTTTACTAAATCATCATTAGTAATATTCTTCATATAACAAATTGAAATATCAGTTTTCGATATTTTACCAACAGATAATTTTTCAATTATCAAATTTTCATTATTAATCAACCTTCTGAGCATTGATGTATTTGTTCTTATATTTTCAACAAATCCTTCTTGAGAACCACGAATTACAACTTCATTAGTTGGTTTTTCAACACTTCTTGATTCAAAACCTTTTGCTTCAATTAAAAAGCAAGTATCAATAGTATCTATAAAAAGAGCTGTGAATCCTGTATTTACTGCTAAAAAAACTTCGTCATATGTTTTTGCTGTTTTAACATTATTTTGAGGAATTAGTGAATTATAAATATAATTTGAAATAGTTTGTAAATTTAGTTTTCTAAAATTTAAATTATTTTCTTTACTTTGTTTTTCTTCTTTTAAAGTTTTTGTATAAGAAGGAGGAGTAGAAATAATATTTTCTTTTTCTTTATACATATTATTTTTATTTTTCATCATTAAAGGCTTTAAAACATAGTTATTAATATTATCTGAGTCGGTCATGCCATCAATATAGAAAAGTAAACCAGAATACATATTTCCTTTAATATTGATATTTAGATTTCTTAGAACAATATCACTATTTATGAGTACATTGTATTTCACTGTTATAAAATCTTGATTTTGCTTTAAAGATTTACTTATAGGTTTATTTGCTTTTACTTCTAAATTAGGATTAATATTATTTGATGTTTGTGATTGTGATAAGTTATAAGAATATGTTTTTGTATTATGATAAGAAAAGATTTTAGAAAATTTGTCTTTAAAATTCATAAATTATTTTTACCCTCCATATATTTAAATGTAGTATGTACAAAAAGAAAAATATTTATCCAATTTAGGAATAAAATTCAAAATAACAAATATACATTAGTAAAAGTTTAAATACATAAATATTAGGAGGTTATATGGAAGATTTTAAAATATATCAAGATATTGCAAAGAGAACAGATGGTGACATATATGTAGGAGTGGTAGGGCCAGTAAGAACTGGAAAATCAACATTTATAAAAAAATTTATGGAACAATTTGTACTTCCAAATATAGATAATGAATATAAAAAAGAAAGGGCAATTGATGAACTTCCACAAAGTGCAAGTGGAAAAACAATAATGACAACAGAGCCAAAATTTGTTCCAAATGAAGCTGTTTTGATTAAAGTTCAAGGAAATGTGAAAATGAAAATAAGATTAGTTGACTGTGTTGGCTATCTTGTAAATAATGCAATAGGATATTTAGAAGACGATATGCCAAGGATGGTAAAAACACCATGGTCAGATGAGGAAATGCCTTTTGAAAAGGCAGCAGAAATTGGTACAAAAAAAGTAATTGAGGAGCATTCTACTATAGGAATATTAGTAACAACAGATGGATCTATTACAGATATTGAAAGAGAAGATTATGTAGAAGCTGAAGAAAGAGTTGTATCTGAATTAAAGGCAATTAATAAACCATTTGTTATATTACTTAATTCCGAAAATCCAGAAAGTGATGAGTGTAAAAAATTAAGTAAAGAACTAGAAGAAAAGTATAAATCAAAAGTAATAAGAGTAAATTGTACTAAGATTACAGATATGGATATGGAAAATATATTTTCAAATTTATTATATGAATTTAATATTCAAAGAATAAATATAGATTTTCCAAGATGGGTTGATGGATTAGAAGATACTAATGAATTAAAAGAAAATTTGTATAAAAATATTAAAGAGATATTTGAAAATGTATGTAAATTGAAAGATATTGATTCATGTAAGAATGGTCTTGAAAAAGTAGATATAATTAATAGAGTAAACATTGATAATATTGAACTAGGAACTGGTGAAGCGACTATTAAAGTAGAACTTAATGAGGATTTATTTTATAGTGTGTTAACAGATATAACTGGTGTTTGTATTAACAATGAAGGAGATTTATTTTCTACTATTAGTGAATTTTCAAAGATAAAAAAACAATATGATAAGATTGAGTATGCACTATACGAAGTTAAGGAAAAAGGATATGGTATTGTAAACCCTGGAATAGATGATTTAATATTAGAAGAACCTGAAATAGTAAAACAAGGCTCAAAATACGGTGTTAAATTAAAAGCTAAAGCACCATCAATTCATATGATAAAGGTAGATACTGAAACAGAAGTCTCTCCAATTGTTGGTAGTGAAAAACAGTCAGAAGATTTATTAAAATATTTATTATCAGAATTTGAAAATGATAAACAAAAAATATGGGAATCTAATATATTTGGAAAAAATCTTCATGAACTTGTAAATGAAGGACTTCAAAATAAACTTATGAGAATGCCGGAAGACGCAAGGCACAAAATACAAGAGACGCTTCAGAGAATTGTAAATGAAGGAAGCGGAGGACTAATTTGTATAATTTTATAGATTAAATAAAAGATATATGACAAAATCTATCATATATCTTTTTAATATTCTTATAATTTTACTTGATTTTAAATTTAATTTAGTGTGTTTTATATTACAAAAATGATAAAAAAATGTAACATAAAAAATATATAAATATTACAAAAAAATAGTCGATTTTTATTGTACAAATAGCCTAAAATGGAATATAATAGTATATATAGGGAGTTTATTAAAGGAGAATAAAAGTGAAGAAAAAGAAGAAGTTTAAATTAGATTTAAAAGCTAAGATAATAATTGTAATATTAATTGTTCTAGTTGCTATTATGTCTGCTTTTATTGCAGCATCTCTAACTAAAAATATTGATGTTACAGATGTAGCACAATCTGAAATATCAATTAAAGATATAGTAGAGAGTAATGATTGTGAATATATTACAGATACGGTGTCTGCAGAAGAAGGATACGATATAGATATATATTTAAAGTTTGGTAAAGACCCAGTAAGTATTGATGGTGTTTCTGCAGAGCCATATTATAGTACGGTATTTGATTCTATTGCTTTTAAAACTGGATACTTAAATGTAAGATTAATTGATGAATCTAGAGAAATTACTGCAAAGATAAAGTGTAATGAAACAAAAACGGCTGTAGTTAGTATTTTAATTAATGATGTTACTAAAGATGAATATTTTTCAAACTTACTTTCAGAATATGCAAAACAAAAACCTTTAGAGATTACTCCTATTAACATGACTGTTTCTTCTACTGAACTTAAGGGGTTAATTAATAACGACTGGAATCCTTCAAATGTTAATTTAGGATCTAAAGAGTCAACATTTAAAAAATATGATATTTATTTTGAAGAAGGAATTGAAATTAGAAATATAAGTAAAAAAGTGTTTAATATAGTATTTAACGAGAAATATAAAAAAGATGTTATATCAGGAATTAAAGTAGGTACAGATTTAGAAGCAATAAAAGATAGATTTGGAGATGCTCATTATGAGAAAACTGGATTAGTTCGGATATAAGACAAATGATTTTTACATATTTTTCTCATCAAATGATATATCAATTTATCCAAATTATAATTATTCAGAGGATTCATATGCAGAATTTGAAAATTTAGTTAAAGAATATAGTGAAAGTGATGATGAAAATAAATTATTAGATTTTACAGATAAACTTACAGATATATGGCCAGATTACACATCTTATAATTACGATAAAAACTTTGTAGAAATAACATATTGTTTAAGAGGTGTTAAAATAGAATTTTCATCAAGTAATGCAGAAGGAATACAAATTTATGAGAATTATAATGGAAAATTAAAAAATGAACAACCAAATTATTCTGATTTAACTTACAAAGTTGATCAAAATTTAATTATTGAAAATGAAGAGGCTAGAAAAGTATCATTTGATATTATTGCAGATGATTCTTCGAATGAAGAATTAAAGTATAGTAATATTTTTACCTTAGAATATGGAATGGTTGCAGAGAATGATGAAAGAAAAAATAATATAAATGTTAGATGCAAAAATGGAGAATATCCCGATAATACATTAGATGATACTATTATAATTAATGATTATATATGGGCTGATGATAGCCATCTAATATATAATATACAAGGGAAAGGCATTTATATGTATAATGCGATTACAAGAAATACGTCTACAATTTTAGAAGGAGAAGAGACATATAAAATAAAGGGCTATGACAGAACTACAAAAACTTTACAATATGATGAAAAGTCAGTAATAATTAAATTTTAAAAAAGGTAAAAAGGGAAATGAAGAAATTAAAACTAGTATTAAAGAGAATAGTAATAGCATATCTAATTGTATTTGTTACTTTTGCAGGTACTACGCAATCATTTGCTAAGACATATGACTCAGCTTGTGGTGAATATGTTTCAAAATATGCAGTAGATTTTATAAACAAGTATGGTGCAAATTCAGTTTATCAAGCTACATCTGAAGTTTCATGGTCTGGAGGATCATTTGGAAGTGGGACTTTGTATTGTTGTTGTACATCAGGTGTTAAGTATATGTATGAATTAGCATTAGGAGTTAATTTATATGATTATGGATATAGTGCTATGGCATCTGACAACTTTAATGCTCCTACTACATATTGGCAACATCTTCCTTTAAGTGAAGCAAAGCCTGGAGATATATTAGTAAAATCAGGACATGTTGAAATGTATATAGGAAATGGTCAGACAGCAAACTTTGGATCTAGTGGACCTGCAGCTAAAATTGGATCTGACATAAATAGGTTCTCTGAGGTTATTAGATTAAATGGCGTTGATGTTAATCCAAATGGTGTTATTTCAAGTTCATCAGATTATGATGAGGAAAAAGATAGTATTTATGGTGCAAATGGATTTATTTATCAGGGTGTTGCGACTTTATCTGGATACGAGAGTGGAGGAACGCTTGGTAAGTGGTTATTTGATACATTACTTGATATATTAGATTGGATTATTGGTATATTAACATATCTAATTAGAATTGTCATTGTAGGTTGGGTTGTAATAATAGAAAGAGTATTTATAGATGGAATAGTAAATCTTGTTACAGGAGTAAACAATACTTCGGATTCTGAAGAAGAAACTGAAGAGACTCAAACAGAAGAAGAAGGGGAAGCTGAAGAACCAGTAGAGCCAATTGGTGATCCAAATGATCCTGAAGGAGGATATGTAGGAACAGGTGTACAAGGAATTTCAAATATAGGTTCAAAAACACAAATAACAACTTCATCAGAAGCAAATGTTACAGTAGAAAATATAGTATTTAATAGAGTTCCAATATTAGATGCAAACTTCTTTAATTTCGAAACAGCATTAACTACTGAAGATAATGATGCTTCAAAAGTTTTAGTGGCACAACTTGATAAAGGTGGAATAGTTTATTTATTAAAAACAGCTATAGCAACGTGGTACTATGTATTTAGAATAATGGCAGTTGCTGTAATGCTTATAATATTAATTTATTTAGGTATAAGACTTTCAATTACTACTGCTGCAGAAGGAAAAGCAGTATATAAAGAAATGCTTATAGGATGGGTTGCAGGATTTATATTATTATTTGTGATGCATTATATTATGTATTCAGTATTACTGATTAATGAAGGCTTTGTAAATTGGATTGCATCAACCCAAGTAGATGAGAATGGAGATGAAATATCTCTGTATGAAACTGTTAGATCTAAAGCGTACGAGATAAAAGCAAGTACTGGTTGGTCTGGTATGATAATGTACATAATTTTAGTATATTATGCAGTCAAATTCTTACTTATCTATTTAAAAAGATATTTTACAATTGCAATACTCGCAGTATTTTCGCCAGTAGTAGCATTATCGTATGCAGTTGAGAAGATAAATAAAAATGGAAAAAATGCAGCAATTTTTGGAACATGGCTGAAAGATTTTATATATACAGCGTTACTTCAATCAGTACATGCACTTATATATGTAGTATTTATAGGAACTGCGTTAAAACTTACAGAAGAATCTTTAATGGGTATAGCACTAAGCTTGGTATTCTTACACTTTATGGCAAAAGCAGAAGGCATTTTCAGAAAGATTATGGCATTTTCATCTGGTGCAGATGACGTAATGGATACAGCAATTCCTTCACTTGCTAAAGCTAGTATTGCTGGAAAAAGTGTAAAAGACTTAGGAAGCAGATATGCAAGAGGTATAAATAAAACTGTTTTAAAACCAGTAGGAACTGCTATAGGTACTGGAGCTTCTAGAATTGGAGATAGATTAAAAGATGCATTAACAGAAGATAAAATGATAGATGGTGAAAAAGAAACAAAAGCGTCTTTATCAGAAGCAGAAGAAAGAAAAGCACAGAAAGAAAAAGAAGTTAAGGCTAAAAGGAAACAAGAAGTGGCAAGGGCAGTTAGAGTTGCAACAGATACTATAGGTGGTGTAGCTCTTGGAATTGGAGCTTTCCCAGGGCTTGTAATAGATCCAACAGTTGGACTTGCAATGTTTGCTAAATCAGCAGACTTATTCTTAGATGCAAAAAATGGAATAGGAACTGTTCCTCCGATAAGAAGACCTAGAGTAAGAGATAAAAAGAGATATACTTTCAATGGTATGTTAGTTCGTGATAGTATAGCAGCAAGAGAAATAATGGATAGATTAGATGCAGACGGAGTAGAATATACAGTTAAAAATGGTAATATTAAAGCCGGTCAAGGTGTTTTAAATAGGAGAAAAATAAATAAGAAATATTTACCAGAGAATTTAAGAAGAAGAAATCTAGGAGAGCGAATTTTAATGGGTGGAGCAGGACTTGCGACAGGTACTGCATTTGTTAATAGACTAAAGAGATCTGATAATAATGTAAGAGATGTTAGAGAAGATATTAGAAACGAAGCAAAGATTAGATTATACAGCAAAGCAGAAGAAAAAGAAAAAGCTATTGTTAGACAGTATAAAGATATTAAAGCTATGCAAGATGCTCAGTTAGATTTAATTGAAAAAATAGACCCAGTAAAGGCAGATAGATTAAGGGCAGAAAGAGATAAGCAAATAGATTCAGTTTTATCTGATTTAGTAAATCCAGTAACAATAGATGATGTAAGTAAAGCAGTTAGTGAATATGAAAAAAAGTCCGGAATTGCATCATTTGGTTCTGATTTAACTGGATTAGATGCAGTACAGAGACAAGTTGCTACAGAACAATATGTACAAGGAGTAACTGCTGAACTAAATAAAGTATTTGCAGAAAAACAAAGTAAGATTAGAGTTGGAGAGCAGTTTACAATTACTTTGAAGAACAAATTAGGTGAAATGTATGGTGATCCAACTTTAATGGGACAAAGAGCTACTGATGAAGAGCCATCTATTCCAGATCAAAGAAGTACAACTAAAAATGAAAGAGGCAGAAGTAGTAGAGGTGGAAGAGATGGATTAACAAGAGAACAAATGAATGATCCAAACTTTTCAAGAAATGCTCCTCAGCAAAATGGCGGAGTTTCTCCAGATAATATAGTAGATGCTATTAGAAGTTCCGCAAAAGCAGCAGGTGCTGTTGAAGTAGATAGAGAATCTACAGATCTTTCAGATGAAAGAGTAAGAGCTATTGAATCTGTAGCTTCAAAGATAGTTGAACTTGAAGATTTAAATACTGAAGCATCTGAACTTGGAGATGATCCATTATATGATATAGATGAGGTATTAGAGAAGTTAAAAGACTTATAAAATTAAATAATATATTATGAAGAAAGTAGAAATACTTTCTTCTTTTATAGATTATAGAATTTTTAAATTTATGTAGGAAGGATTAATATTATGGTAAAAGTTTTATTTGTATGTTTAGGAAACATTTGCAGATCTCCTATGGCGGAATATGTGTTTAAAGATCTAGTGAATAAAGAAGGTTTTTCAAATAATTTTTATATAGATTCTGCTGGGACAAGTAATGAAGAAGAGGGAAATGGAATTCATTATGGAACTAGAAAAAAATTGAATGAAAAAAATATAGAATTCGATAATCATGTGGCAAGAAAATTGAAAAAAGAAGACTATAATAAATTTGATTTTATAATAGGAATGGAAGATAGTAATATAAGAAATATAAATAAGATTATAGGAGAAGATAGAGAAAATAAAGTTTATAGATTATTAGATTTTAGTGATAATCCGAGAGATATTGCAGATCCATGGTATACTGGAAATTTTGATATAACATATGATGATATTTATGAAGGATGTATTGATTTTTTAGAATATCTTAGGAAGAATTATGATTTGATATAATTTAAATTTACATTTTATTAAAATTGTGCTAAAATGATTAACATAAAATCAAAATCAAATATTAAAATCAAGGAGAAAATTAATATAGTGAGCATAAACAAAAATGATGAATTTATAGTAAATATAATAGATGATGGAATAAACGGAGAAGGTATAGCTAAAATTGATAATTTTACTGTATTTGTTAAAGGTGCTATAAAAGGAGAAAAAGCTAAAATAAAAATTATTAAAGTTTTGACTTCACACGCATATGGTAAGATCTTAGAAATAATAGATAGATCGGTTTATAGAAAAAATCCAGATTGTGATACATATAACAGGTGTGGAGGATGCTGCTTAAGACACATTGATTATGAATATACTTTAAAAATAAAGAAAAATATTGTAGAAAATGTATTAAGAAAGCAAGGTTTAGATTATATAAAAGTAAATGATGTATTGGGAATGAAAAAGCCATATTATTATAGAAATAAATTACAATATCCACTTGGTTTAGATAAAGCTAATAACAAAGTGATGGGAGTTTTTGAAGAGAGAAGTCATAATGTAATAAATACCGAAAAATGTATGATACAAAACAAGTTAATACAAAGCATTGCAAATGATATATTTACTTTTATAAAAAGCAATAATATAAGTGTATATAATGAAAAATCTTTAAAAGGAATCGTAAGACATATAATAATTAGAGTAGGAATTAAAACTAATGAAGTTATGTGCACTTTAGTTTTAAATGAGGATAAAATAGAAAAAGAAGTTGAAGAAAAATTTGTAGAATATATTACAAAAAGATACTATCAAATAAAAACTATTATTAAAAATATAAATAGTAGAAATACTAATGTGATTTTAGGTGATAAAAATATAGTTTTATATGGTAACGGATATATTTATGATGATATTTTAGGGTATAAATTTAAAATATCTAATATGTCTTTTTATCAAGTAAATCCTGTGCAGACAGAAGTTCTATATTTAAAAGCTATAGAGTATGCCTCATTAAAAGGAGAGGAAACTATATTTGATTTATATTGTGGAATTGGAACAATTGGAATATGTGCTTCAAAAAATTCTAAGAAATTATATGGTATAGAAACTATAAAAGAAGCAATAGATGATGCAAGAGAAAATGCTAAAATAAATAATATTAGTAATGCAGAATTTTTTGTTGGTGATGTTGAGAAAAAACTACCAGAATTTATTAAAAAAAATAATATAAAGCCAGACGTGATTTTTATTGATCCTCCAAGAAAAGGTTGTGATAAAACGGCTATTTATACAATATTAAATATAGTCCCTAAAAAAATTGTATATGTTAGTTGTAATCCATCAACTCTTGCAAGAGATTTGAAAATGTTTGAAGAGAAATATGATATTAAAGAAATAACTCCAGTAGATATGTTTCCATTTACTTCACATGTGGAAGTCTGTGCGTTGCTAGAGTTAAAGAATTACCAGTAGTGCTTGAATTTACTAGCTTTCAAGATACAATTATGTTTCATAAAAGAGGTAGATTTGGACTAGAAAAAGTACAAAATTCTGAAATTCATGTTAAGGTTGTTTTAGATATGGAGTGTGGAAACATATAAAGTGAATTTTTAAAATTGACGTAACAGTTGTTATGAGCAATTTGTAGAGATTATATATCTATGCTGGGTACTCCATATTATATGGTTGTATGTTGATGAACATATGAATTAAAAAAATAAAATTTAAAAGTTAAAGAGAATCCTGAGTAAAGTGCCTTGTATGATAGGTGCTTTATTTTTTTGAAATAAGAGCAATTTTATTGAAAAAATCAGGTCTCTATGATATAAATGTAAATATAAAATTATAATAGGGATATGGCTTTAAAAATGAAGAAAATCCACTAATAGAAATA
>CALXET010000012.1 GCA_944387405.1 uncultured Clostridia bacterium
CCATCTACATCTTTTAATTCTTCTGTTTTATAAAACTTATCCACACATTTCACAACATTTGTGTGTGTTTGATCTGGTCTTACTAAATTATCATAATTTAAATTTAACTCTTCACACAAAACTTTATAACTTCTATCTGGGATAGATATATCTCCATGATTCTTAAAATTATACCCTTTATTTTTTAAAGTATATGCATGTTTAATTCCAAATTCATTTAATTTTCTAAATTGTAGATACTCTAAATTCTTTCCTTTTACATGAATAATATTTTCATTCGATAAATCCATAGATTCACCTCCTAATTAATCTATAAAGTTTCTTGGAACCCTTTTAGCTATTGTAGATATCATTTCATATGTAATACCATTACTTGCCTTAGCATATTCTTCTAAAGTAATATTTTCATTATCAAAAATAATAACTTCATCACCTATACAAGCATCTATGTCAGTTACATCTGCCATAAAAGAATCCATACAAACATTTCCTATAATAGGAACTCTTTTGCCATTTATACATACACTCCAAGAATTTGATAGACATCTTCTAAAACCATCTGCATATCCGAATTGGAATAGTTGCAACTTTTGTTTTTCTTTTAGTTATAAAACTCCTGCTATACCCTATGCTAAAATTCTCTGGAACTTCTTTCAAAAGTGTTATTTTAGAATAAAATTTCGTAATTACAGGTTTTAAATCGATTTTACTTTTAAAAGAATCATCTGGATAATATCCATAAATTATAAGCCCTGGTCTTACTAAATTATATTTTTTCTCATTAAAATTAAGTATTCCTGTAGATGCTTGTGAATGAATATATCTTATAGTATTTACTTTTGACTTTGCAATTTCTACTGCTATATCAAAAGATTTAAGCTGTTTTTTTGTATAGTCCAAATCTATATCTGCTGAAGATAAATGTGTATATATTCCATCTATTATAATATTAGAATATTTTTTTATTTTATCAATATATTCAGCTGCTCTTTTTGGATGCACTCCTGTTCTTCCCATTCCTGTTCCAATCTCAACATGTACTCTTACTTTTTCTTTAAATTTCCCTAAATCATCTACAAAATGATCAGAACTTATTCCTACAATTAAATTATTATCAATAATCTTTTCTATCTCTTCTGTATCAGGTTGATTTAAAATAAAAATGTCTTTTTTATATCCTAATTTTCTAAGTAGTATTCCTTCATCTACAATTGCAACTGCTACTATCTCAAAATTATTTAAAAAATCTAACCTTGTATTTATATAAGTACCATACCCACTTGCTTTAATAACTGGCATTATAGTAATATTTTCTCCAACAAACTCTTGTATTTTAGAAATATTATATAGTGCATTTTTTACGCTAATATCTACCCTCGTAGGTCTTGTTATTTTTTCATTTTCAATGGAGCTTTTTAATTCATTACTCATTTTCTTTCTCCTCTTCAATTAAATCTAATAAGTAATCTTTATCATAAGAATTTATATAATTATAATTATTATCTTTATTATTAATATTAAATCCGCAAATAGATTTATATTCGCAATAATCACATCCTGTTTTTTTATTTAAATAATATGGTTTAATATCTATATTTCCATCAAATATTTCTGATGAAATTTCTTTAATAATCTTTTTAGCATATTTTTGAAGGCTTTCAAATTTTTCTCTTGATATTGTACTAGATCTTGAATTATTAATACTTTCCTCTTTATCTACATATACAGGAATAGTATCAGAAAAACCTTTTTCTAGTTTTGTATCCATTGCTCTTGCAATATCTATATCAGCAACGATTAATCCTTTCATCTTATATGCTTTTCTTATTTCTGATTTTATCTCCTCATCTGTTAAATTTTTAGATTTATTTACAATTTTATCTATCAAGTTAAAATATAAAATTCCTGCCGGATTTAAATTACTTTCTTCTACAAGTTCATCTAAATAAGATATTAGTTGTATTTGAAGCCCTGCAACTACTTGATTCAAGTCAATATCTTTTACAGAAGATTTATAATCTATAATTCTTACATAATCTTTCCCATCTATATTTGCAATATCTGCTCTATCTATTTTACCTGTTAGCTCAACTTTTCTGCCATCAGATAAATCTATTTTTATTGGCTTATGCTCTGCTGTATCGCTAAATTCTATTTCTGTACCATAAACTTTAAATTTACTATTTTTTAAACTATCTACTATATATGTCATAGATTCATATACAACTTTACTTAATCTTTCTGTTAGAACTATATATTTTGGCGTACTTGTAAATATATAATTTTTTGACATTTTTAATCTTTCATCAATAATATCGTATATAATCTGCTTTAATTCATCTTCTTCTAAAGTAGAAATATCTATATTTTTATCTTGAATATATTCAAAAAACGTATCTATTATGTCATGCATAAATGATCCAGTATCAGCACTTCTTATATTAAATTCTTCTGGTTCATTTAATTTTAATCCATATTTCAAATGGAATGAAAAAGGACATCTTCTATATTGTTCTAATCTAGAAACACTTGTCTTCATCGTATTTCCATATAAAATATCCACATTTCTTCTACTTATGTTATTAGAAATATTAGTATAATCTAATCCTTTTAGAACTTTTAAAAACTTTTCTTTTTCATTAATATAATACCAATTTAAAACATCAAGCCAAATATCTTCAATCTCGCCTGTTTCTAGATATTCTTTATATTTGTGAATTGCATCATCAAAACTAGAATCTTTAAGTGATATCCTTGCATCTTTTTTGATAACATCGCTATTTTCTTTAATATTTTTAAACATATTTTTTATTTTAGTAATAAGAACTGAATGTCTTAAATTTTTTCCGTCTTTATCAGATACAGGATAAGACAAATATAATTTATTTTCCACTCCAGAAAATATCTTATAAATATTAAATTGGTTTTCATATATTTGTTCAACAGTTCCTTTAGCAACATCTAATCCGTTTTGCTTTAAAAACTCTCTATCCTTATCATTTAAAAAACCTTCATTTTTAACTATACTTGGAATAACTCCATCATTCATACCTAATATAAATAAATATTTTACATTATTTAATCTAGTTCTATCAATATCTCCTAAAGTAACTTCATCAATAGTAGAAGGTATTGCTCCAAATTCAGATTTACTAAGTCCAATCTGAAGTATATTATTAAATTTGTCAAAATTCATTTCTTCATCTTCATAAACTAAAACCATCTCATCTAAAACATTATAAAATAATTTAAGACTATTTCTATATTGTGAGGCAATTTCATATAATCCTTTAGTCTCTAAATCATCTGCCATCTCATAAATTATTTTAGAAATTTTATTTTCATTAATATAATCAACTAACCCTTTAGCAATATCTTTTACCTTTTTAGAATTAGATAATATATCTTTAAATTTAAAAACTAACTCAACAATTTTTCTTCTTGATTCATTTATCCTATCTTGTCTTTCATTTTTCTCTTCAAAGCAAAAATCCTCTTTATACCATTTACTTCCTTTTATTCCCCATTTTTGACAATAATTTTCTAATTCATATATATTTTCTTCTTCAAGATCAACAAGTCCCGTTTTTAAAAAAGAAAATACTGCCTCATAAGACCAGTTTTTTGTAAGAATATTAAACAACGATACTATATAAATCATTAATATATTATTATCTATATCTTTTTTTTCATCAATAAATATTGGTATATTATACTCACTAAAAATTGCTTTAGTATTAAAACTATAATCTTCAATATTTTTAGTAATTATTCCTATATCTCTATATCTTACTTTTTTATCTCTTACTAAAGATAGAATCTCTGATGCCACATATTCTACTTCCGAATATGGATTTTTAGCAATAAATATACTAATATCGTCACATTCATCTATATATTTATTAAATTTTTTAGAATATAAGTTTTTCTCTAAAAAATTTAATTCTTTTGATTTAATTCTTTTATTTTCATCCAAACATATACTTTTCTCTATTTCATAATTATTTTTTCTAGCAATTGCCAATAATTTATTTGCTGTTTGTTTGTTAAAGTAAAATATATCCGTCATATCAACTAAGTCGTAATTAATTTCATCTGCACATATTGTAACAGTGACTTTATAAGCAATATTTATTAATTTTTCTATTATTTTATATTCTTGAGATGTAAATCCCATAAATTCATCAATATAAATTAAAGTATCATTAAACATATTTGTCTTATCTATATTCTCAATTAATAATCCTAACAGATCAGATTCATCTATATAAGAATTGTTTATAGTTTTATTATATTTATCAAGAATCATTTTAATATCATTTAATTTAATTTTTAAATACTTATCATCTGTCTGCTCTATTACTCTTTGAATATCTTCTTCTGTAATACTATGTTTTTTAAATTCAGTAATAGAGTTTAATATTAAATCTAAATTCTTATTTGAATCATTCAAATATACAAGTTTTGATTTTAACTTTTGGGCACATGAATATATTATCATCGCTTTTCCGATTTTAGATAATCTTATCTCATTGTTTCCAGAAACCTCAGCAAGAACTCTTGTCGCCATTCTACTCAAGGTTAAAACTTCTGCATTAATTATACTATTTGTATTTATAGTATCTAATAATCTTTTTTCCATAGAAAAAGAATATTGCTCTGGAACAATAACATAAATTTTTTTATTATCATTTATTTTTTCTTTTATATCATCTAATACATATTGAGACTTTCCTGTCCCGCTTCTACCATATATTAATTGTAAACTCATATTTTACTTTACCTTTCAGAATTTGATTAGATTTTATCACAAGATACATTTTATATCAATTAAATAAATAAGCTTGCTCTGGTTTCCCAAAGCAAGCTACAAAAATCACTTCCACTCATTTTGCCATAGCGATAACCGCACAGCATGTTCAATCCTCTCTACCTTTTCATAAGTCTCTAAAATATCGTCTCTCTGCTCTTTGCTCATCAAATACATATATCTTTCGTCAATTGCTTCATAACTCTTTTCAGTCTCCCATACAAGCACTTGAATTTTTTTAACAAAATCCTCATAGTCTCCGTATTTTACCACAATAACGAAATTTGTTCCTTCATATGGTATCTCGTCACCATCATTTTTAGGATTTTTCATAAATTCTAGAACAGTATTATATGCATCGCATAAATCTTGAGCCTTTTCAAAAAAATTATCTGTCTGCCTCCAAAACCGTGTATGGTCAATAAAGACAAGTATTGCTATAAATGAAAGAAGAAGAAAAATACTGTACATTAAAAATACCTCCATAAATTATTAAACAGATATTAGAAATAAAACCTAAAAATTTAAATATAATTATAACAGCTTATATATTTTATTTCAATTAAAGTACTAGATTTATAAACAAAGATAAAACTTATTAATCATTTTCTCTTCTATAATAAAATAAATATTGCTGAGCTAATCCACATATATCACCAAATTTTTCATTTGCTATTTTTAAAACCTCTTTTTTATTTACCTTTTCTTCATTTTCGTTATGTATATATAAATCATTCATTACTCTTCTTACCCAAACATCAATTGGAAACACATCATATCTTTTCAATGAAAAAAGCATTATACAATCAGCAACTTTTGGACCAACTCCATCTAATTTTAAAAGCTCTTCTCTTATTTTTTCACTACTCTTCATTTCTTTTATTTTATCTAAATCAATCACTTTTTCTTTTATTTTTCTACATGTATTAAATACTCTAATATCTCTAAATCCAAGTCCTAAAGATCTTAAATCTTCCACAGATAATTTAGAAAGTTCTGAAACATTTGGAAATAAATAATATTCTTTTCCATTATAAATAACACTTTTAGAACATTTTTTAGATAATCTTTCAATAATTCCTTTTATCCTAGGAATATTATTATTTGCAGATATTATAAAAGAAATAATACATTCAAATAAATCTTGATGTAGTATTCTTATACCACAGCCATACTCAATACTCTTTTTCATATTATCATCTATTTTAGAAAGCTTATTTTTAATTTTTTCATAATCAGTATCAAAATCAAAATAATCTTCTACAACTGTTTTTATATCACCTTCTATTAAGCCTTCAAAAATAATTAATCCATTTTCCTTTTTTACATTAAGTACACCTTGCTTAATTACCCCTGTATAACTTCCATTTTCCTCTTCATTCCATCTAAAACATTGTCCACATTCAAATATATGTTTAAGTTCAAAAGCTCCTATATCTTTAATCTCGTATCTTTGTATGTTCATTTTTACTCCTTTAAATATTGATTATTTTTTTATTTATAATATTACTTTATCTATTCTTTTATGTTTTATTTTGTAAACATGTAATCTTATATATTTATATCACAAATTTAAAAAAGTTAGTATAATAAATTTAATTACTATACTAACTTTTTTACTATGTTATATTATTTTATTCTATTATTTAACTTTTATTAAGTTTAATTTATTTCAATTTAAAATATATAAATTTCTTCTTTTATTATATTCTTAATTAGTTACCTATTTTAAAAAATAACATCATCTTGTTTTCCTCTCATAAGATATGAAAATATATCTGAACTTAATTTCATACTATTATGTCTAATAATACCTTTTGATGTTACTAATAAATCATCTTCAATTAATTCATAATTTCCTTCTTCAATATTCTCATAATCTATTTTAACTTGATCTTTTTGTTCTTCTGTTTCATATTTTGAAAGAATTTTCTTTGATAATTTTGTATTACTTGCAATTACAACATCTATTGAATCTTTTCCCAAATATTTTTCTAATGCTTTTACATGATCACTTACACCGAAATTGTCAGTTTCACCTGGCTGAGTCATCGCATTACATATGTACATTACTTTAGCCTTTTTAGCATTATTTATTGCATCGACCATATCTTTACAAATAATATGGGGCATAACAGAAGTATATAAACTTCCTATACTTAATATTATCAAATCAGCCTTTGCAATTGCATCAAAAACTTCTGGTAATATATGTGGTTCTTCTTTATAAAATAGTCTCTTATATTGTTTGTTAGCTTTAGTAATTTCTTCTTCACCTTCTATTATTTCTCCATCAACAGTTTCTCCCATTAATGTTAAATAATCTTCAGAAAGTGGAAGTACAGTATGTTTTACAGCTAATAATTTGCTCAAATATTCAATACTAGTCTTTAAACTTCCTGTTTCTTTTATAAGAGATGTTAAAATTAAATTACCAAGTGCGTGACCATTTAATTCACTACAAGTAGATAATCTATATTCCATAACATCTTTAATCTCATCTGGAAGTGTAGACATATTACTTAAAACTTTTCTAATATCTCCAACAGCAGGTGTAGCAAACTCCTTTCTTAATCTTCCTGTACTACTTCCATTATCAGAAACAGTAATTATTGCAGTAATATCAACTGGGAAATATTTTAGTCCCCTAAGTAAAGTCGACGTTCCTGTACCTCCTCCTAAAACTACAACTTTTTTATTTTTTTGCATAAAATTCATCCTTTCTACTAAATTATGGTAGAATATAATCTTTTAATGATTTACATTCTATTAAATTTTCAATATCTAGCTCTTGTTTATTATGTTTGTTTTCATCTCTTCTGACTCTAACTAGAATTTTAGGATTTTTTGATGCTAAACCTAATAAATCTCTAGGATTATCATCGAAAAAAATACCTTCTTCATATTTTAAATCTAAATTAAACTTTAAACTTGATGAAATAATTATATTATCAAAATACTCTGACAAGCCAGAACCTTTTATCTTTGTAAGTTGGTAACTCAAATCTTCTTTTGCAACATATGTAAGAACATTTATAATATTATTTTTTTCCTTAAGCTCTTTTAAAAAAGATATTACATCATTATAAACATATTTTTTCCCATCTAATATAATACCTTCTACTTTATCTATTAAAACACTTTCTTCTATATTATATTTTTTAGCAAAATATTTTGCTAATTTATATATATTATAAATATTTTCTCTATTGAACATTGATTTTAGCTCATCAAAAATATCATTTTCACTTATACTTGTTTTCTTAGATATTTCATATGCTAAACCTTTTAGCATATCTTTTGAAAGTCTTGAAGTCTCATATAATGTATTATCAAAATCTAGATAATAGTTCATTTATTTCCTCCTAAATTTATATTATAAATGTCATTGATAATCATATCAAATTTTATAAGTAAAGTCAATTAATATAAAAAGCCCAAAACAACCATTCTACAAGTCTTTTTTAATAAAATTTATTCATTTTTATTAGAAATCATTAATTAATCTTTCTCTCTTTATTAAAACCTAATCCATATACATCTATAGCATCAGATATTATCATAAAAGCTGCATTATCTATACTTCTTACAATTTCTTTTAATCTTATTAAATCTCTTTTCTTTATTACACACATAAGAATTAATTTATCTTTATTTTTATACATTCCTTTTCCATATATTCCAGTAGCTCCTCTATCTAATTCATTTAAAATCTTATTTGATATCTCCATAGTTTTATCTGAGATTATATAAACAACTTTAGTAAAATTTACTCCTTCTATAAATAAATCTACTATTTTCGAATTTAAAAAAATTACAATAAATGAATATAATCCTATTTCAATTTGTTTAAAAATAATTAAATTTAATACTACTATAAGAGAATCTATTATAATTAATAATTTAGAAACTTTAAAATCATCTTTATATGACAATATAATTTGAATTAAAAGTTCTGTTCCACCTGTAGAATTATTAGCTTTAAATATACACGTTGTTCCTATACCAATTATCACTCCTCCATATATAGCTGATAATAATATATCTTCTATATTCAAAAATATATTTAAACTTTCAAAAAAATCTATACAAAAAGAAAGAAACCATGTTGCAAACATAGTTTTTAAAAAGAAATATTTTCCAATTCTAAAAAAGCCAATAATTAATAAAGGAATATTAAGAATCCATATAACTGTACCAAGCTTTAAATTAAATAAATAATATGTTAGAGTTGCTATACCACTAAATCCACCAGCAGAAATCTTTGCAGGAAGCAAAAAAAATACTATCCCAGCTGATATAAATATACATCCTACAGCTGAAAATATAATATCTTTTATAATTATTATTTTTTTCTTATCTAGAATTTTAACCATAAAAAGCACCCATATTTATTATGAGTGCTTTTTGATATTCTATACATAGTATATTCTATTTTTTATCATCATCTAAAAAGTCTTTATATCTTTTAGCAATTTTAGTCTTTAGCTTTCCTTTTTTCATTTTCTCATCTTGAATGACTTTTATATCAACATCATAAACTTCTTTAATTTTTTCTATATTGCTTCTTTTATATCCCACAATATTGTTTACATCTTGTGGATTTGCAATTATTTCAACTTCCTTTACTTTATTTTCATATACTTTTATCTTTTCTGAAATTAAATCATACATCATTTCTGTATCTACTAGCTGTCTAAAAGATTCGTGATAAGGTCCTGCTATTACTTCACTTGCAACATTTTTATTTGGATCTGATATTGTATCTGTACTTTGAAGTCCTATTCTGATTACTGTTATTTTCTTTTTATTAAAGAAATAACATAAATCTTTACATCTACTTACTGCTTGATTAACTTCTAATGGCTCATATTCTCCATTTTTATACTCTTCAGCAAGCCTTGTTCCTTTAATTACGAGTACAGGATAAATTCTAACAATTTTAGGTTTTAATTTTGCTAAATCTTTTGCAGTATTTAATTCATCTAAAAGTGTACTTTCTGGAAGTCCAACCATCATTTGATGTCCTAAAGTAAATCTATATCTTCTAATTAATTTAGAAGCATTTTTTACATCATCAAATGTATGTCCTCTTTTAACTTTAGATAAAATATAATCATTACTTGTTTGAACCCCAAGTTCAATCGTCTTTACATGATATTTTTTAAGCATTTTTAATATATCTTTACTAATATAATCAGGTCTTGTAGAACATCTTATTGAATTTACTTTTTTTCTTTTTATATAAGGCTGTACTGCTTCTAATAATTCAATTTGCTTCTTTTTATCTATTCCGGTAAAACTTCCTCCAAAAAAAGCTACTTCAACATAATTCTCTTTATTTTTAAAATTACTTAAATACATATCTATTGTATCTTTAACATCTTTAGGAGTTACTTCTTTTATCTGTCCACTAATAGATTTTTGATTACAAAAAGAACAATCATTTTTACATCCTAAATGTGGTACAAATATTGGTATAATATATTCTTTTTTCATGATTCTCCTTTCTACATGTTTTTTAATGCATTTTTTGCAGCATCCATTTCTGCTTGTTTTTTATTTTTTCCCATACCTTCTGCAAGTTTTTTATTATCACACTCTACTTCTACTATAAAAATCTTTTCATGATCTGGTCCTAATTCTTTTATTACATTATATTTAATAGAAACATCTCCATGAACTTGAAGTTTTTCTTGAAGTACTGTTTTATAATCCTTATCACCTACATGTTTTGTTGATTCATCTATATAATCTCTTAAATTATCTATTATAAACTTTTCAGCACTATCTAAAGAACTATCTAAATATATAGCTGCAATTAGCGCTTCAACTGCATCTGCCATGATTGCCTCTTTACTGTTTTTAGAAGCTCTTTCACTTTTCCCTAAATATAAAAAATCACTAAAATTATGCCTTTTAGCAATTACAAATAAACTTTTTTCACAAACTACATTTGCTCTAACTTTAGTCATTTCTCCTTCAGATAAACTTATATAATTATTATATAAATATTTACTAACAACAAACTCTAAAATACTATCTCCTAAGTATTCTAATTTTTCATTACTATCTACTTTATTTTCATATGCATATGATGTATGAGTAAGAGATTTTTTTAATAACTCCTTGTTATTAAATATATACCCTATATTAGTTTCAAATTGTCCTAAATTCATTTTTTCACCTCCAACACGTAAAATTATATACCTTTAGTATAAAAAAAGCAAATAACTTAAAATAAAAATAATCACCTAGCAATCCTAGGTGACTACTCTTATTTATAGTTTATACTATACGTTTTCTTTAATATATTCTACAACGTCTCCTACTGTTGCAACTTTTTCAGCGTCAGCGTCTGGTATTTCTATATCAAACTCTTCTTCAAGAGCCATTACTAATTCAACTATATCTAAAGAATCAGCTCCTAAGTCATCTATGAAAGATGCTTCCATTGTTACAGATGCTTCTGCAACACCAAGTTGTTCAACAATAATTCCTTTTACTTTTTCAAAAACTTCCTCAGTACTCATCAGTACACCTCCCCTTTTTATTTATAACTTGCTTGTATTATTATTAGTCTATGTATTATAAAATGTCAAGCATATTTTTTAATTTTTCTTTAAATTTTCAAACTCTTCTATCATTTTATCTACAGCCTTATTTTTTACAAACCTTTCAGCTTGTTTTATAGTAAACTCAAATAATATTTCATCACTACTTCCATGAGCTTTTACTACTGGTTTTTTTACTCCTAAAAATAAAGCTCCACCATAAGACTTATAATCCATTGCTTTTTGAAGTCCATTTATAGCTGGAAGCGATGGTATAGCAGCTATTTTAGTAAGTGTATTTTTTAAGAAATTTTCCTTTAAACTTGTTTTTACAAGTCTACCTACTCCTTCTACTGCTTTTAAAAATATATTTCCTGTAAATCCATCTGTTACAATTGCATCTACATTTCCAGAAAAAGCATCTCTTCCTTCAATATTTCCAATAAAATTAATTCCAAGCTCTGGTGATTTTTCTTTTAATAATTTATATGATTCTTTTGTTAAATCATTACCTTTTGTCTCTTCAGTTCCTATATTTAATAAACCAATTGCTGGTTTTTCAATACCAAATGTATTTCTTAAATATATTGAAGACATTTGTGCAAATTGTAATAAGTTTATTGGTTTACAGTTCGTATTTGCGCCAGAATCAATAAGTAAAAGTTGACTATGATATGCTGGAAGAATTCCCGCTAATGCTGGTCTATCTATTCCTTTTATTCTTCCAACTAATAAAGTAGCTCCTGTAAGTAATGCTCCTGAATTACCAGCTGAGATAAAGACATCTCCATCTCCTTCTTTAAGCATTCTAAATCCAACTACCATTGATGAATCTTTCTTATGTTTAATCGCATGTGTTGGAATATCTTCCATTTCTATTGTTTCTGTTGTATGTTTTATTTTAAGTCTATCTGAAATCTCTTCTAATTCTTTTCCGTAATATTCTTTTACTTTTTCTCTAATTATATTCTCATTTCCTACAAGAATTACTTCTGCTTCGATTTGATTAATCGCTCTTACAGCACCTTTAATCGTTGCCTCTGGAGCATTATCTCCTCCCATTGCGTCTAAAAGTATTTTCATTATTTAGCCCCCTAGTACATTTAAATATACAATTATTTTATTATGCACGCAAAAAAAAATCAATAGTAATTTTAGAAAATAAATTATCTTATAATCTAAAATTACTATCAAATGTATTTATATATATTAATCAATTTTTTTACTTTTGTCAACTATTAAAAAGCTTAAAAATTCAATATATCGCCGCTTAAAATTTATTTAAAACTATCTTTCATCTCCTGATTGTCTTTTATACTCTTTCCTTGATTTAGGAAGATCTCTAGTTTCCTCATCATCAAAAGTATATTCTCTAGTTTGTCTTTTGCTTCTTCTCTTATCAGTGTTTGTTTTTCTTGTATTTTCAGCAACATCTAAAGCTCCATCTGCAATAATAGCTCCTTTTAAAATATCTCCTAACACTTCTGTGCTCCTTTCTACAGTAGGATTTACTACAGTTTCATTTACAGTTTTTACTGTATCTACAGTCTTTGATACAGTTTCATAATGACCTTCAACGTCAACTACTGTTTTTATAATATCATCTACTTTAACTCTTTCAGTTATTCCTGGGACTAAATCAGAAAGTTTAGTCCAGAATCTATCACCAACTGCAACATATAGATTACTTAATGTATCTACATCTACTGTCCCATCATTTACAGCATTTACCAACTCATCTACTGTTATATTTTGTCTTAGTACTCCAGAATCTAGCATATCTGCTGCGAAAGTACCATCTGTTAATGTTGGAGCCCTTAGTCCGGCAGTATCAGATAATCCATGTCCTCCGCTTCCAACTGAATTAAATATTGCAGTAATTTTTTCATCTCCAGATAAAGTATAAACTTCTGGCAATCTTTCTCCTCCATATACTGAATAAAATCCTGTAACCTGTTTTCCACTGTTTGAAGCCATAAGTTCATCAAGTGTTCTCGACTTATTAATAACATCATCATATACTGGCATAGTTTCTGTTTTATATGTTGTAGGAACCCACTCTTCAGATGTTATAGTCTCAGTACTTGGAACTTCAACTTGTCTTGTTATTTTACTATGTTCTAAAATCCAATCATGAATCTTAGGACCAATGTATTTTACAGCTAATCCCTTTGCAAACCCTTTAATTACTGTAGTTCTTAATGTATTTACTTCTTTACTTGCAATAGCATGTTGCTTATCATCTACTGCATCTGTTTGTTCTGAATTAATAGGACCATCATTTATTAAAGTATCTAAATTATCTCTTGCATTTTGCAAACTATTTCTTTTAGAAGTAATTGCATTTTCTACATCTATTCTATTTGAAGCTTCTGGATTTCTCCTTAAAGAATCTTCTAGTCTTCTTATCTGCATTTCAAATTCTCTTATCTGAGTATTTAATGCATTTATTAATACTGTATTTCTTTCCTGATTAATAATATTTTGCTTAATATCTGCAGCTCCTGCTCTTAAGACAGCTTCATTTCCTTCTTTAGCTCTAAATAAAGCTTTAAATCTTGCTTCTATTGCATTTCTAAATGGATGTCTTACAGGATTTACACTTGCAGGATCAGAAGCTAAAGCTCTTAATCTTTCTGTTTCATCTTCATCTCTTTGTCTTGCAACATCTGCAAAATAATCTCTTCTTGCTACCATTCTATGATAAGCATTATTTTTATATGGAGATGCATCCTTTCCTCTTGTAATTAATCTATGTAAAGGCTGAGCAACATTTTTTCCTATAAATCTATACACTGGTGCAAAAACGTTTCTTACAAATATGCCTGCATTTAATACAGCTCTTCCTACATTTTTAACTACTCCTGTTTGCCTTGGAATATATGGAACAGTTTCCCCATATTTTCCAAGAGTTGCTAAATCACTTTGTGTATATTCATGTTGATTAAAAGTATGGTTTCTTGTTTCTATATATTCCTTATCCTCATCATATGTATGACTTGTTCCATTATATACAGATGTATCTCCTGCATCAAATCTTGTCATTCTTTCAAGTGCAGATTTATATCCATCTAAAAGTAAGAATTTTTCATCATCTTCTCTTTCAGGATAATCTCTAATTGTTTTATAAGTTATTCCTGCTCTAGTTGTATCTATTTCATTTGATTTAAATCTTTCTGATCTTTCTAAATACTCTCTTTCATAATCTTTATCTCCATAGAATTTAGCAAGCATATCATCTCTTCTTCTTAGATACTCGTTTTCAATTCTATCATTATCTAAAGTATAAGTTAAACTAGGATCAGATGGTATATCTATTTCTTGAGCTGTAAAATCAAATCTTTTTGATGATGCTCTATTTATTGCATCTTGAAGCACGGCTCTATCATAATCATCTCTTTCTACATTCTCTAAGTTTTGTGTAAATACTTCTTCGTGCCTAATAAAATTATTTTGCCCTAAAAGCATCCATCTAAAATCATCTCGTGATGATGTAGCACGACCTTTTTTAGCATCCCATGTTAAATCAGTATTGTACCATTTTCCATTACCATGCTCATCTTTTATCTCGACTTGATTCCATGCATGACCTGTATTATCCTTTCCTGTTTCACAATTTCCTGTTACAAGTCTTGATCTTATTCCTACTAGTGACAGTGCATTTCTTAAAATATCAGCATATCCTGCACAAACAGTTTTTCCCTCTATAATACCTTCTTTAAGATTTCTGCACTCATTCATTCTTCTAGAATAATATAAAGCACTTGTTTTATCATCATGTCTTATTGCATCATGGTCATAAGAAATTGAATCTGCAAGTCTAGTATAAATAGTCGTAAATTTATCTAAATCTGAATCAGCTGGATTAATTCCTCTTACAACTCTATCTAATGTATCTCTAATATATATATACTCTGATTGTGAATATGAATCTATTTGATAACTCCAATTATCAAAATTATCATCTAAAATTTGTACACCTGAAATATTCATTCCCACATTATTCATTCTTGTTGACAAATCTCTAAGAGTAGCACTATCTAGTTCTGATACATCTTTAATTTTTACTCTTACATCTTGCGGAATAACTTTTCCTGAATTTAATAAATATTCTATCTGAGGAATTGTAAGTAATAAATTAGCATCTTGCAGATATGATTTTGTAAAGTCTGTAGAATCAATTTCTGATTCATTTTCAAGCATTACAGGATTTACTTTAATTTTCAACTTATCTCTTATAATCTCTGCATCTTTTATATAATATGGAATATTATTCATTGACCACATTAATCTATCAATAGCGTCATCTTTTGTAGTTGCATTTCTATCACCCTTAGCTATTCCTGAATCAAAATAAATTTTCTTTAAAAAATCAAAAGATTCATCAGAAATATCTGGTGCATTTATTATTTGGTTTCTTATTCCAGTATTATTATTTAAATAATATATTAAATATGGATTAGTTCTATAAAAATTCTCTACTCTTTCTATATCATTAACACTTAAATCATTACTCATTAAATTAAGTAATCCAAGTCTTCCATCAAAGTTTTCTAATCCATCTAAATCATTTACTTGTGAATTAGTAATATTCACCATTACAAGATTAGAATTTACAGAAAGTTCTCTTAATATTTTTCTATCATGTAAATGCTGACCATTTATCGTAATATCATGTAATGTACATGATGGATAAATAGTACTCATAAACTGATTAAATTCACTATCAGAAATACTATTTATTTCTAAAATTGGAATAGAATCTAATCCACTAACAGAAGAAATATTTTCTGTTCTTCCCCCTCTTAATATAATCTTTCTTAAAGCAGGTAATCTCTCTACATCTACATTTATTAAATTTATACCTTCAAAAGAGATAGCTTCAATATTATCTGATAACTTAGTACCAAAGTTTGGTATTTGAATAGCTGAACTTGGATCCGTATTTCTAAATGCAATTGTTTGATATTCTTTTTTACTATCTATTCTATAATTATTATTTGGTACATTTGGAACTTTCGATAAATCTATATCAAAATCTTCTGCAATATTACTTGAAATAGTTAAAGTTATTGGATAATATCTTGCATACTCGCTATTTGATTGAACTTCATAAATTTTATCTACTACTTCTTGAAAATCAACATGAGTATCTGTTTCATTAGAAATATTAATTTTATTTAATATTTCAGGATAATATGTAGCAATTTCTTCTAACTCTATTTTTAAATCATCATAACTACTATCAGTAACATTAATTTTAAGTTCTGGTAATTCTTTTTTTAGAGTCTCCTCTGTAATTTCATTTCCTTCAAAAATTCCAGAAAGTTCTTTACTCTTTATCTCAACTTTTTTTCTTTCCTCCGGAAATGGTGGAATAATTTTTTCTTCTTCCCTTTCCTCTTTTTCTTCATTTTGTCTGTCCATATATGAAATAACATTATCTATTGCCGCATTTAATTCTTCTCTTGAAAAAACTCTATCAGAAGATGTATCTACCATATCAGTTTTATGTTCAGGCATATAATAAAATTCTGGATTAGACAAGAAATTCATAAATACAGGAGTTTCATTAATATTATTATTAAAAAACTCATCCGAATCTTTTGCCAAATCTAAAGGATAGTATATATTTCCTATCTGAATTTCGTTCCATGCATCAAAATTACTATTATAAATATATTTACATGGAATTCCATTTCTTCTCATTGCTTCATAAAAAATAGAAGCAAGACCTGCAGAATCTGTTTTATTACCAATAAGTCCTGATAAGTCATATGAAGCTTTGTTCTCTATGAATTCGTTTCTTGGAATTTGCTGAAACATTTTATATAAATATATTGCTTTTTCTAAGTTGCTCCACTCAGGATTCATTCTTCTTTCAATTTCATCAAATTCATTTATTAAACCAATAAATGCTTCTTTTGTATATGTTAATAATTTTCTTCCTGATGATTTTTCGTACTCTTGAATCTCATTATCAGGATTAATTCTTATAATACAGTCATCACTTAATTCTCTAAGTAATTTTGTACTTTGATTTTTAGTAGACTCAAATTCTACTATTACTGGTACCATACTATTAATTTCTTTAATATCTTCTAATTTAATACTACCTTTAATATGAATTATTTTCATTTTCTTCTCCAATTTTCATACTTATATTTTATATTTTAATTTTTGCTTTTTATTATTTTTCAAGTCTATTATACAAGCTCATATTTTTTCTATGTGAATATGTTGTATCTTTACTAACTTTTATCTCTGGAATAATTTTTTCATTCTCACCATATAAAGTAGAACCATCAAAGTTTACACTTCTTAGATTATCAAAATCATCTAAATCTCTTATGCAAAAAACTTTTGAATCTAATATATTAAGTATTTCAGCATCTGTTAAATCAAAACATCCAAAATCCACTATAGATCCTGCTATATTAATTTTTCTTAACTTTGGATATTTAAAAGGAATACATTTAATACCTTTAAGTCTTAGATTAAAATCTGGATTTATATCTCCAAAATCAATGTGATCAAATGTACAATCAGTAAATTCTAATGAATATAAATTTCTATTTTTAATAATTCTATCCACAATTTCTTGAGATATGTGGAAATCTGAAATTCCAATCATTTCAATAGATGGCAAAAGTGATATAATCTCTAAGTCAATATCTGATTTAGTACCATCAAACCTTTTACCACTTAAATTAATCTCTTTAATACTTCTAAGATCTTCTTCTGTTACATCTTTAAAATCAAGTTTACATGATTTTACTGCTAACAATCTTTTTAAATCTTCACTTTTTATTTCTTCTAATTTCATATTCTCACCTAAATTTAATTAATTAATCAATATATTTTGATATTTTGAAAAATTATAGATACAGTAAAAATATTTTATCATATTATGTAAAGTTATGCAAATAAAAAAACTTTATTACTGCTATAAGAAGTACTTATACTATATAAATTTAAAAAGATAACTATAAATTAAATATTATTTACATTTATCTTATACTTCCTATTTTATTTCAGTTCCACCCCACTCTACTACTGTAAAACCTTTTCTTTCAGCTTTTTCTAATTTTTGTTCTTTTACTTCTTTATACTCATCTAAACCTTTCCATTCCATCATTACTCTTATTAATGTGTCTGGAGTTTTACTTATATATAATGGCATATTTTCTTCTATCTCTTCCATTGTCTGAAATCTAATATATACATATTTATTTTCTTGTAACTTTGGCAACCAGTAAATAATAAATTCTTCTCTTTCTTTATAATTTAATCCCAAAAATTCTAATTTTTCATCTAAAAAATTTGCTATATCTTTATTTTCTATAACAAACCCTTCTTCTAAATTATCTTCATATGTTTTTGTATTTAATCCTTCCCAATATAAAGAATAATATTTTTTCCCAGTAGATTTATCTATAATAGTTCCATCTTTTTTAGCCGTAATATTCCACATATTATCCGCATTTTGCATAGGATAAATACAAGTTATTTTTTCTGGATATCCTAAAGAAATTGTAAGATCCATTTCTTCTTCATCAGGATAAATATATATTATTGGTTTAGCAGCTTCTTGAATTGTTATTGATTCAGAAAATGATAAAAACAAAAGAAAACAAAAAACACATATAAGTATTATTAATATAATAGTTGTTAATATAAAAGTTTTCTTTAACACACCTGCTTCTTTTTTTGCATTTTCAAGTTCTTCATCTTCAATAATTTTATTATCATCTAATTTATTCATAACCAACCTCTTTTCAAGTTTCTCTTTAATTAACTTCTTCAATTATAACTGACACAATTACTCCTTCTATCTCTTTTGTACTTATGTTATATTTTTTTAATTTATTTACTTTATTTTTTAAATCAGACATTAAATTAGATTCATAGTATACATCTTCTTCTGTATTATCTTCACTTCCACCTTCTAGCATTCCATCATAGTCTTCTCCCCATCCGACAGGAACAATTTCAATAAAACAACCATCAACACCAGCATTATTATTATTTGAAGCTATGATTGAGTCTATCATAGATTTAACATCTATAGCATTTTTATTCTCTCCGATATATTTTGTAACAGAACTATTATAAACTGCTTTTTCTTGTTCAGACATAACAACTGGAAATCTAGTATCATTTTTCTCATCACAAGGAAAATCATAATCATTGAAAATTAGTAAAAAAAATATTATTATAGCTAGTGGAAGTATAAATGCAAATTCTAAAATTATTAAAAACTTATATTTTTTTATCAGATTGTTATAATGCAATATATCATTCATTTTTTTCTCCCCTTATTAATTTAATAATAAAATTTTATTGATACTTATCTAAATAAATTTTAACTATAAAAAAATAATAAATCAACTTTAAATAATTATTTTATATTTTATATTAAAAAATATATGTAAAAAAAAAGACACTTTTAAAAAAGTGTCTTTTTATTTTAAAGAATTTATTATTCTTTGATTTCTGAAACGATACCAGAACCTACTGTTCTACCACCTTCACGAATAGCGAATCTTAATCCTTTTTCGATAGCGATTGGAGTAATTAATTCGATATCCATTGTTACGTTATCACCTGGCATAACCATTTCTGTTCCTGCAGGTAATTCGATAACACCTGTAACGTCAGTTGTTCTGAAATAGAATTGTGGTCTATATCCGTTGAAGAATGGAGTATGTCTTCCACCTTCTTCTTTAGTTAAGATATAAACTTCAGCTTTGAATTTTGTATGTGGGTGTATTGTTCCTGGTTTTGCTATAACTTGACCTCTTTCGATTTCGTTTCTTTGAATACCTCTTAATAATACACCAATATTATCACCAGCTTCAGCTTGGTCTAATAATTTTCTGAACATTTCTACACCAGTAATAACTGTTTTTGTTTTTTCTGGTTTTAATCCTACGATTTCAACTTCATCAGAAACTTTAACAACTCCTCTTTCTACTCTACCTGTTGCAACAGTTCCTCTACCTGTGATAGAGAATACGTCTTCAACTGGCATTAAGAATGGTTGGTCTGTTGGTCTGTCTGGTGTTGGGATGTAGCTATCTACAGCATCCATTAATTCTTTCATTGGAGCATATACTGGATCGTTAGGATCTGTTGATGTGCTCTCTAATACTTTTAATGAAGATCCTTTGATAATTGGAATCTCGTCACCTGGGAAGTCATAAGCTGATAATAAGTCTCTAACTTCCATTTCAACTAATTCTAATAATTCTGGATCATCAACCATATCGCATTTATTTAAGTAAACTACGATATATTTAACACCAACTTGTCTAGCAAGTAAGATGTGCTCTCTTGTTTGAGGCATTGGTCCATCAGCAGCTGAAACTACTAATATAGCACCATCCATTTGAGCAGCACCAGTGATCATGTTTTTAACATAGTCAGCATGTCCTGGGCAGTCAACGTGAGCATAATGTCTCTTGTCTGTTTCATATTCAACGTGAGCTGTATTAATTGTTATACCTCTTGCTTTTTCTTCTGGAGCTCCATCGATTTGATCGTAAGCTTCATATTTAGCTTTTCCTAATAAGCTTAAGTATTTTGTAATAGCAGCTGTTGTTGTTGTTTTTCCATGGTCTACGTGACCAATTGTACCAATATTTACGTGTGGTTTTGTTCTTTCAAATTTAGCTTTTGCCATTTGAAAATTCCTCCTTTTTTTATTTTTTATTTAATTTAAATTTAATAACTAATTTAGCACTTGCATTTTATAATATTTTTTCCTAAAATGCAAGTATTTTACAGAGTTTCATAATTATTTAAAATTATTACTCTTCTTTTTTAGCTCTAGAAGATACGATTGCTTCTAAAACTGATTTTGGAACTTCTTCATAATGAGATGGTTCCATAGAGTATGTTCCTCTACCTTGAGTCTTAGAACGTAAGTCTGTTGCATATCCAAACATTTCTGATAATGGAATATTTGCTTTGATTTCTTGCATTCCATCAACATTTTCCATACCTTCCATTCTACCTCTTCTTGAGTTAACATCTCCAATAACATCTCCCATGTATTCTTCTGGAACTGTTATTTCAACTTTCATAATTGGTTCTAGTATAACTGACTTACCTTTCTTACAACCTTCTTTAAATGCCATAGATCCAGCAATTTTGAAGGCCATTTCTGAAGAGTCAACATCATGGTAAGAACCATCAACTAAAGTAGCTTTAAAGTCGATAACTGGATATCCAGCTAATATTCCGCTTTCAGCAGCTTCTCTAACACCATCTTCAACTGGTTTGATATATTCTTTTGGAACAACACCACCAACGATTTTGCTCTCAAATTTAATACCTGAACCTGGCTCTAATGGTTCCATTTCAAGCCATACGTGACCATATTGTCCACGTCCACCAGATTGACGAATGAATTTTCCTTCAACTTTAACTTTTTCTCTAATTGTTTCTTTGTAAGCAACTTGTGGTTTACCTACATTACATTCAACTTTAAATTCTCTTTTTAATCTATCTACTATGATATCTAGGTGTAACTCACCCATACCAGCGATAATAGTTTGACCAGTTTCGTGATTTGTATAAGCTTTGAATGTTGGATCTTCTTCAGCAAGTTTTGCTAAAGCTATACCCATTTTTTCTTGAGCAGCTTTATCCTTTGGCTCAATAGCTATATCAATAACTGGCTCTGGGAATTCCATTGATTCAAGAATTATTGGATGATCAGGATCACATAAAGTATTTCCTGTTGTAACATCTTTTAATCCTACTGCAGCTGCTATATCACCAGCATATACTTTATCTATATCTTCTCTGTGATTAGCATGCATTTGAAGAATTCTACCAACTCTTTCTTTCTTATCTTTACTTGAATTTAAAACTGTAGACCCTGATTCTAATGTTCCAGAGTAAACTCTGAAGAAGCATAATTTTCCTACATATGGATCTGTAGCAATCTTAAATGCAAGTGCAGCAAATGGTGCTGAATCTGATGTAACAGCTTCTGTTTCTTCACCATCTAATGTCATACCTTTAATATGTGGTATATCAAGTGGTGATGGCATATAATCAATTATTGCGTTTAATAATTCTTGTACACCTTTATTTTTATATGAAGAACCACAAGTTACAGGAACTATTTTATTTGCTATTGTTCCTATTCTTAAACCTTTCTTGATATCAGCTTCAGATATTTCTTCACCTTCAAGATATTTCATCATTAATTCTTCATCTTGTTCTACAGCTGCTTCAATCATTTGATTTCTGAATTTCTCAGCATCTGCTTTCATATCTTCAGGAATGTCGCATTCTTCAATTTCTTTTCCTAAATCGTCTTTGTGAACGAATGCTCTCATTTTAATTAAGTCAACTATACCTTTGAATTGATCTTCTGCTCCGATTGGTAATTGAATTGGAACAGCGTTAGCTTTTAATCTTGTTTTTAATTGATCAACACAAAGCATAAAGTTAGCACCTGTAATATCCATTTTGTTTACATATACCATTCTTGGTACATTATATTTATCTGCTTGTCTCCAAACAGTTTCTGTTTGAGGTTGAACACCACCTTTTGCAGCTAAAACTGTAACTGATCCGTCAAGTACTCTTAAAGATCTTTGAACTTCTACTGTGAAGTCAACGTGACCTGGAGTATCAATTATATTAATTCTATGACCTAACCATTGACAAGTTGTAGCAGCTGAAGTAATTGTTATACCTCTTTCTTGTTCTTGTTCCATCCAGTCCATTGTTGCAGCACCATCATGTACTTCACCAATTTTATGAGTTTTTCCTGTATAGAACAAAATTCTTTCTGTTGTTGTTGTTTTTCCAGCATCTATGTGCGCCATTATTCCTATATTTCTTGTTTTCTCTAATGGGAATGCTCTTCCAGCCATATTCTTTTTTCCCCTTTCTGGTTATTCACCTAAATTATATTTTACCATTTGTAATGAGCAAAAGCTTTATTAGCTTCAGCCATTCTATGTGTATCTTCTTTCTTCTTAAATGCTCCACCGTTACCGTTGATAGCATCTAATATTTCACCAGCTAATTTTTCTGCCATTGTTTTTTCGTGTCTTGTTCTAGCATAAGCTACAAGCCATCTTAATCCTAAAGTTTGTCTTCTTTCTGCTCTAATTTCGATTGGAACTTGGTATGTTGCTCCACCTACTCTTCTAGCTTTAACTTCAAGAACTGGCATTATGTTTTCTAATGCTGCTTCAAAAACTTCTAATGGATCTTTTTGTTCTTTTTCTCTTATTATATCAAAAGCACCATATACTATTTTTTGAGCAACTGATTTTTTACCATCTAACATTATATTGTTAACTAATTTTGTAACAACTTTACTATTATAAATTGGATCTGGTAAAACTTCTCTTTTTGCTATAATTCCTCTTCTTGGCACTTTACTTCCCTCCTTAATAAATTTTTAAACTTAGTATTAATTCATAATACTAAAAGGTACTCTGAAAAGATTATTTCACTTTCCCGTAACAGTGCTACTTATATATGTACAATTTTAAAAATTGACCAACATATAATTTGCACTATTAGTAATTAAAACTAAAACTCCTAATTTTATTTTTTAGGTCTCTTAGCTCCATACTTAGATCTTGCTTGCATTCTATCTTTAACACCTGCAGTATCTAAAGTTCCTCTAATAATATGATATCTAACACCTGGGATATCTTTAACCCTTCCACCTCTTATTAAAACAACACTGTGTTCTTGTAAGTTGTGTCCTTCACCAGGAATATAAGATGTTACTTCATATCCATTAGATAATCTAACCCTTGCTACTTTTCTTAAAGCTGAGTTTGGCTTTTTAGGTGTAACTGTTTTTACTACTGTACAAACACCTCTTTTTTGTGGTGATCTTGCATTAGTTGTAGTTTTCTTTTTTGAGTTATAACCTTTTTGAAGAGCAGGAGAATTAGATTTTGCTTTACTAGATTGTCTTCCTTTTCTTACTAATTGATTAATTGTTGGCATTTTTAAAATTTCACCTCCTAAATTTATACTAAAATAAATATACGCTAGCCCTTATTTCCGTAGAAATATACTAGCGTATAATATTGTATCATCTTTATTTTTTAAAGTCAACATTTGGCTAAAAATATTTTAGCTATTTTATCAATTTTCTTTGATTTTAATATTATTTGCAATTATCAATAATACATCTTTTTTTATTTCATCTGATATATCATTATTTATGTACAGTTCATCATTTTCTATTTTATATTCTACAACATCACCTGTAATTGGCTTTTCCGTAGTAGATAAGAAGAAATACTTTTTATTTTTGTATGGTATATTATCCATAATCATATACTTTTTTCCATCATAAACAATTTCATCACCTATTAAAAAATCCATTCTATCTAGTCTCCTCTTCTTGCTTGCTAATAACTTTATCTGCAGCGTTTTTGGTTAAACTTTCATATTCTTCCATATCCATTTTTCTTTCTTCTAATCTAGCTTTTGTATCATCCCAAAAGTGTTTAGCAAATTCTGAACTATATCCTGCTTGATATGCTCCATATCCCAGAGCAGATAACGTAGCAATAATTAAAGCTTTTTTAAAACCATTAAATGACTCTTGTTTTTTCTTTGAACGATTCTCTTTTGTATATGTCGCCCTTCTCCAGTCAGATTGATTTTTATTTGTACCTACTGAGGTTATAAAAGGTTTTTCTAATTCTCTAAAATCGCTACTGCTCATGTCTATTGAATCTAAAAATTTTTCAAAATCTTTATCAAATGATCCTTCATCTAATCCTGTTTTTCTTTCCATTTATATTAACATCCTTTCCAAAGAAAAATAGGAGCATAAAACTCCTATTTCTTTTTAAACATTTGCTTTAGCAATTCTTCTATTTATTTTATCAATTGCTATATTGCACAATTCTCCAAAGATTTTTTCATCTGTAACTTTATCAAAATATCTATCATAAACCTTATATATGAATTCAGTAGTAGAGAAACTATATTTAATATCATTTAAATTATAATTCTTATCTTCCATTTCTGACTTATTAACGATGAAATAATATTTTCTTCCTTTATATTGAAGACAATCAATTATACAAAATTCCTTTCCTTCATATGTAGTTTCAGCAAATCTTTTATCCCCTGAATTTACCATACTTTTTTGGCTCCTTTCCTAATTATTTTTTATCTTTCGTTTTATAAATCTGTACTATGAAGAGAAAAGGAAGATTGTTCCTTCACTCTATATAAGCATTATTTTTTCAAATTATCATATAAGCCTTTAAAATATTTATTTTCTTGTAAAAATATTCTTTTAGTAGCTTCTTTTGACAATTCTTTATATAATTGATCATCATCTACTGTTTGATAATACTTATCTTCAACTTCATATATGAAATTAACTTCAACTTCTTTATTACCATAATCTTCAATATTATCTTTTCCTTCTTCATAAATATCTTCCATTATGTAATAATATTTTTTTCCTTTATATTCAAAGAAGTCTATTATAAAATACTCTTTTTCTCCATATTTTATTTTTACAAAATTACTATTTTTAAATTCCATATATCTTTCTCCTTTGTTTATCTATCTTCTCCTTGATCACGATCTTGATCATTATTCTCTTGGTCGTCACGTTCTTGATCATTGTCTCTTTGTTCTTCTTGTCCTCTTGAAGCATTTTCTCTTCTTCTAATATCTTCACCAAAAGCAGCATTTCCCATTGTTGCTCCTAATACTACTGCTGCTGGGATAACTGAAGAATCTATTGCAATATTGAAGTCACCAATATGACTAGCAGATTGAATTGTTCCAGAAACTGTTGGAACTGTAATTGATTGTGCTGCATTTTGTAATAAGTTATTTAAGTTACCTCTTTGAGCTAGTGCTTCTCTAGTTACATCTACCATAGATTGATATGTTGATGAATATTGTGATCCACTATTTATAGCTTGTTGTAATACTCCCATTTGATATTGCATACTACTTACAATTTCTGGTTCAATTGTATTTTGATTAAATTGTAATATAGTATTTATAGCACCTTGGAAGTTACCAGCTTGTGCTAAGGCATCTGCTTGTTGTACCGCTGATAAATATTGAGAATTCATTTGTTCAACCATTTGGTGAACTTGAGCATCCTTTGCAAAATCCCATGCTCCACCAGCTACTTGGTTAGCAGATACTGTAAATGAATCATGATATCTAGCTAAAAGTCCTTGTATATTTCCATCTGTAACTGTCTTAAATGCTTCGTATGTACCCTGATCTGGAGTAGCAGTTTGACTATATGATTTTATTTGATTTAGTGCATTTTGATAGTCTTGCTCTACTTGTAAATTATTTTGATTTACCTGGTCTAGATGAGTATTATGAGCTGCATGTTCTTGGTCTAATCTAAGTTGTTCAGATGCAATTTTATTATTTTGTATCATTGCATTAGCAAAGTTAACTACTGCAGCAGTTAATGCTACATTTGCCATAATTTGACGAGATCTTGTATCATCTCTATCAGAAGGAATAACAGTTGTTTTTTCACGTTGTGCTTTTCCTCTTGTGATTACTATTGGACCGAAATGTTTAGTTTCAGTATTTTTTTCAAGTGATTGAACCATTTCAAATTCTTGGTCTCTTGCTGTTTGTTCATCTCCTCTTCCTCTAGCTTCTCTAACCATATCATGTCTTTCTGCCATTTCTTCAATTAAATCTCTGTTATCTGGATTTGTTTTTGCAAATAATTTGAAGAAAGGAAATGTTGGTCCATAATTATCTCTATTTCTACTTTTATTAAACATAGCTCTTTCAACAGCTTTATATTGTTCTACTACTTTTCTTTCTGTTAAAGATTCAGCATAAATATCTCTACTAGAATATGCATTTCTTTCTTGTCTCATTGCTTGGTAATTAGCAATCATTCGATCTAATTGTTCTCTTGTAAATACGCCTGCATTAATTAAATCATTTTCCATTCCCTCGATTTCTGCTATTGTTGCCCTATCACAGTATGTCTTATCACTCAATAATAATTTAGCATCTTCTGCATTAAATTGTCTTCCATTTACTTGAACTCTATTTCCAACTGTATTTGCTACTGCTTCTCTAGCCTCTGTCATTCTTTGATCTATTTCTTCTGCTTTTTGTTGATTTACCGCTCTATAGTTATCAGAGAATTCAACTCTATCTCCAGTTTCTTCTCCTAAAACTTCCATAACTGCTTGCATGTATAAATCATTTAATTTATATTGTCTTGATGTACTTTCGTGAACTAATCCATACATATTCTGTCCATTTGGTCCAGGCTCACCGTTTAATAATACATTCCATTCATCTGGATGGTTATCACGTAAGTCTCTTAAATTAGCACACATTTCTTGGAATTGATTTTCTGTTTTTTTATTTCCGATTGCATTAATTGCTTTAGCTCCTAATTTTACTGGAAGCATTACAGCAGCAACAGGTAATCCAAGCCATCCAACACCTCCATCTTTTACAGATGTTGGTCCTAATTTTGCATGAGCTAAGTTTCTAAGTGTAATTGCTCTAGATGTTGCTTGAGGTCCATCATAAGATGTATCAGCTACAATTCTCCAGAATCCTCTAGTTGTCAAATCATGTTTATGTCCATCATCGTCATCATCATGTCCATGTCCATCATCATCATCGTGTCCATGTCCATCATCGTCATCATCATGTCCATGTCCATCATCGTCATCATCATGTCCATGTCCATC
>CALXET010000013.1 GCA_944387405.1 uncultured Clostridia bacterium
AGTTGTTTACTATGTAAATAATTTTGCGAATGTTCTATTCCCATAAATACCTCCTTTACAAATTACTAGTTATCTCTCAACTTTCTTCAAATCTTTTGAATAATATATCAAATCAGTGCAAACTAAATCTCCATCTTTAATTTCTTCATTATAGTTATCTACAAAGAAATTTTTAATAGTCTTTTCATACTTATCAAAACCTTGTTTTACATAGAATGGTATATTGTTCTCTGTTGTTCCTACAATCATCTTTTTATATCTTGGTTTATAATTATCTAATAAATACTTAATCATCTTTTTAGCATAGCCTTTTCCTCTGAAATTTTCTTTTGTTGCTATATTTTTTAATTCCACAGTATCATTATTTATCTTGGTTACCACAGCAACACAAGCTGGTTCATCATTATATGTCAATACAAATAGCTCTCCATTAGATAAATACTTATTAATCATTTCTTCACTTGGATCTGCTTCAAGTAATAGCTTTAAATATCTCTCTTTATCGTCTTTTTCTTTTTTTATATTAACCGAATGTTTTACAGGTAAAAACTCGAAACCCTCTGGTAATCTTGGCATTTCTTGATTGTGGTTAAAATATCTACTTTCCTCTGAATAAATGCAACCACAATATTTTTGCATATATAAACCTAATTGTCTAGCTTCATTTTGTCCTTCTCTAAATCCTACTCTAAAATCTCTGTAAACAAATTCTAATCCATACTTACTTGAAATCTCTTCACATATTTTCTTAATATCATCATGCTTTTGATATGGACTTACAAATAAAGTAGTAGTAATAGCATCAAATCCATTTTCTTTCGCATATCTTGCTGTTTCCTCAAGTCTAACTCGGTAGCAATAATTTGTGCATCTGTTTTCTACATCATTACATACATTTTTACAAAACTCTCTTAAACCATATTCTTCTTTTAATATTAATTTAGCATCTATCATTTCACTATATTTAATTAAAGTATCTCTTCTTGCAACATACTCCATTACCGGATGAATATTTGGATTATACCAAAAAAGTGTTGGCTCTATTCCTTCTTCTCTTAAAGATTTAATACAATATACACTACAAGGAGCACAACATGTGTGCATTAATAATTTCATTTTTTATTCCTTCTTTTCTCTTTTATTTTCTATATATTATTTATTTAATATTTAAAATAATCTGTCATAACCGATTCCTAAATGTTTATATGCATTTATAGTTGCAATTCTTCCTCTTGGAGTTCTTGAAATAAATCCTATTTGCATTAAATAAGGCTCATATACATCTTCTATTGTATCTGGCTCTTCTCCAACAGTTGTTGCTAGAGAATCTATTCCAACTGGGCCTCCATTATATGTATTTATAATCGCATCTAATATTTGCATATCAGTATTATCTAGTCCTAGCTCATCTATTTCTAATCTTTCTAAAGCTTCTCTTGCAATATCTAAAGTAATATTTCCATCTCCTAAAACTATACCAAAATCTGCAACTCTTTTAAGTAATCTATTTGCTATTCTAGGAGTTCCTCTTGATCTTTTTGCAAGCTCAAAAGCTGCTTTATCATCTATTGTTACATTTAGTATTCCAGCAGATCTTTTAATAATTGTATTTAAATCATCTGTTGAATATAATTCTAGTCTATTAATTATTCCAAATCTATCTCTTAGTGGTGTAGATAAACTTCCAGCTTTTGTAGTAGCACCGACTAAAGTAAATTTAGGAAGATCTAATCTTATAGATTTAGCAGTAGGGCCTTTTCCTATCATAATATCTAAACTATAATCTTCTAAAGCTGGATATAATATTTCTTCAATATTTTTACTCAATCTATGTATCTCATCTATAAATAAAATATCATTTGGAGCTAAACTTGTAAGAAGTGCTGCTAAATCACCTTGTTTTTCTATAGCAGGGCCTGATGTGATTTTTATATTAGATTCCATTTCATTTGCTAAAATATTTGCAAGTGTTGTTTTTCCAAGTCCAGGAGGGCCATATAAAAGCACATGATCTAAAGGCTCACCTCTTTTTTTAGCAGCTTCGATACATATTTTCATATTCTCTTTTACTTTAGTCTGTCCTATATAATCATCAAGAATTTTAGGTCTTAATGATGTTTCTGACACTTCCTCATTATTATCTCTCACATTTGGAGTCATAAAGTTATTTAAACTCATTTTTGTCCCCCTTTAAAGCTTACAACTAATTTTTATCTTTTATCATTTCTAATATTTCTTTCTTTAATGTATTAAACATATCTTCTTGTTTTACTTTTCTTATAATTTCACCTTTTTTAAAAAGTAATCCTTCTTTATCTCCACCAGCTATTCCAATATCAGCTTCTCTTGCTTCTCCTGGTCCATTTACAGCACATCCCATAATAGCAACTGTAATATCAGCATCTACTGTTTGTAAAAATTTCTCCATCTTTTTAGCAAGTGGTATCAAATCATATTGAATTCTACCACATGTTGGACATGATACAAGTTTCGGAGAATTCTTATATAAATTACAATTTTTTAAGATTTCTTTGCACACTAATATTTCTTCTACTGGATCATCTGATAAAGAAACTCTTAAAGTATCTCCGATTCCTTCTCTTAAAAGAACTCCTAGTCCAATACTAGATTTAATAGTACCACTAAAAGCAGTACCAGCTTCAGTTATTCCTAAATGAAGAGGATATTTTATAAGTTTTGCAGCTTTTTCATATGCCTCTACACACATATCTAAATTTGATGCTTTTAGAGATAAACATATTTCATAAAAATCTAACTTTTCTAATATTTCTATGTGTCTTAATGCACTTTCTATCATAGCATCACTACAAGGTTTTTTATACTTTTCTAACAAATCTTTTTCTAAAGATCCTGCATTTACACCTATTCTAATTGGAATATTATTTTCTTTGCATCCATCTACTACCGCTTTTATTTTCTCTTCATCACCAATATTTCCTGGGTTTATACGTATCTTATCTACTTTACTTTTTATTGCTTCTAAAGCTATTTTATAATCAAAATGAATATCTGCAACTATTGGAATATGGATTTTCTCTTTAATATCTTTTATTGCTTTAGCATCTTCTATATCTAGACAAGCAACTCTAATAATTTCACATCCCACTTTTTCTAACTCTAGTATTTGCTTTACTGTAGAGTCAACATCTTTAGTTTTAGTATTACACATTGATTGAATTACAACTTTATTTTGCCCCCCAATTTGTACTCCTCCTACAGTAATTGCTCTAGTATCAGTTCTTTTATACATAAATTCTCCTTTTAATCTTTATTTTCTTCTTTCTCTTCTTCAGAATTTAAAAAATCTATATCTACTCCTAAGTCATCAATTAATTCATCATAAGTTTGTCCTAAATCTTTTCTATTAAATAAAAGTCCCATAACTTGCCCCCTTTTAGCTTAGTCTATTCTATCATTTTATCAATTCTCTTTCAAGCAAAAAAGCTAAAGAATTCTCTCTTTAGCTTTTAACTTAATCAATAATTTAATCCATTTAATTTTTTATCTAATTCTAAATAATTTTCACAATGTCTTTTTAACATTTCGTAAAATCTTTTTGTATGTCCTTTATATTTTAAATGACAAAATTCATGTAATATAACATATTCTATAATCTCTTTATCATATTTTACTATAATAGGATTTATTAAGATTTTCTTATTTTCAGTACATCTTGCTAAACAATCAGTCATTTCTTTTATTTCATAATCTTCTGGAGCTATTCCAAGTTCAATCCTTGTTTTTTCTATAATGTTTTCAAGTTCTCTTTCTGCTATTTTCTTATACATCTTATCTATCAATATATTAGTCATTACTTCGTCATCTATTTTTTTGCACTTCTTTGGAAGAACTATCTCTACTATGTTTTTATAGATATTACATTCAATTACTTCTATATTTTTATACACAACTTTCAAATTATACTCAACACCAAATACTTTTATTGGCTTTAAGCTCATTTCTTCTTTTTTGCTTTCTTTATATTCTTTTACTTTTTCTAAAATCCAATTTCTTTTTTCCTCAACTGCTTCTTGAATTTTATTTTTAGTAAAATACCAGGGAGCTTTTACTGTTACTTCTCCATCTTGTACTGAAATATATAAATTATTATTTGCTACTCTATCTATTTTATAAGTTATTATATTTTTCATAATTATACCCCCCTCAAAATAAGAACTTTTGTTTGGTATTATTTTATATTTTATTAATTACTTTGTCAATAGTTTTTTCGAAAATTTGTTCGCATTTTTTATAAAATTTAAAAAGCGCCTATTTAAAGCACTTCTTCCGTCATTTTCTCTATTATATAATTTATTAATTTTGGTATCTTTTTTAGTCCTATTTTAGCTTTATATTGAGTTATATAATCTTCAGGTTTTTCTGTACTTAAAATATTTTCATCCTTTTATTATTTATTATATTTTGGATTATTTAAAATATAAATAAAACCTAACAAAAGTTAGGTTTTATTTTTCATATACTATAACATCTCTTTTAAGTAATTTCTCTTTTACTTCTCCGAGACCAATGAATTTATTATTTGAATAAACCAAATATATGTCATCTTCTAAATCATTAGTTAATTTCACACCATTTAAAAATAATTCTTTTTTTCTTTCATTTAAATTTATTCTGTTCTTATTCCCAAATATATTTTCAATTGAAATTATTTTAGTTTTTAAATACTCTTCATTATTTTTATTATTTTCTAATTCTTCTAAAGTTATTGCATCTTCTAATTTAAAATTATTTACTCTTATTCTTTTAAGTTCTTTCATATAACCACAAGTTTCTAATTTTTCAGCAATATCTTCACAAAGAGTTCTTATATATGTTCCTTTAGAACAAGATACTTCAAAATCAATTTCATTTTCATCATAATTAATATGTAATATTTTTATACTGTATATTTCTATTTCTCTTGGTTTTATTTCTATATCTTTATCTTCTCTTGCATATTCATATAACTTCTTACCATTTACTTTTATAGCAGAATATTTTGGAGGAAACTGACTCATCTTTCCTATAAAAGAATTAAAAATTTCAATATATAATTTTTCATCTTTTTTATCTAATTTAAAATTATCTTTCTTAATTACTTCTCCTTCACTATCTGCTGTATCAGTCTTAATTCCAAATTTTAATTTTGCAATGTATGTTTTATCATGTTCTATTAAATATTTTGATATTTTTGTACCATTACCAATTAAAATTGGTAAAAGCCCAGTAGCTTCAGGATCTAAAGTTCCTGTATGTCCAACCTTTTTAATATTTAATATTTTTCTTATTTTAGCAACAACTCCAAAAGAAGATATGCCTTTTTCTTTATTAATTAAAATTACACCATCCATTTTTTATCCCACTCTAATTTTCTTATTTCTTTTTTATAATTTACCAATTATTAATTTATTATTTTAATAATTTTTAATTTCTCTATATATAAATAAAGAACGCTATAAACGTTCCTTATCTATTCATCTATTCTCTTATAAATCTTTTTACAGCCAAAATAATCTTTTCTTTTACTTCTTCTAAACTTCCTTTTATAGTACATCCAGCAGCTTTTATATGACCTCCGCCGCCAAACAATATACAAACATCAGAAACATTTACATATTCATTTGAACGAAGTGATACTTTAAAACCATCATCTTTTTCATATATAAATACAGAAACTTCAACACCTTGGATATCTCTTCCTTCTTCAACAATACCGTCTAACTCATTTTGAGATACACCTTTTTCTTCCATATCTTTTTTAGTTATATATGTAAAAGTAATCTTTCCATCTTCTAAAAACTCAAGTCTATCTATAGCAAGTTTCTTAATCTCAAATTTGTTTCTAGAAATAGCTGCAAATGCTTGATTATATACTTTAGAAGCTTTTACACCTATTTTTAATATGTCTGCAACAAATTCATAAGTTTCTGAAGTTACACCTTCATATCTTAATCCACCAGTATCTGTTATAATACCTGTTAATAATGCTGTGCCTTCCTCTTTATTTATTTCTATTCCTAGTTGTTCACATATTGAAGTTATTATTTGAGCACATGCTGGGGCTACTGGATTTACATAGTTATAATCAGCAAACATTGAATTTGAACTATGATGATCTATATTTACTGTTACATTCGCAAGTTCAAAATTTCCATTTGGATCATCTAATCTCTTAATATCAGCGCAATCCAAAGCAATTGCTAAATCATAAACTTTTCCTTCTTCAGCAGCAGTTTTTGTTTCTTCTACTCTTCCTAAATATTTATATGTCTCTGGAAAAACAGGAATAATTAAATCAACTATTTTTCCGAATCTTTTTAAAATCATATATACAGCTAAACTACTTCCGAATAGCATCTCCATCTGGATTCTCATGAGTAAAGATTGCAATATCTTTTGCATTCTTTACTTGTTCTTCTATTTCATCTAAAGTCATATATATTCCTTTCTACTAATATAAATATAAATATTAATTAGTTCTTACCTTCATTATTATTTTCTTCGTTTTCGTCTTTTTTATCTTTCCACTCTTTTGATAAATTCTCTATAATAGAATCTATTCTTGAGCCATATTCTATAGATTCATCAAAAATAAATATAAGTTCAGGAGTTGTTCTAAGATTTACTTTTTTGGCTATAGCACTTCTAATAAATCCTGAACACTTTTTAAGTCTTGCTAAATTACCTTTATTACTTTTGGCATTAATCATACTTACGTATACTCTAGAAAATCTTAAATCTGGAGTTGTAACAACTTTAGTAACACTTATCATTCCTGTTATATGAGGATCTTTTAGCTCATAAGAAATAATATTGCTTATTTCCTTTTTTAGCTCCTCGTCTATTCTATTCATTCTATTACTATTTTTTTGCATATTTCCTCCTAAAGTTATCTTTTAACTTCTTCCATAATATGAGCTTCAATAATATCTCCTTCTTTGATATCATTGTAATCTTCTATTTGAACACCACATTCATATCCATGTGCTACTTCTTTAACGTCATCTTTAAATCTCTTTAAAGATATTAATTTACCTTCATGAAGTACAACATTATCTCTTATTACTCTTACGATTGAATTTCTTGCAATTTTACCATCTGTTACATAACATCCTGCTATTGTACCAACATTAGATACTTTAAATGTTTGTCTTACTTCAGCATTACCAATAATAACTTCTTTATATACTGGATCAAGCATTCCTTTCATTGCAGCTTCAACATCTTCTATTGCATTATAAATAACAGAATATGTTTTAATTTCAACTTCTTCTTTTTCCGCTTGCTCTTTTGCAATTGGTTCTGGTCTTACATTAAATGCTATTATAATTGCATTAGATACCTTTGCAAGTGTAACATCAGATTCTGTGACACCACCAACATTTGAGTGTATAACTTTAACTTTAACTTCATCATTAGATAATTTTTCTAATGATTGTTTTACAGCTTCAACAGAACCTTGAACATCAGCTTTAACAATTAAGTTTAATTGTTTTAACTTTCCTTCTTCCATTTGACTAAATAAATTATCTAATGTAACTCTTGATGTTGCATTTAATTCTTTTTCTCTTTCTTGACGTTTTCTTCTTTCAATTAGATGTTTTGCCATTTTTTCATCTTTAACTTCATAGAAAGTTTCTCCTACATTTGGTACTGATGTTAATCCTATTATTTCTACTGGAGTAGATGGTCCAGCTTTTAGAACATTTACACCTTTATCGTTTGTCATAGCTCTAATTCTACCAATTGTAGAACCAACTACTATAGTATCACCTACATCTAATGTACCTCTTTGTATAAGCATTGTAGCAACGGGTCCTCTAGACTTATCAAGCTTAGCTTCGATAATAGTACCTTTAGCTTGCTTTTTAGGGTTAGCCTTAAGTTCTAACATATCAGCTTCTAAAAGTACCATTTCAAGTAAATTATCAATTCCTATATGTTTCTTAGCTGATATTGGAACAAATATTGTGTCACCGCCCCATTCTTCTGGAACTAATCCGTATTCAGTCATTTCTTGTTTTACTTTTTCTACATTTGCACCTTCTAAATCTATTTTATTTACTGCAACTATAATTGGAACTTCTGCTGCTTTAGCATGATTTATAGCTTCAACTGTTTGAGGCATTACACCATCATTTGCTGCTACTACTAATATAACTATATCTGTAATTTGAGCTCCTCTTGCTCTCATGCTTGTAAAAGCTTCATGTCCTGGTGTATCTAAGAAAGTAATGGATCTACCATTAATATCTACTTTATAAGCACCGATATGTTGAGTAATTCCTCCTGATTCACCTTCTATAACATTTGTAGACCTTATAGCATCTAAGAGTGATGTTTTACCATGGTCTACGTGTCCCATAACACATACTACTGGTGCCCTTGTTATTAAATCTTTTTCATCATCTTCACTATCATCAAATAATATATCTTCTTCTTTTACTACATCTTTCTTTTTAGCTGTAATTCCAAATTCAGAAGCTACTAAATAAGCCATATCAAAATCAATTTCTTGATTTATTGTAACTAAAGCACCAAGTCCTAATAACTTTTTAATTACCTCACTACTTGTAATCTTCATTTCTGCTGCTAAATCTTTTACTGTTATACTTGATGGAATAGTAATTTCTGTTAACTTAAATATTTTTTGTTTATTTCTATTTTCTTGTTTTCCTTTCTTCTCGCTTCTTCTTCCTCTTTGAGTACTTAAATCATAATAATCAAGCATATCAACATTAGAAAGTGTACTTTCTTTCTTTAAATGTCTTAATTTATCAGAACTAAAGTCCTCTCCACTATTTTTTCTTTTATTTTTCTTAGGCTTTGGTTCATCATTATTATAATTTCTATTATTTTTTTGTTTATCAATAGCCTTATTTGCATATTCTCTTACACTTTCTTTTTCAACAATATCTGCAGACATAATATTGTTTATCTTTTTATCAATACCTTTTTCATCAAGTTTTCTTTGAGAATTATTTCTGCCTTGATAATTATTGTTTCTATTTTGATAATTATTATTATTATTATTTCTATTTTGGAAGTTATTATTTCTATTATTTCTGTTTTGATAATTTGTATTATTTGTGTTTTTATTCTGATAATTATTATTTCTGTTTCTATTATTAGAAGTTGTATTTGTAACTACATTTGCACTTACATTAGTATTAACACTTTTAGCTGTTTCTTCTACTTTTTTGTCTTTATTAACTTCATTTTTTACTTCCGCTTTTTCTTGCACTTCTATTTTCTTTACCTCACCTGCAGTAGGTTCTGCATTCTTTTCCCCAATATTTTCTGTCTTTTGTTTAGTATCTTTTTCCTTTTGTGGAATTCCAAAGAATTCAGCCACAGACATAGGTTTCTTAGTCTTTTCTCTATATACTATGTTATAGTCTTTGTTCCTATTTTTTTCAACAAATCCTATATCACTTTTTCTATTATCTTTTTTCTTTATTTCATTTTTCTTTTCATCTTGATCATTAATAATAACTTCTCTTCTAATAATTACTGGTTGGTCTGATACCTTTTCTTTCTTCTTTTCATTTTTTACTTGATTATTCTTTTCTTTTTCCATCTTTTTCCCCATAGCTTTCTCTATTTTTTTTGCTTCCTCCTCTGTTATTGAACTCAAATGACTTTTAGCATCTATTCCTAAACTATTTGCTTTTTCTAGTAAATCTTTACTATTTACGTTTAGCTTTTTTGCTAATTCATGTATTTTTATTTTCTCCATGTAGTATCACCCCCATTAATTACTTTTAAAATTGCTTCTGCAAAATTTTTATCTTTAACAGCAATAATCGCTTTGTTGTATTTTCCAATAGCACTGCTATTTTCTTCTATCGTTCCGAAAAATATATAATCTATATTTTTCTCTTTGCATACTTTAACTATTTTTTTAGATGATGCTTCTGCTATATCATTAGCAATAATCACTAAACTTGCATTATTTTTTTCAATAGATTCTTCTACCGCCTGCATACCAAATGAAATCTTTCCAGCTTTAGTAGCAAGACCTAATAATCCATTTACTCTAGTCTGCACATTTATCAATTACATCCCTCAAATCTTTATAAATTTCTTCGCTTATTTCCATTTCGAAAGTTCTACTTAATCTTCCTGATTTTTTTAATTTATCTAAACATTCTGTAGACTTACATATATATGCTCCTCTACCTGGCTTTTTTCCTGTCAAATCAATACTTATTTCATTATCTTTATTTTTTACTATTCTAAGTAATTCGCATTTAGGTTTCTGCATATTACATGCTATACATCTTCTTTCAGGTATCTTTTTCAAACTTCTCACTTCCTAACTCTACTAAAAATAAACTTTCTTATTCTTCTGTTTCTACTTCACTAGTTTCTTCCACTTCTGATTCTGTATCTTCACTATTTGCTTTTGCAAGCATTTCTCTAAATTGAGATTCACTCTTAATATCTATCTTCCAATTTGTTAATCTTGCTGCAAGTCTTGCATTTTGTCCTGATTTTCCAATTGCTAAAGATAATTGATCATCTTGAACAATTACTTGTGCAAATTTCTCATCTTCTTTAACATCAACTGCTAATACTTGAGCTGGTAATAGAGCTGCTGCAATATATACTGCTGGATCTTCATTCCATTCAATTACATCTATTTTTTCACCATTTAATTCATTTATAATATTTTGAATTCTTACACCTTTTTGTCCAACACAAGAACCAACTGGATCAATATTTGGATTAGTAGAATATACAGCAACTTTACTTCTACTTCCAACATCTCTTGAAATACTTTTGATTTCAATTAATCCTTCATATATTTCAGGAATTTCAAATTCAAATAATTTTCTTACAAAATCAGGATGACTTCTTGAAACTATAACTTGAGGATTTCCTTTAGCACCTTTCTCAACATCTAATACATATCCTCTTATTTTATCATTTACTTTATATTCTTCTGTAGGGATTTGCTCTTTTAAAGGCATTATTCCTTCTAATTTTCCAAGATCTAATATAACAGCTGATCCATCTGCTTTTTGAATTATTCCTGTTACTATTTCTCCTTTTTTATTATTAAATTCATTGTAAATAATTTCTCTTTCAACTTCTCTTATTTTTTGAACAACAACTTGTTTTGCAGTTTGCGCTGCTATTCTTCCAAAGTTTTTAGGAACTATTTCTACATCTACTGAATCACCAATTTCTAATTTTTTGCTTATTTTTCTTGCGTCATCTAATGAAATCTCAAAACAAGAATCTTTAACAGCTTCTACAACTGTTTTTGTAGAATAAATATGTATTTCTCCAGTTTCATGATTAATTTCAACTTTTACATTATCAGCTGAATCAAAATTTTTCTTATAAGCTGTAACTAAAGCTGATTCTAATGATTCTAATAAGTATTCTTTTTTTATCCCTCTTTCTTTTTCTAATTCTTCCATTGCAATAACTAATTCTTTCATGTCTATTGCTTTCATTTTTTTATTCCTCCTTTAAAATTACCATTCAAAAATTACTTTAGCAGATGCAATATCTTTTATATTTATATCAAGAATTTCTCCTTGATTTTCAATCTTTAATATTCCATTTTCAAAGTTTTCTAATTTTCCTTCTATAGTTTTAGTATTATTTATTTTTTTATATAGTTTTATTTCTATATTTTCCCCTATTGCTTCTTTGAAATGTTTTTCCTTTCTTAAGTTTCTCTCAAGCCCTACTGAGGATACTTCTAAAAAATATTGATCTTTAATAAAATCTTTTTCATCTAATATTGGATCAATTACATTATTAACCTTTTCGCAATCTTCTATTCCAATACCATTTTTAGAATTGATATAAATTCTTAAATAAAAATCTCTTCCTTCTTTAAGATATTCAACATCATATAATTCATAACCTAAATCAGTTATTTCATTTTCAATAAGTGCTTGAACTTTACTTTCTATATTTTTATCAGCCAAAGGAATTTACCCCCTATCAATAATTAAAGAGTGGAATTTGTTTCCACTCTTCTCTTTCCTTCGTTATGCACATTAATATTATACTATCTTTTTGTCCAAATTGCAAGCTTTTTAAATATTTTTTCTATATAATTGATAATTATTTTTTGAATTTCCGTTTAAATTAAATCTTGCATACTATAACTTGTTCCATTATTACTTATCAATATAATAGAATTAGATTCCCCTTCAGAATCTTTCATTATAACATTTTCAATTCTTACTATATTCTTAGCAATAATATTATCGTTTACTAAAAACTCTCCATTTAATGTATTAGACGTAGATAAATCTATATATCTTACATCTCCATTTTCGCACAATAAAATCAAAAAAAGCCTATTAAAATCATTTCCTATATAACCAAAATGAATATCAATTACTTTTTCTGTAATATTTTTAACTTCATAAGTTTGATTTTTCGTTAAATTAGCATTCTTATATAAATCATTAAATTTGTTATTAATATCTTCTAATTCAACATATACCTTATTATCACTTATAGAAGCAGAAAATATTCCTTGATTATCGAACTCTTTAATAGTATATGAAACTTCTTTATCTATATTTCCTGTTGTTTTAACTATTTTAGTTTCATCAAATACCGGATAATTATAATCTTCTACACTTTGTGTAATTAATTCATTTTCTGATGTATTAGTTGTATTTGATAAAGAAGATTGTTCATCAGACTCTTTAGTTAAATCATTAAAAAATATCGCACTAAATACAATAATTGAAATAATTCCGACTAATACTAAAAGTGCAAGTATTATAACTATTCTTTTAATACTTTTTTCAGACATTTTTTTAGCCATTAATTATCACCTCATTTATCTTTTGATAATAAGAAGTATCTTTATCTCTATTATTAATAAAATCATCTAATATATTTTTACTAGCAGTTCCAAAAACTGATGCCATTTTAAAAGATTGCCATATTGTAAATATAGAAAAAATAATTATAAATATTATTACAATAAATAATTTTATATCAAATCTTCCATCATTTCTTTTTTTGCTTTTTCTTTTTCCAATTCTATTTATATTATCCTTCTTATTTTTTCTTTCCATTTTAACTCCTAAAATTTAATTATATAATATATAATAACATATAAAATAATAAAAAAAAATAATAAATAAATAAAAAATAAAAACAAAATAATAAATGTAAACATAAATCACAAAAATAGAAGAAAGTTTAATATAATCAATATAATTTAATATTTGATCTATATTTAACTTTCTTCTTTTAAATTTTATAAATTAAATTTCATTTATTTAAAAAACTCTTCAAATTCTCTTTCTGATATTGTTTCCTTTTCAAGAAGAGTATTTGCAACTGCATTTAATATATCCATATGAGCAAGTAATATCTTTTGAGCTTCGATATATGCATTATCAATTAACTCTTTTACTCCTCTTCCTACCTCATCTACAATATCTTCACCAAATATTTGAAGTTCATATGGTTCGTCCACTTTTAAAGAGATTGGGCCTAAAGAAGAACTCATACCATATACTGTAATCATATCTCTTGCAATTCCTGTAGCAACTTCTATATCATTACTAGCTCCTGTAGATATATCATCTAATGCTAATTTTTCAGCTGCTCTTCCACCTAAAAGTGAAATTAATCTTTCTTCAAGTTCTGTTTTTGAAATATAATATTTATCTTCATTAGTCTTATACATTGTATATCCACCTGCAAGGCCTCTTGGTATAATAGATATTTCTTTAACATTTTTTTGTGTTTCTAAAAATCTACTAACAACTGCATGCCCTGCTTCATGGAATGCTGTAAGCTTTTTATCTTTATCTGATACTACTCTATTATGCTTTTCAAGTCCAACTGTAATTTTCTTTACAGCAGCATCTATATCATCTTTTTCTATTTCTTTATGATTATTTCTAGTTGCTATAATAGCAGCTTCATTTAATAAATTAAATAATTCTGCACCAGTAAAACCTGCTGTATCTCCAGCAATTTCTTTTAGATCAATATTATCTGCTAATTTTTTATCTTTAGCATACAATTTTAAAATATCTTCTCTTCCTAATAAATCCGGTGCTGGAATTGTAATTTGTCTATCAAATCTTCCAGGCCTTAACAAAGCTTTATCTAGCATTTCTGGTCTATTAGTTGCAGCTAAAACAATAATCGTTTCATTAGTATCAAATCCATCCATTTCTACTAATAATTGATTTAAAGTTTGATTATTCTCACTTTCTGATCCACTATTACTTGTTCTTCTTGAACCAATTGCATCTATCTCATCAATAAACACAATACATGGTGAAATTTTTCTTGCTCTTTCAAATAGTTTTCTTACCCTTGAAGCACCAAGTCCTGCAAACATTTCAATAAATTCTGATCCACTCATTGATATAAATGGAACTCCCGCTTCTCCTGCAATTGCTTTTGCAATTAGAGTTTTTCCTGTACCAGGTTTTCCATATAAAAGTATTCCTTTAGGAATCCTTGCTCCCATATCTTTAAATCTTTTAGGCTCTTTTAAAAACTCAACTATTTCTTCAAGTTCAGCTTTCTCTTCATCTAATCCTGCAACATCTTTAAATTTTACACCTGTATCATTTTCGTCTTCTGTTCCATAAACCTTACCTTTATCTCCAAGACCTTGCATTTTAAATATCATAACCATCAATATAATTATTAAAATTGTTGGCAATATACTAAAAATATTTTCAGAAACAGTTATAAATGCACTAGGACTTTTTAAATCTACTTCTAATTTATTATCATCTTTAAGTTGTTCATTTATAAATTCCATAAATGGTTGAAGTGAATTTACTTTTGCTGTTTTTTCGTCATCTGAATCTTTATATTTAGCAGTTACTGTAGATCCACCAACTGTCATTTCAATTTTCTCTATTTTACCTTCTATAATATCATTATAAAGCTCATCATATGTTATTTCTTTATCATCTTTTTTATTAAATACAAAGAAATATAAAGACGCTACTATTGCAGCTATTAAAATAAGAGTAATAAAAAATAGAATGTAAAATTTTACTTTGCTTTTTTCTTTTTTCTGATTTTTTTTGTTATCTTGTTTCTTATCCATAATTCTATCTCCTTAAATTTCAGAACCATCTGGCTCATCTGGTACTTCATTTTCTGTTTCTTTTTTATCTTTTTCTCCATTATTTTCAGAGTCTTTTTTATCCTCTTTATTCTTTTCTTTATCTTTGTCTTTTTCTTCTTTCTTTTTTCTGTCTAATTCTTGTTTTTCTTCCATTTCTTTTTTTACTTCTTTTTGTACATTTACTATTCTTATAAGTTCAATTTGTTGTTTTATTAGTTCTGATTTAATCATCAATATAACTGCAGAAATGTATATATATGCAATTATTATAAATATGTAATCAAATATATCAATATATATTCCAAAGCATGTATTTAATATAGCATAAATTACAGTAAGTATAATTGAAAGTGTTGACGCATAAAGTGAAAGTGAATATATTGCTCTAAACTTAATTTTAATTCTAGAAAAGAATAGTAACAAATACGCAAGCACTACAAGTAAAAGAGCTGTCATAAACCAATATAGGAAAATGTCAAGCATATTTATAATCATATAAAATACTGTACCCATTATATATGATTCTTTAGGAATATTGTTTATATTATTTACTAAGTCAGCTTTTGTAAAATCCCCTATTGGAATTCCTGCTGAATTAATTAAATCCTGAAGTAATAATATTTCTTGAGAATTTTTATTTTCTTCATCTGTAACTTTTAATTCTGAATTTGTATATGTAAAATCAGGAAGTTCTTTATCTATTAAATTACCGTATTGATCCATATTTTACTAAGATATTTCCTATTTCAAATGCAGTAAGTAATATAGCTAGTAATAAAGACATCTTAAACACAAATCCAACAGCTTTTCCAAACTTTTCAGGTATAAATAACAAATAATCTTCTAAATCAATAATTGCAATCTTTAATCTCCTAAAAAATCCTATTTTTTCTAACTTATTAGTACCATCCATTTTTAAATGTACTCCCTTCTAATATTAGTGTTCACATTAAGAGGAGAGATATCAATCTCTATTTCATCATTTATTTTTACATCTTTACCTTTTATGTCTAATACTATATGATTCATTCCAATCTTTCCTAAAAGTCTACATTTAGAATCATTTATTTTATAATATATATGTTTGTCTTTAAATATATCAAAAAAACTATTTTTACAGATTCTTATTTTGTCAACTAATTTAAAAGTATCATTGTATTTACCTGAATTTATACCATCTATATATCCTATTTGTGCAATAGCAATTTTTCCATCTTTTCTTATTTTATCAGAGCAAGAATATCCAATAGTATCACCCTTTTTCACACTCTTTATCTCGCATATATTTGCATATAACTTACCTATTTTTCTTAAATTATATTTATTTTCAATCTGAAGTCTTCCTAAAAAAGCTGAGCCTATTCTCACTGCATTTAAACGCATTTCAGGATATTTTAGAAAGGCAGATGAATTGCAAATATGTAAGATACCTGTATCTATGCCATTCTTTTTAAGCTTTTCTACGGCTTTTATAAATAAATCAAACTGTTTTTGCGTAAATTCTTTATTTTCAGAATACGAGTATGAAAAATGAGAAAAAGTACCAACTATTTTTAGTTTTTTACTTTCATTTAATTTTAAGATTTCTATTAATTTATCTAAATCCTCATATTTAAAGCCATATCTATTAAATCCAGTATCAATTTTTATCTGTACTTTTTGAATTTTATCTTTTTTCATTAAAATTTTATTTAAAACTTCTATATCTTCAAAAGATGTCAAAGATATAATTACTTCTTTGTTTACTAACTTTTGAAGATCAGATTTTATAGAAGTCCCACTTAAAAGCATTATATCACTATCTAATTTTGCTTTTTTTAACTCTAATGCTTCTTCTACAGAAGATACTGCCAAAACATAAACTCCATTATTTAGTAAAAATTTTGAAAATTCTATAAGTCCAAGTCCATATCCATTACCTTTTACTACTCCTATTATTTTAGGCAATTTTCCCTTATCATCTGCAGTATCATTTTTTAATATTTGTTTTACAATATTAATATTATGTTTTAAATCTTCTTTATTTATTCTTAATACTTTCAATTTAAAGCTAACTCCATTTTATTTATTGTTCTTTTCTTTACTAGTATTATTTTCCTTTTTGTCTTTCTTATCTTCTTTCTTTTCTTCTTTCTTTTCTGTTAATTTTCTTCTAAAAGTTCTAAGTCTTCTATAATTTTTCTCAGTAAATTTATATAATTTATATTTTAAAGGACTAAATGGCATATACACTTCTCCAATAAATTCTGTAAATTCTGCGCCAAATCCTTTTTTAAATCTATATAAACCATATTGAGGATGAGATTCATCAACTACACCGGATACTCCTCTAAAATCGTACATATCACATCCATTTTTTATAGCTTCTTTTATCATTGTCCATTGAAGTAAATAATTCGGCATTAGGTTTCTATGGTTATTACTACTTGCTCCATATAAGTACCAAGTCTTATTTCCATACATAATTGGAATAATTCCAGAAATTGCTTCACCATTATAATATGCCATAAGTAATTTCATATGTTTTGGAGCCATTTCATCATACATTTTTTCAAAATATTCTAAAGATCTAATTATAAAATCATCTCTTTTTCCTGTCTCTACCATAATATCATGAAATGTTTTCATTTCTTCTTTTCCAACTTCTTTTACTTCTACACCTTTTCTTGCAGCAAGTCTTATATTATATCTAGTTTTTTGATGGAATCCTGCCATGACTTCATCTTCAGTTTTTCCTCTTAAATCTAATCTAAAAACAAATCTTGGTTGAATTTCATCTCTAAAATCTTTGGCATCATCTTTTATTCTATAATCTAAAAGCTCAACTATTCTTCTAAATTCTAAATCATCTTTTTTTATATCTGGTTCCATTCTATACACAAAAGCATTATATTTTTTTCCAAGTTCTATAATACCATCTGTTAACTGTTTTAAAACCTTTTCATCATGAATATCACATACTGGTCCTCTTGAAGAGTACATTAAATTTCCAAATATAGGGATCTTCCTAATCCATACACATATACTTCCTATTATTTTTCCATTTTCATCTTCAGCAAGTACAACTTCTTTTTGCCATGCTGTTTTTACTCTTCCCCATTCTAATGATTGTTGAAAATTACAACGCTCATGACTTTCTAAGAATTCTGTATATTCTTTTGCTGATTCTTCACTATTTACAAATCTCATTTGTTTCCCCCATATAATTTTATTTTTCTGTTACTTCCATACCATCTTTGGTATCTTTTACATTATAACCTTTTTCATTAAGTAAATCTCTTAATCTGTCTGATTCTGCCCAGTCTTTATTTTCTCTTGCAATCTTTCTATCATTTATTATTGACATAATTTCGTCTGGTAATTCTACTTTTGAAACTTCATCTAATTTTAATCCTAAAACTTGATCAAAATCTAATAATAAATCTGCAAACTTTTTAGATTTAACATTATTTTTTGCGACATCCCACACAACACTCATCGCAAGTGGCATATTTAAATCATCATTTATAGCTTCTAAAAATCTATTTTTGTAATCCGCAATTACTGAATCTTCTACATTTTCAGTTCCATTTAAGTGTTTTTGATATGCATCTTTTAATCTATTTAAAGCAACTTTTGCAGAATCTAAAGCTTCCCAAGTAAAGTTTATTTTATTTCTATAATGCGAAGTAAAATTAAACATTCTATATACAATAGGATCATATCCTCTTTCAGCTAAATCTGCAAGTGTATATAAATTATTTAAACTTTTTGACATTTTTCCACCATTTATAAGTAAAAATTCACAATGCATCCATGTTTTAGCTGGAATATGTCCTGTACATCCTTTACTTTGCGCAATTTCATTTTCATGGTGGATTGGAATATGATCTATTCCACCTGTATGAATATCAAAAAAATCACCTAAATATTTTCTACTCATAGCAGAACATTCTATGTGCCATCCTGGATAACATTTTCCGAAAAATGAATCCCATTTCATAATATGGTTTTCAGGAGCTTTAATCCATAACGCAAAATCAGTTACATTTCTCTTTTCCGTATCGAATTCTACTCTAGCACCGGCTTTCTGTTCTTCAGCACTTATATTAGATAAAACTCCATATTTATCTAATTTTGAAGTATCAAAATATATTGTGTTTTTAGTTTCATATGCATAACCATTTTTTATAATAGTCTTTACATACTCTTCCATATCTTTAATATGATCTGTTGCTTTGCATATTATCTCAGGTTTCCAAATATTTAGCTTATCTAAATCTTCCATAAATTTTTCAGTATAAAAAGCTGCTATTTGATATGGATCTTTATTTTCTCTTCTTGCAGCTTTTGCCATTTTATCTTCGCCTTCATCCGCATCAGACTCTAAATGACCTACGTCAGTTATATTCATGGCATGTTTTAATTTATAACCATTATATCTTAAGACTCTTCTTAAATTATCCATAAATAAATATGCTCTTAGATTTCCAATATGAGCATAATAATATACAGTTGGTCCACATGAATATATTCTCACTTCTTTTTTATCAATAGGCTCAAAAATTTCTTTTTCTCTAGTAAGTGTATTATATAACTTTATATCCATATTTCCTCCCTTTACATAGTAAGTAGAAAAACGTTTAAATAGTTTTTCTACTTACATTTAATTAAAACTTTTATTTAATTTTTATTTATCGTTTTTCCAGACTTTCCAGCCCCAGATTCTTCTCCTGTTCCAGTTCCAGGACCAGGTTCTGGTTCAGGTTCTGGTTCAGGTTCTGGTTCAGGTTCTGGCTCAGGTTCTGGCTCAGGCTCTGGTTCAGGTTTTGGCTCTGGTTCTGGCTTAGTTGTAGGCTTTTCTGGTTCAGGATCTTTCTCTTCTTCTTTTTCTTTATGTTTATTACAATATTTTGTTGGAATATCAACATCTTCATCATCCGGATTATATCTTATAACTTCTGTGTCAGGACACGCATCAGTTGCAAGTAGTCCTGTGTCAGCACATATTGTATAACTCCTCATTGATTTATTCTCATCGCATGTCTTTTTAGGAACTGTTCCCTTAACGAAATAATCTGTTACAGTTGGACAGCCTTTAGCTGGTGCTAAACCTGTACGTTTACAAACTTTATCTTTAACTACACCATCAGGAACAGTAAATTTCTTGTTTTTCATTCCTTCATGAACATCTTTCATTACATAAGACCATATAGATCCTGCTGGGTTTGAAGGATAACCACTATAACTTACAGTTTCATTTTTGTCATATCCATACCAAACAGCTGCTGTATAATAAGGTGTAAATCCACAAAGCCATCTATCATTATCATCTTGTGTTGTACCTGTCTTTGCTGCTGTTTCAATTCCAGGTATTTTACAATATCTAGCAGTTGCTCCATTTGTTCCATATACAGGTTCTGTTAAAATATCTGTTACTACAAATGCTGCTGCTTCTGAAATAACTTGTTCTTTTTTCTGAGTAGGCTCTAAAACAACATTATCAGATGCGTCAGTTACTTTTGAATAAAATGTCGGTTCAATGTACTCTCCACCATTTGCAATACATGCATAAGCTGCTGCCATTTCTAAAGAAGATGCTCCATATGTTAACCCACCAAGAGCCATTGACTCTCCTTCATTTTTTAAATGTGCAAATCCCATCTTATTTAAATATTCAAGAGAAGTACTTACTCCTAAATCTTGTATTATTTGAACTTCAACAGTATTACATGAAATCTCTATTGCATGTCTTACACTCATAGCTCCTTTATATCCCGAATATTGATTTTTTACAGTCTTGTTTTTTACTCCTGTATATTTTACAGGTTTATCTTGATAAACTGATGCTGCTGTTATTACTCCCTCATTTATACCAGGTGCAATACATGCTAATGGTTTAAATGAAGATCCAGTTTGCTTTAAAAGTTGTGTTGCTCTATTTAAATCTCCATTTGTATCTTTCTTTCCAAGTTTTCCTTGACAAGCAACTACTTCTCCTGTTTTTTGATTAATAATTACCATTGATGCTTGTGTCGTAGCACCTTTATTTTTACGAGATTTCTTAACATATTTATCTTTAGACATTTCTTTTTCTACTGCTTTTTGTATTGACGAATCTTCAGTAGTATAAATTTTTAATCCACCACCATATACTGTAGTCTCGGCTAAGTTTCTACTCATTCCTTTATCTTCCATAAGTTGTTCTACAACTTCATCTACTGCACATTCTGTTATATATGAGTATACTTGGCCAGATGTTAATTTTCCTTGTTTAAATTTTAATCCTTCATCAACATCTTTTATAGCTTCATTATATTCCTCATCATTTACAAATCCTAATTCTTTCATCTTATTTAAAACTGTTTTTGTTCTAGTTTTAATAAGATCTATATCTTCTTGATCATCACTAAATGGATGATACATATTAGGTGAGTTATTTATTCCAGCTAAATATGCAGATTCAGCAAGGCTTAATTTTGAAACATCTTTATCAAAGTAATATTCTGCTCCAAGAGCAACACCATGAATATTATTTCCACCTACGAATATAATATTTAAATATAATTCAAGTATTTGATCTTTAGAAATCAATTTTTCTACTTGAAGAGCTTTCGCCATCTCTTTTATTTTTCTTGTTGCAGTATCCTCATCATCTTTTGTTATGTTTTTTACAAGTTGCTGAGTAATTGTACTTCCACCAAAAGAAGATGAACCTCCATTTAATAAGTATGTTATAGTTGCTGCAGCTGTTCTTTTTATATCAACACCAGCATGTGAATAAAATCTCTCATCTTCTATAGCAACATATGCTTTTGGAAGATATTTTGACATTTCAGACATTGGCACTATTTTTCTTTTTTCATCACCTGTAAGTGTTGCAATTAATTTTCCATCTGCGTTATAAACTTCTGAATTCTGACTAGAAAGTAATAAATCTTCTTTTGTAAGTTTAAAATCATTACCAAATAGTCCTAAAAATAATCCTGCGATAATACCACCTATAATAAGTGCTGCTAAGATACCTAAAACTAATATAGTAATAAGTATTATTTTTACTACTTTCCATCCTTTACTTTGTTTTTTATTTTTTTTATTCATATTTTTATTTTTCTTACCTTTTACAGTTTTATTTGATTTTGTTGGTCTAGTACTTAATCTATCATTTATTTCATTTAAGTCATATCTTCTTGTACTGCCTAAACCATCATTATTACCACTCATAATATTTCCTCCTAAAAATATATTATCAGCATCTGTTTATAAGTATAGTTATTATATTATAAAATAGCTAAAATATAAAGTATTTTTTAGTATTTTTTATATAATTTTATTTTATGTTTAAATGTTTAGTGTTGGTATATTATCAAAGTTTTATTAAATTCATATTAAATAAAGAAGGAATTGATTTGTGTAATAATTTATCATTCCTTCTTTTTATTTTTTATCGTTTTAATTATTTATTCTTCTACATCACTTGCAAGTTCAAAAGAAATACTTCTTGTTTCTTTACTTGCATCTATAACTCTAATTTTTACTTTATCACCAATTTTATAAATTTTTCTTGTATGTTCTCCAATTAGTTGTTTATTTTCCTCATCAAAAATAAAATATTCATTTGAGTTCATATTATCAAATCTCACTAATCCTTCTACTGTATTTTCAAGTTCAACAAACATTCCAAAACCAGTAACTGATGATACAATTCCATCAAACTCTTCACCAATTTTATTTTCCATGTACTCAGCTTTTTTAAGACTAATTGCTTCTCTTTCGACTTTTTGGGCAATTCTTTCTCTTTCTGATGATCTTTCAGCATATTTTGGTGCTTTTTCAGCAATTCTCTCTTTTTGCTTTTCATTCATATCAAAATATTCAGAAATCACTCTATGAATAAATAAATCGGGATATCTTCTAATAGGTGATGTAAAATGGCAATAAT
>CALXET010000014.1 GCA_944387405.1 uncultured Clostridia bacterium
TTTTTTTATTATTTTAATTTTTTGTTTTTTATATTTTCTATTTTTTTATTTCTAATTTTTTATTAATTATATTTTTTATTTTTTATTTAAATTTATTTTTTGTTTTTTGCTATATTATTTTTTTAAAATTTAATTCTAATTTTTTATTTAATTATTTTTTATTTATTTTATTAATTAATTTTTTTTATTTTTTATAAATTTTTGTTGTAATATTTTTTATTATTTTTTATTTTTATGAATAAAAATTTTTTTAATGCATATATTATAACTATAAAGTTTATATTAATATTATTTTTATATTTATTTTTTTAAATTATTATAAATATTATATTTTAGTTAATATAAACTTTTAAAAGCTCAGTATATATTAATATATACTGAGCTTTATTTTTTATTATTTATTAAATATCAAGATTTCTTACAAACTTAGCATTAGATTCAATAAACTCTCTTCTTGGTGCAACATCATCCCCCATTAATATTGTAAATGTTTCATCTGCCTTAATTGCATCTTCTACAGATACTTGAATTAATATTCTTTTTTCTGGGTCCATTGTTGTTTCCCATAATTGTTCAGGATTCATCTCTCCTAAACCTTTATATCTTTGAATATTAACTTGATCTCTTGCAATGCCTTTTTCTTCAATCTCTTTATATGCTTTTGCTAAATCTTCATCATTATAACAATATATATCTTCCATTCCTCTCTTTGATAATTTATATAATGGTGGTTGAGCAAGATATACATTTCCATTTTCAACTAATGGTCTCATATATCTAAAGAAAAATGTTAATAATAATGTTCTGATATGTGCACCATCAACATCCGCATCTGCCATTATTATAACTTTTCCATATCTAATTTTTGTAATATCAAAATCTGCTCCAATTCCTGCGCCTATTGCAACAATTACTGGGTTTAATTTGTCATTTCCATATATTTTATCTGCTCTTGCTTTTTCAACATTTAACATTTTTCCCCATAAAGGTAAAATTGCTTGAAATCTTCTATCTCTACCTTGTTTAGCACTTCCTCCAGCAGAATCTCCCTCAACTATATATACTTCACACTCTTCTGGGTTTTTACTACTACAATCAGCTAGTTTTCCAGGAAGTGTAGTAGTCTCTAGTGCACTCTTTCTTCTTACTAATTCTCTAGCTTTTCTAGCAGCTTCTCTAGCTCTTGACGCACTTACACATTTATCAAGTATTGCTTTTGCAACATTTGGATTTTCTTCTAAATATGCAGCTAAATGTTCATTCATTAATGTTTGTACTATACCTGTAACTTCACTATTTCCTAGTTTAGTTTTTGTTTGTCCCTCAAATTGAGGCTCCTTTACCTTAACTGAAATTACTGCTGTAATACCTTCTCTTATATCATCACCTTGTAAATTACTATCTTTTTCTTTTAAAATATTATGAGATTTTGCATAATCATTAAATACTTTTGTAAGTGATCTCTTAAAACCTTCTAGGTGAGTTCCACCTTCTACAGTATTTATATTATTTACAAAAGAATAAATATTTTCTGAATAAGATGATGTATATTGAATAGCAATCTCAACAGGATATTCACCGTCTTTTTCTATATAAATTGGTGTTGGATGTAGCTTTTCTTTATTCTTATTTAAAAATTCAACAAAAGAAATTAGACCACCTTCAAAACAAAAGTCAGATTCTCTTGGTGTTTCTCCTCTTAAATCTTTTAAATTTATATGTAACCCCTTTGTTAAGAATGCCATTTCTCTAAATCTTTCTTCTAAAACTTCATATTTATATTCTAATGTTTCAAATATTGTTCCATCAGCAAAGAATCTTACTTTTGTTCCTGATCCTTCTGCATCTCCTATTCTTTCTAATTTCTTTACTACTTTTCCTCTTTCAAAAGACATTTGGTATAATCCGCCATCTCTTTTAATTGTAACTTCTGTCCATTCTGATAGAGCATTTACAACAGATGCACCTACACCATGCAGACCACCAGATACTTTATATCCACTATCTCCACCGAATTTTCCACCAGCATGTAATTTAGTATATACTGTCTCTGCAGCAGAAATTTTAGTTTTAGGATGTATATCTACTGGAATTCCTCTACCATCGTCTTCTACACATATTACATTTCCTGGTTCAATTGTTACATTTATATTTTTACAATATCCAGCCAATGCCTCGTCAACACTGTTGTCTACAATTTCATATACTAGATGATGTAATCCTCTTACAGACACACTTCCTATATACATTCCTGGTCTTTTTCTAACAGCCTCTAATCCTTCTAGTACTTGAATCTGATCAGCATTATACTCATGATTATATTTTTCCATTTGTCTCCTCCTAGTTTATTATTTTTTTCTTTTTTCCAAGAGAATACGAAGAAATATTTGATAATATTCCTCTTTCATTCCCTGCTTTTTTGTATAATATTAATGATTTTGGATTTCCATCTGATATATCAATAATTGATTTCTTTTCATTTAATCTTTCAATTATTGAATTTAAGTAATCTTTTTTATTGTTTCCCTCTATATCAAATATTCCAATAATATCATCTACTTTAATAATTATATCTTTACCAATATTTATATACATTAAATCATCCTTTTATTTAATCTTTATATTTTTTTCCTTGAACAATCTTATAAATTTTATTATTTTCACTATTTAAATCAATTTTATCTGTACACGTAATAAATACTTGATTATCATTTATAGTTTCAATAAAATTAATTCTCCTTTTTTCATCTAATTCAGACATAAAATCATCTAATAGTAATATTGGTTTTTCACCTATTTCATCATATATAATTTCTAATTCACTCAATTTTAATGACAATACCGATGTTCTCTGTTGTCCTTGAGATCCAAAAGATTCAACATCTTTATTATTTATTAAAATTCTAAAATCATCTCTATGAACTCCAGTAGTTGTAAATCCTTTTTTTATATCAGTTTTTCTTGAGTTTTTTAAGCTATTATAAAAATCTTCTTTATTTTCTCCATTTTTTAAGTAGATAATTTCGATATTTTCACAAAGATTTCCACAGTTTGTTATATTGTTGTGGATATCTTTTATCTTTTCTTCAATTTTTTGCATATAATAATTTCTGTACTTATAAATTTTTTCAGATAATTCAGCAAGTCTTATATCCCAAATATCTAATAATTCTTCTGGTTTATTCTCTACTCTTATTTGTTTTAAATATATATTTCTTTGTTCAATTGTTTTTAAATATGTATTTAAAATGTGTAAATAATTAGGCTTTAATTGACTTATCATAATATCTAAGAATTTTCTTCTCTGTGAAGGTCCTTCTTTTATTATATTTATATCATCTGGATTAAATAAAACAATGTGTACCTTCCCTATTATATCACTTAATTTTTTTTGTTTAATACCATTTAAGAAAAAATTTTTTTTATTATCTATCTCAATTCTAATTTTTCCTTCTCTATCTACTCTTACATAATCAAGCTCTATAATAGCTTTTTCTTTTCCAATCTTAATTAATTCAGAATCTTTTTTTGTTCTAAAAGACCTTCCTATTGAACTTAAATATATAGCTTCAATAATATTAGTTTTTCCTTGTGCATTATCTCCATATATTATATTAAAGTTCTTTTCAAATTCAAATTCTTCATCTTCATAATTTCTAAAGTTTTGAAGTTTTATTTTTTTTATAAACATTACTAATCCTTCATTCTAATCGGTAAAATCATATATGTATATTCATCACCTTCAATTGGTCTAATTATACAAGGTGAAATATTTGTACCAAAATCAATATATACTTCCTCATCATCTATAACTTTTAAAGCATCTAAGAAATATCTTGGATTAAAGCCTGCTTCTAAGTTTTTTCCCTCTGTCGTAACATATATTTCTTCTTTAGCATCACCAGTTTGATTTGTACATGAAATTGTTACTTTTCCTATTTCAATTGATATCTTAACAGGATATTTTTTCTCTTTTTCAATAGAGGATGCAGAAATTAATATAATTCTTTCAAAACAATTTTGAATAGTATTTTTATTAACTCTTATTCTAGTTTCCCAATTTTGTGGTACTGCATTTCTATAATTCAAAAACTCACCATCTAATAATCTTGTAACTATCTTACAATTTTCCATTTCAAATAGAGCTTGATTTTTTGAAACTCCTATTTTAATAGAATCAAATGAATCTAAAATAATCTTATTTATTTCATTTAATGTCTTTCCTGGTATTACTACACTAAAATCATTTGATTTACTATTTAATAAGTTACTTTTAATAGCTAATCTATATCCATCTACTGCTACTACATTTAATTTATTATCTTTAACTTCAAATAAGCATCCTGTAAATATAGGTCTATTTTCTTCATTACTTACAGCAAATATTGTTTTTCTTATCATATTTTTTAATAAGTTTTGTTCTATCTCAATTGAATTATCTACATTTATCTTTGGTAATTCTGGAAATTCATCAGGATTCATTGTTGCTAACTTATATAATGAACCTTCGCATTCTATAACTAATAAATTGTTATCATTAACTGTAATTGTAATATCTGTATCAGGAAGTTTTCTTATTATTTCACTAAACATTATAGCATTTACTACAGTATTACCCTGTTCTTCTACATCACATTCTATTATATACTCAATTCCAATCTCTAAATCATAAGTAGTTAATTTTACTTCTTTATCATTTGTTTGTATTAATATACCTTCTAATACTGGCATAGTTGTTTTAGATGCCACTCCATTTATTACGGAGTTAATACCTTTTAGAAGTTTTTCCTTTTCGCATATAATTTTCATTTTAAAAATCCTCTTTTCTTTTCTCTTTTATTTATTATATATAATATAAATATATATAGTAGTAGTAATAGTAGGGGCTGTGGATAATGTGGATAACTATGTGTATTACTTTTATCCGTATGCTTTGAGCATGTGGATAAGTATGTGTATAATTTTAAAAGTTATCCACATTATTCAACAGCTTTTGTGAATAAGTGAGTTATTAACAGTTTATCAACAGGTTATCAACAGGGGGGTGTTGATATCTCATACAAGTCTTATATGAGAATAGTTATATTTGTTTTTTAGAAAAGATGTTCTCAAAACATATTTTCTAGAAAAATGTCATTTTTTGTTGATTTATAAATTATTTTTTGTTAGTAATAATTGTCTTCAAACTATCCACAATTAGTTTTGTATTTGTGTTTTCTTTTATGTCTTTTTCTATTTTTTTATGAGCATGCATTACAGTTGTATGATCTCTTCCCCCAAAATCGTTTCCTATCCTAGGAAAAGACATCTGTCCTACTGTTCTACATAGATACATTGCTATTTGTCTTGGGTAAGCAATGTCATTTGATTTTTTTGATGATATTAAATCTTTTTTATCTATTTTAAAATAATTAGCAACTACATCTTGTATATAATCTGCTGAAATTACGTTTTCTTTTTGAAGAGTTACATCATTAATTGCTTTTTCAACTGTTTCCATATTAATTGGTAGATGCGTTAAAGATGTATATGCTAAAATCTTATTTAATACACCTTCTAGTTCTCTAATATTTGAATCTATTTTAGTAGCAATTACAGATAATATCTCATCATCAATTAAAATTCCTTCTAATTGTGTTTTCTTTCTAAGTACAGCTAGTCTCATTTCATAATCTGGCATTGATATATCTGCTAAAAGTCCCCATTCAAAACGAGATTTTAATCTATCTTCGATAAGATCTATATCTCTTGGAGGTCTATCACTAGATAATATAATTTGTTTTCCATTTTGATATAAAGCATTAAAAGTATGGAAAAACTCTTCTTGAGCAGTTTTCTTTCCAGCGAAAAATTGAATATCATCAATTAATAAAACATCAATATTTCTATATTTTTTTCTAAATAATTCGTTTTTATAATTAGAATCTTTTATAGAATTTACTAATTCATTAGTAAATGTTTCTGATGTTACATATAAAATTACTTTAGAGCTATCTCTTTTTAATATTTCATTTCCAATAGCATGCATTAAGTGTGTTTTCCCTAATCCTACTCCACCATAAATAAAAAGTGGATTATATGATGTAGATGGTGCTTCTGCAACAGCTAAAGCAGCTGCATGTGCAAATCTATTGTTGTTACCAACTACAAATGTTTCAAAAGTATATTTTGGGTTTAATGCTGTTTTATTGTATTCTGTACTATTTGTAATACTATCAAAGGGATTGCTTTTTAAGACTTCTTGATTATTTGTATAATCTGAAGTATCTATTATTTCAATTTGCCATGTTCTATTAGTTAAGAAATTAAAAGTATTTACTATTAAATCATAAAATCTAGATTTAATAGCATCAGTTTGCATGGAATTTGTTGTCTTTAGTTCAATTATGTTATCATGTATATTCCCTATTTCAAGCGATTTTATCCAAGTTGTATAGGAAATATTGGTCATTTCATTTTTCAAAAGTTCTTTTGCCTGTTCTAAAAGCTCGTCTTTATCAACCAATCTAAATCCCCCTTTTTGGTTATGCAAAAATAGTGTAAAATTTGTGGATAATTTATGTTTAAAAATCTTTTAAAGTATCTTTTTCCGTAGCATAATATCCCAATTATCCTATTTTTTCATATAATATCAATTTATATTTAATTAGTCAACTAAAAAATATAAAAGAAAAATAAAATGATAAAAGCTCTAGAAACCCTTGACTTTTTTGAATGTTTTATAGTATAATTCTAATTACTTTTGAGATAAAATTAGTTATTAATAATTATTTAATATATTAGGAGGTGCAAAATGAAAAGAACATATCAACCAAAAAAGAGACAAAATCAAAAAGAACATGGTTTTATGAAAAGAATGAAAACAGCAGCAGGAAGAAAAGTACTAAAAGCTAGAAGAGCTAAAGGAAGAAAAGTTATAAGTGCGTAGAATATAGGGCGTAGTAGCCCTTTTTTGCGATACAAGAGTGATTAATTATGAAAAGAACTGAAATAATCAAAAAAAATTATGAATATAAATATTTTTTTAAAAAAGGTAATTATTTTTCAGGAAAATATTTAGAAATATTTATACATACAAATAAATTAGAAAAAAATAGGCTTGGAGTAGTAATAAGTAAAAAAGTGGGGAATAGTGTGGTAAGACATAGAATAAGAAGACTTATTTTAGAAAGCTATTCATCATTAGAAAATGAATTATCCAATATAAATATTCTAATTTGTTGGAAAAAGAAAGTTAAATTTGATAGAAATCTTTCTTTTTTTGATGTAAAATATGATTTGGAAAATATTTTAAGAAAGGCTAATATAGTAAAAAAATGAAAAAAATATTATTATTTTTGATTAAAATATATAAAAACACTTTATCAAAAATATTTTACTATATGGGTATAAGATGTAAATATTATCCGACATGTTCTGATTATATGGCTCAAGCTATAAATAAATATGGCTGTATTAAAGGATGTTTATTAGGAATTAAAAGATTTTTAAAGTGTAATCCTTTTTCAAAAGGAGGATATGACCCTTTAAAGTAAATTGGAGGATCTATGGATTGGTTATGTAATATTTTTGGATATTTATTAAACTATATCTATACTTTTGTTAATAACTATGGTCTTGCACTTATAATTTTTTCGCTAATAACTAAAATAATAATGATGCCTTTATCTATAAAACAACATAAAACATTAAAAAAATCAGGAAAAATTCAAAAAGAATTAAGAGAAATTCAAGATAAATACTCAAATGATCAAGAACGACTAGCACAAGAGACTATGAGTTTGTATAAAAGAGAGAATATGAGTCCATTTAGTGGATGTTTAAGCTCTATATTACAAATTGTTTTATTGTTAGCTATGTTTTTCTTAGTAAGAGATCCATTAACATATATGTTAAAAGTACCACAAGAAAAAATTGCAGAGTATGAAAAGATGATTAATACTCAATCAGCATATTCTGAAATAGAAGTTATAAAAGCTGCAAAAACAAATGAAAATATAGATATTGACTTGAATATGGATTTCTTAGGAATAGATTTAAGTAATGTTTTAATTTCTGATTTTAATAATTGGACAGCATATATAATTCCAATTTTATATGTTGGTTCATCAATTCTTTCTATGAAACTAAATTCAATTACAACTGAAGGAAAGAAAGAAAAGAAAAAGAAGAAAGATAAAGATAATGAAGAAGAAGAAAATCCAATGGAGCAAATGAACAAAAATATGCAATTGATGATGCCTATAATGTCTGTTATGATTGCTATTGCTGTTCCACTTGGTCTTGCATTATATTGGTTAACAAATAATATTTTAATGATTGTGGAAAAATTAGTTCTTAACAAAGTATACAAAGACAAAGAGGAGGCAAAATAAAATGGCTTATATATACGAAGGGAAAACAACTACTGAGGCTATAGAAAAAGGTTTAAAAGAATTAAAAGTTTCTAAAAGTCAAGTTGAGATAAAAGTATTAGAGTCAGAAGATAAAAGAAGTTTTTTTAGTATTTTAACTCCTAGAGTAGTAAAAGTAGAATTAATATTAAAAAACAAAGAAAAAGAAGATAATGATAACGTTTCAAAAAAATCTGTAAAAAAGGAACCATCAGAGAAAAGCGTTGAAATTGCAATGAATGCAGTTGAGAGTTTTTTGAAAAAATTTGTTTCAAAACTTCCAGGTACAGAATTTACTTATAATGTTAGATTAGATGATAATAAAAACATTTTAGTAGATATGGATAGTGCAGATAGAGGTTATCTAATTGGATATAGAGGAGAAGTATTAAATTCTCTTCAACAATTGTTAAATAATATTGCAAATAAAGATACAGATGAGAAAACTAGAGTTTTACTTAATATAGGTGGATATAAAGAAAAGAGAGAAAAAGATTTGCAAAACCTTGCTGATAAAATTGCAGGAACAGTTATAAAAACTAAAAAATCTATTACTTTGGAACCAATGACATCTTATGAACGAAAAATTATACACACTAAATTACAGGAAAATCCTAAAGTTTTCACACATAGTATAGGAGAGGAACCAAATAGAAGATTAGTTGTATCATTAAAAAAATAAATTAGAAGGTTGCATTTTTGCAACCTTTTTATATTGAAAGGAGGAAAAGTATGTCAACAATAGTTGCAATTTCTACTGCACCAGGAATTGGTGGAATAGGAATTATTAGAATGAGTGGAGAAAAATCTTTTGAAATATTAAATAAAATTTTTGTAACAAATGACAAACCAATTTCCGGATATACCATGAAATATGGGAAAATTGTAGATGAGAAAAATGTAATAATTGATGAAGTTTTAGTTTCATACTTTATTGCTCCTAATAGTTATACAAGAGAAAATGTTTGTGAAATAAATTCTCATGGTGGAATGGTTGTAATGAAAAAAATATTAGAATTATGTTTAAAAAATGGAGCTGTTTTAGCTGAACCAGGAGAATTTACAAAAAGAGCATTTTTAAACGGCAGAATTGATTTAAGTCAAGCTGAAGCAGTAATAGATATTATAAATAGTAAAACAGATAGAGAAGCTAAAGCATCAATTAATCAATTAGAAGGTAATTTATCTTTAGAAATAAAAGAAATAAGAAAAGATTTAATTTCAATGATGGCTGATATTGAAGCTTCAATTGATTATCCAGAATATGATGTAGAAGAAGTTACAACAAATAAAGTAAAAGAAGTTTTATTAAAACAAAAGGATAGATTAAAGAAACTTGAAAAATCATTTGATAATGGAAAAATATTAAAAGATGGAATTAATACAGCAATTATAGGAAGACCAAATGCAGGAAAATCCTCTCTATTAAATATATTGCTTAATGAGGAAAGAGCAATTGTTACATCTGTTGAAGGTACTACGAGAGATACTATTGAAGAATATATCTCAATAAATGGAATTCCTTTAAAAATAATTGACACTGCAGGTATTAGAGAAGCAAGTGATGAAGTAGAGAAAATAGGTGTTGAAAAAGCTAAAAAAATTGCTAAAGAAAGTGATTTAATTATTGGAATATTTGATATTTCAAGAAAAATGAATAAAGAAGATTATGAGATTTTAGATATTTTAAAAAATAAAAATTCAATAATTGTATTAAATAAAATAGATCTAGATAAGAATAATGCTGATTTAGAAAAAATAAAAGAAGTGGGTAAACCTGTTGTTCAAATTTCTACAAAAACTAGAGAGGGAATAGATAACTTATATAAAGAGATTGAAAATTTAATTGAAACAAAGGAAATATCATCTGATAATGAAATAATAGTAACAAATACAAGACATAAAAGCTTAATAACTAAAGCAATAATATCAGTAGATAAATCTTTAGAAACTATTGAAAATAAAATGCCTATAGATATTATAGTTGTATATGTAAAGGATATTTTAGAGAATTTAGGAGAGATTACAGGAGAGACTGTAACTGAAGATATAATTAAAGAAATTTTTTCTAAGTTCTGTTTGGGCAAATAAGACTTTTTAATACATTAGATGATAAATTATATTAAAAAAACATAAAAATCGATTTAAAGCGAAAATGAGAAGAAAGAGGATGAAAATTAAATGAAGTACAATGCAGGAAAATATGATATAGCAGTAATAGGTGCAGGACATGCTGGATGTGAAGCTGCTTTAGCAGCTGCAAGGCTTGGTATGAAGACTTTATTGTTCTCTATAAGTTTAGAGTGTGTTGCAAATATGCCATGTAATCCTAATATTGGTGGTACATCAAAAGGGCATTTAGTAAGAGAAATAGATGCTTTAGGTGGAGAAATGGGAAAAAATATTGATAAGTCAATGATACAAGTTAGAATGTTAAATACTTCCAAAGGACCAGCAGTTCATTCATTAAGAGCACAAGCTGATAGAAAAAAATATCAAAGAGAAATGAAACATACTTTAGAGATGCAAGATAATTTATTTTTAAAACAAGCAGAGATAGTTGACATAAAACAAGAAAATGGAAAAATAAAATCTGTAGAAACAAATATTGGTGCAATATATGATGTAGATAGTGTAATTTTAGCTACAGGAACATATTTAAAGGGAAAAATCTTTATTGGTGAAAGTTCATTTGAAAGTGGTCCAGATGGCGTATTTCCAGCAAATAAATTATCAGAATCTTTAAAAAAGATGGGAATAAATATAGTAAGATTTAAAACTGGAACTCCAGCAAGAGTAAACAGAAAGAGTATTGATTTTTCAAAAATGGAAATACAAAATGGTGATGAAGATATTGTTCCATTTTCTTTTGTTGATAAAATAGATAAATTTGATCAAGTTCCTTGCTATTTAACTTATACTAATGAAAAAACGCATAAAATAATAAGGGAAAACTTACATAGATCACCTTTATACGGTGGAGCTATTGAGGGAACCGGACCAAGATATTGTCCATCAATAGAAGATAAAGTTGTAAGATTTGCAGATAAAGAAAGACATCAAATTTTTATTGAGCCAATGGGACTTGATACTGAAGAAATGTATGTTCAAGGAATGAGTTCTTCTCTTCCTGAAGATGTTCAAATTGCAATGTATAGAACAATTCCTGGACTAGAGCACGTGGAATTTACAAGACCTGCATATGCTATTGAATATGATTGTATTGAACCATCTCAACTAAAGAGTTCATTAGAGCTTAAAACAATAGATGGAATGTTTTTTGCAGGACAGATTAATGGTACATCTGGTTATGAAGAAGCTGCTGCACAAGGTATCATTGCAGGTATAAATGCTGCATTAAAATTAAAAGGAAAAGATCCTGTAATACTTGATAGATCTGATGCTTATATTGGCGTTTTAATAGATGATATAGTAACAAAGAGTACAAATGAACCATATAGAATGATGACTTCTAGAGCAGAATATAGACTTTTATTAAGACAAGATAATGCAGATTTAAGACTTACAGAAATAGGTCATGATATAGGTTTAATTTCTGATGAAAGATATAAGATGTTTACTGAAAAAAGAGATGCTATAATGAAAGAAATCGATAGACTAAAAAATACAATTATAAAGCCAACAGATAAAGTAAACGAGTTTCTTGAAAAAAATAATAGTTCTAAAATTGCTGCAGGAGTAAGACTTTCAGAACTTTTAAAAAGGACAGAATTGAATTATAAATTACTAGAAGAAATAGATGAAGCAAGAGAAGAATTACCAAAAGATATTAAAGATGAAGTAGAAATTATGGTTAAATATGAAGGTTACATAAAAATGCAGGAAGAACAAGTAGTTAACTTTAAAAAATTAGAGAAAAAATTGTTACCAGAAGATATTAATTATGATGATGTTAAAGGAATTAGAATTGAAGCTAGACAAAAATTAAATAAATTCAGACCACATTCAATTGGTCAAGCATCTAGAATATCAGGCGTTTCACCTGCTGATATATCAGTACTTTTAGTATATTTAGAACAAATTAAGAATAGAGGATAATATGGATTATTTAAAGTTTAAAGAAATTATAGAAAATGATTTAAAATATATAAATTTAGAAATAACTGATGAAAGTAAAGAAAATTTATATAAATATATGAATAATTTAATCGAGTGGAATCAAAAAATTAATTTAACTGCTATTAAAAACGAAGAAGAAATTATACTAAAACATTTTGTAGATTCAATTTATATAAAGAATATGGTTAAAGGAAGAGTACTTGATATTGGCTCTGGAGCCGGATTTCCTGGAATACCACTTAAATTAGTAAATAGTAATATTAATTTAGTTTCAATTGATTCAGTAAATAAAAAAATTAACTTTCAAAAAGATACAGTTGAAAAATTATCATTAAATAATATTGAAATTATTCATACAAGAGCAGAAGATTTAGCGCAAAATAAAGATTATAGGGAACAATTTGATCTTGTTGTATCTAGAGCTGTAGCTAATCTATCTACTTTATCTGAATATATGCTTCCATTTACTAAAATTGGAGGTAAATGTATTTGTATGAAAGGCCCTAACTGTATAGAAGAAATAGATAATGCTGAAAATGCTATAAAGCTACTAGGAGGCAGAATAGAAAAGATTGAAGAATATAAAATTGCAGATGGAATTGATAGGGTTTTAGTTATTATTTCTAAGGAAAAGAGTACTAATAAAATTTATCCGAGATGTCAAGGTAAACCTTCAAAAGATCCTCTTAAATAATTATTAAAATACTAAAGGCAGAGAAAATTTTTTAAAAATTTCTCTGCTTTTTTTCGTGAAACATTTGGGCGAACATCCGTAACATTACTTTTTATCTGTTTTTGAAATTTGAGATAATACAGAATACAAAAAATCGAATGTTTCACGATTAACAGTATGTTGGTGGACATAATAATGAGAAAAAACAAGATAAGATTTTTGAAAATCCATTGACTTTATTATTGTATTTTTATATTATTATGTAGTAATGAATGGAGGGATTAACTTGGGTAAAATTATTGCAGTTGCAAATCAAAAGGGAGGAGTCGGAAAGACTACAACCACAGTCAATTTAAGCGCTATACTTGCTAAAAAAGGAAAAAAAGTAATATTAATAGATGCAGACCCTCAAGGCAATGCTACAAGTGGACTTGGGGTAGATAAGGATAATGTAAAATCACTATATGATGTTTTAGTAAATGAAGAACCAATAGAAGAAATTTTAGAAGATACTTCAATTAAAAATTTAAAAGTTTGTCCTTCAAATATTAATTTAGCTGGAGCTGAAGTTGAGCTTGTTTCCTTAATGTCAAGAGAATACAGACTTAAAGAGCAATTAGATATGGCTAAAGATAATTATGATTTTATATTAATTGACTGTCCACCTTCACTAGGACTTATTACTTTAAATGCCTTTACTGCAGCAGATTCAGTACTTATTCCTGTACAATGTGAATATTATGCATTAGAAGGATTAGGTCAATTAATTAATACGATTAATTTAGTAAAAAAACATTTGAATAAATCACTTGTAATAGAAGGTGCAATCCTTACAATGTACGATATTAGAACAAATTTATCAAATCAAGTTGTTAAAGAAGTAAAAAAGTATTTTGAAGACAAAGTATTTAAAACTGTAATACCTAGAAATGTTAAGTTGAGTGAAGCTCCAAGCTATGGCATGTCTATAATTGAATATGATGGTAGATCAAAAGGCGCAAAGAGCTATGAGAAGCTAGCTAAGGAGTTTTTAAAAAATCAAGATAAACAAAATTAGACAATTGAAAGGAGATTTGAAATGGCAAAGAAAACAGGATTAGGAAAAGGACTAGATGCGCTATTTTCTAGTACTTTCGAGGAAGAGATTGAAAATGATGGAGAAAAAGTAGAAAATATTAAATTATCAGAAATTGAACCTAATAGAGATCAACCAAGAAGAATGTTTGATGAAGAATCTTTAGGAGAACTTGCTGATTCTATAAAAAGATATGGTGTTATACAACCAATCATAGTTACTAAGAGAGATAATTATTATCAAATAGTTGCTGGTGAAAGAAGATGGAGAGCTTCTAAAAGAGCTGGTTTAGACGTGATTCCAGCAATTGTAAGGGATAACGATAATCAAAGAAATCAAGAAATTGCTTTAATTGAAAATATACAAAGAGAAGACTTGAATCCAATTGAAAAAGCTAGAGGCATAAAAGTCCTAATGGATCAATACAACATGAATCAGCAACAAGTTGCAGAGATTATAGGTAAAAGTAGAAGTTCAGTAGCTAATACGTTAAGAATATTAAATTTAGATGAGAGAGTAATTAACTTAGCGTTAGAAGGAAAGCTAACAGAAGGTCATTGTAGATCATTATTAAGTTTCGAAGATCCAGATAAACAATATGACATGGCTCTTTATATGATAAATTCAGGAGATAGTGTAAGAGAGGCAGAGAAGAAAACTAAAGCAAGAAAAAATATGTCAAAGAAAAATGCAAAATATGAGCCTATATACAGAGATATTGAAAATACATTTCAAAATTTCTTTGGAACTAAAGTAAAATTAAATGCGGGACAGAGAAAAGGTAAAATAGTTATAGAATATGCTTCAAATGACGATTTAGAGCGTATTTTAGGATTACTTAAATAGGAGACTAAAATGGAAAATTTAGAGATAGTACTTATTGCAGTTAACATAATATTAATAATAATAGTTATTTTTACAAATATAAGATTTGAAAGATTTAAAAATAAAAATGTTGAATTTATGAAAAAATTAGGTGATGGAACTAATATAGAAGAAATGCTTAAAAAATACATAAGTTCAACAGATTATGTTAATCAAGAAAACGCATTAATTAAATCTAATATTAAAAATATAGAAAAAGAAATGAAGACAAATTTGCAGAAGATAGGAATTGTAAGATATAATGCATTTGATGATGTTGGAAGTAATTTAAGTTTTGCTGTTGCAATTTTAGATGATAATGACAATGGAGTAGTTTTTAATGGAATATATGCAAGGGAGACTAGTTCTGTTTATGCGAAACCAGTAATAAATGGAACTTCTGAATATCCATTATCTAACGAAGAAAAAGAAGCAATAAAAAATGCAAAACATAATAAAAAAAATTAATAAAACTGTATTGACATTTAATGGCTCACATGTTAAACTATTAAATGTCACATGGAGAGGTGGTCGAGTTGGTTTATGGCACCAGTCTTGAAAATTGGCGTAGGTTTGTAGCCTACCGTGGGTTCGAA
>CALXET010000015.1 GCA_944387405.1 uncultured Clostridia bacterium
ACATCAATAGATTCACAATTAATATATAGAGACTTAAAAGAATTATTAGTAGAGCTTGATTATTTTGATTATTCAGATTTTGAAAAAGGAAAACATAGATTATTAGAATGGCCAATTCCTGAATATAAGCATTATGATTGGCCAGTAAGAAAATATGAAAAGCAAGTATTAGAATATGGAACATTAATATTATCAAAAAGTTCAGTAGATGCTATAAAAGAAGAAGAAGCTAAAAAAGAACAAGAACTTATAAATGATGCAAATCAAAATGCGGAAAGTAATAATGATCCTATAAACAGTGATCAAGAAGCTGAGAGCGATGAAACTGTGAGTACATCAGATACAAGTGTAGATACATCTGTAGAACAAATATTATCAGAGGCAAAGAAATTAAAAGAACAATTTAGTAGAGAGTCTTGGACATACCATAATGGAAATAATATTCCATTATCAAATGCTGCAAGAGGAGTAGATTGTAGTGCTTTCGTGTGTCAAGTTTTATATAATTGTGGATTTACTGATCTTAGCGGATTTCAGAAATCTTGTAGTGGTGGAAGTCTTCCTAAATATTGCGAAGAAAAAGGCTGGGAAAAAATTGAGAATATATCAGAACTACAAGCAGGAGATATTATTTTTACAGGACAAAATGAGAGTGGAAATCCAACACATACATTTATATATATAACAGATACAACGAGTTATGATTGTGGAAGTACAAGTAATATAAGAAGTGTAGTAAATTCATATAGTTTTAGTGGATATGATTTCAGATATGCTTATAGAGTAGAAACTACAACTTCAAAATTAGTTGGATTTGAACCAGGACAAGATGTTATTGCAATGGGAGATTGTAAGGTTTTAGAAGAAGTAAACACTATAGAATATGGACCAGGAATAAAAGTTGAACTTACAGGAGATACAATTTTAAAAGGTTATGAATTAATTATGGCAGGTTTTGATATAAGTGTATCTGTTGGTGATGAACTTAAAATGAAAGATGTTGTAGGAACAACAAATGAAAATAATATTGGTTTAATATTGATAGATTTAGAAAAAGCAAAAGTTGAAAATATCGAAGATTATGTAAGAATTCCTAAAAAAGGTGGAACTCTTGATGATGAGAAGTTCTTATATTGGATGGGAATTGTATTAGAAGGTGGACAGCTTGATGCATCAGGAACAATGTCAGTACCAGTTAACTTAAGTGACGGAGCTGGTTCAACTCATTATTTTGGATTAACAAAATATGAAACAGACCTTGCAAGAGATCTTGGATATAATGTAGACTGGAATTCAAATATCCCACTACAAACTTTAGTAGATATATATTTAGCATTAATTGAAGAAGAAAAAGCATATATTAAGAGTGAGCTTGGAGAAGATATAGATGATGGATATTTGCAAGCATTTATGAGTATAAAACATAATTATGGTAATCTAACGAAAAGAGGAGAAGAATATAAAGCAAGTGGTAGTGTATCTGAAAGTACGTGGTGTACATATGAAGGTACACAATATGCAGAAGCACTTACAAATAGAAGAATTGCAGAGTGGAAACTGATAACTGAAGGAAAATACTATAATCCTTATGATGGACTTGCTGAAGTAACTTTTGAATCAGAAACACCATTTACTGATTGGTGTGAGGAACATGGTGTTACAAATATACAAGTTCCTGAAAGTGACTAGATAAATCAAGGAGGAATTGGTTTGAAGAAAAAAAGAGGTATTAATATAAAAAGAGTTTTATTATTATTTTTTATATTAATTTTAGTAATTATTCTATTAGTAGTAACTTTGATAGTAGATAAGAAAAGAGAAAAAGAGAAAGTATATGAAGAAAATGTAGTAAAAACAGAAGAATATGAAAATAGTATAGCTGACTTTAAAAACTTTGCAAAAGATTACGAAAGCCAAACTATTTTACCAAGAAATATTTCAGAATTATATAAATATGAAGGTGATTATGAAAGATCAGATTTTTATAAAAATATAAAATTATATACAGATTATTTATCATATTTATCTGAGAGTGTGGATTCTTCAAATATAGAGAGTTTTTATAATCAATATAGTGAAGAAATAGAAAAAGTAACAGGAAATGTAGGTCTAGATGAATTTGCTGATTTAATAAACAAATTACAAGGCAAAAATGTAAATGTATCTCAATTAAGATATGCTGAAGTTGAAAAACAGTCAACAACAACTGAAGATGGATATTTTAGGTTTGTAATAAATGTTTATTACGGAGAAGAAGATGAAGAAGAGGGTAATTTAGAAAAATTATCTATTAATGTATTTTGGGCAGAAGATGATTCAAAAGAAAAAGAATTTATATATGAACTTAAATAATAAATAGTGTAAAATTCAAATAGATAGATTGGAAATGATTATGATGGAAAGAATGACAAGAAGATTTATAATAAATAACTTAGACGGGATAAATATAAGTTTTCCAATAAGATATGAGAGATATTATGTTGATGACTATTTAAGAATTCAAAAAAAGGCAGAAAAATATCAGAAAGAAATATTAGATAAAAATAATTGCATAATATCAAAAACAGAGATTTCAGAGGAAGAATTTAACCGAATAAAAGAAAGATCAATTAAAAGGATTATTCGAGATAGTTATTTATATAATGAAGATAGTAGAATATCAATAAAAAAATATTATGAAGATTTTGAAGGTTTAATTAGAGTAGAAGTTACTTTTAAAAGTAAAGAAGAGATGAAATCTTATAAAAAAGAAAGTTGGATGGGAAAAGAAATTACAAATAGTAATTTAGCTTTTGATAAATTTCTAATTAAGTTAAATAGAAATGAATTTTTAGAAGAATTAAATAAATACATAAATTAGGAGAAACTCTTATGGGGAAAATGGAACTAGAAGTAAAGATTTTAAACATCGATAAAAAAGAATTTATTGAAAAATTAGAAAAAGCAGGGGCAAAGTTTAAAAGTGATAATACTCAAACATTATACACATATGATTTACCAACAATATATGGAAGATATGTTGATTTATTAATTCAAATTAATAATCCAGAAAGTGAACTTAAGTTAGAAACTTCAATTGATAAATTAAAATTATTATTTTTTGAAATAGATAATTTGTTAACAGATATTGATAAAGAAGAACTAAGTTTAATTGTAAGAGAAGAAAATTTATCTAACTTAATAAAAAAATATAATTTAGAAGAATTAAAAGAGATACTAAATAATAAATCATTGATAAAATTTATTGAGAAGTTTCATAATAACCAAAATAAATGGATAAGAGTAAGAGAGACAAATGGAAAAACTACTATTGCAGTTAAGCACATACTTGCAAGTAATGAAAGTAATATTCAGCAAATGTTAGAAACAGAAATGAAAGTACAAAATATCGAACTTGCAAATTCAATGCTTGAAGCGATTGGATATTCATATAAGAGTTATCAAGAAAAAAGAAGAATTACTTATTTATTAGATGAGCATGAAATAGATATAGATTTTTGGCCAGGTATTCCAGCATATGCTGAAATAGAGGGAACATCAGAAAAAGATTTAGAAGATTTTTTAAATAAACTCGGATATAAAATAGAGAATACTGTATCATGTACAGCAGATGAAGTTTATAGAATGTATGGAAAATCAATGTTTGATAAAAGAGAATTAAAATTTTAAGGAGTAGCTAATTAATTAAAAATAAAAATTAAAATAAAATATAAAAAATTTTTAATATTGATGCAATAAAAATTAAAGTTTGTGCATTATTATAGTGAAAGGGGAAAAAATGAATTCAAAAATGTTGGCGCCAAATATTAATGAATCTCAAAAATCCTTGATTGAAAATTGTATTAAAGATATTTCTGAAGGAGATAAAGAGGCATTATCTAAATTATATGAAGTTACAAAGTCATCAGTATATGGTTTTGCATTATCTATATTAAAAAATATGCATGATGCAGAAGATGTACTTCAAGAGGTTTATGTAAAAATATATGAGAATGCAAGTTTATATCAAGCAAATAAAAAACCCTTAGCATGGATTCTTAAAATCACAAAAAATCTTGCTTTGATGAAAATAAGAAAAAATAAAAATCATAATAATATTGATGATTTTAGGGAAACTTTATCAGATTATAAAGAAATTACAGATAATGAGGATAAAATGTTAATAGTAACAATATTTGAAGAAATTTCTGATGAGGAAAGAAATATAATTGTTTTACATTCAGTATCTGGATTTAAATTTAGAGAAATCTCTAAGTTATTAGAAATGCCACTTGCCACAGTATTATCAAAATATAATAGAGCAATTAAAAAAATAAAAGAAAGGATGGGTGAGGAGATAAAATGAAAAAGAAAGAAATTGAAAAAAGATTAAATAAAACAGTTTCTAATATGGTTCCAGATGTATTAGATAATATCCTTGCCCAGTGCGAAGATAGGGAAGGGGTAATTAATATGGAAGAAAATAAAGATAAAAAAGTAACTGAAGTTTCGGAAAAGAAAACTTTTAAAATGAAATCATTTATGCCAAAACTTGCTGGTGTAATGGTAGCTATAATAATATGTTTATGTGGTGTAATTGGATATAATCAATATCAAGATATGAAAATGGTAGATTCAATAATTGATTTTGATGTAAATCCGGGAATAGAAATAAAAACAAATAAAAATGATAAAATAATAGAAGTAAATGCTGTAAACGATGATGGCAAAAAAATATTAGAAGATATGGATTTAAAAAATGTAGATATAGACGTTGCAGTAAACGCGATTGTTGGATCAATGCTTAAAAATGGATATTTATCAGACGACCAAAATTCAATACTAGTTTCTGTTAAAAATCCAGATGAATCAAAAGCTAAAAGATTAGAAGAAGAAATATCAAAAGATATTAACGATTTATTGAGTGCTCAAAACATTGAAGCTTCAATATTATCTCAAATGTACTTAGATGATGATGAAATAACTAATCTTGCAAAACAATATGGTTTATCAGAAGGTAAAGCAAACCTAATTAGCAGAGTATTAAAATCAGATCTTAAAAATTCAAAAGGAAAAGAATATACTTTTGAAGAATTAGCTAAATTAACAATTAATGATTTAAATATATTACTTAATTCAAAAAATGTAAAAGTAGAGAATGTATCATCTACAGGAAAAGCTAGTGAAGGTGCTTATATAGGAAAAGACAAAGCTAAATCTATAGCTTTTGATAAAGCAGGGGTAAAAGAAAGTAAAGTACGCGAATTAGAAGTAGAATTTGATTCAGATGATGGTATATTTGTATATGAAGTAAGTTTTGATTATGGTAAAAAAGAATATGAGTATGATATAAATGCTAAAACAGGAAAAATAGTAGAATCTCAAGTAGAAAATAATGATGATTATTATGACGATGATAACAAGAAATCAAATAATTCAACTTCATCAAATAAAACATCAAGTAGTTCTTCTTCAAGTACTAAAACGACAGGCAGTAAAAAATATAGAGACGATGACGATGATGATAGATATGACGATGACGACGATGATGACGATGATGACGACAGAGATGATAGGGACGATGATGATGACAGAGATGATAGGGACGATGATGATGACAGAGATGATAGGGATGATGATGATGACAGAGATGATAGGGATGATGATTAATAAGTGAAATTTAGATAAAAGTACAATACTAAATAAAATAGTATTGTACTTTATTTTTTTAATAATTAAATCTATATATGATAAATCTTATTTATATTCCAAAAGTATTTGTTACTGAATCTAAAAATAAATTAATATTAGGTGGATTTGTAGTAAATATTATAAAGCATATAAAAAGTAAAATTAATATAGAAAAATAAATTATTTTATTACAGTTTGTATTTAATTTTAATTTTTTATAAGAGTAAATCTGTCCAATTAGAGTAGAGAAAAAGAAAAGACTTATATCAATAATTGCAAAATTACTACCAATTATTCCAGTATAAGTGTAAAAAACAGATATAGTAATAAATATTGCAAGTAGTAAGCCAAGTGTTTTAGTGCATAGATAATTCTTATATTCGTTTTTAAAATAAAAGAATCCGATTATTGTAGAAATTAACATTGGGAAAAATATAAGTTTTAAATGTTCCCATGTACTTTCATTTACTGCACTAAAAAATCCTACGAAAATATTGTTATTTGATAACTCATAAGTAAAGTGAAGAAGAGTTCCAATTATCCAAATAAAAATAGTAGATATAATTTCATAATTTAAAATCTTCATAAAAACCTCCTAATAAAATATAAAAAAATAAATTTATAATACTTAAATTGTTGCGATAAATTTAAAATATTAATATAATAATATTAATATTTTAAGGAGAAAGTTTTATGAATAATTTTTTATATAAAATTAATAGTATAAAAACTCATAATCAGATAATGAGATTAAAAAAAGATAATGAGTTAAAAACAGAAAAAATGAATGAATTGATTGCAGAATGTAAGAATATAGTTCTTGATTATCAAGAAAAGAATCAATCTAAACTTATAAAGATGAATGAGACGATTAATAAGTTAGAGACAGAAAAAGAAGAGATTAGAAAGCAAAGAGATTACTATAAAAATTCACTTGATAGAATTCCTAAATTTGTTTTAAAGTTATTTATTAAAAATAATAAATTATTAGAAAAGGGAGAAGAAAATGGCCAGTAGATATAAAAGATTAGCAGATGATTTAGATATGGTGAGAAGAGCACCAAGGAAAAATAATAAAAAAAGAAATATTAGAAGAAAAAAGGATAATAAGCCAAGAAGATTTTTCGGTAGTAAAGCTGCTAGAATTGCTCTTGCAGCTTTACTAGTGGTAGGAGGGGCTAAAGTATATGACTGGATTCAAACTAGTCAGGCAACAATAGCTAAGGTAGTTGACTATTCCGGAGATGAATATGATGGAAAAATGCCTATATACGATGAGAACGGAAAGTTGATAGCTGAAATTGATGAGAATTCCTTAGTTGTAACTATTTCTAAATTACCAAAAGATGAATCAGAAAGAGTATATGTGGGTGCGATAAACTCTAATGGAGAAAGCATAATTGGACAAACTGAAAGAAGATATTTGGAAGAAGTTCAAAAAGTTGATAAAGATAAAATTGAAGAATACAGTACAGTTTATACAGTTATTCCGGATTCAGGAGTAAATATAAGAAAGTCTGCAGAAGTCAGTGGAGATAATAAGCTTGGAGCTATTGAATGTGGAGAACAAGTACTAGGTGCTGCTAAATTACAAGCAAGTGATAATGAGTTTTTATGGGTTCCTGTAATGTACATAAATGAAGAAGAAGTTGTAGAAGGTTATATTAGATCTGATTTATTAAGAGAAAATGGAGAAATTGAAGATGTTAATGAGATTGATAAAAAGGAAGATGAAAGCAATGACAGGAATAATAAAATTCCAATGATAGTAGATACATCTAAAGAAAGTAGTGTTGATTTAAAGTTAAGAAGCGATACTAAACTAGATAAATATAATATTATTGCAGAAATACCAAATGGTACTGTAATAAATGCGATAGGAAGTAATATAAAAACAAGTGATGCTATTGATTGGAGAGAAGTAGAATATACTGATAAAGATGGAAAAGTATATACTGGATGGGTTTCTAATTCGTTTTTAAAAGAATATGATGTGGTTGAAATGAAAGTAGATACAGCAAAAGATGGAAGAGTAAATTTAAATGTTAGGAGAGATCCCGGAACGGGATATCCAAAAGTTGCAGAAATTGAACATGGAACAGTGCTTAAAATACCAAAAGCAAATTTTGAAGATATAAAAAACGTAGATGGTGTAGATTGGATATTAGTAACTTTATCTGATGGTACTTCAGGATATGTTTCTTGTGAGTATTTAAAAGAGGTAGAAAAAGAAAAATCTAAAGAGAGTGAAAATATTGATTCAACAGAAATAGTTGAAGAAGTAATTGATAAAAGAGTAGTATCAAAAAGTGGAAACGTTGTAGGAATAGATGTTGCAGATGGTGTTTCTGGAAATGAATTAGAAGCGCTTCTTACTGATAAAAATGTAATAAAAGATCAAACTGCTAGAATTTCATATTACGATGAAAATGGAAAGTCTGTTTATGCTAATGCCAATACTTCTGATATAGCAGGTAATATAAATTTTGTTTATATTAAACTAGGTGCAAGTGGATATGGAAATTTTGTAACATTGTTAAATGATAATTATTTAGACCAAGCAGCAGTATGTGAAAAATACGGAATTCCATATGGATTTTATTATTATTCAACATGTTTAGATAATGATGAAGCAAGAATAGAAGCGGATGCAATAAATAAAGCATTAGATTCTATGAAAAGTAGAAAATATAATTTGCTTCCACTAGCTATAGATGTAGAGCTTGCTTCCGGAAGTTCTGATAGGCAATGGGGAAAAGATGTAACTGAAGCTAAAGCATATCTTGCAAATTTAGTTGAACCTACTCAAGGAAAGACTATTTTATATGGTGGAGGAAGATCTATATCTTCATCATCACCAGAGTGTGTGCTAGATATTAATAGATATAATAAATTATTAGAATCTGGAGAAAGTGATGTATGGCTTGCAACTCCTAGAACAGATGACGGAGGAATAAGTAATGATACGCAGAAATATATATCTACAATATCAAAAGTTGCTGATATTACTATTTCTCAAACTGTTTTGGATGCAAGAATTAATAATACTGGTATTGATATAAATATGATAGATGATAAAGAATATAAAAAAATGATACAAAGACAAGGAGAAGAAATAGTAGAATTGGCTCTTGCACAAGATGACAGTATGGAAATTGAATAGAGACCTGAATACTAGTAATATATTTTTATATCTTATATTTTAAATAAAAAATGTTATAATATATGTTGTATTTTGTAGAAAAATAGGTTAAAATTACATAATCATAAAAAAAGGGGCAAAGAATGAACAGAAAAAATATAAGAAATAGAAAAAAAAGAAAATTAAATATTCGTGGAAAAATTTGTTTATTAGTATTGATATTAATTATAGTGTCTTTAGTTGTAACGAAAAATAAAAAACAAACAGAGATTACAAGTTTAAATGAAAATAAACATATTATAGAAGTAACGGATACATATTCGATAAAAATTGATATTCCAGATAGTAAGGATGAAAATATAGAAAAAGAGATAAAAGAATGGGTTGATGCAAGAAAAACAGAATTTATGCAATCAATAGATAACGAACTTTTGAAAGAAAAACAAATGCAGTATGAGCTTGTTATAAATTATGAACAATCTGAATATAATAATATTCAATCAACTCATTTAGTATCATACATGTATACAGGAGGAAACCATTATTTAAGAGATGATCAAAGCTATTATTATGATTTAGTAAATAATAAGGAAGTAGTACTTACTGATTTTTTAAAAGATAAAAACAATTTTAAGAAAATAGCACAATTATCTTATTTTGAGGTTATGGAAGAAAGTGAAAAAAGAAAATCTAATCTTGATGAAAATTGGGTAAAGGATGGAACAGAAGCAAATATAGAAAATTACGAGAACTTTGAGTTTAATGATGAAGGTTTAAATGTTTTATTCCCACCTTATCAAGTTGCACCTTGGAGTGAAGGTGAAATTAAAGTAGTAATTCCATATGATAAAATTAAAGACATAATAAATTTTGAAGTACCAGAGAATAAAGAAAATGAAGTAATTAAGATAGAAAGAAATACAAGAGATGTAGAAAACTTAAAAGGCAAAAAGGTTATAGCAGTTACATTTGATGACGGACCTTCAAATAAAACTGAATATTTGTTACAAGAATTAGAAAAAGAAGATTGGAAAGTTACTTTTTTCGTATTAGGAAGTAGAGCAAAAGAATATCCTGAACTTATAAAGAAAATGTATAAAGATGGTCATGAAATTGGAAGTCATACATACAGTCATTTAAATCTTAAAAATTTATCTGATTATGAAATATATAAAGAGATAAATAATACAAATAAAATAATTGAAGAGACAATAGGAATTAAACCACAATATTTAAGACCACCTTATGGAAATACTAATGATCACATAAAAGAAATCGCAGATATGACAACAATATTATGGAATGTTGATACATTAGATTGGAAATCAAGGAATGAAGATGCTGTTTATAAAGAAATAATGAAAAATGCAAGTGATGGATCAATTATATTGTTACACGATTTATATCAGACTTCTATTGATGGAGCAATTAAAGCAATGAAAGAATTAGAAAAGCAAGGATATGAGTTTGTGACAATAGATGAAATGTTTAAAATAAAAGGAGAAGAAATAGACAAGAATAAAAGTTATTTTAACTTATAAAAAGAAAAATGATATAAAGTGTAAGAGATAAGAATTAAAAAAGAAGCTTCAAAGAGCTTCTTTTTT
>CALXET010000016.1 GCA_944387405.1 uncultured Clostridia bacterium
TCTTTGTTCTATTTCTTTACTGTCTGTTTTATATTTTAATTTTACTTTTATATACTCTTTATCTTTCAGAGAACTTATAATTTTAGATACTCTATTTGCTGTTACATTTACAATACTTGCTATATATTTATTACTTGCAAAACAACTTTTAGTTTCTTCACTTAAATACAAAATTATAGATAGTATTATTTTCTCTTTATCTGATAAATCTTTATTTAATAAAACTTCTACTGGTATCCATAGACCTTTCAGTTTTTGTGTTACCATATTTTCTACATCTCCTTTCGCCTCATGTTCAATTTTGTGGCTTTTAAAATAATTTTTAGTATAGTTTTTAAGGTTAAAAAAATAAGCCTTAAAATTTTACTTTTAAAGCTTATCTGTTTTATTATTTTAATTCCTGTATCCACTCATTTATCTTAAACTTGTTCGATGTATCAATAAAATATCGCAATCCCCAGGATAAGAAAATACAGCCTTTTTAAATCTTCCTATTATTGAACCTGCTAAAATTACTGAAGATCTAAGTTCTCTCATTAAATCATGTGGCACTACAAATTTATCCATATTTGATGAATCTATTATAACTTTAGTTCTCTTTTTTACAACTTTACATCCAAGTATTTCTAATATTTTCAAAGTAGTTTTCACATCTTTTATATCTGGTAAATTATATATGGTTGCCGTTTTTCCATTTAATATACTAGCAGCAAGTATTGGAAGAGAAGCATTTTTAGAACCTGAAATATTGACAATTCCCTCTAATTTCTTAACACCCTTTATTTTATATTTCATAATTATACCTCCATTTATTTTTAATTTATAAATTTGATATATATTATGAAAAATAAACATAATATGTGAACTAATAAATAATGAGCTTAAATTTTATTTAAGCTCACATATGTATAACAAGTTTATTTATTTTCTTTTTTATATAATTTTCTAGTTTATCCATAAATACATTAGGCGCAATTTCTTTTTTCGCAACCATATCTAATCCTTTTTCCCAACTTGCTGTAAGATCTGGATTTAACATATCTGGCATTGATAATTTTACTACATCGTAAATTGCTTCTCCTTTTTGAGTTGGTGTTATAATCTGTGTTTTTGAATTAATTTGTATATAACTAATTCTTTCTAGTTTTTTTATAATTTCTGCTCTTGTAGCACTAGTGCCAATTCCAGCACCTTTAATCTGCTCTCTCAAAGCTTCATCTTCTATTAATTTTCCTGCGTTTTCCATAGCAAGTATTATTGATCCTGAATTATATCTTGTAGGTGGTGATGTTTCTGCGTCTTTCGTCTCATAATTTACTACTTTAATCTCTTGGTTTTTTCTTAAATTACTTAATATAGCCAAATTCTCTTCTTTATTATCACTTTTATTATTTTCATCTTCATTATTATCCATATTAGTATCTTTTTTATTCTTTTTATCTGTCATATCATTTTTCATTACTTCAAGATATCCTTGATTTACACATACTTTATTCGTACAAGAAAATTCTTCACCATCTACATTTATTACGACTGAAATTTTATTGTATTCAGCTGGTGGATAAAAAATACTCAAAAATCTTTTAACAATAAGTTTATAAACATCTTTTTTTAAACTATCTAATTTTTCATAATTTTCGAAACCTTGTCCTGTTGGAATAATTGCATAATGGTCAGTTATTTTTGAATCATTTACATACTTAGTCTTTACTAAATTTGTATTATATTTTTCTGAAATCATTTTATTTAATATACTTTTTATTTCATCATCTTTAAAATTTTTAGCTAATCCATTTAAGTTTTTAGATATTTCTTTTGCAACAGCAGTAGATAAAACTCTTGCATCTGTTCTTGGATAAGTAACCAGTTTTTTCTCATATAATTCCTGAATAATTTCTAGAGTCTCATCTGGTTTTATTTTAAACCTTTTTGTACATTCATTTTGTATTTCTGCTAAATTAAATAAAAGTGGAGCATTTTCTTTTTGCTTAGTCTTTTTTACCTCTGAAACAATAGCTTTTTTATTTTCCAAAGAATTTATAAATTCTTTTGCATCTTCTATCTTTTTAAACCCTGTATCATTATATAATTTAACAGAATCTTTCATTTTAGAAGTATCAGATATTTTCCATTCTGCTTTAAATGAACTATCTTTATCTCCAAATTCTCCTACAATTTTAAAGTATTTAGTTTTTACAAAATTACGAATCTCTCTTTCTCTTGAAACTACCATTCCAAGTACGCATGTCATAACCCTTCCAACTGAAATACTCACTCTATCTTCTGAAAGATCTTTTGCCAGCCTTCTTCCAAATATTATAGATAATAATCTAGAAAAATTTATACCAATCAAATAATCTTCTTTTGCTCTTAAATATGCCGAATCAGATAAACTATCATATTCTGACAAGTCTTTTGCTTCTCTAATACCTTTTAGAATTTCCTCTTCAGTCTGAGAATCTATCCATACTCTTTTCATTTTAGCTTTTGGATTTGGATGTGCCATCATAAAAACTAATCTTTGGATATATTCTCCTTCTCTTCCTGAGTCTCCAGCGTTATATATTACATCGATATCTTCTCTTCGCATTAAATCTTTTATAATATTAAATTGGTTTGCAACTTGTGGTATTATTTCATATTTCCATTCTTTTGGAATAAAAGGTAATGTATCTAGTCTCCACCTCTTTAAGTTTTCATCATACTTTTCTGGATATGACATTGTAACTAAATGTCCAACGCACCATGTAATTATCCATTCTTCTGATTCTAAATATCCATTTTTTCTAGTTGCATTTATTTTTAGTGCTTTTGCAAACTCCATTGCTACACTTGGTTTTTCTGTTATTAATAATTTTTTTGCCATAATCCCTTCCTCTTATTTTTTAGATTATATATTATAAGGAAAATCATTTCAAGAGAAAAGAAAAACACAATCATTTCTGATTGTGTTTTTTATTTATTATTTTATTATTTTTTCTAATTATTTTGTAGAATCTAGTTTTTTATAGTTTACAAATGATATTACTCCTAAAACTATCGCTATAACAATTAGTGGTAATACATAGTTTTCTGATCCTGTGTATGGAACATCTTCATCTGATGTATCATTTGTACCAATCATATTTTCTACTTCATTAATGAAATTTCCATTTGCAGGTTCATTAGTTCCAGGTGTTAAAGTATTACCTGTAGGTTCATTTGAAGGAGTATTTGTTACTAGGTTTCCTCCACCTGTTCCGCCACCTGCTGTATTAGATATTTGTATTGTTGTAGAAATATCTGTTCCTGCAATTTCTTCTGCCTCATTTGAAGCTTTTATTTCAGTTAATCCAATAGAAGCACTAGTTGCTGCAGCATCAGCCTTAACTCTTAATGTTATTGTTGCAATATCTGAATCAGAATTTACTAAACTTGCATTTTCTAATAACATCTTTTTAGTTGAAGGTTCATATGTAACTGTCCATCCACTATTTTGAGTTGCTGCAATGCTTCCTTGCGTTACTTCTTCAAATACTTCTGTATCATAATTTAATACCGCTGAAAAATTAAATAATCCATTTCCAGCATCTATTCCAGATAGCTTAATCGTTACAACAACTGTATCTCCTTTTGCAACTGACGTTTTATCTGGTACTAAATTCGTTGTATACGAATAACCTAAAACACTCATTGTCATTAAAAAGATTAAAATTAATCCAATTACTAAAACTATACCTAGTTTCTTTCTCATATTCATAAACATCTTCTCCTTTTTTCACATATATATATTATACAACAAAAAATCGCGTTTCGTCAACATTTTTAAGTAATTTAGACGATTTTCTTATTATATTTTTACATTAACAAATATGTTTGTACCATTTTTGCACAATCTACTAAATTAAATACCCCATCTTTATTTACATCTAATGATGTAGCATGAATTTCATCTAACAGATATTTTGGATTTTCTACATAATGCAATCTCATTCTTGTAATATCAACAAGATTAAATATACCATCTCCATTAGCATCAAACATAACTGAAATCAAATAATCTTCCCCATTTTCTCTTGATACTAATTTATATCCAGTTTTTATTACTCCACTATCTATTTGTTTTCCATTTTTGTCAACTATGTCAAACTCTACATTTGCAATAATATTATCTCTAAATTCAGAATATGTTGTATCAATTGGCACAAATTTAATAAACTTACTTATATTGTCTATTTCATATAATTCTGATGTTATATAAAAATCATTTTCTTTTTTTACTATAACCCTGCATTCAGCAATTTTCGAATTGCCAGTTTTTACTGTGATAGTAGTCTCTCCCTCACTTTTTGCAGTAACCGTTCCGAAATTCATCAACAGATGCAATCTCACTATTATCAGAACTCCATATTAAGTTATTTTGATAGTTTGACGTTACTGGCTCAATTTTTGCATTTAATTTATATGTATTTTCACTTTCAGTATATAATGTTATTTCTGTTTTATCTAATAATATATTATTTGGCGATGTAACAACAGTTATCTTGCAAGTTGCTTTTAAATTATTTAATGTTTTCGCAGTAATTGTTGTAGTTCCATTTTTCTTTCCAGTAACAACTCCATTATAAACAGTAGCTACATCTTCGTCTGAACTAGACCAAGTAATACTTGTTGTAGCACTTTCTGGTTTTAATGTTTCTTTTAATTTTAGTGTTATTTCACTATTACTTAAATCTATTTGTGCATTTGTTTTATCAAGAGTAATACTTTCTGGCTCTTCTTCATAATAAGTAAACGCTTTTACCGTTGCATCATATGAAGTTCCTACTGAATCGTGCAAAGGATCCCAATTATATCCGTCAGCAGATGCATATGATTTTCCAGACACAGTTGCATATTCATATAAACTTCCAGGGATTGTTCTTTCAACAGGAACTGTAAGATATGAATCACTCATATTCGAATATTTAATAACAACTCTAAATTTTGAACCTGTAAGTTCTATTGGCTCTTTAAATTTTAAAACATGATAACCATATTTTAAAGTTTTTCCTTCATTTTCTAATTCTGGTTTTATCATTGATCTATAATCTGTTGTATTTCCAGTTGGATCTATATATACTTCTACTTTTGTATCACTAACTATATAAGTACCAACTTCTGAAATAAATTCTTTCTTTCCAGTATTCTCCCTAGGATACAAATTATATATAAATACATCATTTAAATTATATGATAAATAAGAACTCATTCCTAATTCATCATATTGATAAATATTTTCATAGTCTAAATTATCATAATCAGTAATTCCACATAAATTTACTTCAACTAATATATCATCATATGATACATAAATATATCCATTATCATATTCATCTTCGCCATATGAATTTAAACATATATATGCACCATCATTTTTAGGTTCTGTAGCAAAATTTTCTTTTGGATAATTATCATCCCATCCAATAATAGTTACTGCATGTTTTCCTGCATTAAAATCCTCTTCAGTAGAAGCATATAATGAAGCAGTATTAATATTATAATTCTCATTTGTTAGCCATCCTGTAACTATCGCATATACTCCTCCATAGTTTTTTACATGATTTTTAATTTCGTTTCTTCTAGAAATCACTTCTGTTTGACTAATACTTTGTTTTTTTGCTGAATCTGAATAATATGAAACATTTCCATTATCTATTTGTTTATATATTGGATTAAAAATTCTAACTCCTTCTACATGTTTTTGAACTGTTTTATTTTGAATTTCAGATGCTTCTGCTGGAAGTTCTTCATTTTTAAAAGGCACATCTTCTTCTAAAACTGGACCCATTCCAGATGAATAATATCCAATACCAGTAAAATATGATCCTCCATCACCTAATTGTCTATTATATGTTTTTTCTTGTCCCACAACCCCATTAATTGCTGTTGCATAATCCATATGTCTTGGAGAAAATTCTTCTGAAAGTTCTCCTTCTTTTTTAGTAATCATAGTTTCAAGAATTGAGGTCATTGTGAAAGCCCAACATTCATTTGTATCCTCTTGATTTTTTACTCTAATATCTATCTCATCTTTTAAAGAATATCTAGAATCATATGCTTTAATTAAATTTTCTGTAAATCCTGTTAATAAATTTGCAAAATGTATAACATTATTCTTACTTTCTGGCACATCAAAAGGAACTGGCATCATATTATTTTCTTTTTCTTCATCAGATAAATTAATCCAGTCTACAAATTCTTTAGAATAGTCTGAAATTTCTGCACTTAAATAAGCTGCATTAACATTTAAATTTCCAACAAACATTAATACTAAAAATATACTTACTATTTTTGCAAACTTATTTATTTTTAGCATATATTTTCTCCTTTCTTTTCGATAAGTATTTTATATTATTTAAAAATATAAATACAAGTATATTAATTTTTATAAATACTTATATTACACATAATTAAAGCTATATATAATTACGGATTCTTATATTATTTAATATTAAAATTAAAATATTATATATTAATATCTTTTTTATTACATATTAAATTTTCATTTTTTTAAAAGTCCTTTTTCCCTAAAAAACATTTTCTTTAAATCAAAAAATCCCTAGGGAATTCATCATATTGATTATACGAATTTTTATCGTAACAATTATGTAATAAAAATATTACATAATTGTTATATATTTTTACTTAAGAAAATTGTACAATTATAGTATCTATTGTGATAAGAGGGAGAAATTATGGGAATTAACTATATTTTAAAAAAGGAAGGATTAGAAGAAATTGAAAGACTAGATACAATGCATATAAATACAATTGCAAAAAACATTTCTGAAAAACTATGTAATTCTTTTCCTGAACTTCATCTTGATCAAAGTGATTTATTTGTTTCAATATCTAGACTAGACATGTACACTGCTAAAATGCCGGATAATAATGCTAGTGCTAAATATGTTTATAATAAAAATGCGATTTATTTTAATAAAAATTTAGATTTAAATGATATAGATACTTTAGCAATTCATGAATGTATACATTGTCTTCAGGAGCTTTATGATACAAAAGGAAGACTTGTAAGACTTGGTCTATATGACCTTAATTCTAAAGTTGGACTTGCTTTAAATGAAGCTGCAACGCAGCTAATGGCTTCTGTTGCAACAAAAAGTGAAGTAGACTCTGCTACATATTACGGAATAACTATAAATTCTATAAGTCCTATATATTATCCTTTAGAATGTGCTATATTAAATCAAATGATGTATTTTACAGGAACTTATCCTTTATACCATAGCACTTTATTAAGTAATGATATTTTTCAAAACACTTTTTCTTCAATGTCTAGTAAAGAAGTATATTTTGAAATATCTAAAAGATTAGATAAACTCTTGGATGTAGAAACTGAAATATCTAATCTTTCATATAAGATAAGCACTTTTGAAGGAAATGAAGAAAAATTAAAGTATTTAAAAAAACAAGTTGAAAATAAAAAGTTATATATTCAAAAATTATTTCTATCTATTCAAGATTTAATTATAGATAAATGTTTTACAAAAATGTTTAATGAAATAAATTCATTTAATGATATTAGAGAATTTCAAAATATGCTTTATAATTTTAAGGATTTAGTTGTTACAACACCTGATTATACTTACTATAATAACTTTTATTGTAATATCATGAAAGATGTCGCTTTTAAAAGAGACCAATTAATAAAATATGGAAGTATTATTGATATAAATATTCCAAAGCAATCTTTAGCTCTTGTGCCTATAAAAACTACAACATCTAAGCTTGGGAAATTAAAAGAATTAATAAATACAGTAACATCTTTTATATTTGGAGATTAAGTTTGACTTACATTATAAAATTTTTATATACATAAAAAACGAAACTAAAATATTTTATATTAGTTTCGTTTTTATTTTATCTTTACTTTTGTTATTTATCTTTAATCTATTTTGATTCTTATTTTATTATTTCTAATCTGTTTTTAACATCTCTCAAATCATTATAAAAATCAATTTTCTTTTTCTCATCTCTTAAAAGTGCAGCAGGATGAAATGTTGGCATATATAATATTCCTTTTTTTTCAACCCATTTTCCTCTAGCAGATGTTATAGAATATTCATTCCCCAGTATTGCCTTTAACGCAACATTTCCAAGTAATACGATAATCTTTGGTTTTACCAATATTACTTGATTTCTTAGATAATCAAGACAAGCAGTCTCTTCATCTTTTTCTGGATTTCTATTATTAGGCGGTCTGCATTTTACTACATTTGCTATATAAACATCATCTCTATTTATTTCTAAAGCTTCAAACGCAGAGTTCATTAACTTGCCTGCTTTTCCTACAAAAGGAATTCCCTGAATGTCTTCATCTGCTCCAGGTCCCTCTCCTATAAGCATTATATCAGCATTTTTATTTCCACATCCAAATACTATATTATTTCTATTATTACATAATTTACACTTTTTACATCCTTTAATTGATTTTTCTAATTCTTCAAAATTATTAAACATACACTAACATCCTCTATAAATTTATTTCACTTTATTTTTACTTTAAATTACTTGATTTTATTTTTAGAAATTAATTTATTTAAATATAATTAATTTTTTATTTATAATTTACAAGCAAATTATAGCTGTTCCACCAGTAAATAATTTTCCTTCTACCCTGTATGATCCTATTATATCACTATTACATACACTACATAATCCAGAATCAATTATATTATTTTTATTAATTCCTTTATTCATAAGTAAAATATTATTTAAATGAACAGTATCTATATAATATTTTCCTTCTTTTTTTCCATCAAAAATTATTTCATCTAATTTTCCTGTAAAATTAAATCTTTCTTCAAACATATCCTTAACATCATTTCCTACTTCAAAATGGCATTTTCTAATACTTGGACATATAAACACAAATATATCTGAAATATTAGATTTGTAAGTATTTACCATTTCATCTACTGCATTTTCTATTATTCTTTGATATGTTCCTTTCCATCCTGAATGAATACTTCCTACTACTTTTTTTACTGGATCATATAACAAGTATAAAATACAATCTGCATTCGTTGTTGCAAGAGATATACCTTTTTTATTAGTAAGCACACCATCTACATCTTTTAATTCTTCTGTTTTATAAAACTTATCCACACATTTCACAACATTTGTGTGTGTTTGATCTGG
>CALXET010000017.1 GCA_944387405.1 uncultured Clostridia bacterium
ACTGTAATTGCAGATAAATTTGAAACAATTATATCAAGAAATGTTGATACTACAAGAGCAAGGGATTTTTATGACATTTATATTTTATGGACAACACAACAGAAGAATTTTGATAAGAAATTGCTAAAACAAGCTATTATAAAGAAATTTGAATATAGAGAAACTAGTGATAAATTGAATAATATAGATGAGATAATGAAAGTTATAGAAGAAAGTGATGCACTTAAAGAACATTGGAAAAACTATCAAAGTAAATTTAGTTATGCAGAGAATATTAGTTATGAGGATGCTATGAAAGTGTTGGATGAAATTAATTTAATACTGAAGAAGTAATAAATTTAAAAGATAAAAATGGGTATATGGTTTAAAATGACAATTTTTATATTATATAAAAAACAAAATCAATAAAGGAGTATAAAAATGGAAAAGAAAGATATAGGTATAACGTTAGCCAAATCTGCTATTTCCTGTGTTCCTTGGGCTGGAGGAATAATAAATGAATTTATTTCATTATATCAAGGAGAGTATACAGAAAAAAGACTCGAAAAAATAGAAAAACTATTAGGAGAAGAAGAAAAGAAAGTATTTGAAAAAACATTAATAATTTAAGTGAAGAAGAGTACTTTTTAGCTAGAAGAATAATAAAATTTCATCTATTCGAAGCTGAACCAATAGTATCAGATGCATTAGCGAAATTTATTGTGCAATATATTTTAGAAAATAATAGAACACAAATGAATTATATAATAGGAATTTTATGTGAGTTAGATGCTAATGACATTTTGCTATTAAAAAAAATAAAGGAATGTAGTAAAGAAAATGATAAAAATGAAAAAATTATGTGGAATAACATATCCCCTTAAATTATAAGAGCAAAGATGTATCAATTAAAAAGATTATGAAGTTAAAAGTAATAAAAAGATATAATAAAGATGAATATACTTTTAAAAAGCTTAAAGGATACGAAATAAAAGCAATAAGAGTACCGAGAGGAATAACAGAAAGTTTAAGAGAGAAACTTAAATAGAATTGACAGTTTTATTTATGTTTTATATACTATATAAAGTTGCGCATGTAACAATATATAGATTGGAGGTACTACACATGAGAAGAAGAGTAATTTTCAGAGGGAAAAGTGTAGAAGATGTTGCAAGAGAATTTGCTCAGATTGTATCGCGGAACTATGTAAATGAACTTAAGTTCTGTCAAGCATTAGCAATGGATGACAAAGAGGAGTATGAAGACTGGGAGGTAAAAATCATAAACGAGCCTGGAATTGTGAGGCAAAACGCGTATGACAAAGTTTTAAGAATCATAAAAGATCCACAGGGAAATGCAGCGTTTTATATGAAAAAAAGTATGATTTTTTCTAGAAGAGAAGTAATAAGTATAGTTATATCTTCTGGGTTTTATAATGATTTACTTCCTGGAGAGCACGTCGAAATGTCACAAGAAGAAAACGTAGAGTATATTATTGATACCAAAAAGTTAACTATTGCTAAGAATGTTCATTCACAATTTGTAACTTTATAACTTCCAATAAGGAATATTAATCCTAAATAGGAAACCGAAAAATAGCAGAAACACTTTTTTTGAGAGAGATTTCAAAAAAAGGTGTTTTTGCTTTTGGATTGATAATTGACATTTGTGCTAAAACGCTTCTTTTTAGAGTTTGAATCTAGATGTTTTCTTTTTTAGATTAGATTTATAGTAAAAAATTATTTCCTATGAGCATATTCGCTTCTAATAATTGAATCTATTTCTTCTGGAGATTCTTTGCATCCATTTTTTAGCCATAATTTTATAATGCTATTTAAACCATTTTTAAAAAATTCAATATGATATTCTATAAATTTATCATCAAAATATTTTTGGGCTAAATTTGTATCATATTTAAAAATTGAATGTTTATTATCAAACCCTAGTTTAAAGTATGTTTTATAAAATAGTTGATTTTCTTTGATATGGTAAAACAATTTTAGATAATCGTTACTGTTATATTTTTTAGTTGTTTCATCAGCATATAAAGATTTTACTTCTTCTTCTAATTTTTCTTTTACTTTATCTGCTAAATCGTATACATCTAAATAATTAGCATAAAAAGTAGAACGATTTAAGTGAGATAATTTGCATATATCTGTTACAGAGATTTCGTTTAATTCTTTTGTTTGTAGTAGTTCTATAAAAACTTTTTCTATTTTTTCTTGAGATTGTTTTCTTCTTTTATTATTTGGTGTATTCATAATATATCTCCTATTATTCCAACAAATGTTTAAAAATTGATGATTGTTTTTAATATTTTTCTAAATTATACTATAGTCAAGCAAAAACAACAAGTGTTGTAATAAAGAATAAGAAAAATATAATATAATTTAAGGAGGAATTTATATGTCAAAGTTAAAAGATACAAACAAAAAAATTGAGGAAGGAGTAGTATCTGGATAAAAAAAATAGAAAATGGTGTTGTTTCTGGATATAAGAAAATTGAAGAGACAACTGTATCAGGATACAAAAAGATAGAAGATAAATTTGTTGATAAGTTTCTAAAAAAAGATGGTGAAACAATAGAAGAAGCAAAAGAAAGAATAAAAGAAGAACAAGAAAAATTAAAAAAATAAGAAAAGTAATAGTTTATGGAGGAAAATAAAATGAAAAAAGATACATTATTAGAAATTATATTTGGTACAGTTGGAGGATTAGTATTTGCAATTGGAATGTGTATGTGTTTAATTCCTGAGTGGAATATGTTTAATACAGGTGTTGTAGTAAGTATTATAGGATTTTTAATATTATTATGTATCATTCCTATATATAGAAGTGGACATCCTAAAAAGGAACATGCCCCTATTAATTATTCAATTGTTTTTGCTTGGATAATTGGAATAGCAGGAGCATTACTTATGGGATTTGGAATGAGTAGAATTATGCATGGAATACCAAGTCAAACAGATATGATAACAGGACTTGTTTGTGGAGTTATAGGATTACTTATATGTGTTTTAGATTACCCTATTTATTCATATTTTAAAAGTGATAAATAAAATATTAGTAGAAACTGAAGTATAGGATAATATGATGGAAAAAAAGAAAATAAAAAAGAAAAACTTTCAAGAAATGAAAATTTTAATGAAAAAGATAACTATAGGAAAAGATTATTTTCTAGTTTTAGAAAAAATGATTTTAGGTATAGTAGCACATTCTTCTTTTATGTGGATAAACGCATTATATAGTTGCTTTTTAGGACTTGCAAGACATTTATGTATTGCTAATATAAAAGCAAGTTATCAAAAACAATATAATGCATATGTAAAAGTTGCTATACTTTTAATACTCGCAAGTATTGTATATGGAGTATATAATTCTATAGTGCTATTTTCAGGGAGAGTTACAAGTTATCATTTATATATTGCTATTGGAATTGCTGCATTTACATTTTTTGAATTTGGATTAAGTGTTAAAGAATTAATTCAAGTAAGAAAAATACATAGTCCTATTAGTAAAGCTTTAGCATATATTAATTTCTCATCAATTTGTACATCTTTTGTGCTAACTCAAGTTGTATTAACAGCATTAAAGCCTGAAGAAAACCATGCTATTGGAAATGGAATATCTGCAATTATGTTTAGCATTATTATTTTTATTACAGGAATTATTATGATAAAAAATAGAAAGAAATTGAAAAGAAATAAGTCTGTATGATATTATATATGTAGCTATAGAAAATAATAAACTTATAGGAGGCTTTTTATGATAAGTATAATATTTAAACAAGAAGAAAAAAAATCAGTAGCTTTAGATGATAATATAGAAATTGGAGAATGTACTTTTGAAGAAAGTGAAAATACTTGGAATATAGTTCATACAGGTGTCGGAGTCAACTATCAAGGACAAGGAATAGCAAGAAAGCTTGTAGATTGTGTTATAGAAAATGCTAAGAAGAATAATAAAAGTGTTATAGCTAGCTGTTTTTATGCAAAAAGAGTTTTAGAGAAATATGAGAATAATTAATGAAATATCAAATATAAGTAAAGTATGTAATATTTTAAAATTATTATATGCTTTATTTTTTTAGTTGAGTATGTTAGAATGAAGCAAAATAAAGCAGAAGAAAATTATATAAAAAAGAGAGTAAGTTAATAAAAGGAGTTTTTATGGGAGAATATTTTGATGTAATTAATGAAAAAGGAGAATACACAGGAAAAGTAGAATCAAGAGAAAAGTGTCATAAAGAAGGTTTGTGGCATAAAGCTGTTGCAGTATTTATTGTTAATTCTAAAGGGCAAGTATTACTTCAAAAAAGAAGTGCAAAAAAGAAAATGTGGCCTAATATGTGGGATATAACAGCAGGAGGACATGTACTTGCAGGAGAATTTGGTTTTGAGTCTATTATAAGAGAAATAAAAGAAGAGCTTGGAACAGATATAAATAAAAATGATATAACTTTTATTGGATCATCTTTATCTAGTAATAAAAAAGGTGATGTTATTAATAATCATTTAAATGAATATTACATAGTATCTAAAGATGTAGATGAAACAAAATTAATTCTTCAAGAAGATGAAGTTTCTGAAGTTAAATGGATGGACAAAGATGAGATTGTAAAAAGAGTATTAAATAAATATGATGGAATAACTGATAAAGAAGGATGCTGGGAGTATTTAGTTAAATATTATGAATGGTTAGATAGTAAAAAATAGTAGGAGAGTTATTATGAAGGAAAATATTATTATAAGAAAAGCTACTATAGATGATTTAGATAAAGTACAAAAATTAAATGAAAAGTTATTTTTAAGAGAATTCAAAAAATTTAATAAGTTTTTAAATGTGAAATGGACTTTTTCTGAAAAAGGAAAAAAGTATTTTGAAGGACTTATAAAAAATGATTTTGTATATGTTGCTACTATGGATAATATAATTGTTCGGATATCTGGCAGGATGTATTCATAATATGAATGATTGTTTTAATAAAAAATTTGCAGAAATTGAAAATATGTATATAGAAGAATTTTTAAGAGGATTTGGAATAGGATCTAAATTAGTTGACGAGTTTAAAAAATATTGCCAAAATAATAATATTGAACTTATCAAAGTATCTGCATGGAGTAATAATTTAGATGCTATAAATTTTTATAAGAAAAACAAATTTGAAGATTATGAAACAATACTTGTGTGCAATTTGAAATAATTCATCTAATAAATTAAATATAAGAAGGTGTTCTAATGGAAAAAGATTTAACTATAAAAGAATTACAAGATAAAATAAAAAATATAAAACATAAACATAAAACTAGTGAACAATATATGCTTAAGCTGATGGAAGAAGTAGGTGAACTTGCAGAAGTTGTAAGAAAGAATAAGCGAATGGAAAAAGGAGAGTCTATAAAAGGGACTATCGAAGAAGAGCTTAATGATGTTTTATATTATGTAGTTTGCATTGCCAATTTTTATGATATAGATTTAGAGGAGTCTATTTATTTAAAAGAAGAGATTAATTGTATAAAACATAATAGAAAAAATATGTTTGAATAAAATTTAAAAAAAAGAGGTATAAATATGGAATATACTTTTAGGGATTGTAGATTAGATGATTTTGATTTTTTATTTGACTTAAAAAAGCAAAATTTTAAATGGTATGTAGATAAAATATGGGGCTGGAGAGATGATGAACAAAAGGAAAGATTAAAAAATGATTTAAAAGATCATTTATCTCATAAGAAAATAATTTTAATTGATGGATGCCCAGCTGGAGTATATGCGAGTCATATAACTGAAAATGGAGATTTTTTTATTAATGAAATAAGTTTACTTAATGAATATCAAGGAAAAGGTATAGGAAGAAATATATTAGAAAAACAGCTAGAAGAAAATAGAAAAAATAATATAAGAACAATTCTTCAAGTTTTCAAAGATAATCCAGCAAAAAGATTATATGAAAGACTTGGATTTAAAATATATGGTGAAACAGAAACACATTATCAGATGGAAGTAGTGTGCTAATTGATATTATAAATTATTTTTATAAAAAATTATCTGGCAAATATGCAAAAGGAGGTATTAAGATGTTTAATTTTAATCATGTGGCAATAAGTGTTTCTAATAACAAAAAATCTATAGAATTTTATAAGAAATTTGGATTTAAAGAATTCAAAAGCTGGAGAGCAGAAGATGAAAGTATAAAAATAGATATGCTTAAATTAAATGATATGATTTTAGAAATATTTTGTTATAAAGATTATGATAGTATTCCTGAAAATGCAAAAATGATAGCAGATGATTTAAGAGTTATTGGCACTAAACATTTTGCTTTAGGAGTAGATGATATAAATGAAGCAAAAGAGTTTGTAATGAAAAATGGTATTTGTAATGATGTAGAGATAACTAAAGGTAGACTTGGAAAGGAATATTTCTTTATTAGTGATCCTGATGGAATACTAGTAGAAATTATAGAAAATGATAAATAGATTAATTTTATGAGAGCTTTTTTGGCTCTCTATTTATTTGAAAAATTATGTAAACTGTGTTATAATAATTTCGATACTCTTGTATATTCAAGAAAAATTTAGGAGGTAACACTAATGAAGAAAAAATTCAATCCAAAAGAGTATGAAGCAATGAGTAAGCGGAAGAGTAAACTTGAAGAACGCATAAAACGTGATGTTGATGGCCCTGAAAAAGAGACAGCACAAAGGCTTCTTGAAAAAGTAAGTAAAAGACTTGAGGAATATGAAAAAACTCATGATATTCCGAAAGATATTGACCTTACAAAAGAGGAGTATATGTCATCTGGTAAGGTTAGTCGAGAGGAAAGCACAGAAAGCACGAAAAGTTACTGGCAACCAAATCCGTTTTTTAAGTGGGAAGTTCACTTTGAGGAAGATGTTCATTATCATCCGGAGACGAGATCTGATGAAGAACTTATGGATGATCTCGGAATTTTGTTTCTGATTTTCGGAAGTACATATCAGACGCAGTTTAACTACCACGACTACAAAGTACGACTCTTAAAAAAGCTCGATAACAAAGGAGCTTTTGCGAGAGTAAGAGTAAATGTATATGAGGATAATATCCTTATATGCAGAGATGTCGTATTTGGTCTTTGGGCTGCAAGGTATGGAGATATCTCTGTTACAGATACAGGCTGGGAGACATTTGATACGGATGCATTCAGAAAATACGACAATGGATGTGCAATGTATCTGAAAAAGATTTTATCAGAGATGAAGAATCTCTGGAACAGCTACTCTGATGATTCAGCTCCAAAGTCGCTTGGAATGAACATGGCAGGATATATCGGTGCTGGTAAAGAAGAGAGTTTTGAAGTGTCATTAGGCGAGAAAGAAAGGAGTCTTGCTATTCAAAAAGCAGAAAGTATGATGGACATAAGTCTCTGGAACAGAGGCTATGTTAAGACTATCTGGGTAGGAGCAAGAAACAAGTTTGATTCACTTGAAGACTTCCTTGCAAAATCCGGTGTCGTTTACAAAGTACAAAATGATGAAGTTTTAATCTGGGATCAGGACGAGGACAAGTACTGCACTCTTGTGGGGTATGGTGATTACAACAAGATGGGCGGAGGAAATTATATCCTCCATGTGTTACTGAAATGACATAGTTTTGTCAAATTTTGTGTGGGGTGTGCAGTCAAAAGCACATCCCATAAGTCATTTATATAAAAAGAGTATAATAAAGAAATTAGTTAATATAATTTATATAGATTTTATGTTATAGAAATGATAAAATGCTCTAAATTAAAGGAGAGATTTTTTATGAGTAATGTTGTAGATATAATAAGAGAAAATATTATTGGGCAAAGCAAAATATATGAAGAAAAGAAAGGATACAATTATTATGAAAATCATATTAAATATGTTGTAAAAAATGCTTTAGAATTAGCAGAAAAATTTGGAGCAGATTTAGAAGTAGTGGAACTTGGAGCTCTTTTGCATGATAGTGCAGCAGTATACGAATATGGTCCTATAGAGGAGCATAATGTATATGGAGAAAAATTAGCAGATAAGATGCTAAGTGACTTAAATTATGATGAAACAAAAAAAGAGTTAGTAAAAAAATGTGTATTAAATCATAGATCAAGTACAAAATTAAATCGAAATACTATAGAAGAAAAATGTGTTGCTGATGCAGATGTTATAGCACATTTTGACAGAATTCCAGATTTATTTTCTTTAGCATATCATGATAGAGGTATGACTATTTTAGAAGGAGCAAATTATGTTAAAGGAAAATTAGAAAGAGATTTTAATAAGCTAAGTGATGAATCAAAAGTATTATTAAAAGATAGATATGAAAATATAATGAAAGTACTATTTAATTAAGCTTTAAGAAATAATTCTTAGAGCTTATTTTATTGTTTAATTTTTGTATTAATGGTATAATTCTAGCAA
>CALXET010000018.1 GCA_944387405.1 uncultured Clostridia bacterium
TTTCCTCCTAGTTAAGTACATCTGGGATTTCTTTTCTAAGTCTTCTATATGCCCATATTCCAGCTAAAAGCATAAACAACATTATAATTAAAAAATACATTAATCTTTTTGGTTGTTCCCATATCCATGTATGATATATCAAACAATTTCTATATCCTTCAGCTAAAAATGTTACTGGATTTATCATTAGCAATGATTTAAGCCATGGAATACTTATATTATGCACATTATAAATTATTCCTGATAACCAAAAGATTGCTGTTACAAAAGATTTAACTAAGTTAGCAAAATCTTTACTCATCGATGCAAGTAATCCTGATACTAGTGAAAATACCATAAAAAATATTAAATTTAAAAACATATATATTGGTAATTGAAGTGCATATACAGTTGGTATCCTTCCCATAAGAACAAATATTACTAAAGTTATAAAAACAAGTAACAAATGCACTATAAATTTAGAAATACTTACGAATGTAGGTATTGTAGAAATTGGAAACTTCATCTTAGTTACCAAATAACTATATTTTCTTATAGATTCAGTTCCACTAGTAATCATATTACTCATATAAAACCATGGAATAACACCTGCTATAAGCCATAAGAAAAAAGGATATCCATTAACAGGCTTTCCTGCCCTTAGTCCTACTTCAAACGCAAACCAATATACAAATATAGTTACCGCTGGTTTAATAATAGCCCATGCCCAACCAAGAGCCGCTCCTCTATAAGTTTTCTTTAAATCAGAGATAGCAAGTTTAAATATTTGTTGCCTATATTGAATATGATCTTTTATTATTTCTATAAAAGTATTCATTTTAAATTAAATTTCTCCTCCTATTTTTTCTTCTCACTTTTTGGTTCTGGTAATTGATCACCCTTACCTGTTGGCTCCTGAAGTCCTAAATCTTTCTTTATTTTAGTTGTAGATATACCTTCTGTTCTATCTAGATAAACAACTTCACAATAATCTTTTAAATAATCGAATTTATCACTTCCTGCCCAGTCACTTCCCATTACAACTATATCTATATCATATTTTTGTACATCTGAAATCTTTTGTTCCCAACATTCTTCTGGAATTACTAAATCAACATATCTAATTGCTTCAAGCATTTTCTTTCTTGTTTCATAATTGTGATATGCTTTTTTTCCTTTAGTTGCATTAAATTCATCTGTAGATAGTGCTACTACTAAATAATCTCCTAAAGCTTTAGCTCTTTGTAATAATCTGATGTGCCCATAATGTAATAAATCAAAAGTCCCATAAGTTAAAATTCTTTTCATATTAATATCCTCCTATTAATTTATATATTTATCAAAATAATTTAAATCTTTAAATTCTTCAGTTTTCATTATATTTATATTATTATAGAATTTTTTAACTTCTTTAATTACTTCTTCATTATCAGATAATATATAATCATATCTTTCATATATTTTTTTGTTAACCTTTTTATTGAAATCATTTTTATCTGTTAAATAAATAATTTTTCTTCCTTTTAAATTAGAAAATTCATAAATTTTTCTTATTCCAATTTTTCCATATAATATAATTCCACTAAATTCAGCATTACCATATATTCTATTTAACTCTGTCATATATATAGAATCTATTTTTCTGTTAAATAAGTTATATATTTGCTTAATCTTTCCAGCTAAAGATAATATTATTTTTTCTATTTTTCCTACATTACTCAAAATACCTAATTGTCCCATATAATAAATTCCATTATCTTTCATCTCACTTAATTGTCTTTTATTTTTCTTAATTTTCTTAGTTATATAAGTTATATAATAATTGTGTTTTGTACTTTTTTGTACATCTTTAGTTGCAGAAATTAATTTATCTGTTACTTTATTTTTATTAAGTGCACCTGCATAAATTAGAATATTTTTTCTATTATTCTTTTTGATTTCTCTAATCTCTAATTTAACTTTCTTATCTAAAATAATATAATTACATATTTTACTAGAAATATCTGCTGTATCATAATAACAATATTTTTTCAAAAAATCATCATCATTATATGATTTAGGTCTATTAATTTCTTTTATTAATTGATCTACTGTTTCAACTTTAGGAAATGGTAATTCATCTAAACTTATATACATTCCTCTATCTCTTAAATACTCTTCTTCATCATATGTAAATAATATTATTTTATTTCTCGTTATTGCATAATCAAAAAATACACTAGAATAATCTGTAATCAACGTATCACATGCATTCAAAAAGTCATAAGTTTCATACTCCTCTGGGAAAGCTTTTATTCTATTATACACTTCAAAATCTATATTATTTCCAACGTAAGGATGAAAATTGACATATAAAATTTGATTATCTTTTAAAGATTTATCTATTTTTTCTAAATATTCCTTTATTTCCTCTAATTGCTCTTCCAATGAAACACTTCTTACATTTCCTCTCCATGTTGGCATATATGCAATTATTTCTTTATCAGTCATATCTAATTCAGATTTTAGTTCTTCTCTTCTTTTAGTATCGAAAAAAACTTCATTTCTTGGGTAGCCACATAACATAATTTTCCCTGTTGCAATATTATCTAACATAAAATCTTCCATCATATGATCTATCATATATTGACTTGGATATAATAAATAATTTGCAACAACAAAATTTTTTTGTAAATTTGCAATATCGTAAAAATCATTAACTGTAGCTTTTCCCAGAGTCTTTAATGGAGTTCCATGCCATGTGTTCAAATATATTTGTTGCTCTCTTTTAATAAAATAAGTTGGAAAACTTGTATCATTAAACAAATACTTTGCTGTAGCTAGAATCTTCGTATACTTTTTAGAATTCACTGATACTAATTCATATCTAAATCCATAACTATTAAGCTTAATACAAAAATTTTCTTTTTTTTCATCTTTGTGTGCTACAAATATTTTAAAATCATTGTATTTTTCATTTTGTAATTCCTTTAGTAAATAGAACATATTTCCATTTATATTATCACCTTGTTGGGAATTTAATAAAATTAACTTCTCATCAATAGGGCTTTTTCTTTGCTTTAAATATTCTTTACCCAAGTTTTCTTTATTAGTTAATGTGCTTTTTATCACATTAATTACTCTTTTTATTTTTTTCCTTTTATTTTTATTAAATATTATTCTACATTTCCAATATAATTTTGAAGTATATTTATTTTTATTTTTAGCATATTTCTCGAAATAAATATTATCTTTCCAATCATCGAAATTTTTATCTAAATAAGTAAAAATTTTATTTATATATTTTTCCTTCATTCTAGCGGTTGATTTTGATGAATCTTTTTCTAAAACTACATAAATATGCTTTAATAAAATAAACAATATTTCATCATGAAATTCATCTAAACACTCTATTTTTTTAGCAAAAGAAGTTAACTCTTTAAATGCAGGAAAAATATCAAATCTTTTTTCTGAAAACTTATATGTTAAAGAATTTTCCCTAATAACTATATAATAATATAATGGATTATTTACTTTAGAAATTTTATTTGCTACCATAAATGATTTATAAGTGAAAACTAAATCCTCATAGATTTGTATATCAGGAAATTTTATTTTGTAGCTATCTAGCATTTTTTTTCTAAATATCTTGTTCCATATATATGGTGTACTATTTATAATCAGACTTTTATCTTCGTGAATACTTTTTCCATAATCATATTCAGAATCAGTTTCTCTTTCAATACACTTATCTTCTTGTACCCTGTAGTAGGCACACTTTACAATATCAGCATTATCATTTATTGCTTTATTATAAAGTTCTTCAAACATAGTTTTACTTACAAAATCATCACTATCTACAAAACCTATATATTCTCCTGAAGCTTTCTCTAAACCTATATTTCTGGCTTTCGCAGCTCCAGAATTTTTTATTGTATATACTTTTAACATTTCAGGATATTCTTTTTGATATTTTTCAATCACTTCTTTACTATTATCAGTACTTCCATCATTTACGACAATAATCTCAATATCTTTTAATGTTTGGTTCACTAATGATTCTAAACATCTGTCTATATATTTTTCAACATTATATACTGGTACAACTATACTTACTTTCTTACTATTATTTGACAACTTCTATACACTCCTCCACAACTCTTTGGCTAGCTTTTCCATCATCTAGATAATTAAACTTTTCATTGAATTTTTTATATTTCTCTTTATATTTTTTATTTAAACTTTCAATATTTTTGATTTCTTTAATTAATTCTTTTTCTGTTTTTACTATTGGACCAGGTAATTCACTTAAATCAATATAGAAATTTCTAGTATCATTCTTATATTCTTCTAAATCATACATATAAAATATCATTGGTCTTTTTAAATTTGCATAATCAAAAAATACGCTAGAATAGTCAGTTATTAGTAAATCACTTATAATATATAAATCATTAACATCATCATATCTAGAAACATCATATGCAAAACCTTTATATTCTTCAATATTCAAATTATCTGCTAATAAGTAGTGTAATCTAAGTAATATAATATAGTCTTTTCCAAAATTTTTCTTCATATTTTCTAGATTCATTTTTAAATCAAGAGTATATCCTTTTCCTAGAACATGTTGATTATCTCTCCATGTAGGAGCATATAAAATGATTTTTTTATCTTTCGGTAAATCTAATTTTTCTTTAACCCTTTCTATATCATCTTTCTTATAATTATATAAGAAATCATTTCTTGGATATCCTTTTTCTACAATTATATCTTCCTTATCTAATCCCTTAAGATTAAATGCTGAAATAAATTTTTCAGTTGCAAACTTAGAAGGTGATAACATGTATGAATATCTTTTAGCATCTGTTTTATATTGTTTTCTAACTTGTTTTGACGTACTTAACACATTTGTACCTTTACCTTTAATGTCATATCCTAAACGTTTTAAAGGTGTACCATGCCAGCATTGAATGTATCTCTGATTATCTTTTCTTATAATAGCTTCTGGTAATCTTGAATTTGTAATCCAATATTTTGCCTCTGCATAATATTTATAATATTTTTTCGAATCATATTTTACTATTTTGGTCCTTGGATTTTTTTCTAACCATTTATGTTTTTTTGTATTTTTAAAAGCCCATACAAATTCAAAATCTTTGTATTCTTCATTATTTACCAAATATTCATATATTGCTTTAGGACTGCAAGCATATTTCCCTGCAAAAAAAGCTTCAAAGATAATCATTTTATCATTAACTTTAATTTTTTTATAAATTCTTCTATACATCATCTTTCTTTTTAGCAACTTTAGACTATTATAAAGTGCTCTATAGGTATAACTAGTTTTAGATAGCTGTTTCAATTTTTTCTTTATCTTTTTAACCATTTCTATTCTCCTCTCTTTACTATTTAAGTTTTATCAGTATATACAACACTAATTACTCTATAACACTATATTTAATTATAAAATACTGAAACTCTATTATTCGTTAAAAAGTTACAGTTTTCATAAATATTAAATTTTTCTTACTTCCCACTAACTTCGTTTATTCTATAACATATTTTCTTTTTTTTCAACCTTTTTAACGATTTTATTAGAAAATACGTTTAATATATTCAGTTATTTTTTTATATGTTCATTAATTATTTAATATACTCTATAATTTATTGTCATAAAAACAAAATAAGCTTAAAAGTACTAAAACTTCTAAGCTTATTTGCTATTTATATTATACTTGATATATATGTTTACTATTATCTTTAGATAATTCTATATTTTTAATATCATTTATCCAAATTGAATATATTCCAGTTACAAATAGTAATAAATATCCACATATCATAAATAAACTTCCATAATGAATATAATAAATTCCATAGAATATTGCAGTTGTTATCCCTGAAAGTCTAACTAGCTTCATATCTGATTGCCATAGACAAAATGTTCTAATAAATGATCCCACTGCTGGAAATAAAGAAATAACACCTGCCCATGTATTTATACAACTAAAGATAATTACTCCTTCAAATATGATAAGAATTAGAAAATATACTAAATTTCCAAATCGTTTTTTATTAATAAACATGATTGTTCTAACAAAATTTATAAAATTAGTAACTGCTCCTGTAGTTGCATTAATCGTAAAATCATATATAGATTCTAAAATACAACTAATAGATTGAGCTGTTAATGATCCTTTTCTATTTTTAATACACACACTTAGATATAATGTAATAAATGTTAAAATGCTAAATATCATATTTTCTCCTTTGTATATTATTTTTAGATAATATTTACAAAAATAATAATAACATATAAAAATAAAAGAATCTACATTTTTTATCATTATATTTAATTTTAAACAAAAAAATAGACAGATAATTAAATATCTGTCTATGGCTCCTCTTGTTGGACTCGAACCAACGACCTATCGGTTAACAGCCGAGCGCTCTACCAACTGAGCTAAAGAGGAATATTAAAAACTGGCAACAACCTATTTTCCCAGCAGGGTAACCCACAAGTATCTTCGGCACCTAGGAGCTTGACTTCTGTGT
>CALXET010000019.1 GCA_944387405.1 uncultured Clostridia bacterium
ATCAAAATATTCAGAAATCACTCTATGAATAAATAAATCGGGATATCTTCTAATAGGTGATGTAAAATGGCAATAATATTTACTTGCTATTCCAAAATGTCCTTTATTTTCACTATCATATTTAGCAACTTTTAATGTTCTTAAAATTAAATTTGATACAACTCTTTCCTCTTTCTTTCCTTTTACTTCATCTAAAACTTTTGCAAAAGCAGATGGATGTATATTATCTTTATTCGCATGTATCTTATAACCCAAATTATATAAAAAATGATTTAATTCATTAATTTTTTCTATATCTGGCTCTTCATGAACTCTATATATAAATGGAACTTCAAGCCAAAAATAACGTTCTGCAACAGTTTCATTTGCCTTAAGCATAAACTGTTCAATAATTTCATTTGCAAAAGTAGTCTCATATTTGTGTACATCTATTGCTTTTCCATTAATGTCTAATTCTATTTTACTTTCTGGAATATCTAAATTTAAATATCCTTGTTTTATTCTTTTTTCTTTTAAAATTAACGCTAGTTCTTCCATTAATTTAAAATTATCAATATATTTTTCATATCTTTTTAATACTTCATCATCTTCTCCATCAAGTATTGCTTGAACAGATGTATAAGACATTCTTTCTGTAACTCTTATTACTGCTTTATATATATCAGAAGATACGACTTCACCTTCATTATTTATTTCCATACTAACTGATAGAGTATATCTGTCTTCACCTGCATTTAAGCTACAAAGTCCATTTGAAAGTTCTCTTGGAAGCATTGGAATTACTCTTCCTAGCATATATACACTTGTCCCTCTTATTCTTGCTTCTCTATCTAATTTAGATCTATCTTTTACATAAAAGCTAACATCTGCAATATGAACATCTAATTTATAATTTCCATTTTCTAATTTTTTAACACTTACTGCGTCATCTAAATCTTTAGCATCTTCACCATCTATTGTAAATATAATATCATCTCTTAAATCTACTCTATTTTTTATATCTGATTTATTTATTTTTGTTCCATAAGATTTAGCTTCTTCTACAACTTCCTTTGGAAATACATATGGAAGTTCATATTCCTTGATAAGGCTTAACATATCAACTCCTGCTTGGTTAGGAGATCCTAAAACCTCAATAATTTCTCCCTCAGCTTTTTTGCCATTTTCCGGATATTTTGTTATTTTAACAACAACTTTATGATTATTTCTTGCCTTACCAAAATGTTTTTTTGAAATAAAAATATCTGTACCATACCTTTTATCATCAGGAACAACAAATCCAAAGTTTTTGTTATATTGGAATGTACCTACTAAAGTTTCTCTTCCTCTTCTTATAATCCTTGCTATTTTACCTTCCAGTTTCTTTCCTTTTCTTGCTATATCATTACTTTTAATATTTACTTCTACTACATCTTCATTTAAAGCTCCATTTACATATTGCTTTGGTATAAATATTTCTTCTTTTTCGGTATCTTCTGGCTTTACAAAACCAAAACCTTTTTCGTTAGCTTCAAATACTCCGTATTACTTTTTCAATTAATTCTTTTTTACTTTTTTTCATATAAACTCCTAAACAAAATAAAAAGGCAGATTTCTCTGCCCTCTATATAAATTACTTATATTTAGCTTATATTAAGCAATTGTTAATATTGAAAGAACAATTGTTAATATTGCAAAAATTATTCCTAATATAATAGTCCATCTTTTAAGCATACCCTCGCCTGTTCTTCCCTTATTTTTGTCATAGAAATTATTATTACTTGAAGAACCTGTTATCGCTTGAGATGCTCCTGCTACATTTTCACTTTTTTGCACTAATGTAAGTATTACTATAGCTACACAGATTATAGCATAAATTATATATAATATGTTTTTTACCATTTCTAAATTCATTTTGTATTCCTCCAACCTTATTTTCTGACAGTAGTTATTTTAACATATATCAAATATAAATGCAATTATTTTAAAAAATTATTCCAAATTTTTTGCACATCTTGCACATATTGTTGGATGATCATGGTCTTTTCCAACTGTATCAGAATACATCCAGCATCTTTCACATTTTTCTCCATCTGCCATCTCTACTTTTATACCTATTTCAGTATCTTCTTCTCTTAAACTATTTTCTATTTCAATACCAGATACTATAAATACTTGCTTCAATAATTCTTTATCATTATTCAATTCTTTGTATTTTCCTTCTGGAGCATATAAAGTAACTTTAGCATTTAATGAATGTCCTATTATTTTTTCCATTCTAGCTTCTTCTAATTTTTTAGAAACTTCTTCTTTTAAATCTATTATCTTATCCCATTTTTCTGATAATTCTTTATTATCCCAGTTTTCATTTGGTTCAGGATATTTTGTAAGCATTACACTTTCAACATCTTCATTTTTTCTATGATTCATAGCTTTCCATATTTCTTCTGCTGTATAACATGTCATTGGAGCTAATATTTTAACTAAAGCTAAAAGTATTTCATACATTACAGTTTGTGCTGCTCTTCTTTCTACAGCATCAGCTTTTGAAGTATATAATCTATCTTTTATTATATCTAAATAGAAATTACTCATATCAATTACACAGAATTGATTTATAGCTTGATATGCAGCGTGGAAATCATACTCATCATAAGCTTTTGTACAATCTCTTATAAGTTTATTTAATCTAGTTAATGCCCACTTATCAATTTCTTGTAAATCTTTATATTCAACTGGTAAGTTTACTTGGAAATCATAAGTGTTTCCTAATATATATCTTGCTGTATTTCTTATTTTTCTGTAAACTTCTGTAACTTGTTTTAATATTGTTTTAGATACACTTATATCTGATTTATAATCTGATGATAATACCCATAATCTTAAAACATCAGCACCATATTCTTTTATTATCTCTTGTGGTGATATTACATTTCCTATAGATTTAGACATTTTTCTTCCTTGCTCATCTACAGTATATCCATGAGTTAAAACTTCTTTATATGGAGCTTTTCCTCTAGTAGCTACTGAAGTAAGTAATGAAGATTGGAACCAACCTCTATATTGATCACTACCTTCTAGATATAAATTAGCTTCAGGAAGTCCTCTTTCTTCTAATACTGATTGATGAGTAGATCCAGAATCAAACCATACATCCATTATATCAGTCTCTTTTTTAAATTCTGTACATCCACAAGAACATACTGCTCCTTCTGGCATTAATTCTTTCTCAGGCATATCGAACCAAGCATTTGATCCTTTTTCTCTAAATATATTTTCAATTTTCTTTAGACTTTCTTCTGTTACATATTCTTTTTCACATTCTTTACAGTAGAATATTGGTATTGGAACACCCCATGTACGTTGTCTTGAGATACACCAATCATTTCTTTCTTCTACCATCTTAGTAATTCTCTCTTCACCCCAAGATGGTATCCATTTTACTGTCTTTATTGCATCTAAAGTTTCTTTTCTAAATCCATCTACAGAGGCAAACCACTGACTTGTAGCTCTAAATATTACTGGGTGTTTACATCTCCAACAATGTGGATATGAGTGATTTACAACTTCTTTTGCTAGTAATAAATTATGTTCATCTAACCATTTTATTATTTCTTTATCAGATTTAGCATAATACATTCCATCAAAAGGACCTGCCCCTTCTCCTCTTTGAACACCTTTGCTATCTACTAAAACTAATATATCACTATGTTCTTTAAGTCCTAATAAATAGTCTTCTTTACCATAACTTGGTGCACAGTGTACACATCCAGTACCTGTTCCAAGTTCTACATCTACAGTATCTTCACTTCCTGTTACAACTTTTGATTCTCTATCTAAGAATGGGTGTTTACATACAACTCCTCTTAAATCTTCGCCTTTTATTGTATCTATTATTTCATAATCTGTTATTTCTGCTTTTTCCATTACTGTAGAAACTAAATCTTTCGCAAATACTAATTTTTCATTTCCGGCTTTAACTACTGCATAATCAAAATCAGCTCCAACTGCTATCATAGTATTTCCTGGTAATGTCCATGGTGTAGTTGTCCATATTACAACATAAGCATTTTCCTTATCAAACAATCCTTTTGAATCTAAAACTGGAAATTTTACATATGCAGTATTAGAATTTACATCTTTATACTCTATCTCAGCTTCTGCTAATGCAGTTTCGCAATCAGTACACCAATATACTGGTTTTAATCCTTTATAAATATAACCTTTTTTATACATAGTTCCAAATACATTTATTTGTCTTGCTTCCATTTCAGGTTGATATGTTATATATGGATGTTTCCAATCTCCAAGAACTCCAAGTCTTTTAAATCCTTCTGTTTGTTTATCTTTATATTCCATAGTAAACTTTTTACATGTATCTCTAAATTCATTTACTGGAATTTCATCTCTATTTAATCCTAAAGCCTGTATAGCCTTCTTTTCTGTTGGCATACCATGTGTATCATATCCCGGGATATATGGTGTATAAAATCCTTTTAAGTTTTTGTATCTTACTATTGTATCTTTTAATACTTTATTTAAAGCATGTCCTATGTGTATTTCGCCATTTGCATATGGTGGTCCATCATGTAATACAAATGGAGTATTTCCTTCATTTTTCTTTAACATTTTTTCATACAAATCATTTTCAAATACTTCATTTAATATTTTTGGCTCTTTTTCTGGTAAGCTAGCTCTCATTTGAAAATCTGTTTTTGGTAAATTTAATGTTTTACCATAGTCTACTTTTTCTTCTGACATATTTTTCCCTCCTAAATTTTATTATATGTATATTATTTTATTTTTGTTTGCTTCAATATATTTAATTAAATCTTGAGACTTAATTAATACTGTTGATGTATTTTCTCCAGGATGTACTCCTAAGATATCTTCTTTTAATAAATCTTTATCAATTATAACTTCAACTGCTTTTTCTCTATCAAATAAAACAGCAAGTGGTGTTACTGCACCTTTTTCTACATTTAAATACTTTTTTAATCTTTCTTCTGATGCAAAACTTAATCTTGTTGATCCAATTTTATCAGGAAGTTCCGATAAATTTGCTATTTTATCTTCTCTTAAAACATATAAGAAATGTCTTTTTCCTTTTTGATCTCTTAAAAATAAATTCTTACAAATACATGCTCCATTAAAAAAATCTTTTCCAAGTCTGTCCATTTCTTCAATTGTATATACTGGAATATGATTTTTAATCTCGTATTTAATATTTAACTCTTTAAGCCTAGCCAGTATCTCCTCCATTTTCATCACTTCCTACTTTAAGATTTTAAAAAAAGAATATGACTAAAAACAAAAAGAGCTATTCATCATAGGACGAATAGCTCGTGGTACCACCTAAATTAATAATATCAATCTAATAACTAAAAAACAAATAAAAATTTAATTATATTATATTAAGATTAATTATTATTCACTCTAAATCCTGTAACATAGAATCACTCGTCTTTAATTACTTAGAAATAATCTTTACTATTTTTTTTCACTAAAGCAATTTAAAGGTGATAATAAATACTATACTTGTACTACTGGACTTTCAGCTACCTCCAGCTCTCTTATTAGACTTTTTAGTATTTATCTTGTCCTTATCATTATCTTTCACAAATATATTATTTGGTATTTTATCATGTTTTTATTCTATATTCAAGTAAGAATATTCATTTTTTTGATTTTTTTGCAAAAAAATGTTATAATTACTATAGTTTCAGCAATACCGCTGAACAATAAAAACAGAAAGGACGATTAACATGGCAAAGAAAACAGTTTTTCGGGTAATAGGAATCATTAAGGCAGAGGAAACGATGCCTGTGATGCTTAAGGTGGCAGATTATGCCCCGAGCAAAGACACGATTCGTCTCATGATGGGGCTTCGCATTCAGGATCGGAAGAAGAAGATTCCGTACGAAGAGTGTGCGCTCCGCAGGATTCAGATCGACTTCCGGAACGAAGAGGCAGCTATCAAGTGCCGAGAGGCTCTGAAGCCCCTTTTCGTTGAAGACAAGAGCGATTTCTAAGGGATAACCCCCGAAGGACATCGTCCCCTCGCACTGGCTCATACCGGTGCGAGGCTTCTTTTTTT